>NZ_RAPN01000001.1:1369352-2738705 GCF_003610535.1 Mangrovibacterium diazotrophicum | reverse complement strand
CGAAGTAAGGGACGAGCATCTTTCCGGTATAGTTTGCAGATGAAGAAAGTCCGAGGTCATGCAGTAATTTTACATCGAGCGAGAAATAGCCATAATTGTTTGGTGTCCGGAAGAACTTGGTCTGGTCGAACTCCTGAGCTTCCTCGTATTCACTTTTTTGAATGGTAAAACCCGACTTAAAGGTGATTACTTCTGACGGTACGAGGTTTAGTTCGAAGTTGATGCCTTTAACTGTTGCGCCGCCTTCAGCGTTGGTACGGGTGTAAACAACAACTCCGTCTTCGTCCGGTGTCCCGTACTCGTTGACAAAGGCATCATTTAGTTTGGTATAAAATGATTCGGCCAACAGTCCAAATTCTACTTTTCCCAAGCGCTTGTTGAAATCCAGTGAGGCCATGTAGCTGTAACTGGTTTCCTGCTTTAGATCAGGATCATTTTCGTGGATCACCTGGCGTGAACCGGATGTCTCGATATGCAAATCCTCGTCGAAGACCTGGGGAGCACGGTACCCTTGCGAGTAGCTTAAACGTCCCTGAAGAAACGGTTTGAAATCATATTTCGCGGTCAAACGGGGACTAAGCACGTTGCCCGATTTCGCACTCCCGTCAGTTGCGAGATCTTCAATTTTATAATGATCGAAACGGGCACCCAGCGAAACATTCAATTTGGCCCAGGTAATTCCGTATTGGGCAAAGATGCCGAGAATGTTACTCCTCTGATCGGCAACAATGGTGTTTTCAGTATGCGGAATAGACACAATTTCGCCGTCCACGATCTCTGCATTGTCGATGTCCAGGTAGCCCAGTTTTTTGTCTTTCAGCCATTCTTCGCGGTTTTCAATACCTCCGATCAGCGTCGACCGTCCAAAACTTGCGTTGTATTGAGTTCCGAGGTTGTAAGTAAAACCTTTGGTGTTTCCGTAATCTGCCAGCGATTGGTTTGCCCCGTAGTACGAGTCTCTCAGCACGCGCTGACCCGAAAAGTACACCGACCACAGATCGGTCCCGCGAACAAATTGTTCCCAGGTGAGCGCTCCGGTAGTGATATCGTGGTCAACGGCTTCTGCGATATTAGCTTCGTGCTTGGGATAATCAAAACGGTCGCCACCCCTGCGGTTTTCTTTAATGTTGAAGAAGTCGGCCGAGAGTTTACTATAGATCCCAAATCGGTGGTAGAGGCGGGTTCCGAAAGTCGTATTTTTCATTTTCGCCAGCTCGGAGTAGCCGTCGCCATTCGCGTCGAAGGGTTGCCGATCCCTGTAAAAACCATAAATGGCCATACCCGACTTGTTGTCGTCGGAAACGACCGACGCATTGGCATTCACCGTGTAGTCCTGCACGGGGTCGCCCGATCCTTTCAGTCCAACTCCGGAAGCTCCTCCGTTGATCCCAAACTCGTAGGTATTGCGAATCGGGTCTTTCAGAATCAGGTTGATCGTGCCGGCAATGGCGTTACTGCCGTATAGTGCAGAACCTCCACCGCGGACAACTTCAATCCGTTCCAGCATATTTGAAGGGATGAGTTCCAGTCCGTAAACACCGGCCAACCCGCTGAAAATTGCGCGGCCATTAATCAGGATTTGCGAATACGGCCCTTCCATTCCGTTCATCCGAACCTGGTTGAAACCGCAGTTTTGACAGTCGTTTTCCATACGCAGACCGGGACTGAAATTTAAGCCCTCGCTAAGCGTGACCGCGTTTGTTGTGGTAAATAATTTCGGCGTTATCGTGTTCACAATAACTGACGATTCGCGTCGATTCTTTTCATTGCGGTCTCCTGTAACAACAACCTCGTCGATACCCAGAATATCTTTTTGCAAATCGAAGTTAACTTCCTGGGTTTGCCCTGCGGTGACCGTGATTTCTTTTTCCTGCGGTTGGTACCCAACAGAGCGTACTTTCAAAATAAGCTTCCCTTCAGGCAGGTTGATCAGTCGGTAGTGTCCGGTTTCATCGGTGGAGGTACCAATGGTTGTTCCGCTAATTGAAACGGTTACAAAAGGCAAGTGTTCTCCGTCGGAAACGACGTGCCCGACGATGTTGGAGTCCGATTTAGCTTTCTGAGCCCAAAGGCTTGTGGTGGTTGTAATGAAGATGCAAAATAAGAATATTAGTTTTTTCATTTTTAAGCGTGTTTTTGTGTTGATTTTTTTGTGTGATGCCATTTCTTTTTTCGGCAAAAGATCCCCTGTTTCGGAACCAAAAAGGTTCGAACGAAAGAGAATCCAAGCGCCTGGAAATCGTTTTTGAGGCGTTCTGAATCTTTTATCTTTAAATCTGATTTTTACTTTCTAGTCCGTCGATTTTTCGATCAATATTTGGTTTAAGTGAAAAGTGTCACCCTCTCGTTGAAGCAGCGATTTGTCATCGGCGAATTGATCGGCAATCAGTCGACCGGCATTGGAATTTTCACCCACGGTGTTTAGCAGATTGGTTAAAGACAACGGAATGATTGGCGAGCTGTCGTTGATACTGATGAAGTAATTCGTCATCTGTTTTTGCCGAACGCGAGTCATTCTCGATGTCCAGACTTTAACCGTTTGCCAGCTCGTGTATTCATAGATGTTAAAGTAGGAACTGTCGCGGAGCAGGTAAGCTTTTTCGTTCCAAATGCGATAGATTTGATCATCGCAGTTTTCAAAGGCATAAACCTGGTTGATCGGAATCCTGATCTTTTCGTTTTGTTGCCGAATGAAAACATAAGGACTTAGAAAGAAGTTGCTGACCCGGATCGCGCTTTTCCCGGATGCGCAATCGACCGGCTCGGTTATTTTTCCGGCCTTGAAATCAGCGATGTTGAGATACAGGCCGTTGATGCCTGTTTGGGCCTTGCTGGTGCAGAATAATGCCAGCAAGATAAATATGGTTAGAATTTTCTTTTTCATGAGGTGTAGTGATTTTGGTTTTTTCAACTAGTTGCAATGGTTTCTGAGTTTACAGAACTCTGGTACTGGTGCACAAAGAATACACGATGCCCAACAAAAAGTACGCAGATTTCCGTTTGGAATATCTCATCACATTGACGTTTTTTCGATCAGTTTGAATAAACGTGATCGTTGCTTTGGTTGCCAAAGTGGCAAGCAGAATGCCTGATTTACAGATCGATTTTAAACGGGAGGAGCGCGCAGCGGCGGGAGCGACAGCGGCGTGGTTCCCCAATGCACGACGAATGTTGAGGACGTGCACTCAATACTTTGAACCGAAGGTGCGGATACAAACAACTCGTACGTTCCGCTTTCCCATATCAGGTGATTCAGGTATTTTACAAAGGTTAGTTCTCCCTTGGAGTGGCTATGTTTTTTGAATGGTTCGTCGTTGGCGGACGACTCGGGCCAGTAGGGATGCGAGTGGCTGATGATTGTTCCGTCGATCCGGTGGGCATGATAGAACATAGTTATCCCACTGTAATACCATAGAAATAACAGTAATACAGAATATTTTACAAATGGGGTGCTATGTCTGTGAATTGCCATGTTTATCGTTAACAATGTTATTGTAAATATTGGCCCGCAACAATCCCTAAAAGTTGGGATATTTAGTATTTAAATTCGTTCGCCTATGCGTCGACCTTCAATTTTAGTTTCGTTATTGGGGCCACTCATCTTTAAAAAGCTTCGGATTTTGCTCCATTTGTGCGATTTCCGCTTCGGTACACAAACATTCTTCCAGTTCGGCAATGATTTCGCTTTTGTCCATATCCTGGCCAATCAATACCAGCTCGTTTTGCCGGTCGCCGAAGCGTTTGCTCCACCGGCTCATGATGAATTCTTCGTTGGCTTGAAACGCCGGGTTCATATTCCGGTCTTTAAGGGGTAGTGAGGCCCACCAAACGCCCGCATTTTGGGAAGTCGACAACAGACCGGCCTGGCTCCATGAAAAAGCATGGTCAGGGCGTGAAGCGATCCAAAAGAAGCCTTTGCTGCGTAGGATGGTGTTCGACCAGCGATTGTTGATGTATTTCCAGAAACGTTCCGGATGGAAAGGTTCCGGACGTCGGAAAACAAAGGAACTTACACCATATTCTTCCGTCTCGGGGGTGTGTTCTCCTTGCAATTCTTTAATCCAGCCTGCCCCTTGCGATGCTCGTTCAAAGTCAAACATACCGGTGTTGAGGATTTCACTGGTTGGAATTTGCCCGTGGTAGGTTGGAATGATTTTGGCTTCAGGGTTGAATTTTTGGATAATCTCTTTCAATTCGTTCATTTGCTTGTCAGCAACAAGGTCAGACTTGTTCAGCAAAATGACATTCGCGAATTCAATCTGATCTACCAATAGGTCAACAATCGTTCGTTCATCATTGGTTCCGTCGGCTTCCATTTCACGATCGGCGATCGAATCGAGTGACAGGAAATCCTTCGCAAAATTCACGGAATCAACTACGGTAACCATGGTGTCCAGGCGAGTCAGTTTCGTCAGGTCCATTCCCAGTTCATCAAATGCATAGCTGAAGGTTTGTGCTACTGGGAGTGGTTCCGATATTCCGGTACTCTCAATGAGCAGGTAGTCGAACCTCCCGTTTTGTGCGAGTTTGTGTACTTCCTGCACCAGGTCGTCGCGGAGCGTGCAGCAAATGCAGCCATTGCTCAATTCAACGAGCTTTTCCTCGGTGCGCGAAAGAACAGTTTCTTTCTCAACCAACTGACTGTCGATATTAACTTCACTCATATCGTTTACAATCACGGCTACTTTCAAATTTTCGCGGTTGTTAAGAACATGGTTAAGGACAGTGGTTTTTCCGGCTCCCAGAAAACCGCTGAGTACGGTCACCGGTATTTTCGATTCGTTTAACATGTTGTTTGTGTGTTTTCTGTTACTACTAGTTTGTATAAATTGTCTTCCAGTTTATCCCGATCGATGTTTTTACCGATAAATACCAGCTTGCAAAAATGTGTTTCGTCTTCCCGGTTGGTCATTGGCTCGAGCACGAAATTGTCGCGCACCGCCTGGAAAACCATCATCTCGTTAGTCCCATCGAAACTGATGAGTCCTTTGATTCGGAAGATGGTGTTGCGGTTGAAAAACAGGAAATTCTTTATCCAGAAAAGGAAGGTTTCCTGCTTGAAACTGCCGGGAATAATAAAGCCCTCTGAGTGGATGTTGTGTCTGGATTTTGTGTCGCCGTTTTTTTGCAGAACCGATGTTTTTTGTAGTTGGGTATTGCGCAAAAACGACACTTCCCTGAAATTCATTACGCTGTCTTCCACGTTTTTTGACCGATAGGAAAATGAGTTCAGAAGCTCCAGATTCTGAATGTTTGCATGTTGTACGGTCCTGGTTGTCGCGGTCGGGTTAATCAGTGCGATACTTCGAAATACAGCATTTGCATAGTCGGGATTTACTTCGTCGGATTTGTTCAGGAGTACCACATCGGCAGTGGCCAGTTGTTTCCGGATTTCGGGATACTCATCAATCAGGTCTTCGAGGTTTTGTGCGTCCGCTACGCATACGACACTGTTCAGCTCAAAACTTTGCTGAATGGCGGTCGAGTTCAGAAAGGGCTGAATGACCGAGTCGGGGTCGGCAATGCCGGTAGTCTCAATCAGCAGATGGTCAAATTGGCTTTGGGCAGATAAAAGGGTTGAAATTGTTGCATAGAATCCGTCTTGCAGCGAGCAGCAAATGCAGCCGTTTGACAGCTCGAAGAGATTCTCGCTGGCATTGACAATGAGGGCACCATCTATCCCAATTTCGCCAAATTCGTTTTCGATAATCGCAAAACGAAGATCGGAATGCTGCTTGATTAGTGCATTCAACAGGCTTGTTTTCCCTGCTCCAAGAAATCCTGTTATGATGGTTACCGGTATTCGTTTTCGCGGCATTTCAGAAATAATAAATGAAACAATGTTGCAAATAAAATGAAATCATTTCATAAAATGCAACATTGTTTCATTTATTTAACGTATTTTTATTCTGAAATTGAAAATGATACCAAATGACACCTTCAGATATCCTGGAACTACATCATATTCGGAAGACATTGCCACGAATGGCCATTATTGAGGTTTTACAGGAAAGTACGGCGCCGCTGTCGGAGGCGGATATTAAGCAGGGAATGGGAAAATTGTACGATCGGATCACCTTTTACCGGAATGTTCAGACCATGTTGGAAGCTGGTATTCTACACCGGATAATTATTGACAATACGCAGGTGAGATATGCGTTGAATCATTGTGATGAACACCATTGCCATCACCAGAATCACCTTCATTTTTATTGCAAGAAATGTAATGGAGTTACCTGTTTGGATGCTGTTCTGGCAGCCAGTCAGTTGGTTCCCGAAGGTTACGAAGCTGATGAAATTGAGGTCCTGATTCAGGGAACCTGCAAAAACTGCAAGGAGTTGGAGTCGGCCTGAGAGCAGTCTGAAAATAGCAGAAATCACGAAACCATGAGAAGCGAAAAAGCAGCCCGTTTGAGCTGCTTTTTTTGTTGACCTGCCTGGGCTCGAACCAGGACTCTTCAGGACCAGAATCTGACGTGTTGCCAGTTACACCACAGGTCAATTTTATAAGTCTTAGTTTGTATTAAAACTGTCGCCAAATTTAGAGTTTTCAAGCTTGACCCTTCGCTTTCTGATAAATTTATTTTCTTCGAATAGTGCCCCAATTCCATTGTATTCTATCAAATAGATAGGTACGGTCGCTATATAGAAACGGAAAGATTATGGCTTATGATCTGCAGCCCGGAAAACGAATAAAGGAAACATACAGCCACATTGCTTGGGGCATGAGGAAATCCCAGATTTTTAGCCAATAAGAAATCTTTTGGGTGAGCGTCTTGCAGTAAGTTAGAAAAAGAATTATGTATTGTTCAAAGCCAAAGGACGACTCTAATAACGGCTATTAAAGAACCGGATTATATCCGGTTGACAACAGGTGTCTTGGGTAACCTAAATAAAGACCACATTAACGATCTTGGCTTGAGAAAAAATATTTTTGTGCCCGGATGCTGGCAGTGCCGATAAATGGGCTGAATAGGCTGAAGGGACGAATGCATTTGTTGATCGATAGTTGGAAGATTTTTCGGTAAGGACTGACTTGGCAGATTTAGCTTAAATGGAAATTTGGTATTCGCGGTGAAGGCAAAATTCAGTTGTCAGGTTAAGTATAGACCTTTTTAGATACTCTTGAATAGTTGTCGTAATGATTGGGTTTCATTACTTAACGAAATAGAAAGCTTGACCTTGGTGCTTGGAGGCTTATTCTTTTTTATTTACTTTGATGTTTACTTAACAAACTAATCGGTATTTACCGGTGTACTGTCTGTTATCCGCAGTATTGTTTAATCGGATTAAGATGCGGGGAGAAATAAAAGAAAAAGAACTAGTTGATGGATTAAAGCAGGGCGACAAGAAGGCATTTCAGCTTTTGTTTGAACTGTATTCGAAGCGAATTTTTGCATTTGCTAGAGGGTATTTAAAGTCCAAAAGCGAGGCCGAAGAAATTGTGCAGGATGTGTTCGTTAAGGTTTGGAATGCAAGGGAATCAATTAATACAGAGCTGTCTTTTAAGTCTTATCTATTCAAAATTACCTACAACTGTATTCGTGAATATTTTAATAAACAAAGTCGTGAAAATCGTTATAAACACGAGATTCTTGATTATGCCATCGAATTCGACAATCGAACAGAAGAACGCATTGACTACAAGTCACTGTTGGATTTAGTAGAAGAAAAGATTGCACTGTTACCACCACGGCAACGCGAGGTAATCTTGTTAAGTAAAAAACAAGGAATACCAACCAAAGAGATTGCTGAACTATTGGAAATATCTCCCAGAACTGTAGAAAAACACCTGTCCGAAGCGCTAAAACAATTGAAGAAAGATTTAAGTGAAGACCACGTTGCTGGCCTGTTATTCTATCATTTATTTCTTGATCCGAAAAAAAAGTAAAAAAAATTACTTCTGACTACGTAGTTTTTCTTTCCCGTCCATATTACTTATTGTAGGCCTTTAACTTTTAGCCTGAGCAATATGGAAGACCTGAAGAAAATACTGGACAACTTTTTTAACGGGAAATACACTCGAAAAGAATATTTTTCAATTCAACGTGAATTTGAGAAAGAAAAGGCTGACGAAAATTTCTTGTCTGCGTTGGAACAGCAATGGCAAACAATTGATGATGATGACAAAGACTTCCCCCTTCTGAAAAGCTGGAACAGTCTTGTCTACCGTCTTGAACTTAGCCCTGCAAGCAAACGGCGCCAGCTGAATTATTTGGTCTGGTTACAGCGCGCTGCCGCAATTCTTTTCATCCCCTTGGCAATAAGCTTCCTGTTATATTATATTTCTTCGAATATTGGCCAGTCGGCAGAGGAAAGCTGGGCTGAGATAATCTGCCCTCCCGGGGTGCGTGCCCAGTTTCATTTGCCGGATGGATCATCTGGTGTTCTAAACAGTGATTCAAAACTGAAATATGCTGTCAATTTTAGCTCGAACCGGAAAGTGGAATTAGTAGGACAGGCCTATTTCGAGGTTGTAAAAGACAAAAAGCATCCCTTTAATGTTACTACAAGTCAGCTGAATGTAGAGGTGTTAGGAACCACTTTTAGTGTACTTGCGTATCCTGATGAGCAGAGTGAGGAAGTGGTATTGAAAACCGGACAGGTGAAAGTGTTGGATACAAACCTCAAGCCTTTGACACTTTTATCTCCCGACCAGCAACTAGTTTTCGATATAGCGAACAGCCGGTATGTTAAGAAGGAGGTTGATGCCAGCGCCCTGGTGTCGTGGATTAATGGGAAACTGGTGTTCCGTAACGAGCGTTTCGAAGATATCGCAAGTCAAATTAGTCGTTGGTATCATGTAGAGATCGAAGTCGTTGGGCAAAAATTGAAAGACTACAGGTATTACGGCACTTTCGAAAACGAATCGTTGGACGAAGTTCTGCGTCTGATAAAACTAACAGCACCAATAAAATACCAGGAGGTTGAACGAGTGAAACAACCCGATGGCACATTTTCAAACCGTAAAATTATTCTAATGACAGATGAAAGAAGGATAGGTGATTTTTAACTAAAAAATGGGAGGTGCTACCAACACCTTCCCATTTGTAAAGCAGTCAAAACAGCAAAAAATTTAACTACTTAATCGTTCAAATTTATGAAAAAAAATCGAATGGCTAGGGGTAATACCCGAGGCTTGTTAAAAGTATTGAAGATTATGAAACTCAGTGTGTTTCTTGTACTGGTTTTTGCCCTGCAAGGCTTTGCAGGTAAGTCCTATTCGCAGCGAACTCAGCTGACTCTCCAACTCAATAATGTTAAGGTACTTAATGTTCTTAATGAGATTGAAAATTCAACGAAATACTATTTTCTATTTAATAAAGACCTGATAGACGTCAACCGGATTGTGTCCGTTTCCGCAAATCAGGAAGAACTTGAGTCTGTATTGAAAGATTTGTTTGAAGGAACAAATGTAAGTTTCGTTATTTCGGATAGGCAAATAGTACTCACAACAGAAGGATCGAATAATTCACAGCAGGAAGAGAAAAGAAAAGTGACAGGTAAAGTAACCGATTCGTCGGGAGAACCTTTACCCGGGGTGACTGTAGTGGTGAAAGGCACAGCACAGGGAGCAATTACAGATATGAATGGTAATTATAACATTACAGATGTTCCGGGAAGTGCAGCATTACAATTCTCTTTCATCGGCTTGGAGTCACAAGAGGTTTTGGTCGGCAACCAATCGATAATCAACGTGACCATGCAGGAAGGATTGGTAGGTATTGATGAGGTTGTTGCGATTGGTTACGGTACCCAAAAAAGAGCTACTGTTACCGGTTCTGTTGTTTCTACAGCTGGTGACGAATTATTGAAAACACCTGAGCCAAACGTGGCAAACTCCCTAATTGGCCGACTTCCGGGGTTGATTACCAATAACCGCACTGGTGAACCAGGATACGAAAGCACCGAGATTTTGATCCGTGGTAGAAGTACCTTAGGCGATAACAGTCCTTTGATTGTTGTTGACGGGGTGGCTGATCGCGCAGGTGGTTTTAACAACATTGATGCGAACGATATCGAGAGCATCACTGTATTGAAGGATGCGTCTGCAGCCATTTACGGATCGCGGGCAGCAAACGGTGTCATTCTGGTTACCACAAAACGCGGTAAAGCCGGAAAACCGATTGTGCGATTAAGTTCGAATTATGGTTTGAGACAACCGACCGTTCTTCCTGATATGTTGAACTCAGCAGATTATGCGGTCGCTTTGAATGAAATTGAAACCGATATTTACGGCCGTAATCCGCTTTACAACGACGAGCAAATTCAAAAGTTTCGTGATGGTTCCGATCCAACAAACTATCCGAATATAAACTGGATGGATGAAACACTTCGTAATGTTGCGCCTCAAACACAACACAATCTATCAATTAGCGGTGGTGCAGAGAAAGTGAAATATTTTATCTCGGCCGGTTATCAGTTTCAGGATAACTATTATCACAACAGTGCCAGTAACTACAAACAATATAACTTGAGATCAAACATCGATGTTCAGGCTACCGATTACCTCAAGCTTTTTGTTAATATCTCTCTTCGTCAGGAAGATCGTAATTCTCCGCACTACGGATCCGAAGCAATCTGGCGCTACCTGGTAAAAGGTGACCCTCGTGTAAACATTCGTTGGCCGGAGAACGGACTGCCGGTATTGGCTCCACAGGACGATTTTAACCCGGTGACCTGTGCTGATGGAACAATGGGATACCAAAAAAATAACGCTTCATATGTGAATGCGGATATGGGCTTCAGCTTGGATTTATCTTCTATAACAGAAGGTCTTGCGTTTGATGGTGGAATGTATATTGACCGCTCTGACAACTTTTACAAACACTTTCAAAAAGCATTTTTCTTGTACGGTTACGACGTGAATTCAGATGAATACTTTGCCAGACAATATGGTCCCAGCAATGCGGCATTGAACGAAAGTATGAGCCAAAATTTGGGTATCACTCTTAACGCGAAGTTATCCTACAGCCGAACATTTAATGATGCTCACAACCTGTCTGCCTTTGTTGCTTATGAACAGTATGAAAGTAAGTATGACTATTTATATGGAAGACGCCAGGATTTTGTGTCGACTACAATCGAACAATTATTTGCAGGGGACAAAGAAACTGCACAGAATGACGGTAGTGCGAGTGAAACAGGGCGTATGAACTATTTTGGTCGCGTTGACTACAGCTACAAAGAGAAATATCTCGCTCAGTTCAACTTCCGCTACGATGGATCTGAAAACTTCCCGAAGGGACACCGCTTTGGTTTTTTCCCAGGTGCTTCTATCGGATGGAGAGCTTCGGAAGAAGATTTCTGGAAGGAAAATTTGAGCTTCATCGACTACTTCAAGTTGAAAGCTTCTTGGGGGCAGATGGGTAATGATAGAATTGGTAAATACCAGTTTTTGACCACTTATACTTACGATTGGAATGCTTTGTTGGGCGGAGATACCCCCGTTTCACAAGCGGGTATCAGACAAGTGAGAACGGCAAACCCGAACGTGAGGTGGGAGGTTTCAACCACAAGCAACATCGGTTTTGAAAGTAAATTTTTGAGACATTTTAGCTTGGATTTGGATTTGTTTAAGACAAAAAGAACAGACATCCTGGCAAGTGGAGCGTCGTATGTCCCTCAGTATACCGGACTTTCATTGCCTGCGGAAAATATCGGTGAATGTGAAACTAAAGGTTTAGAAACTGTACTTGGATACAATAAGCGATTTGGAAAATTAGGCTTCAATGCTAGTGCAAACTTTTCGTATGCAAAAAGTGAAATCCTGTATTTTGACGAACCGGCGACTACTTTGGAGTGGCAAAAGCAAACTGGAAAATCGATTGGTGCAGGTTGGGTGCTTTACGATGCAATCGGTATTTTCAGAACTCAGGACGACTTGGATAACAATCCGCACCTGAGTAATGCTAAACTGGGAGATCTTATTTTCCGCGATGTGAACGAGGATGGTGTAATTGACGGTAACGATAAAATCAGACCAGACAAAACAACAACTCCGGAAATCGTTTACGGTTTAAATCTGGGCTTCAACTATAAAAATTTTGGGCTAAGTATGTTGTGGCAAGGTGCGACAAATGTTTGGCAATACCTGTTCTTCGAATCGGGAAGTATCGGAAACTTTACACAAGATTATTTCGACAATCGTTGGACTCACCTCAATATCAATGCAAAATACCCACGTATTTATGATCGGGAGGTGACTTCTACCGCACAGAAAAACACCTTCTTCCTGAAAGATGCGACTTACCTGCGCTTAAAGAATATTGAACTTTCGTATACGTTGCCTGATCGGTTGTTGCAACGCTTACCCTTTAAAGACTTGCGTGTTTACACGAGTGCTTCGAACTTGTTGACTTTTACAGGTCTAAAGGACGTCGATCCTGAAACGACTGAAGGAGGTCAGGGATTTGCAGCCTGGAGTACGCCACAGTCGAGAGTATTTAACTTTGGTTTGAACTTAACCTTTTAATCCGTCATTGAAATGAAAACGATATATAAATACACTTTCTTATTAGGACTAATGCTCTTTTTCTTTGGGTGTCAAGAGGAAGATATATTAGATAAGAGTCCGCTTACCGAGATCTCAGAAACGGATGTTTGGAGCGATCCCGGATTGGTTGAAGCATTTGTAAATGCCCGTTACAATCAAGTTGGGCATGGATGGACTGAGTCGTGGCAAAGTTCTGTCGTTGATGAAACCTATTTGACTTGGTCTCGTGGTTGTGAACCATATACACAGGGTTATGTAAACCCATCTGATTTAGGTCGTATGAACGGCGGATGGTGGGGATGGGATAACCGATCATGGGCAACTGTTTGGGGAAATATCGCCAACTGTAATCTTTTCTTCGAACGTATTGATGAAGTAGAATTTGCTGATGAAACCTATAAGGACCGCTTGGTTGGAGAGGTGACATTTATCCGTGCACTAATGTATTTTGACCTGGTTGCCCGTTGGGGTGGAATGCCACTTATTACCAAATCATATACGTTAAACGATCGCGAAGAATATTTAAGTGTAGCGCGTGATTCGTATAAAGACAACGTTGATTTTATTGTTTCGGAATGCGATAAAGCTGCTGATCTATTGCCTGCTAGTTATGATGGTTCCGACAAAGGTCGTGCTACCAGCGTAGCAGCCTTGGCCCTAAAAAGCAGAATGTTGCTTTATGCCGCGAGTCCGCTAATGAACAAATCAGGTGTCAATCCTTTGGTGGGCTACTCAGCTCCGGATGCAGATCGTTGGAAAAATGCAGCAGATGCTGCCAAAGCGTGTATTGACGCTGCTTTGGACAACGGTTACGCGCTGTATCAAAAATACGACGATGTGAAAGAAAATTACACACAGTTGTTCCTTGATGGTGGTAACAGCGAAGTACTTTTCGATCGTGAAGGTGGTTTGAGTGCCGATGGTGACAACCTGACTGGATTGGATCAAACCAATGGACCGAATGGTTACGGACTGTGGGGTGGAAATACACCAATCTCCGAATTTGTGGACGATTTTGAGATGGCTGACGGAACTAAGTTCGATTGGGATAATCCGGTTCACAAGGCTAATCCGTATGCCAATCGCGATGCTCGTTTGTATGCCACAGTTCTGGCTGACGGAGACCCCTGGAGAGAGAGAAACGTTCAGACTTACCTGATTGCCAATGCTGCAGGTGATATAACCGGAGGTGGAAAGGATACCAAGTACGGCCAGGATAGCTGGAATACAAGTAAATCATCCTACAACGTGCGTAAGTACATGGATGAAACCTATGTGCCCAACAGTTGGAACTTTACGAATCCCAAGAACTGGATTTGGTTCCGTTTGGGAGAACAATACTTGAATTATGCTGAGGCTCTTTATAACCAGGGATTGGAAGATGAAGCCCGGACTGCTTTAAATGTAATTCGCGCGCGTGCAAAGATGCCTGATGTTACAGCTACTGGGGATGATCTGTGGGATGCCATTGTTAATGAACGCCGTGTAGAACTGTGTTTTGAAGAACACCGCTACTATGATGTCCGTCGTTGGTTAATTGCCGAAGATGTACTGAATAGAAATGCAACTGGGGTTGAAATTGTTTTGCATCCTAACGGAACGAAGACATACGAACCCGGTGTTCTTGTTGAACAACGCTTATTTAATGCGCCCGCAATGTATTGGATGCCAATACCGAAATGGGAAATCGACAAAAACGCAAATCTGGAACAAAATCCTGGTTACTAACGATTCAAAAACTCATTTGCAATGAAATACTTTATAAATAACAATATAAAATTAGTGGCGATTGCAATGTTCCTCGCATTGTTTCATGTCGCTTGTCAAGATGATCTGCTTGACCCAACCGGAGACTTTTCTTACGAAGCAAGTTCATCCAATCCACTGGAGTTGTCCTTCATGCCAGCAGGAACCAATGGGGTATCTGCAGCCTGGGATTTTGGGGATGGAGAAACATCGACTTTGGTTACTCCAAAACACATTTTCGCCGCAGGTGGAGATTATTTAGTTACGCTGACAATCACTGGTGAAAGTGGATCACAAGCAGCAGTCATTCAAAAATCAGTTCATGTACAGTCACCTAATCCTACTGCGAAAATCACATTTGTGGTCGATGGACAGACTGTAACATTTGCCGGTACAACAACTTATACGACAGCAGTTGTTTGGGATTTTGGAGATGGTGAAACGTCAACAGACGAAAATCCAACGCACACATACGCTGCAACCGGTACTTATACGGTTACATTAACGGCTACCGGAGAAGAAGGAACAACTGAAGCAGTGGCAACAAAGACTGTTAATCTGGCGGATCCTGTTCAACTTGTTTTGCTTGAAGGAACGATCATTGGTCATTCCGGATCGTGGGATAATGTGAATGGTTTGATTGATGCTGCATTTGATGGTGACTTTAACACTTTTGTCGATGCACCAGGTCCTGAAGGATGGGTAGGCTACGATTTTGGTGATGGAAATAAAGCGAAACTCGGACTGGTGAAATTCGCGCGTAGAGATACCGAGGAAAGCTGGGGAGTTGATCGCCTGGTAGGAGCCGAAATCAGAGGGTCAAACGATCCGGACTACCTGAATACCTACGATGTAATTTATACCATTCCTGAAAGACCGTCAAAACTCGAATTTACAGAAGCTGAGGTAGCACCGGCTACTAACTATCGGTACATTTACCTTTACACAGCAAACGGATACTGTAATGTCGCAGAACTGGAATTCTGGGGAGAAATGATTACCGGAGAAACCACACCTTCAACAGGAGTGCTGGTGGAAGGTGATATCATCGGTCACCCAGGGTCGTGGGATAATGTAAATGGATTAATTGCAGACGCATTCGATGGTAACCTGTCAACCTTTGTTGATGCACCGGATGCCTACAAATCTACCGGGTTTGTTGGTTACGATTTTGGATCAGGTAACCAGGTACAGCTTACGTCCTTCAAATATGCCCCTCGTGACGAGCAATGGAAAGGTCGTGTTGTTGGTGCTGAGATACGTGGATCGAATGACGAAACTATCTTAACAGATCCGGCCAGTGCAACTTACGAGACGTTGTATACCATTACCGAAACTCCGGTAGTGGGAGTATTAACATCTGCAGAGGTTTCAACAACAAGTGCTTATAGGTTTATATACTATTACACAGCTCCTGATGGCTACTGTAATGTCGCAGAACTAGAGTTCTACGGTCTTATGAATCCATAGATTCTTGAATAAAAGCATAAAACTATACGCAAATAGCTTTTTATAAATTGAAAAATGCATGGGCTCTTTGTAGCCCGTGCATTTAAATTAAAGATAGAAAAGGTATCAATTGGAGGGATGAACATGCAAATTACCCTCGAGTACTTTTATTTCAATTGTCACGAAAATGATGAGCCGATATTTACAGAAAGTTAGAGAAATACTGAGCCACCTGTTAAAGCATCTGAAAGTTTTTAGATTGCAAAGAAGAGACTTGGCTCTTGAATGGATACTTCGGAGTGTAGAAACAGATAACGAATCGAATAAAATTTAACAGCACTCTGTTTTGCTGAAATTGAATGGTCCTTTTTTGTCAGAACAAGGTGCCAAACGGTTTCGTACCAAATAAGCCAAGTTTGGAAACAAGATACTTTACGCATCGTAATTCAGAAATAGAAACAAAAGACAAACCGTAAACTTATGAGGAAAACTATACTTCTATCATTAATTCTGTTTTTGCTTGGATTGGGAATTTTTTCAGTCGAGGCACAGACGGCAAGCACAAGCGACATTCTGGTTACGCAACCCATCCCTGACCGTATGGTTAATTATAATTTGGCGGAAGTAGGAGTTGAGAAACCAATTATCTGGGGGCTGGATCTGGCTTGGCTCGATTCGGTTAATATTATTCGGGGAACCCGGTTTATGGGAAAAGATGTTGTTGATGTTATACGCTCGTCATTTATGCCAACAGACCCTATTGTCAATGGTGAACTGACAGGAGATGCGCTCACCAATACCAACTTGCGAATAAATATTATTAACACATATCTTAATCCGGAGACTCAAGTTGTGTTGAATTCTGATTGGCCTAAATTGGATCCAATGTTTGATCCTTCTAATCCGGACCAAGCAAAAAATTGGACAGAGCTCCTTGATGTGACCAGGGCGATGCACGTAGCAGCCGGGCGGACTGTAATTACCGTTTCTCCCTTTAATGAACCAGATGATAACGGGGCCTGGAAGGAAACTCTTCAAGGGACTATTGATGATTTTAAAGAGATAGTTGATTCGCTGAGTAATAATTCCAATTTTGACAATATTCGTATTTCCGGAGGTAATACGTTGAATGACGATAATGCATTGGAATGGTATAACTATATAGACCCTGCTGGTTTAGAAGAAGGAAATACACATCAGCTGGCAGGAGATTTTGATCATTATGCAGATTTCTATACCGCCGTAAGAGCCAACGGTGACCACGCTACAAATGACGAGTTGCATAATGTAATGGAAGCGATGGTTGGCGTTGAATATGGTATGCAAACTGGTATTTGGTGGGGTACAGCGGAGTATACCCGCGGAGAATTTTGCAAAGCCAGCAGACCTGGTGGTACCAGACTCGGTTATGCTGAACATCGTCCGAACTGGACTGCGGCATCTGTTTATCGTGCTCCCGACGGGAAAATACAAGCTTTCGGTGGGGTCTCTGAGCGTCAGGGGGTCACAACAACATTCAGTTTTGTTTCAAAAGATAAGGCTGTATTTTACGATGGTTACGGACCTCAGCGTGCTTATGCAATTGAACTGCCCGCTGGATTGCCTGGCACGTACCAAACAGACCTGCATACCAATGCCGAATGTGTTATCAATATTACCTGGGGTGAAGATATTCAACCCGCAATAGATGGCAAATACATTTTAGTAAACCGTAATAGCGGGAAAGTGATGGAAGCTGCCGATGGCGCTTCTACTAATGGCACAAATGTTCAACAAAACGAGAGCAATGGTGCTACTTACCAACAATGGTACGTAAATCCAATCAATAAGCGCAATGGCGGCGATTTCAGTTACTTCAACATTAAAGGGGTTCAAAGTGGAAAACAATTGGATATTTCCAATACTTCGCTGGATAATGAAGCCAACGCACATTTGTGGGAAAAGGGTGCCTGGTGGGATGGAAGACAATCATTGAACCAGGTATGGTACCTCGAATATGCAGAAGATGGCTGGTTTTATATTCGTAACCAGTTTAGCGCAAAATGTTTAGAAGTTGCTGATAACGGCACTGCAGCCGGTGCGAATATTCAGCAAAACGAAAAAAACGGCGGTGCTAACCAGCAATGGCGATTCTTGCAGGTTGATGCTACAGTTGATTTTACGGCACCTGCAGCTCCGACGAATTTGAACGCTACTGCAAATGCAACCTCTGTTAAATTGGAATGGACTGCCAGTTCGGATGGAGATGTGACCGGTTATGATGTTTTACGCGCCAATTCATCAGGAGGGGAATACAATACTATCGCCCGGAATGTTGATGCGACATCCTGTGTTGATAATACGACAGTGGCTGGTGTTCCGTACTTTTATAAAATACGTGCAGTTGACCAATCGCTAAACCGATCGGATTATTCTGACGAGGTTTCTGCGACTGCAACCGGTGAAAATGATTTGGTTGAATACCTCAAATTCGACGGTGATGCAAAAGATAACTCGATTAATCTGAACCATGCTGCTGCAAATGGAGGTTCTTTTGTGACCGGCAAGCAAGGTACCCAAGCAATATCTCTTGATGGTTCAGCTGATTATATTCAACTTCCCGAAGATGTAGCGAATTATTCAGAAATATCGGTTGCCGCCTGGATACAAAGGGCCAGTTACACGGTTAGTCGTCACATCTTCAATTTCAATCTGGGCGAGGATGAGTATATGTATTTGTCACCTTCGGTCAGCGGTCAAATGAAATTTGCCATCAAGCATAATGGAATAGAGCAAACTTTAACTGCTCCACAATTAGGTCTTGAATGGGCATATGTGGTTGTTGCCTTGGGCGATGCCGGCGCTTCAATTTATGTTGACGGCCAATTGACGGCGCAATCAGCTGATATAACTATTAGGCCATCAGATATCGGTCCGATGATGAATTATATTGGGGTTAATCCGTCCAACAAAAAGTTTTTCGGTGGTGCAATTGATGATTTCAGAATCTACAATTACCAGTTGTCTGGTACGCAGGTTACAGAATTGTACAATGACCTGACAACCGATGTGTATGATATGGTGCTCGAAGACTCCGATCTTTCGGTATGGCCCAATCCTGCGAATGATATTCTGCACATTAATTTTATGGAATTTAGCAAGCGTGATTATTCTAATCTGCAATTGCTGAGTATGAGTGGTGCCGTGGTTATGAATATCGACATTCAGTCGAGCGCTAATACCGATCTGGATGTATCGAGTTTAGTCAACGGAATTTATTTGCTCCGACTGACAGCAATTGAAGGAACAATAACGAAAAAAATTATTATTAAGCATTAGGTTAGGTAGTAGCGGTGTTTTAATGGTCAGTTGAACGCAAGTTTAGCGGATCAAATGCAGAACAACTACTTAAACTGAAAAAAACGAAATTAAAATGAATAGGTATTTATTTAAAAATATTATTGCTATAGTCTTGGTTTTCTTCAGTTTTGAAGCATGTAAAAGTCAGGATGGATTTGATTATTCCCCATCAAACAATCAAGAAGAAGAGATACTCCCCGAGGAAGAGAACGTAAGTCCAACTTCATTCCATGATTGGGCAATAACGCCGCCAATGGGTTGGAACAGCTGGGATTGCTTTGGTCCTTCGGTAGTTGAAGATGAGGTAAAAGCGAATGCGGATTACATGGCTGCCAACCTGAAAGACTATGGTTGGGAATATGTTGTTGTGGATATCCGCTGGTATGTTGATAACCAGACGACAGGGCATTACAACGCCTACGACAATTCAACCTTTATTCTGGATGAATACGGACGGTATATGCCGTCGCCAACGCGTTTCCCTTCAGCTGCCAATGGTGCCGGATTCAAGCCGCTGGCTGACTATATTCACAGTTTAGGCTTAAAGTTTGGGATTCACATCATGCGAGGCGTACCGAAAGAAGCGGTCTTCAATAAAATGCCAATAAAAGGAACTGAGAAAACAGCAGCCGATATTTACTCTACAGTTTCGGAGTGTACCTGGCTGCAGGATAACTATACTGTTGTTGCCGGCAAGGAAGGTGCCCAGGAATATTACAACTCGATTTTCGACTTGTATGCTTCGTGGGGCCTCGATTTTGTCAAAGTAGATGATTTGTCGCGCCCTTATCATGCGGATGAAATTGAGATGATTCGCAAAGCCATTGATCAAACTGGACGTCCGATTGTATTCAGTATGTCGCCGGGGGCAACTCCCGTTGAAGAGCATGAACATGCTGCAGCGAATGCCAATATGTGGCGCACCATCGATGATTTTTGGGATAACTGGGCGCAGCTGAACTATTCATTTGAAAAATGTGCCGAATGGGCGCCCTACATTCAACCCGGTGCCTGGCCTGATGCGGATATGCTTCCCATGGGAAAATTTATTCGTGGCGAACGAGCTACTAACCGGTATACCAAGTTCACTGCAGACGAACAATATACGTTGATGACACTTTGGACGATGTTTAAGTCGCCGTTGATGTTTGGCGGTAACCTGCCGGATAACGATAGTTTTACAAATTCACTGTTAACCAACAGTGAAGTGCTGAATGTACACGCCCATTCAGTAAATAATAAACAATGGCTTAACGAGAATGGCTTGATTAGCTGGACAGCAGACGATCCGGATACCGGCGATAAGTTTGTGGCGTTGTTTAACGGCGGAGGCGATGGTTTTGTAAATACCAGGAACCTGCTTTACCGCAGCGGTACTGTATCGCGCCTGACCGATGGATATGGAGAACAGATCGATATTGATTTACCCGAAGGAAGTACTCAGCTATACCTGATTGTGAATGATGGTGGTGATGACTATTCCTGTGACCATGCCGACTGGATCAATCCAACAATCTATCTGGATAACGGTGATTCGATTAAACTAACGGATTTGACTTGGAAGAGCGCGTTTGCCGGTTGGGGAAATGTTGCTGTCAATAAAAGTGTTTCCGGAGGAAGCTTAAATGTAAAAGGTACAGTTTACGAGAATGGAATTGGAACTCACTCTCAGTCGATTATTCAATATGATATCCCAGCGAATAGTATTCGGTTTAAAGCATTTGCCGGACTCGATATTGGAGGAACCAGCCAAGTTGGAGGAGCTACCGTTGAGTTTATGGTGTCGGTGACTGATCCAACCTCTTACGATGACAGTGCAGTTTCAATACCTGTTGATTTAAAAGCCTTAGGTTTTCCGGGAGAATGTGTTATTCGTGACCTGTGGAAACACAACGATTTGGGAACCTTCTCCGGCTCCGCGTTTGCACCTACGATCAACTATCACGGTGCCGGATTGTATCGCATCTCTGCTTTGTAAAATTAACGACGTTCATTAAGACGAATTCAATAATATCAGTAAGAAAAAGGATCAATCGGAAAATCTGGGAGATTTTCCGATTGATCCTTTTTTGTTTGCAGAATGGCAAAATGGAATTGCCTTAAAAAACAAAAGCTTGCAGAACACTGCAAGCTTTTTCTGTTGACCCGCCAGGGCTCGAACCTGGACTCTTCTGAACCAAAATCAGACGTGTTGCCAATTACACCACGGGTCAATCATTGTGTGTCTTTTCTTTAAAGACGGATGCAAAAGTAGAGAAAATATTTAATCTTCAAAATGGTTTTTGAAAAATTTTAGGTTGGAGAACATGTTTTTTTAAGCCGAATATTGAAAATGAGCCGAATACAAAATGAAAAAAAAATCGTCGAGTAAGACGGTCAGCAGCCTGTTTGGGAGCGCAAGGCTTTGAGAATTCGTTTTCCTCTTGATTTCAATCCGGCAGACGGGTGGAGATCCAATTCGTTTTCGATGGTTTGCACCAATTCGGGAATCAGCTCTTTTTCGGTTCGGGCAATTTTGTAGAGAATTTGCAGGGCGTGCACCCGAACAGCAACCGGGTAGCGGGGCGCTGTAAAAATGGTGAACGCACGATCGAAGAGTAAGCCAACGGAAACCGGAGGGATCGGATGCAGGCTGATAATTTTCAGGAAATGGCGCAGTTTTGAGCTGTTTTCGCTTTTCAAAGCTGTTGCAATAATTTGGGGCAGGAAAGTGGCTACAAATGGCTTGTTTTGTTCGTTCAGGTGGTCAACAATCCAGGCTGCGCGCCAGTTGATTGCTTTACTGTCGTCGAAGGCAACTTCCAGCAGCGACGGAAAATCATCTTCATTTCTCAGGAAATGCTCAAAAATCAGTTCGCGGTTTGGCCAATCGGTAATCAATTGTTTGATTTCTTCGGTCGTCATGTTTCAGTTTATCGATGAAAGTCTAAATTTAAGCTTTTGACGTAAAGTAGCCGATTATGATTGACGTTTGTTGTGCTTTAATTTTTCGGGACGGTTGTTTGCTCGCAGTTCAGCGTGGGAAGCATTCGGATCATCCGGATCAGTGGGAATTGCCTGGTGGTAAGATTGAGCCGGGTGAAACGGCCCTCGCCTGCATCCGGCGTGAAATTGAAGAAGAGCTGGACTTGGAAATCGTACCGCACGGATTCTTGTTTCCTGTTCAGCACGATTACGGCATCAAACAAATTCAGTTGTTTCCGTTTGTTGCAGAAATTGATTCGGATGAATTGAATTTGCAGGAACACCAGAATGCCCGCTGGTTAAAAGCGGAAGAGCTGTTTAAACCCCATTGGCAGGAAGCCGATTTGGAACTCCTGCGATTGAACGAAAAATCAATTTTAAATTGCTTTGGGGAAAATGATGACAATGGAAGAGAAAATCAGCGCCCAACCTAAAATGGAAAGCATCATGTAGGTTACCGCGTACTTTTGGCGCGAGTAATATTTTTTCAGTAAAAAAGCACCGATTGGCAAACTTAGCAGTGCCGGTGTCATGATGATGATGCCCCAGAAACCGTATTTACTTCTCAACTTGACAATCGTCCGCATCCGGCGATTGATTTTGATAGTTGGTTTCTCCACTTTCTTCTCGATAAGGTGTAACAAATCAATCTTCACGTAGTTTTTCAAGGCGTGCAGCACAGTTTCGTGGTGTTGATGATAGAAGCGAATCAGGTATCCGCTGGTGTAATAGAAAAAGTAAAATCCGGTCAGCCCGCCGATCGTAACGGCGATTAATGTTTCCAAAAAATCCAGGCCAATCAGCATGGCATACGGGAAAGTCAAAAAATATTTGACGGTGGCCAATAAGTAAACATGAAGTATTTTCAAGATGGCTGCTACGTTCATACCCTTCTGTTCTCCTATCCTTTTGCAACAACATCAAATGTCAGAAAAAGTTTCGACAAGTAATTGAGCCCGAGCTCGATTTTAGAATTTGTTAACCAATTTTTACGACTCAGTTGAAATTAGATTGGATACTTGCAATTGGATTGGAAGAACATCCCTAATTTTGGGGAAAATTAAATATGCCAAAAATGAGTACGACAAAAGAATGGTTTGCCGGGAAAGAGTGGGCTCAGGGAGTTAGCCTTGAACTTCATGACTCGGTAGACGTCAACGAATTTTACAAGCAATACCAGGCCAAGCCGGAGTTGTGGAAAGCTGTTTTCGAATTTATGAAACAGGACCTCGGCGCTTTGGAAATTGGTAAATACCCTTTGGTTGAGGGCGAGGTAACTGCAATTGTTTCGGAATACAATACTAAGGAGCCGGAAAACGCGAAATGGGAAGCTCACCGCAAATTTATCGATTTGCAGTATGTGATCTCAGGTGAAGAAAAGATGGGTGTTATGCCAATCGCTGACGCTGCAAATGCGGGTGAATACAACGCTGAGAAAGATGTTATTTTTTATGGCGAAAATGACGGCCCGTTGCACCTGGCGACTCCCGAAACCTATTTCCTGTTTTTCACAGGCGACCTGCACCGTCCGTGCATTAAAGTTGACGAATCTAGCCCGGTGAAGAAGCTGGTAGTTAAGATTGCTACTGTCTGATAACGACGTTTTTTTTAATCATAGAGGTGAAGCAGATCTTCAACGGATTTGTTTCACCTTTTTTGATTTCCGGTTAGTAATAGTTTCCTTCTTTTAGCGTCTCGTAAATCGTTGCGTTCATCAATAACAGCAGGAAAAAGTAGCCAAAATCTTCTACCGGAATCGTAATGATCCGCAATCCCATGATCTGGTCGGGATTGTATTCCACAACAGGTAGACCAGTCAATATCCCGTTGACAATCAGAAACGGAACAAGTCCAATCAGATAGGCCAGGAAAAACTTGGTGAGGTGTTGTTTGAATCGGTTTCGGAAAATAGTATAGCCAAAATAAACGGCCAGAAAAAGGAAGTTGAAGAAGGTGTACAAATGGTTGCGTTGGTAATAAGCCAGTGCTCCGAAAAGTACAATGAGCAAGAGGCTGACAATGACGAACAGGTTCGCTTTTTCGAATGTGGGCAAATAGCTTTTCAGTACCTCGTAAACAAACAGGCTCGCGTAGGGGATGATGATGAAAAAGGCCCATTCCTCATGGGGGAGTCCCATGTAGGTGTATCCCAGTAGATAATCCGGGTTGAAGCTCCAAATCCCGACTTCAGTAAAGCGAACATCCCAGACAATGAACACAGCTGCGGTGATGATAATTGCCGGGAAGAGGTATTTCCAGTTGGTGTAAAAACGAACTTTTTTGTCGAAACTTAGTGCCAGCGGAACGGCGATTGTCGCCAGTAAAAGCCCGGCATAAGTAAATTGAGCTGCTTGCATTTACAAAATATTAAAAGCGTTCTTCAAGTATGCGTTGGCCAACAAATAGATTTTCTTGCGGTTGGAAACCCGGAAACGGGTTCGCAAAATATCAATCGGCCGAGCATGTTGTATTTTTCTGAAGAGACGAAGGTAATAAATGTACGCAAGGTATACGCCGAAACGAACTTCCTTTTTCAAGGCTCTAATTCCGGCGTATGCATCTTTGAAATCCTGTTCTATTTCCTGTTCAATGGCTTCTTTTGAGGCAGTATCAAAATTTCTGAAGTCGATATTTTTAAAGTAAATGCGTCCTTTGTTTTCAAAATCATCCTGGGCATCACGCAGGAAGTTCACTTTTTGGAAAGCGGCACCCAGCTTGCGGGCTGGCTCAACCAGCTCATCATATTTTTCGGGTTCGTCGAAGTAAAAAACGCGCAGGCACATTAGTCCCACAACTTCTGCCGATCCGTAAATGTAAGTTTCCAACAGGCTCTCGTCGTACTCGCTTTTGTACAAGTCCATTTCCATGCTGTGCAGAAAAGCCTCAATCAGATGGCGGTCGATGCTATAATCATGCACGGCTTGCTGGAAGCTATCAATGATCGGGTTGATGCTGAACCGACGTTCCAGCGCTTTCCATGTTTCCGCTTTAAACTCGTTGAAGATCGTCTGCTGGTCTTGCTCGAAAAAGGTGTCCACAATTTCGTCGGCATACCTCACAAAACCGTAAATGCTGTAAATGCCTCGCCGGTAAGTGGGGTTGAGCATGCGCACACCCAACGAAAATGACGTGCTGTAGTTACGAGTCGTTATGCGACTGCAGTCCAGGTTGTTTTTACGATAAAGTTCCATGGTCTTTCAAAATTCTTTCAGTTACTAAGCGCGATGAAATAACCGTCATAGGCAGCCCCGTTCCGGGGACTGTTGACGCTCCGGTGTAATAGAGATTATCCAGCTGTTCGTCCTTGTTCGACGGGCGAAATCCACCAACCTGGTTTAGGTCGTGTGCCAGCCCCAAGCCGCTTCCACGGTAGAGGTTGAACATGCCTTCCCACTGTTGCGGGTGGTAAACCACGCGGGTTTCGGTGTGCGCCACAAAGTCGAACCCGGTGCGCTTGCTCATGTCCTGTATAATTGCATCGGCGATGGATTCAGCATCGTCCCAGTTGGGTTTGTAGCGCAGGTCGGGTACCGGACATAGAATAAACACGCTTTCCTTTCCGGGCGGCGCGTAGTCCGGGTTGTGCATCGACTGGATGTTAACGTAATAGTACGGTTTGTCTAATTTGATGCTGTTTTTGAAAATTTTATGGGCGTATTCTTCGAAATTTCTTCTCAGGAAATAATTGTGGTGATACATGCCTTTCACCTTGGTGTCGAGACCCAGGTAAATGGTCAGTGGCGCCAAGGTCCACTTTTTAGCGTCCAGTTTCTCGGTGTTGAATTTGGGGCGTTGGAGGACTTGTCCGCGAAAAGAGGCAGCGTCGGCATTAACCACAAAGACGTCGGCTTCCCAGCGCTTTCCGCTTTTGTCGGTGAAGGCCGAAAGGGTTCCGTTTCGCTGTTCAAACTGATCAATTTCAACATTGAAATGCATGCGAACATTTCTCTTCTCAAGTTCTTTTACAACACCTTCGACAATTTTGTACATGCCACCTTTCACGTTGTGGTAGCCATCGTGAACCAGCTCGGTGTAATTCAACATGGAATACACGGCAGGTGTGTCAAATGGGGTGGAGCCGAGAAAGAAACCGACCAGCGAGAAAATCACCTTCACCTCAAATGAATCGAAATTCTTCTCCATCTCCTTCCACATCGAATAAAACATTTTGGGCGCGTGTTTAACCGGAACCCGGGTCAACTTCAGCAGGTAGCCAATAAGGCTGTCAAAATTTTGCTTGATCACAATATTTTCGGTATCGTGAAATATTTCTCCGGCAGATTTCAGGAAACGGCGAAGCTTTTCTTCCAAGTCAACTTCCAAATCGGCGAATTCTTCTGCTAGTTTTTTCAGATCCTTGTAGATCAAATAGGAGCGTTTGTCTCCTTCAAAATGAACGGCATAAAGCGGATCCAGCTCTACAAATTCAAAAGGCATCGGAATGTTGCAGTAGTCGGCCAGCTCTTTGAATTCGTAGCTCATACTGAAGAAAGTCGGAGCCATGTCGAACTTGAAACCGTCCTTTTCGAGCAGGTTCAGTCGGCCTCCCGGCTGGTGATATTTTTCAACCATTTCAACTTCGTAGCCTTTGCTTGTAAGCCGAAGTGCGGTTGATAGTCCGGCCAATCCGGTTCCGACGATGAGTGCTTTTTTTGCCATAGTGTTTAAGAAATATTCAAAATAGTTAAACAAATTAGATCCAAAAAGTTTTATTCTGATGAAGAATTTTTTTTGTACAACTGTTTAGATAGCTAAAACCGAAAGGAATAAGCATGAAGAATGCAGGAGTTATTGGCGCCGGAATAGGCGGATTGGCAGTTGCCATTCGGCTGGCCCGCATGGGGTGGAAGGTCGTTGTGTACGAAAAAGCCGAAAAGGCTGGCGGAAAATTAAACGAGCTGCAAGCCGGTGGTTTTCGGTTCGACAAAGGACCATCGTTGTTTACCTTGCCGCATTTACTCGACGAACTGCTCGACGACGATTTGCGGATACCGTACCGAAAGCTGGATGTTGTTACGCGCTATTTTTACGAAGATGGAAGCGTGATTAATGCGTATGCCGATCCGCATCGATTTGCGAAAGAGGTCAGCGAGAAAACTTCAGACAGTAGTGAGTCGGTTCTGAAATATCTGAAAAAGGCAAGTTTTATTTATCGGGTAACAGCGACGATTTTCATCTTCAGTTCATTTCACCGGCTGAGTAAACTCATCACCCTGCCGAATCTTTGGCGAGCGTTGCAGCTGCCACGCATCCAGGCGCTCGCTAAACTTCATCGTAAGAACAAAGCATCGTTCAGCGATCCGCGTCTCGTGCAATTGTTCGATCGGTTTGCGACTTACAATGGCTCAAATCCCTACGAGGCTCCGGCGACACTTCAGGTGATTGCTCATTTGGAGCACAATCTGGGTGCCTATTTCCCGGATCGGGGCATGTATGCGATTGCCACCGCTCTTCAAAAACAGGCAGAGCGGTCAGGAGTTGAATTTCATTTTACGACACCGGTGCAAAAAGTACTTGCGGGCGGGGAAGGGCCGAAAGCCCTGTTGATTGGTGGTCAACAGCATGATTTCGATTTGGTAGTAAGCGACGTTGATGTGCGCTATTTTTACGACAAGCTGCTGATGGATGTCGGGCGGTTCCGCGAATTGAAAAAACAGGAGCCATCCAGTTCGGCTATGATTTTTTATTGGGGTATGAAACGACAATACCAGGAGCTTGACCTGCACAATATTTTTTTCAGCGAAAATTACGCGAACGAATTCGAATGTCTGTTCAGGCGCAAAACCATTTGCGATGACCCGACGGTTTACGTTTATGTGAGCAGCAAGCAAAATCCGGATGATGCGCCGCCAGAGATGGAGAATTGGTTTGTGATGGTGAATGCACCGGTTAATTCCGGACAAAACTGGCAGAACCTGATCTCGAAAACCAGAAAGCAAATTGTCCTGAAGCTGGAGCGGATGTTGAAGGCATCGGTCAACGAGCAGATTGTAGCGGAGCACGTTCTCGATCCGCTGCAGATTGAGAGCCTGACCTCGTCGGTTGGCGGAGCGATTTACGGTGCGAGTTCGAACAGCCTGTTTGCTGCATTTCGCCGTCATCCGAATGTTCGAAAAGATTTGCCGGGAGTTTATTTTGTTGGAGGCAGCGTTCACCCAGGAGGAGGCATCCCGTTGTGTTTGGCTTCGGCAAAAATAGCGGCCGATCTGATCAAAGAAAAGGAGGGAAGTTATGCCTGACAGACGCAAACTAATTTGGTCGGCTCGAATTGTTGTGGCCGTTCTTTATTTCGTCGGAATCGTTGGTTTTAGCCTTCCGGAAACGGAAGGTATTTTCAAGCAGCTCAGCGCCTGGAACCTTTTATTTTCTTTTCTGGTGTTGCTGTATTTTCAGACATCATTGTCTGTTCGGGTATTCCTTGCTCTGCTGGCTGTCGCGGTTGCGGGTTTCGCCGCTGAATTGGTGGGTACTCAAACGGGTTTGTTGTTTGGTCACTACACCTACGGCCTGGTGCTGGGTTTGAAACTTTGGCAAACGCCGCTGTTGATTGGCGTAAACTGGCTGGTTTTGTGCTACGGTGTTTTTGTGGGATTATCAGCTTTAAAATTGAAATGGTGGATGCCGGTAGTTGGCGCTTTACTAATGGTTTTGTTCGACTTCGTCATGGAGCCGGTCGCCATTCGGTATGACATGTGGAGCTGGGAGAACGGAGCTATTCCGTTCAAAAATTATGTCGATTGGTTTTTGCTGTCGTACTTGTTGCTCGCCGGAATGAAGGACTTGAAACTGAACATCCGGAATCCGCTTGCTGTTTGGATTGTTGTGTGCCAGTTTCTATTCTTTTTGGCACTTCATCTGAAATTGAACATTGCCTGATGGGAGTTTTTATCGCCATATTGATTTTGCTTTGTTGGCTGGGGCACCTGGTTTGGAGCTTGCTTTATGCGCCGGTGGATATTCATTCTCTGTGGATGTATTTTCATCTATTGCTCCAGGCTTATTTGTACACCGGCTTGTTTATCACCGGTCACGATGCGATGCATGGCCTGGTGAGTCCGGACCGGAAACTCAACGACTTTTTTGGCTGGGTGGCTTCGGTGTTCTTTGCGGGATTGTCGTACAAGAAGCTGCGCGCCAATCATTATTTGCATCATCGATTTCCGGCAACCGAAAAGGATCCCGATTATTACACGCGCTCTCAAAATGTATTAGTTTGGTGGTTTGTTTTTCTGAAACGCTACGCTACCATTTGGCAATTCCTGTTCATGGCCATAGTTTTCAATGTGTTGAAGATTTGGGTTGAGGTACCCCGGTTGATTGTTTTCTGGATTGTTCCTGCCGTGCTTGCGAGCTTCCAGTTGTTTTTCGTTGGAACCTATTTGCCGCATCGAAGACCGCACAGCGACGAGATGCGTCCGCACCAGGCGCGCAGCCAGCGAGGGCCGCATTGGTGGGCGATGCTGAGTTGCTATTTTTTTGGCTACCATTGGGAACATCACGAAATTCCGCGGATTCCCTGGTGGCAACTCTACCGCGAAAAGGACAAATCGTTGCAAAAACAGAAGGAGGTCTGAAGATGCGCTGGATAATGATAATTCTCTTTCTGGTTTGTACGAATGCTGGCGTTTTTGCTCAGACGAAAATTGTCGATTTACAATGCGAATTGTATCGCACGTATATTGATGACCGGATGGACCAATGGCCCGGTTTGATTGAGCAACTGGAGGCGCTGGGCGATTCTTCCGTTTCAGCGCAAAAGGAAATCCTGTTAGCTCGTTATGGCTTGATTGGTTACTACCTGGGGAATGAACGAAAAGACGAAGCCCGGGACGAACTGACTCTTGCGTTTGAGCAGGTGGAACGTGCCAAATTAAAATATCCCAAAGAGGCAGCATTCTATTGCATTGATGCTTGTTTGCACGCTTATCAAATCGCGCTGTCGATGGTTCAGGCACCGGTTTATTATGCGCGTCACCAGGCAGCCCTTCGAAAAGCGGAAGAACTGAATGAGTCGGAGCCTTTGCTGAGTTTTGAGCAGGCGAACATGTTGTTTTATAAACCTCGTTTGCTGGGCGGTAATAAAAAAGAAGCTATTCAGCTTTATCAAAAGACCTTGGAGCTGATGGGGCAGCAAAAGTGTCCGGACTGTTGCTGGTTTAAAATGATGGTCGAGCTGTTTCTGCTGAAAGCATACTATGAAACCGACGATGAAAAAGCTTTCGATACGTTGCTAGTCAGCTTGCACAAAAACCATGGGGAGCTTTCCTGGATCAATAAGTTTTTGGATAGCCAAGTGATAGAATAGGAAGTCGTTTCGAGTTATGTGTTTCGGGTTTAGAGTGAAACTTCACTCACTTTTTCCATTGCAGACTCTCAGCACTTCAGGTATTCAGTCTCATGTCTCACTACTAGTTGTTGTTCTGATCACTGCGACTGACCACTGATCACTCTCATCTTCACACTCTCCGTGCTCCATGCATTCAGTTCTGTGACTCACATCTCAATACTCATGACTAGTTGCTGTCCTGATCACTGCGACTAACCACTGATCACTCCACCTTATACACTCTCAGCGAACCACGTATTCCGTCTCACAACTCACGTCTGATAACTCACGACTATTCCACCGCAACCGGGTAAAAGACTGCGGTAATCCATTGGGTGGTATCTGTTACTTCGTACGGATCGGTGAGGTACTTTTCCATTGGAGAACCGGCCAATACGATGTTGTGCGATTTTAGCCATTGCTGAATGAATTCGTGTGTTTGGCCCAGTGTTTCGTAAGCGCCAATATGATCGGCTTCAGCATAAGTACGACTTGGCATAGTACCAGCCAGAATATCGCCAGCGCCGGCAACTTTCCCCAAAACCGGGATGCCACATTCGAGGTCAATAATATCGCCGTCAATTTTGTGGTAAATGGCATAAGGCACATCGGCCATTTGCAACCCTTCTTTCTGGAGGTAAGCATACAAATCGCCGTACATGCGCGCCATTTCTGCTGAGATCATGGAAAACACAACACTGTCGCGGACACTGATGTAATTCATTTCCGGCAGTGTTTGCAGTTCAACTAGTGGCTGTTTCTCCTGGTAAATGGTTTCTGCTACAACTTTCAGGTTCTCCAATCCCTTCTCAAGATCGGGTCCGATCATACTGTCGAACAGGAGTCCCATCCAGCGTAGGAGCGGGTTGTTGCCAAGGTCGGTTTTGAAACTCCAGGAAACGTTTGTCTGTTTGTTTTCTTCGGTGAAGTAAAAGGGTGCCTGAGCGTCGCCGTGTCCGTCAAATGAAAGTTGAATTAAGATGGAATCGTAAGGGACAGAGGTTTCGATAAACAAGGAGCCCTTACCGACTTGTTCGTTCTCGCTTTCCCAATGATAGCCTGCGCCCTGGCCAATTCCGAGTTTCTCGTAACTGATTTTCATGTCCGGATCAATCTGGTTCCAGACAGCCCATTTTTGCCAGCTCCGCAAATCATTCACCTGGTTGAAAACAACCCGAGCGGGCGCATCTATTTTGATCTGGCGATTAATTTCAATGTTTTGTGGTAAAAACCAGGCAATAATGACAAATACTAGAGCCAGAATAATGACTGTCAGCAGTATTTTTTTCAGGATTTTCATCGGGTTTGAGTTTTAAAAGGTGTCGACTTATTGTTAATCATCACCTTAAACGAGCCGACTAGTTATTTTGTTCAGCTTACCAACCGAGTACAAAAGTAGTACAGAGAATTACCTGGTTTGCAATTCCGAAATTTGACGGTCGTGCTCTTTTTCTTCGCTAACCGATTTTAAACGGTTCAACCCAACTGCCAGGTCCGGAGCTACAATGTTATGAATGAATGGGCCAGCCCAGGCGCCAATCAGATTGTTGTCGAGCTTTTTTCGGAATTCCCAGCGCACGACGGTTGTGCCGTCTTGTTCAGAAAAGTGGAAGCAGCTGCTGGCAATATCGTCTTTGTCGAAGCTCATTTTGGCGCTTAGCGAGTCGCACCATGCGGTTCCTGTTACCAGGAGACGACGTTTCTGAGGAACGATTTCTTTGGTCAGCCAACAGTAGCCAGTGTCAGCCTTCGCATCGTGCAGGAATTCGAGATTCATTGCCGAGTCGGTAGGCATCAGTCCCGACCATTCGTCCCAGCTTCTCAAATCGGAAACCTGTTGAAATACCGACTCAATAGGGGCGTTGATACGCACTGATCGTTCAACTTTTACTTCGCGGGGAAGCAACAAGCCAATACCCGCGAACGTGAAGACGGGTAGAAGAAGGTAGATATACTTCCGTTGCATTTGGGGTAGATTTTCGTGTAATTCTGTTGTCTGTTTGTTTGAATGTCAGTCGATTGAAGCGGCCATTTTTTTGCATAGTTCCGCTTCGCAATCTTCTACAAGTCGCTCAAGAATACGGAATGTTTCATCCGGATAATTGATTTTCAGAGGTTCGTCGTATTGAAGCCAATCAGCCAGTTGTTTGTGGGACTCGTGCCAGTTGGTGAGTACCCGGACGCCCATATTCCCAACGAAAGCCGCGTTGCAGGCTTGTTCGTATTGTTTTTTCATGGGGATCACACAAAGCTTTTTCCCCATGTGGATGGCTTCAGCCGGTGTCTCGAATCCGGCAGTGCAGAGGATTCCGGCGCAGCTCACAAAGGATTCACTGAAATCGTTCAGCGAAACCGGACGAAACCAGATGGAACCTTCGCGGTAGCTTTCTTTGCTGTGTTTCGAGAAAACTTCCCAGTTGTATTGCGGGAACTGACTTAGAATTAGTTCAATTTCTTCGTTGCTGTAGGCCGGAAGATATACGGTGTAGTGACCTTTATTGGTCGGATTCTTTTTTCGGATGTCCGGGCGAATCACAGGCGTAAAGTTTTTTTCGTCCAGTGCTTTAAAATGGAACCCGTATTTCACGGAGGCTGGCGAATAGTACTTCAGGATAAAGTGACCCATGAGGTCGTGGTGTGCTGGTTTTGGCGCTTGGGGATGTAGAACCGCATTCTGGTGGCTCAGCCCAACGCATTTTTTTCCGCGTATTTTACAAGCCCAGGCGGTTACCGGTTCAAAGTCGCAGATCACCAAATCATAGTCGTTCACGGGTAGTTTCAGGATGTCGCGTAAAAGTCGGAATGGCCGCGAGCGGCGAACCGTCTGCCACAAGCTGACGCCTCCTTTTTTGCCAAAAATGAAACTAAGACCGTAAAAATGATATTTGACGGGGAATGGCAACTGAATGTCGCCTTGTATGCCACTGACAAGCACGTCGGTATCGCCCAGTTTGTTCAACATTGGAACAATTTCGGTTGCTCGGGCCAGGTGCCCGTTTCCTGTACCTTGTATGGCGTATAGAATCTTCAAGTTTGTTTTCTTCATTTGTTTTTTGTGTGAAGTTTACCAATTTTTTCGGTTTCAGGTTACAGACAGTTTGCCATGGCCAGTTCCCGAAATAAGGATTGATAAACTTGCTTGTGGTCCGGAATGTCAGGCTCGTCGGCCGTATTTTCTTCGCCACTGTCTTCAAAATAATGCAGTTCCCATTTTCCTTCGTTATACTCAGCTGCGGTAAAATGTTCAACCCAGTCGCCGCAGTTGATGTAACGAACCGGTACTCCCGGCATCATTACAATCTTATCTTTCGGCACGTGGGTGTGGCCGCAAATAACGGTTTGGAAACCGCGGGCCGCCGACGTTGCGGCAATTGCTTTTTCGTAGGCCGTTGGTCGGCTGTCTTTGTCATTCTTCTTTTTGAAACTTTTGTAAAGAATGAATTCTTTTACACCGAATGGGCGTAATAAAAGGTTGATGCCGTGGTTGATGACCGTTAACAGTCCGTAGGCAGCAGCTCCGATTTTTGCCAGCCATTTGGCTTTGTGAATGACGTGATCAAACAAATCGCCATGAAAAATCCAGGTCTTTTTGCCGTCCAGATCCAGTACCAATTGGTTGACGATTTTTAACTTGCCAATCTCTGTCTGGTTGAATTTTCGCAAAAACTCATCGTGGTTCCCGGTGATGTAAAATACATGAACGCCTTTTTCCAGCATCTTGATAATCTGCCGAACCACTTTAAGTTGGGGTTTGGGGAAGTAGTTGCGGCTGAAACGCCAGGAGTCGATGATGTCTCCGTTCAGAACCAAAATACCTGGGTTAATCGATTTCAGGTATTTCAAAATTGTTTTTGCTTTGCAGGCTCTTGTAGCCAGGTGAAAGTCGGACACAACCGACACCTCAAGCTTTCTCGCTTTCATATTCCATTAAATAACTACCGCAAGTTGCCCCTTTCTTATTAATTAGCGATTAAGCTAAAATGAAATAATAAACACGAAAACGTCTAAAAACCACTAAGTTTGTATCCTGTAAGTCAAAATAAGATAAATTAATTATGAAGTACATTGCTGTTGTTTTGTTGTTTTTTGCGCTCGCAGCCTGCGGGAAAAAGGATTTACCAAAGGTTGAGGTGGAAAGTTCGATGGGGAATCTGGTGTTGGAGATAGATACTGTGCATGCTCCGCTGACGGCAGGCAATTTTTTAAAACTTGTAGATCAGGGACTTTACCTAAATGCATCGTTTTACCGGGTTGTGCGCATGGATAATCAACCGCAAAGCCCTGTGAAGATTGAAGTGATACAAGGAGGTCTGATGGACGACAACTTAATTGATAAATATCCGGGTATTGAGCACGAGACGACCGAAAAGACCGGTTTGAAACATTTGGACGGTACGCTCTCGATGGCGCGTAACCAACCGGGAACGGCAAGTACCGAATTCTTTATTTGTGTTGGAGATCAGCCGGAGCTCGATTTTGGAGGCAAGCGCAATCCGGACGGACAGGGATTTGCTGCTTTTGGAAAGGTTGTTGAAGGAATGGATGTCGTGCTGCAGATTCAGCAGCTAAATGATGATAAGCAATATTTGCGGGAGCCTGTTTTGATTTACAATATCAAGCGTCTGAAATAGTTTTAGTTTCCGGGTGGAAGAGAAAATGTGTTCTCGGTTGAAGCTCTGCTGTTTGGCAGACGGATGTAATTTCTTCAATTGTTAAAGTTAGCTTCGAATGCAATAATTTGACCACTCACCACGTATTATCATTTGTTGAGTGAAAGAGAAAAATTGTAGAATGCAGTCCGGCGGGGGCGACCGATTCTGGGCCTGCGCTGCGGATTGAACACTGGAACTATTCATGGAAACCTTATCTGCACGTACGCGGAGATTGCTGGTTCGTATTTTTTTATTGGGATTTTTTGTGGTGCTAACGCAGCTTGGTTACCCGAGCGATGATGGCACAGGTGCTTCGTCTGATTTGGGCGGAAGTGCTGCTGTGTCTTCGATGTCATCCCCAAGACAATATCATCCGAGTTATACTTTTTGGAACCGGTATGCAGGAGCACTGTTTCTGTCCGGTGGATATTCCACCGAATTCAACTATTCCAGCCCGATGGGGGCAAAGTTCGTTCTTGACTACATGGTCGCAGACCTGGTTTCGATCGGAGCACAGATGTCGTCATACAGAGGGCCGAGCTCAAAAGGCCAGTTTTATTCAAACTATGTTGGAGCCCGGTTGAGTTATCATTTGCTCAAAGCAAAGACGCACCGTCGTCAAAATCCGTGGAATATCTATGTGGGGATTAATGGCGAAATCGCCATTGGGCCGGGAACGCGGGATTGGCACGAAAAACATTTGCAGGCAGATTTGCATTTGGGAGCCCGCTATCGTTTAGGAGAAGGAAAATGGTTTGCCTGGGGCGAGGCCGCAATCAATAACGTTTCTATTGGCTTAACGCTATCTCTTTAATAGTCTTCATTGTTTCAGTTTTATAGCCATTGGAATATCGACAGGTTAGTGATATTCCTCAAAAAAATCGTGGGCTCTTCCAAACAAGAGTGAATTTTGGTTGTTTAAGGTTTCGTCAATTGATCGCCAAGCAGATTGCCTGATTGACGATTCTTAATTAACTTAGTGAATCGGCAAGCGGAAGCTTGCATAAATGTTATAAAATCAACTACAATGAAAGAAACAACCGGAAAAATTACGTTTAAAGGCGGACCTTTAACACTTTTGGGTGAGGAAGTTAAAGTAGGACAAAAAGCTCCAGATTTTACAGTGATTGGTGCTGGTCTGAACCCAATTAAATTGAGCGATTACGACGGGAAAGTTCGTGTTTTAGCGATTTATCCATCTATCGATACAGGTGTTTGTCAATTACAAAACAAGCGTTTCAATGCTGAAGCTGCGAATTTAGGTGACGCAGTTATCCTGTCGATTTCTTGCGATTTGCCTTTCGCGCAAAGCCGTTTTTGTGCAGCAGAGGGTTTGGATAAAGTGATTACTGCTTCAGACCACAAAGATGTTGAATTCGGTACAAAATATGGTTTCCTGATCAAGGAACTTCGTTTGCTGTCTCGCGGAACTGTTATTGTTGACAAAGAAGGTACTGTGCAGTATGTTGAGTTCTGTCCGGAAGTGACGAACGAACCAGATTACGAAGCTGCTTTGGCAGTGGTGAAAAAATTACTGTAGTAAATATTCGTTTTTTAAGACAGATAGGCAGGCTCCTTTTGGGGTCTGCTTTTTTATTGTCATTTTTTTTATTCGCTTGCCGCAGTCCCTTTCAATAGTTCCTGAAGTATACTCGTCTTATGCCCATTCCGGCTATTCCTCAGCACCGATACAAAATAGGTCTTCCCCAGCTCTCTTTTTAGAATGAATGTTTCGTTTTTGGTAGTCGTATTATTTTTCGTGTTAAATAAAAGAGAAATAAGTATTTTATTACTAGCGAGTTTATAGGGTTTTACTCTTTAAAATTACCAAATATGTATTTTTGAATAGCAAAATAGGGTTACCAATTATCAAAATGGGTAATTAAGTAGTGAAAGAGAAAATGTTGGTGATTCTGTTTTTGGAAGAGAAAAAAGAAAAAACAGAGAACCGACCGCACTGGATGAAACAGAAGCAGTGAAATTGTAAAGCTTGTTTCTGTGGAGCTAAGAGTTAATTAGAGGAATCAACGTCAAGGAATGCAATGAGAAAAATTTACTTCAATTCAGTAGTGCTTCTTTTAAGCCATCAGCCTAAAGTACATCCAGGCTGCTTAATTCCATTTAAAGTCTTTCAGTTGTAGCTCTTGATTGAAAGTGCTGCGTTTCGGAATGAACCAGCGCTTGTGGTGTCTTCGAATTTCGACAGTTATTCGGAGATGATCAAATCAAAGTCTCCAAGGAATTTAAATCAAAACAGATAGATGCAGGTTGCCCAAACAACTTGCTCAAGCAGTGGAAAAAATCGTGGTATAATGGCAAAAAGTGGTGGAAGATATAGCAGTTGGTTGAGCCCTCGTAGGACGATGTTGATCGCCCTTTTGACAGGGATCTCTCTTCTGGTAAAAGGAACTGATCTGACTTTGGCTGCAGCAGGCGAAATGAAGACAGTGTCCAGCTTCACCGAATATCTTTTTGCTCTTCCTTTAAACATAACTGCCCAAACCGGTTCGATGGATTGGAATACCGCGTCAACTTGGGATTCGGGAGTTGTTCCAACCAGTGCCGATGACGTTATCATTCCATCAGGTTCAACAATCACCATCAATGGTAGCGCTGTTTGTCAAAACATAACGATTGAAGCTGGCGGTACTTTGGTGATGGCTTCTGGAGCTACGTTGGCCGTTGAAGGCGATTTTACAAACAACGGAACTTTTGAGGCCGGAACCGGAACTGTAACCATGAACGGAGACGGTGCTGTTATTGCCGGCTCTTCATCGATAAGTTTCTTCGGTCTAAAAGTTGGAGCCGCATACATTTCTTTGAATGCGGACATCGCTGTTGCCGAAACGATGGGCTGGGGCTTATCCAATCTCATACAAACAAATTCACATGCCATTACATTAAACAATATCTCTGATAGTAAAATTTTATATGTCCGTGATCAGAATGGTGGAGATGCTCGATTTAGTGTGAGTAATTTCTCACCCAGTTCGACAGTTACATTCCGAATGGTAGAAAGCGCTCCTCCTTCCAATCCTGATGCGAATAACTACCTGAACAGATATTACGAGATCACAACTTCCCAAGACGCCAGTTTCACTGTTGTGGCTTTTGTGGCGGACGATGCCTATGTTTTGACCGATGTTGCCAAGAGCGATCTGAAGGTTAGTACGCTGGATAGTTCAACAAGTAGTTGGAGTGAAGTGACAGGCGCTTCGGTAAATAGTTCAAGTATTTACATTGGTACGCTTTCGACATCGGCTAACGCAACCTTGACTTTGTCTGCTGTTCAGGACCTTGTTCTGCCTACCGCTGTTTTATCAGGAGATGGCTCCGGTTGTCCCGGAACCGTGTTTGATTTGACATTGAACTTGACAGGAACCGGTCCGTGGGACGTTGTTTATTCTGACGGAACACAGGAAACTACACTTAATAATATTTCGAGTTCACCTTACACATTTTCGGTTAGTCCCTCGGTTAGTACGACTTACTCGTTAGTGTCTGTAAGCGATGCAAATACGTCCGGAGTAGTGTCCGGGTCAGCAACAATTTCCGTTTCTGATTTGGATGCCGGTGTATTGACAACAACAGACTCACAAGGAGACGTTTGTGAAGTGTTTAACCCGACAACCATTTCCGGTAGTCAGGTGTCGGCATCGAGCGATCCGAACATTGTTTTTGCCGGTTATCGTTGGGAGGTAAGTTACGATGGTGTCAATTTCTCCGATTTGGGAGTGACATCAACCAGTTACAATCCGCCAACACTTAGCGGAAGCACCTGGTACCGACGCGTAGCACGCTACAATGTAAACGGAGAAGAATGCTCGGGAATCAGTAACGTCATTGGTTGGGAGGTTTTTGATGTACCAACGCTGGCGGATATTGACGACATCGAAATTTGTGATACAGAAACTTATAGTGCTACGGCTCAAGTAACCAGTGGCAACTCTTCAAATTACACTTACACCATTTCGAGTGATGATGCGAGTGCTCCAATGCCGGACGAAACGGCCAATACCACTGGTGTTTTCGAATTTGTACCGGAAGAAACAACAGGACATCATAATTCGGGGCAGTTTACCTACACGATTAGTGCTAGTGGTGACGACTCAGGAGCCTGCAGTGCGACAGTTCAATTTACCGCAACCATTTATACTGTTCCTGAAATATCGATGTTGACGAGCTGTTCGTCGGGAGATGATGGAAGCATTCAGATGAGTGGCGAGATTGGCTATCCGGCGAGCGGCGATATTGAGTACCGGTTATACGATGTTCAAAACGATACTTACACAGACTGGAGTACAACTACTTTGTTCGAAGGATTGAATTATGGTCTTTATACGGTTTATGCCCGCAACGCTGCCTGGCCGTCGTGCGAGTCTTCCCTGTCCGATGAGGTTGAGGTAAAGACCGTAACAGGTGTTGACCTGGAAGTTTGTCAGGGGCAGGTTTTGACCGAAGATGATGTCCTGGAAGCACTTTCCTACTGTTTCGAATGGAGTGGAAAGGATCACCAATTTGATGGATGTACCGACGGAAGTCAAACTTATACAATGGCTGCCGCTTCCAGTGGGCGGGAGGCATATGACGCCGGTAATTTGGTTCAATATGCAGTGGTTAGTACATTTAAACCGACTACGGGGAAAGTCTCCATTAAAGACTGTAAAATAAAAGATGAAAATGCCAGCTATTCGGTTTATGTTTATCCGTTTTATCCGAATCAGCCCGATTATAACTATGTAGAAACAGTATATGATGTTTGTCCGCAATCGGCAGTTGTTGATGATTTGGATCCTGAAACAATTTATGTACTGGTACTGAACTCATCGGATGCAGATACGGAGGTTTGTTCTGACTTTTGGTTTACTGCTGCAGACAAAGTGCAGGCTTCTACAGACTTTGTGGATGTGAACTGGTATTTGTCGGATGACCTGACAGATACCCCCCTGGCTAGTGGACCGACATTTAACCCATTGGATTATCCGGATCAGACTGGATTGACAGGAACTGACATTCCGGGAACATGGACTTTCTATGTCGGTTGTGACTATGGTACTTGCCGCGAGCCCATTCAATTTATTGTGAATCCGCTTCCTGTTGTGGAATATCAAAATACAACTGTTTGCTCTGGCGAATACACTAATATTCAGCTGGTTTCAACAGATAATCAGGATCCCGCTAACTTAATTGCCAATAGCCGATTGGAATACGAATGGTATCCAACAATCCTGTCGGGAAGTGCAAGCTGGGATGTAAGTTGCGATGAGTCGAATCCATGTACAGGTTCAACTATTTCAGTGCAATTGACACACCAATCAGGTGATTGCCCGGTAGTTCGTTTTATGGTTCGCGGTAGTGTTGGCGGTTGTTGGGGAGAATGGTATCCTGTGGACGTGACGGTTATCGACAGGGATTTGTATACAATACCCACAGAGCCGGAGGATCTTACGGTGACATGTATTGATGATGTACCTGCAGCAGCGCTGTTAACATTGTCTCATCCTTGTTTGCCCGACCAAACACCAACAGCTAAAGAAACAGATAATGGCGGAAGTGGTTGCCCGGACGACCCGTTGGTGATTACCCGTACCTGGACTTTCGAAGATGCTTGTAACAACTTTGAATATTCACAAAATATTACGGTGATCGACAATATTGCTCCAAGCTTCACGAAGCCGGCCGATGCTGTTGTTGAGAAAAATGCATTCTGTGTGTACAGTGTTCTGCCGGAAGTAACCGGTTACCCAACAGATATCAGCGACAATTGCTCGAGTGGTTTGCAGGCAACTTATTCAGATGCAGTTGATAATACAAACCCTTGCGAGGTTTTGATTACCCGCACCTGGAGCCTGGTTGACGATTGTGGTAATGCTGTGGCGGATCAGCAGCAAACGATCCGGGTGGTCGATCTTATTCCACCTGTTCTGCAGCCGGTTTCAGCTCGCAGCTATTGTGTTGACCGACTGAGATGGGCAACATTCAATGGATTGTCGATGCCGGATACAGACATCGCCGAGGAACGCCCTGAATATTACACGTTCAAAGCCGGAAGTACCGATCTGGATCTGAATCCGACGAGCCATTTTTCAGACAATTGCAGTTCAGCATCCGAAATGACCTTGCATTGGACAATTGTCGATTCGAATGGCGATACGGTTGAAGACGCCAATGGAAACCTACTGGAAAATATGAGCGGACTGCCAAGTACGCTGGGAGTTGATATTCTTTTCGAGAGCTCCGGTGAGGAGAGCGAATATTACACTATCCGATACTGGGTGGAAGATCAGTGCGGGAATGTTTCCAACGTGCAGGAGGGTTCAATTGAAATTATCCCTCGCCCGGGATTCGTGCTGATGAACTAAGGGCGGAATGAAAAAGAAAGAGATAAATAAAAAATAAAGTTTAACTGGATTTCTAAAGTGAATTATTATGAAAAAGCAATTTTTAAACTTAGGTCTTTTCCTGCTCGCAATAGTTGCAGGAATTAGTGAGTCCAATGCTCAAGCAGTACATTGGTCTACATCGCAAACTTTGAGTTGTACAACCGATGCGTTGCATCCAGCTCCCGGTGTGAAATACACCTATACCGCAGATGTAACTAACGATCCTACTATCTCAACAAGTACACCAAACGGACAATGGCGTTTCTGGGCTACCACGGATACCAATTTCCTTGTTGATAATTCTGGTACACCTCAGTTTAACTATGCCACTGCATTGACAGTAGGAACTAACAAGATTCTTACAGCTTCGAGCGATTACAACATTGAGATTGGTACTTCTGGTGCAAATACCGATGGTAATATCGACTTGTCGTGGACCTCAGGCTTGTTGAACTCAGTGATTGATGGTACAGTTGAGCACCTCTTTGTGGTTGCCTACTATGAGAATGCCGCTGGTTGTACAGATAACATCCACGTTTGGGAGTTGGATCCGAAAAACTCTTTCATTGTTGACATTATTGCGATGGATGCGGCGGCTTTGGCCTCTTCAAAAGATAAGTATAACGTGACTCCATCGACCTGTGTTGATAACGTAGAGTCGTTGAAGTATGAGAATGGCGGCTTAGTCTACGACTATGGTGATAACTACTTGTATTTTGAATTCATTGCAGCCAATTTCACAGACTACTGGATTCCGGTGTTTAGTTTGGAAGGTCTTGCATCAAAACAGACTGCAACTTATGAATATACTTTCGCAACCCCTGATGCCTGGGGAGCATCAACTGTTTGGAATACCCTGACGTCTGGATCAACACAAATAGCACCTGCAGGAACGTATACCGATGGTGGTGTTTCGATCTTCGTGCGTGTAAAAGTTGATCATAACAGCTATGAGAACTTGAGTGGACAGACTTTAACAATGTACCTGGATGGTAAATTGGGCGACGGCACTTTCGATACTGTTAATTCAACATGTGATGATCCTTTAGGTGCAGACCAAGCTGATTCAGCTAAATCAACCATCGATCCAAGACCTGAAAATGATGATTCAACCATGCCATCTCCTAATTTCTTAGGTGGTAACACAACTAATATCTAATCTCTGATTTAATGCTTTTTTCATAATCCAAAATATCCTCGCCAAGCCCTTCCGCAAAGAAAGGTTGGGCTTGGCCGAGGCTTTGGGAATGAATGAGCAGATTTTGAAAAAGAGTCGTTGAAGGTGCTTCAGCGTAGCGCAAAGAAAGAGTTTGGTTGAAGCACGCTGTAAGAGGAAAATGAATGACAGTCACTTTAGTGACCAACAACCAGAAAGACCGCCCCGAGATTGATCTGGCGGAACATTTGGAACGGAAAAGACAAAATCAGAAGACAAAAGTCAAACATTTAAACAGGAGTTTTTAGAACAGAAAAATAGGCTTGAACTAATTTAATGAACAGACTTTGGTACCATATCATCAGATGGGTACTGGTAGTAATACCGGTGCTTTTGGCTACGGCTTCCGCCATGGCCCAGATGTCTGTGTACCGCGGTCAAACCACCAATCTAACTATTGATCCGCAACCGGGAGAAACCTATTACTGGGAACTTTATTCCGATTCGACTGTCGATTTTGCGATCGACGCAGGTAATGTGCCGAGCTCCGTCGCAGAATTTGTAAACGGTATAGATACTGGCCCGAGTGTCAGCATTATCTGGTATGAGCCCGGAACTTATTTTGTCAAGGTCACCACCCTGAACGAGACGCAGTGTACGGACAATATTCAGGTTGGTAAGATTGTCATTCTTGAAACAGAGAAGGAGACCCTGGATCCACCGGTTGCTATCGATGATTATTATGAGGTTGATTGCAATGAGCAGTTTTTCGTGTTAACGTTAAACGACGAATACGATGACAATCAAAGTATTTTTGTAAGCATTTTGGAGTGGCCTAGTCAGGGAATACTGCATGAGATGGATGATCAGGGGAATGTCAGTTACACAGTTGACTTCTTTACCCATGGTACAGATTCATTCACTTATACACTATGTTTTGACTCGGATCAATCCATGTGCGATACGGCTACCGTTCACATCACGATCCCGGATGATTTGGATTGTGACCCGGCTGCACCCCTGCCGGAACCGGCCGACACGACCTGTCACTTCTTTATTCCGGAAGGATTTTCACCCAACGGTGATGGGGCGCATGACTACTTTGTGATAGATTGTATTGAGCAATATCCCCAAGCGAAGTTAATGGTATACGACAAGCAGGGATATCTGCTGTACTCAAAAGAAAATTACGGTAACACCAATGTTTGGGGCTATAATGAAGCTGATTTGTGGTGGGGTGGACAAACAACCAAGCATCACCACAATGCTGATGGAATGGTGATCCCCGGTGTCTATCTGTATGTTCTGGATAAAGGAAACGGCGATTTAGAGCGAGGCTTCGTCATGGTAGCCTATGGAAATGCAAAATCAGGGAATTAGGAAATGAAAAAGGAAATGCGAGCATATGGATTGAAAAAGGTCATCCTGTTGGGAATGATTTGGGGAGCACTATGCTTGTTTGGTGCCTCTTCCGCTTTTGCACAGATCGACCGCGACCGCTCGCATAAAATATATACTGAACCGGTGTTCACACAATACATGAATGGTATGCAGACCATTAACCCAGCCTACGCCGGCATGTGGGAAAAAGTGGGTGTACAGGTGTTTACCCGGCGCTACTTCGTCGGGCAGGAAGGTGCGCCGCTGATGGCTGCCGCCACCTGGTATAAGCCTGTAAAAAATGACAACAACGGTATTGGTTTGAATATTACCAACGAACACATCGGTTACGAAAACAAATTAACGGTAGCCGCAGACTATTCTTACCAGGTAAAGCTTGATTGGAAAACGTTTTTGCGTTTGGGTTTGAAAGTTGGTTTTATCAATTACGACAACTTGTTGACCCGTTACGATTTGGATTGGGGACAGGATGATCCCGATCCCGCTTTCGCAACCGATATTCACCAGCATATGATGTTGAAGTGGGGGGTAGGTGCTTTGATCTACACCCGCGATTATTATATAGGCTTGTCTATTCCGCAGATTATCTCCAATAAATTCAGGGCCGACGTGACCAACTTTTCATCTTTAGCAGATGTGCGTTATGCCTATTTATTGGGAGGTTATTTCTTCGGACGCCAACGACAAGTTCGTTTTAAACCAACAGTATTACTCAAAGGGGCCATTGGTGGAGAATTCACCGCTGACTTTTCAGCCAACTGGCTTTTTTACGATAAATTTTGGGCAGGTGTCATGTACAGGACCAATAACACGGCAGCTATTGTAACCCAATTTGTTATGATGAAAAATGTTCGCTTCGGTTATGCGATGGAGTTTCCTTTTGGTCGAGAGATCTTTAAATACCAACTCCAAACACACGAAATACGCGTAGTCTACGAATTCGACTTCTATCGCAGACCCTATACCCGGAAGCAATATTTTTGATTGTACGCTACTTTCTTAAACCACCCCGATTAAAAATAAGGACAGGCTTGGTCCGCCTGCCTGAGGAATTGGATTGTCTATTTTGAACGTAAGTATAAAATGTTTTGTTAGTGTAAAACCTATTCGGATGATTCCGTGTATTATAGGTGATATGTTGGCTTTAATCACAATTTTAATTGCGCGCGTGATACGAGCAGTTGTATAGATTGTTTCGGGTTTTTACGTCGCTAAGTAATCGAAGCATGGCATGTTTACTCTATTTTCGCGATTTATGTTTGGTTGAAATGCCATTTTTGAATTGATTTTAGATGATTTGCAATCGGATTTACACATTGATATTGCTTTTTTATCTATGAAAAATGCTTTTTCGTAGATAAAAATGAGCTTATTGACCATAAATAATTGAAGATCAAGATATATCTGAAATTATTTGCGTCTAATCGGTTAATATGTTGTAAATTGTTGATTCAAACAGGCGAATTAAGAAAGAGGGTAAACTTGTTTGTCGGAGAGAGAGTTGGTATATCTCTAAACTTATGAAAAAAAGCGAGGTGAGATACGTCTGTAAGATGTGCGTGGGATGCTTGCTGTTTGCCATTCTTATTTTTTGTGCATCAAAGAGGACTAACGGAAGTAGCTTATCATTATATGCTCCTAATGGAGAAGATATGTCTCAATTAGTCTTAACTTCCGGTGACAATTACCAGCCGTTTTCAAACAATTCTTTAAATCTCGATTCAGCTTCAGGTTCTTCCGGTAACGAGAGCTTCCTGGCAATTGCTTCCGAAGCCGGAAATTCAATTCACTCTCGCTTCGAGGATCTTTTAATCAATTATCATTCTGAAGGCAATTCACTTCGACTATCTCCTTTGGTGTTGGCATTGCCGCCGCCACCAACAGCAACTGCTGCTTCAGGAACAGGATATTGGGATGTAGCTTCTACTTGGGGTGGGGCTACTATTGATGATACCTATGACTTAGTCGTACCATCAGGTGCTACTGTGACCATTCGGACTAATGTTACCTGTGCTAGCTTAACAATTCAATCCGGGGGGACTGTCATTTTCGAGAATGGGAGTACCTTGACAGTTACCGGCGATCTGTCAAACTCTGGTACGCTTACTGCATTCTCCGGATCTTCCATCACCTTGAGTGGAAACTGGATTAACAACGGCACCTTTACTTCAAACTCCGGAACTGTGTTGATGACCGGTGCCGGGAAATCAGTTTCCGGAACTTCCACAACTTCCTTTTCTACGCTTCAAATAAATGCCGGCTCCAATGTAAGTTCGGTTATCTCCGTATCTTCTTCGATAAATATTGGTTCTCTTGTTCTTACCAATGGGCTTTTGTCGATCACCGGCGGGACGACAACTATTTCAGCAATTAATGATATTCCACAGACAGCGGGCCTGGAAGTAAATGGCGCAAGTGCTGTTTTAACTACCGGGAACTATACAATCAACAACAAAGGATTAATTCATATCGTGCAAGGGATTGCAAATTTCGGAACGCAATCCGGCAACAGTGTGGATACTTCGGTTGATGGCGCTTTTGTTGTCAACGGAGGAGAAGTCAATATAGCTGGTCGTTTGCATAACTCGGCAGGCGATGGTAACTATTTTTTAGGCACGAGCTATGAGGTGGGATTGACGATTACTGGAGGAACAATAAACCTGGCGACTGTCGGAAATGGATCATCGGATACCGGAAGCTTGGATGTAACTTCAGCGGGCTATTTCGATTTTAGCGGAGGTACTATCAATTTTATTAAAAGCAGTTCTGCGACGCGAGATATTGACCTTCGGATTGACACACCAAGCGGAAATGGAACAAAATCAATAACCGGAGGATCGTTCGTATTTGGAGATTCTGCCGGAGGTGAAGAGTTTGTGGTTAGTTCAGCGATTGCATTAACCAACCTGAATTCGAATAATAACACCATCGTTTTTGAGAGTGAAGCGGAGACGGATGGTTCAATCACCTTGTTTGCGAACTATAATGGCTTATATACTTTTCAGTTTGATGTTGGTTCGGGAATAATACTGCCAGTTACGATCGATTTAAGCGGAGCTAGCTTTTCTGCGGGATCTGAGATTACCGTGACCATGATTGAAGGACAAGACACAAACAATGCGAATAGCTCAAATTACCTCAATCGATACTGGACGGTCACATTGACCGGAATCACCGGGTATAGCTATGATTTAACTGCTCAATATCTGGATACTGATGTTGTCGGAGGGAATGAAGCAAGTTTGATTGAAGGAACTTATAATGGGACAAATTGGACCAATAACGGCACTGTTGACGATACGAACGATCAAATAAACATTACCGGTTTAAGCTCAAACTTAACCTCTCTTTCGGCTTTCGAAGCGCCTACGATAGTGATCACCAATGCCGAGCCGGTTGAAATTTGCCCGGGAACATCAGTTCAGTTGTTAACCTCGGTAACTGGGGCAAGTCCGTATAGCTATTCATGGAGTCCATCTACTGGGCTTGATGATGCTGGATTGGCCAATCCAACAGCGAGCCCAGGTTCAACAACCAGTTATACTGTGACCGTAACAGATGGTAACGGCTTGACAGCAAGTGATGGGATTACGGTAACAGTCGAAGATAATGAGGCTCCAGTCGCAGATAATGCAACATTGGCAGATATTATTGCTCAGTGTGAAGTGACCAGTTTAACTGCACCGACGGCAACCGATAATTGTGCGGGACCGATTAGCGGTACCCATGATGCTACGTTGCCAATCACAACACAGGGAACAACCGTTGTGACCTGGACCTATAATGATGGAAATGGCAATTCGATCACACAGAGCCAAGATGTTGTAATCGATGATACAACGGCTCCGGAAGTAGCAAGTTGTCCATCGAATATTTCAGTAGGAACAGATGCCGATGTTTGTGAGGCTGTGGTTACTTATACAATGCCAACGTTTGCAGACAACTGTGATGGCAGCGGTTTGACAGGAACACTGGTTTCAGGTCTTGCCTCGGGCTCCGCTTTCCCGAGAGGAACGACAACAGTAACTTATGAATACACCGATTTAGCCAATAACGGAACAGCAACCTGTTCATTTACCGTGACTGTTTCAGATGATCAGGCTCCGGAAGTAGCAAGCTGTCCATCGAATATTTCAGTAGGAACAGATGCCGATGTTTGTGAGGCTGTGGTTACTTATACAATGCCAACGTTTGCAGACAACTGTGATGGCAGCGGTTTGACAGGAATACTGGTTTCAGGTCTTGCCTCGGGCTCCGCTTTCCCGAGAGGAACGACAACAGTAACTTATGAATACACCGATTTAGCCAATAACGGAACAGCAACCTGTTCATTTACCGTGACTGTTAACGACAACGAATTACCTACCATCTCCTGCCCACCTTCTTTTACGGCAACAGGTAATTCAGCATGTACCGGAGCGATTGTGGTTGTGGCTCCGACTTACTCCGATAATTGTGCTGTTGCCGGTATTGATTGGGAGATGACCGGAACAACGACTGCTTCGGGTAGTGGTGCGATCGGAGCTTACACCTTTGGTAGAGGAACGACAACGATTTCATACACGGTAACGGATGTAGCCGGTAATGAAAATCAATGCAGTTACCAGATTACGGTTCCCGATCTTTTAACGGTTACTGCTGACGTATCTGATGCCATAATTTGTAACGGCGATAATCTAACGTTATCAGCGACTCCTTTGGGGGGGACGTCAAATTACAGTTACGCATGGACAGGCCCGAACGGCTTTAGTTCGAGTTTGCAGAATCCGGTTATTAACAGTATTACGACTTCAGCTACCGGAACTTATTCTGTCACAGTTACAGACACCAACGGATGTACCGCAACATCTTCGGTTTCGACAACAGTTAGGCCAACTCCAACTGCAACGATCAGCGGTACGACTCAAGTTTGTCAGAATGCTTCCAACCCATCGGTGACCATTTCGAACCCGATGGCGCTACCGGTTGTGGTTAGCTATAACATCAATAATGGAACAACAGTGACGGTGAATGTCGGAGCGAACAGTTCGGCCGTTATCTCACAACCAACTAGTGCTGATGGAACTTTCATCTATAATTTAGAGAGTGTCGATTATCAATCGACACCGTCATGTACCCAGGTGTTAAGTGGCTCAGCAACAATCACAGTTTACCCCACGCCGACCGTTGATCCGATTGCAACCCAGATTTATTGTAACAATACGTCGACCCCGGTAATGGTTCTTTCAGGACCGGTTAGCGGGACAAGCTTTACCTGGACCAACAGCAACCCATCCATTGGGTTGGCAGCCAGCGGATCTGGGAATGTTCCGGCATTTTCAACGACGAATACCACAACCGGTATTATTTCGGGAACGGTGACTGTCACCCCGACAGCGAACGGTTGTCCCGGTACGCCGCTCTCCTATACCATTAATGTTAACCCGACACCAACAGCAACCATTAGCGGAGGGACAACGGTTTGTCAAGGTAGCACTTCGCCTCTTATTACTTTTACCAACCCAAGACCATTGCCGATTACGGTTACTTACAATATTAATAACGGAAGTTCGCAGCAGGTGAACATTGCAGCCAACAGTACAAGTACGGTTGCAGCACCTACCGGAACAGCAGGAACTTTCAATTACAACCTGGTTAGTGTCGGTTTTCAGTCGGCACCGAATTGTGTGATTGCCCTTTCAGGCAAAGCCACCGTTGTGGTCAATCCACTGCCGGTAGCTGTCGCCTCACCGCTTTCACAAGCCATTTGTTCGGGCGAATTCAATAATCCAATTTCATTGAGTAGTGGTACTGCGGGAACCAGTTTTACCTGGACGGTGGCACAAACGAACGTAACGGGAGCAACAGCAGGAAGCGGAAATTCGATCAGCCAGGCTTTAAGTACGACGGGAACGTCAACCGGAACGGTGGTTTACACCATCACTCCAACGGCAAACACCTGCCCGGGATCCAGTATTACAGCTTCGGTAACTGTTAATCCGAAGCCGGTTGTGACGGTGACGCCGGTATCGCAGACGCGTTGTTCGAATGTAACTTTTGCGAATATCGTACCTACCAGCGCGACCTCGGGAACTACTTACGACTGGATACGCGATCACACCAGTGATGTGTCGGGGATGCCGGCTTCGGGAACAGGAACAATCACCGGATCGCTGAATAACCTGACTGATGCTCCGATTACCGTCAGCTTTATCATCACACCCAAAGCAAACGGCTGCTACGGAGATCCGGTGACCGCTACGGTTACAGTCGAACCGACTCCGTCTATTGTGAATATGTCGGCTACGATTTGCGGCAGTGGTACCTTTACCGTTAGCCCGGTTAACGGCACCGATGGCGTGGTACCAGCCGGAACGACTTATACTTGGGCAGTTCAATCGGTAAGCAGCGGGGTAACCGGGGCCGCGGCCGGAAGCGGCTCAACAATTACCGGATCATTAGGCAACACAACCAATACAGTACAAACAGTGGTTTATGCCGTTACACCGAAATTTGGTGATTGTAGCGGAAGTTTGTTTTTGGTCACTGTGAGTGTAACGCCAAACCCGGCTATCACGAACATGAGCACGTCAATTTGCGGCAGTGGCACATTTACAGTAACTCCGGTGAACGGAACGAATGGAGTGGTACCGGCGAATACCCAATACAGTTGGTCGGCACCCTCAATGTCATCCGGTTTGACGGGCGGGGTTGCTGGTAGCGGAAGCTCGATTAGCGGTACCTTGGTGAATAATACGAATACGGCAAAAACAGCGACCTACACGGTTACACCAAATTCTTCAGGTTGTGCCGGAACGAATTTTACAGTGACAGTGACGGTGAATCCGTCACCGACGATCGCTCCATTAACTGCCACGGTTTGCAGTGGCGAAAGCTTTAGCCGAACCCCGGTGGATGGAACCAATGGTATTGTGCCTGCCGGAACAACTTACACCTGGTCGGCACCTGCAGTAACAGGCGGAATAACCGGTGGCACGGCAGGAAGTGGTGCTTCGGCGATTAGCGGAACATTGACCAACCCGACCAGCATCGTGCAAACAGCGACATACACAGTGACGCCTAAAGCCGGAAGTTGTACCGGTGCTGCCTTTACCCTGACTGTTCAGGTTGAACCGAAACCGGCGGTGAACCCAATCACCGAAACGATCTGCAGTGGCGATAATTTCACGATCAGTCCAGCCGACGGAACAAATGGAATTGTACCCACAGGTACTACCTACAGCTGGTCGGCACCAACAGTAACCGGTAGCATGACCGGTGGAACTTCAGGTAGTGCTGCTTCTGTTATCAGCGGTACGCTTGTCAATCCGACCAATAGTTCGCAAACAGCAACCTATATTGTTACACCGTCAGCCGGTAGCTGTGACGGAACTAATTTCCAACTTATCGTCACCGTTTTACCTAAACCGGTTTTGAACACAATGACGACGTCGGTGTGTAGCGGTTCATCCTTTAGTTTGACACCTGCCAACGGAACGGACGGTATTATTCCTTCGGGAACAACATATAGTTGGACGACACCGACGATGCTGGCCGGTGTGACAGGTGGAGTAGCTGGTAGCGGATCTTCGATTGGCGGAACGCTGACGAACTCAACGTCGTCGGTTCAAACAGTTACTTATTCGGTGACTCCACTTACGCCGACCTGTACCGGCGATCCGCAAACAGTTACTGTATTCGTTTATCCAACGCCAACAGCGACGATTGCTGTTAATGGCCCCGATTTGGTGTGCTACAACGGTGTCACTTATATCCGCTTTACAAACCCGCAGGATGTAGCAGTCACCATTGCCTATACGATTAATGGTACAACAAACGCGAGTGTTGATGTGGCTGCCAATTCTTATACCGATGTGGCTGCTACAACGAATTTGGCCGGTACCTTCAATTATAACCTGTCGAGTATTGAATACCAAACTGGGCCAGCCTGCTCCACATCAATTAGCGGAACAGCTACCATTGCTGTTGAACCCGTCACTACAGCTGTGATTTCGCGGACACCGTCGGGAACGATCTGCGCCGGAGAATCCGTTACATTTAGTGCAGCTATTGCCAATGCCGGAACCAATCCAACTTACCAATGGTATTTGAACGGGGGTGCTATCTCGGGAGAAACCGGAGCTAGCTTTACTTCTACTACACTGAACAACACGGATAAAATTACTTTGGTAGTCACCACATACGATACACCTTGTCCCGGAACGACGACCAGTAACCAGTTGACCATGACCGTGAACCCATCGGTTTATCCGGTGGTGACAATCTACGAGTCGGAGAACGATATTTGTGCCGAAACCGATGTTAGTTTTGAAATTTTCTCGCTTTCAGGTGAGGGAACAAGTCCAACTTACGAATGGTACAGGAACGGAACAGTCGTTTCAACAGGGGCAAGTTATTCTGCAAATGATTTAGCGGATAATGATGAGGTTTACCTGAAGGTTTACTCGAATGAGACCTGTGCTGTCAATCCAGGCGTTTCGAACACGCTGACGATGAATGTTAGTCCAAACCTGCCGGTAAGCGTGAGCATTGCAGAAAGCGACAACCCGGTTTGTCCGGGAACGCCGGTGACCTTTACGGCAACTCCTGGGAATGGTGGAAGTAATCCGGGCTATCAGTGGAAAGTGAACGGCGTGAATCAAATCGCCTACACATCAACCTTTACATACACGCCAGCTGATGGAGATAAAGTAACGGTTGAGTTAACTTCGAATGAGACTTGTACCAGCGGAAATCCGGCTACGTCCAATGCCATTACGATGTCGCTGAAACCCGACGTTCCGGTAACACCCGGAGCGATTACCGGAACAACCGCTGTTTGTCCGGGCATAACCGGTTTGACTTACAGTATCAGCGATGTAACGAACGCAACGTCCTATGTTTGGAGCGTACCGACCGGATGGACGATCGTCAGCGGGCAGGGAAGTACGTCTGTAACCGTTATAGCGGGAGCATCGGGACAAAACGGGAATATTCTTGTTGCTGCATCGAATGACTGCGGAACGAGCAATGATCAATTGCTGGCGGTAACTGTTGGCAGCCTCTCTGTCGAGCCGACCGGAATTACCGTTACCAATGACGATACCTGTTTCGGAACAAACAAAACTTTAACCGTTACCGGCGGCTCGCTTGGAACCGGAGCCAATTGGGAGTGGTTTACCGGTTCTTGCGGTGGCACATCGGCAGGTACAGGCACGAGTATTACCGTAAATCCGCCAGCCGGAACGAGTACGACTTATTGGGTGCGTGCTTCCGGAGATTGTAACACGACTAACTGTGTCAACACAACGGTGACGGTAAGCCCGGCAGCACCGGCAACACCCGGGGCAATCACCGGAACCACACCTGTTTGCCCTGGTACGACTAACTTAACTTACAGCATTGTTGCTGTTACGGATGCCACTTCCTACACCTGGACGGTTCCGGCCGGATGGACAATTACCGGAGGGCATGGAACCACATCGATAACCGCAACGGCAGGCAACGCCGGTCAAAACGGAAACATTACGGTTACCGCGTCAAATTCCTGTGGGACAAGCAGTGCATCGACCTTCGCAGTTGTTGTGAATCCGAATTTACCGGTGAGTGTGAGTATTGATGCAAGTGCAAATCCTTTATGTTCGGGAACAGCTGTGACAATGACTGCAACGCCAACAAATGGTGGTAGTAGTCCCGTGTATGAATGGTATGTCGGGGGAGTTCCAGCGGGAACAAATTCACCCACTTATAATTTTACTCCAACGAACGGTCAGGTGGTCACAGCGGAGTTGACATCGAATGCTTTCTGTGCGACTGGTTCACCTGCAACCAGTAATGCAGTTACATTGCAAGTTGATTCGCCGATAACAGAAACGCCACAAACGCCTACCGGAGACCAATCAATCTGTTCGGTGGCCTCATTGCTTCATTATACAGTAACGCCTGTTACCAACGCCACCAGTTACATTTGGACACTTCCTTCGGGTTGGACAATTACGTCGGGGGCAAACACCAATGACATCTATGTGACCATGCCTGCGGGTACTTCTGCGGGGAATTATAATATTTCGGTTCAGGCCAACAACACTTGTACAACGACTGCGTCCAGTGAAAATCTACAGGTAGCTGTTGGCGACTATGCAACCGCTGATGCAGGAGCTGATCAAACCATTTGCTTTACGACATCAAGCGTATCTATTGTAGGTGTTTCGGGTGGAGCAGCCCAGAAAAATAAGGGAATCTGGTCGACGTCGGGAACAGGTACTTTTGGCAAAGTCGCTGACTATAGCACAACATATACGCCGAGTTCTGGGGATAAAACCACAGGTACTGTCACATTAACGTGGACTACCCAGGATCCGGCAGGTAGTTGTGATGCTGCATCTGATTTCTTAATTCTTACGATTCGCCCTGATTTGTTTGCTACAATTTCAGGATCTACGGTTATTTGCTCCGGTTCATCGTCAGATATTACTTTCAACGCCAACCCCAATACTGTTATCAGCTATCGGATCGGGGCCGGGGCAACACAGACGATTGCAGTTGGTGCAAGTGGGACAGCTACTTTAAACACGGGTACGCTGACAGCCAATACGACATATACGATACTAAGTGTTGATTGGGCTGCTGCTCCGAGTTGCCCAAAAACGATCAGTGGTCAGTCTGCGTTGATTACCGTCGACCCTGCAGCGACCGTCAACGCCGGAGGGCCTTATACGATATGCGAAGGTAGTCCGGTGACACTGGCCGGTTCAGTGGGCGGTGGCGCTAGCTCGGGAACGTGGTCGGGCGGAACAGGAACGTTCAGCCCCAATAACACAACATTAACGGCTACTTATACGCCGAGCGCTGCAGAGATTTCGGCCGGCTTCGTCACTCTTACTTTGACGACCAATGACCCGATCGGACCTTGTGGGGCAGTAAGTGCAACAGCAACGGTTATCATTAACCAAGAAGCCACAGCCAATGCGGGTGCCGATCAAAACATTTGCGAAGGAAGTTCTGCAACCCTGGCCGGTTCGGTGGGCGGTGGCGCTAGCTCGGGCACATGGTCAGGCGGAGCAGGAACGTTCAGCCCTAATAACACAACATTAACGGCTACTTATACGCCTAGCGCTGCTGAGATTTCGGCCGGTTTCGTTACTCTTACTTTGACGACTGATGACCCGGCAGGGCCTTGCGATGCTGCCAGCTCAACAATGACGATAACTATTGATCCGGTAATAACGGTAGATGCCGGCGGACCCGATGTAACATGCCAGGCAGCAAGCCCTTCTGCGATAACTCTGACCGGAGCGACTTTCAGTGGAGGTGCTACATCGGCAAGCTGGGCTATTGTTTCCGGAAGCGGTACATTGAGCAGCACGTCTGCTACAGCCACGCCGGAGACAGTGACCTTTACTCCTGCAGCCAACTATTCCGGAACCGTCGTCCTTTCGTTGACGACTGACGCTCCCGGAGTTTGTCCGGCTGTGAGCGACACCCGTACGATTATCGTGAACCCCGCGCCGACGGCTGTTGCGGGTGGACCGGACGTCACTTGCCAGTCGGCCCCGCCTTCGGCTATTACGCTGAGTGGTGCAAGTATTGGCGGTGGAGCGACAACAGGAACCTGGTCTGTGACTTCAGGCAGCGGAACCTTGAGTAATACTGCTGCAACAACTAGTCCAGCGACAGTCACTTTCACCCCAGCTGCTGATTACTCAGGCACCGTGGTTTTGACCTTAACAACAGATGCACCGGGATCCTGTTCTCCGGCGAGTGTACAACGGACTATCGAGGTAAATCCTGCAGCAACAGCAGATGCCGGAAGCTACTCACCAATTTGCTCCAACAGTTCAGTGACATTGAATGGTTCAGTTGGAGGTGGCGCAACAACCGGAACATGGAGCGGAGGAACAACCGCTGGTTTCAATCCATCCCGAAACGATTTAAATGCTGTTTACACACCGAGTGCTGCTGAAATTACAGCCGGTTCGGTAATTCTGACCCTGACCACGAATGATCCATCCGGGCCTTGTACTGCAGCTAGCGACCAGGCAACGATCACCATTTACCGGGCGGTGGCCATTTCGAGCCAGCCCACCAACACCGGTGCTTGTGTGGGTAACTCAGCCGATTTGACTGTTGTTGCGACAGGAACGGGAGCGACTTACCAATGGTATAAAGACGGAGTTTTAATTCCGGGAGCTACTGCTTCCACCCTTCATTTTGCATCAGTTAGTTTAGATGATGATGCCGGGTATTACGTGGTCGTCAGCGGTACTGCACCATGTTCGCCGGTGACATCGAATACGGTCACCTTGAATGTTGATGCGGCTATTACCATCAGTACTCAGCCGGTCTCTTTAACCCGCTGTATCGGCACGAATGTGACATTCAGTGTCAGTGCGAGTGCCAATGGTGTTCCGTTGAATTATCAATGGTACAAAAAGGGAACTCCGGATTTGGCTGTGGGGACGAATTCTTCCAGTTATACGATAACGGGAGTTAGCTCAGCTGATGCCGGAGATTATTTCGTTGTGATCACTGGAGACGCAGGATTCACCTGCTCGTCGGCCACGTCGACCGCAGCGGTTTTAACGGTAACGCCAAACGGAACCATCGGTTTAAATTCAGGTTCGGCAAGTCCAACCTTGTGTGTTAATACTCCGCTGACATCCATCTCCTATTTGGTAGGTGGCTCAGCAACGGGAGCAATCCTGAGTGGAAGTTTACCGGCAGGGCTGAGTAGTTCGTATGATGGAACGACCAAACTGTTCACGATTAGCGGCACACCAACTGCCGCCGGCACCTACAATTATACCGTGACAACAACCGGAAGTCCCTGTTCAAATCCGTCGTTAAGCGGTACAATAACGGTCGACGGTGTTGGTACACTAAGTTTGGCCGGTGGAAGCGCGGCAACTTCGGTTTGCGTAAACAACCCGATCTCGACAGTGAGCTACTCGGTTGGCGGTAATGCGACCGGTGCTTCGGTTGTTTGGACGCCTTCGACTCCGGCCGGAATCACGTCAGGTTACAACAGTACAAGCAAATTATTTACGATTAGCGGAACACCAACTGCACCGGGCAGTTATTCATATACGGTGACAACAAGCGGTTCACCCTGTGTTAATCCTTCGCTGTCGGGGACTTTGAATGTAACCGGCGATGCAACAATTGCGCTTGCTTCCGGCAACCCGAATCAAACAATCTGTATTGGGGTGCCGATTGCTACCATTAGTTACACGGTGGGAGGTACAGCTACCGATGCGGTGCTGTCGGGTGATTTGCCTGCAGGGGTTGCCGGCAGCTATTCCGGAAGCGAGTACACGATTTCGGGTACGCCTACCGAGCCGGGAAGCTTCAATTTTGAGGTGATTGCAACGGGACCTTGTCAGAGTGATTCGGAAAACGGAAGCATTACCGTTGATAATTACCCGGACGCGGGATACATTTCTCCCGACATTTCAACGGTATGTACAACAACGAATAGCGGAACGCTGACGCTGGAAGGCTACTCCGGGAATATCATTCAGTGGGAGCAGTCGTTTGACGGCGGAAATACCTGGGCGGTCATTCCGAATACAGCGGGCCTTTCGACCTATAGCTTTAGCGATCTTGCGAATACGGCCTTGTTCTCGGTTCTGGTAGGTAATACAACCTGCGGTAATGTTTATTCGAGTCCGGCAAGGGTGACAGTGATCCCGGCGTTTACTCCTGAAATTACTGTTTCCGGAGGAAATGTTTGTGCCGGCGAGCCGGTAACATTAACAGGTAATATCGATATTTTGCCAACGGGCTACAGTGTTATTTCGGGCGGAGCATTTAATGTGGCCAACCCTAAAGGATGGACCGTTTACGAGGATGGAATCGCAATTCATCCTTTCCCTGCAGCCGGTGACAACCGGGAGAACGGACCATGGGCTGAAACGAACGGACCCAAAGTGTTCTGTGGTGATATTTATGATACGTCCGATAATACAAAATTCTCCATTGCCAACGGTGATGTTAATTCCTGGCTGGAAACTCCAATTTTCAGTCTTCCGGCAACCATGTCTTCGGCGGAGTTGACTTTCACGCATGCCTATCATTTGGTATCGGGTTCAACGGCCGAAATTCGGCTTTCGACTGATGGTGGGGAAAACTTCGATATATTGTTAGCATCCTATTCCGGTGATTTGAATGTCGGGAATCCCAACGTGATCAACGATGTTGGTGTAGATATGTCGGCCTATATTGGGATGAGCAATCTGCAAATTCGTTTTATCTACGATGGTGTTGATTGCAGCGTTTGGGCCATTGATGATATTGGTTTACCCACACCTCCGGCAGATGTTACTTACGAGTGGGGGCCCGTTCAGGAGATTCCCGGCAACTCCGGCGAGACGGTTGTTGTTCTGCCGCCTACGACGACTCAATATACGTTGACCGTTTATGTGGCCGGCTGTCCGGGGGTAGCAACTGCCGTGTGGGTCAACGTTTACGAATATCCGGAGATTACCACGCAGAACTCTTGTGTTGGTGGTGGTACGGTTACATTCACACAGCAGAATGCCGTTACGGGGGGAACATGGACGGTAACCGGAGGCGGTAGTATTACATCGGAGGGTGTATTTACACCAACTACTGCCGGATGTTATGAAGCGACTTACTCAACGCCGTCGGGCGACTGTAGTGACACTGAAAGTTTTGTTGTTTTCCCGGCTTCGCCGGCTCCAACGGTAAATTCCGGCTGCGGTCCAATTGTGGTGACTCCTCCAACGAATGTGGATGGATTCAATATTGAATACAGCTTTGATGGAGGTGCAACCTGGGGAGTTAATCTTCCGCCGACAGCCGATAATTGTGCGGGCTACAGCATAAAAACGCGCTATGTTACCTCAGCTTTGTGCGGAACGACGCCGGCCAATACGACTTCGGTTTGTGCTGAGTCGCCGGAGGTCATTCGCTCCCTCGATGCGACTCCTCCAACTTTTACCACACCGGCAGATATCACTATTTCGAAAAATGCCAGTTGTTCGTACGATGCATCGGTAGCGGTTACCGGAGATGTGACCGATGAGGCAGACAATTGCTCTACCGGTTTGAATGCGACCTATTCAGACATCGTTTTACCGGGAGCTTGTGAAGGCGAAGTGGTTATTACCCGTTACTGGACCTTGGTGGACGACTGTGGTAATTCGGTTACAACCTACCAAACCATTACAGTTGCCGATAATAACCAACCGCCAACGTTCACGGTGCCAAACGATATCACCATCTACCGTGACGGTGATTGTAACTGGGATGCATCGGTAAGCAAAACAGGGAATGTGACGGATGCGACAGACAATTGTTCGACCGTGTTGGACATTAGCTATGCTGATGCGGTCAACGAAACCAATCCGTGTAATGTGATTATCACCCGAACCTGGACAGTCGCGGACGATTGCGGTAATTCGACAGTTAAAAATCAGCTTATCACGGTTCTGGATGATATTAAGCCGACGATTACTTGTCCGGCCGATGTGACGAATGCCGCTGATGTCGGGAAGTGCTATGCTACAGGAATTAATTTGGGTACAGCTGCGACAAGTAACGGTTGTACGACTGTGACTGTGACCAATAATGCTCCAAGTCAGTTCCCTGTTGGGCTTACGGTTGTTACCTGGACAGCAACAGATGCTTGTGGTAATTCGGCTACTTGCCAGCAGAATGTAACGATATTTGATAACGAGATGCCGGTGATCACAGATTGCCCGGACGATCAAACCGTGAATGCAGATCCCGGAGTGTGCGGTGCGAATGTAACGGTTGAAGCGCCAGTGGCGACTGACCCTTGTGGAGTCTTCTCCATTATTAACAACTACAACAACACATCGGATGCCAGCGGCTACTACCCGGTGGGTGAAACAACAGTGATCTGGACGGTTACCGATAGTCATGGAAACACATCGACCTGTACACAAAAAATTACCGTTATTGACAACCAGGATCCGTATTTCACATTCTGTCCAAATTCAGTAGAAGAAGAAATTGCAGCCGATCAATGTTCGAAAACGAATGTAACGATTGGAATACCAACATATGGCGATAATTGTAGCGCCGACCTATCTTACGAATTGAGTGGGGCAACGACAGGAACCGGTACAGGACTGATATCGTCAGGGCAGGAGTTCCCAATCGGGGTGACTACCGTTGTTTACACCGCAACTGATCCTGCAGGACACACAGCTACCTGTACATTCACGGTGACGATTATACGATTGAGTATTCCTCCGGCGGTTATTACTTGTCCTGCTGATCCCGCGCCGGTTAATGCTTCAAACGGATTTTGTGAAGCTCCGGTTAGCCCGGCTGCTCCAACTGTGAACGATCCTTGTGCTACCGCTACCTATACCATAACCAATAACATAACCGGTACCGCCAGTGCTGCCGCAAACTACCCGGTGGGTAGCACCGACGTCATCTGGACGATTACCGACAACTCGGGCAAAACAACGACTTGTACTCAAACGGTGGTTGTTTACGATACACAGAATCCCACAATTACTTGTCAGGGAGATGTTGAAGATTTGATCACCAATGGTGGTTGCGACAAGGTCAGTTCCCTGGTTCAGGATCCGGCTGTTTCCGACAATTGCCCAAACCCGGTTTTGACCTACATTTTGACTTTTGAAGATGGTTCAACTTATAACGGCAACGGGTCTGCTGCCGGTTACGCTTTCCCTGTCGGTAAAACCCGGATTGACTACACGGTTACTGATGCATCCGGTTTAACAGCGACTTGTTCGCAAACTGTTTGGATTAAAAACCTGGATGCGCCGCAGTTTAGTGTTGATTGTTCATCTGCGATCAATGTTTCTGCCGATGCAGGAGTTGGATTTTGCGAGGCCACATTAACGGTGCCTGCTCCAACGATTTCGAATCCTTGTAACGAAGTGTACAGCATCAGCAATAATTCGCCTTATAAAACAAGCGATGCCGATGCCAGCGGAACCTACCCGGTTGGGCTAACAACGGTTACCTGGACGATAAGCGATGCTTCGGGCAATGTTTATACCTGTACACAAACCGTCACCATAACAGATACCCAAGCGCCGACAATTGTTTGTCCGGGGAATGTGGAAGACCTGATTACAAATGGAGGTTGCGATAAGGTAAGTGCAAGTGTCGGAAGACCGACCTTTGATGATAATTGTTCGGTTGTGAAACTCACCTATACGCTGTCGGGTGCAACCGTTGGTAACAGCACGGCAGCAGGTATTAATTATGCCGATGGCGAAACTTTCAATGTTGGTTTGACAACAGTTACTTACACGGTGACCGATGCATCTGGTTTGACGGCGACCTGTTCGCACACCGTTTGGATTAAAAACCTGGCAGCACCGCAGTTCAGTGTTGATTGTTCAACTGCAATCGATGTTTCGGCTAATGCAGCAAGTGGACTTTGTCAAGCCACAGTATCTGTACCTTCTCCAACAATCTCGAATCCTTGTAATGAAGCGTACAGTATCAGCAACAATTCGCCTTACAAAACAAGCGACACCGATGCGAGCGGAACTTATCCGGTAGGCGTAACGACGGTTACCTGGACGATAACAGATGCTTCCGGCAATGTTTATACCTGCGAGCAGGATGTTGAGGTGATCGACAATCAAATCCCAACGATTACTTGTCCGGCTAATGCTGTAGACGAGATTACCAATGGCGGTTGTGATTTGGTGAGTGATGTGGTCGGTCAACCGACTGTTGCTGACAACTGCGGCATTGAGAGTTTAACCTATGTCTTAACCGGAGCCACCACAGGAACCAGTTTAGCCACGGGTATCAATTATGCCGACGGTGAAAGCTTCAATGTTGGTGTGACCACTGTAACTTATACTGTGACCGATATTCACGGAAATAAAAATACCTGTTCGCATACTGTTTGGATCAAAAATCTGGTGGCACCGCAGTTCAGCGTTAATTGTTCGCCAGCCAACGATGTTTCGGCAAATGCTGCAAGTGGACTTTGTGAAGCCACAGTTGCAGTTCCTTCTCCAACAATTTCAAACCCATGTAACGAAGCTTTCACAATTACCAATGATTCGCCTTACAGAACTAGTGATACTGATGCCAGCGGAACTTATCCGGTTGGTGAAACAATCATTACCTGGACCATTACCGATGCTTCGGGCAATGTTTATAACTGCACGCAAACCGTCACGATCACCGATACTCAAGCTCCAACAATTGCTTGTCCGGATGATGTGGAAGACCTGATTACCAATGGCGGTTGCGACATGGTAAGTGCCGCCGTGGGGATACCAACCTATGATGACAATTGTTCGGTGGTGAAACTCACCTATGCGCTTTCGGGTGCAACCGTTCGCAACAGCGTTGCAACAGGGATTAATTTTGCCGATGGCGAAAGTTTTAATGTTGGTGAGACAACTGTCACTTACACGGCTACCGATGCCTCAGGTTTAACAGCAACCTGTTCGCATACCGTTTGGATTAAAAACCTGGCTGCGCCGCAGTTCAGTGTTGATTGTTCTTCAGCGAGCAATGTTTCTGCCAATGCGGAAACCGGACTTTGTATCGCAACAGTACCAGTTCCTGGTCCATCGATCTCGAATCCATGTAACGAAGCGTATAGTGTTAGTAATAATTCGCCTTATAAAACAAGTGATACCGATGCCAGCGGCACGTACCCGGTTGGCGCCACTACGTTTACCTGGACCATCACCGACGCATCCGGCAATATCTACACCTGTACACAAACTGTAACAATTGTTGACAACCAGCCACCGGTTTGGGCTCAGTCGATGCCGGCTGATGAAACAGTAGAATGTGATGACTTACCCGCTTTGCCGGCATCTGTAACGGCTACCGATAATTGCGGAAATTCAGTAACCGTTGTCTACAACGAATCGAGAACAGATGGTGCATGTCCGGATACCTATACACTAACCAGAACATGGACTGCAACTGATGGGTACGATAATTCAGTCAGTCACACACAAACGATTACTGTCGAGGATAATAGCCTGCCGGTTTGGGCTCAGTTGATGCCTGCAAATGTTACCGTTGAATGTGATGCCATTCCTGCTATTCCTACAATAGAGGCAACAGATGCTTGTGATCCGGATGTCGAAGTTGTATTTACAGAAGTGAATAACGCAACTGCCGGGTGCGGAACAATTACTCGCAGTTGGACTGCTACGGATAATTGTGGGAATAGCATTTCACATATACAAACAATTACCGTCGATGATAAGACGCCACCAACGTTAGTTGGCGTTCCTGCAAACGTGACGGTAGATTGCGGAGCGGTACCAGTGCCGGCAACAGTAACGGCAACGGATGTTTGTGACAGCGATGTTCCGGTTAGTTATGTTGAAGTTAGTAATTCAGTCGTCAATGGTTGTGGTACTATTTTGCGGCGTTGGACAGCGACAGATAACTGTGGAAACAGTGTGAGTGCAGATCAAACCATCACGGTTGACGATACGACACCGCCAACGGCCAGTAACCCGACAGCGATCAATGTTGAGTGTGTTGCAGATGTACCGGCACCTGATGTAACGGTTGTGACCGATGAAGCGGACAACTGTACGGCCGCTCCGGTTGTGGCCTGGGTGAGCGATTCAGACAATGGGCTGACTTGTCCGAAGACAATCACCAGAACTTACAGTGTAACGGATGACTGTCTGAACCAGATTACGGTAACCCAGACCATCACGGTTAACGATATTACGCCACCTGTATTTGCAGCGGCCCCGGGAGCAGTGACTGTTGAATGTCGGGCAGATGTTCCTGTTATGACCGACCTTGGCTGGACGGACAACTGTGATGGATCAGGAACAGTAACTGGAAGTGATTCATCCGATGGCAATACTTGTCCGGAAATCATCACCAGAACCTGGACTTATACCGATGCCTGCGGCAATACGGCCAGCACAACACAAATAATCACGGTTGACGATACGACACCGCCAACGGCCAGTAACCCGACAGCGATCAATGTTGAGTGTGTTGCAGATGTACCGGCACCTGATGTAACGGTTGTGACCGATGAAGCGGACAACTGTACGGCCGCTCCGGTTGTGGCCTGGGTGAGCGATTCAGACAATGGGCTGACTTGTCCGAAGACAATCACCAGAACTTACAGTGTAACGGATGACTGTCTGAACCAGATTACGGTAACCCAGACCATCACGGTTAACGATATTACGCCACCTGTATTTGCAGCGGCCCCGGGAGCAGTGACTGTTGAATGTCGGGCAGATGTTCCTGTTATGACCGACCTTGGCTGGACGGACAACTGTGATGGATCAGGAACAGTAACTGGAAGTGATTCATCCGATGGCAATACTTGTCCGGAAATCATCACCAGAACCTGGACTTATACCGATGCCTGCGGCAACAACACAAGTACCAGCCAGACCATTACAGTTGATGATACAACAGCGCCGACGGTGACAGCTCTGGCGTCGTTAAACCTGGAGGGTTGCAGCACAGCAGATATTGTAAGTGCGCTGAACGCTTCGAGTCTGGCGTATAGCACTTCGGTTGTGACGATCACCCAAACCCAGTTTAACGACGAAGGCGGCTCCGCTTCAGATAATTGTAAGATTGCTTCGATCACTTACCAGGATAATGTTCCGGTTGGCTCATGTCCAACAGTAGTTACCCGAACATACACGGTTTATGATGCTTGCGGAAACTCGACTGCAGTTACACAAACGATCACGATTGACGATACAACTAAACCAACGATTGTTTGCCCCGATGTGCAGACCATACCGGCAGATTGGGAGGAAAATTTTGGTACGGTTAGCTTGACAGATCCGGAGATTGCGGACAACTGCACGGCGATTGAAGATTTGTCGGTAACGTGGACAATGACAGGAGCGACCACAGCAAATGGAACTGGTTTTATTACTTCTCCTTACCAATTCAACGTTGGAAGCACAACGGTTACTTACACGGTTGCCGATGCCTGCAGTAATACCGAAAACTGTTCGTTTACGATTACCATTACAGCAAAGCCAGAGATTGATTGTGCTCCCGATATTAGTGAAGCAGCGGAGGTTGATAAGTGCTCGAAAACCCTTGACCCTGGACACCCTGTTTTAACCGCAGGGGCTGTGCCGATTACCTGGACCTGGACGATCCGGGATGAAGGTGGCAATGCGGTGGCGACAGGCTCGGAAGTGCGCAATGATTTCAGTGTTCCCGATATCAGTCCGAATCCTTACGAGTTCCCGGTTGGTGTAACCACGATAACCTGGCGGGCAGAGAACTTCTCGGGTTACGACGAATGTACGCAGACCATTACGATTGTCGACGATCAGGCGCCTGTGTTGACTCAACCGGATCCGTTCGAAGATTGCGTGCACCAGGTTGTAACAGCAGCCTACTATGATCCTGTGCTTGGGCTGGTTGCCGATCGTCCGGAATACTTCCTGTTCGAAATCGGTGATCTGGATTTGGATCTCGACCCGTCCTTGTTCGACGATAATTGTAACCAGGGATGTACCTACGAGGTGCATTGGCGGATCACCTTCGCCGATGGAACGACCATTCCGGCTGACGGAACTTACGAGGTCGGACAACCCTCGGATTACGACAGCGATATCCAATTCCCGGGTGATGGGGTGAATTATACGAACGTGGTACATACCATCACTTACTGGATTGTAGATTGCGAGGGGAATACCTCGGCGCCGCAGGAAACAACGATAACGATAACACCGAGACCACGAATACAACTGCAAAACTAAATATGAATCAAAATAAAAACGGAGATCTAAGCCTATGGAAAATGTACTACCTGGAAACCAAACTTAAGACTACAAAAGTCGATCGCTCTGCAAAAAACGAAATGACCTTGTCCTAATCGGACCCTGAAATAAATAGTAATAAACGAACAATAAACACTAACGAATAATTTTTACAAAACCTTTTTTCTAACTCTAAAAGCAATTATTATGAAAAAGCAAATTTTATTTCTAATCCTGCTCGCAGCGGCCGTACTGCTAGGGCCGGGCAAATCTTATGCACAATCAGGAACCGAAGTCGATTATCTTGATAATTCTCCAAATTTTTGTCCGACTGCTACAACTCTAACTTGTACTGGACTGAATGCATTAAGTCCAGCTCCTGGTGTCGCCTATGATTATACTGTTACTGTAAGTTCTTCTTCAACTATTCATTGGTTTGTAACAACAGACCCAAATGTAATGACAGGAGAAGGAAAAGTAACAACTGCAATTGAGCCAGCAACAGGAGGGAATTACGTTTTAGCAGCGAATGCAGCTTATAACGACCCTAGCCAGAATTCAGCTACCGTTAATATTACGTGGAAATCATTTGATGGTACGGCAAATCAAGTGTTGTTGGTTGCTTACGCCGTTGATGCTGACGGTTGTACGGATAACTTGGAAGTCTATCGGATTATTCCGGAGTACAATTTTACACTTGATATCGCCGGTATTTTAGATGATGGTAATAGTGGTGCCACAGAGTGTGTTGCGCCAGTCCAGGGGGCAACATACAATGGAACCGACTTGGAAGTTGACTACGGTGTGAACTATGTATTCTTTGCCGTTAATGCTGCAAACTGGCAAACTTCATGGCAAACGAATTTAGTAGCAACAACTGATGGAACCAGTGATTTGGGAGCGCCAGAATGGGCATATCCTGCAGATGCTACAACTACTGGTGTATGGAATGCAAATGGAACCGAGGTATTAGCTACAAGTTACGCAAGCAACAATAACGGCTTTATTGGTTCTGGCGGTGAATGTATTATAGTCCGTGTGCCTGTAACTCACACTTCTACAGAGAATATTACAAGTGAGACCATTAATCTTGTTGTTAACGGAGAAATGATTAACGCGAGTACAGGTGCTTATGATGGAGTCTATCCGGATCTAGAAGAAGTAAACGAATCCGGTGCAGCTTGTGCTAGTGATATGGTTACAGATAATGCTAATTATGTGATTACTCCACGTCCAGATATTAACGAAAGCAGTCCAAGTCCGTTCGAGAATAAAACTCCAAGAGACTAATCGTATGCTAAGAATTGCTTTTTCATAACCAAGATATCTTCGCTCCGCTGTGCTTGCTGAGTACAGCGGGGCGAGGCTTCGGTAAAATGAGAAGGCACAATTTAAGACGTATTTATATGACCTTTTTTCTAAACTCTAGAACGATTCATTATGAAAAAACAATTTCTAATTCAGACTTTTTTGGCCCTGGTCCTAATGGCAGGTGTCAACCATGCACAGGGGCAGGCAACAGCCGGCAGTGCAACACGTGGTGTTAACTGTACCGATGGGCCGCTAAACCCGATCTCCGGGAAAGAATATACCTATCAGGCGACTTCAAACCAGACTGGTGATTACACATTCTGGTCAACGCAGGATATGGCGTTCATCTCTACTTCAGGGGGAGTAACGACAACGAATATCTCAACGATGTTTACTTCTCCAACCACGACACCTACAGGTACTGATCTGATTGCTACCAGTGCAAACTACGGGGTCGCTGCTGCTGATGATAATGTGAAGATCACTTGGTCGGATGCAACCTTGGCGCTGGCTACTACGGCAGAACCGATTTTTGTTGCTGTTCATCAAACCGGAGATTGTACCAACAATTTCGAAGCGTGGAAAATTGCTCCGATCAAAGCCTTCATCGTTGATATCCGCAATATTGATCCGGCAGATGGTACTACGCCGCTTGCCTATGATACCGGAGCAGAGACTTGTTTCGACGAAGTGAGAGGTGCTAACTACAATCCAACTTCCGGAGAGATTGAATACGACTTCGGTACGCAGGTGCTGTTCTTCGAGGTTGTTGCAGCAAACTTTACCGGGTATTGGGTTCCGACATTTACCCTGTCAGCTTTGGGCGAAGGTCAAACTGCAACCATCGAGTGGGACTACGACATGACTTTTGGTTCTCCAAATTTGGAGGTTTCCGGTACTCAGAGTTCTGTTAATGCCACCACGAACGAGACCAATACATCCGGCGGAGTTTCAATTTACGTGCGGGTTACCATTACGAACACCACTTACGAGGGGTTAGCAAACGAAGATGTTACATTGACAGTAGACGGTGTTAACTCTATAGGTGATTGGGATATTCAAAACAACACATTGACCGACGCAGGTCCGTTGTGTGATGCCGGTTCTTTGAATGACGGTATGGATGCAGCGACACAAACCTTAACTCCACGTCCGGATGTTCAGGAAGTTGCTCCGACTCCATTTATCCCGGGTAATGAAACTCCTGCACCGTAGTACGATGGTATAAGAAACATGTTTATTGTCGGTACATATGGCGGCAGGAGTTCCTGGAATGGAATTTTTGCGGTGATTTGCCGGCACGTTTGAGTGGCAGAAACACCTGGTGTAGAATTCTCTCAGCTTCCGACTTGATTCGGAAGGATACGACAAATAAAGACGCAACCTAAAAATGAAACGGCGGATGTTGTTTCACCAGGCTCACGCGAAAAAGGACCAGTTACCGGCTGCAGCCGGAATGGAAGAGTTATGCCCGGAAAAAGGCAAAAGTCGAAAGGTAAAAGTGAGAATGATGCATAGCGAATTCCGCGACTACAGGGCGATGTCTGTTGTGAAATTTAAACGCAAAGGATGCAAAAAGCACAATCCCGATTTACCGGGACGCAAGGAAAACTTAGCGTCCTCAGCGGTTAAAAATGAAAGCTTATGAACTGTAAATGATACATGCATGATCAGTAACAAACATGGGCCTCCGGGATGGTTGCATCCACCCAACAAGGGAGCGCCACGAGGGCCATCCCCCGGGACTGGAGCCAATCAGATAGATATGATGACCGGTTGTTTTAACCGGAACGGGAGAAGTATGCCTGAAGAGAAGGTAAACGCAGATAGATCAAAATTTAAAAGTGCTCAAAGTGATGTGATGATTCTTGGACTCTTGTGATTCGGGACTTATGAATTTTTAAAAAATTAAATGAAGCGACTTTGGTACCATATCATTAGGCTGGCGCTGGTATTTATACCGGCTCTATTGACTGTGACGTCTGTCACGGCCCAGCTCAGTGCGTACCAAGGGCAGACTACCAAATTGAGTATCGACCCATTGCCTGGCGATACTTATACCTGGGAATTGTACACCGATTCTACGGTCAACTTTGCGACGACACCAGGATTTGTTTCTTCATCGTCGGCAGAATTTGTCAACGGTAATAACAAGGGGCCAAGTGTTGAAGTGATCTGGCACGAACCGGGAACTTATTTTTATAAAGTCACAGCAGTTAATGCCATACGGTGTACCAACCACCTGAAGGTAGGGGTGATCGTTATTTTGGAGGATGAGGATGAAATCATTTCGCCGATTGCTGTCGATGATTACTATCAGGCTGATTGCGATCCGTTGTTAGTCAATATCACGGATAATGACAATTGGGATCCGACATACGACATTTTAGTGAATATTTTGGAGTGGCCGACGCAGGGCGAGTTGCACCCAACCGACGATCAGGGAGGAATTAGCTATACGGTCTACTTTGGCGTTTTCGGCAAGGATTCGTTTATGTACGAGCTCTGTTTGGATACCGATCCACCGCTTTGTGATACTGCTATGGTTTACATAAATATACCGGATGATCTGGATTGTGACGATCAGCCACCTCCGCCGGATACAACCTGTCATTTCTTTATTCCGGAAGGATTCTCGCCCAACGGGGATGGTGCCCACGATTACTTTGTGATCGATTGTATCGAGCAGTATCCGAATGCGAAGCTGATGATCTTCGACAAGCAGGGATATTTGCTCTATCAGCATAAAAACTACGGAAACGTTGATGTTTGGGGATATAATGAGGCCGATCTGTGGTGGGGCGGACAAACGACGAAACATCATCAGAACTCAGATAAGATGGTCGTTCCGGGCGTGTATCTCTATATTCTTGACAAAGGAAACGGAGACTTGGCACGCGGATTTGTAATGGTTGCTTATGGATTGGGCGCAATAGGAAATTAATGATGAACAGGACGAACAGAACATACAGGGTTAAAAAATATTGGTCAGCGATGGCCTTGTCAGTGGTGTTGATGTTGTTTAGCGCTGTTGAAAGTAAGGCTCAGGTTGATCGCGACCGCTCACATAAAATCTATACCGAACCGGTTTTTACGCAATACATGAACGGTATGCAAACTATTAACCCTGCCTATGCGGGTATGTGGGAAAAAGTGGGTATCCAGGTGTTTACCCGCCGCTATTTCGTAGGGCAGGATGGAGCGCCGTTGATGGCTGCAGCAACCTGGTACAAGCCGGTTAAAAACGATAACAACGGGATTGGTTTAAATATTACCAACGAGCACATCGGCTACGAGAATAAATTAACGGTTGCGGCTGATTACTCCTACCAGGTAAAACTGGACTGGAAAACCTATTTGCGTTTGGGATTGAAAGTGGGCTTCATCAACTACGATAACCTTTTAACTCGTTACGATTTGGATTGGGGGCAGGATGACCCGGATCCTGCATTTGATACCGACATCCATCAGGGGATGATGTTGAAGTGGGGAGTTGGTGCCTTGGTTTATAACCGCGATTTTTACATTGGCTTGTCAGTTCCTCAAATTATATCCAATAAATTCCGCGCTGATGTGATTAACTTCTCATCACTGGCCGATGTCCGCTATGCTTATTTGTTGGGCGGTTATTTTTTCGGCCGTCAACGACAAATTCGTTTCAAGCCGACAATTCTTGTGAAAGGTGCTATTGGTGAACCAGTCACTGCAGATATCTCCGCGAACTGGCTTTTCTACGATAAATTTTGGGTTGGTGCTATGTACCGAACCAATAATACAGCGGCCATTGTAACGCAGTTTGTGATGATGAAGAATATACGTTTCGGATATGCCATGGAGTTCCCTTTTGGGCGGGAGATCTTCAAATATCAGTTACAAACACATGAAATTCGTGTGGTCTACGAGTTCGATTTCTACCGCCGTCCATACACCCGAAAACAATATTTTTAGTTCCAAATTTTTAGTTATAAGTTTCAAGTTTCCTCAAATTTAGGCGAAAATTTCTTCTGAATTGGAGAGGCTACATGAGTCAAAAAGGCTTTATTATTGCTCTTGTATGACTATGGAGTCTGAACAATTTTAGGGCGTGGAATTACCGTAATCGTAGTCGACAGTTCACTGCTTACGTTATTTGAACAATCCGTGATTCGGTAATAAATGGTATGTGTTAAAAGGCTACCCCCCTCATTATCTCCGGGAAATTGGAAACTGGTTGAGCCATTGTTGGTGTATGCCGAAGGTTGACCGGTGAAATACCCTGATGCAGGAAGTTTGGATCCATCGCTAAAGACAATCCGCCATTCAATCAAAGGAGAGCAATCGCTAAGTCCGCAGTTATCCGAGAAAGAAGCAGTATTCAGATCCAGTAATGTATTCCCATTTTCGAAGGTGTAATAATTCGGTACGATTTGGTTGGTGTAAGTGTACTCTCTCAAATATTCCACACAAACTTCTATCGGATCAGGCGATGTAAATTCCGGGGCTTGGTTGTCAGTCACTGTTACGGTTTGCGAACATTGAACGCTTCCGATTGCATTCATCGCTGTCCATGTAATGGTCGTCACTCCTTTGTTGAAGCTGTAGGGATCCGGAATTGATCCGGTACCGCTATCTTCTGTCGCTCCGGTCATCGTCCAGCTCCAGCTAATATCTGTTCCCGAGTTGATGGTCGGAAGACTGACAGACACCGACGCGCTGCATTCGTCAACATCTGTGTTTACAGAAATCGGATCGGCGCAGGTAATGTCGGGTTTGGTGTCGGACACAATCACCCGGAAAGAACATTCAATTACTTCTCCTTTTAAGTTGACTGCCGTGTAGGTAATCGTAGTGGTTCCGACGTTAAAGGTCGAAGGAGAAGGAACCAGGCCGTTGCCGGTATCGCTGGTAGCGCCGGTCATTTCGTATTCAATACTCTGGCAGAAAGTGTCGTACTCGGGAGCGGTAACGATGACATTCGACGCATAAGTCGTCCCTTCGTCAGCTATTGCATAAATATCATCAGGGCAGGTTAATTCCGGGGCTTCGGGCTCGGGAATTGTCACCTTTACAGCCGTGGCCGCACAACCGTGTGCATCCGAAAGAACAATAACTGAATAAGTTCCTGCACCAAGGTTTGTTGCTGTAGATGTTGTTTGTGATCCTGCCGCTGCGTCCCAGATAAACTGGTAAGGGGGAGTTCCTCCGGTGGCTGTAATAGTTGCCGTTCCATCAGTTCCGCCATAGCAGCTAGGGGCCGAAAAACTAGGTGGGTTAACGACAAATGTTGACGGTTCCGAAAGCGTAGCTGACTGTGTTGTTGAACAGCCTTTGGCATCTGTAACGGTCAGAGAATAGACGCCAGCTGATAATCCAATAGCTGTTTGCGTCGTTTGTCCGTCGCTCCATAAGTAGGAATAGGGTGACTTTCCTCCGGTTACGCTCGCTGTAAGTTTGCCGTCATCGCCGTCGTGACAGAGCGGGAGCGTTTGAGTGAAGCTAATTTCCAACGGCTGGAGAACTGTAATCTTCATTTTATCGCTCTTTGCGGGGCAAGGGCCGTCGGGTGTGTCACTAGTGAGAGTCAGTGTCACGGTCCCGGCGGCTATCTCTGCTGAGCTTGGTGTATAGCTTGCGTTTAATGTTTGAGCATTTGGTGAGTAAGTTCCGCTTCCTCCCGACCAGCTTCCGGTGGTTGCACTGCCGCTAACCGATCCGGCGAGCGAAACAATAGCATTTTCATAACAGACTGTTTGGTCAGCACCGGCGTTTACCTTGACAGTAGGATAGACCGTTACGTTAACCGATCCTGATTCGTTTTCACATCCGTATGCATCGAAAACCTGCACTGTATAAGTTCCGCTGTTTGCCGTTTTGGCATTGGTTATAACGGGATTTTCCTCTGTTGAACTGAAGCCATTCGGCCCCGTCCACAAGTAGGTTATCGGTTCGCGACCGTATTGCGAGTTTGCATAGAGGGAAATTGTTCCTCCTTGGCAGATGTCACCTGCCGAAGTGGGATCTACTTCTGCAGGCCAGGGCGCGAGCGTTCCAAAGGAAATATCGTCGAGGCCAAAGTCGTTTCCTCCGGCAGCTGTCTGTAGGTCTACAATGGAGACAACAGCCGTTGTATTGCTTCCGGAATTCCACATTCCGTAAAATCGATCCTGCGTTTTCCAGGGATTTGCACTGCTGCTGGTACCAGCAGTGAGCTGCGCCACGGTTCCGATTTGTGTCCCGTTGATGCTGAACTGAAGACTGGCGTAATTGCCTGAATTGTTCAAACTGATGGCCCATGCCGAGAAGTAATAATCGGTATTCGGGCGGACGGTAACTGTTTCCTGCCATACGATTGGTTGCGGAGATCCCGGAAATCCGTTGACAATCATGAAATTTCCGGTTCCGGTAGTGTGATCCACACCCCAAAAGTTACTGTGATAATTGCGGGCATTCGTTCCAATACCATAAAGCCCTTCAGGAAACAATTCGGAACTTACAGAAGGATCGTCTGCGACATAAGTGTATTGGTTTCCCGACGTTGCAGGAGTAACAAACCCTACGTTTCCATCTTCGAAACTTCCGTTTATAAGCAATTCTGTCGATGTGTTGAATGAAGTAGAACCGGAACAACCAAATTCGTCGGTAACAGTAACAGTGTAGATAGCTGCTAGGTCTACGAGAATGGATTGTGTTGTTTCACCTGTGCTCCATAAATAACTGGTATAGCCATCGGAAGCTGTCAAGAGAATTTTGGGTGAATAGCTGCAATAATCGGCGGTGATCTCTGGCGCAGGAGTTTCCCGAACGATCACAGTAACTGTGTCGCTTCCAACACAACCGGTATCCGGATCGGTGTACCAAGCGATATAATCGGTAGTTTGGGTCGGGTAAACATTGGTCGGGTTCTGTTCCGTTGATGAAAAACCGCTCGGATAGGATGTCCAGTACATATCAACAGATGATCCTTCGCCCGTCAATTCAACATTGTCGATTGCCCAATACTTGTCATCTTTCGCTTTGTAATAAAACTGAATGTATAACGTGCTGTTGCCAACGTAGCCATTCAGAGACACCGTGTATTTTACGAAGTCGGTACTCGTCCCCTGTGAATTCGTGAATTCCTCGATGTCGGTCCAATTGCTGTTGTCTGTCGACACCCTGATTTTAGGCTGATCGGAATTACCGCCGGATTCGTAATAATGCCAAAACGTAAGTTCAAGCGAAGTATATCCAACTGTGTTGATAGCGGGGGAGGTCAGAGTCGATGTGATGTTGGTGTTTCCTGCTGCACCTGAGTTGGCCAGGTAAAATTTACTGGAGTCATTTGATCTGAATGTTTTTCCGCTTTGGTTGTAATTATTATCTCGGATGGTCCAGGCTGCATTGTTATTATTAAAATAGGTTGTCCAACTGTTGAGCCCGGATTTGTCTCCCGCACTTCCCGAGTTAAAATCCTCGGAGAGCAAAGTTGAAGGCAAGCTGCTGGCTATGTCAGATGACGAATACAGATCAACACTTTCGCCCGGACAGATCTCGGTTTCGGAGGCTGACACAGTGACCTGAGGTGCAGGAATGACAACCACGTAAACCGGGTAAGTTACGGGGTTCTCGCAACCGTTGGAGTTCAAGGTGTACAAGTAAGTCACGCCAATCGGATTCGATGTTGTATTAATTAAAACCTCGTTCGGATTTCCGGTGCCTGATGTGGCCGGATTGGCGATTCCTGCAACTGCAGCGCGAGTCCACGGATAGTCGGTCCCCGAAATGTCACTGGTTGGTGTGTACGAGAACGTTGTTCCACTGCAAATGTCGGGAGGCGTGAGCGAACTCGTCAATTCTGGTTTCTTGGTAACAATGACCACGACATCCTGCGTGTTCGAACAGCCGTCTGCCGAAAGTGTGTAAGTGTATGTTACTGCTATAGGATCATTAGTTGTGTTCTCCAGGTATTCATCAGGGTCGTCGGTTCCCGAAGCAGCCGGGTTGCTGATACCCGCAACTTCAGCTCTGCTCCATGAGAAAGTTGTTCCCGGTATGTCGCTGGTCGGAACGTAGGTAAATACTTCATTGCTGCAAATACCCTGTGGGTTTAGTCCGGATGTTAGAACCGGCTTTTCTGAGATTGTCACGGTAACGCTTTCGCTGACAGATGAGGGGCAACCATTTTTGTCTTCTACAGAAATGAGTTCGTAAGTAAAATCTCCGGCTGTTCCGGTGGGAACTGATATCGTCGCTGCGTTTCCGGAACTTTCGGTCACTGTTTGTTCGGTGCCACCATTGATGCGATAAGTGAATAGGTAGGGTGCTTCTCCTCCGATTGCTGTAAAAATAACCTCGGGCGAACTTTCGTTTTGGCAACTGTTTGCGGTTTTTTCAATTGTTGCTTGAAGTTCTGGTAAAACTTGAACTTCGATGTCAAGAGAAGAACCTTCACATCCGTTTTTATAAGAAGTAATGCGATAAGTTACGGTCGCAACTTCATTGCTGGTATTTACCAAGGTCTGTGCGAGTATATTACCGGTGTCGTCTCCGGAGCCGGATATCGATCCCGTCGGCGTAATATCCAGAACCGACCACTCAAATGTAGCTCCTGAAGTTGTGCTGCTGAGCTTGATGTTGGTCGTTGCTCCCGTGCAAATCGTTTCCAAAACCTGTGAGACGGAGAGATCTGCTTTTGGACTTACCGTTACCTGTACTGTTCCCGGAACACCCGAACAGCCATTTGCCCGAGGGGTGATGGTCAGGGTGGCTGACCCGGACATGGCTGTAAAGGATGGTATTTGGCTAACTCCTGTTTTATCATTTAAACCGATTGAGGCGCCTCCGGTAATGTCGAAGACCACGTTGCCGGGACTACCGGTAAGTGCGACAGGAGTGGTTGTCTCGCCCTGGCAGAATTCCAGATCTCCCGGATTATCCAATGTTGCGCCGTTGGTTACTTCGATTGTTACTTCTCCGGATACAGGATATTCACAGCCATTACCGTCAACAATGGAAACCAGTTCATATTGATAGGTACCGGTATTGGTAGTTGACTGGTACATCGTTATTTCGTCGGTAAATGATGGAGTCTGTAAGGTGAGACCTCCGTTGTAGGTGAAATTCGCTACATAGGGTGGAATTCCTCCACTCGCTTGTATCGTAAAGGGTACTTTGTCGGTGTTTTGGCAAGCAACTGCGTCGCCGGTGATGGCGGCAACCGGTGCGGGGTTGTTCCCGATGGTAATGCTCAGTGAGGCTGTTTCACTACCGTCAGTAACAGTCACGTCGTAGGTTCCCGCAGCGAGTCCCGAAAGATCTTCTGTGGTTTCACCGGTGCTCCATTGTATTTGGGGCACAGAACTGGCATTCGCAATGGTCAAATCAATGCTTCCATCGTTTTTGCCAGGGCAGCTTTCGTCATTACTGACGTAGGTCAGGCTCATTCCTTCAAGTTGCGCTTGTGGGATAACAAAGGCAGATCCCGCACTGAGCATGCTGTTATCCAGCAAGCTCTCAGTGTGCGGGATGGCTTTTGTTTGCGATATTCCGGTCAAAAATATCGGCAGTAGAAATATGGTTTTTAGTTGAAAAAAAAGTTTCCAATTACAATCCATGATACCTCCGAATTTGCGCTGCATATTGTTTCAAATCTTCCGGTTTCCCGGTGCTGGAGGTACTTTTAGGGAGTTATTGATGTTTACCGAATGAATATACCTTTCCCGTTTTGATTTCGTTGGTCGAAAAAATCAAACATAATGCAAAGACTACAAGAAGTCATGGCCAACGAATCCTAACGAGTTGAATCAACTTGAATAAGATTTGATCAACTGAATTCGGTAACTAAATAAAAAGCGTTGATTGTGCAATTTCAATTTCCGCTTTCAAATTCCTCTCTACTAAGTACTGTCCTACCATTAATCTGGAAAAGTGGAGATAGGTGACCCTGTTTCTTGAAAAATATTTTGTTATATTGATTTTTATCGAAATGTTTTTCCGGATGTTTTGAGGAATGGCAGTTGCAGGGATATCTGAGAGCGGTTTTGCAGTTCTTATGGATTAAAAGAAAAAACCGTTTACAATTTTCATTATAAACGGTTTCTAATAAAACGGAGGTCGATGGCGGATTCGAACCGCCGTACACGGTTTTGCAGACCGTTGCCTAGCCACTCGGCCAACCGACCTTGTTTTTCGGACTGCAAATTTATACAAAATATTTAGCTGTGCAACAGCGAATGAACGATTTTATCAGCGACTAAGCAGAACACTAACTTTTTCTAACTGTCCGCCCATGGGGGGATTCATTTTCGAAAGTTTGATCGTTGCTTTTTCGATCGTTGGAAATGAACGATATATGTGATCCAGAATTCTTGTGCACACATGTTCGAGTAAGGCCGAAGGGATCGCCATTTCTTCTTTTATAATGTCGTAAATTTTTTGATAGTTTAGTGCATCATCCAGTTGGTCGGTTTCTCCCGCCTTGGTGCAATCGGTATGAATGGTTGCCGCCACAATAAACTTGGCTCCTACCTGTTTCTCGGTTTGATAATGACCATGGTAAGCATAAAATTCCATTCCTTCTAATTCAATAATTCCCGGCATGCTTTGTTTTTTAGTTGAATATGACTGATGTATTTGGAGTGTAAAATTAATTTTTCTTTTTTAGTTGTTGATTTTGTGAAAAGTTAAAAGCTTTCGTGCGGAATCATTTTATACTTTTGTCCTTAATCTACCGGGGCCATCTCGTTAAATGGGGTTGGGGATTGGCTGAATCCTGAAATAATCACGCGAAAGGGTGAGGCAGAAGCATTCAGCTTTTGTTCTAGGTTTTTATTTTTGTAAAAGAGAGAATTAAGAAAGACTAATATGAGTGAAAATAGTCCTGAGAAAGAAGTGGTGATTAAGAAGAATTTCATTCACCAAATAGTTGAAGAAGAAATTAATGCGGGAAAAAACGGAGGAGTAGTACATACTCGTTTTCCCCCGGAACCCAATGGCTATTTGCACATTGGGCATGCAAAATCAATTTGCCTGAACTTCGGGACTGCTCAGAAATACAATGGTATAACCAATTTACGTTTCGACGACACGAACCCATCGAAAGAAGATACTGAATACGTTGATTCGATTATGGAAGACGTTCGTTGGTTGGGATTTGATTGGGGAGACCGCTTGTTTTACGCATCGGATTATTTCGAGAAACTTTTTGAGTTTGCGGTGAAGCTGATCCAGGAAGGAAAAGCTTATGTGGACGATCAAAGTGCGGAGACAATCAGTAGCCAAAAAGGAACACCGACTCGTCCCGGGGTGGAAAGTCCGAGCCGTTCACGTACGGTTGAAGAGAATTTGGACTTGTTCTTACGCATGAAGGCTGGCGAGTTCAACGAAGGTCAATGCGTATTGCGCGCGAAAATCGACATGGCTTCGCCAAATATGCATATGCGCGATCCGATTATTTACCGGATCATGAAAACACCGCACCACCGTACCGGCGACAAATGGTGTATTTACCCGATGTACGATTTTGCACACGGACAGTGTGACTACTGGGAAGGAATCACGCATTCTGTTTGTACGCTCGAATTCGAAGTTCACCGCCCGCTTTACGACTGGTTCATCGACCAGTTGAAAGACACGGACTATCGCCCTCGTCAGATTGAGTTCGCCCGTTTGAATCTCACCTACACGGTGATGAGTAAACGCAAGTTGTTGCAATTGGTTAAAGAGAATTACGTGAACGGATGGGATGATCCACGGATGCCGACCATTTCAGGTTTGCGTCGTCGTGGTTACACACCGGCTTCAATTCGTAATTTCTCCGATCGTATTGGGGTGACTAAAGTTGATGGAATTATCGACGTGGCGCTGTTGGAACACAGCATCCGCGAAGATTTGAATAAAAACGCGCAACGTGTGATGGGGGTTTTGAACCCATTGAAAGTTGTGATTACAAACTACCCGGAAGGTCAGGTTGAAGAGCTGGAAGCAGTGAACAACCCGGAAAACCCGGATGCCGGAACGCGTACCGTTCCGTTTACCCGAGAGATTTATATTGAGCAGGATGACTTCATGGAAAACCCGCCACGGAAATTTTTCCGTTTGTCACCGGGAGCTGAAGTGCGCTTGCGTTATGCCTATTTCATTACTTGTACCGATGTAATTAAGGATGAAAACGGTAAAGTTGTTGAATTGCATTGTACGTACGATCCGCAATCGCGCGGAGGTAACTCGCCCGATGGACGTAAAGTAAAAGCGACTTTGCACTGGGTTTCGGTTACCGAAAACGTGAAGGCAGAAGTTCGCCTGTACGATCGTCTGTTTACCGATGAAGAGCCGGACGGACACAAGGATAAAGAATTCCTGGAGTTTCTGAACCCGGATTCGTTGGAAGTGTTGACCAACTGTTACGTTGAGCCCTTTGTGAAGCAAGCCAAAGCCTTGGATTCGTTCCAGTTTGAGCGTTTGGGCTATTTCAATGTAGATCCGGACAGTACAGCGGATAACATCGTGTTTAACCGTACAGCTCAATTGCGGGATACCTGGTCCAAAGTTAAAGGCCAATAGCCCAATACGAAGAATATTACGTTCAAAGATAGAAAAGAACGAAGCTTAATTCAGGCTTCGTTCTTTTTGTTTCGTGACTTTCGCCGATTCATGGCTTCCGTTAACCGATCTTTCGTGCGGTTAATAAGAATCAAAACCTACATTTGAATTGGATTTTAATTTTAGCGCAATGAATACGAATGATTGGCATCAAACAACGAATCAATGTCCGAAGGAAAAGAAACACAAAGGATCGGTTTTGGGCGTTATCTTGATCGTGGTTGGGATATATTGGATTTTAAGAGAGACGGGATGGTTTATTCATTTGCCGGGCTGGGAATTTTTCCGCGATCGCATTTGGGAAACGTTTTCGTTCCTGCGTGTCGAACTGGGCGATCTACTGCTGCCGATTTTGTTGTTGGTAACCGGTTTGTTGTTGGTGAGCGGAAGGCGTCGGGTAGGAGGGCTGCTGGTGTTGATTGCCCTGCTGGTTTTTATTCCGGGGATTGTTGTTCCGGGTATTCTGATGGTCATGTTTTTCCCGTTGTTGTTAATCATTGTCGGGATTCTGCTGATCAAAAGTATATTGTAAGTCAATTTGAAAGAATTAATTTATATTCGTTATAGGGAAAATCTGAAGTTTGAAATTTTCTAAATGAAAAAATATGGAAAGAAGAGGGAATAAAGGATTTTACTTGGGCGTAATTTTTATCGCCATCGGAGCAATCCTGATATTGCAGCGACTGAATCTGATTCCCGGGAGTTTATCGGATGTCCTGATTTCCTGGCAGATGTTGCTGATTGCCATCGGTGCATTGTCATTGATGAAGGGCAACCGGGTGATGGGGATTATCCTGATTGGGTTGGGAACTTTTTTCATTTTGCCTGATTTCTTTGATGTTCCGTATGAGGTGAGACGTCTTTACTGGCCGGGGCTTTTAGTGCTGGTTGGTGTGGCGATGGTTTACCGGCAACGGGCAGCAATTCCGCACATGCATGAAAGCGTTGAAGGAAAGAACTTCGATATATTCGACGACTTTGTCATTTTTGGCGGCCGCGAAATTTTTATCACATCCAAACAACTGCAGGGCGGAAGAACAACTTCCGTGTTCGGCGGCATTGAGTACGATCTTCGGCAAGCGAGTCTGTCGCCTCAGGGCGCGGTGATTGATTGTACCTGCCTGTTTGGAGGCACCGGATTAAAAGTTCCGTTGGATTGGAATGTGAAGAATGAGGTCACAACCATCTTCGGCGCTTTCACTGACAAGCGTGGTGATACCTTTCAGCGCGGACAATTCGACCCGAGCAAAACTGTGGTTATTAAAGGGCTCACCTTGTTTGGCGGAGTGGAAATCAAACATGTGTAGCGCGGCATGAAACACCCATTCATTAATAACCGAATCCTAAGCCTTTATTACGTCGTTTTTTGGCTCGTCATTGGGCTGATTAACTTCGTGATCCAGGTCTTTTGGTACGATATGGACATCAGTGTTGGCCTGATCGAATCGGTTGTCATTTTTGGCTTGTACCCCATAATGGGGTCGAGCATCTGGTTCATCATTCAATACAACCGTTTGGATGAAAATGATTGGGTGAAAAATATTCTTTTCCACTTTGTTGCGGCGACGATCATGAATATGATCTGGCTTTATTTAAGCTATGTTTTAGTGAAGGTTGTTGCTGAAAGTCATATTGAATTTATCCGGAGGTCGCTGCCGTCGAAAGTACTGACGGGTTACTTGTTGTATGCCGGTTATGTAGTTTTCTTTTACGCCGTTAATTACTACAATTCGTTGAAGGATAAGATTAAGAAGGAGTCGGAGATGAAGATGCTGATCCGCGATGCGGAACTCAGTGCTTTAAAGTCGCAAATCAACCCGCACTTCTTGTTTAATAGTTTGAACAGCATTTCATCGCTGACAGTCAGCCGCCCGGAAAAAGCGCAGGAAATGGTGATCAACCTGTCGTCGTTTATGCGCTATTCTTTGCAACACAGCCGGGAAGAGACCGTGAGTCTGAAGGACGAGTTAGATCATATTAAGTTGTACCTTGGGATTGAGAAGATTCGGTTTGGGAAGAAATTAAACCCGGTTTTTGAAGTTGAGGAGAATTGTTTGAAAGCCCGGATTCCCAACATGATTTTGCAGCCGCTTTTGGAGAATGCCATCAAGTACGGGGTGTACGAGGCAACTGAACCTGTGAATATCGTTATTCGCTGCAAACCCGATCCTGATTATTTTCGAATTACAGTTGAGAACGAATACGATGCCGGAACCATTAATAATAAAGGTGAAGGGATCGGACTGATGAATATACGGCAACGCCTGGAACTGATTTACGGTAATCCGAATCTGTTGCAGATTACCGATTTGAAAACCAGCTTTAAAGTTGAATTATTGCTCCCTCAAAAGTAAAATGTTATGAGTGAAAAGCTAAACGTATTGATTGTTGAAGACGAAGAACTGGCACGCGACCTGTTGAAATCGTACCTGAAGGATCATCCTTCGGTTAACCTTTTGGGCGAATGTGAGAACGGTTTTGAGGGGGTGCAAAAGATCAACGAACTCCAGCCTGATTTGGTTTTCCTGGATATTCAGATGCCCAAGATCACCGGTTTTGAAATGTTGCAATTGCTCGATCACAAACCGGATATCGTATTCACAACGGCTTATGACCAGTATGCGTTGAAAGCTTTCGAAATTAATGCGGTTGATTATTTGTTGAAGCCATTTTCAAAAGACCGCTTTTTGTCGGCTGTTGAGAAAGCTTTGGAGCGAAAAGGCAACCAGGAAAGTCCCTCGGAAAAGATTAGTCGGTTGAGCGAGTACGCGACAGGCGAGTATCTGGATCGCGTAGTGGTGAAAGACCGTCACAAAATTCATATCATTCTTTCTTCCCACATTCGCTACATCGAGTCGATGGATGACTACGTGCTGATTTACACGAACGAGGGGCGGCACATGAAACAAAATACCATGAAGTTCTTCGAAACGCATCTTGATCCGCACGAGTTTATCCGAATTCACCGTTCGTACATTGTTGGTGTTTCTCAAATTGAAGAGATTCAGCAGTATGAGAAAGAGTCATACGTTGTTATTTTGAAGGACAAAACGAAGCTGAAGGTGAGTAAGTCAGGTTATAAGAATCTGAAAGAAGTCCTGGACTTTTAACCTCGGTTTCACATCAGGCTTAGAATTCGGAATAATTCAGCTCTTGCATTTCTTCTTTTCGTACTTTTGAAAGTATAAGACATTTTTATGCCTCGAGTTTTATTGCTTCTATTTTTTTGCATTCCTTTTTTGTGCTTCGGACAAACTGAAGTAGGCCCCGACAGCTATTTCCTCTACCTGGCCATTGCATTTATCCTTGGCGTACCGCTAATTCTTTATTTGGTGTTTGCCGTGCGAAAGCGGGGAAAGCTTAGTTTCCGCAAATGGTTTCGAAAGGGCAAGGTTGAAGTTGAACTGGTTCCGAACCGAAAATATCGCCCGGATGTGTTGACCCTTGTTGTTCACAACAAACGGACGAACGCTGTAGACCTGGAATCGCCCGTTTTAATTATCAGAAAGCTGTGGTCGGTGCGAAAATTTAAGCTGAAAGGTATAAATCGGGCAGAAATTTATCCATTGTACCTCGAATCGGGTAAAACGCATGAACTTCACATTAAGTTAGATGTTTTTCATAAACACGATTCAAGCCTGCGTTCCTACTATTGGGCACGCGTTTTATTGAAAGATACAAGTGGACTAACTTATTCCACAAATTACATCACCTTACGTAAAAGCTTAGTTTCTTAATGCGGGACTGGAAATTTCACCATATCGATTTTTCAACTTATCCTTGGTACAGTGGAAATGACCTAGGAGTTAGATTGACTGAAACCGGTTTTCAGGTTAAAGTTTGGGCTCCTAATGCCAGTAAAGTAGAATTTCTGGTTTACAAGCACAGTCATGGAGGAAAGACAACGCACCGGTATTGGTTGCATGCTGAAAATCACGGTTGCTGGGTTTTAAATACCGAAGGTGATTTTGACGGATTGTACTACACCATTCGGGTGAATGACGGCGATTGGTTAAATGAAACACCTGGCGTGGATGTGAGAGCTACCGGTACCAACGGGCGCAGGGGATTATTTTTTCATCCGGAGAAAACCAATCCCGAAGGCTGGTCGGATGATAAACCGATACCGACTGAAAATGCCGTGAATGCCATTTTATATGAAGTGCATGTTCGTGATTTCTCAATTGCTGAGAATTCGGGGATGCACCAAAAAGGAAAATTCCTGGCTTTTACAGAAGAAGGGAGAATCACCCCGGAAGGTTTAGCCTCTGGTATTGATCACCTCAAGGAACTCGGAATTACGCATGTTCATTTATTGCCGGTGTTCGACTACTGGACAGTTGACGAATCGAAGCCGGAGACAAAATACAATTGGGGCTACGACCCTCTGAACTACAACACGCCCGAAGGAAGCTATTCAACAGATCCGGATACAACATCTCGGATTACGGAGTTCAAGCAGTTGGTGATGGCTTTGCACAAAGCCGGAATCGGCGTGGTGATGGATGTGGTTTATAACCACACCGGCTTAACCCGTCGTTCTTGGTTTAATCAAACGGTGCCTGGATATTATTACCGGCAAACACGTTCGGGGAGTTTTTCCAACGCCAGTGGTTGCGGAAATGAATTTGCATCCGAACGGGCCATGGCCCACAAATACATGATTGACTCGCTTTTGTATTGGGCTGAAGAGTTTCATTTGGATGGCTTTCGTTTCGACCTGATGGGAATCCACGATCTGGAAACCATGTACGCGATTCGGTTGGCCCTGGACAAGCTTCGGCCTGGCATTCTGATGTACGGAGAAGGCTGGACGGCCGACCGTAGTCCGATGGATGAAAACCAGCGTGCGGTGAAACGGAACATTTCGCAGTTGGAGCGGGTGGCCTGTTTTAACGACGACTTCCGTGATGCCTTAAAAGGAAATAATTTTGATGGTTCGGGCGAAGGATTTGTCAGCGGAAAGGTTTTCCACGAGGAAGCAATCAAGTTTGGAATAGTAGCGGCCTGCTATCATCCTCAAATTGTATACAGCTACGTTGGCGGTTCGGGTTTCGCCTGGGCACGTCACCCCTGGCAAACGGTCAATTATGCGTCCTGTCACGATAATTACACGCTATTCGATAAGCTTTCGCTTAGTTGCCCCAATGCGGATACCGAAACCTTGAAACAAATGCAGAAACTCGCGACTGCCTTGGTGATGACATCGCAGGGTATTCCGTTTTTGCATGGCGGTTCAGAGTTTTGCCGAACTAAAGGCGGCGATCACAACTCCTACAAATCGCCCGATAGCGTGAACCAGTTCGACTGGTCGCGGAAGAAGGAATTTGAGGATGTTTTCAGCTATTTTACAGAGCTCGTGAAGCTACGGAAGTCAGTTCCTGCATTTCGCATGGGAAGTTCCGATTTAATCCGCGAACATCTTAAATTTTCGACTGATTACAACATGGGTGTTGTGGCCTACCAGATTACCGACTTCCCCGGCGAAGAACGATGGAAAACCATGCAACTTGTTTTCAATGCGCGCAAAGAAGACTTTCAATTCGATCTGCCCAACAACAACGGATGGAAAGTCATCGCGGAAGGTGGAACGATCGATTTGGAAGGAGTGCGGACTTTGGAGGAACATGCTGTGATTGTTCCCCCGGTTTCGATGATGATCCTGGTGCAGTAATCTGCCGCGTCAGAAAATCGCTAAAAGCAGGTCAATATCTTTCGATGGCAGGTTCAGTTTATCGCCCAAATCCGAATTGGTCAGAATTCCATTGTAAATATAAATCCCTTTCCGGAAGCCTTTGGTGGATTTGATGTAATTGGGTATTCCGCCAATTTCTCCAACCGAAATAATAATCGGCGACAGCACATTACTTAAGGCAATAGATGCGGTGCGGGCTACGAGTGACGAAATATTCGGGACGCAATAGTGAACGATATCATTCACCTTGTAGGTCGGGTTGTTGAGGTCGGTACATCGGCTGGTTTCGAAACAGCCACCCTGGCTGACGTTAAGGTCGATAATGACCGAGCCTTTTTTCATTTTAGCCACCATTTCCTTCGAAACGCGGAACGAAGGTTTGGTATTCACAGACATCGCGCCAAGTACCACATCAGCTGATTTCAATGCTTTCTTCAGCACGTTTGGGTACAAAACCGAGGTGAATATTTGGTGCCCCAGTTGTTCCTCCAATTGGCGAAGTTTGAAAATATTGTTGTCGAAGATTTTGACGTGAGCTCCGAGGCCAATTGCAGCACGGGCCGCGAATTCTGCGGCTGTCGTCGCTCCCAGTATAACGAGTTCAGTTGGTGAAATCCCGGTGACACCACCGAGCAATACACCTTTGCCATCTCTGGAATTACTGAGATACTCGCTGGCAACCATAATGGAGGTTGATCCTGAGAGTTGGCTCATAAGTTGAACCACCGGCAGGCAGTGTTCCTCGTTTTCCATGTACTCGTAGGCGATGGCGGTTACTTTTTTCCGCATCAACTTTTGAACAGTTTCAGTACAATGGTTACTCAGCTGCATATTCGAGATCAACGTTTGATTGCCACGAAGCAAATCAATATCTTTCTCGTCGAAGGGTGAAACCCGTAAAATGATATCGCATTGAAAAACATCAGCTCTTTTTTCCAGAACAACAGCACCGGCATTTCGGTATTCATCGTCAGAGTAGCTCGAAGCTTTGCCGGCATTGGTTTCCAGGTAAATTTCGTGCCCGTAGGAAACCAGCAATTCAACAGCTTCAGGTGTTAGCGGTACACGCGATTCAACCTGTGCAAAGTCGGAGGGGATACCAATGGTGATTTTCTTCCCTTTTCGCCGGATTTCCAGCATCTCTTCCTGCGGCATATACCAACTGGAGATTCCCGGTTTATTTTCTTGTTCTGTCATTTTTTCGATGCTAAGTTTTACCAAGTTAGTTTTTCTGGGCAAGATTGCCAAACATGTCAGATGATATTGGCTTTCAATTCCCTTACCGACGGGCTAATCTCTTCGATATGTACTTCAACGAGGTGTTCAGGAAGAAGGTATTCGATTCGCTCGGGCCATTCCATAAAGCAGTAATTGCCACTTTCAACATAATCGTCAAATCCCAGGTCCATCGCTTCGGTCATATCTTTCAGACGGTAAAAATCGAAATGATATATTTTTTCCGGAAGGGCGGTGTCGTACTCGTTTACCAACGCAAATGTCGGGCTGGTAATATTGTCTTTTGAGCCCATGGCTCGGCAAAGCGCCTTGATAAAGGTTGTTTTTCCCGCGCCCATTTTTCCGTAAAACGCAAAAATGCGTTTGTCGCGGAAGGTGTTTAAAAACTGTTCGGCTACAGCTGGTAGCTCATCAAGCGCGTTGATCTGAATCGAAAACATATTCATATTATTTGTGCATGCAAATTAACAAAACTCGAAGGATATTTCCGTGCAAGTTTGTGATTTTCCAGTCATTCAACATTCGAAAGCAAATAGAGTTTAGTTGTTTGCGATTTTAGCTGTATTTCAGTTGAATTTAAATTGCAACCCCTATAAATCAGGGATTCTTTTTAAAAAATGTATTACTTTTGAAGCAAACACTATGAAATTTACAAATATGAATCTTCCTGAAAATTTAAAGTACACAAAAGAACACGAGTGGGTTCGTGTTGAAGGTGATATTGCAGTTGTTGGTATTACAGATTTTGCTCAAGGTGAACTTGGAGACATCGTTTTCGTTGAGATTGAAACTGTAGGCGAGTCACTTGCTGCGGGTGAAACGTTCGGAACTGTTGAAGCTGTAAAAACAGTGTCGGACTTGTTTATGCCTGTTACTGGAGAGGTGGTTGAATTCAACTCGGCTTTGGAAGATAGCCCTGAATTGATCAATAAAGACGCTTACGGTGACGGCTGGATGGTAAAAGTGAAAATCGAAGATGCATCGCAATTGGATGCTTTGATGGATGCTGCAGCCTACCAGGCTATGTTGGAAGCTTAATTCTAGTTTGAAAATAAATCGAAATCCTCGGAGCTTGCGCTTCGGGGATTTTTTATGCTCGCTATGTTCGTTTTCAGGTAGAGCAGGCACAAAAAAATCCGGCCAATTGACCGGATTTTGTATTTCGTGTAAAACTGTTTTACAGTGTTTTTGCCACTTCGATTTCGTGGAACGATTCGATGAAGTCACCGATTTTGATGTCGTTGTATCCATCAATGTTCAAACCACATTCGTAACCTTTAGCAACTTCTTTCACGTCGTCTTTGAAACGTTTCAGTGAACCAAGCTGACCGGTGTAGATGACGATGCCATCGCGGATAATCCGAACTTTGTGACTTGCCGTACGGATAATTTTTCCGTCGCGAACAATACAACCGGCAACGGTTCCCACTTTGGTAATCTTGAAGGTTTCCTGAACTTCGGCGGTACCAAGAATTTCTTCTTTGATCTCCGGTGAAAGCATACCTTCCATCGCTGAAGTGATCTCGTTGATCGCATCGTAGATGATTGAGTACAGGCGGATATCCACTTCTTCTTTCTCTGCCAGACGACGAGCCTGAACAGTAGGACGAACCTGGAAGCCGACAATAATCGCATCGGATGCAGTTGCCAACATGATATCTGATTCGGAGATCGCACCCACAGCTTTGTGGATCACATTCACCTGAATTTCTTCTGTTGAAAGCTTGATCAATGAGTCGGACAATGCTTCGATTGAACCGTCCACGTCACCTTTAACAATCAAGTTCAATTCCTGGAAGTTACCGATAGCGATACGACGACCGATTTCATCCAGCGTAATATGTTTCTGAGTACGCAAGCCTTGTTCGCGAGCCAACTGTTCACGTTTGTTGGCAATCTGGCGAGCTTCACGTTCATTCTCCAGTACGTTGAACTTGTCACCCGCTTGTGGTGCACCGTCCAAACCAAGAATGATCACCGGTTCTGACGGACCAGCTTCCTGGATGCGTTGGTTACGTTCGTTGAACATCGCTTTCACGTGTCCGAAGTACTGTCCAGCCAATACGATGTCGCCTTGGCGGAGTGTACCGTTTTGAACCAATACGGTTGCTACGTAACCACGACCGCGGTCGAGTGACGATTCGATGATCGTACCAACAGCACGTTTTTCGTCGTTAGCTTTCAGGTCAAGCATTTCAGCTTCCAACAGTACTTTCTCCAACAATTCGTCGACGTTGGTACCTTTTTTAGCTGAAATATCTTGTGATTGGTATTTACCACCCCATTCTTCAACCAGGAAGTTGAGGTTGGCCAATCCTTCTTTTATTTTCTCCGGATTTGCACCCGGTTTGTCAATCTTGTTAATCGCGAAGACGATTGGAACACCCGCTGCCTGCGCGTGGTTGATCGCTTCTTTCGTTTGAGGCATGATGTCGTCGTCGGCAGCTACGATGATGATTGCGATGTCGGTTACCTGAGCACCCCTCGCACGCATCGCGGTAAAGGCCTCGTGACCCGGAGTATCCAGGAAGGTAATTTCGCGTCCGTCGTCCAAGGTTACGTTGTACGCACCAATGTGCTGGGTGATACCCCCGGCTTCACCGGCAATTACGTTGGCATTACGGATGTAGTCCAACAGCGATGTTTTACCGTGGTCAACGTGTCCCATCACAGTTACGATCGGTGCACGTGAGTGTACTTCGTCCGGTAAAGTATCATCTTCCTCAATCGCTTCGAGGATGTCGGCGCTGACGAATTCAACTTTGTATCCGAATTCCTCAGCAACAATCGACATGGTTTCAGCGTCCAAACGTTGGTTGATTGATACGAACAAACCAAGGCTCATACAAGATGAGATTACTTCGTTCACACCAACATCCATCATGGTTGCCAGTTCAGCAACCGAAACGAATTCGGTTACTTTCAGAATGTTCTTTTCTGCCGATTCTCTTTCGTGTTCGGCGGCTGCACGCTCGCTGGCTGCATTACGCTTGTCACGACGATATTTTGATCCTTTGGATTTTCCTTTTCCTGAGGTCAGGCGAGCTAGCGTATCTTTAATTTGCTTTTGTACATCTTCGTCGCTAATCTCGGCTTTAATAACCCGCTTTTTAACCTTGCCGGCCATTGAGCCACCATGTCTCTGACCACCGCCTTGGCCGCCCTGACCACCTTGTCCTCCTGGTCCACCTTGACCTGGTCCTTGTGGTTTGTTGCCAACGGTAATTCTACCGGAAGCATCTTTTTGGATACGGCGACGTTTCTTTTTCGGATCCGAATTTTGGTTTTGAGATTGGTTACCGCGATTCTGTTGATTGTCGGGTAAATCAATTTTTCCAACTACGGTCGGACCTGAAAGTCGGTTAACATTTGTGCGGATTTCAGAATCTCTGCGATCCTGATTGAGTTCCTGCCCGGCGTTTTGGCCCTGGCGTTTTTGCTTTTCACGTTCTCTGCGTTCGTCCTCTTTTTGCTTTTTCGATTTCTTCGCAGGTCTGGTCTTTTGGTTGATGCTGGAAAGATCAATCTTCCCAACAACTTTAACTTCGTCTACTTTGGGGATATTCGTTGGCATTTGTTCCGTCTCTGCCGGTTCTTTAGATTTTTCCTCTTGCTTGCTTTCTTCAGCCTTAATGGGTTCTTCAGCTTGAGGAACAGTTTTGGCTTGAACCGGTTCTTGCGGAGCAGGCTTTTCAACAACTTCCTCTTTCTTCGACTCTACCGGTGGCGCAGGTGCAGGAGCAGGTGCCTTTTCTGCTTCTGGAGCTTTTGGTTCCGGTTTCTCTTTTTTAGGTCCGTTCAAATCGATTTTACCCAATACTTTGGGTCCGTCCAGATGTCTGGTATTCGATTTAAACTCTTCCGGTTTTTCTTCAACCGGCTTGGATTTACCTGGCAAATCATGTTTCGAACTACTATGGTCGGTAATGCGGATTTCGTCAGAGCCGTAGTCTTCTTCTTCCTCCGGCGAAACGTCCTCCTCGTGCATATCATCCAGAGTAATTGTTTCTTTTTTGTTACGCTGACTTTTCAGGTTGATCTTTTCAGACTCTTTTTTCAGAGAAATATCATTCTTATATTCTTTTTCAAGCAAATGATAAGCCTCGTCCGAAATTTTAGTGTTTGGATTGTTGTCCACGTCGAATCCCTTCTTGTGAAGAAATTCTACAATGGTATGAATCCCAACATTAAACTCTCGTGCTACCTTATTAAGTCGCGTATTTTTATTGCCAATTGTCATAAACCCAATCTCTTATTTTTTATGTTTCCGAGCACAAGGCCCCAAAAACTTTGCAATTTTACTCAATTTATTTAAAATCTGACAGGCAAACGATGAATTTTACATCAACGATTACTCGAACTCAGAACGAAGAATTCGAAGAATATCATCAATGGTTTCTTCTTCCAGGTCAGTTCTCTTGATCAAGTCATTGCGGCTAAGGCTCAACACGTTTTTCGCGGTGTCACAACCAATTGACTTCAACTCATCAAGCACCCAGCTTTCAATTTCGTCTGCAAATTCGTCCAGATTTACGTCTTCTTCGTCGGCTGCCATTTCACGATATACATCGATTTCGTAGCCCGTAAGTTGGCTGGCCAGGCGAATATTTAAACCACCTTTACCAATTGCCAGTGATACTTCTTCCGGTTTCAGGTATACATCCGCTCTTTTATTCTCCTCGTGAATTTTGATGGATGTAATTTTAGCCGGGTTCAACGCACGCTGAATAAACAGTTGCAGGTTGTTCGAGAAGTTGATCACGTCGATATTTTCGTTGCGCAATTCACGAACAATACCGTGAATACGTGAACCTTTCATACCAACGCATGCTCCAACCGGGTCGATGCGCTCGTCGTATGATTCAACAGCAACTTTAGCCCGTTCTCCCGGAACACGAACAATCTTTTTAATGGTAATCAAGCCGTCGAAAATTTCCGGTACTTCCAGTTCGAATAAACGCTCGAGGAATACAGGAGAAGTTCTTGAAAGGATGATGACCGGGTTGTTGTTCCGAAGATCTACCTTATAAACAACGGCACGCAAGGTGTCGCCTTTACGGAAGTAGTCAGAAGGAATTTGTTCCTGTTTCGGAAGCAACAATTCGTTGCCTTCGTCATCCAAAATCAGGATTTCCTTTTTCCACACCTGGTAAACTTCACCGGCAACGATGTCGCCGATCTTGTTCTTATATTTATTATAGATATGGTCTTTTTCCAATTCTAAAATCCGGCTGGCCAGGTTTTGGCGCAGGTTCAGGATGGCGCGGCGACCAAAATCTTTCAGTTTTACTTCATCGGTTACTTCTTCGCCGATTTCGTAATCTTCGTCAATTCTTTTGGCTGCAGTCAGGGAAATTTCCAGGTTGGGGTCGCTGATTTCGTCATCCGCAACCACAGTCCGGTTTCGCCAGATCTCAAAGTCACCTTTGTCAATGTTGATAATGATGTCGAAATTCTCATCGGTGCCGTAAGTTTTTTGCAGCACATTGCGGAAAACGTCCTCGAGAACGCTCATCATGGTGACCCGATCAATGTTTTTCAGGTCTTTGAATTCGGAAAAGGTATCGATAAGATTAATCGTATCCATCTTGCCCCGGTTTTAAAATTTTATAATATTCTTTACTGTTTTTACTTCTTCAAACGAAAATTGATGAAGCCGCGTTACCAGCTCCTTTTTCTTTTTGCCTTCGATCTTCTCTTTTTGCGAAGTCTCGAACTCAAATCCGTTTTCGTCGGCACTTTTCAAAATGCCTTCCATTTTCTTGCCGTCTTTTAAAACAACCTCTACATCGCGGTTAATGTTTTTCACGTACTGGCGAAAAACTTTAAAAGGTTGTCCCAATCCGGCTGACGACACCTGTAGTTCGAAGTCTTCAACTTCGCGATCCAGGTTTCCCTCGATCTGGCGGCTAACAGCAACACATGTGTCGATGGTAATCCCATTTTCGCTGTCGATCTGCACCGAGATCTGGTTAGCCGGACTGACTTCAACATCAACAATGAACTGGTCATCCGTCAGTTTCTCTTCAATCAGTTGAACGATTCTTTTTTTGTCAATCATTTTATGGCTAATAAAATAGGGGACTTCAGGTCCCCTATCCGTGGATGTTTTCATTTGTCAGCGCAAAAGTAAGAAAATCTATTGAAACAACAAAATGGGGAAGTTTATGATTTTCAGTGCTTCCTCCGGTGAATCAGGATCATGACGGAGATTGAAAACTTTTCGTAATTTTGACTCATCAATTTTATCCATGAATACCTCAGTAGTTTGAAAACAAACAAGAAAAAGATTATCAACGATCCGGTATTTGGGTTCATTACAATTCAGTCCGAACTGATTTTCGATTTAATAGAACATCCTTACTTTCAGCGATTAAGACGTATTAAGCAATTGGGCTTATCCTGCATTGTGTTCCCGGGGGCCAATCACACCCGTTTCGAGCACGCTATCGGTGCCGTTTATTTGATGCGCTCTGCCATTGCCGATTTGCGTATTAAAGGGGTGAAAATAACCGACGATGAGTTGGAGGCGGCCACGGTCGCTATTTTGTTGCACGATATTGGGCACGGTCCATTCTCGCACGCGCTCGAATATTCAATAGTGGAAGGTTTGGTGCACGAGCGGATCTCGGTTCTGTTGATGGAGGATCTCAATCAACAATTTGATGGGCGACTGACAAAAGCCATCCAGATATTCAAAAATGAGTATCCCAAAAAGTTTTTGCATCAACTTGTAGCTAGCCAACTCGACGTGGACCGGCTTGATTATCTGCGGCGCGACAGTTTTTTCACGGGCGTTACCGAAGGGGTTGTCGGATCAGATCGGATTATTCGAATGTTGAATGTTCGGAATGATGAATTGGTTGTTGAAGCGAAGGGGATTTATTCGATCGAGAAGTTTTTGATAGCGAGACGATTGATGTACTGGCAGGTGTATTTGCATAAAACGGTGTTGTCGGCCGAGTTTTTATTAGTCAATGTGTTGAAGCGAGCGAAAGAATTAGCCATGACCGGTGTGCCGGTTTTTGCAACTCCCAGCCTTTCCGTTTTTCTTGAAAATAAAATCAGCCTGGAGCATTTTCAAAATGGCGATACCTTTATGGGGCGTTCGTTGCTCTCTGTTTTTGCAAGCCTGGAGGATGATGATGTTATCGCCTCAATCAAGCAGTGGCAATACCACAGCGACCCGATTCTTTCTTATCTGGCGGGTTGTTTGATCAATCGAAAATTGTTCCGGATAAAACTGCAGAATTCGAAATTCAAGGAAAGCCAGGTAGCGGCATTGAAAGAAAAAGTAGAAAAAAAATTCGGGGTTTCGGGTCGGGAGCTGGAATACTTCTTAGTTCAGGATTCGATCACGAATAATGCATATATCACAGATGATAACAAGATTAACATTTTGCAGAAGAATGGAAAAATCTGCGAAATCAATCAGGCATCTGATATTAATTTATCAGGGTTATCGCACACAGTGAGGAAATATTTTGTGTGTTATCCGAAAGAATTGGACATTAGGTAAATTAAACCTATTTTTGCACCGCTCCAAGAAAGAAAATATGGAATTTAAAGCAATCACCATTGCCGAATTTCTGAAAGGAAAAGTAGAAGGCGATGAAAATGTTAGCGTAAGCAATGTGTCTAAAATAGAGGAGGGTAAGCCCGGGACGCTCGCTTTTTTAGCTAACCCAAAATATGAGAAATACGTGTACGACACGCAAGCGTCGATCGTATTGGTGAAGAACGATTTTGTGCCGGAAAAACCAGTATCCTGCACGCTGATCAGAGTCGAAGATCCTTACCAGTCAATGGCTGCTTTGCTCGAATTATACCAGCAGTCGAAACCACAGAAATTTGGTATCGAACAGCCTTCGTTTATAGATGGCAGTGCAAAAATGGGCGACAATATTTATGTCGGCGCTTTTGCTTACGTCGGTGCGAACGTGGCCATTGGCGACAGTTCAAAAATATATCCGCAAACCTACATTGGTAACAATGTGAAAATCGGAAACAATACAATTATTTATGCCGGTGCAAAAATCTACGACGATTGTGTGATCGGTAATAATTGTATCATCCACGCCGGAGCTGTTATTGGCGCCGACGGATTTGGTTTTGCTCCAACACCCGATGGTAGCTATAAAAAGATTGAACAGGTAGGTAATGTTGTCATCGAAGACGACGTTGAGATTGGTGCCAATGCCACAATCGACTGTTCAACCATGGGCTCAACAATTATTCGCAAAGGTGCGAAATTGGATAACCTGATTCAGATTGCTCACAACTGTGAAGTTGGTGAGAACACGGTAATGGCTGCGATGACGGGTGTTGCCGGATCGACAAAAATCGGTAAAAACTGTATTGTTGCCGGACACGTTGGCGTTGCCGGTCACCTGAATGTGGGTGATCGTGTGACGATTGGTGCGATGGCCGGAATCACAAATAATGTAAAAGAAGGAAAGACAGTTCTTGGTGCTCCAGCAATGGATCACGACCGTGCCTTGAAAACCTTCGTGGTTTACAGGCGTCTGCCAGAAATGCGTGAAACGCTGAATGATCTTCAGAAAGAAGTAAAAGAATTGAAAGCAAAATTAAACGAAGAATAACTTCGGATATTAACAGCATGATGACAGATAAGCAAAAGACCTTGGCTGGTGAATTTACGATCAGCGGGAAAGGTCTGCATACGAGTTGCCTGGTGACGGCTGTCTTTAAACCAGCCCCCGAAAATCACGGCTTCAAGTTTAAACGAGTTGACGTTGAAGGTCAACCTATTTTGGAGGCCGATGCCAATTTGGTGGGCGATACCTCCCGAGGAACCGTTCTTGTAAATGGTGATGTTAGATTGAGTACGATCGAGCATGCTTTGGCTGCTTTGGTTGGTATGGATCTGGATAATGTGTTGATTGAGATCGACAACCAGGAAATGCCGATTATGGATGGTAGCTCTCGCGCTTTTGTGGAAGCAATTGCAGAAGCAGGAGTTGTAGCGCAGGATGCAGAACGGGAATATCTTGAAATCAAAGAAAAAATTGTATACAAAGATCCGAAAACCGGATCGGAGCTGATTGCCTTGCCGGACGACGATTATCGGTTGAATGTGATGATCGCCTTCAATTCGAGCGTACTCAACAATCAGTTTGCTTCCCTGGATAAACTTTCCGATTTCAAAAAGGAAATCGCTTCGTGCCGCACATTTGTGTTCTTGCGCGAATTGGAATTCCTGCTTCAGAATAATTTGGTAAAAGGTGGTGATCTGGATAACGCCATTGTTATCATGGATCGCCAGGTTGGTCAGGACGAGTTGGATCGTTTGGCTGATTTGTTTGATCACGAGCACGTTGCCGTTCAAAAAGAGACTGGTATCCTGAATAACCTGGATCTTCAATTTGAAAATGAATGTGCCCGCCACAAATTGTTGGATGTAATCGGAGACTTGAGTTTAGCCGGAGTTCGCATTAAAGGACGCATTATCGCAACCAAACCTGGACACGGAGCCAATACTGAATTCGCGAAGTTGCTGAAGAAAGAACACCAGGCACGCAAGCGAAATGGTATTCCAGTTTACAATCCCAACGTCGAACCGGTGATGGATGTGAACAAGATTCGCCAGTGTTTACCACATCGTTTCCCGTTCTTGCTGGTTGATAAAATCACGGAAATCAACGAAGACTACATCGTTGGTATTAAGAACGTGACAGTTAACGAGCCATTCTTTACCGGACATTTCCCGGAAGAACCGGTAATGCCCGGCGTGTTGCTGGTTGAAGCCATGGCGCAGTGCGGCGGACTTTATGTCCTTCATGCTAAAAAAGAAAAATATTCAACATACTTTATACGTATCGACAATGTGAAGTTTAGGAAGAAGGTGGTGCCCGGCGATACGTTGATTTTCAAAATGGAGCTGACATCACCCATTCGGCGAGGTATTGCAAATATGAAAGGTTTATGCTATGTTGGCAAAACTTTAGTTGCCGAGGGGGAATTTATGGCTCAGATAGTTAAAAACTAAAGAGAGATTGAAAACAATATAAAATGAAACAACCATTATCTTATGTTCATCCTGAGTCGCAGGTAGCAGACAACGTCGTTATCGAGCCGTTTGTTACAGTTGACAAGGATGTTGTCATTGGTGAAGGAACTCGTATCGGATCCAATGTTACAATTCTTCCCGGCACACGCATCGGTAAAAACTGTCGGATTTTTCCGGGGGCAGTTATCGGGGCGGCACCACAAGATTTGAAATTCAAAGGAGAATATACAACCGTTGAAATTGGTGATAACACAACAATCCGCGAATGCGTTACAGTGAACCGCGGAACGATTGCCCGCGGCAAAACCGTGATTGGCAGCAATTGTTTGATTATGGCCTATGTACACGTTGCACACGATTGTATTGTTGGTAACAACGTTATCCTGGTGAACAGCACACAGCTGGCCGGTGAAGTTACAGTTGACGATTGGGCGATTATCGGTGGTATGACTGCCGTACACCAGTTTGTTCACATCGGAACGCACGTGATGATTTCCGGTGGATCGCTGGTCCGTAAAGATGTTCCTCCGTTCATTAAAGCAGGTCGCGAACCGCTTTCGTACGTAGGTATCAACTCAATTGGTCTGCGTCGCCGTAACTTCAACAACGATAAAATCCGCGAAGTGCAGGATATTTATCGGTACATCTACCAAAAAGGGTTGAATGTAACTCAGGCGATCGAAATTATCGAAGCTGAGATGCCGGCAACTCCTGAACGCGACGAGATTCTTCTTTTCGTGAAAGACTCTAAACGTGGTATTATTCGTGGATATTTCCCGGATTAATTACACGAAAACGGATATGAAAAAAGACCTTTGAGATTTCTCAAAGGTCTTTTTCTTTTGCAGAGTATCGTGTCTATTGTTCTTCTTTTAGGGGATTCCAGCCCTGGGCTTGCAACTCGATGGTTGATCCGAGCCCGGTGACCAGTTGGGTGCCGGTTCCGGCTTCGGTAATGTGGCCGATGATCGTGATATCCGGGTCATTTTTAATTTTGTCGTGATCGGCAATCGGCACTGTGAATAGTAATTCGTAGTCCTCGCCACCATTCAGTGCAGCTACCAGTGGGTTAATGCTGAGCTCGTCGGCAAAGCGCTTGGTCTGGTAATCCAGCGGAATTTTTTCTTCATAAACCAAACAGCCCACTTTCGATTGGGTGCAGATATGCATCAGTTCTGACGAAAGGCCGTCCGAAATGTCAATCATGGATGTCGGAGTTACGCCAAGGGTTTTTAATGCCTGAACAATGTCGCCGCGGGCCTCCGGTTTCAGCTGGCGCTCCAGTATGTAGTCATAACCATCAAACTGTGGTTGTTCTTTCGGATTCACTTTGAATACTTCGTTTTCGCGCTCCAGCAATTGCAGTCCCATGTAGGCACCGCCAAGGTCGCCCGATACGCAGATCAAATCGTTCACTTGCGCGCCGCTACGCATTACCGCTTTGCCCGGCTCAATTTCACCCAGTGCGGTTACGCTGATCAACAATCCTGTTAACGAGCTGGTGGTGTCGCCACCAATCAGGTCAACGCCGTATTTTTCGCAAGCCAGGTAAATTCCTTCGTACAATTCGTCGATCGCTTCAACCGAGAACTTACTGGAAATAGCGAGTGAAACGGTCACTTGTTTCGGCGTGGCGTTCATCGCAAAAACATCCGACAGGTTAACCATAACCGATTTGTATCCCAAATGTTTCAACGGAACATACATCAGGTTGAAGTGGATGCCTTCAACCAGCAAGTCGGTCGTTACTACTTGTTGCTTGGTGCCGTAGTCCAAAATCGCCGCATCGTCGCCGACTCCTTTGATTGTACTGCTGTTTTTTAACGAGATTTTATCAGTCAGGTGGTGAATAAGTCCGAACTCACCCATGCTTGAAATAGATGTCGCTTTTTTATTATCCATTTTTTAAATATCAGACGTTGGAGTGCCAATTGAGCACTGAATCCGCAAAAATACGCTTACTTACTTATCTTTGCAATAATAATTTAAACATGGTGTGTCAAGGATTGTTATAGTACCACAGAATATACTCTTAGAATATGGAAGAACAAGATAAAATTTTAGAAGAAGTAACGTCGAGGGAGTATCAGTTCGGTTTCGTTTCTGATTTTGACATGGATACCATTCCGAAGGGACTGAGTGAAGATGTGGTCCGGATGATTTCTGCCAAAAAAGAGGAACCCGAGTTCATGCTGAACTTCCGGTTGGAGGCCTTCCGTAAATGGCAAAAAATGGCCATGCCGGATTGGGCTTATTTGAAAATTCCGCCAATTGATTTCCAGGATATCATCTATTACGCGGCTCCGAAGAAAAAACCACAATACGAAAGTCTGGACGAAGTAGATCCGGATTTATTGGAAACCTTCAATAAATTGGGGATTCCATTGGAAGAACAGAAAATCCTTTCAGGTGTTGCCGTTGATGCGGTGATCGACAGTGTTTCGGTGAAAACAACTTTCAAAGAAACCCTGGCAGAGAAAGGAATTATTTTCTGCTCGTTCTCGGAGGCGGTGAAGGAACATCCTGATTTGATTCAGAAATACCTGGGGATGGCCGTTCCGGTTACCGATAACTATTTCGCAGCACTGAACTCCGCCGTTTTCTCGGATGGTTCGTTCTGCTACATCCCGAAAGGGGTGAGATGTCCAATGGAACTTTCAACCTATTTCCGTATCAATGCTGCCGGAACCGGCCAGTTTGAGCGTACGTTGATTGTTGCCGACGACGAAAGCTACGTGAGCTACCTGGAAGGTTGTACCGCTCCGATGCGTGACGAAAATCAGTTGCACGCAGCCGTGGTTGAAATTGTAGCTTTGGACCGTGCCGAAGTGAAATATTCGACCGTTCAAAACTGGTACCCTGGTGATAAAAACGGAAAAGGTGGTGTTTACAACTTTGTGACTAAGCGTGGTGTTTGCCGCGGCGAGTCTTCCAAAATTAGTTGGACACAGGTTGAAACCGGTTCTGCGATTACCTGGAAATACCCAAGCTGTATTTTGATGGGCGATAATTCAGTTGGTGAGTTCAACTCAGTAGCTGTAACCAACAACTACCAGCAAGCCGATACGGGTACAAAAATGATTCACATTGGTAAAAACACGAAAAGTACGATTATCTCGAAAGGTATTTCAGCCGGACGTAGCGACAACGCGTATCGTGGTTTGGTGAAAGTAATGCCTGGTGCAACCAACGCACGTAACTTCTCGCAGTGCGACTCGTTACTGTTGGGTTCAAATTGCGGTGCACACACGTTCCCGTACATCGAAGTGGCCAATAAATCATCGATTATCGAGCACGAAGCAACCACTTCGAAAATTGGTGAAGACCAAATCTTCTACTGTAACCAGCGAGGTATTTCAACCGAAGATGCGATTGGTATGATCGTGAATGGTTACGCCAAAGAGGTATTGAACAAACTGCCAATGGAGTTTGCCGTTGAAGCGCAAAAACTTCTTCAAATTAGTTTGGAAGGTAGCGTTGGTTAAGCTGCCGAACGAAACGGCAAAAGAATTTGGATTTTTAAAAATGTAATTTGGAATTTAGAACAGATATGCTAACAATAAAGAATTTAAAAGCCTCAGTAGAAGGTAAAGAGATATTGAAGGGAATCAATCTGGAAATTAAGCCGGGTGAGATTCACGCCATCATGGGACCTAACGGTGCCGGAAAAAGTACGTTGGGCAACGTGTTGTCGGGTCGCGACGGTTACGAGATCGAAGAAGGCGAAGTAAGCTTCCTTGGTGAAGATTTGTTGGATCTTTCTCCGGAAGATCGTGCCCGTAAAGGTTTATTCCTGAGCTTTCAGTATCCGGTAGAAATTCCGGGTGTGCCAATGGTTAACTTCCTGAAGACTTCGGTGAACGAACACCGTAAATTCAAAGGTTTGGAACCGTTGACAGCTGGCGAATTCCTGAAACTGATGCGTGAAAAGAAAGATCTTTTGCATTTGGATTCTCAACTGACAAATCGTTCAGTAAACGAAGGTTTCTCGGGTGGTGAGAAAAAGAAAAACGAGATCTTCCAAATGGCGATGCTTGAACCTAAATTAGCCATCCTTGACGAAACCGATTCAGGTTTGGATATCGACGCTTTGCGTGTGGTTGCTGAAGGTGTGAATGCACTGAAAAGCCCTGAGCGTTCAACGATCGTGATTACACACTACCAACGTTTGCTGGATTATATCGTGCCCGATTTCGTTCACGTGCTTTACAATGGTCGTATTGTGAAGTCGGCCGGTAAAGAGTTGGCACTAGAGTTGGAAGAAAAAGGATACGATTGGATTAAAAAAGAATTGGTTTAAGATGACGCAAACGCTTATCAATAAAAAAGCTGTAAACGAAAAGTACAGCGCGTTGTTTCAGGCTAGCCGGGCTGCGCTTGACGAAGGATCTTCGCCTTTGTTCAACCGTATGCGCGAGATTTCCCTGAAGCGCTTCGAGCAGGTTGGTGTTCCCGGATTCAAAAACGAGGATTACAAATACACCAATTTGGAGCGTGTTTTTGGGAAAGACTATCGACCTGTTTTAGCCTACGAAACTGTAGATGTAGATTTAAATGAAGTGTTCAAATGCGATGTTCCGCAGTTGGACACTTACACGATATTATTGGTTAACGGCTGGTATTACGCCCGTAACAAAGAACTGGAAGGATTACCCGAAGGTGTTGTGGTGGGTAGTTTGAAACAGATTGCCAACGAGAAACCGGAATTGGTTGAAAGCTTTCTGAACCGTCAGGCGGCTTTGTCGAACGATCCGTTGGTTGCTCTGAACACTGCTTTTGCACAGGATGGTTTTTTCCTGTATGTGCCGGACAATGTAAAGTTTGAAAAACCTGTCCAGGTAATCAACCTGACCCGCGCACAGGAATCTGTGTTTTCAACCCAGCGTAACCTGATTGTTGCCGGTAAAAACAGTGAGGCAAAAGTTATTTTCTGCGATCACACGTTGACTTCAACTGAATGTTTGGGGAATAATGTAACCGAAGTGTTTGTTGGTGACGAAGCGGTTGTGGATGTTTACACAATCCAGAATCAAAACAACAAGTCGAACTCGGTGAACTCGACTTTCTTTAAGGTTGGCGAAAAATCAAACTTGCTTTCCGGCGTTGCTACTCTGCATGGCGGATTGATTCGCAATAATTTGGTCGTGAGTTTGGATGGAGAAAATGCCGAAGCCAGCGTTTTCGGAATGTCGTTTACCGACAAGCGCCAGCATGTTGATAATTACACCAACATTCAACACAACCAGGCAAATTGTTTGAGTAACCAGCTTTACAAAAACGTGCTCGACGAGGATTCAGTTGGTGCATTCACCGGGCGCATTCACGTTGCACGCGATGCGCAAAAAACAAATGCGTTCCAGCGGAACAACAACGTGTTGTTGACCGACTCGGCCAAAATGAACACCAAGCCTCAGTTGATTATTGACGCTGATGATGTTAAATGTAGTCACGGTGCAACTGTTGGTCAAATCGACGAAGACGCCTTATTTTACCTTCGTGCACGTGGTATTGGCGAAAAAGACGCCCGCATGATGCTGATGAATGCCTTCGCACACGAGGTTGTTCAGGAAATTCGTATCGAGCCGTTGCGTGATCGGATTGATGAGTTGGTTGAAAAACGACTGAAAGGGGAGTTGGCAAAATGCCATTCCTGCGATAAAAATTAAGATATTATTATAATATATCTACCTAAAGGCTCGTTATTTACGAGCCTTTACTTGTTTAAAGATATTTGCTTATATTGCCCTCTCTACCGTGGAAAAGTAGAGACGTGAAAGAGAAAGAGAATTTATTTGACTTAGTAATGCTTGTTAACCGATTGTTTATGAGACAATTTAAACTTTATGCGCTTGTATTGATTGGAATGATTATGTTTGCTTGTGATTCAGGAGATTCAGAAACGGATTCTCAGAGTGATCAGAAAATTGTTCTTCAATTGCAAAACCTCGATGGCCGCGTTCACACCGATAACGCTGGCGTAGTCGAAACCAAAGGCATTGCAGAAATGCCTGAAAACTTCTACAGCGTTCAGATGAACGTTGCTAAATCGGCTACAATTGAATCTGATGTGGCCAGTGACTTACCATTGACATTAATTGCCGAAGTTGATGCTCCCGAGTACGAGGGGTTGACTTTGCAGGCAACACATGTTTGCTTTAATGGAAACTATGCTTACGTATCCTATAACGTGAAAGGTGCAACCTACTTGGGAGCTGTGGATGTGATCGACATCACCGACCCGGCTTTGCCCCAGTTGGCGATGCAGGCTGTTTTCCCGAGTATGGACATAAGCTCGTTGACAATCAAAAACGGAGTTCTTTACCTGGCTGGTGCCCGCGATGTGGATGCATACGAGGATGTCACAAATCCTGCCGTATTGGTAAAAATGAACCTTGATGGAGATATGTTGTCAGATGACATTACCTTCCTTGAGCTGAGCAGCTTTGTTGGTACCGATGTTGTGGCAGGCGAAAGCTATTTCTACTGCGTATCGGGCAGCACGGGTGCGTTGACTGCGTTTTCGTATACCGATGATGCCGTTGCTGCAACCGTTGAAACGAACGACCTTCGTGCGGTCGGTGTCGATGGCGAAAACCTGGTAACTTTAAGTGGAGCCGATGGTATTCATGTTTACGATATCAATGCAACCGCTGAGAAATTGAATTTCTCGGTTTCGGATGATGTTGAAGAAGCAAAACGTACAATCGACTTTTACGACGGTTACGTTTTGGTTGCTGAAGGTTACGACGGCATGGGAGTTTACAGCGTAACGGACGGTTCTCAAAAAATCAACATCCCGGTAGCATCGGTAACCGACGAGGATATCAGCCTGGATGATGTGGTTTGTAATGCGGTTACCGCCAGCGACGACCATATTTTTATGGCCGAAGGTGCAGCCGGTGTCGTTGTTTACAGTTTGGTTGATAACGGACTTGACAGCCCGGAAGAAATTGGTGGTTTGAATTTGGAAGGATCTGCCAACTATGTGAGAGGCGGCGGCGATTACATCTTTGTAGCCGATGGAACAGGTGGATTGAAAATCCTGAAAATTGTGACGACATCCGCTTCAGATGAGGATACCAGCTCTGACTATGCTTGCGACACTTATCCTGCTTATTCGGGAAGTAGCTGGTTGAATGTCAACTCAAACGATGACCAGGCTTACAGTGGTTCGGCCAGTTTGGGTGGTATCAATATCAGTGCTCAATTAATCTGGTGTGGTTCATTGGCGGTAAGCCAGCATGTGAATGTCAATTCACAAGGCGAATTCGTGCTCATCGGTTCGTTAGCTACAGGTCAAAAAGCAAACGGAAACGCTAGTAGTGGATCGTCGCTGATTGTAAACAGCAAGATGATTGTTGATGGCTCATTGGTTGTTTACGGCGACCTGATTGTTAACAGTGGCGGCTCGTTGGAGTTTGTAGGTAGTAGCAGCTCAATCGCTGTATACGGCGATGTTACCGTGAATAACAGCGGCGAGATCATCGGCGATTTCACCGACGAAACAGGTAATGTGAAGTAAAAAATTGGACTCAGATATATTATCAGGAAATCCATCCCTTGGGATGGATTTCTTTTTTTGTACAAGTTTCTGAAAGTCTCAATGTTGAAGATTTGTTAACCAACTTCCCGGATGATGCCGAAATAGAATGTGCAAATAAAAAATTAGTAGTTTTGTGTGAAAGCATAAAACCGGAAGTAAATGACACTCGATATAGCCCGCATTCGTAAAGATTTCCCGATTCTGGAACAAAAGGTTTACAACAAACCGTTGATTTATTTGGATAGTGCCGCTTCATCCCAGAAACCGGTTCAGGTTTTGAAGAAGGAGGAGCAATTGCACCTGGAATACTACGGTAATATTCACCGTGGAGCCCATTTCCTGGCCGATAAAGCAACCAACGATTACGAAGCGGTGAGAGATCAGCTGAAGGGTTTTATTAACGCTCCGGCTCGCGAACAAATCATTTTTACCAAAGGCACAACGGAAAGCATCAACTTAGTTGCTTTTTCGTTTGGGGAAGCGTTCATCAAAGAAGGTGATGAAATTATCGTTTCAGAAATGGAACACCACGCCAACATTGTTCCCTGGCAAATGATGGCTCAACGAAAAGGTGCAAAAATCCGCGTTTTACCCTTCGAAGACAATGGTCGATTGATGATCGAGAAACTGAATGAGCTGATCAATTCGAAAACCAAGCTGATTGCGGTTTGCCAGGTAGCGAACACTTTGGGCACGATTAATCCGGTGAAAGACATTATTACCAAGGCACATGCTAAGGGGGTAAAAGTATTGGTTGACGGTGCACAGGCAATCAATCACCTCGTTGTTGATGTGCAGGACCTGGACGCTGATTTTTATGTGTTCTCAGCTCATAAAATGTTCGGGCCGAATGGAGTAGGAGTGCTTTATGGACGGAAAGAATTGCTGGATGAAATGCCGCCTTATCAAGGTGGAGGAGAGATGATTTCGGAAGTGAGTTTCGAAGGTACGACCTACAATGAATTGCCATATAAGTTCGAAGCAGGAACGCCGCATATTACCGGTGTAATAGCTTTTGGTGAGGCCATCCGCTATTTGACGGACTTAGGGGTTGAGGCCGTTGCAGAATACGAACACCAGTTGCTGACTTACGCTACCGAAAAGCTGCTGGAGATCCCCGGCATGATTATTTACGGAACACAAGAGCAAAAATCCGGGGTGATTACATTCAACATAGAAGGCATTCATTCATTCGACATTAGTACAATGCTCGACAAAATGGGAATTGCCGTGCGTTCGGGACGCCTTTGTGCCGATACAGTGATGCAACATTACGGCGTTTCGGGAACAATCCGCGCTTCCTTTGCAGTTTACAACACGTTGGAAGAAATAGACCAGTTTATTGCTGCCTTGAAGAAATTGATGGTGATGCTGAGCTAATTCCAATCTCCAATTTGAATTTTGAGGATTTCTTTTGAGTACTAGGCCGTTTCCTATCCTTTAGCCGTTAAAGCATAACTCCTTAGTGTTTAACTTTGAATTATGTAAGTTAAAGTTGTAACTTAGGTGGAAATCAGCGATGGATTAGCCGGAATTGAAAGGTGCAGGCGAGGTGTTTAATCTCGGTGTCGGGAGGAAACGTGGATTAGATCAGGCTGTTCATCCAATACACAAAAAGAATCGGGTTATGGCACCTCATCGTCATCTAATCGTACTATGTGGTTTATTCTTCTTCCTGTTAAACGGGCTGAGTGCTCAGGATAACTATTACTACAATGGGAATGAGAAGGTCTTCTTCAGTGAGGGTGACCCGCAAGTGGCCCGTATAGGGACTAGTGACATTTCGGCCAGCGATTTGGATCACCTGTTGCAGGAAACCGGCATCGTCCGTCCCGATTCTTATACGGCAATGGAGGGGCAGGTTGGTCAATTGGAAGTAAGGCTTTATCCACCGCATACGGCCGACGAACTTTGGTGTCTATTGTGGGCTGATGAGCGTATCGACTATGTATCCGGACAGTTTTACCAATTCGGATCAGACGACCCGTTTTATTTCACATGGGAAATCGTGGTGCAGTTGAAAAAGAAAGAGAGTGTAGGGCGTTTTCGTCAGTTGGTGAGCGATTATGGGTTGAACATTGGTCGGGAAGATCTGCATCGGTTGCCCAAATTTTTGCTGGTTGCCACGAGTCCGGATATTGATATTATAAACACGGCTAACCGGTTGTACGAAACTGGTTTGTTCGAGTATTGTTGTCCGGATGTCTTGAAGCAATATCATTTTTACTAAATAAAAACAGGAACTCATACGAGTCCCTGTTTGCTTCCTCTCCCCTTTTGTTGCTTTTAGATAATAGATTCCCTTTCGGATTCAGAAGCGCAATATTTTAATCAACTGCTGTCAGTTGAGTTTTGTCTGATATTATTTTTGGGATGTTACCTTCCTGACAATACTCGCTATCTGGTCGGCCTGCATCACTCCACTACCGCTCCATTTTACTTGTCCGTTTTGGAAGATTTTTAGTGTCGGGACACTTCTAACCTGATAGTGTTGAGCAATTGCGGGGTTTTTATCGACATCAATTTTAATGATCCGAATATTCTCGCCCAACTCGGTTTTTAACTGCTGCAAAATTGGCCCCATCATCTTACATGGTCCGCACCAGGTAGCAAAGAAATCGACCAAAACCGGGGTGTTCCCGCTAATGATCGCATTAAACTGCTCCATCCTGATCCTCCTCTTTTGCTGCAGGCTTTTTCTTTAAATCGCTAACGAAATAACCCAGTAAACCGCCGTACAAGGAGCTGGTATGCCAGTTCGACTGTATCGGACAGGTGCCCGAAGTACAGCCAATATAATACCAGTACAGGAACCCGGCGATAATGCCGATTCCGGTTCCAAATAGCTGCCATTTATATTTTGAAGTGAACTTCCTGAGTTTCATTATCGAAATAATTTCCGACAAAAAAAGGAATTCAAAATTGAACTGAATGTGACCTTTGTCACATAGCTAGTTAAAATATTTAAAAAGTATTAATTACTCTAATTGAATTGATCTGTTATTGGGGTGTAATCAATTACTTCACGACTTAGACTAACGAGCCCTTTGGTCTCCATTTGCTTAAGCAAGCGGCTGATAACTTCGCGGGAGGTGTTCAGGTGATTGGCAATATCCTGATGTTTTCCTTTGAAGATGGTTTCGCCTGTTGCTTTAAAGTGCGCGTAGAAGAACCGGGTTAAGCGGTCGTCCATTTCTAAGAATGCAACTGCGTCGATTGTGTCGAGAAGCTCGTCGAAGCGTTTGCGATAAGAGTACATGATGTAAGTTTTCCAGGAAGGGTATTTAATCATCCATTGGTCGAGCTGCTCAGCTGGTATCCGAATCAACATGCTGTCGTTGTCGGCATAAGCGCTGATGTTGCTTTGTTGTTCGCCGATACAGCAAGTAAGTGCCATGCTGCATGCTTCGCCGGGGTTTAAAAAGTACAGTAAAAGCTCGCGGCCTTCGGCGTCTCTGCGAACAATGCGGATGTTTCCTTCCAGAACAATCGGTAGAGATTTGATATATTGTCCCTCTCTCAATATCTCATCTCCAGTGTTGAAGTTTTGAGTAATGCCACATGCCTGCATCTCCTCAATCAATTCTTTCTCAAAAAACGGAAAGCGCTTTTCGAGTTCTGGCAGAATGCTGTTCATGTATATATAGTTAACCTGTTTATCGATAGAAAATCGGGAATACGTGATTCCCGATATCAAATATACTAAAAGTTTGTGGCTTCGAGCTCAAAATAAGCCTGTTCATGTTCGCAGGCAGGGCATTTTTTAGGTGGACGGGCCGATTCGTGCAGGAATCCGCACACGCGACATTTCCAGGTTACTTTGCCTTCACGCTCGAAAACTTTACCTTCTTCTAGGTTTTTGTAAAGCTTGCGGTAGCGTTCTTCGTGGTGTTTTTCAATTTTTGCAATTGTTTTAAAAACGGTAGCCACTTGTTTGAACCCTTCCTCTTCGGCGATGCGTGCAAACTCAGGGTACAATTCTGTCCACTCTTCGTTTTCGCCCGCTGCAGCTGCTTCCAGGTTTTCCAACGTGGTTCCTACTTTGCCAGCCGGGTACGCTGCGGTAATTTCAACCATGCCTCCTTCCAGGAACCCGAAGAAACGGTTGGCATGCGCTTGTTCGTTAATGGCTGTTTCTTCAAAAAGAGCAGCTATTTGTTCCAGCCCCTCGGCACGGGCTTGCTTGGCGAAAAATTCGTAACGGTTTTTGGCTTGTGATTCGCCTGCAAATGCTTTCAGCAGGTTCTTTTCTGTCTGTGATCCTTTCAATGAATTCATATCGACCTAATTGTTGTTAATTTTTGGTTGTTTTTACCAAAAGTACGAAAAATGGCTCCCTCTTATTATGTTTGGATTTAATTTAGAATTATTCAATGAAGCCCGGATTTTTGTCTTTTCCTTAATTATTTGGTTCGATTTTGCGTGATAGTTTTTGTTGCTTGATTTTTTTGCGACATTTGAGACCTTAAACGAATGAATTATGACGATTGAGCAAATCCAGGCGGAAATAAACGACGAGTTTTCGATTTACGAGGACTGGATGGACAAGTATAGTTACCTGATTGAGTTGGGTAACGATTTGCCGGAGTTGAACGCGAAATTGAAAAATGACCAATACGTGATCAAAGGCTGCCAAAGTCGTGTTTGGCTGGTGCCTGAGTTGAAAGACGGAAAAATTTACTTTCAGGGCGAAAGTGATGCTGTCATTGTAAAAGGATTGGTTGCATTGCTGTTGCGGGTTGTGTCGGGCCATACGGCAGACGAAATTTTGGGCAGCGAGTTGCATTTTGTCGACGATATTGGTTTGAAGCAGCATTTATCGCCAACACGTTCCAACGGGCTGGTTGCGATGATCAAACAAATTAAGCTATACGCTGTTGCTTATAAGAAGATTTCAGAATAGGAGGTTGTTGTATGGATAGCAGAATTGATCTGATTATTGAAAAACTGAAAGATGTTTACGACCCGGAGATTCCGGTTAATATATACGATTTGGGCTTGGTGTACAATGTTGATGTTGACGACTCAAGCAAAGCCAACATCGTAATGACACTGACTGCCCCAGGTTGTCCGGTTGCGGATATGTTAGTTGAAGATACCCGACAGGCTGCTTTGGCCGTTGAGGGAATCGAGGATGCTCATGTGGAGCTGACATTTGAACCGCCTTGGGACAAATCGATGATGAGTGAAGAAGCGCGCCTTGAGCTCGGATTCTTCTGATAATGACTAACAAAACAGCGTAGAAGCTTTCAGATACAAACCCGGATAGTCCGGGTTTTTTTATACCTTGTTGGTTGATGGATAAACATGAACGGATAAAGCAAAAGGCAGTCGAGCTGGGGTTTCTGGCTTGCGGAATTTCAGCGGCGGGTTACCTGGTTGATGAAAAAGAGCGGTTGAGAAGTTGGCTGGCAGAAGGGATGAATGGCGAGATGGAATACATGGCGCGCAATCATGAAAAACGTCTCGATCCCCGTTTGCTGCACGAAGGAACCAAATCCGTGATTTCCGTTTTGCTGAACTATTATCCCAAAGAACGACAGCTTGATCCGGAAGCACCTGTTCTCTCCAAATACGCTTACGGCACCGATTATCATTTTGTGTTGAAAGACAAGCTGAATGAATTGCTGAAGTTTATCCATGATGAAATTGGGCCATGTAACGGGCGGGCGTTTGTGGATTCGGCTCCGGTTTTGGATAAAGCTTGGGCTGTTCGCTCCGGCCTAGGCTGGATTGGGAAAAACACAAACCTGATTTCAGTGGAGCACGGTAGTTTCTTTTTTATCGGAGAACTGTTGGTCGATTTGGAGCTGAAAACGGATGATCGGATCGTCAGCAATCACTGCGGTAATTGTACGCGCTGTATCGATGCCTGCCCAACCAAGGCAATTGTGGCTCCTTACGTGGTTGATGCCCGTCGGTGTATTTCATACCAGACCATCGAACAGCGGGGAGAGATTGACAAGACTTTGGAAGGTCAATTCAAGGATCGGGTTTTTGGCTGCGATATTTGCCAGGATGTTTGTCCCTGGAATTTGAAGTCGGAACCGCATGAAGAACCCGCTTTCGATCCACACCCGCGGTTGATGGAGTTAAGTCGGCTGGATTGGCAAAATATGGATGAGTCACTTTTTGCGGAGCTTTTTCGCAAGTCTGCAGTAATGCGAACCAAGTACAGTGGGCTGATGCGAAATCTGAAGTTTATTGGAAAAAGCTGATATTATTGAGGGCTAGACATAATGTCACAGCCTTATAAGAATAATACTGAAGAATATGTCGATTAAGCGTTTCGAATACAAAACTATTTTATTCCAGATGGAACAGGGCATTCCCGGAACTTTTGCCGGTTTTCCGTATGATGTTCGGAAGGAATTTGAAACCGGGGGCCCGGTTAGGATAAATTGCTGGATCGACGGAGAGCATAAAACGGGGAGCCTGGTACCAATCGGCAATGGAGAGCACGCCATTCACATACGCAAAGAAATTCTGTATAAAATAGGGAAGGAAGAAGGAGATGAAGTTCATCTGGTTGTTGAGCAGGATTTGTCGCCCCGGGAACTGGAGATCCCGGATGATTTTCAATGGCTGTTGGACGAAGATCCGGACTTAAATACAAAGTTTGAGCAGCTTTCCTTCAGCAACAAATCATCCATTATAAACTACATTAATTCGGCAAAACGAGCAGAAACGCGCGTTAAGCGGATCGAAAACTTCATACAGCGCATCAAAATCGGCTTCTTTCCAGGACAGAAATTAGAATAATTAGCACCGTCGGAATCAGGAATTAAAAAATAATTTACATTTGATCACTATTTCGCGGGAGTAGCTCAGTGGTAGAGCATCAGCTTCCCAAGCTGAGGGTCGCGGGTTCGACCCCCGTTTCCCGCTCGCAAAAAATCAGTCAATTCGAATCGATAATTGGCTGATTTTCTTTTTATATAAGATTCGCTGTAGATTGTACAAATAGTGATAGTCAGTTGGTTAATGCGTATGTTGTACAACAAGTATTGGGGAGTTGCTCCAATGAAAAAATGTTGTGAAATCTGCATTAAATGCGGGTTTTAATTGACCACCGGTAGTCTTAAATCCCTATCTTTAGGCAAAAAGCTACTCCTCATGGACACACTAAAATTGATCGCAAACGACCCCTGGCTTGAGAAACATGCTGATGTAATTACTTCAAGGTACGAATCGGCCCGGAGTAAGGAGTTCGAATTGACCCAGGGAGGAAGTTTGCGCGATTTTGCAAGTGGCTACTTTTATTATGGACTTCACCGCACAAATGAAGGCTGGGTTATTCGCGATTGGGCTCCCAACGCAACAGCCATTTACCTGATCGGCGATTGCAATGGTTGGAAAAAGGATGAAGCATATCGGTTTGCGTCAGTCGGCAATGGAAACTGGGAGTTGCTGTTGTCTTTCGATCAGTTAGCTCACGAAGATTTATACGCTTTTAATATTGAGTGGGACGGTGGCAGTGGTACCCGGATTCCTGCTTGGGTAAAACGTGCCGTTCAGGATGATGAAACGAAGATATTCAGTGCCCAGGTGTGGAGCCCCGAACAAACTTACGAATGGAAGAATCCCGACTTCAATCGCGGAAAAGAGGCTCCGCTGATTTACGAAAGCCATGTTGGTATGGCAGGTGAGGAAGAACGGGTTCATACATATAATGAGTTCCGGGAAAATGTTTTGCCTCGCATCAAGGCGGCTGGTTATAATACGGTGCAGCTGATGGCTATTCCCGAGCATCCCTATTACGGAAGTTTCGGTTATCATGTGTCGAGTTTCTTTGCGCCTTCATCGCGTTTTGGAACGCCGGACGAGTTGAAAGCCTTGATTGACGAAGCACACGGTTTGGGGCTGGCCGTCATTATCGACCTGGTTCACTCGCACGCTGTTAAAAATGAGAATGAAGGCTTGGGAAAATACGATGGTACGCGTTACCAGTTTTTCCACAGCGGGCCAAAAGGTGAACATCCGGCTTGGGATTCCTATTGCTTCAATTATGGCAAAAATGAAGTGCTTCATTTCTTGCTTTCAAATATTCGGTATTGGCTGGAAGAATTCAAATTTGATGGTTTCCGCTACGATGGGGTAACAAGCATGTTGTACTTCGATCACGGTTTGGGAAAAGCTTTTACCGGCTACGATGATTATTACAATGCCAACGTGGACATTGAGGCCACAACCTATTTCTATTTGGCAAACAAACTCATGCACGAGATCAATCCGAATTCCTTGTCGATTGCCGAGGAAATGAGCGGTCTGCCTGGCTTGGCAAGTCCTTTGGCCGACGGAGGTCTGGGGTTTGATTACCGCATGGCGATGGGCGTGCCGGATTATTGGATTAAGCTCATCAAAGAGGTTGCTGATGAAGATTGGGATGTTGGCCAGATTTTTTACGAGTTGACGTCGAAGCGCCTGGATGAACGGGTAGTAAGTTACGCCGAGTCGCACGACCAGGCTTTGGTAGGCGACAAAACCATCATTTTCCGCCTGATTGATAAAGAAATGTATTTCAGCATGCGCAAGGATCAGCCGAATATGACGGTTGACCGTGGCATCGCCTTGCATAAAATAATCCGGTTGGCCACGGCATCCAGTGCTGGTGGCGCTTACTTGAACTTTATGGGTAACGAGTTTGGTCACCCCGAATGGATCGACTTTCCACGCGAGGGGAACGATTGGTCGTTCAAGCATGCCCGGCGTTTGTGGAGTATTGCCGATAATCCAGAATTGCGTTTCCACTGGTTGGCTGACTTCGACCAGGAAATGATGCAGTGGATTAAACGGGAACGATTACTGGAGATTCCTGAAGTTTTCTGGCGCTTCGATAATAAAACCGATCAGATTTTGGCTTTTTCACGGGGTGAATTCCTAGTGGTCTTCAACTTCAACCCGATAAATTCATACACCGGCTACGGCATTCCGATGGATGCTTCGAAGTGGAAGGTTTTATTCGACACCGACGAAGAGCGTTTCGGAGGCCAGGGACGAATTGACAAAGGAATGACTTATTATACCCGTCCTGCGGCGGGAATCAGCAGTCAGCATTATTTAAATCTTTATCTCCCGGCGCGAACCGCAGTGGTTTTCAAAAAGGAAGCTTTTAGGCGTATACGATAATAGCCGACGTTGAGAAGAAAATAGAGATTGTTGCGAAAAAGAGGGATTTTATGAACCAATATTTTACCGAAATAGAAATTGAAAAGTACCCGTGGCGAATGGGCTACCCGGACAAGATCATGTTTATGGGGTCTTGTTTTACGGAGAATATTGGCGAGAAAATGGAGGAACTCAAATTTCAGACCTGTATCAATCCCTTTGGAATTATTTATAACCCCATGTCGGTTGCAGCCAGCCTGCGAAAGTTAATCGAAAAAAGATACTACACCGAGGCCGATTTGTTTGAACAAAGCGGACGTTGGGGAAGTTATGATTTTCATAGCCGATACTCAGGGAGTTCGGCTGCGGACGCGCTTGCTATAATGAATGACCAGGTGGTAAACGGGCATTCGTTTTTGGAGCAGGCAGACTACCTGGTTATCACATTTGGTACAGCATGGGTTTTCAATTTGAAGGCAACGGGGAAACTGGTTGCCAATTGTCATAAATTTCCGGCTTCGGATTTTAACCGCTTTCGCTTAACTTTTGAGCAAATTGTAAGTGAATTTAGGGATTTATTAACGAAGTTGCAGAAATTTAACCCAAATTTGAAATTACTGTTTACGGTTAGCCCGATTCGGCACCTTAAGGATGGGGCAACAGGAAATCAGTTAAGCAAGTCGACTCTTCTTTTGGCTGTGGATCAATTGATAAACGACCAGGGGAAGGCGTATTATAACTATTTTCCATCCTATGAACTAGTGATGGATGAACTACGCGACTATCGCTTCTACGGGGCGGATTTAGTGCATTTATCGCCAGTCGCGGTCGACCATATTTGGTCGAAATTCAACGAAAGTTTAATCGATGATAAGGCTGGGAAACTAATGAGTCGGATTGCCAAATTACGGAAGGCAATTCAGCACCGACCTTTCCGGAAGGACGTTCCGGAATACGAAGATTTTTTAACAAAGAATATGTCTCTATTAGAGGAGTTAACAATTAATTTCCCTTATCTTAACCTGAAGAAAGAAAAAGAATATTTTCGAGCGGAATTGAACGGATGTAAAAAATGACGAACGATCACTTTTGAAATGTTTGACTATGTTTGTAACAAAACCACCCGTCAATTCCTGATAATTATCACAATAACTAATTTTTAGGCCTAAAGTCTGAAAAGCTATGAGCTATCTGAAATTTGATAAGAGTAATTTGGTAAACCTGGAGTATTCACTCACGCGAGAGGTACTTCGGTCGAACCGTGCAGGTTCATACATGAGCACAACAATTGCAGGTTGTAACACCCGAAAATACCACGGACTGCTGATTTGTCCGATTCCCGGTTTGGAAGGTGATAAGCACTTGCTGTTGAGCTCGCTGGATGAAACTGTGATTCAGCATGGTGCCGAGTTTAATCTTGGTATTCATAAGTATGAAGGTGATCATTATGAGCCGAAAGGGCACAAGTATATTCGCGATTTCGACGCGGAACTGGTTCCGAAGACAACCTGGCGTGTAGGCGGGGTTGTGCTGACCAAGGAGCGCCTGTTGGTCGAAAATGAAGAGCAAGCCTTGGTTCGTTACACTCTTGTCGAAGCAAACTCGCCGACGATTCTTCGTTTTAAGCCGTTCCTGGCATTTCGGAGTATTCATCAGTTGAGCAAAGCAAACATGTATGCTAACACCAAGTATGTTCCGGTGGAAAACGGCATTAAGTTGAAAATGTACGACGGCTATCCGTTCCTGAATATGCAGTTCTCGAAAGAAGTCGATTTTGTACCGGTGCCGCATTGGAATAACAGTATCGAATATCAAAAAGAAAAAGAACGTGGTTTCGACTACCAGGAGGATCTTTATATTCCGGGTTATTTCGAAATTCCGATTAAAAAAGGGGAGAGCATTATTTTCTCAGCTTCAACTGCCGAAGCAAAACCGGCGTCAATGAAAGCAAAATTCACAAAAGAGTTATCGAAAAGAACTCCCCGCAACTCGTACCTGAATAGTTTAAAAAATTCCGCTCAGCAATTCATCACAAAAAATGAAGACGGAACTGATATAATTGCCGGTTTCCCTTGGTATACCGGCATCACACGTCAAACTTTTGTTTCCCTGCCAGGCTTGACTTTAGCTCACGGTGACACGGAAACTTTTGAGGAGATAGTCGATACACAATTGAAGGGACTTAAGAATGGACTTTTCCCGAAGCTTTACGGGAAAACGTCGGGCAGCTATGGGGCGATCGACACACCTCTTTGGTTTTTTTGGGCCGTGCAGCATTTATACAGCGACAAAAAGTGCGGGGTTGGTATTTGGTCCAAGTACGGACCTGCAATGAAGGAAATTCTCAACGCATACCGCTATGGGACCGACTATGGAATCCATATGTATGAAAACGGACTGATCGGTTCCGAGTTTGATCAGGAACCATTGACCTGGATGGACTCCATACTGAATGGAAATCCGGTTGTTAAGCGTTATGCGATGCCCGTTGAAGTAAATGCGTTGTGGTACAATGCGATTAGTTTGGCATTGGAGTTAGCGCAGGTTGTTAAAGACAAAGCATTTATTAAAGAATGGGATGAGCTTCCTGCACGTATTGCAAAGTCATTTGTCGACGAATACTGGAGTGATTCGGAAGGTTACCTGGCCGATTCCATCAGTTTAACCAATAAAGATTGGAATGTGAGACCGAATATGGTTATTGCAGCTTCCATGGACTACACTCCTTTGGATAGGGAGAAGCAGAAAGCTATTCTAAGCGTCGCAAAAAAGCAGTTGTTGACTCCGCGCGGGTTGAGAACGCTGACTCCGGAGAGCCCTGTTTATGAGGGGCTGATCGAAGGCGGAATTGCCTTGCGCGAGAAAGCGATTCACCAGGGGGCAGTTTGGCCCTGGTTGATTCAATTCTTTGTTGAGGCTTACCTGCGCATTCACAAACGAGGTGGTTTGCACGTGGCAAAACGCATTCTCGAAGATTTTGAAAGTGACATGTCTGAACACTGTGTTGGATCTATTGCAGAAATGTACACCGGAAACCCGCCACACGCGGCCAAAGGCGCCATTTCGCAAGCCTGGAGTGTTGCTGCCGTAACCCGCTTGTTTAGGATGTTGGTCGACTTTGAAGAAGAATAATATTTGTTTAATTTCTATAGTTCCATAGCGTATGAAAGTATTAATGTTTGGTTGGGAGTTTCCTCCTCATATTTCGGGAGGATTAGGGACGGCTTGCTACGGGTTAACCAAGGGTTTGTCTGAGTTCAAGGATGTTGAAGTTCTTTTTGTCGTTCCCAAAGCTTACGGTGATGAAGATCAATCAAACATGGAATTGATTGGTGCGAATAATGTGTCAATTACCCGGAAGAAAGTGGTCTTCGAAGATCTTCAAAAGAAGATCGACTACTACGAGGTTGAATCGGGCATGGTTCCTTACGTGGACCCCGAGGAATTCTGGAAGATGAGTAGTAAGAAATACACGGAAACCACTCGCTTTGTTGAAACAGACGAAGAAGGGAAGCTGGAGTTTTCGGGTAAATACGACAACAATCTCTTGCACGAGATTTATAAGTATTCGCTGGTTGCAGAAGTGATTGCCCGGGATAACGAGTTCGACATGATTCATGCCCACGACTGGTTGGCCTATCCTGCCGGAATTGCTGCCAAGGAAATGAGTGGCAAACCGCTGGTGATTCATGTTCATGCAACAGACTTCGACCGTAGTGGCGGCAGTGTGAACCCACAGGTCTACGAGATTGAAAAACGCGGAATGGACGCAGCAGATCAAATTATAACAGTAAGTAACCTCACCCGGAAGATTGTGATTGAGCGCTATGGGATAGATCCGGCCAAGGTAACCACTGTTTATAATGCTGTTGAACCATTGAGTCAAGAGGAAAAAATTAGACTCAAAAAAGGCGTTGATGAAAAGATCGTCACTTTCCTGGGACGCATTACCATGCAAAAAGGTCCGGAGTATTTTGTCGAAGCGGCGAACCTTGTTTTGAAAAAGATGAACAACGTTCGGTTTGTGATGGCCGGCAGCGGCGACATGATGAACGCGATGGTCAAACGTGCAGCTGCACTGAAGATCAGCGATCGTTTTCACTTTACGGGTTTCCTGAAAGGAGATGATGTTTTCGACATGTTCCGCATGAGCGATGTTTTCGTGATGCCGTCGGTATCCGAGCCATTCGGAATTGTGCCGTTGGAGGCGATGCAGTCGAACGTACCGGTGATCATTTCACACCAGTCGGGCGTATCTGAAATCCTGAAATATGCCGTGAAAATCGACTATTGGGATACGCATGCTATGGCCGATGCCATTTACGGATTGCTAAACTACCCTGCTTTGTGGAATACTTTCATGAAATACGGGAAAAAAGAAGTGGACAGCTTGCAATGGAGAAATTCCGCGAAGAATGTCCGGGATGTTTATTTAAAAGCTTTGATTAACGAGTAATATAAGGAATAAAACTATGAAAGCCATTTGTTTAAATTTTCAGGTGCATCAACCTTTCCGTTTTCGCAGATACCGTTTCTTCGATATTGGCAATGATCATTATTATTACGATGATTATTCGAATGAAACCATCATGAGAAAGATGGCTGATCACTCTTATTTGCCAACCAATAAAATATTACTTGATTTAATTCGGAAGAATAAGAATGCTTTCAAGGTGAGTTTTACGATTTCGGGAATCGCATTGGAGCAGATGGATTTATACGCTCCCGAGGTTTTGGATTCCTTCATTGAATTGGCCGAAACAGGACAGGTCGAATTTCTGGCTGCACCTTACTCCCATTCGTTAATCTCGTTGAAGAGCCCGGAGTCGTTTAAAGCGCAGGTTGAAAAGCATGCCACCTTGATCCAAAAATATTTTGGACAGGAACCGAAGGTATTTTGTAACACCGAGAAAATTTATTCCGACGATATTAGTGCTGTTGTGGCCGATATGGGCTTCAAAGCCATACTTACGGAAGGTCCGAAACACGTTTTGGGATGGAAGTCGCCCAACTACGTGTATTGCAGTGCCGTCAGTCCAAAGCTGAAGGTGCTGATGCGTAACTTCCAAATGAGTGACGACCTGTCGTTCCGTTTCTCGAACCAGGCTTGGAGTGAGTACCCGCTTACTTCCGAGAAGTTTGTAGGTTGGATGGATTCCAATCCGAAGGATGAGGTGGTCAACCTTTTCATGGATTACGAAACCTTTGGGGAATACCAACGCGAATCAACCGGCATCTTCAAGTTTTTGCAGGAATTGCCGGCGACAGTCGCTAAGAAATCGAAATTCAAGTTTGCAACGCCCTCTGAAATTGCAGATGCATTCCAGCCAATTTCAATCGTTAGTGTTCCTTACCCGATCTCGTGGTCAAACGAGGAACGCGACCTTTCAATCTGGCTGGGCAACGAGCTTCAGCAGGAGGCGTTCAATAAGCTCTATAAACTGGAGCCACGAATGCAGTTTGTTGATGACCCTGCTTTAATCAAAGATTGGGAATATCTGCAGGTCTGCAACCATTTTTATTACATGAATACAAAATTTTTCACCGACGGAAGTCCTCAACGAACTTATAATCCGTTTGAAAGCCCATATGAAGCTTTCATTAATTATATGAATGTGTTGAGTGATTTTGAACTTCGCTTGAATAGTTTTGTTCCTGAGAGTAAGGTTGAGAAGGAAATTGCAGCGTTAAATAAATTATTGGCAGAGAAGGAAGAACGGCTTCGTAAATACGAACTTGAACTTAAAAATCTGCAGTCCGGCACTGTGAAAAAAAACAAAGAGTCGAAGCCGGAAGCCACTAAACGAAAAAAAACCGCAACTAAATCAACCAAGAAAGATTGATGTTTAACCCTAATTTGATGTAATCCTGTTTTTGCAATCAAAATGATTTTTTGAATATAGACACCCGTTTTTCGGAGTGTTTAATCTCACTAATTGTACCATTCACAGTAGTGCAGTGCAAGGATTTTGTTACGTTGAATTATAAAACTGACTTGTTGTGGAAATACCAAATTGGAAGAAACTGTTTGTTGAATCAAACATTCCGGGGAAACTAGCTCCTCTTAAAGAGTTGAGCAAAAACTTGTGGTGGGCATGGAATACTGATGCCCGCGAGTTATTCGAGCAGATTGATCCGGAAATCTGGGAGGAAACCGCACATAATCCGATTGATTTATTGGATAAAGTAAGTTATCAACGCTTTTTGGAGCTGGAAGGCGACGAGGCTTTCATTAACAAGATGAAAGGCGTTAGTAAACACTTACAACAATATCTGGGAGATCGGAAAGAGTTGAATGGACCGCATATTGCGTATTTCAGTATGGAGTATGGTCTGCACGACAGTCTGAAAATATTTTCAGGTGGTTTGGGAATCTTAGCCGGTGACTACCTTAAAGAAGCAAGTGACTTCAAGGTAAACCTGGTTGCTGTAGGGCTTTTGTACCGCTATGGCTATTTCAAGCAAACCATCTCTATTCATGGCGATCAAATGGCCAACTACGATGCGCAACAATTCAATAAAGTGCCTGTGCAGCCAGCTTTGGATGCCGATGGTAAATGGATTGAAGTGGAAGTTGAGTATCCGGGCCGCAATTTGAAAGCTCGTTTGTGGGAAGCCAAAGTAGGTAGCATCAGCCTGTATTTGCTGGATGCCGACTACGAAGCCAACAGCGATGAAGATCGCTTTGTAACTCACCACCTTTACGGGGGCGACAACGAAAACCGCTTGAAACAGGAAATGTTGCTTGGTTTGGGTGGTATTCGTGCATTGCGTAAACTGGGCTTCGAGTCTCAGTTGTACCACTGTAACGAAGGTCATGCGGCGATGATCGGCCTTGAACGTATGAAAGACTATTTGTCTGAAACAGGACTTTCATTTGCGGAAGCAAAAGAAGTTGTTCGTGCTTCAACCCTGTTTACAACACATACACCGGTTCCGGCCGGGCACGACTCGTTTCACCAGGATTTGTTCCGTGGCTACATGAACTTCTTTGCAGAGAAACTGGGATTGACCTGGGATGAGTTTATGATGCTTGGAAAGTCGAACCCAGGCGAAGACCATTTCAACATGAGTTACCTGGCTGCGAACATGTCGCAGGGAATTAACGGTGTGAGCTGGTTGCATGGTGAAGTATCAAAAGATATTCTGAAGAATTTGTATGAAGGATTCCTTCCGGAAGAGTTGAATATTGGATATGTGACCAATGGTGTTCACTATCCGACATGGACTGCCAAGGAATGGAAAGAGCTTCATTTAAAATATTTCGGTGAATCGTTTGTTCAGAATCAGTTGGACTTCGACCTTTGGGAAAAGATCTACAAAGTGCCGGATGAAGAAATCTGGAATACGAAGAAAAAGCTGAAGCTGAAGATGATCGACTACATCAAGGAGCGTTTCGCTGACAACTGGATCAAGCGTCACGAAAATCCGAAGTTGATCAGCGAGGTTCTGAGCCGCTTGGATCCGAATGCATTGACAATCGGTTTTGCCCGTCGTTTTGCAACTTACAAGCGCGCGCACCTGTTGTTCCGCAACCTCGATCGCTTGTCCAAGATTGTGAACAATCCGGATCGCCCGGTTCAGTTCATCTTCGCCGGTAAAGCACACCCTGCCGATAAAGCAGGTCAGGATTTGATCAAGTACATCATCGAGATTTCGAAACGTCCTGAGTTCCTTGGGAAAATCATATTTGTTCAAAACTACGATATCAACCTGGCAAAAGTATTGCTTCAAGGTGTCGATATTTGGTTGAACACACCAACTCGTCCGCTGGAAGCTTCGGGTACCAGTGGTGAAAAAGGTGTGATGAACGGAACAATCCACTTCTCTGTGTTAGACGGATGGTGGGTTGAAGGTTACAAGGAGAACGCCGGTTGGGCGCTTCCGATGGAACGTACTTATGATGTGCAGGATCTGCAGGATGAACTGGATGCTGAAACCATCTACAACATCTTCGACGACGAGATTGTACCGACTTACTACGATAAGAACGACAAAGGATACTCGGAAGACTGGGTGGCGGTCGTGAAAAATACAATCGGTCAGGTAGCGCCGAACTTTACAACAACGCGCATGATTCGTGACTACCAGGATCGTTTTTACAACCCGCAGGCAAAACGTTACGACGGTCTGGTTGCTGAAGACTACAAGTTAGCGAAAGAACTGGCTGCCTGGAAAGCGAAAGTCGCTGCTGTTTGGGCCGATATCGAGGTAAGTGATGTTCAGATTACTGATGGTATCAACAATGCTTTGAAGATCGGCGAAAGCTATCCGGCGAAGGTTGTGCTCGATTTGAAAACACTTTCATCAGAAGATGTTGGTCTCGAAATGGTTATTTCTGCTCCGGGCGAAAACGGTCAGTTGGAGTTGGTTAAAACCCTTGAATTCGAAGCAGCTGAATCTGTTAAGGGGGTGACTACCTACAATTTGGACATTAACCTGATGGATCCCGGATACTACAATTACGGTTTGCGCATGTTCCCGAAAAATGAACATTTGCCGCATCGTCAGGATTTCATGTTTTTAAAATGGTTATAAATAGGAAATCAAAATAATTGGGAGAGAGGCTACTGAACAGTAGACCTCTCTTTTTTTGATGTTAAACGGCAGTCCCGGCGATTTGAGGTCTTTCAAAATAAAATTAATTTTGCTGGTCACCTTAAGAAAACCGAGATATGGCTGGAAAAAACAACCTTGGAGTCAAGGTTCAGGAAATACGGACTATACAGAAGTTGACCGTCGACGAGTTAGCGGATCGAAGCGGTTTGCAGGCTGGTCAGATCCAAAAAATTGAGAAAGAAGGCATCATTCCCTCTTTATCTCCATTGATTAAAATTGCACGTGCGTTAGGTGTTCGTCTGGGAACTTTTCTCGACGATGTCGATAATATTGGTCCCGTTGTGGCAAGAGGAGGAGAGCATCATGCGGGTGTTCGGTTTACCTCTGAAGAGAATGGATCGAGAGAACATTTGAACTTCTTCTCGTTGGCGGCCGACAAAGCCGGACGGAATATGGAGCCGTTCATCGTCGAAATTGAACCCTCAGAACAGTCGGATTATAAACTCTCAACACACGAGGGAGAGGAGTTTATCTACGTTATTGAAGGGCAGATTGAAATCAATTACGGAAAAGATTTGTACCAACTGGCAGCGGGGGATAGCATTTATCTCGATTCGTTTGTAATGCACAATGTGCACGCTGCGAATAACCAAAAAGCCCGTGTATTAGTGGTTTTGTACACCCCATTCTGATTTTTCGTTTACTGAAGCTGAAAGCATGCAATTAGTCGATTATACCTTGGGAGGCATCCTTGAAAAGTATGCATTTGAAACCCCGGATAAAGAATTCATCGTTTATCCCGACCGGGATTTGCGTTTTACCTACAGCGAGTTCAACACGCGTGTCGACCGACTCGCAAAAGGCTTGATGTACATCGGTATTGGGAAAGACGATAAAGTGGGAATATGGGCAAACAATGTGCCCGATTGGCTCACTTTTATGTTTGCTACTGCTAAAATCGGAGCGGTGCTCGTCACCATCAATACCAACTATAAACTGTCTGAGCTGGAGTATTTGCTGAAAGATGCCGACATCCATACACTTTGCCTGATTGGCAATTACCGCGACAGCGACTATGTGAATATGATGTTCGACTTGGTGCCCGAGTTAAAGACACAGCCTCGTGGAGAGTTGAGATCTGAGAAATTTCCGGAGCTGAAAAATGTGGTCTTTATCGGGCCAGAAAAGCATCGCGGCATGTTCAATACCTCGGAGCTGATTCTGATGGGAAGCCACCTGGATGACTTGGAGCTGGAAGAGGTAAAAGAAAGTGTCGGTTGCCACGATGTGGTGAATATGCAATATACATCGGGCACTACCGGTTTCCCGAAAGGCGTGATGTTGTCGCACCACAATATATTGAATAACGGAAAGGCTACCGGCGAATGTATGCGATACACCTCGGCCGATCGCTTGTTGGTGTGCGTGCCGTTCTTCCATTGCTTTGGTTGTGTTTTGGCTTTGTGTGCGGTTGTTACGCATGGAGCAACCATGGTGGTAGTCGAGAATTTCGATCCGCTGATGGTGCTGGCTTCTGTTGAAAAAGAAAAATGTACCGCTTTGTATGGTGTTCCGACGATGTTCATTGCAGAGCTGAATCACCCGATGTTCGACATGTTCGACTTGAGCAGTTTGCGAACCGGCATCATGGCCGGCGCCTTGTGCCCGATCGAAACCATGAAACAGGTGATGGAGAAGATGTACCTAAAAGATATTATCAGCGTTTACGGATTGACTGAGTCCTCTCCGGGAATGACTGCTACCCGTACGCACAATTCGCCTGAAGTACGCGCGACGACTGTGGGCTTCGAATTTCCCAATGTTGAAGTGGCGATTTTCGATCCTGAAACAGGTGAAGAGTGCCCCGACAATGTGCAGGGAGAAATGTGCTGCCGTGGCTATAACGTCATGAAAGGCTACTACAAGAATGAAGAGGCAACCCGCAAAGCCATTGATGAAGAAGGATGGCTGCATTCCGGGGATTTGGGCGTTCGCGGGGAAGACGGTTTTTATCGGATTACCGGACGAATAAAGGACATGATCATTCGTGGCGGAGAGAACGTTTACCCGCGCGAAATTGAGAATTACCTGTTTCAAATGCCACAAATTGAAGCCGTTGAGGTTGCCGGTATTCCTAGTCCGAAATACGGAGAACAAATTGGGGCGTTCATCAAAATCAAGAAAGGACAATCATTGTCCGAAGAAGAAGTGCAGGAGTATTGTCGCGGTCAGATTGCTCGCTTTAAAGTGCCGAAGTATGTTTTCTTCGTCGACGAATATCCGATGACAGCAAGCGGTAAAATTCAAAAATACAAACTAAAGGAACTTGGGCTGCAGTTATTGCAGAATCAAGGAATCAAAGTTATATAAGAAGTTTGCGAGGCTGGTTGCTTAAGTTAAAACAGCAGTCGCCGCTTCACTTTTTTAATGCTCCGAATCTCTAATTTTCGGAGCAGCTTCCATTCTTAGTTTTGTTTCTTAGGTTGAAACCTGGGTTTGCCACCCTGCTTGTTGTTATTGTTCTGGTTGTTGTTGCGCTTGAAGTTGCGTTTCTTTTTACCTTTCCGCTTTTCAATCACTTTCCATTCAGGACCTTCACCCAATTCGGGAGGTAGCGGTGCTTTAAATACTTCGCTCTCAATCAGTGATTCAATTTGCTGAAATTTGAACATGTCTTCCTGGTTCACGAACGTCAACGCAATACCGGTTGTATTGGCACGGGCTGTCCGCCCGATACGGTGCACGTAGTCTTCAGCATCACCCGGCACATCAAAATTCACAACCAGGTTAATATCTTTAATGTCGATCCCGCGGCTCAAAACGTCGGTGGCTACCAAAATACGTGTTTGTCGTGCACGGAATTTCATCAACACTTCTTCGCGTTCTTTTTGCTCCAGGTCGGATGAAATGCCTTGGGCATCCAGCTTTTTCTTTTGCAATGCCCGCACAATTGTATTCACTTTTCGCTTGGTCGAACTGAAAACAATGATACTTTGGCAATCGTCTTTGCCGGTGATCAACTGGGTCAGCAAGGGCACTTTTTGCTCTTCGTGGCAAACGTAGGCAGCCTGCAATACACCTTCGGCGGGTTTGCTGATTGCCGTCGCAAATTCCTTCGGATTGGTCAGTACTTTGGCTGCCAATTGGCGGATTTTTGGAGGCATCGTCGCGCTGAACATCAACGTTTGACGTTGTTGAGGCAGGTGGCTGAAAATGCGGATAATATCATCGTGGAAGCCAATGTCGAGCATGCGGTCGGCTTCGTCCAGTACCACGTACTCCACTTGCTTCAGGTTGGCAATCTCGTTATCGATAAATGAGATTAATTTCCCGGGTGTAGCAACAATAATGTCGACGCCTTTTTCCAGCGCGGCGCGTTGTTCTTCCCATTCTTTACCGTCGCCGCCACCGTAAATGGCGCACGAAGTTGTTCCCGCGTAGTAGGAGAAGCCTTGTACTTGTTGTTCGATCTGGATGGCCAGCTCGCGCGTAGGCACAACAATCAGTGCCCGGGTCTTTCCGGCTTCCAGTTGCGAAACTTTCTCAATGATCGGGAGCATGAACGCAGCGGTTTTTCCGGTACCTGTTTGGGCACATCCAATCAGGTCGTGGCCTTCAAGGATAATTGGAATTGTGTTCTTTTGTACTTCCGTGGGCTCGTCAAAACCCATGTCATACAAGGCATCCAAAATATCGTCGTGTAAATCAAAATCGTGAAACTTCATAAATAATGCGGCAATTAATTCTTATTGCACAAAAAATAGCCTACCGGTGGGAAAGTCGCTCTTTCTGTTCTAACTGCAAAAATAGCATTTTTTGTTAGATATCTGAGCTGGTGTCTGAAGCTCAATCAATGAAGCGAATGTTTTGAATGTGAACACGAAGCATTTGGGTTTTCTGAAATTAATCTATCTTTGCGCCATTATTGATCACGTGTTCTTGATAACCACGTAAAAAACAAGATTTATGCGAAATAAAGTATCCGTTTTATTCCTGTTGACAGGCGTGCTGTTTGCAGCCAGTCTTTTAATCGCCAATATTTTAGCTTCCAAGATCATCATGATCGGGCCGTGGTCGGCTCCGGCAGGTGTGCTCATCTTTCCGGTTGCCTACATCATTAATGATGTGATTGCCGAGGTTTGGGGTTATGCCAAAGCGCGACTGATTATTTGGGCCGGTTTCGGTGTTAATTTATTGGCCGCTGTATTTTTTGCGCTGGCGATTACGGTGCCCGCCGCACCGTTTTACGAACATCAGGACGCTTTCCAGTCGATTTTGGGAAGCTCTATTCGTTTGGTATTTGCTAGCCTGATGGCCTACATGGCCGGTTCGTTCCTGAATGCCTACGTCATGAGCAAGTTTAAATTGATGACCAAGGGGAAAGGTTTCTCGTTGCGGGCAATCGTTTCTACTTTGGCCGGTGAAGGCGCAGATTCGTTGATTTTCATAACGATTGCGTTTGTAGGAATATTCCCGACTTCGGTTATTCTAACCATGATTGTGACGCAGGCGCTGCTGAAAACAGCCTACGAGATCATTATCCTGCCATTCACGATACTGGTTGTGACCAAGGTGAAGGAAATTGAAGGCGTGGATACCTTTGACGAGGAAATCTCGTACAATCCGTTTCGCCTGAAACAAATTTGAGACAAGTATTTTTCATTCGGAAATCGATAAACAATGAATAATAAAAGCAAAGCACTAGTGGTCTTCTCTGGAGGGCAGGACTCAACAACCTGTTTGTTCTGGGCCAAAAAGGAGTTTGGTGAAGTTGAGGCCATTTCATTTGACTATGGCCAAAAGCATCGGCTCGAGTTGGAGCTGGCCGCCAAAATTGCCCGCGAAGCTGGTGTGCCATTTCAAGTGATGCAGTTGGAGATGCTCGGAAAGATTACCAACAATGCACTGACGAACCCCGATATGGAGGTTGAAACCGATAAGCCGGACAACCGTCCACCAAATACCTTGGTTGAAGGACGGAACATGTTGTTTCTGACTTATGCGGCTATTTATGCCAAATCGAAAGATATTCATCATTTGGTAACCGGCGTGGGACAAGCTGATTACAGTGGCTATCCCGATTGTCGCGATGAGTTTATCCGTTCGCTGAATCAAACATTGAACCTGTCGATGGATTACGAATACGAAATTCACACTCCGCTGATGTGGCGCGATAAAGAAGCTGTTTGGCAATTGTCGGACGAGCTGGGTGTTTTCGACCTTGTTCGGACACAAACATTGACCTGCTATAACGGAATCGTTGGCGAAGGTTGTGGACATTGCCCGGCATGTAAACTGCGGAAAAACGGTTTGGACAGCTACCTCTTGAAAAAGAACCACAAAAGTGATCAGTCGCAGTAATCAGTGCTTGAGATAACTACTGAACGACGTTACTTGCAACTTTTGATTTTTGGGATTTGAACTTTGGGATTTGAACTTTGGGATTTGAACTTTGGGATTTGAACTTTGGAATTTGAACTTTGGAATTTGAACTTTGGAATTTGAAATTTTTACTCGCTATGGAAAACTTAACACATTTAGGAAACGATACGAACTACGGATTTAACTATAGTCCGGCGGTTTTGGAAACTTTCGATAACAAACACCCGCAAAACGATTATTGGGTGAAATTTAATGCGCCGGAATTTACCAGCCTTTGCCCAATTACCGGTCAGCCTGATTTTGCGACCATCTACATCAGCTACATTCCGGGTGAAAAGATGGTGGAAAGCAAATCGCTGAAGTTGTATTTGTTCAGCTTCCGCAATCACGGTGATTTTCATGAGGATTGCATCAACATCATCATGAAAGATTTGATCAAGTTGATGGATCCGAAGTACATCGAGGTTTGGGGCAAATTTTTACCTCGTGGCGGGATCAGTATCGATCCGTATTCGAACTACGGAAAAGCCGGAACCAAGTTTGAAGAACTGGCCTGGTATCGCATGCAGAATCACGACCTGAACCCGGAAACAATTACCAACCGGTAAGAGGACGATCGTTATCGGTCTTCCTCGCGTTGTTCCCTTATGCCACTTTGGATGATTTCGTTGGCTTCCTCTTCCAGCGCTTCGTCCATTTCATTTGGCGGTTCTGTCACCGACGAGTTAACCGAAAAATGAGCGTAAAACGGGAGATGATCGGATTCAATGGAATCGAGGGTTCCCATTTGATTGATGGTAACTTCCGCGGAGTGATACAACAGGTCGATCGGATAACGCATAATTGCCGGTTTTACAGGGAAAGTTGAATAAAGTCCCCGTCCAATCCGGGCGTCGGTGAGACCTGACACTTTCGCAAAAAGGCGCGCAATACCCGACCAGCACACATTGTTAAAATCTCCTGCCACGATAGATGGTTGCCTGCAGTCGTGAATCAGTTTGGCGGCCACCATCAGCTCTCCGTCTTTTTTCTTGGCTGTTGTCTCTTCCGACGGGCTTGGTGGCGGCGGATGCAGCCCCCAAAATATAAATCGATTGTGATCCTCGGTTTCCATTTCGACTTTTATAGCCGGCCGTTCTTCGGTCAGGAAAAAGAAAACCTGGCAATCGATCACTTTTAGCTTGGTGTAAAAGTGCATTCCATAGGTATTCTCTCGTGCAATTTTCCGACTGAAAGGATAGTCTTTTTCAAACTTTTCCATCGCCTTTTCCCAATCCTTGTTCGTTTCAACCGTCAGTAAAATATCGGGTTGCTGCTGTTCAACCAAAGCGATCAGCTTTTGGTATTGGTCATTCGACTGAAGAACATTGACACTGATCAGTTTCACCTGCCCGGCTCCGGTTGCTTTAGCTTTGTAGGGAAGGTACGGAGCAATAATAATGAGCTCAGCGACGATAGCAACAGCGATAGCAGCATAACACAAGATGATTGTGACTTCCGGATTATGAATGAAAACAAGGCCAATTGCCAGCAGCAATACTTTTATGGCGAGTAATTGTAGTCGAAGGAAATCGAAGATCCGGAAAAACCAGTGTGACTTCGGGGTGAATGGCAGATAGGTTCCGATGACGAGTATCAGCGAAAACAGCAGAAAAATCCACGAGCTAACATTCATTGGACAAGGTTTAAAAATTGAGTTTTGGTTGTCTGAATCAGACTTGAAGCAAAGCGCCTCGTGACTGCGAGACGGTTTGTGCGTTGTTGCTTGCTTGTTTCTTAACGCCTTAAGCTGAATAAAGTTTATGATTGATGGGATTTCGCCGGAACAGGGGGACGGTTTTAGGGGTTAACTAGATCATCCAGATGAGAAAATGGATAGATTTTTTGTTTGACGATGAAACAATTCGCGTTCCGTTTGTTTGACTAGTCGACTAATTAATTCCGAAATGGTTCGATTTGAAGATTTGAATGTGGGTACTGAGCAGACTGTTGCGTGTCGGCAGTTGGGGCTGACTGAAAGAGCCTTAGTTGCATTCGTAAAAGCTATTCCGTTATGCAATCAGCGATTTAAGATTAGATATTTTCAAGCTTTTCTCGATTTCCTGGATATCCTATCATTGGGGTTGATTGAAAAGAATGGATTGGTTCAATCGCTAAAAGACGGGATGCCCCGAAAGCAGGAAGAACGGATTACCCGTTTATTTTTGTCGATGCTGGAAGCTTACGGTTTGATTGAACTAAGAGAAGAGTCTTATGTGTTTCAAAATCCATATTCTTCGCTAGCAGAAAATGATTTTCAGCAAATTGTGGAGAGCGTTGATCAACCTCAAAAATCCAATTCAGAGTTACCTGAATTTCTTCTACAAAAACTGAATAACTATCGAATCGTAAACAAGCTGATTCTGTTATACCGGAATCCAGAGCATCAGGTTGTCGGGATTCCGTCGGAGAAACATTGGCGAAGCCTGATTGCCGGACAGCAGCTGGATTACGAGATTCGCCTGGCAGAGACCCTGAAGCATTTGTGGCAATTGGAACTCCCGAAAAAGATTCATTCCGCTTTAGACGATAGCTATTATACCGAGTCCGGTCGTAATGCATTCAGGAATTTCACCAAAAACCGTTTCCTGACTTGTGTCGATCATATCGATTCGAGAAACCCGATTCGTGAAGTGCTGGATATTGGTTGTGGCTATGGTAATTATATGGACGCACTGAGCCGGCATTTGCCTGAAGTGCAGATTTGCGGCGTTGAGTTGCAGGAGAAAGTCTATCGTGAAACAGAAGAGCGATTTGCAGGCAATGACCGGGTATCTGTTCTAAACAGCAATGTTTTTGATGTGAAGCCTGGCAAGCCGGTCGACCTGGTACTGATGAATTACGTGCTTTTCTATTTCAGCAATGAGCAGAAGGAGCGGCTTTTTACCAAGCTGCACGAGGTGTTGAGTGATACCGGCTCGATCCTGATTTGCCAATATTATGCCGGAATCGAAGATTTGAAAGATCAGCTGAAACAGCACCAAGGTGATGCCGGATTGGCGAAGCGGGTGGCTGCGTTTTACGGCGACAAAATTCTTTATGCGAACTCGCTTTGGAATGAAGCATCGGATGCTTTTGTGCAAGCTGAAATTTGGGATGAATTTTTGCAGTTATTGAACAAAACTGGTTTCAGGGTGGAGGCGCTTACCCATGCTGATCCGTTTTATTATTCGCTGTTTGTCGAGATCAAAAAAGTATAAGCTTGTTCAGAATCGGGTATCAACAGCTTGTTGAATGACTCATTTTTCATGTAAAAACAGATGAACTAAAAATTTTTTTTAATCTGATAGAGCCGGGGTAACTACTTCGGCTTTTGTGTATTATATCTTCTCGATTTATTTACGCCAGGAATTAAGACTTTTTAACGTAGGGTAGAGCCGGTATTCGGGGGATACAGGGGTAAACAGAATACAATTCAATTTAATAAAAAAATGAAGATGAAAATTTTGAATGCGCTCCTGCTCATGTGTTTTTTACCTGTGTTTAGCATGGCACAGGATCAGGAAACCGAAAAGTCAGAATATACTTACAAAGTAGGTGATTTTTTCCTTGGACTTAGCTCAGGAGTTGATTACAATGTGAATGCTTTTCGAAGTGTAGCAACCTCGGATTTTTCGTTTGAAGATAAAGGGCCCCGTTACAATATTAGCTTTGATGCAGGTGTACTTGTTACCAAACGACTGCGTCCGCGCATCGAGTTTCAGTATCACCGTCTGGCTTACGGTCAGGAATGGCTTGGCGCGTCGAGTGCGAGTTATACAACGATGGAGTACACAACCGCCAAAGTGAATTATTTTGGATTGAATTTTCACCTGGACTATTTGCTTGCCGGGTTGAATTCGAAGTTTAAGATTTTCGTCTCTCCGGGCCTGGTAACTGAATACTCGATGGGGGTTAGTTACAATACTTTGAAAACGGATGGTGATGAAACATCAAGCCGCTTTTCTTCTTTGGGAGACTATTATCCGAAGAGCATTGCCGGTGCCAATCTAACAGCAATCATGAAATACGATTTAAATGAAAACCTGGGGCTCACACTCTCTCCCGGGTATACTCACTACCTGCGTTCGTTTATGGAGGTAAACGACAATGCTTACCAACGCTTCAATTTGAACGTGGGGGTTGAAATAAGAATTCACTAGTCCTATGAAATGGGTTGGGAATAGTTAGTTTAGTAGTATAGTTATTTGGAACGAGAATGGTGTTTCTTCGGAGGCATCATTCTTTTTTTGTCGCCAATTTTGGTTGTTCGGAGAAAAACAGATTTTCCCATGTGGAATTATTTGTTTATTCAAGCCAGTCAGTCTATTTTCGGGCAAAACAGTAAATACTTCGTGCATGTATCGATACCTCTCCATTTTATTACTTTTAGCTATGGCCTGTCAGCAACAACCTATGCCGGTGCAAATGGGAATCTCCGAAGATCTGGCGAACTGGCGCCATGAGCATATCGACGAGCTTTTTTATCAACTTTCGTTTCAGATTCCGGCATCGCGGGAAGAAAAAATTCGTGGCAACGTTGAGGCTACTTTTCAATTGGACGATGTCGGTCAGGATTTGCAGTTTGATTTTAAAGGCGATGGAGCGATTGTGCATTCGGTGGTTGCCAACGGCGAGAAAATACCGGTTCGCTGGGAATTGCAACATGTAATTGTCGACTCCAGCTATTTGAAAAAAGGAGAGAATAAGATTGTGATTCAGTTTACCTCTCCAAATCAATCCCTGAATCGAAACGATGATTACCTGTACACCTTGTTTGTGCCGGATCGCGCGTCAACCGCTTTCCCTTGCTTTGATCAGCCGAACTTAAAAGGGAAGTTTTCACTGGAGCTGACTGTGCCGAACGATTGGAAAGCCGTTGGTAATGGTCCGGAGGAAAAAGCGGAGCCGGAAGGGGAATTTACGAAGCACGTTTTTGCACAAACGCAACCTTTACCAACCTACCTGTTTGCTTTTGTCGCGGGTAAGTTTGAAGCGGTTTCGCGCGAGCACAATGGGCGAGCATATACCCTGTATCACCGGGAAAACAGCCCCGCGAAACTCGAAAATAATCTCGACGATATTTTCAACCTGTTGTTTCTGTCAGTCGATAGCATTGAGTCATACACGGGTATTCCGTACCCGTTTGCCAAATACGACCTGGTCGCTATTCCTTCGTTTCAATATGGCGGAATGGAGCATCCCGGAGTGACACTTTACAGCGACCTGCGCATGTTTTTGGAGGGCAAGCCAACGCCCCGCGAATTACTAAACCGCGCAAACCTGATTGCGCACGAAACATCGCACATGTGGTTTGGCGATTTGGTGACCATGCCTTGGTTCGACGAGGTTTGGCTGAAGGAAGTTTATGCGAACTTCATCGCCGATAAAGTGACTTCGCCTTTGTTTCCCGATTTCAACCAGGATCTGTTGTTTCTGATGGCGCACTATGCCGATGCCTATTCGGTTGATCGCACAGGCGGCACCAACCCGATAACGCAGCCGCTCTCAAACCTAAAGGACGCCGGTACCTTGTATGGCTCGATTATTTATCACAAGGCGCCGGTGGTGATGCGTATGCTGGAGGATCGAATCGGGAAAGACGCGCTGCAAAAAGGATTGCAGACCTATTTGAAGGATTACAGTTACGGTAATGCGGGTTGGAACGAACTCATTTCGATATTGGATACTGATGGAAGTTTAAGCCAATGGTCGAAGGTGTGGGTTGAAGAAGCTGGCCGCCCTACCTTGACGGCTACTGTTGAAGGAGACGATTTGCTCGTTCAGCTGCAGGACCCGGCCGGAAAAAACCGAATCTGGCAGCAAGAGCTTGAAATCGTTTGGTCAGTTAATGATAGCTTGCACCAGGCAAAAATAGAATTGGATAGTGCCGACATTCGTTTTACGAATCTCTTCACCGGGGGCAAGCCAGAGTGGTTGTACTTAAACGGAAACGGGAAAGCGTACGGTTTCATCCGGATCGATCCTCAAACACAGGACTTTTTCAGTCAACATTTGTCCGAAGTCCCGGACGTTTTGGTGCGGGCTGGAGGGTGGATCGATTTGCGCGAAAACATGTTGGAAGGAAACATGGAACCAGTAGCTTTTGCCGAAGCAATCATCAATAATTTGCCGAACGAAAGCGACGCGGTGCTCTACGAGCGCATGCTCTCGTATTTGTCGGCTTGTTATCAATACAACTTAAATGAGGCACAACAAGAAGCACTGCAATCCAAAATAGAAGGCCTGATTTCAACGCAATTGAAAATTCACGCGGATCACGCAAATGCGCTTTGCAATGCGGCGATATCGGTTTTCCGTTCCGAAAAGGGAATGGCCACTTTATACGACGGATGGAAAAAACAGTACCTGCAAGCGAATGCGCTAACGGCGACACAGCTTACCAACCTTTCTCTGGTTTTAGCGGCACATATTCCGCAGCAGGCTGATGCAATTTTGGACGAGCAGGAAGCACGTTTGGATAACCCGGATCTGAAAGCACGTTTCCAATTTATCCGTCCGGCGGTTTCCGCTGATGAGGCTGTTCGCGATAGTGTTTTCAATTCGTTTGCAAAAGCGGAAAACCGGGAGCACGAACCTTGGGTTCAGACATCGCTCGGACTTCTGAATAGTGTTGAATTTGCGGAAGGACGCGAAAAGTACATTCGTCCGGCCTTGGAGCTTCTGCCGGAAATCCAGCAGACGGGCGACATCTTCTTCCCCTACAACTGGGTCAACCAGCTATTAGGCGGGCATCGCAGTGCAGAAGCGGCAGAGGCAGTCCGTGATTTCTTGCGTGCAAACCCGCAGTTCCCGGCACCGCTGAAATTGAAAGTACTGCAGGCGGCGGACCATTTGCTGAGGGCATATCCTGATCAAAAGAACCCGGTATGATGGAGCACCGAATTGAAATGCTACCCGAAACAACATTGGTCGGTCTGGGCTTGACGATGTCGTTTGCAAACAACCGAACGGGTGAGTTGTGGCAGCGATTTATGTCCCGTCGAAATGAAATAGCTGCTACAATTGGAGCTGAGCGGTATTCTGTTCAGATCTATCCTCCGACGTTTTTCGAAAGCTTCCACCCGGAACAGGAATTTAAGAAATGGGCAGCTGTTTGCGTGTCTGAAAGTTCGCTCATTCCCGAAGGAATGGAGAAGATCATTCTACCCGCCGGACTTTACGTTGTGTTCCATTACAACGGATCTTCAGCGGATGCTCCGCGCGTTTTCGCCTGGATTTTTGGTGAATGGTTGCCAGCTTCGGCTTACGAGTTGGATGATCGCCCCCATTTCGAAATCCTGGGTGAGAAGTACCGGAACAATCACCCGGACTCAGAGGAAGAAATTTGGATTCCGATTAAAAGGAAGGGAACAAATCCATAATCATTCCCCTTCTCTTTAAGTAAATTTCACAGGTGTAAATGTGCACAATTGAAACAGTCCGTTTAAAATACCCGGTACCGAATACCTAATGATAAACCGATAATATCCCAGGGGCGTATGCTTTGGTTGCCAATGGCACTGATCAGGTAAAGATCGTTCGTGCTAAACTCGTAGTAAAATGACAGTTCCTTCCCGAAAAGCGGCGACTTGTTCAGCTTTACCGTTACAGCTTGCCCTACGAATATGTTGAATCGAGTGTTTACTGCCCAAAAATAGTAGCCCTCCGGATACCTCTCGGGCAGGTTATTCCAAAAGTATTCCCCGAAGATTTTGTTGATATATAAGCCCGTTGTTAGCGGTTCGTAACTGAAATCATCGTTCAGTTGAATACGCCAAGGTGTGTATGTTTCTTTTAAAGTAATTGTCACGTGTCCGTCCTGACGGTTCATTTTAGGAATAAATCCTAAAAAAAGGTCTGTTTCCCACTGGTTCTTTTTACCATAGTACCATCCGAATGAGCCGGACAGCATTCCCATCGAACCAGCGAACTGTAACTTGTTTTGTTTTGGAATGAGGCTTGCCCATCGGTTTCTGATGCGTTCTTCTTTTTGCGTTTTCCGGTTTTCCCGGTCAAAATATTCCTGAATGTTTTCGGCAAAACTTGAATGAAAGCTAAGCAGACTTAGAAGAACTGTTATTATTGTTGTTTTCATGAAAGGCCTCGATTAAAATTGTTCAAGAGTGTAGCTGTAAGAGTCGGGGGTGACGGTGAAGACCAGGTAGCTTCTTCGCGAAATGTCTTCACAGCCATAATACAGAATGCCGTTGTCAAAAAAGTCGTTTATTTCGAACTTGTGGTTGTGACCGTGTATGCAAAACCTCACATTCTTGTAACGTTCGATAATGTAATTGAACATCGGGGAAGCATTGTTATTGAATTCGGTGCTGTTAGGAGGGGCATGCATGACGACGATAGTCTGGTCAACATCAGCTGAGTCGTTCAGAAAACCGGACATGTAATCGAAGTCAGGAACAGCTGTTGCGTAATCGAATTCGAGCGCGTTGGTGTTTAGGCAAATGAAACGTGTGCGGTGTGAGATAAAAGAGAAATTATAGTCGCCGAAAACTTCCAGGTAGACATCTTTGCCATGTCCCAAAACATCGTGGTTTCCGATGACAGTTACGAAGGGAACATCAAGCTTGTTGAGAATGTCGTACATCCACTTGTATTCTTTACTGAGACCAAAGTCGGTTATGTCACCTCCGTGAATAACGAAGTCAATATCATCTCGTTTGTTGACATTATCAACGAATTCTTCGGTCTCATCGTAATAGCGTTGCGTATCCCCGGTGAAGACAAAGTGGAGCGTGTCCGAATGATTGTTCTGCAGCTCAATTTCTGCAATATTAGTGGCATTTACGTCGGTTGCGCTAAAGTTTTGGGTATCGTACGGATGGTACTCGAAAAGCTCACAGGAGCTGAGAAGTAGGAGTATGGTACAACAGACCAGTCCCCTCCGGAGATGGTAATTAATTGTTTTCATAGAGTTGTTTTCTGTTTCTGACAGCGAAGTTAGAAAATCAGGAATTACGGTGGTGTGACATCGGGTACGAGATTAATGTTTAAATAATATTGGTTGATTTTATCAACTATACTTTTCGGGTGCACCCGGGGATGGAATGTGGAAAGAAGAACGCTATATTTTTTAGTCCAGCCATCGGTTGAGGAACCGGCCATATGTGAGGGAAAATCTTAACTTTGTGCCTTTCAAAAAAAAGATCAAAAAGGGTATGCAAAAGAAAATTATGTTGCTGGGTTCCGGCGAATTAGGAAAAGAGTTTGTAATTGCTGCACAGCGTTGGGGGCAAACAGTAATTGCAGTCGATAGTTATGCCGGCGCTCCGGCCATGCAGGTGGCTGATGGATGCGAAGTGATTAATATGCTTGACGGCGCCGAGTTGGATCGGATTGTTGAAAAGCATCAACCGGATTTGATTGTTCCGGAGATTGAAGCCATCCGAACCGAGCGCTTTTACGACTACGAGAAAGCCGGAATCCGCGTGGTGCCGTCAGCCAAGGCAGCTAATTTTACGATGAATCGCAAAGCCATTCGCGACTTGGCTGCTAAAGAGTTGGGACTGAAGACAGCGAACTACCGGTATGCCAAAACATTTGATGAGCTGAAAGCTGCCGTTGGGGAAGTGGGGATTCCTTGCGTGGTGAAGCCGTTGATGTCATCGTCAGGTAAAGGGCAGTCGACGATTAAAACAGAAGAAGATATTGAGAAAGCCTGGAAGATCGCTGCAGAGAAAGGTCGCGGCGACGCAGGTGAAGTGATCGTTGAAGCTTTCGTGCCGTTTTTGAGTGAAATCACTTTGTTGACGGTAACTCAGCAAAATGGAGAAACACTGTTCTGCAAACCGATTGGCCACCGCCAGGAACGCGGCGACTACCAGGAAAGCTGGCAGCCGGTTGTGTTACCCGAAGGATTTGAGGAAGACGCGCAGGAGATGGCAGCAAAAGTTACCAAAGCACTTGGCGGTGCAGGAATCTGGGGAGTAGAATTTTTCATCACCAAGGAAGGCGTCGTGTTCAGTGAGCTTTCGCCGCGTCCGCACGACACGGGTATGGTGACCTTGGGCGGAACACAAAACCTGAATGAATTTGAATTGCATTGCCGTGCCGTGCTGGGCTTACCGATTCCGGAAATTCGTCAGGAAAAAGCAGGTGCAAGCGCTGTTGTGCTGTCGGGGATCGAAACCATCAACCCAAGTTACACCGGTTGGGATGTGGTGTGCCAAAACCCACGTGCCGATTTCCGTTTGTTTGGCAAGGAAGCCGCACGCGAATATCGCCGGATGGGCGTTGTAGTGCTGAACGCTGAATTGGGTGCCGATGTACTTCAACTGCAACAAGAAGCCCGCGAACTGGCCGATAAGGTGGAAGTAAAAGCACAATAAGTGTTCGGTATTCAGTCTCAGTGTTCAGTCTCAGGATGAAGGGCTTTCTACAACAAATGACTACTGATTGACAATAAATGACGATTGAATGACAATACTTGTAGCTTTCAACTTGCGACTCATAATGATAAACGTCAATTTCAACCCGATATGACAAAAGAGAGGCTCAATGCCTCTTTTTTGTATTTTAGTGGCAACTAAACGGAATGACTATGAAGCGCTTACTTTTTGTTTTTGCACTGCTGATCACTGTTTCATGCGGTAAAAACTCGGACGATACGCCCGAAGCAGAAAACTCAGATTTATATTTTCCACCGATACCTTCGACAACATGGGAAACAACTACACCTGCAGAGCAAGGGTGGGATGAAGCTGCGCTGGACGAACTTTACACTTACCTGGAGGACGAAAATACCCGAGCCTTTATCATTCTGCAAAACGGGAAAATTGCTGTGGAAAAGTATTGGGGATCGACCATTACAAACAGCGGTGACTTCGATGCCTCTTCAATCTGGTATTGGGCTTCGGCCGGAAAAACGCTGACGGCCTTTCTGTGCGGAATTGCGCAACAAAAAGGATTGTTGGACATCGACGATAAAACCTCCGACTATTTGGGAGAAGGCTGGACCAGCGCGTCGCAGGAAAAGGAAGATCTGATTACGATTCGTCATCAGCTGACAATGACAACCGGACTGGATTACGAGGTCGATAATTTGGATTGTACCGACCCGGCTTGTCTGTTGTACAAAGCCGACGCGGGAACACAATGGTTTTACCACAACGCCGCTTACACGCTGATTGAACAGGTGGTGAGTGCTGCCGCGGGCATCAGTTACAATGCGTTTACCGACAATGAAGTGGAAGCTGCTACCGGTATGAATGGCATTTGGCTGCAAACCGGCGACAACAACGTGTATTACAGCACGGCTCGCGATGCAGCTCGCTTTGGCCTGTTGCTGCTGAATAAAGGAACCTGGGATCAAACGACTTTACTTTCGGATCAGGGCTACTTTTCGGAGATGACCAATACCTCGCAGGATTTGAATTTGTCGTATGGCTACCTCACCTGGCTCAATGGCAAAAGCTCGGTGATCCTGCCGGGTTTGACAATACCAATCAGCACGTCGATCGCTCCTGCTGCACCAGCCGACTTATTCGCGGCCTTGGGTAAAAACGGCCAGTTTATCGACGTCGTTCCCAGTCAGAACCTGGTTGTTATCCGGATGGGGGAAGCTCCCAACGACGCATTGGTTCCCGTTCAACTGCACTTTGGTATGTGGGAGAAGATTGCTGCTGCTATTTCGTTTGATTAAGATCTAGGCAAGTTCACACGAATTTGAAATCTTCAGGTTGAAAACCGATGGATGTTTTTCCATGAGTGTTTTCATCGACGAATTCAGAAGTTCCATCACCGGTTCAAAGTCGCCGCGCAGTAGTGTGCTCATAGTGCCTGTTTCGATTTCAATTCCCGCCTGGTTTTCCAGTAGTGCCAGCAGTTCCAATACCGGTTCCTCGTAGCGCTCCATGAGCGGGTAATAGCTGATTTCAACCGTAATGTGCATCTGTTTCGAGTTAGTCGATTTTTTGAACACAAGCAGCCATAAACGCTCCGGGAACATTCGCGGCTTCAGGGGTTCCGTCCAGCACTTCCATTTTGTCCGACAGGTGAACGCATTCCAAAATGGTCGGTTCGCCAAAACTTTCGAGGTAAGTTTCCAGGTCTGATTTCGTCATGAAGTCGCCGTAGCGATAAACCGGGTCGTCGTTTTTGACTTTGCCGAGTGTTGAATTGGCGTTGAGGCAGCCGACAATCAACCAACCCTTGGGCTTTAGCACCCGGTAGATGTTGGCAAAAGCCTGCATTTGGTCCTCGCAAAATTCCAAAGCTGCGATGACAGCTATGGCGTCGACGGATTCACTTTCATTGGGGAGGTTCAACATGTCCGCTTTCCGAAACTCAACTTTGCCGACCAGTTTTTGGCGGGCATGTGCAAACATGGCTTCGGAAACGTCGGTAGCAGTCACCGTAAACCCTTGGTTCACGAAAAACTCGGTCCAATGGCCGGTGCCGGCGCCCAGCTCCAATAATTTGCAGCGCGGAATGTCTTTTATTACCTCCAGCAAAGCTGCCTTTTCCAGTTCGTCAACCTTTTTCCCGAACTCTGTTTCGTAATACGAATCGTAAGCGTCGGCTATTTCTTCTTTAGCAAAAATGTTCATTTTGTTACCGGTTAAGATTATTCTTCAACTCCGAAAATCTGGGTCGTTTGAAAGCTTGTTCCCGGAGCCAATTCAATCTGATAGTCGAACGAAGCCGTTGCTTCAATACAAACAAAGCTGGCAAAACCATCGTCGGGCATATCGCTCATGGCCACGCAGGCTTCAGCTCCCGGATTCCAAACAGTGGTCACCTTGCTGCCTTCTTTTTCAATACGAATCCGACGGCGATAACCTTCGTCGGCCAGTACCACGGCTGATTCGGTATTTTGATAGTGGCGGGTCAGCGGTTCTTCAATTTTCAATATCGCTTCTTCCTGCTTACCCATCGTGTCGGTCAGCTGATTCAGGTAGCTCAGGCCTTGCAAGCCTTCGATTCCGATGTGGGCGATGTCTGAAATCACGAAATAGCTATGTAATGCGCAGCCGTAAGTGAATGTCTCAGCCGATATATTGCGGACTTCAAGAGATACGGTTAGCTGTGCACCAACGGTAAAATGCATGATCGCTTCAAAATCGTGCGGCCAATAAGCCTTTGTTGCTTCCGATGATTTTAAAATCAGATCGAGTTGCGTTTCTCCGTTGGGTAGGCTTTTTGTTCCCAAAACATCCCAATACATCAGGCGACCAAAACCATGTTGTGGCAGGCTGTTGTTTGTTTTGTGCGGGCCAAACCAAGGGAAGCAAACGGGGATTCCACCGCGAATGGCTTTACCTTCTTCGAAATTGGTGTCGGGGCTCATGAAAAGCATTTCCATGGTGCGCACCGGCCGAAAGCTCGTTACATGAGCGCCGTACAGGCAGATGTCGGCATCGGCATATTTATTCGAGATATTGGCGAAAACGAGGTCGCCGTCCATCTCCATAAAGCCAATTTCGCCTTCAATTCCAAATTGGTCGTCTAATTCGTCCGTATCGATCATTTTATTTTGGTTTTTAGTTTTTAAGGAATGTCATTAATGGTTATTTCCTGTTCTTCAAAAGGTCATTTCTTGTCGCAAATGTTTGGAACTCGAAACTCGAAACTTGGAACTCGAAACTCAATAGATTTCGTTGAATTTCTCCATTACAACTGCTTTTACTTCATCCATGTCCATTTTGCGGCCAAGCTCACGTTCGAGCGAAGTTACGCCATAGGTGAGGAATCCGCAAGGATTGATGTAGCTGAAATAACGCATATCGGTATTTACATTGAGAGCGAAACCGTGCATGGTTACGTAGCGGCTCACGCGCACGCCGATGGCGCAGATTTTTCGTGCTTTGGCCGGAATGTCGCTGTCGAGCCAAACGCCGGTAGCGCCAGGATTGCGGCCAGCGGTAATGCCATAGTGTGCCAAGGTTGCGATAATGGCGTCTTCCATCTTCTCGATGTATTCGCGCACCCCGATGTGGTAATATTCCAGGTCGATAATGGGGTAGCCCACCAGTTGCCCCGGTCCGTGGTAGGTAATGTCGCCACCACGGTTGATTTTATAGAAGGTCGCTTCAATCTTTTTCAGGAAATCGCCATGGACCAGCAGGTTGTGCTCGTCGCCGCTTTTTCCCAACGTGTAAACGTGTGGGTGCTCAACCAAAAGGAAGCGGTTCACTTCGGTTGGGCCGTTCTTCGCTTTTTTGTCAGCCTGTACCTGTTCCAAAATTGTTTCCTGGTAATCCCAGCATTCTTTATAGTCTTTCAGACCAACGTCTTCGTATGTAAATTGTGCCATAAATCGTTAAAATTCCAAATTTCAAGTTTCAAAAGTAACTAGCAGCTAATGATCGTCATTTTCAATACTGAACACTGCGACTGATCACTTTGCTCTATGCCCTCTGCTCTCCTCCCCAAGCTCTTTGCCATCATCCTCCGGCATGTAATTCAGCGCGGTAGCTAGAGCGAACCAGCGGACTGCTTTCGACGAAAGAAAAACCCTTTTCGAGCCCAATTGTTCGGTATCTTTCAAATTGTTCGGGTTGAATGTATGCCACCACCGGAATGTGGCCGGTTGTTGGTGCCAGGTACTGGCCAATGGTCATCACCCGGCATCCCGCATCCCTCAAGTCATCCATTGTTTTCACAACCTCTTCTTCGGTTTCTCCCAAGCCCAGCATGATGCCAGATTTTGCGACGCTGCCGCTTTCCGCAATCGTTCGCAAAACGGCGAGGCTTTGGCGGTACTTGGCCACACTTCGAATTTGAGGCGTGAGGCGCTCCACTGTTTCGAGGTTGTGCGAAATCACTTCCGGTTTCGCGTCGATGATTTGCCGAACTAATTCTTGCCGCCCTTGAAAGTCCGGAATCAAAACTTCGAGTTTAGTCTCCGGGTTTGTTGCTTTTATTTGCCGGATGGTTTCAACCCAAACGGATGCTCCCAGATCGGGCAGGTCGTCCCGATCAACCGAAGTGACCACGGCGTGCTTTAATTGCATAATTCGGATCGATTCCGCTACTCTGCCGGGTTCTTCCGGATCGGGTGGAAGTGGTTTTCCGTTCTTCACCCCGCAGAATTTACAATTGCGGGTGCAGATTTCTCCCAAAATCATGAAAGTGGCTGTTCCCCGGTTCCAGCATTCGCCAATATTCGGGCAGTTGCCGCTGGAGCATATCGTGTGCAGGCTGTGTTTGCCCACCAGGTTTTTCACTTTCGAATAACTTTCGCCTTTCGGTAGATTCATTTTCATCCAACGCGGCAGGCGAGGGCGCGGTTGTGTTTCTTCACTCATCGATCTTTGGTAGTTTTGCGTAAAAATAGGCATTTATCTCGGTTCCGTTTTATGAAATTTGGCAGCATGACGAAGGTCTCTACGGGAAAACGAGCTTCTTCGAATTGTTTCCGGAATTGAATTTGTAATTTTAGCTTGAGGCTCGGGAAAACGACTGCCGGAATCTCCGAAGAATGTTAGCTTTGTACGTATGAAAATGCCCGGAATGTATATTCGAATTTGCATCGCACTGTGCTTCCTGTTTGGAGCAGGGGGAGCATTGGCACAGCTACAAGTGCCCGATGTGAGCAAGGTGCAGCTGGCCAATAAATATTACCAGGGGCACGAATATGAAAAGGCGGCGGTGTTGTATGACGAGCTGTTTCAGAATACAAAAAGCAGCTATTATTTTGATTTGTACCTGACTTGTTTGACCGAAAGCGGCGATTTTGAAGCTGCTGAAAAGGAAATCAAAAAGGCTCTTCGTAAAGATGAAACGCAGGCGACTTTGTACGTGCAATGGGCTACCTTGCTGAAAAAGCAAGGGGATGATGAGGGCGCGGAGAAGAAACTGCAAGAGTCGCTGGAAGCTGTGCCTGCATCAAGAGCCGATTATATCCGCTTGTCGAACGCCTATTTAAATACGGGTTCATACGATTATGCGGAGAAGCTTTATCTGCAGGCACCGCAGAAAATCCCCGGAGAGAACTTCTATTACGAATTGGGAAGGGTGTACCTGTTCGAGCGCAACTACTCGAAGATGTTCGATACCTACCTCGACATGATTCGGAACGATGAGAATACGCTTTCGCGGATGGAAAGTGCGGTGCAAAGCGCCTTTCGTTTGGATGTCGACAATTCGTTGCGGGAGAAATTAAAGTCCCTGACCTTGCAACGCATGCAGCAGGAGCCGACAGTAATTGCCTACAACCGGCTGCTGATTTGGCTGTTCCTGCAGGAAAAAAATTATACGCAGGCACTCCGCCAACAAATAGCGCTGGATCGTCGGGGCTTGGATGAGTCGCCGATGATTATGGAACTGGCGCGAATTGCAGCCCGAAACGACGAGTATACCGAGGCGCTGAAAGCCTACGATTACCTGATCTCGAAAGGAGATGTAACACCCTATTTTTACCAGGCAAAACTGGTTAGGGCAGATCTGTTGTATCGTCATTTCTCGGTGGGCGCTGTAGGTGCGAAAACGTCGGAGGAGCTAGCCGCGGAATTTGAGAAATGTTTCGGAGAGCTTGGTTATGTTGCCGAAACGCAGATCTTGGTTTTGGACTATGCCCATCTGCTGGCTTTTCATTTAAACCGAGCGGACAAGGCAGTGGAATTACTGGAGTTTGGGATGAAGATGCCACGTTTGCAGCAGATTGAAATCGATGAGTTGAAAACGGAACTCGCCGACGTTTATGTGTTGACCGGTGATGTTTATGAAGCGATTCTGTTGTACTCGCAGGTTATCGAGAATAATAAGACCAACGAGCTGGGCGATCAGGTAAAACTGAAAAAGGCGAGGCTGGGCTATTATATGGGCGAGATGGCTTGGGCAAAGGCACAGTTGGATGTGCTGAAAGCCAGTACATCCAAGTTGATCGCTAACGATGCGATGGAGTTGGCGCTGTTTATTGGTAATAACATGAACCTGGATACCACCAGTGTTCCGCTGCAGATGTTTGCCCGCGCCGATCTGCTTCAGTTTCGCAACCAAACCGAGTCAGCCTGGGCGGTGCTCGACAGTTTGCAAAATGAATATCCTTTCCACTCGTTGCAGGACGATATCTACTACCGAAAGGCGTCGATCATGGAGAAGCAGGCAAAATGGACCGAAGCTGCTTCCTTTTTAGAGCAACTGGTCGCTGATTATCCCTGGGATCTGCTCGCGGATGATGCGTTGCTTGAGTTGGGCAACTTATATCGCACCAAACTAAATGATCCGGAAAAGGCCCAAGGGTACTACCTCAAGTTGCTGGAAGATCACCCGGGGAGTGTGCATGTGTCGGAAGCCCGCAATTGGTATCGGCAACTTCGCGGCGATTTTGATACGCAGTCGGAGCAGGATGTCCGAGTAAATGAAACCATCAACTAAATGAAAAATCAGAAAACTGCTATTTTGCTGGCTTTGCTGGCTGTTGTTTTGTGGTCGACGGTTGCCACAGCCTTTAAGTTGGCCTTGCAATCGTACACCCCGTTTCAGCTTATTTTTATCGCTTCCATTGTGTCACTCATATTTTTCCTGATCGTGGTTTTGGCGACTGGGAGATGGGCCGAGTTTCGTGCCGTTTCGACCGTACAATTGGCACAGTCGGCCATCCAGGGATTTCTGAATCCATTCCTGTATTACTTGGTTTTGTTTCAGGCCTACTCGTTGAACCCGGCGCAGGTAACACAGGCGCTGAATATGGTTTGGCCGGTAACACTCGCGTTGCTATCGGTTCCGTTGTTGGGTCAGAAGTTGAGTTGGAAAAATCTGGTAGCTATTTGCTGCAGCTTTGCCGGTGTGGTGTTTATTTCGTCGCAAGGTGGTTTGGATGGTTTTGCCAGGACAAATACTTTTGGAGCGATTTTGGCTTTGGCGAGCAGTATCATCTGGTCGCTTTACTGGATTTTCAGTGCCCGTGATAAACGCGATCGGCTGGTTGTGCTACTTTGGAACTTTGTGTTTGGCTTGCTGTTTTTAGCCGGATACAGTTTCTTCGAGCCGGGCGCTTTCGATTTTCCGGTGACGGCAAAAGCGTTGGGCGCGGCTGTGTATGTCGGCATGTTTGAGCTGGGTATCACCTATATTATCTGGATTTATGCGTTGCATAAAAGTGAAAACAATGCAGTTACCGGGAATTTTGTGTTTCTGTCGCCCTTCATTTCGCTGATGTTTATCCATTTGATCTTGCGCGAAACGATCTATGCAACCACGTTTATTGGTTTAAGTTTTATACTTTTAGGAATTGTCATTCAGCAAGTCCGTCTCCGTTTACCATTTGGGTGGCGGCTTCTACGACAATCGAAATCGTAATTCATGAGTTTAGAAGGAAAACGTATTTTAGGAATAGACCCGGGTACTGTGGTGATGGGTTATGGCTTGATTGAGGTGAAAGATAATAAACCGAAAATCCTTCATGTCGGGGTTGTCAAAACAAAAGGTTACGACAATCACTACCTCCGGCTGAAGCATATTTTTATTCGCACACAGGCCCTGATTGAGGAATATTTGCCGGATGAACTGGCCATCGAATCACCGTTCTACGGAAAGGATATTCAGGCTATGTTGAAGCTGGGACGTGCGCAGGGAATCGTGATGGGACTCGCCCTGCAGCGCGACATTCCTGTTTTTGAATACGCACCGCTGAAGGTGAAACAGGCAATCACCGGTATGGGACGGGCAGCCAAAGAGCAAGTTGCCTATTTCCTGAAAAACACCATGAAGATTGACAACCTTCCGCCGGAGCTGGATGCGACCGATGCGGTAGCGGTGGCCGTTTGTCACTACCTGCAAATGAAAAATCCAATCGCCAAAGCTGAATACAAAGGCTGGGGAGACTTTGTGAAGAAGAACCCCGGAAGAGTGAAGTGATTCTGGTTGCTGGTTACTAGTCGCTTGTTGCTTACAGAACGCTACACTACAAATAATTATGACTACCAATGGCATCTCTTGCCGCTTCAGGCTTTTTACTTGTGGCTACCTATTGCTTGCCTCGTCCAAACAAATCTTTTATTTTAGTGCACCGCAATAAACAAGCAATTAGCCCATGGATGTTAAAATTGAAGAAAGCTGGAAGGCTGTACTAGCCGATGAATTTGAGAAACCGTATTTTGAAAAACTCACCGAGTTTGTGCATCAGGAGTATCGTTCGCACACGGTTTATCCGCCGGCAAAGCTAATCTTCAATGCCTTTGATCAGTGCTCCTTCGATCAGTTGAAGGTGGTCATCCTCGGGCAAGATCCCTATCATGGACCGGGGCAGGCGCACGGACTCTGTTTTTCGGTGAATGACGGGGTTGACTTTCCTCCCAGCCTGCGCAACATTTTTAAGGAGTTGAAAGGAGATGTGGATAAACCGATTCCAGCTTCGGGTAATCTCACCGATTGGGCCAAACAAGGCGTTCTACTTTTAAACGCAACGCTGACAGTTCGAGCACATCAGGCAGGCTCGCATCAGAAAAAAGGCTGGGAAGATTTCACCGACGCTGTAATTCATCGAATCAACGAGACCAAAGAGAATGTTGTCTTTATTTTATGGGGGAGCTATGCCATCCGGAAAGGGGAATTTATCGACCGCAACAAACATCTGGTATTGACATCTGTTCACCCTTCGCCACTATCGGCTAGCCGTGGTTTTTTCGGCAATAAACACTTCAGCAGAGCCAACGAATTTCTGACAGAAAAGGGAATTGAAAGAATTCGATGGTAATTTTTTGACAAATCTGTCCCTTTTTCATGCAAAGTGTGTCTTTATTTATGTGAGGATTCGTCCAATCTAGCTTTTTGGTTGTTGTCTAATTCGTGTTTTGGTCTTTTGAGAGGCGACAATTTCTGAAAAGATATTATCCTATGAATTCAAAAAACAATAATTAATGAAAACATTTTTGCTACTATTCTTTGTGATTCTCTGTGTTGCGGTTCAGGCACAGGAAGATATAAGTTATCAAAAACCGGACAAAGCAATTCTGGATTTGATTGATGTTCCACGGGCTCCTCTCGTGTCAATGGACAACGAACGGGAATGGATTGTATTTCGTTACCGCGACAGTTACAAGTCAATAAAAGAATTATCAGAAGAAGAATTGCGCTTAGCGGGCTTGCGCATTAATCCGAAAACGAATATCGGAAGTCGGGTTACCTACTACAATAATTTGAAAGTTCAGCATTTAGTCGGGAAGGATCAAGCGGTCAGGGATGTTGAGGGGCTGCCTGAGGATGCACGCCTTACAAATTTTGTGTGGTCACCGGATCAACACTACATCGCTTTTACCAATACCGGCGACGATGTTGTTACGCTTTGGTTGTTGGATGTTCAGTCAGCAACAGCGAAGCAGCTCAGTACACTTCCGGTGAATGCCAATTTGGGAGATGTGATTAATTGGTTTGCTGATAGCCACGCGCTGCTTTTAAAAACGGTTCCCTCGGATCGGAAGCCATTGATCGATACTAAGCTTGTTGTTCCAACAGGACCGACGGTTTCTGAAAATGAAGGGCAGAAAGCACAAAACCGCACTTATCAGGATCTGCTGAAAAATCCGAATGATGAATTCAATTTCGAGCAACTGGCTTTGTCGGAAATTGTAAAAGTCGATTTGGATGGTACCGAAACAAAGTGGTTGCCAACAGCGATGTATGATAATATTCGTTTTTCACCGGATGGCGGTTACGTTCTTGTAAGTCGGGTTGAAAAGCCATTTTCTTACATCGTTCCTTACAGTCGTTTCCCTGAAATTAGTACAATTTATACCAGCGACGGAGAATTGGTGAAGACGGTATTGGAAGTTCCCCTTTTGGAAGAGCTGCCGCAGGGATTTATGGCTTGCCGAGCCGGTATGCGCGATTTAAGCTGGCGGGCAGACAAGCCGGCTAGTTTAATTTATGCAGTTGCGTTGGATGGTGGAGATCCTGAGAAAGAGGTGGAATTTCGGGATGAAGTTTTTGAGCTTGATGCTCCTTTTTCCGACGAAGCGAAAAGCTTGTTGAAAACAATCAACCGTTACAGTGGAATTGTCTGGGGCAATGACCAGCTTGCTATTGCCACCGACTATTGGAGAAATAACCGGAATACGAAGACTTATGTGTTCAATCCTTCTGACGCGGCGCAGCAACCGATCGTGTTGTTCGATCGGAACTACCAGGACGTATACAGCGATCCGGGACGATTTGTGACCAATCGGAATCAATTCAATCGGGAAATTCTGGCATTGGATAAGGACAATGCATTTTTAACCGGTGCTGGTTATACAGCCGAGGGACAATTTCCTTTTCTGGATAAAGTGAATTTGAAAACGAAGACAACAACACGCCTGTATCAATCGGAGCTAAAAGACAAGGTGGAGAGTATTCTCGATTTCGATGTGGCGTTGAAACGGTTGGTTGTCCGCATTGAGTCGCCAACAGAATATCCAAACTACTTTTTCCGTCGGCTGAAGTCAAGCAAACCGGAGCAAATTACCTTCTTCCAGAATCCGTTTAAAAGTATTGAGGGAGTTTACAAGGAAGTCATCAAATACAAGCGGGCCGATGGGCTTGAGCTTTCCGGGACCTTGTACTTACCGGCCGGTTATGATCGGGCAAGTGGTAAAAAATTACCCATGTTGATGTGGGCATATCCGCGCGAGTTTAAGGACCGGGCCAGTGCCGGGCAAACGACGAGCAATCCCAATGAATTTACCTACCCGTACTACGGATCGCCGATTTTATGGCTGACCAAAGGTTACGCTGTTTTGGACGACGCGTCGTTCCCGATCGTAGGAGAGGGAGACGAGGAGCCGAATGATACGTATATTGAGCAATTGGTATCTAATGCAAAGGCAGCAATCGATGCAGTGGACAGCCTGGGCTATATCGACTGCACAAAAGTGGCAGTTGGAGGACACAGTTATGGCGCGTTTATGGTCGCCAATTTGCTGACACATTCCGACCTTTTTGCGGCAGGTATTGCCCGAAGCGGTGCCTACAACCGGACACTGACTCCGTTTGGCTTCCAGGGTGAAGAGCGTAATTACTGGGAAGCACCTGAAGTGTATTATGAAATGTCGCCGTTTATGCACGCCGATAAAATGAAATATCCCTTGCTGATGATTCACGGTGAGGCTGATAATAATTCCGGCACTTACCCCATGCAGAGCGAACGTTATTTCAATGCATTGAAAGGACTCGGGGCAACTGTTCGATTGGTGATGCTACCCAAGGAAAGTCACGGCTATGCTGCCAAGGAAAGTATTTTGCACGTGCTTTGGGAGCAGGATCAGTGGTTGAAAAAGTATGTCGCAGGTGAGACCGAATAAAACGCTATAAGCGGGGAAGGTGCCAATTTTTCGCCTTCCCTAACTTCTATTTTTGAGCTGAATGCCGATTCGCTGATGAACGGTTTGATCTGGAATTTACGTTCAATCCGGGCTATTCACAATTGGCTTTCGAGCGGTCGCTAGCTTGTTGTTTTTCCTACATTTGGTAAAAACAAGTTATATTCAATTTATTCCGTTATCTTTGCGGCCTTAATTTATTAGATGACATTTAACGATTTAGGAATCTGTGATTCCATAAAAAAAGCACTCGACGAAGAGGGCTACATTAATCCAACTCCGATTCAGGAGCAATCAATACCTAAACTACTTAACGGAAAAGACCTGCTGGCATCGGCCCAAACCGGGACTGGTAAAACGGCAGCGTTCGCGATTCCTATTTTGCAACAGCTTCATTTGAACAGGTCGCAAAGCAAGGGGCCGCGTAAGGTTAAGGCATTGGTTGTTACACCGACAAGGGAGTTGGCGATTCAGATAGCTGAGAGTTTCGATAACTACGGGAAATACCTGGGACTTCGGAATGCCGTTATATTCGGAGGGGTTAAACAAGAACCACAAGTACAAGCGTTACGCAGAGGTGTGGATATTTTGATTGCCACCCCCGGACGCCTACTTGACCTGATGGATCAAGGATTCATCAACGTGAAAAGTATTGCCCATTTTGTTTTGGATGAAGCAGACCGCATGCTCGACATGGGTTTCATACACGACATCCGTAAATTAATCGGCTTGTTGCCTTTCGAACGCCAGTCGTTGTTCTTTTCGGCAACTATGCCTCCGGCTATTGTTGAGTTGTCGGGCAAAATTTTGGGGGTAAACCCGGAGAAGGTGGTCATTAAACCCGAGCAGACGACCGCCGAGCGCGTGGAGCAATCCTTGTTTTTTGTGAGTAAAAAATGGAAGCCGCAGCTGCTGCTTCATTTGCTGAACACGGTGAGTTACGACTCGGTGATTGTGTTTACAAGAACCAAACACGGTGCGGATAAAGTCGTTCGTGCGTTGGATAAGGCCGGTATTGCATCGGCTGCTATTCATGGGAACAAGTCGCAAAATGCCCGCCAAAACGCGTTGAATAATTTCAAGGACGGGCGGATTAAAGTGTTGCTGGCAACCGATATTGCCGCTCGTGGTATCGATATCGATCAGTTGTCGCTGGTTATCAATTTCGATTTGCCCAACATTCCGGAAACCTACGTGCACCGGATTGGCCGTACCGGACGTGCGGTTTCAAGTGGTTCGGCTATGTCGTTTTGCGATGTTGAGGAACGTGCTTATCTGAGAGATATTCAGCGGTTCATCAGCCAGCAAATTCCGGTTATCGAAGATCATCCTTTCCCGGATGATGAGGAAGAAGAATTTGTGGTGAAAGCTCCGGTAAAGAAAAACAAATCCGGTAACTTCGGTGCTCCGCGTACCAATTCAGGTGGACAAAACCGCGATCGTAACGGTAGTCATGGCAACAACCGGAACAATAATAGTAATCGAAGCAATAACGGTACTAGTAGTGGAAATAGCAACAACAATGGCAATCGCAGTAGCCGAAAACCGACTTTCCGCGGAAGACGCTAAACAGATATAAAGCAAAAGAGGCTATCCGATTGGATAGCCTCTTTTTTATTTTATGAATGGACAGCTTAGGCCCACTTGTATACAATCGAATTGATGTTCATTCCCGCTCCAACAGAGCAAAGAATAACGTAATCACCTTTGTTGATTTCCTGGCCTTCCATGTCACCTTTTACAATCAGGTCGAGCAGGGTCGGAACAGTTGCAGTTGACGAGTTCCCCAACTTTTCAATACTCATTGGCATAATGCCTTTCGGGATATTTTTCTCGCCGTAAAGTTTGAATACGCCCTTCAAAATGGCTTCGTCCATTTTTTCGTTGGCTTGGTGAATCAACACCTTTTTGATGTCGCTCAGGTGCAGGCCTGCTTTGTCGATGCTGGCTTTTACAACACCCGGAACATGGCTCAACGCATAAACGTAAAGTTTGTGGCCGGCCATTTTAATGTAGAGGTCTTCACCTTTAAAATCGGGATTCAGTGATTTGCCGAAAGTCAGCAAGTTGACATACGGATTACAATCCGAACGGCTTGAGTGCGCCAAAATACCAACCGGCTCTTCGCTCCAAATACCTTCAACAATGGTTGCACCGGCACCATCCGAGAAGATCATGCTATCGCGGTCGTGCGGATCCGAAACACGTGAAAGGGTGTCAGAACCGATGACCACACCGCGTTTGAAAGTTTCACTTCGGATGTACGCGTCAGCAACGATCATCCCTTGTGTCCATCCCGGGCAACCCGAAATCACGTCGTGGCAAATACAGCCCGGATTTTTGATGTCGAGGTTCTTTTTCACACGGTTGGCCAAGCCCGGCAGCGTATCGATGCAGGTTTGGTTTGGGTGAATGTCGCCAAAGTTGTGAGCAAAAACAATGAAGTCAAGCGTTTCCGGATCAATACCTGACGAATCGCAGGCATCTTTCACAGCCATCGTTGCCAGATCCGAATTGATCTGGTTGTCGCCCAGCCAGCGGCGTTCGACAATATTGGTAATTTCCTGAAACTTCGTGACAATTTCTTCGTTGGTTTTGTCGAAAAGTTTTTTGGAGGAAGGGTCGAAAAACTCGTAATCCAAGAAGTAGTCATTTTTGACTACTTTCGGCGGAATACAACGACCTGTTCCGATAATTTTAGTGTATAATTTCATTGTCATAACTTTCAAATCTGCACCAGCAAATCCTTATTTTTTATATCTCTTTAATTCAAATTTTTCACCATCAAAAACACCGTACGAGAAATGATTAATCCAGTCACCCAGATTGATGTAACGGCTGTGATTTCCAATCGGCAAATCTAGCAACAAATGTCGATGTCCGAAAATAAAATAGTCAAACTCTTCTTTTTCAAGGACACTATTGGCAAAAACATAGAGGCCTTCCTTTTCCGGACCTTTAAATTCGTCACCCATACCTTTGTCCAACCGGCTTTTCTTCGACCAGCCGTGCGCAATCTTAATTCCGAAGTTGGGATGAAGTCGTGCAAACATCCATTGGAAGAAACGGTTGGTGAACACCTTCTTCAGAAAATGGTAGCCGGTATCAAATGGATCCAAGCCATCGCCGTGAGCCAGGAAGAACTTCTTATTGCCCAGCGTGACATGCATCTCCGTGTAGTGCACCTGGATTCCCAATTCGCTCGGTAAATAGTCGAACACCCATATGTCGTGGTTACCTGTAAAGAAGTGAACAGGGATGCCGGAATCGGCGATCTCCGCTATTTTCCCCAAGGAACGGGTGAACCCGCGCGGTACAACTTTTTTGTATTCGAACCAGTAGTCGAAGATGTCGCCCATGAGAAACAGCATAGCTGCGTCGTCTTTTATTTCGTCCAGCCATTGGACAAACAGACGTTCACGCTCTGCGTTGTTGTTTAACGCCGGCGCTCCCAGGTGTACGTCGGAAATGAAGTATATTTTACGCCCTTGGTCGATCAAAATTCCTGTTTTTCTAAAACGCTGACAAAGATATAATTTCCGAAGTGCAAATACTCAACTTTTGTTGCAAAAGGAAATTGTTGGTCAGACTGTTAATTTAAAATTTCTCCTAATAACCGATCCAAGTTCGGGCCTTTCAGGTCGCGGGCAATAATCACACCGTCCTTATCGAGGAGGTAGTTCAGTGGGATGTTGGTAACATTATAGTTACTTACGGCCTGGTTGCTTCCTTTCATGTCGCCAACGTTGGTCCACGTCAACTTGTCTTTGTCGATCGCATCCAGCCATTCATAACGGTTTTCATCAACCGATACCTGGTAGATTTCGAAGCCTTTTGATTTGTATTTTTTGTAAAGTTCAACCAATACCGGGTTTGCAATGCGGCTGCCGCGGTCCATTGCCGACCAGAATTGCAGCAGAACATATTTCCCGCGCAACGAACTAAGTGCAATTTCTTTTCCGTCTGGATTCGGAAGAACAATATCCGGGCTGTTGACCCCTTGTTCCTGGATCATCTGTTTCATTTTAGCAGCACGTTCCTCTGCCATCAACTTCAGCGTATTGCCGTAAAGTGCTTTTACGTGCTCCGATTCCGGGTAAAATGAGTTTAGTGCAGAGGCCGCCAATTTCAGCGACTGCAAATCCTGAATCACGTAAGTATCGTCGTCGAATTTTTGGTAGAGCGCCAATACGTTCGCCATTGAGAAGGGGTGGTCAGAAACGAATTTCTGTGAATATTCCACCTGGTTTTGTCTTACTTCGTAGTATTCCTGGTCCCATTGTTTCTTTTTCTCAGCAAACTCTGCATCATTCCGGAAGGATAGCTGTAGCGAGCGGATTGAATCCAATTGGTGTTTTGTGCGGCTCAGATGTTTGTTGAGCTCCTGAACGAAAAGTGAACCTTCAGATCCGGTCACCGAATACTCGCGGCTGAAGTTAGCTGCATCGCCGGCCACATTTACATGTTCGGCCGAGTCAACCAAAAGAGTTACGAAGTTATTCGGATTCAGACGCAAAAGAAAGAAAGTCGGGTAGCTGACATTGCCTTCGAAACTGAATGTGCCGTCTTCTTTTACCATCACCGAATCAATGGCTTCGGTAGAAGATACCTTCAATTCATCCAAATAAATGTAGTTACCATCAGCATTGCTGATTTTTCCTTGAATTTTGTACTGAGACGCATCATTACAAGCAACAATCGCTGTTGCCAGCACTAATAGAAGAATACCAAATTTTCTCACTGATCAGAAGTTTATTTTATTCGAGCGGTAAAAATAATAATTTCAACATCAATCGGGTATGAAGATTCAATCTTTTGAAACATGAATTTGTTATACCATTAGGTATGTTCAAAGCAAAAAATGTAATTTTGGCCTGCCTGAGAGAACAAGCAGCATGAAGATTTACCGAGATATAAATGATTTCCACGTTGAAAACCCGATCCTCACCATCGGCTCGTTTGATGGTGTTCACCTGGGGCATTTCAAAATCATCAACCGGTTAAAAGAGATCGCGAAGCAGAATAACGGGGAGAGCGTTATTTTTACGTTTTACCCGCATCCTCGGTTGGTGTTGTTCCCCGATGAAAGGAATCTTCGGCTTTTGACAACACTGCATGAAAAAATCCGGTTGTTTGAGCGGGCAGGTATCGATCACCTGATCATTTTCCCGTTTACAAAAGAATTTTCACAGCTGAGTTATTCTGAATTTGTGCGCCAGGTTTTGGTCGAGAAACTCAAAATAAAAACACTGGTGGTGGGCTACGATCACAAGTTTGGTAAGAACCGCGAAGGAAGTTACGAAATGTTGCAGGGGCTGTCGCAGGAGTTCAATTTTCAACTTGAAAAGCTGGATGTTTTGTTGATGGACGATGTTAACATCAGTTCAACGAAGATTCGCGATGCGTTGCAGGAAGGAAATGTGAAGCGCGCCAATAAATATTTGGGCTATCCCTACACGCTGCATGGGCATGTGGTTGAAGGCCAAAAGCTGGGGCGGAAGATTCAGTTTCCAACGGCCAATATCGAAGCGTCTGATCCCAATAAATTAATTCCGGGCTTTGGCGTTTATGCCGTTTATGTGAATGTTGGGGCCGTAAAACACCAGGGGATGCTCAATATCGGCATTCGTCCGACTGTGAACCACAATGCCGATCATCGTAGTATTGAAGTGCACATCATCGGTTTCGAGGGCGATCTGTATTACAAAGAGATTGAACTGGAATTTGTGGCGCGGATCCGGGAAGAAAAGAAATTCTCGTCGATTGATGAACTTCGCGCACAACTGGAAGAAGACAAGCAAGTTGTGGTTCAAACACTCGCTGATAGTCAGCAGTAAACTTACCCAAAGCAAAGAATATCCATTCCGATAAAAAAATCACTGGTCAATTCAGGTGAAAAAATTATCTTTGCAGTCCAAAATTAATTGAGAATGACGACAGTAACAGAAACACGATTGGATTACAAAGTAGCTGATATTTCGTTGGCCGATTTTGGCCGCAAGGAAATTGAGATTGCTGAGAAAGAAATGCCCGGATTGATGTCGATCCGTAAAAAATATTCAACGGAAAAACCGTTGAAAGGTGCCCGCGTGATGGGCTCTTTGCACATGACCATTCAAACAGCGGTGTTGATTGAAACATTGGTTGAGTTGGGTGCTGAAGTGCGTTGGGCCAGCTGTAACATTTTTAGTACGCAGGATCATGCTGCTGCTGCGATTGCTGCTGCCGGCGTGCCTGTTTTTGCCTGGAAAGGCGAAACATTGGCCGAGTACTGGTGGTGTACTGAAAAAGCCCTGGATTTTGGCAACGGCCTTGGTCCAAACTTGATTGTTGACGACGGAGGTGATGCAACCATCATGATCCACCGCGGAGTTGATGCAGAAAAAGATCCTTCAATTTTGGATGTTGCCGTTGAAGCAGAAGACGAAATTCAACTGAATAAAGCACTGAAACGCATTTTGGCCGAAACACCAACTCGTTGGACTGAAGCTGCGAAAGAAATTCGTGGTGTGAGCGAGGAAACAACAACAGGTGTTCACCGTTTGTACCAAATGATGGAAGAAGGAAAATTGCTTTTCCCCGCCATCAATGTGAACGACTCGGTAACAAAATCAAAATTCGATAACTTGTATGGTTGCCGCGAATCGCTGGCTGATGGTATTAAGCGTGCCACCGATGTAATGATTGCCGGTAAAGTAGTTGTTGTTGCAGGTTACGGTGACGTTGGTAAAGGTTGTGCCCGTTCCATGCGTGGTTACGGTGCCCGTGTGATTGTAACCGAGATTGACCCGATTTGCGCGCTGCAAGCTGCTATGGAAGGTTTCGAAGTGAAAACTATGGAAGATGCGCTGGCTGAAGGAAACATCTACGTAACGACAACCGGAAACAAAGATATCATTACAGCTGAGCATATGGCCGCGATGAAAGACCAGGCCATTGTTTGTAACATTGGTCACTTCGACAACGAGATTCAGGTTTCACGTTTGGAGCGTTGGGCTGGTATCGTGAAAACAAACATCAAACCACAGGTTGACAAATACACATACGAAGATGGTCGTTCAATTTACCTGCTGGCCGAAGGTCGTTTGGTGAACCTGGGATGTGCAACCGGCCACCCAAGTTTCGTTATGAGTAACTCGTTTACCAACCAAACATTGGCACAAATTGAACTTTGGAGAAACGATTACGAACTGGATGTTTATCGTTTGCCGAAACATTTGGATGAAGAAGTTGCACGTTTGCACCTGGAGCAATTGGGTGTTAAACTGACGAAACTTTCAAAAGATCAGGCTTCTTACCTGGGCGTTCCACAGGAAGGTCCTTACAAGCCGGATCACTACCGCTATTAATCGGTTTTAAACCAGAATAATTCAAAAGCAGCTCCCGGGCTGCTTTTTTCGTATCTTCAAGTCATGGATAAGCAACAGGAAAAGGAGATACTTCAGCGGTTTACCATTCTTTTTGATGAGTTTCCCAAAGGAAAGTTGCAGGCAGGAGAGTCACCCGATTTCCAGGTTAGGCTCAATACCCGTAAGTCAATCGGAATTGAATTGACCGGGCTGAAAGGGCAGGACTTTATCCACCAAACAGGGCGCTTGTTGAATCCATCCCAACTAATCGAAAATATTATGGAGACAATTGCCGCCAAAGAGGAGAAGCTTTACCTCTATCAGCGCAAGAAACTTCATCGGATTTGGCTGCTGATTCATGCAGAAACCATCAAGACAGAGGTCAATTTCAATCTTCAGAACAAACTCGAAAACCTGAATTTTGACTCCGGATTCGACCGGGTGTTTTTATTCGACTTGGGAAGCGAGCAGGTTTACGAGCTCGGTTAGTTGGTAATGTACAAGCGGTTTTCTGAGGCCGTTGCCTGGTATTGCAGCAAGGGCTCGTCGGCAGATCCCGACATCACGTAACCACCATCCCAGAGGTTAAATTGTGACCCGCAACAGGAGCAGGTGCCTATTCCGCCTTCAACCGATATCGTGCAGCTTTGTGAGGCTTCGTATGGACACGCAGCGTCATATGCAAAGTATTGCACACCGTTGTACAGAACAATGATTCCGGCGTATCCACCGCTCAATAGTACTGCGTTGCCGGGTACGGTCAGGTCGTTATAATTTACCATGTTTATGGAGAGGTTGACATACACGTACGGGATCGACGATTCGAAATTGTCGGAGCAAGAAGTGCTTACAGCTGTGACAATCGCCAGTGCAAAAGTAATTCGCAGTAAATATCGTTTGATGCCGTTCATTTTTTATACCTTTATAAACAAAACCGAAAGAGTTGGCAATTTATTTCATTGCCGCGAAAAAACAAGATCATGGAAGACTATATTTTTATACTAATAGCAATTGCGCTGTCGGTGTTTGGAGCCATGAATAAGCAAAAGAAGAAGCGGGAAGAGGCTATGCGCGGTATGGACGAGAATGAACGCCCTTCGAGATCGGTCTTCGAGGAAATTTTCGAAGGAGACCTGTTTATGACAGGAGGGCAGGAAGACAACCTGGTGCCGCCGCCAGTCGTTAAACGGGCACCTGCCCCGACGAAGAAAGAGAAGATGAAAGCGCCAGCGAAAATGGAGGCTCCGGCAAAGATGGAACATAAGCCGTTGATGCGTGAAAGTTTGAGACATTCCTACAGTCGGCCGGAACGAAAAATGAAGACGCTTGAGGTTGAAAAGCTTTCGTTGGAGGACGAAGCGAAGCTCAGTCCGAAGAATCTGATCATGAAAGATTTTTCGCTTCGGAAAGCAGTTTTGTACTCCGAAATTATCAATCGGAAATATTAGAACTTTTTAATTAGCAGTGTTTTAAAAACAATTTTAGAACACACCGTTCGCTAAAATCAAATATTTTAATTAGCTTTGCATACACAAAGAGTTCCGCTCGCCGGAATTCTTTTTTGTTTATATGAAGTCATAACATTAAAAATAAAAGTTTAAGAAATGGGAAAGGCGACCTATATCACTCAAGATGGTTTGAACAAGCTGAAAGGAGAGCTCGAACACTTGATGAATGTTGAGCGTCCTGCAATTTCAAAGCAAATTGGAGAAGCCATTGAAAAAGGTGATATCTCCGAAAATGCAGAATACGACGCCGCAAAAGATGCGCAGGGAATGTTGGAAGCAAAAATCGCTGTTTTACGCGATAAAATTGCCAACGCCCGTATTATTGATGAATCAAAGATTGATACCGACCAGGTTCAAATCCTGAATAAGGTAACTATCAAGAACAAAAAGAACAACGCGACGATGGTTTACACCATTGTTTCGGAACACGAAGCAGATCTGAAATCGGGAAAAATCTCGATTGAAACTCCTATTGCCAAAGGCCTGATCGGTAAAAAAGTTGGCGATGTGGTGGACATTAAAGTTCCGTCGGGAGTGGTTGCATTTGAAATTATTGACATTTCACTGTAAGAGATTATGGCAAGTTTGTTTACCCGAATCGTTCAAGGAGAAATCCCCGCCTACAAGGTGGCTGAGGATGACAACTACCTGGCATTCCTGGATATTTTCCCGGTAGCCAAAGGACATGTGTTGTGCATTCCGAAGAAAGAAGTTGACTACCTGTTTGATTTGGATGACGAAACTTACATTGGTTTGCAGCTGTTCGCCAAGAAAGTAGCAAAGGGCTTGAAACAAGCTGTTCCTTGCGCTAAAGTTGGCGTAATGGTTTTGGGTTTGGAAGTGCCCCACGCACATGTTCACCTGGTGCCCATGCAAACCGAAGCCGATTTGCTGAACTTTTCGGATAAAAAGAAATTTACTCCGGAACAGTTTGCCGAAATAGCAGCTACAATTGCTAAAAATATTGAATTGTAATTATCCTAAACCATCAGCTTAAAACTGGTGGTTTTTTGTTTTTTGCCGCTTTCCCATTAGAAAATACAAAAAGGCGCTCGCTTAAAATCGGGCGCCTTTTCTATTTCGTGTCTTGGTTGCTTAGAATCTTATTCCCAGGCCAATTTGGAAGGCATCGTTGTGGATGCCGCTGTTGATGTCGGTCAATCCCCACGAGTAGCGTCCCTCTATATTCAGCATTAGAATATTGAAGCCCAAGCCGACAAAGGTGTTCGTGTCGTACCACTTTGCATCGTCGCCCGTTGGAGAATTTTTTTCGCTGAGCTTGACATTGAATGTTGCTCCAGCCAATCCGTAAACAGGGCCAAGTTTGGCCTTCAATCCAACAGGTGCTCCCAAATAGTTAATGGTGTAATTGTCTCCGCTGATGTCAGCCTTCGCCTGCGAGTACTGCAAGCCCGAATGAACGAAAAGGAAAGGAATTATTCGCGCGTCTTTGTACACATTCAGGAAGAAAGAGCTCCCTGTGTCCCCTATTTTGCTGCCATCCACTTTCATCATGGTGTTTTGGTAACCTACACGCAGGCCTATTTTCTCGCCCTGGGCTTGCGTACTTAAAGCCCAAATCAGAACGACCGCCAATCCGATAATTTTTTTCATGGTCATAGAATTTAAAGTGAAAACTAAGAATTGTTTCTGTTTTATGAATCGCCCATAAATTTACAACCTTGGTTTGAGCTATAAAAACATTTAGTTGTATCGCATCTTGTGAATACGGCTAAAGGCATCTTTCATCAGCTGGTACCTCTTCGTAAAACGTCCGAATCTTTCTTTTCAGATGTGTTAGTTCTTTGTACATTTAGCCAACAAAATTGATCAGTAATGGAATTTATCTATCTGCTTGTTGGCCTGTTAATTGGTTTTCTGGTCGCATTTCTTGTTTTTAAGTTGAAGTCGAAGTCTTCGGAGCTGGAGACAAAGTCAGTTGAAGCAGAGCGAATGCTTGTTCAAACCGAGTACGAAAAAAATAAAGCTCAGCTGGAAGAGCGGGTTTTAAACCTGGCTTCGGAAAAGGATCGTCTGGATGCGAGATTGGTGTCTGTTCAGGCAGAGAATGACCAGAAAGCGGAGCGACTCGCAAAAGCAGAAGTTGAGTTCGCGAACCTGCGCGAAAAGCTCGCTAATCAAAAACAGGAGATGGAGGATTTACAGAAGAAGTTCACTATTGAGTTTGAAAATGTAGCGCACAAGATACTGAAGCAAAACTCACAGGAATTCACCCAAGTCAATCAGAAAAATATCAGTGAGATTCTGAATCCACTTCGGGAGAAAATCCAGCTTTTTGAAAAGAAGGTTGAAGACACTTACGAGAAAGGATTGAAAGATCAAACCGACTTGAAAGCAGAGTTGAAAAAGCTTCATGACCTGAACATGAAGATCAGTGATGAAGCTAACAACCTGACCAAAGCGTTGAAAGGGGATGTGAAAAAACAAGGAAACTGGGGCGAGGTTATCCTGGAAAAGATTCTCGAACGCTCGGGCTTGAAGGAAGGACAGGAGTACAGCAAGCAATTCAGTACACTGAACGATAACGGACAGCGCATTCAGCCGGATGTGGTTATTAACCTGCCGGATCAAAAACATATCATTGTCGACTCAAAGGTGTCGCTGATTGCTTACGAGCGCTGGGTGAATGCAACGGACGACGATGAGCGTGCCCGTCATATCAAGGAGCACCTCGCGAGCTTGAAATCGCATGTGAAGTTGTTAAGCGAAAAACACTATCAGTTGGCGCAAGGGATTAATAGTCCCGATTTTGTGTTATTGTTCGTCCCGATCGAGTCTTCCTTTAGCGTTGCCATCGAGGCCGACCAGGAACTGTTTTCGTATGCCTGGGATAACAAAGTGGTCATCGTAAGTCCTTCAACTTTGCTGGCCACTCTGCGAACAATTGCGTCCATTTGGCAACAGGAAAACCAGACCCGCAACGCCATCGAAATTGCGCGTCAAGGTGGAGCTTTGTACGATAAGTTTGTGAGCTTTATTGCCGACCTGGAAAAGATTGGCAATAACCTGGACCAGACCCGGAAGAACTATGATTTGGCGATGAACAAGTTGTACGATGGTCGCGGAAACCTGATTCGCTCGGCCGAAAAATTACGCGAACTTGGAGCGAAAGCCAGCAAAGAGTTACCGGCTAAATTTTTGGAGGATTAAAGGGATTGCGGAGATAGTGAGGGGATGACTCGAAGTCATGCCCTCACTAACTAAAATCTATTCTTTTAAGAACTTCACCAGCGGTTCAATAAACTGATCAAAGGCTTCGATATGCGGGAGGTGACCAATGTTGTCGATTTCGACCAATTGGCTTCCCTTAATTTCCTTTTGCGTTTTACGTCCCAGTTCGGGATAGTTGCCCATCGTAGCCCGAACTTCAGTACTTACCAGCGGTTTCCCCAATGCCGTGCGGTCGCGCTGTCCGATGATAAGCAAAGTAGGCGCTGTCACATTTTTAAACTCGTAACATACCGGCTGGGTAAAAATCATATCGTAAGTCAGAGCAGCATTCCAGGCAATCAAGGGATAGTCCTTATTCAGCGTCCAACCTGCAAGCAGGTTCACCCATTCGTCGTACTCCGGTTTCCATTTGTTGTCGTAATAACTATCCAGCTGGTACTTCTTGACGCCTTCGTACGATTTCTTTAGTTCGCTTTGGTACCACCAGTCAATAGTTTTGTATGGAACTTTCAGCTTCCAGTCTTCCAACCCAATCGGGTTTTCCAGGATGAACTTGTCTGTTCGATCCGGAAACATCAGCACAAAACGGGTAGCAACCATTCCACCCATGGAATGTCCCAATACACTGGTCTTTTCGATTCCCAGGGTGTCTAGGATCGCTTTTGTATTCAAGGCTAACTGTTGGAAAGTGTATTGATAGTGCTCGGGTTTTGTCGACTTTCCAAATCCAATCTGGTCAGGGATAATGACCCGAAAACCTTCTTTCGATAGTCTGGCTGCTGTTTCACCCCAGTAAGCGCCGTTAAAGTTTTTTCCATGTAAAAGCATCACGACTTTGCCGTTCGGGTGACTTGGCTGTACGTCCATGTACGCCATCTTCAACGATTGTTGTTGGTCGTTCAGGGTGATGAAGTGAACCGGGTACGGATATTTGTAATTTTCCAGGTTGATGTCCAGTTCTTTCAGTTTATCGCTTTGTGCAAACGATGCGCTCGTGAGGATGAGAATTGCGATCACAAAACTCGAGAGTCTTCTCCAATTCATATTTTCTGTTTTTTCAATTTGCTAGAAGAAGAACGCTGCGGACAGGCGATGGTTGTTTGAATAGGACACTTCTTTTGTTAATATTTTATAAGGTGAGTGGCTCAGGGGCGAAGTACACTTTTATCAAAACGGTCGTTGCTGTCGAAGCCTTGTTTGACGGCAAAATACAACTGAATAAGAATACTGACCAGGCCGGTGAAGAAGATCATGATCATCAGCATAATCTGGTACTTGACCGCCAATGCCGGGTCGGAGCCACCAATAATCTGCCCGGTCATCATGCCGGGGAGTGACACCAGGCCCGCGGTGGCCATCATAGCTAAGTTGGGTGCCATGGCTGTCCTAACGGCTTCTTTAAAAAACGGGCGCAATGCTTCGTTGCGGGTTGCCCCTGTCGCCAGTAGGTACAGGTAAACTTTCTCTTCGCGCTTGACGAGCGTGAAAAAGGTTTTCAAGGCGACGATGTTCGACTTCAGGATATTGCCGAGCATCATTCCACCAATGGGGATCATGATGTCCGCCCGAAAAACATTCGGGATCTGAACAACAAGCAAGTTGAAATAGAATAAGGTGAAAAAGGTCGGAAACAGCATTGCCAGGAAAGTCTGTAGTAAAAAACGTTTCAACCTAAGCGACGAGTTTTTGATGCCCGATAAAGCGGCGAAGAACACCATCATGCCGAGGTAGGCAATGTTGATGAGGATGCTGTCGAGTTTGAAAATATAAATGAGGTAAAGGCCAACGAACGAGAGCTGAATGACCATGCGGCCGGCTCCGGTAATCAGTTGCCGGTTGAAGCCTAATTTGAGTTTCCACACCAGTAATACGGCAGGAAGGATTAACAGCAATCCCGCAGCGGCACCCAATATGCTGATGTGTGGTGTATTCATGATCTTAGGTTTGTAATAATTCGCATAGGCTCGGTGTGCCATTCCTTGTCGTGGCTGGAGCAGATGACTGTCTTCTTCGTTTGCTTGATGTAATCGACGAAATAGTTTTTCATCGCTTCATCCAGCGCGGAGGTTGGTTCGTCGAGCAGAAGAACCGGGCGGTTAAGCAGCATCACTAAAATCCAGCCCAAACGCTGCCGTTCACCACCGGAAATGTCAATTGTGTTTTTGGCAAGGATATCTTCCTTTAAATTGACTTCCCTGATTTTTTCAATTAGCATGTCGCGGCTGTAGTTGATGTTGCGATTGACAGCGTAGTGAAAGATTTCGTCAAAAACTTCTTCGACCTTGCCGTTTGGCAGATCAATATCCTGGCTCAAGTAGCCGATCTGGCTTCGAATCAGTCGCATGTTCTCCGGCCTCAATTCTTTCTGGTTGAAAAGAATCCTGCCTTCATCCGGCTCGAAGAAGCCGAGCAATAATTTCAATAGGGTAGATTTCCCGGCACCGGAAGGAGCGGAAATGACGACTTTGTCGCCTTTGGCGATGTTCAGGTTGAACTGTTCGAGCAATTGCTTATTCCCCAATGTGAGGGATACGTTCTTGAAGCGAATCATGAAGAATAAGTAAGGTTCGACAAAAAAATGCCGGACATTACATCCGGCATTTATATTTATTAGCTAGCTTTTAATCTGTGATGATCTTCCGTATCGAATTTCGATTCGGCGTATTCGCGGGAGATGCTCAGTGCTTTCACTCCGTCCGACGGACTGTCGTACATGGCATCAATCATGATGTTTTCGCAAATTGAGCGAAGCCCACGGGCACCCAAGTTGAACTCTACCGCTTTGTCAACAATGTACTCCAACGCATCCTCGTCGAAACTCAGTTCAATACCGTCCAGATCAAACAATTTCACGTACTGCTTGATCAGCGAATTCTTCGGCTCTGTCAGGATATTGCGCAAGGCTTCACGGTCGAGCGGCTTCAGGTAAGTCAACACCGGCAAACGGCCAATGATCTCTGGAATTAAACCGAAGCTCTTCAGGTCCTGCGGTGCAACATACTGCAGCATATTCTCCTTGTCAACTTTGTCCAATTTCTTTTGGGCGCCGTAACCAACTACTTTGGTGTTCATCCGGTTGGCAATCTTCTTCTCGATACCGTCAAATGCGCCGCCGCAAATGAAAAGAATATTCTTTGTATTCACAGCGATCATTTTTTGTTCCGGGTGTTTACGTCCACCTTGTGGCGGAACATTCACTACCGAACCTTCCAGCAACTTCAGCAAACCTTGTTGAACACCTTCGCCGGACACGTCGCGGGTGATAGAAGGATTGTCTCCTTTGCGGGCGATTTTGTCGATTTCGTCGATGAACACAATACCGCGCTCTGCAGCTTCCACGTTGTAGTCGGCTGCCTGCAACAAACGAGTCAGCAAACTTTCCACGTCTTCACCTACGTAACCCGCTTCGGTCAAAACCGTTGCATCAACGATGGTGAAAGGAACGTGAAGCATTTTTGCGATTGTGCGAGCCAGCAAAGTTTTGCCGGTACCGGTTTGTCCAACCAAAATGATATTTGATTTTTCAATCTCAGTTTCGTCCGTCTGAATCTTTTGATTCAAACGTTTGTAGTGGTTGTAAACGGCTACAGAAAGGATCTTTTTGGCTTGGTCTTGCCCAATGACATATTGATCCAGAAACTCTTTAATTTCTTTTGGTTTCAGGAGTTTGACGCCCGTGAGATCAAATTCCGTATCTGTTTTGAATTCTTCTTCAACGATGGCGTAAGCCTGCTCAATACAGCGGTCACAAATGTGACCTTCCATTCCTGCAATCAACAGGTTGACATCTTTTTTCTCCCGTCCGCAAAAAGAACATTTATCCATACTATTTATTCTCCTTTGTCAAATGCTTTAGCTTCTCACCAAAATCTCATCGATCATGCCGTATTCCTTCGCTTCTTCTGAAGTCATCCAGTAGTCACGGTCCGCATCGCGTTCTACTTCATCAAATGATTTATGAGCATGTTTGGCGATAATGTCGTATAATTCTTTTTTCAATTTCAAGATCTCACGCGCAGTGATCTCAATGTCGGATGCTTGTCCCTGTGCGCCACCCATTGGTTGGTGAATCATCACGCGAGAGTGTTTCAGGGCCGAGCGTTTCCCTTCAGCACCGGCAGTCAAAAGGACTGCACCCATTGATGCTGCCATACCTGTACAGATTGTAGCAATATCCGGGTTGATATATTGCATGGTATCGTAAATGCCTAAACCGGCATGAACAGATCCTCCGGGAGTATTAAAATAAATTTGAATATCCTTGGTCGGATCGGTCGATTCCATAAATAATAGCTGGGCTTGGATGATATTCGCCACGTAATCGTCAATTGGTGTTCCCAGGAAAATGATGCGATCCATCATCAAACGAGAGAAAACATCCATTGATGCTACATTCAGTTGGCGTTCTTCAATGATATAAGGGGTCAGGCTATTTGTAAAGATCGAATCATATCGATGCATAGTTAAACTGCTGATACCCTTGTGTTTGGTAGCATATTTTTGGAATTCTTTTGCGTCGTTCATTTGTTGTCCTCCAGTTAAAAAAAAACTTTGTAAAAATCGGTTTCATCAAACTCATCCACCTTTTGGAAAGCGCACGAGAACCGACTTTTACAAAGTTAAAAAAATATGCTTTTGCCCTATTGTCGGGGACTACTTTTCAAGCAATTTGTTAAATTCATCGTAACTAATTGGTTTTTCATCCAAGGTTACTTTTGATTTAATGACTTCCAGAATTTTGTCTTCGATTGCTTTGTTGGCTAAACGCTTGCGTTCTTCTTCGTTTTGAAGAATGTGTCCGGCGTAGTTTTCCAGGTGTTCGTCAGGCACATTGTGCATTCCGTACTGGCTAAATTGCATTGCAGCAACTCGTTTTGCCAATTCTTTGATTTCGCCTTCTTCAATTTTAAGCTCGTTGTCTTTAATCAAACGATCTTTGATCAACTGCCAGCGCAGGTCTTGCATGAAGTTGTCGAAATCAGCGTCGATTTGCTCGTCAGTTAATTCCTCGTTTGTTAATTTCAACCAACGTTTCAGGAATTCTTCCGGAAGTTCAATGGCTGTTTTTTCAACCAATGCGTCGCGGCTATCCAAAGCGAATTTGTAGTCGCTTGAGTATTTGAAGTTTTCTTCTAATTCTGATTGCAGTTTCGCGCGGAATTCTTCTTCAGTTTTCACTTCAGTTTCTTCGCCGAAAGCTTTTTTGAACAGATCTTCGTTAATCTCAGCTTCTTTGAAGCTCAACACTTCTTCGATCGTGAATTTGAAGTTTCCTTCAATGTTTTCAGCTTCTTCGTGTGAAAGGTTCAGCATGTGACCAACTTCGTGTTTGCTTTCGTAAACAGCTACCGGGTCGAAAACCAAAACGTCGCCTGCTTTTTTACCGATCGCTTCGTTTTTAACAGCTTCGTCTTTCATCAGGTCGATAGCGATCACAACTTTTTCAGCTTTGATTCCATCTTCCAGTTCGTTGCCTTCTGCATCCAGTTGAACGAAATCACCACGTAAGGTGTCTTTTTCGCCCGCAACTTCTGCAGCTTCGTTTTGACCGAAACGGCTTGTATATGATTCGATTTGTTTGCTTACCATATCAGCATCTACTTCGATGTTGTAGTAAACAAACTTTTTGCGTTTGTCCAGTTTAACTTCGATTTCAGGAGCAACAGCGATGTCGAAAACGAATTCGAAATCTTCAGTTGTTTCCCAATCGATTTTAGGTTGTTTTTCTTCGTTTGGAAGAGGTTCTCCTAAAATATTAAGTTTTTCGTCAACGATATATTGTGACAGTTTGTTTGAAAGCATTTTGTTGACCTCGTCGGCCAGGATGGCTTTTCCGTACATTTTCTTAACCAATCCTGCAGGAACTTTACCAGGACGGAAACCAGGCATGTTTGCCTTTTTGCGGTAGTCTTTTAAAACGTCATTTACCGTTGCTTCGTAATCATTTTTATCAATTTTAACGGTAATTGTAGCTGTTAGCTCGTTGATGTTTTCTTTTGTAATATTCATAAAAGTTCCACTTAATTTTTTGGAAAAAGAACGGATAACCAATTAGTTACCGTTGAAAGTCGGTCGTTAACCAACGTCTTAAATCAATAAAAACCGCATGCTTGATTGAGAACCAAGCATAGCGGTTGAGCTTTTCTTTTGTGCGGACGAAGGGACTCGAACCCCCACGCCGTAAGACACTAGATCCTAAGTCTAGCGCGTCTACCAATTCCGCCACGTCCGCTAATCGAGGCGCAAATGTAAATCATTATTTTTACATCTGCAAAGAGAAATAAAACTTCTTTGGGATATTTTTTAGTTTGCGGGTTTAACGCAGGGTGAAATTCTGCCCCAGGTAGACCCGTCGAACATCTTCGTCATTCGCCAAATCCTCTGCTGTTCCGGCCTTTAGGATCGATCCTTCGAACAACAGGTATGAGCGGTCGGTGATCGACAAAGTTTCGTGTACGTTGTGGTCGGTAATCAAAACACCAATGTTTTTTTCGACCAGGGTGCGTACAATTTCCTGGATATCTTCTACCGCGATGGGGTCAACGCCGGCAAAAGGCTCATCGAGCAATACAAATTTCGGGTTGATGGCGAGTGCACGTGCAATTTCGCAGCGACGCCGTTCACCACCTGAAAGCTGGTAACCTTTACTTTTTCGAATGTGTGTCAGACGGAATTCCTCGAGTAACGATTCAATTTTTTCATTTTGCGCCGCTTTCGTCAATTTAGTCATCTCTAAAACAGCGCGCAGGTTATCTTCGATACTAAGCTTGCGAAATACCGATGCTTCCTGTGCCAGGTAGCCGATTCCTTTTTGTGCACGTTTGTAAACGGGCATGTCGGTAATATCCAGATCGTCGAGGTAAACGTGTCCGCTCAAAGGCTGAACCAATCCGACGATCATGTAGAATGAAGTGGTTTTCCCGGCTCCGTTAGGGCCAAGAAGTCCAACGATTTCACCTTGGTTAACTTCGAAAGAGACACCTTTTACAACGGTCCTCTTTTTATATTTCTTGACAATATTATCGGCTCTTAATTTCATAGCTTTAATTTCATTGCTTTTCGCTTAAGCTGCATTCATCGCAGCATTGGCTTTTTTCTGCACGCGTTTCGATATAATAATTCCTACTTCATAAAGGAATACCAAAGGTAAGCAAACCATAATTTGGCTGAAAACATCCGGCGGAGTAATAATTGCTGAAATAATCAGCAGCAGTACGTAGGCGTGTCTCCGGTATTTTTTCATCAATTGCGGAGACAGTATGCCCACTTTGCTCAGAAAATACACGAAAACGGGCAATTCAAAAATAACACCACTAGCGATGGTGATAGATGAAACGGTACTGATGTAGGACAGTACATTAATCTGGTTGGCAACTTCCCCGCTGATGGAGTAGGAACCCAAAAAGTGAACAGACAACGGTACTATTAAATAGTATCCGAACAGCACGCCGGTCAGAAATAAGAATGTCATATAGAAAACGGCACCTACCGAGTGTTTGCGTTCGGTGTCGTACAAAGCCGGTTTTATAAATCGCCAGAATTCCCAAATCACATAGGGCGCGGCAATAATTACGCCTGCAATAATCGAGGTCCAGATGTGCGTCATGAATTGGCCGGCCATCGAAATACTGATAAGTTTGAGTTCCGTCGTGTTTATTCTTAGTGAATCGGCTCCGGTGAAGTCAGCCAACTTGGCAAACATCCGGTTGGTCCAGAAGTCCGGCATCTTGGGACTCATAATTATTTTATCGAAAATGATATCCTTATTAATGAAAGCCAGAATCGAAAAAATGAAGATGGATGCGAATGCCCGGATCAGGTGCCAGCGCAAAACTTCCAGGTGTTCCAGGAAGGACATCTCAACTTCTTCCACTTTTTCCTTGACTCTTTTTTTGGTGCTTTGCTCTTCGGCCATATTGCGCAAATGGGTTGAATTTTAGTTGCCTGATATCGCGCAGGCAAACGGGAACAAATATAGTTTTATATTCAGAATAGTACCCAAAAGCAAAAACTTAAAATTTCGAAAGCCTTGTGAAAACACCTTAATTTCAAAAATATCGTTGCGATATGAAAATGTTTTTAGCTATCTTAGATTTCGCATAAAAAACGCGTGATTAAGGAGATCAAAATTTTATTGGCTTTATGGAGAATAATCTCACATTGACCGATCAACTCCAGAAATACTTTGGTTTTGATCGTTTTAAAGGTCAGCAGGAAGAGGTAATCAAAAGTGTTTTGGATGGAAAAGACACTTTTGTTTTAATGCCAACCGGAGGTGGTAAATCGTTATGCTACCAACTGCCGGCTTTAATAATGGATGGAACCGCAATCATTATATCTCCGCTAATTGCTTTGATGAAGAATCAGGTGGATTCGATTCGGAGTTTTGGAACGGATGACGGGATTGCGCATTTCCTCAATTCATCGCTTTCGAAACAAGCGGTGCAGCAGGTGAAGGATGATGTGACGAATGGGAAAACAAAGTTGTTGTATGTTGCGCCGGAATCATTGACGAAACAGGAAAACGTTGACTTTTTAAAGTCAGTGACGATTTCATTTTATGCCATTGACGAAGCTCACTGTATCTCCGAATGGGGACACGATTTTCGACCGGAATACCGCCGAATCCGTCCCATTATTCAGGATATCGGTGCCGCTCCGATTATAGCTTTAACGGCAACAGCAACAGCTAAAGTTCAGCACGATATTCAAAAGAACCTCGGTATGTTGGGCGCGAACGTTTTCAAAGCGTCCTTCAATCGTCCGAACCTGTACTACGCGATTAAGCCAAAGGCGAAGCCGGAGGCACAGATCATTCGCTTCATTAAAGAAAATGAAGGGAAGAGCGGTATCATTTATTGTTTGAGTCGCAAGAAGGTTGAAGAATTGGCGGAATTACTCACTGTCAACGGCATTCGTGCGTTGGCCTACCATGCCGGTATGGATTCGGCAACCCGTAGCGGTAACCAGGATAAATTCCTGATGGAAGAAGTTGACGTGATCGTCGCAACAATTGCATTCGGGATGGGAATTGACAAACCGGATGTTCGATTCGTGATTCACTACGATATTCCGAAAAGCTTGGAAGGTTACTACCAGGAAACTGGGCGTGCCGGGCGCGATGGCGGCGAAGGACAATGTTTGGTTTTCTATTCTTATAAAGACATCCAGAAACTGGAGAAATTTATGCAGGGAAAGCCGGTGGCAGAACAGGAAATCGGTCGCCAGTTGTTGCTGGATACTGCTTCTTACGCCGAGTCTGCGATTTGCCGCCGGATCATTCTGCTGAATTATTTTGGCGAAACACTCGATGAACCTTGTGGTAATTGCGACAACTGTTTGAATCCGAAGGAGCAGGTGCAGGCGCAGGATGAAGTGCATCGCGCTTTATTAGCAATTCAGGAAGTCAAAGAAAAGTACAAGGCGGAGCACATCTCGGATATTTTAACCGGGAAGATGACAGCTGCGATTAAGTCGTTTCATCATGATGAACTGAAAGCTTATGGGAATGGCGACGATCACAGCCACAGTTTCTGGAATGCCGTATTTCGTCAGAGTATGATTGCTGGGTTGATTAGCAAGGATATTGAGAATTACGGATTATTAAAACTCACGCCCAAAGGGCTCGAGTTTATCGAGAAACCTCAGCCTTTCTTGTTGGTTCGGAACCACAATTACACCGAGCTGGAAGAAGAGTACAATACAGTTTCAGGTCCGTCGTCCGGTTCAGCTGGCGATCCCGAGTTGTTTGAGGCACTGAAAGATCTTCGGAAAAAGGTTGCCAAAAAACTGAGCTTGCCTCCGTTTGTGATCTTCCAGGACCCGTCCTTGTCTGACATGTCCATTCAATATCCCATAACTATCGATGAGTTGAAGAATATCCAGGGAGTTGGCGAAGGAAAAGCCAAGCGCTACGGAAAGGAATTTGTGGAGCTCATTGCAAATTATGTAGAGGATAACAGCATTGAGCGGGCGCAGGATATGGTGGTTAAAACGGTTGCCAACAAATCGAAAACGAAAGTTGAGATTATTCAGGCAATCGACCGTAAAATGTCGCTCGAAGATATTGCGGACTCGAAAAGTATCGATATGAACGAGCTCATTGGTGAGATCGAGGCTATTGTCAATTCCGGTACCAAGATCAATATCGATTACTACATCAATGAACTGATGGACGAAGATCATCAGGATGAAGTTTACGAGTATTTCCGCGAGGCTGAAGACGATTCTATCCAGGCAGCTTTGGACGAATTGGGCGAGGATGATTACTCGGAAGAGGACATTCGATTGATGCGGATTAAGTTCATGTCGGAGATGGGAAATTAATTTACAATTTTTTAAACTTTTTATAAGAATGTTCAAATAATCACAATTTTGAATTTAATAGTCTGAATAACAATATGAAAGCGATGCTGATTTAAGTGTCGCTTTCTTTTTTGTCTAATTTTTAGGTGAATTAGGCGCTTGTTCGTCGATGAGGGTGAACAAAACATTCAGGCAGGTTGCTTATCTTTATAGAAAGAGCATGTTGAGCGCTTCAAGATGTTGGGGATTGTAAACTTGATCTGATCGATCGCAATACATTGAGTTATGACAGGAATTCAATATTTAGGAAAAAGATGCCCCTTCGCGAAGACCTGCCCTGTGTTTCAGGGAAGCTTAACCGTGCCAAACGTTCCGGTAATGCTGATCAAAAATGTTTTTTGTAATCGAGGAATTAAAGGATGGAAAAATTGTCGTAGATTTCAATTAGCGGAGGCGGGTGAGGAGATCCCGCCAGCAACAACTCCATACAACAAACAATAAAAAAAAAGGCCTATGAAAACAAAGTTAGACTTGTCGACAGTGAAAAATGAAGTCGAGCGTGAGATCATCCAACTGATTCACGAGAAAGAACAATGTATGATGGGAGACATCATTATGCACCTTAAATTGAGCTACCAACGCGGGAAGGCGTATATCAGTTCCCTGGAATCAAAAAATGTAGTGACAAACCGGGACAAAGCACCTTTCTATACGTTGAATGTAGATCTAAGTTAAATGAATTGTATTGTGAAAAAACTTTGAGTATCCGGTATTATCCTCATTAGGAATACCGGATTTTTTGTTTATAAATGGATCTGAGTATTTTAAGCTTGGCGTAACATCGAAATAAAGGCCCCGTAGTTTGTTTTTGTTAGTTTTTAGTTCCAGAAAATCGAAATGGGTGGTTTGATATTGAGAGCCGGCGAATTCAAGTCCCAAAATATTGATCACAGCATATTCGTGAGAAGGGTCAATCACGTAGAATGCAGTCCGCTTAGTTATTCCATCTCCCGAGCTTACAAGTGCATCCAGAACTGTGAATAATTGTTTCAGTCTTTTATTATACAGCTCAAGCTGGCCGAGTTGCTTTAATGCATGTAGTTGGCAGTTTAGTGCCAGTACCGAGAACGGGTATTCTCGGTATACCGAATCGGCACATTGCACGATGAATTGCAGTTCACCATTCGTTTGTTGGTCTTTATTCATAATTTCCAACATGCGGTCGATGTAGTCTGAAGAGGAATAAGGGTTGTATTTGGGTTGAAATTGATAGCCATAATATAAGTGACGTTTTTCCTTTAAAGTAAGGGTTGAATCGGCTTGCTCAAATCGGGTCATCAAGCTTGGGTAGTAGAGTGGTCCGTGTTTTTTGCGGATCGCTCTTTCAATTTTTCGATAGTTGGGCTTTTCGTAGGTTAGTTGCGATTGTTGTGCTTGACAAGCATATCCTATTAAGATAAATAATATGATTAGTCGCACAGCATTCATGAAAAAGTGGGGTTTTTGCTAAAACGTTATTCTGTTTTGCATATTATTCCGCAGGTCGATTTTTGTATGAAAAAAAGCCAATCCGTTAGGATCAGCTTTCATATATGTAATTTGTGCGTGTTTTAATGGTTGTGTTTATAAACCGTTCCCGGATAAACTTTCAACGCTTCGTCCAGAATTTTGAGTGCACGGGCCAGGTCTTTCTTTTTCAGAACGTAGGCAATTCGCACCTCATTTGTTCCGTAGCCCGGTGTGGTGTAGAACCCGGTGGCAGGAGCCATAAATATCGTTTCTCCTTCGAAGCTGAACTCGTCCAGTAACCAGGCGCAAAACTTGTCCGAATCGTCAACCGGTAGTTGGGCTACGGTGTAAAATGCGCCCATCGGTATTGGCGAATAAACACCGTCGATCCGGTTTAAACCATCGATGAGGAATTTGCGACGCTCCACATATTCGTTGTACGAATCCATCAGGTAGCCATCGGTTTCCTCCAGTGATGCTTCTGCGGCAATTTGTCCGATCAAAGGTGGGCTCAAACGGGCCTGACAGAACTTCATTACGTTGCGGCGAACAGCCGCGTTTTTCGAAATCAAAGCACCGATGCGGATTCCGCATTCGCTGTAGCGTTTCGAAACGGAGTCGATCAGGATCACATTCTGCTCGATTCCTTCCAGGTGGAAAGCCGAAATATATGGTGCGCCGGTGTAACAGAATTCGCGGTAAACTTCGTCTGAGAATAAATACAAGTCGTATTTCTTCACCAGGTCGCGAATAGCGTTCATCTCGGACTGCGTATACAAATAACCGGTTGGGTTATTGGGGTTGCAGATCATGATCCCCTTTGTTTTCGGGGTGATCAGTTTTTCAAATTCTTCGATAGGAGGAAGGGCGAAACCTTCTTCAATTTTTGCCGGAATTGATTTGATGATTGCACCAGCCACAATTGCAAACGCTTCGTAGTTGGCATAAGCTGGCTCGGGAACGATAATCTCGTCGCCCGGATCAAGGCACGACATGAAGGCAAAGGTAACCGCTTCGCTACCTCCGGCTGTCACAATAATGTCTTCAACCCCAACATTGATTTTGAATTTGTGATAATAGGCCGCCAACTTTTGGCGAAGCGACAGAATTCCTTCACTCGGGCTATACTCGAGTATCTTGCGGTCAATGTTCCGAATCGCGTCCAACGCTCGCTGAGGAGTGGGTAAATCCGGTTGACCAATATTTAAATGGTACACTTTAATTCCTTTTTCCTTGGCTTTATTAGCCAGCGGAACAAGCTTCCTGATCGGTGAATCAGGCATTTTATTTCCCCGAATGGACGTAGTTGGCATATGTATTTAAAAATTTTTGCTCGGAGGGCAAATATACGATTATCAATTTTAAATTGAAATCGGTGCAGGAATACAAATTTGAAATTTTAACAGATTTATTTCCGCGAATTTATCACTGTTTATTGGTAGGTTGTCATACCAATCTGAACTAATTGTTAACGTTTCTCCTCAGGATGTTATTCCTTGTCCTTTGTCATGTTTTCCATGTGGTTATTGATCTAATTTTGATGAATGATAATTTTAATTTGATGCGATATGATTATTGGAGTACCCAAAGAAATTAAGAACAACGAAAACCGGGTGGCATTAACTCCAGCCGGCGCTGCTGAGTTAGTCAAAAATGGTCATGAAGTATACGTACAAGCAACCGCTGGTAATGGAAGTGGATTTGCAGATGAAGCTTACGTCGTAGCGGGAGCAAAGATGCTGCCGACGATTGAAGACGTGTACGCGATTGCAGAAATGATTATTAAAGTAAAAGAGCCGATCGAGCCTGAATACAAATTGATCAAAAAAGGCCAGATCTTATACACATATTTCCACTTTGCATCTTGCGAGCCGTTGCTGAAAGCGATGATCGAAAGCGAAGCAGTATGTTTGGCTTACGAAACTGTTGAGCTGGACGATCGCTCGTTGCCGTTGTTGGTACCCATGTCGGAGGTTGCAGGACGCATGTCGGTACAACAAGGTGCGAAATACCTGGAAAAAACTTACGGCGGTTACGGCGTATTGCTGGGAGGTGTAGCCGGGGTTCCGCCAGCCAAAGTGCTGATTATTGGTGGAGGAATTGTTGGTACCGAAGCAGCGAAGATGGCAGCAGGTTTAGGTGCCGATACGACTATTATGGATGTTAGTTTGAAGCGCTTGCGCTATTTGGACGATATCATGCCGGCCAACGTGAAAACCATGATGAGTAACGAATATAACATTCGTGATATGGTGAAAACGCACGATGTAATTATCGGTGCCGTATTGATTCCAGGGGCGAAAACTCCGAAGCTGGTTACCCGCGATATGATTCCAACAATGCGTCCGGGAACTGTAATGGTAGACGTTGCAGTTGACCAGGGTGGTTGCTTCGAAACTACAAAAGCAACAACGCACGACAATCCGACGTTCGTAATCGATGATATCATTCACTACTCAGTTGCGAACATGCCGGGAGCTGTTCCGCGTACATCTACTTTAGCTTTAACAAACGCAACCTTACCTTACGCCATTCAGATCGCAAACAAAGGATGGAAGAAAGCTTGTAAAGAAAGCTTGCCTTTGAAAAAGGGCTTGAACGTGATTGACGGAAAGATTGTTTATGCCGGTGTTGCAGAAGCATTCGATATGGAACTCGCAGACGTAGATGCTTTTTTATAGTAGAACGAAATTATATAAATGGGGAACCCTGCCAATCGGCAGGGTTTTTTTATTTCGGGGGACTAGTGTCGGGGGAATTGATTAGGTGTAGCAGATGTTTAGAATTCGAATTCGTTTGTGCACTCCGGAAAAAATAGTGTTTTTGCTTTTATTCAGAAGTTCGCTATTCAACCGGATTTTAGTTCATTCTAAAGTATTAAATTGTATGAAGGAAAAGCAGGATGCTTTTACACATACAGCGCTGCATCAAAAGATCAATGAACTATACAACGATGATTCCGAAAATAATACATCAAACGTGGAAGGATGAACAGATTCCCGGCGAATGGATACCGTATGTTGACAAGGTTAAACGGCTAAATTCAGGATGGACATACAAGCTTTGGACTGATGAGGCGATGCAAAAGTTTGTCGAAGACGAATTTCCGGATTTTCTTGAGCGCTATCTTGGTTTTTCCCGAAATGTGATGCGTGCTGATGCCTTCCGGTATCTGATTATGTATAAAATAGGAGGGGTGTATTTAGACTTAGATTATGAAGTGCTGAAACCGTTTGATTTTAAGGATTATCGGGTTGTATTGCCGCACAACAGGCAAATATAACACGGAGATAAATTTGAAGGCATTGGTAACTGTCTGCTTGCATCGGAACCCAATCATCCATTTTGGTTTGACGTAATTCAGGATTTAAAATACGGCCGACATCAGAATGTCGATAAAAAACAGGAGTACACAAATCTGGAAGAAGAAACGACCGGGCCTGCATTTTTGACCAGAGCTTTTCAGCAATCTGATTATGCAGATATCTTTACTCCGGATAAAATGGTGTTTCATCCTCCTACACCCCAAAATAGGCAAGAAAAGCAAACCATTGAAGAAAACGGAATTTCAGTTGGAGTGCATCATTGCGCTGGTAGTTGGCGGATAAAAATATCGAAGAAGCGTTTGCTACGGTTATGGCGAAATACACTAAATCGCATTTTTAAAGACTTTAAGACTTGATAGAAACCAGATCGAGATAGTCAGCTTTTTCGTAGTCGAAATTCTGAATCCGTAATGAAACATTAGCTAATCTTCAATCCGTCCATCTCGCATCCGGATAATTCGGTCGGATTGGCGTGCAAAGTTTTCGTCGTGGGTAACAATTACCAAGGTTTGCTTGAACTCGTCACGTAGCTTGAAAAACAGGTCGTGCAGATCGTTGCGGTTTTGTGTATCTAGGTTGCCGGACGGTTCGTCGGCCATGATTACTGCCGGGTTATTAATGAGCGCCCGTGCAACAGCTACCCGCTGACGTTCGCCGCCGGAAAGTTCGGCTGGTTTGTGGGTCAAACGGTGCGACAACCCTAAAAAGTTGAGTAATTCTTTGGCGCGTGCTTCGGTTTCCTTTTTGCCTTTCTTGGCAATGAAGGCCGGGATGCAAACATTCTCCAACGCATTGAACTCGGGCAGCAGGTAGTGAAACTGGAATACAAACCCAATTTCTTTATTCCGAAATGCAGCCAGTTGCTTTTCACCCAAAGCGAAAACGGATTTGTCGTGGATGTGTACTTCGCCTGAATCCGGTTTGCTCAAAGTTCCCAGTATTTGCAATAAGGTCGTTTTTCCGGCGCCACTCGGGCCAACAATAGAGTAAAGTTTGCCTGCGGGGATTTCCAGATCAATTCCTTTCAGAACTTTCAGGTCGCCAAATGTTTTCGTAATATTTTTTGCGGTAATCAATGCTGCGTCAATTTTTGGTTGCCTCTAAAGATAGCTAAAGTAGAATGATTTCGCGTGTTAAATAAACAATGTAAAGCAACAGTAGGACAATCCCGGTGAACCAGTTAATCTTCCAGCGTTTGGCTACCAGTAAAAGCGTAAAAGCTATGAGCGATGCAAAAAGGGCAATTGATGAACTCTCTAGATTGTGTCCGCCGGTTTCTATAGTCGTGCCGCTGATGAGCATGACTAAAAGGAACGGAAAACCCAGGCCGACTAAAATATCGAAGATGTTTGAGCCAATCGCATTGCTGATGGCCATATCGCCACGGCCTTGTTTCGCCACAACCATCGATGAGATTAAATCGGGGATTGAAGTGCCTGCTGCCAATACCGTCAATGCGATAATCGATTCCGGTATGTTCAGTACATGCGACACATGAATGGCTGATTCAACCAATACCCAGCTCATGCCTGCGATGAGGAGGATTGAAATGAAAAAGACCCAATAATAATGTTCCGGCTTTGGAAAGAAAATGCCCAAAATGCGATCGATGAAGTTCGGTTTTTCGTCAACTTCTGCTTCTTGCTCAACATCCTTGCCATTGTCTTTATAGGAGAACCAACGTCTCCAGCGAACTACAGCAAATACATAAACGGCATATAAGCCGAGGAAAAGGAGTGAGTCGACAATGCTGAAATTACCGTCGATAATTCCCCATAGCAGCAATACTACGGCTACGAAATAAAAAAGGATATCGCGAACCATGGGCTGCCAGGTGAGGGTAGATTTGCGGACCAACGCAACAATACCACCAATGGCCAATAAGTTGAAAAGGGCACTTCCCACAATACTTCCAATGCCAATAGCGTCGTGATCGCCGGGTTTCAAAACAGCGAATAAAGCTACAAATAGTTCCGGGGCACTGGATCCAACGGCCATTAATGTTGCACCTGCTGCATCCGACGACAATTTCCAGTCGTGGGAAATACGGTCGAGTGAAACCACAAAAAATTTATCGACGATACGAGCCAATAATACAAAGCAAAGCAGCATGGCTGCCGCATACAATACGAGTTCGAACATGAAAGCAGATTTAATTCTTTTTGATTTCTTCTTCTACGCCTTTGCTAATCTTATTCCCTTCTTCCTCCATTCGCGAAGAAACATTCCGGATGTCATCAGAAATTCGGTTCGATTCTCTTTTTACGGTAGACTGAATGTCATTCACCTCACGCTTGAAATCACTAGTGTTGGCTTCAAGCTCTCTCTGAATCTCGTTGGTAGCTTTTTTGAATTCGCGCAAACCTTTCCCGAGTGTTTTGGCAATATCGGGAATTGCTTTCGACCCAAAAAACAACAGGGCGATCAGCATTACCATTACAATTTCGCCACCACTGATAAATAAGAAAGAATGCGCCATGATCGAATAATTTTTAGCAAATATACAAACAAGTTTATGACTTCCTTGGTTTGATTTGCAATCATTAATAATTCTGTTTTTGGTCGCTAGTTGCTGGTTACTTGTTCCTAGTTGCTAGTTCCTTGTTATTGGTTTCTGGTTGTTTGTTTCTTGATAAATTTTTGTCCGATGTCTGATTTAAAAGACTGGTTATTTGATCGTTGTTTCATGTCCTTGGTGTCGGGTTGCAGTTTGCTTGCTACTGGTCGTTTTTGTTGAAACGTTGAAGTGTTGAGTCGTTGATGGAGGCGGTGGATTTTTGTTTTTTCTTTCTCGTTCGGGGGGCCTTCAATCCGTCAACTGAACAAACCTTCAATTTGTCTGGTAGTCATTTGGTCCAACATTTGGAAATCCCGTAATCCAAAGATCTATTAAAAACGAAAAAAGCCCCCGGAGTTTCCAGAGGCTTTCAATATTATGCAGATTGCTGCGAATTACTTCACTGCTTTCTTAACTTTTGCTTTTTCAACTTGCTTGTAAGTATCGTAAACAATCGGAGTTGCAACGAAGATTGATGAGTAAGTACCCACGCCTACACCAATCAACAAGGCAAATGTGAAACCTTGGATTGAAGTACCACCAAACAGGAAGATGGCCAAAATTACCACGAATGTACTCAACGAAGTACTGAAGGTACGACGCAGTGTTGAGTTCATCGCTTCGTTCATGTTCACTTCGTTTGAACGTTTCGGGTGAATTTGGAAATACTCACGGATACGGTCGAATACTACCACGGTATCGTTGATCGAGTAACCTACCACCGTCAGGATCGCTGCAATAAACGCCTGGTCAATTTCAAGCGAGAATGGCAGTAAGCCGTGCAGCAACGAGAAGAAACCAAGCGTGATGATGGTATCGTGCGCCAAGGCGATCAATGCACCCAAACCAAACTGCCAGTTGCGGAAACGAAGCAGGATGTAAAGGAAGATGATCAACAGCGAGAAACCAATCGCGATCAACGCGTCTTTCTTGATGTCGTCAGAAATTGTAGGACCCACTTTTTGTGAACTCATACGATATTCTGAGTCGAATTGTGCCATGGTTACATCGCTGGCAATGAAACCGCCTTGTTGCAGACCTTTCAACATCAATTCGTCAACTTCTTCATCAACTTCGGTTGACAATTCGTCGATTTTGTATTCTGTTGTGATTTTAACCTGGTTGTTACCACCGAATGTTTTCACTTCAGGAGCTTCGCCGTAAACGGCGGATAGCGCTTTACCAACTTCAGCAACTTTCACGTCTTCATCGAAACGAACAACATAAGTACGACCCCCTTTGAAGTCGATACCGTAGTTGAAACCACGCGTGAAGATCGAAGCCAACGAGATGACAATCAATGCACCTGAAATGATGTAAGCGATTTTACGTTTTTCGAGGAATTTGATTTTTGCATTACGCAACCACTCGTCGGTGAATTTTGATGTGAAGGTGATGTTCTTGCCTTTTGACAATTGACGTTCGAATGTCAAACGAGTCAGGAAGATGGCCGAGAACAACGATGTAAAGATACCGATGATCAGGGTTGTAGCGAAACCTTTGATTGGACCTGAACCGAACAAGTAAAGAACGATACCTGTCAACAAGGTTGTTACCTGGCCGTCGATGATGGCTGAGTAAGCGTTTTTGTAACCATCCTGGATTGCCAGTTTCAAGCCTTTACCGGCTTTAATTTCTTCCTGGATACGTTCGTAAATCAACACGTTCGCATCGACAGACATACCGATGGTCAATACGATACCGGCAATACCGGGCAATGTCAATACAGCACCGATTGATGCCAACACACCGATGATGAAGAACAAGTTGGCAAGCAGGGCAATGTTTGCAGCCAAACCGGCTTTCTTGCTATAGAAGAACAACATGTAAGCCAATACCAGGATGAAGGCGATGGCGAATGACCACAGACCGCTGTTGATCGCTTCCTGACCCAATGAAGGTCCAACGATTTCTTCCTGGATAATGTGAGCAGGAGCAGGCATTTTACCTGATTTCAGGATGTTTGCCAAGTCCTTCGCTTCTTCAACCGATTCCAAACCGGTGATGCTTGAGCGACCTCCGGTGATTTCACCGTTTACATTCGGGAATGAACGAACATAGCCGTCCAATACGATAGCGATTGATTTGCCTACGTTATCTTTCGTCAAACGAGCCCAGGTTTTTGAACCTTCGCTGTTCATGGTCATCGAAACTTCAGGGCGGCTTCCGAATTGTTCGTAATCCTGACGAGCATCAACAATTACGTCACCATCCAATGGAGCACGGCCATCACGACCGGTTACCTTGATGGCGATCAGACGGAAATAGTTACCGGCATCATCAATTGCTTTCGAAGTCCACATGAACTTCAGGTTACGCGGAATAACCGACTTAACTTGTGGTAAAGCCAGGTATGAATCGATTGTAGCAGTGTCTTTAAAGTGTGCAGTACCAACAACAGGTCCCGGATACAATTGGCCGTCCTGAGTTGTGCTTGGTTGCATTACTGCAAACAATGGGTATTGCTTTTTGAAGTTCGTCATTTGATCAACAGCAGCAGTGTCGCCAGAGCTTTCCATTTCGCTCAGCAAGCTGTTTGCAGTTGTATCGGCTGTCGCAGCAGTAGTTTCTGCGCTTTCAGTAGTTGCAGCCGCAGCAGTTTGTTCGCCTGAAAGCGACTGAACTTCTTTTACTTTTTCGTTGATTTGCATCAACACAGAATAAACCTCGCTGTTGTCGTAAGTTTCCCAGAACTCCAGTTTGGCAGTTCCTTGTAACAGTTTACGAACACGTTCAGGGTTGTCGATACCCGGTAATTCAACCAAGATACGTCCCGGAGTTTGCAGCTTTTGGATGTTTGGCTGAGCAACACCGAAACGGTCGATACGAGAACGAATAATTTGGAATGCATTGTCGATGGCCGCATCGGTTTCTTCGCGAATCACGCGCATTACCTCAGCGTTGGTCGAGTTGTATTTTACTTTGTCTTTCAACTCCAGTGTGTTGAAAATCGCAGCAAGCTGTGCATTCGGATCAACTTGTTCAAAAGCCTGACCGAACAGTGTCACGAAGTCGTCCTGGCTGTTGCGTTGTTTTTCTTTTGCAAGAGCTAGTGCCGCGTTGAAAGTTGTGTCGGTGCTGTAGTTTGAAAGTGATTTGATCAGGTCGGCAACCGAAACCTCAAGGGTTACGTTCATACCGCCTTTCAAGTCAAGACCTAAGTTCATCTCCAGGGCTTTTACATCTTTGTAAGAGTATTTTTTAAGCCCAAGGAAGTTGTAAACAGTTGTGCCCGAAACGGAATCAAGGTAAACCAATTCCTTCATTTCGTCACCTTTTGCATATTCGCGTGCGTCTTTTTCAACTTTGCGCGCTACAAATGTAAAGGTGAGCTGGTAAGCACAAACCAGAGCCAATAAAATGGCAAAAGTTCTGATTAATCCTTTGTTTTGCATTTGATCGAAAATTTAAAATCTATTGTTTTGTATTGAATTTTTTCGTGAAAATAGGGCAGGCGCAATTCTCCCATTCGGGACGAATACCTGTGTCGGATCTGAAAAATTAAGCGGAAGCGGAAGAACTGTCGTCGGGACTGGTCTGGTGACAACAGTTAAATTTCATGAAATGAGCCGATAATAAAAACGGGTTATTTCGGTTCAGCGATTCTGCTTTTAATAAATGGAAAGAGTGGTTGTTGAACCAAGAAGTGAGCAGATCACTTTTATTTCCGGCAAATACCAAACCCGAGAAAAGCTTGTCGGCACCACTGATTAGCTTGAAGGTGCTAGCCGGGTTAACGCAAAACTCAGGCGTTGTAATGACACTTTGTGACGATTCGGATTTGTGAGACTTTTCTTTTGAAACGATCTCAGAACCTTGGTGGTAGGAGTCAAACAACACGGCAGAAATAACCACTGCGGCAAAAAGCAACAGGCGGCATATCAGTTTTCGGCTAAGGTGTTTTTTGACTTTCATCATTCTCAATTCAATCCGGAAAAGAGTCGTCAGACTCCTTCAAAGTTTTTTCAATAGGTCGCAAATATATTCATTTTTACAAAACTTAAGCCTGATGACCAACTATTTTAGAACAGATTTTTGGGCATAGGGCAAATGGCATAGTGCAAGGAGCAAAGCGATCAATCGACAATGAATGACATTCCGACCAAATTTCAAAAGAAGAAAATTCCAAATAACAAAATGCGTTTGCATGGTGCCAGTATTGACGACTAATGACCATCAATAACATTTCCCGTAGTTTGAAGCTTTCGACTTGCGGTAATTTGATTTTTGTGATTTGTACTTTGGGATTTGGAACCTGGACTTTTCTATTTACGCAGCGGCTTTGTTTGAAACGAAATGGTTTTATTCATGTAGTCAATCTTACAACCATAATTGGCCATTACGTCGCTACCTAGAAGTCCGACAACCGGTTTGTCGTGGTAGCGTTGGTAGATGTCGTTCACGTGTTTCAAGTCAATTAACGCAACCTTCAGGTTTTTGATCTTGATGGTTCCGAATTTTAATTTTGAAATGTTGCCGACTTTTGTTTCAACCATCCCAGCGTTGATGCCCGCACTTTGGTAGTCGCTTTTGTTGTGCGACTCCTCCAGTTCGAAATAGCTTTCCTGGTTTCGGTCGAACACCGTTTTAGAAGCGCCCGTGTCCACAATCCACCAAGCCTCAGCGCCATCAGCCAGGCGGCCTTTTAGCATCAGGTGGTAATTGTGCTCTTCCAGCTCAACGATTTCGAGCGGTAATTCAATGGATTTGCAAAACAGATTCTTCATCAAACCGGTCAATATTTTTGTCAGAAGGGGTAAAGATAGTCAGATTGATGAATTCTCCGATTTTTGAATTTCTGGATTTTTAGAACAAAGAGATTCGATGAAATCGGTCCGTGCATTCTGTATTTGGTAAGTTCAGAGAGCTTTAATGGGGCACAGTTAATTCAGTGTTCTTGTTAGCGGATTATTGTGATGTTCTTGGTTGTTGGTAGTGTTTATGTTGGTTTTTTATTTTTATTTGATTGTAATGTGGTTGTGTTGTTTGTTCATTGGTCACATAATTAGTTTTTTATGTGGGTGTATTTAAGTGACTCTAGAAATAATTAATTTAAATAAGCGATTTCTTTTTCAGGAATTTTTATATTTGGTTCGCGCATTGCTAAAACCTAATTGCTTGTAATACTTATGAAAAAACTAATCTCTGGTTTCCTATTGTTGACTGTTCTCCTGACAGGATGTAAAAAAGAAGACTCGATTAACACTCCCTCAATAGAAATACTTGACAGCAGCCAATTTACTCAGCAAGTATTTGCCGACCAAACACAAGGAGAAAGCGAACTGGTTTTCAGCACAACCGCAGTGTGGACTACAAGTGAATTGCCCGATTGGCTTTCTATTACGCCCGACAACGGAAGTGGAGCAGGCGATTATACGGTATCGATCAGTCTGCTGGTGAATTATACCGGAGAGGATCGGAGCGCAAGCATTTTGATTTCGTGTAAGGAAACTACGATTACTGTAAATGTCACACAAATGAGTGTGACAGAAGATGGCTCGGTTCCGGTGGATAAAAGCGCAAACATCAACTTTCCCGATGTTTTGTTTAAACAGCGGTTGCTAGATAAGAGCCGCCACAGTATTGACACAAACGACGATGGCGAAATTTCCATTGCAGAAGCCGAAAACTATGCATCTGAGATTAATGTCGCGGGGACTTGGGATGAATATTATAATGAAGAAGGAATAAAAGATCTGACAGGTATAGCCTACTTTAAAAATATTACAGAGTTAGATTGCGCTTACAATAATTTGACTAGCCTGGATGTGAGCCAAAATACAAGGTTGACATCATTGCATTGCTATGATAATAATTTAAACACTCTCAATATTGAAAAAAATACAGCTTTAATCATGCTGTACTGCGGGAGCAATGAACTGATCAGTATTGATTTAGATCAAAATGCAGAATTGGCAATTTTGAGTTGCGTAGATAATAATCTTAGCAGTCTCGACGTGAGCGATAATACGGCGTTGGAATATTTGCATTGTGAGTACAACAAACTGACAACGCTCGATGTTAGTCATAATACAGTATTGGAGCTTTTGAATTGTGAAGGCAATAATTTAAGTAGTTTTAACGTGAGCCCCAATTTTGCTTTAAAATCAGTGCATTGTGGCTACAATAATTTGAGTAGCCTTGATGTAAGTCAGAACACCGCATTGACATATTTGAGCTGCGACGGAAATAATTTAAGTAGCCTCGACGTAAGTCAGAATACACTGTTGAAGTCTTTGTACTGCGTCTACAATAATCTGACAAGCCTTGATGTAAGTCAGAATACGCTATTGGAGTATCTGTATTGCTTCGGTAACAATATCTCTTGCATAAAAGTAGCCTCCGGCCAAACAATCGCTCATGAGGGTAAAGATGAAACGGCGAGTTATTGCGAAGAGTAAGCAGTTTGGAATGAGTAGACGTTTGCCTGGTTTTATCGGGAGAAGGTCAAAAACAAAAAAGCCACCGCAAATGCAGTGGCTTTCATATCTGGTGGAATCTAATTCGATTACAACAATGCGTTTACGGCTTTTACACCTTCAGCACTTTCCATCATTTTTGCTTTTTCGGCAGCTGAAAGTTCAATCTCAACGATTTTTTCGATACCGTTTTTACCCAAAACGCAAGGTACACCCAACGAGATATCGCTCAAGCCATATTCGCCTTCCAACAAAGCTGAACATGGGAACATTTTTTTAGAATCTAAAGCGATGGCGCGAACCAATTCAGATACTGCAGCTCCCGGAGCATACCAGGCACTTGTACCCAATAATTTTGTCAGCGTAGCACCACCAACTTTTGTTGCTTCAACAACTTCGGCCATTTTTTCTGCTGAAAGGAATTCAGAAACAGGAACGCTGTTGCGAACAGCTTTTTCAATCAATGGAACCATACCGGTATCTGAGTGTCCACCGATAACCATGGCAGAGATGTCAGATTGCGGGCAATCCAACGCTTCGGCCAAACGATATTTGAAACGGGCGCTGTCCAATGCACCACCCATACCAATGATGCGGTTTTTCGGAAGTCCTGTTGCTTTGTGTGCCAGGTAAGCCATGGTGTCCATTGGGTTACTAACAACAATCAGGATAACATTGGGTGAATATTTGATCAGGTTTTCAGAAACGGTTTTAACGATTCCTGCATTAATACCGATCAGCTCTTCGCGAGTCATTCCCGGTTTACGAGGAATACCACTGGTGATCACAGCTACGTCGCTGCCGGCAGTTTTCGAATAATCGTTGGTTGTTCCGGTGATGGTCGAGTCGAAACCGTTTAACGATGCTGTTTGCATCAGGTCCATTGCTTTTCCTTCAGCAAAACCTTCTTTAATGTCAACGATTACGATCTCATCAGCAAAATCTTTAATTGCGATGTATTCTGCACAACTAGCGCCTACAGCACCTGCACCAACTACTGTAACTTTCATAACGTGTTTATTTTTGTTTTTTTGTGTTTTTTACGAGTAAACAAAGATAAAAGGTTTTGCGGATTAGGCTAACCGTTTTAAGATTCTTTTGCAATTCAACCCAACGAGCCAAAGACACCATTTTGCGGCCTCGTGTTATCAGCCTTTGATCTCTTCAGACGACGGCTGATATAACAATACCCGGTCTCCTTCCTGAAGTCCGTTCAGAATAACCACATTTTCCTCGTCTTCAGCCCCGGTTTTAACGGGTTGCTCAATGATTTCTCCTTTTCGTTTCAGGTAAACAATCCGGTCAGTTCCTTTTGTGAAGATTGCCTTTAAAGGTGCCAGTAGCTGGTTTTCGTAGGCGGCAAAGATGATGTCGTTGTTGCAGGTCATGCCTGGCTTCAGGTCATTGTCAACATTGTCAAACCGAATGACGACGCGAAACACTTTCATGTCGAAGCCGCTTTTGTCTTCACCCATATTGGCCACTTTAATCACCTTGCCGGTGAAAAGTTTGTTGGGAATGGCATCGACTGCAATTTGAGCGGAGTCGCCGAGACTGATTTTCGTGATGTCGATTTCCTTGATGTAGGTTTCGACGATGGCCGATGACATATCGGGGAGGGTTGCCAACAATGGCATCCAGGTGCTGATACGGCTGTCTTTGGTCAGCTTTTTCCCCAGAAAGTCTTCGCTGATCATCACAATGCCGTCGCCGGGAGAGGTGATCCGCAATTCAGCCAAAGCCCGTTGAAATTTGTCGATGACTTCCTGAAGCTGCTTCGCGCGGGATTCGTAACGGAGAATGCGTGTCTTCATGCGGTTTTTTTCGAGCAGGTAATCCCGCTTGGATTTATCGAGCGCAATCTGTGCTTTCTGATAAGCCATTGTCGCTTTTCGTTTTTCGGCTCCGGATTCAAACTCGGCCATGTCGAGATCGATTTGTTTGTATTGCAGTTCCAACCTGGCGTTGACAATGTCTTCTCGCTTGGCCGTAAGGTTTACGGTGCTGTCGATGATGGCATTTCTGAGATCGGCATCAAACTTTTCTTTTTCTGTTTGGCGCTCGCGCATGTTGCTTACCAGTTGGCTGGGATCGAGTTGCGCGATGAAGTCGCCTTTTTTTACCTTTTTACCCTCAGGGATGAGGTCGTTGATTTTGAAACTCCACACGCGCAGTTGATTGTCTCGCAGTACGCTTGCCAATTCAATTCGGACTGAATTTTCACCCTGAACCTCGCCCCGTCCGGTAACTGCAGCTTTCAGCGTTCCTCGTTTAATTAGTTTGCTGCTGCCTGATTCTGTACTTTCCAAGAGAATCACAGAAGCGGCAATGATGATAATGGCTGCAATGCTTCCAGCAACCATCAGTTTTTTCTTCTTCATGACAATTATTTTTCAAGAAGTTTATCGTATTCAACCGAAAGCGTTTCGTTTTCCACGAAATCGAAGAGAGTTTTCATGCGCAGCGTGTAATAGTAGTTCCAGTATTTTCGTACGGCAGAAATGTAGGATAGGCGGGCTGTTTCCAGGTCATTTCGAGAAATGTTGAGCTTAACGACATCTACTTTTCCAATCAGGAATCGCTGCAAGGCGACTTCGTATCCTTTTTGGGCAACGGTATCTGCTAGTCCGGCAGTTTTCACCTGTTCAGCCTGCAGGTTGAATTCAATGACGTCCTGAAAAAGCTCTTGCTCAAAGTCAATCCGAGCCTGCTCGATTGTTGCTTTTACAACTTCACGGTTGTAAAGTGCCATTTGGTAGGCTCCTTTCCGGCGGCCCCAGTCAATGATCGGAATACTGAGTCCCAGACGAAAGCGCTGGCTGTTGTCCGGGTTTTTGTAGACTTCAGAGAATTCACTGGAGGATTGATCGAGTCCGTAGATTGCATAAATGCTTGTATTGAATCCGGCTTCAGCCTTTGCTTCAGCCACGGTTTCGTTTTCTTCCAGCAACTGTTGCTGTTGTTCGAGTGGAAACGGGTTGTTAGCCATCGCCTTTTCAATCGCTTTACTAACGTCGATTTGAATGGGGGGAATATCAGATGGAATGATACATTCGATAGTCGTGTTTTTGTCGAGTCCGAGGAAAGAATTGAGATCGGCTTGGGCGCGTTGAACCTCTGAGTTGGACTCGTTTAACGACTGTTTGGCCTTCAGTAGGTTGAGTTCCAATGTCAGCAAGTCATCCTGGGTTACTGTTCCCACCTGGAAACGGCCTTTGCCTAATCGATAGAGCGTGTCGTTACTTGCCAGGTTGTTTTGTGCGATATTCAGTTGAATTTGAGCATCGACCAAGTCGAAAAATTTTTCAGACGCCTTAATCGAAAGCGACTCGCGTGACTCGATGAGTTCCTTTTTAGCGATTTCAAATTTAAGCGGTTCAATTTTCGCTTGCCATTTCAAGGCATTGTAACCGTTCAGACTTTGTTGATAACCAATACTGATTGGTGTGGATTGATAGCTGTCGTTCTGACTGTCGCCAAGGTTTTTGACCATGGCCACATCGGAGCTCAGGAAAAAGCTACCTCCGGTGAGCGCTACATTCTGCGTCAACGAAAGCGCAAAGTCCGAACTAAGGTATTCCCGTTGAACGTATTCTTCTTCGTTCGTTTGAAAGTTGTATTCGCGGGTTCGGTATCGGTTAAAATCGATGGGTGTAGCCGACAGCGACAAGGTTGGGAGTCGGTCGGCTTTGTAGTAACGGTACTCCCAGTAGCTGGCCCGGTACATGTTGGTTATTCGGAAGGCATCAATTGAATTCTGAGATGCCATTTCGATGGCATCATTCAAACTCATTTTTATCTTTTGGTCTTGCGAAAAAGCATTGTTAAAAATACCGCAGGTTAGGAGCAGGAGTGTGATGTATTTCATGGGTTTGTTTTTTCAGTATTGGTTTATGAGCGTTCGGTTACTGTCGAAGAGATTCGATCGGATCTTTCTCTGCAGCTTGCTTGGCGGGTAAGTAGCCAAATGAAATGCCGACAAGGGCCGATACGCCAAAGGCGATGAAGATGCTGAAAAAGGAGACGACCGTTTTTATGTCGAAAATGGCGGTGATGGTCTTGGAAAGGGCTACACCGAAAATAATCCCGATAATTCCACCGGAGATACTGATCAGCGTCGATTCAGCTAGAAACTGGGCAATGATGTCTTTCTTGGAAGCGCCGATTGAAAGGCGCAAGCCGATTTCGCGAATGCGTTCCAATACCGATGCCAGCATGATATTCATAATGCCGATTCCGCCCACAATCAACGAGATGCCGGCAATTGCTCCGAGCACAATGTTGAAGATGTTTTTGGTTCGTTGTTGTTGCTTTAGAAGTAGTTCAGGGATCGTTACTTCAAAATCAAACAAGCCGGAATGGCGGCGTAAAAGCATCTTTTTGGTGACATTGGCGGTGGCGCTCAGTTGCTCGGTTTCTTTCACCTGGATGATGATTTTGCTGAGTTGGTTGATGTCGGGATCTTCGTCAATGGCATCGTCCTTTTGTTCCATTCCGCCGATGATGATGACACCACCATTTCCTCCCTTGTTTGAATTCACTTTTTCAACCTCGTCGGCCCGAATCAATGATCGGTCCTTGAAGCGGAGCAGGAGCGTCTGGATGGGTACAAAGATTTTATTGTCGGAACTGCTGATGCCCATCTCGTCAGACGCCGAAGCGGTGAAGTCGCGCCGTTCGGCAATGCCGATAACTTTCAGCCAAATCTTCCCGCATTTAATGGACTTTCCGATCGGATCGTCTTGTTTGAAAAAAACTTCCCGGATGTTGTCGCCGATCACACAAACCGGTTGTCCCGATTTGTCCTGGAATTCATTAAAGATTTCACCGCTCTGCAGGCTGATGTTGAACAGTTCGAAGTAGTTTTCATTGGTGCCTTCCAGGACTACCGGCTTACTTTTGCCGTCGACCATGGCCGAATAGTTGAAGGATACTACCGGGCAAACCTTGTCTACCGACGGGATGATTGATCCGATTGCTTCTGCATCAAGCAGGGTAAGCCCTTTTGAGAATTTCTTGGTGGAACTTTTATCCTCTGAGTCGCTGTTGCTGTTGTCGCTGGTTGATAGTTCCGAAGGGGTAACAATGATGTTGTTGACACCAACCATTTTAATTTGTTCAAGAATTTCCTGTTCGGCTCCGTTGCCAATCGCCATCATACTAATGACGGCTGCTACTCCGAAAATAATGCCCAGTGCCGTTAGCAGCGATTTCACTTTGTTTGCAAATATTGCTTCGATGGCGATAACAATATCGTGCAGGTATTTTTTGATAATCATATAAGCTGAGGTTAGAGGTGATTTTAATTGCTGATGACGGCGCCACCGGACTTTGTTGGGGGTACTTTTCCGGGTTTCTCATCCTTTTGCGTTTTTTCAGCTTTCGATATTTCCTCTTCTGCTTGTTTTCGCTGTTCCTCTTTTTCCTGCACCATTGCCTGGTAAATTTCAGTCCCTTTCAGTGGGAGTTCCGAACCTGTTTCGGGCTCGTTCAGGCAGATGACATCACCTTCCTTCAGCCCTTCCGAAATCAAGACGTAGTTCTCGTTCGACTCCCCAAGTCTCACGACTTGTCGGCTGATATTGCCGCGGTCGACGTAAACGTACTGCATACTGTCGTTCTCAAACACAGCGTCAATAGGAATGTAGAGTGTGTCGGTGTATAAGTTGGTGTAAACGATGTTGCTCGTGGTCATCGCCGGTTTCAGGTCTTTGTCAACTCCAAACACTTTTATTTTTACCTCGAACACTTTCGCGTCGCTGTTGGGCATGGTTTGGCCAATATTGGCGATGGAGACAACTTCACCGGTCATCTCTTTATCGGGGAAGGCGTCGATCCCGATGTCAGTTTTTTGACCTTCCTTGATTTTAGAGATGTCGATCTCGTTAATGTAAGTTCTCGAGATCAGGTTTGTCATGTCGGGAATCGTGGCAACCGATCCGTTGCTCCCGACATCTGATCCGACTTTTGTGATTCCCCAGGGGTTTTTGATGTAGGTGACAATGCCGGCTTTTGGAGCTGTTATCGTCAGTGAGTTGTAGAGTCCTTCCAAACCCTCGTAACGTTCTTTGAGCTGCCGAAAATTGATGAACTGCCGGTTGACTTTGTTTTCTTCCTGCTGGGTTTTCAGCACGTAGGCGTTTTTCTCCTGCTCGAGTTTGCGTTCGGCTTTGTCGTAATCCATTTGCGCTTTCTTTTGAATTGAAGGCGACTCGTAAATGGATTCTTTGACGATAATGTCTTTTTCTTCCATGTCCAAACGCGCGTTGGTGATGGCGTCGCGTTGGTTGGAAAGGTTGAGGTTGGAGTCAATTTTGGCATCCTCGTACTCTGAGAATGCTTTGTCCATTTCGTCCTGCACATTTTTAATTTGCTCCTGCACCGCTTCCGGGTCCAGTCGCGCAACGAAATCGCCCGAATCAACATAGGTTCCTTCTTCTACGAGCTCGGTTATTTTCAGGCTCCAGATCCGAAGGCTGCGATCCGAAAGCTTTGCGGGTACAGGAATGTTTTCTTTGTTTTCAGATTCGATTTGCCCGGAGGAGTACACTGCAACCTGAAAGTCGCCACGCTGCACCTGTGCGGTGAGCATAATGCTTTTTTCACTTTCGGAGCTAAGTACGAGAATCAGGATTAGTAAAACGACAGGAATTAACAGAAAGAGGAGGTTTTTCTTTTTTTTCATATCGGCTTTGTTAGATTTTTAGGTTTTCTGTTCGGTAAATAAAGTTAAGAAAGCAGGTCGTTACATAAGATATATTTTCATACTGTTTATGAAACCTTAACAAATTTTTCGAATTGGGTTTTATCCCAGTGGATTAACAGGAATTGCGTTTATCGAAGTTTTGTTAAATGCAATTAATATGCCAAAAAGAAAGCCGGCGAGTGGCCGGCTTTGTGTTTTATAACTGGTTTTTGATATCCGTTATGATCTTCTGGGCGAGTGTATCAGCCTTGTCAGGCGAGGTCGATTCAGCGTAAATCCGAATAATGGGCTCGGTATTCGATTTTCGCAGGTGCACCCACTCGTCGGGGAAGTCGATTTTTACGCCGTCAACGGTGCTGACTTGCTCATTGGCGTAAAGCGCTTCCATTTTCTCCAGGATCTTGTCGACTTCGATTTCGGGCGTCAACTCAATCTTGTTTTTCGAAATGAAATAGTCAGGGTATGTTTTGCGCAGTTCCGAACATTTCAAACCCGACTTCGCAAGTTGTGTCAGGAACAAGGCAATGCCGACTAAAGCGTCGCGGCCATTGTGGCTCGCCGGGTAGATCACTCCGCCGTTTCCTTCTCCTCCAATTACAGCATTCGTTGCTTTCATCGCGGTAACGACATTCACTTCTCCAACGGCCGATGCAGTGTAGCTGCTTCCGTGTTTTTCAGTGATCACCCGCAACGCCCGGCTCGACGACATGTTTGAGACGGTGTTTCCGGGTGTTTTCGAAAGTACGTAATCGGCCACGGCTACTAAAGTATATTCCTCGTTGAACATGCTGCCGTCTTCGCTAATGATCGACAAACGATCCACGTCTGGGTCAACCACGAAACAAACATCAACCTGCTTTTCTTTTACAATGGCACAGGTTTCAACCAGGTTTTCTGGCAGCGGTTCGGGAACGTGCGCAAAGTGTCCGGTTGGCTCTTCGTTAATCGGTACAATGTTTTTCACACCCATTGCTTCGAGCAGCGCGGGAATGGCGATTCCACCCACTGAGTTGACAGCATCGAAAGCAACGCTGAAGTTGGCCGCTTTTACGGCTTCAACATCAACAAGATCTAACGCCAGGACCTGACGAACATGTTCAGCCGTGTAGTCTTTTTCGGTCATGCGACCCAGGTCGTCAACTTCTGCAAATGAGAAGCTTTCCTCTTCGGCATATTTTAAAATGGCAGCTCCGTCGGCTGCGGAAATGAATTCACCTTTCGCATTCAGAAGCTTCAGCGCGTTCCATTGTTTGGGGTTGTGGCTGGCTGTCAGAATGATTCCGCCATCGGCTTGCTCGGTTGTAACGGCAATTTCTGTGGTCGGGGTTGTTGCCAGTCCCAGGTTTACCACGTCGATTCCCATTCCGGAGAGCGTTGCACAAACCAGGGCATTAACCATCTCGCCGCTGATACGGGCGTCGCGGCCCACGACCACTTTACATTTTTTTGCGCCGGAAACGCCGGTTAGCCATTTGGCATACGATGCGGTAAATTTCACGACATCAAGAGGGGAGAGGCCTTCTCCCGGTTTGCCGCCAATGGTTCCGCGAATCCCGGATATTGATTTAATCAGAGTCATATGAAATAGTGTTTGTCTGTTTGATTACATAAAATGAAGGTAGCTTTCAACCAGCTTGACAAATTCCTGGTTTTCGCCGTATGTTTTGAAATTGTTGATCAGCTCTTTGTCGTTGAATGAACGAAGTTTCGCGATCGTGTGATCGATGATCGGTTTCGGGAAAACCTGGTCGGCTTCAAAAAACTTCCGCTGTTCCTCCAATTGCTGTGCCGCTTGTTCGCAGGAGGTAGGCAGAAAACTAAAGTCCGATTCTAATTCGGGCGAGAAAAGGTTCTCGTCGGTTTTCAGCTGGTCTGCTTTTTTTACAGATTCGGTGTTCATGAGGCCGGACAAGGCGCACATGATCAGGGCTGCCACCAAAAGGTAAGGGTTTGCCGATCCGTCGGCTCCGCGGTATTCCAGGGTTTGGCGGAAGGTTTGGTCGATCACCGTTTCAGCATTCTGGTTGGCATGTGCCGAAAGGGACTCCATGCGGTTCCAGCCCAGAGGAACACGAATCAACGTGGATCGGTTCTGGATGCCCCAGCAAACCTGGTTGGGGGTTTCCTGTCCGCTCATCAGGCGCAGAAACGACACCGGTGTTGGGTTGGCGAACGCACACAAGGCGGGTGCCAGATCCAAAATACCGCCAATCATTTTCAAACTGGTCGTCGTCAGGTTTTCCTGATCAATCAGCACGTTCTTGCCGGCGTGCTCAACCATGAAATGAATATGCAGGCCGCTACCCGGCTGGTTCAATGCTATTTTTGGGATGAAGGTGACATTGACATTGTACTTCAATCCCAACATGCGCAAGATCCATTTGGCCACGGCGAGCTGGTCGGCAGCATCCTCCGGATCGCCCACCGAGAATTCAATCTCGTGTTGCTCGTATAATTTTCGGTTGTAGATAAAGTTTCCAGTTTCAGCGTGCCCAAAGCGAACCTTGCCGCCGCACTTGGCAATTAGTTTTAAGGCTTCAACCCGCAGCGTTTCATGAGCAGAATAAGGCTCTGCACTTTGGTAGCCGTTTTCTGCAATCACCGTCCGTTCATCAATGTCGCTTATCACGTAATACTCCAGCTCGGCCATCAGCTTAATGGTCATACCGGTGGATTTGTTGAACTGGTTGCGGGCTTTGCGCAGGATGTAAACCGGCGAACTTTCCAGCGGCTCACCATCGGGCCCGTAAAAAGAGCAGAGAATGTCGATTGACGGAATCTCCGAAAATGGGTTGATGAACGCTGTTTTGTAGCGCGGAACCAGGTAGAGGTCGCTGTTGTTGGTCGGTAGAAACGAAAAAATGCTGCTTCCGTCCACCCGTTCTCCTGAGGTCAAAATCATGTCCAGCTCTTCCACGCTGGTAATCATGAAATTGATGGTTTTCAGTTTCCCGTCTTCAGCAGTATATCTAAAATTCACCATCTCAATCTGGCGTTCTTCAATGTAACGGATCAGGTCTTCTTTCGTGAATTCAGAGGCTGGTTTCTGTAGATACTGTACCAGTGGGTTTGGGTGTACTAGCATGATTGCATGATTAATATTGCTGTGTCAAAAATAAACAGACTTTCGGAAATTGCTTGTTGTTGCAAACAAAAAAGCCCTCTGTAAAACAGAAGGCTTTTGAAAATATTGTTTTGTAGCCGATTATTTCAGCTTCGCAATTTGCTCTTCCAAAACTTTTATCTTGGCTTCAGCATCGGCTTGTTTGGCGCGTTCTTTTGCCACGACAGCTTCCGGCGCTCCGGCAACAAAACGTTCGTTGCTCAGCTTGCCCATCACCGATTTCAGGAAACCTTTGGTGTATTTCAGCTCTTCTTCCAACTTTTTCAGTTCTTCTTCAACATCAACCAGCTCGCCTAGTGGTACAAAATAAGTACTCGATTTAACCAGGAATGAACCGGCTCCGCCTACTTCAGTGCTAACCTCGTTGTAGCCTGACAAGTTTCCGAGTTTGCTAACCACTGAATTTAAATCGGCATTGTAGCCTTTGTCACCCGGAAGAACGGCCAGCTCTAAAGTGTCTTTGTTGGCAATGTTGTTTTTCGTGCGGATGTTGCGGATACCCGAAATAACTTCTTTCGCATCTTCGAACTTTTGCAGGAAGGCAGCGTCGTAGCCGGTTGATTTCGGCCAGCTGCTGATCATGATACTTTCGCCTTCTTTGCGCTCTTTCAGGTACTGCCAGATTTCCTCGCTCACGAACGGCATAAACGGATGGATGAAGCGTAAAACCTCATCGAAGATGTCAATCAGTTCGCCGTAAGTTTTTCCGTCGATCGGTTGTTGGTAAGCCGGTTTAACCAGTTCGAGTAACCATCCGGAGAACTCGTCGCGAACAGCCGTGTAGGCGTTCATCAACGCGTCCGAGATGCGGAACTTGTCGAAGTGATCGTCGGTTTGCTCAACAATCTGGCTGAACTTTTGCCGGAACCACTCGATAGCGATTTTTGAATGTTCCGGTTGAGGGATTGTGTTGTCAACTTCCCAGCCTTTCACCAGGCGGAACGAGTTCCACATTTTGGTGACGAATCCGGCACCTTGTTGCGGCAGACTTTCGTCGAACAGTAAGTCGCCACCCGCAGGCGAGCAAAGCATCATCCCTACACGAACACCGTCGGCGCCATAGCTGGCAATCAGGTCGAGCGGATCGGGTGAGTTACCCAGCTGCTTCGACATTTTGCGTCCCAACTTGTCGCGCACAATACCGGTGAAGTACACGTTTTTGAAGCAAGGCTCCTGACGGTATTCGTAACCCGAAACGATCATGCGGGCCACCCAAAAGAAAATGATATCCGGACCGGTAACCAGGTCGTTGGTTGGGTAATAATATTGTATTTCGTTGTTTTCAGGGTTGTTGATACCGTCGAAAACGGAGATCGGCCACAACCAGCTCGAGAACCAGGTGTCCAGACAGTCTTCATCTTGACGCAAATCTTCCAGTTTCAGCTCCGGTTGTTTTGCCTGTGCCAGTTCCAGCGCTTTTTCTGCAGTCTCGGCAACTACGAAGGTGCCGTTGGGCAGGTAGTAAGCCGGAATCTGGTGTCCCCACCACAATTGACGTGAGATGTTCCAGTCGCGGATGTTCTCCATCCAGTGGCGGTATGTATTTTTGAATTTCTCGGGAACAAACTTAATGATGTCGTCCATTACGGCGCTCAAAGCGGGTTTCGCCAGGTCTTCCATCTTCAGGAACCATTGGGTTGAAAGCTTTGGTTCGATCGGCACACCGGTACGCTCCGAACAACCTACTTTATTATTGTAGGCTTCGGTTTTCTCCATCAAATCTTTGTCGATTAGTTCCTGCTCAATTGCTTTACGCACATCGAAACGGTCTTTGCCGTCGTAGTGAAGTCCGTGCGCATTCAACGTACCGTTGTCGTTGAAAATGTCGATACTTTCGAGTTGGTATTTTTCACCCAGCATGTAGTCATTCACATCGTGAGCCGGAGTAACTTTCAAACAACCGGTACCGAATTCCATGTCAACATAATCGTCCTCGATAACCGGAACTACGCGGTTTACAATCGGCACAATCAGTTTCTTTCCGCGGAAACGAGCTGTTTTTTCATCGTTCGGATTTACACAAACCGCCGTATCACCAAAAATCGTTTCGGGGCGGGTGGTTGCAATGACTGCGTAATCGTCTTCACCTTCAACTTTGTAACGCAGGTAATAAAGTTTTCCGCTTTGCTCTTTGTAAATAACTTCTTCGTCAGACAATGCCGTTTTAGCAGCCGGGTCCCAGTTTACCATGCGTACGCCTCGGTAAATCAGGTCTTTTTTATACAGGTCAACAAATACTTTGATAACCGATTCGCTGCGTTTCTCGTCCATGGTGAAACAGGTACGATCCCAGTCGCACGAAGCGCCCAGTTTTTTTAGCTGCTCCAGGATGATGCCACCATGTTTGTGGGTCCATTCCCAGGCGTGTTCCAAAAACTCTTCGCGAGTCAAATCCGTTTTCGAGATTCCTTGCTCCTTCAATTTATTAACCACTTTGGCTTCGGTGGCAATCGAGGCGTGGTCTGTTCCGGGAACCCAGCAGGCATTCTTGCCCAACATGCGCGCACGACGGGTCAGGATGTCCTGAATGGTATTGTTAAGCATGTGCCCCATGTGCAACACACCGGTTACGTTTGGCGGCGGAATGACAATCGTGTAAGGTTCACGTTCGTCGGGAACAGAGTGGAAAAAACGCTGATCCATCCAATACTTATACCATTTGTCTTCAACTTCGGCCGGATTATACTTGCTGGGAATCTCCATCGTATCTATTAATTGTGTATTTCGGTTGTATTTATTAGAGGCTGCAAAAATATAAAAGTTTGACGAATATGAGGTTATCCGCAGGGGCGAAGTTCTGCTAATTAACCCTCGACTGATTTGGGCTCAACATTCCGGAATGCTCTCTGTTTATTTGGCAAAGTTAAAGACAGTGCGCAGCACTTTGAAATTCCCTGCGGTGCCGATTTTTTTTTCTGCTTAGGAAAATAAATTTATAAGCAGGGAATTTGCGCAAGGTTGAACGCGGAATTGCGATCGTCATTTGCCGCGAAAGAAAATGACAACTTAATGACCACAGAATGACCATAAATGACCACTTCTCTGCTCCCCGTTTAAGTGATACAGAAATCTACGACCTGCTGGAGGAGAAAACCCTTCAATATAATTGTCCCGATTTTATTGAAACCGACCCGATACAAATTCCGCGGCAGTTTGCACAAAAGGAGAATATCGAAATTGCCGGTTTCCTGGCGGCGACCATTGCCTGGGGACAGCGGCCCACGATTATTAGAAATGGCAAGTGGCTGATGGAGGCGATGGATCACGATCCGTATGCATTTCTACTAAATACTTCGGAAGATGAGTGGCTGCATTTTGATGGGTTTAAGCATCGCACATTCAATGGCGTAGACTGCATTTACTTTCTGCGTTCGCTGAAGAATATCTATCAAAATCACGGCGGACTCGAAGCTGTATTTGCGACCGGTTTTCAACAGGACGACACGGTAGCGGGGGCGCTGCGCTATTTTCGAAAGGTGTTTTTCGAGGTTGCCGGCGAGAGTCGCACTCAAAAGCATATTGCTAATATCGACAAAAATGCATCGGCCAAGCGGTTGAATATGTACCTGCGCTGGATGGTTCGGAAGGATGATGCCGGTGTGGATTTTGGCATTTGGGATGGTATCCCGATGTCGGCTCTATTGTTGCCCTTGGATGTGCACACCAGCAAGCAAGCCCGGCAGCTCGGCTTGCTGGAGCGGAAACAGGACGATTGGAAAGCGGTGTTGGAAGTGTCGGAACGACTTCGGCAATTTGATCCGAACGACCCGATTAAATATGATTTCGCTTTGTTTGGGCTGGGTGCGTTTAAATAGCGGGACATGTTAACAATTACAAAGCAGGTGACGAAAGACGAATAATTTTGTAATTTTGCCGGTCGCACTTTTCCAAAATTATGTTATCGAATGAGAAAAGTATTTTTCGCTTTTTTGAAATATTACCTGTTTTGGGTACTCTTTTTTACGGCTTTAAAAGTATTCTTTGTCGTTTATAATTATCACGCTGTTTCCGGCTTACCATCGGCCGACTTTTGGGGAATCTTCAGTCATGGTATCATCATGGACTTGTCGGTTGCCGGTTATTTCAGCATGATGCCCGGGCTTATTTTCAGCCTGGGATTTGTCTTCACAAGTCGATTTAGTTCGTACCTTATTAAATATTATACGCTTGCCGTTCTTATCTTTTTAACGGTACTCGGATTGTCCGACGCGGGGGTGTACCCGGCTTGGGGGAGCCGTTTGAATGCGCAGCTGCTGATGTACCTGGAAACTCCCGGGGGAATTTACGCATCCATGAGCTGGTGGCAACTGATTCTGTTTCCCGTTTTGTGGGGCGGTATCGTGTGGCTCGGTTTCTGGAGTTTCACCCGCTTGTTGCCAGCGTGGAAGATGGCCAAATTCCGCCTGCAATGGTGGGGAATTCCGGTGATGCTTGTATTAACGGCTGCGCTGATTATCCCGATTCGCGGTGGTTTCGATCGGGCACCCTTGAATCACAGCAAAGTTTATTTTAGCGATCACCTGGAGGCCAACCAGTTTGCATATAATTACTTCTGGAACTTCATGAGTGATGTGATGAAGAATAAAAAGGCCCAGGTTGAGGTGAATTATATGTCGGATGAAGAGGCGGAAGCTATTCTGAAGGCACACGATAAAGTTGGTTTGAAAGCTCCGCAAATCATTCAGCCGGTTGTCGGAAAGCCGACCAATGTGGTGGTTGTATTGTTGGAAAGCTTTTCAAACAAGGTGATTGAACCGCTGGGCGGGCTACCCAATGTGACGCCTCGCTTGAACGAGTTTTGCAAAGAGGGGATTGCGTTCAACTCGTTTTATTCAACCGGCAACCGCTCGGATAAGGGTATTTCGGCCCTGATTGGTGGCCGGCCGTCGGATATGAGCAGAACAACGGTTTTAGCTTTTCCCGACAAGATGAGTAAGCTTGATTATTTCCCGAAATACTTCGCCGACCGAGGCTACAACATGTCTTTCTATTACGGGGGTGACGTTAACTTCTACAACACGCGTGCGGTGATGATCCAATCGGGAATCGATAAGATCGTTTCCAAAACGGATTTCCCTTTCGAGCTGGCCCTGAAACAAAAGTGGGGTGTGCCCGACGAATACCTGTACGCCCGCATGTTCGAGGATCTGAAACAGGAGAAGGAGCCTTTCTTCAGTATCGTTTATAATATAAGCAGTCACGAGCCTTTTGATGTGCCCAACTATAATAAGTTTCCCGGGGTGGAAAAAGCAGATCGTTATTTGAATGTGGCTTCTTACGCCGATAGTTGCCTGGGTGTTTTCATCGATTCGCTGCGGCAAACACCGATGTGGGATCACACCCTGGTGGTGATCACAGCCGACCACACCTCACTGGAACCTGGGCCGACCAATATTACCGAGCCGGCGACTTACCGAATTCCGTTGATTTTGCTGGGAGGTGTGGTGAAGCAGTCGTTTATCAGCGACCGGTTTGGGAATCACAACGATTTGGCACCGATGTTGGTGAAACAAATGGGCTGGGAGCACAAACCCGATCTGTTGTCGAAGGATTTCCTGGTTGACGACAGTTACGCGTTTTATTTCAGGGGCGAAGGCTGGGGATTTATGTCGCCCGAGATGGGATGGTTTATGAACACGGAGACCCGGAAACAGGATTTCTTTTATAACTATGCCCCGGCGAAAACTGATTCGGTGATGAATTTTGCAAAAGCCTACGTGCAATATCTGCACGACGGCCATTTACAACAGGAAAAGTGATGGAACGTAAATACGAGTTTATTGTCAACCCGGTTGCCGGGCCCAAAGATAATGTTGCCTATTTCAAGCGCTTGAAGGCCCAACTGAAAGAGCGGGGAATAGCGTTCGAGAGCAAAAAAACCAAACGAGCCGGTCATGCACCCAAGCTGGTGAAAAAGCGACTGGAGCGCTCCGATGCCGTTATCGTTTCGGTTGGGGGTGACGGAACTTTTAATGAGGCTGCTTCGGTACTTGTTGGTACCTCGCGCGAGATGGCTCACATTCCGCGCGGTTCCGGAAATGGTTTGGCCCGAATGCTGAATATTCCAAGCAAAATTGAAAAGATTCCTGATTACCTGGAAAACGGAGTAGCCCGCTCAATTGATGTCGGTCAAATAAACAACGACTATTTCTTCTGTACTTGTGGTTTTGGTTTCGATGCGCTGATTGCACACGAATTTAGTGATAGCACCACCCGTGGTTTGTGGACTTACGTGACGTCGGTTCTCAAAAAGTTTTGGCGGTTTCGTGGTGTTGAGGCCAAGTTTGTTTTGGATGGGCAGAGCTACGCCGGCAAATACTTTGTGGTGACGTTTGCTAACGCCAACCAGTTCGGTAACGATGCTTTTATCGCGCCTGACGCGGTTCTCGACGACGGCTACCTGGACGTGATCATGATTCGTCCGTTTCCGCTATATTACACACCTGTTGTGGTAGCGGCGCTTTTCCGCAAAACGATTCACAAGTTACCTTATGTAGAAACAAGGAAAGTGAGGACTGCCGAAATTCATTCGGTTTCCAGCCCTTATTTTCATTGCGATGGGGATGTTTATAACACCGATTTACCAGTGAAAATAACCGTGAAAGAGAAAGCCTTAAATTTACTTCAACCGAATAAACGGTAGTTTCCCGATTGCTTACTTTCTAATCAGGCCGTCTTGCTTCAATTCTTTTGTTAGCATCTTTGCATAGCCATTGAAGAGGTTGTCGAAGCTGTCGGGATTGAACGATTCGGATTGGATAGACCACAGTATTTTCTCGGTCGCCAGGTCGTAAAAGTTGGTCTCAACAAAGTAGGTTTTGTCAACCTCCATGGTGCCGGTGTTTTGCTGGGCATCATTCTCGAACGTGTAATACCGATAGTAGTTGTCGTAATACAGGTAGCTGAATCGCGGATTATAGCTTTCACCACTTTTCGGCGTGTAGCGCGATTCGGTTTTTATATCTTTTAAAGCCACTGTCACTGCGGCCTGGCAACCTGCTTGTTCAAATATTTTGGCAAGTTCTTCTTTGGGAATGAATCCCTGCTTGTCCGCATCACCCGGAATGATTTTGTTGCTTTCCAAAGCGACCATTCCTTTCTTTTGGGAATGGATGAGCTCAACCATTTTTTCTTCAACTTTTACCCGAATAGCCGGATCACGGACGATGGCCAACACACAAACGGTATCGTAGGGCTCGCTTGGCAGCGCTTCGCGATCAATGTAAGCATCGGTTACTTTTTCCATGGGTTTGCAGGCAAACATAGCGGCCAGCAGGAGTAGAAGAGCAAATTGAGTTTTTCGCATATCGTTTATCTTTTGGGAGTGTGTGGTAAGTCGTTCTCTTGCAAACATACGAAATGTTTTGTTATCGATTGTTCGGATTTGGGTGATTTTGACCACATTGGTAACGTATCCGGAATCGATCAACCAAACAAAATAATAGACCATGGTGTATCGGGCGAAAAGTTGCCGTAAATTAGACTCAGTTTTATAAGAAAATCCAAAATCACAAACCCGGATTCAAACGTACAAGTATGAAAAAAACATTCCTTTTAGTGGTTGTCTGCTTGGCAACCTTCGCACTCCAGGCACAAAAAGTCGATATCAGCCTTAACTTAAAGAAAGGGGCTACCTACCAATCCAAATCGGTTTCTATTGGAGAAATCACGCAGGAGGTCATGGGGCAGAGTATTAAGATCGACATGGAAATTACTGGGGTGATGGCCTTCACGGTGACTAATCAATTGGATAATGCATTTGAAATTGACGGTAAATATGTTTCGTTAGTTATGAACATGAAAATGCCACAAACTACCATGACGTTTAGCTCTGAGACACCTGATTCGCAGGATCCTTTATCGTCTATGCTGGCGAAAATGACGCAGCGTTCTTTTCAATTCACCCTGTCGAAAAAAGGGGAGGTGTTGGCTGTGAAAAATTTGGATGTGCTGATGGATTCAGCACTTTCTGAAATCGGAGATTTGCCGGCGGTGCAAAAAGAGCAGCTGATGAAACAGCTTAGCGATAGTTATGGCGAAGACGCCTTTCGTGGAAGCATGGGAACGATGCTGACAATCTTCCCGGATCATCCCGTGGCAGTGGGCGATAGCTGGAAATCATCGCTCGCGCTTAAGTCGGGAATGACCATGGATGTGGCGATGACTTATACTTTCAAAGGAGAAGAAGGCGGTTTTTACCTGATTTCGGGTGAAGGTACGATGGCAACTCCCGAAGGCGGCTCGCCTGTTGTGAGCAACGGTATGCAAATGTCGTTCGAGATGAGCGGGAGTATGGTGTCGGATTTGAAGCTTGACAAGAAAACTGGTTGGGTTATGGCGGGCACTTCCGAACAGCAAATGACAGGAAAAACAAAAGTTGCTCCAACCGATCAGTTGCCTAACGGAATGGATATTCCGATGACGATGAAAACGACTTCAACTTATACCGGAAATTAACACCGGGCTAAAAATAGAAAGCGGCAATCGACTATGAAGTCTTTTGCCGCTTTTGTTTGCATTCTATTCTTAAGCGTACTAGTTCTTTTTTAGCTTGAAGAGTTTGGCGACGTTTTCCCAAGGTACCAGCTTGAAGTTTTGAGCAACTGCAGCCTTGTCATCGTAGTTGTAGCCGTCCTGTACAACCAGCAAGCCGTGTTCGAAATCTTCATTCAAATAGCTGCTGAATATGTCAATACCGTCGGTTTCTTCCACACCATCCACATCGCCATCGGTAATTCGGAAACTGCCGATGTATTTGTGCGGCGGCTGCCGTTCGTAAACCGCGTAGCTGTAGTTGCCCTGGCTCGATGCAAGCAAATAGCCCTCGCCCTTGGGTAAATAATAGATGGCCAAACCTTCAAGGTCGAAACTGATGTTTTCGTTATCCGCTTCGCTCGATTTGGCCAGCTTGTTTCCTTCAGTTTTCGCGTTGGGCTCCGCTTCAAACTTCCAGATTCCGTCGTTTTCTTCCCCCAGAAAAAATACTTTGTTTTCGTCGTCGGCAACCATGCCTTCAACTTGTGTGTTCACACTCCAGCTGCGCACCAAGCGGGCGTCAACGAGTGAGTCGGTGGCGAACAGTTCCCATTGTTCCACTTCGCCAGCCTTGCTGTTCATGTAAGCATATATTTGATCGGTCTGGGGGCTTTTGTACATTGCAAAACCATAAACTTCTCCGTTCATTTCGGTTTTGATAGCTCGGGCTGCCACATTGATCAGGCTTCCGTCGGGCAGTATTTTATAAATCGAAAGTCCTTCAGTTGTGCGGTTCGTTGCGCAAACCAAGTCAATCGTGTCATTATTCAATACAAAACCGTAGCGCAGGTCCACATTGTTCATATTGCCGTCGGCATAATAATGAAGCTGCTTGCCTTTCAGGTCGTAAACAGCCAATCCTCCTTTTTTGTCGGTGCCAATGATGTAGATCTGTGAGGCATCTTTCGGGTTTGCCCAAATGGCCGGGTCGTCGGCTGCATCTTCGTCAACCGGTTGAGGCATTGGTTCTGTTTCGTAAAGGGCAGTCGTTGTCTTTTTTATTTTATTGGCGGCGCGCTGCGAACCCTCGCTCGCGCGATGGCAGGCTGCTCCTGAAAATAGTATTGTAATTAGAAGTAGTTGTTTCCACTGGAACATCAAATCTCTCATAGTGCATTAATTTCGTGCCTGTTTTCGGCAGTAAGATACAATAGATTGTGGGAGGTGAAAAAGAAAATTCCCCGCTTCGGATGAGGCAGGGAATTTCTTCGCTGTTTAATTATAAATCGAACTTCAATCCAAAGTTTAGTTTTACATCATAGTATTCAGCCTGGTAGGTGAATTTTGATTCGCCTTGGTAGTAACGCAGCGGTTGATTCAGCAGGTTGTTGGCTTCGGCAAAAATGCGGAAGCGCTTGCTGATGGCATAGCTGGCGTTTACATCCAGGTAAGTCACTTTATCGTAGTAAATGTCTTCGAAGGTTTCACTACCAAACTCGCTCACGAAGTCGCTTGCATAGTTGAACGAAATGCGCGCCGACAGTTTGTTGCCTTCGTAGTAAAGTGATGCATTCAATGTATTCTCAGGAGTTCCGGGTAAAGTCACATCGTCTTCGTTGTGTCCTTCAATCTGGAAGTTGCTCACATCCGATTTGGTGTAGGTGTAGTTGGCATAGAAACCCATTTGCTTCAGGAAGCCCGGCAAAAAGTCGAACTGACGTTGGTACGCTGCCTCGATACCATACAGTTTCGCGTCGCCGGCGTTGATTGGTTGTGTGAATTTATCCCAGGTATTGTTCAGGTACTGATAATCTTCCATGCTGCTTTCAACAATAAAGTCGTTGATGTCTTTGTAGAAGATTCCGGCCGAGAACATACCAACCGACTGGTAGTAGTGTTCGAACATCAGGTCGAAGTTCATTGATGTTGTAGCGCTCAGATCCGGGTTGCCGATGCTGATTTCGTTGTCTTCGTTGTTTGTTTCAACGTGCGGAACCAGGTCGTAGTAGCGTGGGCGAGCAATGGTGTTTGTCCAACCGGCTTTCAGTTGGCTGTTCTTGCTGAATTTGTATTTGAACATCAGAGAAGGCAGGATGTTGGTGTAGTCGCTTTTTTCCTCTTCTGTTTTATCCAGGCTTTCGAAGTCTCCGTCTTCATCCAGCGTAATGGCATAACCCGAATATTTCAGGTTGGTGTTTTCCAAACGTACACCGGCAACCACATCCAAGTTTCCAAATGTTTGGTCGTAACGAATATAACCGGCTGTTACATCTTCGCTGGCGTCGAAGTTCCCTGCTAGCTCTTCCGGATCTTGTTCTTTGTCGAAGTCGGCTGAATTCTCCAGATTCAAGCCGGCAACAAATTCTTTGGTAACGAATGTTCCGGCAATATAATTTCCTGCGCGGTAATCGCTTTTAGTTTGAACTTTCGTGTGTGCAACAGCGTCGGCCACAAATGCGTCTTCGTCGGTTGGCTCGTAAGCATAGAAGTCGTTGTCGCGCGATTTTGATTTGCCTTTGTACTTGGCTCCAAAGCGCAATACTTTCGATTTGCTGCTTTCGGCCAACGGTAATTTAAAGTCTACTTTGAAAGCTTTGTCGATATCTTCAGTATACTGGTGTTCTTCAGTCAGCTCATCGAAGCCCCAGTTGGCGTTGAAATCCTGAGCATCCGCGTCGTTAATAATTACCTGAGGCTTTTTAGTGTCCGTCAAAACCTGTTGGAAATCTACGTGTTTGTAGGCGAAGTTTAGGTAGCGTTCGTTTGGGCGGTCTTCGTTGGCTTTCGAGTACGAACCTTGCCATTTCATTTCAAGTGCACCAAGCTGGTGATCACCTTTTAAGGCAATGTGCCAGGTACGTTGATCTTCCAAACGGGCGTCCTTGTTGGTCCCGGCTTTTACTTCGCGTTCAATTTTGGCTTCGTCTTCATCCAAATCCTTGTAAACAACACGGAAACGGTTTTCCCAATCATTCCGGTGGTTGTACATGACTTTGGCCTCAATTTTATTGGAAGGGTTGATTTCGTAGTCGAAGGCGGCCGAGTAACTTTGGCGTAAACGCTGAATCCAGTAGGTACGAACCTGCATTTCAGTCATCAGGATGTTGCCGTCATCGTCTTTCCATTCTGCTTCCAGGTCGTCAGAACCCATCTTGTGATTCTGGCGGGATCCGGCCAGCGTCATACCAAGCTTGTTGTTGAAGAAGCGGTCGGCGTAAAGCAACGAGATATTTTCAGCTGGTTTGTCTGTCAGCATGTTGTAGGTAGCGCCAATTGTACCGCTGATACGGCGGGCATAAGGATTTGATTTGGTCACCAGGTTCACAGAGCCACCGATCGCATCGGCGTCCATGTCGGCAGTTACCACTTTGCTCACTTCAATACTTTGAACCATATCGGAAGGAACCAGGTCGAGCTGGATAGCACGGGTTTCAGCTTCCGCTGACGGAATGCGGTCACCGTCGATGGTTACCGAGTTGTATTCAGGCGACGCACCGCGGATGGTTCCGAAGCGGGCTTCACCCTGGTCGTATTGTACGCTGATACCCGGAATACGCTTCAGCGCATCACCCACGTTAGCATCCGGGAAACGACCAACCTGGTCCGAAGAGATGACGTTGGTTACGTTGATGCTGCTTTTTTGTTGGTTCAATGCTTTTGATTGTCCCTGAAGAGAGCCGTTCACGACCACTTCATTCAGATCAACACCGGCTTCCATGTAGAAATTGGCAGTGCTTGTTTTGCCCACTTCAACCTGGACCTGTTGGCTGGCTTCTTTAAAGCCAATGTAGCTAACGGTTACATCATAAGTGCCTTCTTTCAGTTTTACGATGCGGTAAAATCCGTTCACATCGGACACCACTCCCTGGTTGAGGCTTTTGATCATTACCGTTGCTCCCGGTAATGGCAATTTATCCTGGTCGAGCACACGACCGGCAATTACCCCGTAGTCGGTTGGCATATCACCTTCGGGCTCATTTGTTGCAAAAATAGATTGATTTAAGAATAGTGAAATTGCAAAAATCAACATCAGAAATTTAGAATTCATAGCGATAGATTTTGTTTGAATGAGCGCAAAAGTAGAGGGCGAAAACGGGCTTGTATGTTAATCATAAGTTAGGTGATTTTTAATTATGAGAAAATGACAGAATAGGTTATTGGTTTAAATATCAGATATATGAAATGTTTATTTATTGTTATTAAATAGTTGTCTGCGTTGGTTTAAGGTTAGGGTAGTGTAAAGAATGGATCATAACAGACAGCAGTCTAGTTTGTTATGTTGTATTGAGCCTGCTTCTGCCAATCTGAATTTATTCTTAACAAAATAATTCAGAATGATTACAATGAAAATAAGGGAGATTAAGCGATCATTTCAGAAGTATTTCGGAGATAAAATATCTGTCAAAAGTTCAAAATTTTGAACATGACAAGTCACGTAGCGAAGATCATATTTTCGCGACGATCTGAAAAATCAAAAACTGATTTTTGCTTCAGAAAATGGTAAACGGATCCCGACCCCGGAGGGGGAGAAAGTGGTAATCGAAAATGTTTAGGTGATTGAGCAAAAACAGAGAGGTACTAAATTTCTCCTTTGCGAACGTCCATGCTTCGGGATATCAATGAATCTGTTGGGCTGGACATGGCCTCAGTGCTTGCGTTTTGCTTTAAAAGGTTATTGATTTTGTTTGCACCTTCTTCAGCGAATGATTTGCGGTGCAGCGCTGCGTAAACGACTAAGCAGGCTAAAATGGCCAAAATGTAATAATCTCTTTTCTTCATAACTAAACTGTTGCGCCGATGCGCTCATTTTTTACGGGGGGCAAATGTAGAAAATACTTTTATGTAGAAACCAGAAAATTGTCAATTTTTATTTCTTGCTTAATCTTTGCTTAATTTGGGCGATATGTATTGTTTGTTACTTGCTCTAATTTAGCGTGTTGTGTGTTTGTGTGACTTTTGTTTTGATTGTTATGGAAAGATTAATTTTGAGGATGTTTTCGGCGGAGCTGGTTAAATGAGACTAATTTCGGGCAGTTTATGGCAAAAAATACCTTTTTTCAGTTCAAACAATTTCGGGTTGTGCAGGAGCAGGCAGCTATGAAAGTTGGCATCGATGGCGTACTGTTGGGAGCCTGGGTCGATTTTGGTGCCGAGCAAAATATTTTGGATGTGGGAGCCGGTACCGGATTGTTGGCGTTGATGGCGGCGCAGCGCACCAGTGCGCGTGTTGATGCGGTGGAAATAGAGCCTTCAGCAGCCCTGGAAGCCGAATCTAATTTTCGAAATTCGCCTTGGGTGGAGCGTTTGCAATTGTTTGTTGCCGCTTTTCAGGAATTTGAGACTGAAAAAACATATGATCACATTATCTCGAATCCTCCTTTTTTTGACGAATCTCCCAAGTCCGGCGACGACAAGAGAGCGAAGGCTCGTCATGCCGATAGTTTAACCTTGGTGGATTTGCTGACAAAAGCAGCAGATTTACTGGAGCCACGCGGCCGCATCAGTTTGGTATTGCCATCGGATAAAGAGGAACGGCTGCGGTACCTGGCACGGACACTCGGACTTTGGGTGACCAAGTGTGCCCGTGTTTTTCCGGATGAGCGCAAGAAATCTCACCGGATACTGGTCGAGTTGTCCCGAGATAGTCAGGTTGACCTGATTGAATCAATCTACATACGCCACGCAGAAACGGGAGAGTACACCGAGCAGTACCGGCAACTGACGAAAGATTTTTACCTGGCCTTCTAATTTGATTCATTGGGAATGGTTAACTTGCCTTTTCCATAGCTGATACAAAATTTTGAAACGCTTGGCGGTCCAGTTTGTCGATGTCGCTGGTTGTTTTGGCAATTCGCTTCACCAGGAAACGCTCGAACGGATTTAACTTTTGGAGTCTGAACTCGCCTCCCATAATTGTCTCAGCTTTGGCGTGTTTATGCAACATCGTTGGGTAGGCGTCCTTGAGTTGTTGAATAGCTTTGGGGCCTTCGTAAAAGCAGCAGATGAAAAGTCCCAATTCTTTTGTAACCAGATTCTTCTGATTTTCTTCGCAAAATTGACGGATTCCGTTCTGGATTTTTCCTCCGTGGATGGAGCCCCCGATGATCACGCGGTCGGAGTGTTCAATGTCAACCTGTTTGTTTTCGCGCACATTGTAAAGTTGAATTTCGCCCGACAGTTGACTCGCCAGTTGTTTCACAATCTTGGTCACCGTGCCGTGCGAAGACATGTAGATGATGGCAGTTTTCATGGCGTTTAGGTTTTTTTATTAAAAATACGGTTTTTGCGAAAATCTGTTGAACCTTTCGGGTGGCAAATTAATTATTTATAAGCAGTTTAAGATATAATCGGACAGCGATGTCCTTATTGAAAAAAATCAATATCTTTGCAGCCCAAAATATTTTAGCCATGACTATGGAATTTAAACCGGATATTACATTGGACGAGACTTTTTACAAGGTGAAAGAAATCAGAAAATTAACCGATGAGGCTTTTTCTATTCGATTACCTAAAAGTCGATTTAAATATCACGCCGGACAACACATTTCACTGGGAATTCAGGGCGACTACCAAAGTCGCGAATATTCGATTTACAGTGGTGAAAACGACGAGTACCTGGAAGTGCTTGTGAAAGAGGTGAAAGATGGCTATTTCACGCCGAAGTTGAGCAAACTCAAGCCGGGTGACCTGGTGGAAGTAAACGGCCCCTTCGGTAAATTTAAAATCGACGATAAGAAAATTAAGGACCATAAGTTCGTGTTTATCGCCAGCGGCACGGGGATTGCCCCTTTCCGCAGCATGGTTCGTACGTACCCGAATTTGGATTACACGCTGATTCACGGGGTGCGTTACGGAAGCGAAGCTTACGATAAACAGGAATACGCGGCTGATCGTCATATTTTGTGTACCTCGGGCGACAAGACCGGCAAAGTGCACGGACGTTTGACGAAATACCTGAAAAGTGCTGACTTTGAGAAGAACACACAGTTCTATCTCTGCGGAAACAGTAACATGATTTTTGACGCCATTGAAGTGTTGAAAGACAAAGGCTTCGATCGCGATCAAATTCACTGTGAGGTATACTTTTAGATCAAAGTAGCGAGTAATGAGACGCGAGTCTCGAGAAAAGCTATTTTGAATTTTGGAATTTGAAATTTGGATTTTTACAAATGAAGTATCACTTAATTACATTGGGCTGCCAAATGAATATTTCCGACAGTGAGCGTGTTGCTGCGGTGTTGGAAAGTATGGGCTACCAGCGGACGGAAAATGAGGAAGAAGCCAATTTGTTAGGTATGTTGGCCTGCTCGGTTCGGCAAAAGCCGATCGACAAGGTATACAACAAAATCTCCCAATGGAACAAGGCCAAGAATAAGCGCAACCTGATTACTTTTTTGTCGGGCTGTGTATTGGCTGCCGATAAAGAAAAATTGCTGAAGCAGTTCGACATCATTTTCCCGATGAGCGAACTGAGCCAGTTTCCTGATATGATTCGTAGCTACGGTATTGTCAACGCAGCTTCGCTTCGGGTTGCCGAGCCGAAACCGGTGATGCCAAAGAATGAGCACATTGTTGATTTGTGGCAAATTAAACCGAAATACCAATCGAGCTATGAAGCTTTTGTCCCAATCCAGAATGGTTGCGACAAATTTTGCACCTATTGCGCTGTGCCTTACACGCGTGGTCGCGAGGTTTCGCGTCCGTCGGGCGATATTGTTGCCGAGGTTCGTCACCTGGTGAATCAAGGTTATAAATCGATTACGCTGCTGGGACAAAACGTCAACTCGTACGGACTCGATAAGCAGGGCGAAGAAGTGAGCTTTTCGGAGTTGCTGCGCCAAATCGGCGAGTACGGCAACCAGTCGGGCGAGGAATTTTGGGTTTACTTTACTTCGCCACACCCGCAGGATATGACCCGCGATGTGATTGAAATGATTGCCGAATACCCTTGTTTGGCGAACCAGATCCACCTACCTATGCAAAGTGGCGACGAGAAGGTGCTGATTAAAATGAACCGTAAGCACTCGATGGACAAGTACCGCAAGATTGTGGACGATATTCGCGAGCTGCTGCCGACGGCAACCCTTTTCACCGACATCATTGTTGGTTTTACCAGCGAGGGAGATAAGGAATATCAGCATACCGTTGATGCTTTCCACGAATTCAAGTTCAACATGGCCTACATTGCGATGTACTCGCCGCGTCCCGGAGCTGCAAGCTACCGTTGGCAGGACGAAGTTTCGCAGGATGTGAAGAAGGAACGCTACCACGACCTTTCGGAAGTGATGAAAATATATACCCGTGAATACAACGAAAGCATGGTTGGTAAAACCATACGTTTGTTGGTGAACGGCTCTGACCGGAAAACCGGTCATTCCATGGGATTGACTGAAGGAAAAATCCAGGTTCGTCTGGACCGGAAAGCTCCTGAATTGATGGGGAAAATCGTGGATGTGAAAATTACACAGGCTGCCGATTTTTCAATGAGTGGTGAATTGGTACTTCAGGAAGAAACAGTAAACGAATAATGGATTCAGTAAAAAAACGCGTCGCTTTTAAAACGCTTGGTTGCCGTTTGAACCAGTACGAGACCGATGCTTTGGTATCGGATTTTGACAAGGCTGGCTACGAAGTTGTCGACTTCAAGGAACAAGCCGATGTGGTAGTGGTAAACACCTGCACGGTAACCAACCAGAGCGATCAGAAATCGCGGAATACAATCAGCCAGGCTGCCCGTAACAATCAAGGTTCGGTGGTGGTGGTTACCGGTTGTATGGCGAACAATTATAAAGAAACGCTGGAAGGCGAGGAGAAGATTACCTACGTGGTCGAGAACAACCGCAAGGGATCGATTCTGAATTTGGTGAACGGCCACTTTGGTGGTGAGCTGATGCACCCGGAAAAACTGCATGCCGATGTGTTCCAGTTTCATGCGGTGGACAAAAGTTTGCATACGCGCAGTGCCATCAAAATTCAGGATGGCTGTGATAACTTCTGCACCTTCTGCATCATCCCGTCGGTGCGCGGACGTGCCGTGAGCCGCCCGTTGCCACAGATTATCGAAAACGTAAAAGATACACTCGCCAACGGTTTCAAAGAGCTGGTCATTACCGGTGTGAATATTGGCCGTTACGAGTGGGAAGACAAACGTTTTGAAGATGTGCTGGAAGCCATTCTGAATGTTGAAGGTGATTTCCGCGTTCGGATTTCATCGTTGGAACCCGATGGTTTCAGCGACGACTTTGTGAAGTTGTTCGAGAATCCGAAGTTGGTTCCCCACCTGCACTTGTGTTTGCAAAGTGGTTCCGACAGGGTTTTGCTTCGCATGCGCCGCATGTACGATTTGGCTCGCTTCGAGCACGTGGTGAAGCTGTTCCGCTCTCACTATCCCGACTTCAATTTTACAACTGATATGATTGTTGGTTTCCCCGACGAAAGCGAGGAAGAATTCCAGCAAAGTGTTGATTCTGTGAATAACTTCGGTTTCGGACATGTGCACACCTTCAAGTATTCGGTTCGTCGCGGAACCCGTGCCGAGCGGATGGAAAACCACATTCCCGAGAAAGTAAAGAACGAACGCTCGGCCCGTTTGCGCGAAGCGTCGGAAGATAGCCGCGAGAAATTCCTGCAGTCGTTTGTTGGTAAAACCCAAACGGTTTTGATTGAAGGCATCGACGGTCGCAATGTGGCAAACGGCTACGGAGAACACTATGTTCCGGTTCGTTTTAAAGCCAAAGGGCTGGAGAAAAACACCTTCCACAAAGTGAAACTGCTGAAAGTCGAAGGACGCGGGGAAGACGCCCGTGTGATCGGCGAATTGGTTGAATAGTCATTATTGAAATGAGATATGGAGAAGAGGTTGCATCACGGATGTGACCTCTTTTTTGTTAATTACTGCCGCTCTTAGATAAAAGTGGTCGCTGCTTACTATTATCGCTTCAAAGATTGTAATTTCATGCTCTTGAAAAAATTCAAAAAGACAAATCATGGTCGACAAGGCAATTATTGAAAAAATTCGCAATAAATCAGGATTCATCTGCGATATGGACGGTGTCATCTACCACGGAAATAAAATTCTGGATGGTGTGAAAGAGTTCGTGTCGTGGCTGCAGTCCGAAAATAAGAAGTTTGTTTTCCTGACCAACTCAAGTGAGCGCACCATTCGCGAGCTGCAGGGTAAATTATCGCGCATGGGGCTGGACGTTGGAACTGAGCATTTTTACACCAGCGCGCTGGCGACGGCTTCTTTTCTGCAGAGCCAGAAACCCAACGGCAGCGCTTACATTATTGGCGAAGCCGGCCTGATTAATGCCATTTACAACGCGGGCTATTCCAGCAATAACATCGACCCGGATTATGTGGTGATGGGCGAGGCGCGTTCGTACAGTTACGAAGTCATTGAAAAGGCGGTGAACCTAGTGAAGCGGGGCGCGAAATTGATTGGTACGAACCCGGATGTGAGTGGGCCCATCGAGAATGGTATTGCTCCGGCAACCAAAGCGCTGATTGCACCCATTGAGTTGGCAACCGGCAAGCAAGCGTACTTTGTGGGCAAGCCGAACCCGCTGATGATGCGTATTGCGCTGCGAAAACTCAATGTCCAACGTGAGGAAACGATCATTATTGGCGACCGCATGGATACCGATATTGTCGCGGGCATCGAGGCTGAAATTGACACTTGCCTGGTCTTGTCAGGAATCTCGAGCCGGGCAACAATTGACGAGTTTGCCTATCGTCCGCACTATGTGCTGGACGGAGTAAACGAGATTGTAAAAGATTTTAAAGGCTAAGAGTAGAAGAGAGCTCCGTGGGAGTGATACGATCGACATTTATTTGTCTTTGAATTGCTACTACGAAGCTTTTTTGTTTTTATTTATTGGATTTCCTTTAAAACCAATTCTTTTTTTCGTCGGGAAACCGGAACAGTCGATTTGTCAGACATCACAAGGTATCCACCATCGGTTTTTACAAAGGAGACGATGTGTGAAACATTCACCAGAAATGATTTATGGGTGCGAAAAAAACCAAAACCATTGAGGATCTCTTCGTATTCGACAAGTGATTTCGACACCAAATATTCTTTTCCGCCAGTCAGGTAGAATCGAGTGTAATTGGCTTCGCCCTGACATTTGATAATACAGTTGATCTCAATATAGTTGATCATATCGGTCATCGGGAGCGCGATTCTTTTGTTCTCCTTCGTTCTAGTTTCATTCTTTAAAAACTGCTCCAACCGTTTATCCTCCGTAGATTTTTGCTCAACGAACCGGTTGACAGCACTCTTCAATAGCAATAGATCAATCGGCTTCAGGATGTAATCCAAGGCGGAAAAGCGAATGGCCTGGATCGCGTAATGGTCATAGGCCGTAACGAAAATGACGCTGAATTGAGGCTCTTTAAAGAACTCGAGTACTTTAAATCCATTGCCACCGGGCATTTCAATATCAAGAAAAACCAAATCGGGCTGGTGTTCCTGGATCAAGTCGATCGCCTGTAGCGCATTTTGAGCTTCGGCAAGCAGGCTCACTTCGGGGCAGTACTGCTGAAGTAAGCCCCGAAGATTTTCCCGCCCATTTTTTTCGTCATCAACCAAAATGGCTTTTATAGTTGTCATCTTATTCATCTGAAATGCAAATTTCAACCCGGGTTCCAATGGGTTCTCCGCTTGGAGTTTCCAGGTCTGTTATTGTCATTTTATAATCTATATTGAGTTTTGCCTTCATCAAGTCAAGGCGCTCCCGGCTAAATTTCAATCCGTTACCTGTGCCCTGATTTTTATTCATTCCGACCCGCTTTCTTCCCACTCCGTTGTCTTCAATCGTAATGCAAACGAAATCAGGCCTTGCGTTGATTTGTAAATCTAATCGTTTGTCGTCAGCTTTGGGTGCTAATCCGTGAATGATTGCATTCTCAACCAGCGGCTGAAGCAAGAGTGGCGGAACAAACACCGCGTAAATATCAACTTGTTCGTCCAGGTGTGTCCGAAAATCAATGTCGAAACGGAGGTTTTCCAGACTCACATAATTCTCAATGACATTGAGTTCTTCAGCCAGGGTTATCTCTTCTTTGTCACTGTATTTTAAAACATCACGGATCAACGATGCAAACTTCGAGATGTAGGTTTGCGCTTCATCCGATCGCTTTTGCTGCACCAGGTTTTGAATCGAATTCAAACAATTGTACATGAAATGCGGATTCATCTGCGCCCGAATAGCTGTTAACTCCAATTCACGTACTTTGGTGTTTAAATTCGAGAGTTTGAGCTTTCTCCTGTTTTTCTGTCGCGTGTATAGGAAAACAAGCACAACCAGCAACAGGACAATCCCCAGTGAACCAGCGATAATCTTCAGCAGATAAATTGTTTGCTCGTTATCATCTGCTCTTCATTGCGGCTCCAAGGCCGAAAGTAAAAGCGAATGATCTTTAACAATTTGATAGGGATCCGGAGCGTCTTTCTCTACAATTCGACCTTCTTTATCAATGAGGTAATAACGCGGTATGGCATTGAAGAAATATTTCTCGCGAATAAGTGACTCTTCCTTGCCTTTCGCGATCAAATGTACTCCTTCAATGCCTTGTTCCGACATCAGCTTTTTCGGACGTTCAACATCGTTTTCCAGGGCCACATAAAGCAATACAACATCCGTGTCTTTAAAAGCCTCTTGCATTTCCAGACCATACTTTTTTATGCTCCCTACGCAGGGGCCGCAGGAGGTCGCCCAAAAATCGATATACACCACTTTGCCTTTAAAATCAGAGAGCTTGACTTTATTTCCTTCGAAATCGGACAATTCAAAATTATAAGCGAATTGACCTGGTGCAACTTTTTCAGCTTTGTGATAGGCCTCAGTTAGCAGGTCTGTTCTGGGGGCATCAGGGTATTCTGCTATAAACTGCTTGTAAAGATCGACAAAACAATCCCAGTTCGCTTGTTTCAGGGCATCACAAACCGTTTGATATTTTAGCACATGTTGTGTTGTGCCTGTAAAAAAAGAATTGCTGAATCCATAATTCGAATAGTATAAGTTGTCAAAGAAATTATTCACTGTTATAACTGCTCCTTTACCCGTAATGGCATCTAGTTTTTTATCCAGAAAGAAGAAAACATATTCCCGGATAAAATGGTCATAATTGTCGTAAAAAGCTATCAGATCATTATCAGGGTGAATCAACGAATAGAATGCGGAGTCGAAGAATACGTTTTTATCAATTTCAAATGGTTGTTTTCCGGCTTGCTTGCGGTAGTATTTTTGGTTATCGGGATAGCTGGATAAAATACTAACGATTGTTGTTTGTGTTTCCCAATATTCAGCCAAATATTGTTCGGGGAGAATCCATTTACAATGACTGTTTAAGTAGGCCTGTCGTTTTTCAAGAAGATCCAGGTAATAATTCTTGTATTCCTGAGGTGATAATTCCTTACAATTTCGTTCACGATCCTTTTGCATTCGTCGGATGCTTGACTTTTCCTCTTCGTCAAAACGGAATTTTTGAAAACAATGGTTAAGTTTATCGCTGCCAATGCCCGTGGCGGTAATTGTTTCATCAAAAGCATCCAAATCTACTTCAATGTAAACATCGTCTCCAGGCGCTAAATAAATGGAGGAAACTTCTCGCTGTCGAAACGAAACTTCGCGAGGCTGATCCAGATGAAATCGGAGTTCAAAGGTATTGTCCTCAGCAACTTTCGATATAATCATATTTCGGTAGTAGGCACTGGGGGCATTTTCATTAAAATGAATCGCCACATCGCCATTGCCTCTCGGGTTTTTAATTTTACCCCGAATCCGGACATTAGTTGTGGTGAAAACAGTATCCTTCTCGCAATCGTTCGAACGAAATCGACATTGAAAAGGTTTGTGGTTATCAACAATAAGCCTGGTGCTGACTATTCTTCGCTCGTCGGTCTTGTAAGTAATTTCTTCTCGTTCCCCGGGAGCAGGATAGCGGACTGACTTTTCATTTTTTCCATGAGAATCTTCATAGCTGTTCCGCTCCAGCAAGAGTCCCTTATTTAAATCGTATTTCAACTGACTTTGTATTTGCCGGCCATTGGATGTTGATGTCAAGACAAGTTGATTATTCACAATCTCTTCAACCGTACATTCTTGCTCGTTGATGATAATTGTTTGCCCGCGTTTTAGTTTTTTGGAATGATTGAAGAAAAAACCATTAATTGCCCCTTCAAAAAGACGAACTAAAATCGAATCCGGAACATTATTTTTATGATCCTTATCAAGGGACACTTGTGTAAGGATAACTGTTTCTTTAATCTCACCTTTGTCAGTGAGTATAAATTCAGCGTCATAATCAGGGGAATAAAACGTGGTGTATTGATTTTTCAATGGTTTGTCGTAATTCTGTCCTGTTTTCCACTGTTCATTACTTTCATTTTTACTCCTGTCATAATGCTGAACTGTTTCGCAATGAGCAGTTAATTTATAATGATGAGGTAACACTTCTGTGACCTTGAAATTGACCTGTTGGCAGTCGAACGATTCAGTTTGGGTGATTTCTTCATCAGCCGGATTTTGATTGTCCTTATGGGAAAATGTGGAGTGTCGATAGCTAAACTCATCGCCGAGGTTTAGTCGAATCGACTGCCCCAAAGTTGTCGATAGGGAAAAGCAAAGGATAATTAAAGGCATGATTGTTTTTTTCATAGTAGTAGTTTTTTGATGTTTAATTCAATGGTGAAATTAAGGCCAGTTAGACAATAAAAATAATATAAATGTATAAATGGTGAGTTCGAATGTAGGAACGGTATGAAATCAGTTTTATGAAGCGCAAAAACTTAATCTTTTGCCCTGTAACTTCAGGTTGGTGACAAAATCTGGTTTTCAGTATTGTTGTTTTGACTATTCTTGAGGGCTGAGCCGGCCCCAGTATTAGGGACTTGGAGTAAACCGAAAATAGAAAGACCCTTTTTCAGATTTGAAAGGGTGCCTGTTGTTCCCTCTGCCGAAATTGTGAAAGATTTTAAAGGCTAACGATCCAACGAATAAAAGGGCATCCGCTAGTGTCCCGATATTCTTTTTCTGACTTGCATCATTTTGATGAGTCCTGTAATTTCCAGGGTGATGCCGGTGAACATGATTGATAGCGACCAGAAGTCGCTCAATTGGTGTCCGGAGAACTTTTGATATAAGTTGGGCAGCACCACGATCAACATGCCGATGCTAATCATGACATTCCATTTACTTCTTTTGGTTGTGCACATTTTTTTGCTTGAATTAACTTTTGAGAGTTAGATGCCGACCGAGACGGAATGTTACAAATTGAATCCTCGTTGGGCTGAATAAGTCCGCTTGATTAAGTCTTAGTTTATTGGCCTTAGTCCAAAATAAAACAGGCAAAGCGATCTGATCGCCCTGCCTGTTTGGGTATTGAAAAGTTAATTTGGAACGAATATTTCTCTTTCTCAATAAAATTCGAAGAGCGGTTTCCCGTCGGCGTCGAATTTTACTTCCATTACGCGTGCATGTCGGTTCGGATCGTATAAGGGATCCGCAATGATTTCTTCCAGCGGGCGGGTGTCGCTTTTCGGAACAACTGTCGGGTCGCCAACCGCGTTTTCGTAGTCGCGGGCGTGGTAAATACACAGTGGAGTCACGTCATCCTCGGCTACGGTGAAGCAGTTGTGTCCCGGGCCGTAGATGCCTTTTTCATAGTTGGTTTCCAGTACCGGGTAGCGTGATTTCTTCCACGAATTGCGATCCAGCAGATCCGCATCCTCATCGGCTTCCATTAGTCCCATGCAGTAGCAGGCACCGGTGGCACTGGCCGAAAAGCTGATGTAAATTTTGCCGGCATTCTTGATCACGGCTGGCCCTTCATTCACCCAAAAGCCAATGCGTTCCCAATCGTAGTCGGGAGTCGTCAGCATAAACTGAACAGTTTTCAGTTTGATAGGCGATTCCATTTCGGCCAGATACAGGTTTGACGCTGCAAATTGTCCGCCGGTTTTCTCAGCCCAGCAATAGTATCTTTTTCCCTGGTTTTCAAAAATGGTGGCATCCAGCGAAAAGTCGATGAAGCTTTTCTCATCGCCATCGGCTGCCTGCATTTGTCCCAACTCGATCCATTCGTCATTCAGCGGATCCTGCCCGGTACATTCCAGCACATAAGGGCGCAGTTTCCAAATGTCCTCTTCTTCGCTGGCCGCAAAGTAAACGTACCATTTGCCGTCGAGGTAATGAATTTCGGGCGCCCACACGTGGCGGCTCATCGGCCCCGTTTCGTGCTTAAACCAAACATCGAAGGTTTCGGCGTCCTGCAAACCGGCCAGCGTTTTCGAGCGGCGCAGCTCAATTCGGTCGTAAGTTGGAACCGAACCGGTGAAATAGTAGTAGCCATCGGTATGTTTGTAAGCAAACGGGTCGGCGCGTTGCTCAACCAGCGGTGCATTTGTTGGTTTCATATCCATTTTTTTTCTGACTTCGTTCTTTTTTCTATCTGAGAATTCTAATTCGCGATTTTCAAATATCGTATTGCAACTGTCTGTAAATCTAGAGTCTAAAGATCTGTTGTCTGTTTTAGATATTGATTTTCTTTTTAATCACTTCGTAATAGTCATCTGTGATTTTGTAGCGGAACATCATTCCACCCATAATCATGTGGAAGACGCCGGGGATCACGGTCAGCATCAGGGCAAGCCCCATCAGGGCAAATTGACTTTGTTCGCCATCCGGAATGTAGCCAAAATAGTCGAGCAGGACACCAACCATAGCTCCGGCGATTCCCATCCCGGCTTTCTGGGCAAAGGAGATACCTCCGAATGCAAGGCCCGAAACGCGTTGTCCCGATTCAGCCTGTCCATAATCCACAGCTTCCGCAATGGCCGACCAAAATACCGGTGCATGCAAATCGACCACAAACGACAGGATGAAGTATAAGGGGTAAGCCAGCAACATGTCGCCTTGTTTAACCACCAAGAGCATGATTAAACTGATGACGCCCACTGCGATTTGGGTCCATTTAAAGAGTTTCACTTTGCAATAACGCTTGGTAATGAGGGTCGACACCGGCATGGCCAGGATCGCAGCAACAACACCGGTTGCTAAAAACGAAGACTGCACGCTGGCGTCGCCTCCCAGGAAATATTTGGCGTAGTAGATTGCTACAGAATTTCGGATCACATAGCCCACCGTTCCGAAGAAGCAAACGCCGAACAGTAGGGTCCATTGTCCGTTTTTGATCAGGATTTTGAACTGACGAAACAGGGGTGTTTTGTCCACGACGTGTTCCACTCGTTCGCGGGTTGTAAAGAAACAAAACAGGAAAAGCAGCGTGCCAAAAAGCGCCATGGTGCCCATCGCCAGCTGGTATCCGCGGCCCATATCGTTTTTGCCCAACGCTTCGGCCATAATCGGCACCACAATTGAAACCATGAAGGCCGCAATTTTAGCGAAGAAAAGCCGGTAGCCGTTGGCCGACAAACGTTCTTTCGGATCGCTGGTCAATACTCCAATCAGCGAAATGTAGGGGATGGTGACCGAGGTAAACATGATGGTGACGAAGATGTAGGTGACGTAAGCCCAAATCAGTTTTCCGGTGTAGTCGAAGCCCGGTGTCGTAAAGGTTAGGAAGACCGAGATGCCGAACGGGACCGAGAGAAACAGGAAATAGTGGCGGTAGCGACCCCACTTGGTTTTTACCTTGTCGGTGATCAGCCCCATGAGCGGGTCGGTTATGGCGTCGATGAAACGCACCAGCAGAAAGAGCAGGGCAATATCTTTGGGTTTAATGCCGAAAATGTCGGTGTAAAAATAGGTAATGATCAGGAACATGGACGAGATGACGACGTTTACGGCAGCATCGCCCGACCCGTATCCGATCTTTTCAAGAACGCTTAGTTTTGCAGATTTCATTAGTTTGAGGTTTGATTTTAATTGTCAGGCAGAAACCGGGCATCGCGTTTTTACACCACTACCGGACCTGCTTCTTCACAAAGATGGCCGTTAAAATTAAGAAACGGGTGGAGGATTTGTGCCGATAGGTGGAGTTTTGAATAAAACCGGATGTGAATTTGTCCTCCTGAAGCGTGAAAGAGAGCGGCAAGCGCGGAGTGTGGGAGAGTGAGAGACGATTTCCAGCAATTATAATTTCCCGGATTATTTCTCTGACTAAATAATACCGTGATTTACAACGTTGAATTTAGCCCAAAGCTCCTGCTGAGGAATCGGATTTATGGAAGCAGCCTAATTCTCAAGCAACTTTGTGCTTTTCGTTTCTACGGCTTCAACGGAATCCATTAACTGAATGGTTTTGCCAATGATGTTTTGCCCGATAAATTCATCAAACAGGATCTTGCCCAGTTTTTTGTGTCCCTCGACATTTGGGTGTAAGTGATCCGTAAAATAGCAGATGCTATCGGTCAGTGCGGTGTGGTAATCAACAACGGCAAGGTGGTTGTTCTTGGCGATGGAATCGATTAGCGGAATGGTGTATTTGACGAGCAGGGTGTCGTTATGCGGACTTTCCGGCGAGTAGGGGTGTCCCTCAAAAATTGGAGGCGGGAGACAAACCACAAACCTAACGTTTGGATTGATGTACCGGAAGGTGTCAATCATATCCTGGTAGTCGCTGTAAAACTCTTTTTGAACCAGGTCGTAGAGATCGGGTTTCGAATCGTTTGTTCCCAAAGCAATCACGCAAATATCCGGCGCGAAGTCCAACGCCTCTGCGAATTTCGGTTCAATCCAGATTGGGCGGGTACCATGTTTGGTCATCATTCGGCCCGACACACCGGCGTTTAAAATCTCCAGCGTATCGCCGTAAACGTCTTTCATAAGGTTGCCAAATTGGGTGACATAGGAAACCTGCGGATCTTTTTTGCCATAATCGTAAACACCTTCGGTGATACTGTTGCCAACAAAGGCGATTTTAACTTTACTGGTTTGGCCGTTGACCGAACTGGCAGCAATAAAAAATGCCAGGCAGGCCCAAATGATGCTGATGCGAGTTTTCCGAAGAAGCATAGTTTCTGGTTTTTTGGGGTGAGAAATTCGTCGATCCCTACTAGTCAAATCGATTGAGACGTAAAAATAGGATTATTTTTCGCGGATGTAGAGCGAAGTGATCATAAGATTCGCTTCCTTACGATTTCCTAACGTTCATCCTTTTTCAATTCTTCTACTCCAACGATCAATCCGTTTGCAATAAAATTATCCCCCGAACTTAGTTTTGAAATCGTGTAGGTTTCTTGTTCTCCTTTTGAAAAGTCAACCAAAATCAATTTTTCTGTTTCGTTGGCAGTTAAAAACAAATCACCAACTTTTACTTTTTTAATATTATCAAATCCTACGTATTGGGCCGATTTATCTGGCGTCAGGGAGGCCCAACCTTTTTGGAGAACAAGAAACGGATGGTCTTGTGTTGCGGTAATTTCCAGTCCACTCTCAAACTTGTATTTTACCAATCCGTGATGAATTACTTTTTCAAGTTGCTCAATCTTGGCTGATTTAACTTGATTTGATTCCTGATCGAAGTAGGCAACTAATTCGCCTGTTCTCAGATCCTCAATATTTTTTAGTGAACCATCGGCCAGTTGAACTTTCGTGCCTTTTGCTAAACAATGCACATCCAGCCCATCAAAATTTATCTCAGAAACGACTACGTCAGAATATTTAGTTCCTTTATAAACCTCCAGGATTTCAATTTTCAAAATTAAATCTTGGTTTTCGTCCGTTGAACTTATTGGTTCTATCGAGAAAGTTTGTGACGCACTTACATCCCGGAAGTTGAGGTAAGCGTATGGGGTGTTGTTTATATAAAGCTTAGCTTTCTTAATTCTGGAGTTACTTTCCCACAGAACGTGATTTTTGAAATATCCATTGTAGAAAATCAGCTTGTTGACCCTCGGCGAATTGGGTTCGAAATAAAATTCAATAAACTCGCCGATGCCGTAATCACTTTTACCTTCGACCCAACCTGTGAACAGACTGAAATCATGGATATTGTCTACCTTATATTTTATTGTATCTAACTCCGAAGATGCTAAAATTTTATAAGGACCGCCCCCGCAGTACCAACTGCATCCGACTCCCTGAGTCAGGGGTCCGTCCCCCATTTCTATTTTGTCGACTAGATCCCTAAGTTTAGCAGAACTATTTTGGTAGGCTTCATAATTGTCTTGATTCAAAACGTCTATTGCTGCCTCCCAATCCTCCTGTTCCGTAGCCGAATAATTTATTTCTTTACCAACTACAGGAATAAGCGTTCTTAAATCTTGTGCGAAATTGGTCATAGCTATGACTGTCAATATCACGATCACTGTTATTTTTCTCATAGGTTGGTTGCTTTTAGTTAGTCGGCTTTGGTTCTATGGACAGTGCATTCGCTTTGTTCTCTTCTATTCCTCTATTATTCCGGAAATTAGTGTCTTATATTTTTCAATGTCCTTCGCCGATTTTCTGCGCACGTTAAACCATGAGGCAATTCCGACCACAAATATCAGTCCGCCGTACAGGTACATGTTCGAATTGTGGATTATGCCTACGATAATTGCCGACAGACCCAATACGAAGACAATAGCCAGGTGCACCGGGGTTAAAAAGTGGTTGGCAAAGGAGATCTCGAGCTTGGTCTCATTTTTATGCCCCGTTTTGGATAGTTTCCCGTTTACACGAATGTCGTTCAGGACACCATATCCGTATGCAGCCATACTTTTATGCACTTTAAATGTAACCGAATCATTTGTTCCGGGATCCATTTTAAACACAAAACCGCTGCCAGATCCAAATGCAGCTTTCAGTTTCTGACCAATCAACTTTGGGTTACTCTTTGAGTTAAAATTCCAGGTTTTCATAGTGTTGTTTTTAATGTTTGTCTAACGAATGGTACATGTTGTCGGGGCGGATTTCCCTGTCTGCCGCCAGGCAGGGGAGAGCGTTCCCGTCCGAAGGACACGGAACTGCGATACGAGAATCTGCAGTTGGCGTACCACCAAAACCCGCTATGCAATATGGCACTTTGTTAGGCAACGTATTTTTATTCGGTTATTAAAATTCCTAATGAAATTAATATAGCTCCAATCCAATAAAATCCTGCTGCAAAATTGTAAATGTTCTTTTCATTTTCGACTACGAATTTAACTGGTTGTTTATTCAAGTTTTTAACGTTGTTCGTTTTATGAAACCCAACTAACCATTTTATCATATTTTTCACAATGAAACGATTCCAAAAATAGACAACTAAAAGCAGAATAATTATTTTAAAAATTTTTATCAAAATGTCCATTTGTCTTTATCTTCTGGTTAGTTTTTTAAACCAAAGTTTTCTTTCAATAATTCTTCTTTTTCCATTCTGAGAGCTAAAGTGTTCAATCTTTTCGGAACCACAGTTCCCACAAACCCAAATTTGATAAGATTTAGAGCTTATAAATTTATGCTTTGTTTTCAGTTTGGGTTTAACTATTAAATCACATTTGTCACAAATTGATTTTTCTCTTATTTCATTATCAAGTTTTAGTTCTTCTGCTTTAAGGAATAGTTCAAATTCAGTTTTTACAAACTTTTCAATGTTATTTTTATTTAAGCCTGAATTAAAAATAGTAGTTCCTTCATATTCTAAATAATCAACATCTTCTAATAAGTCACCAAACTGTCTGTATTTGGGGTTATAATCTGATGCAATCCAAACTTCATTCAGTATTTTCAATGCTTTTAATTCATTCAACTCTCCGCTCAAAACTTTCTGTGCAGTATAAATTGAGTAATCCTCAATCAATTCAAAATCTGATTTCTTAAAATCAAGATTCAATTCATTTACAGATTGCCAGAAGTATTTTTCTCTTTCCTCTGTTGGATAATTGTCTAATCCAGCGAGAATTATTAAACTTTCAGATTCTAATCCAGCTACAAGCAAACTAACTGCCCAATCAACATATCTCTTACTGTCGATTGCGGTTACTAACTTTTCAGCAAGTAGTCTGTATGTTTCTTCTTGTACGTTCATTTTTTCTTAAAATCACACACAACGGTCACTTGTATGTGGTCGGGCGGGATTTCGAGGAGAAATCTTGTCAGACCCGCAGGAAGGTGGGCGCAAGGTCTGACAAGTCAGACCGCTAAACCCCCCGCCTGCCATATTACAATTTGTTATGCCCTGTTTTTAATTTATTTTCAAAATATTCTATAAAATCTAATCCTTTCTTATCTGTGTCAATTGCCTCCGATAATGATAAAAACTGCCCAACCTTTCTAGCAATTACAAGTCCATGAGAGATATTCTCTACATTACCGCCATTCAAATAGTAATCTGACAGTTTTTTTCTATCGTATTTTACTCCACCTTTATTCAGCTCCACAATTGCTCGCAAAAAAGGCTCAAGTTCTTTCCCATTTTTCTGTATGTGGCGTAACTCACTTATCTTAATCGGTGTCCCGCTTACTTTGCATACAATTAATGCGCTTAAATAATTCATTTTTTTAGGTTAAGTAATTCCGTTTATCGTTAGTTGTCTTCTTGTGATACTACTATTTCCACTAATCAAGTTTGCTAAATATGCGACATTTTTTCTCTGTTAAATTGGGCATAACGTCTGTGTATATGTACCAGGTACATATCTCCCGCTACTAACTTTCGCGGTTTAGCCACCTAATTTATCAATTATATTTTACAAAACATCGATGAAGTAAGTTGAGGTTCGGCTGTCGGCGAATTTCTTAATTCTATGGTTTAGAAATGATGCGAGGGGGTACTTCAGAAGTGGTTCATAGCAGTGGCGGTTCAGAAAATCTAAGCCCGGTGTTATTTCGGATCTTTCTGTCGGAATTTTTGACTCTTGCTACCGGATAGCCGTTGGATATTCCTATCTTCACGGCAACCTATACCATTATTAAATTCGATTAATTCATGAGCAAAAGACTATTCCTTTTGTGGGCTTTGGCTGTGTGCTTTTTTCAGCAGGCTCGAAGCCAGGAGGTTGATGCCTCCATTTCCGTTTTCAGCAAATACAATTATTACACCACCGAAGATTCGGCAACCGTTGTTTTCGATCTTCCCGATTTACGATCCGGCGGTTTGCATGTGCGCATGAGCTCCGGCGAGCAGGTTTTTATTGAAAAGCAGTTGATCCGAAATGCCCGCGCAAGGCTGAAAGTTCCGATGTCGGGATTCCAGTTGGGTGAAAGTGTTTTAAAAGTTGAATTGACAGCAAACGGACAACCGCTTCAAACGGATACGGTTTTGATTACCCGCCTGGAACCAAAGGCGAACGAGGTGAAGATTGACCGCGAAACAGGTGGATTGATTGCCGACGGACTTCCGTTTCTACCCTATGGTTTCTATTCGGGCAAGGTAGCCGATCTGCCCGAACAGGAAGTGGTGAATGGCTTCAATATGATTGGCCCGTACCAGGGAAACCTGCCCGATACCTATGCCGAGCGCAAAGCCTACATGGATCGGTGCGCGCAGTTGGGCATGAAGGTGCAGTACGGCGTGAACTCGCTAGTTGGCTCGGGGCACAACGGCTCGAAAGGCCTGGACAGAACGGAAGACGAGAAATTTGAACTATTGAAAAGCGAAGTGCTGGCCTTTCGCGATCACCCGGCATTGTTGTCGTGGTACATCAACGACGAGCCCGATGGGCAGGGGCGCCCTTCCGAACTGATGGAGAAAGCCTACCAGTTTATCCGCGAGCTGGATCCGTATCACCCGGTGTCGATTGTGTTTATGATGCCGTCGAAAGTGGGTCAGTTCCGCCATTCCATGGATATTGCCATGACCGATCCTTACCCGGTTCCGCGTTCGGTAACCGGTGTGTCGGACTATGTGGATGAAATCGGCCGCCAATTCCGCTTCGAAAAATCGCTTTGGCTGGTGCCGCAGGCTTTTGGCGGCTCCGAAATGTGGCCGCGCGAGCCCTCGGCCAAGGAGCTTCGGGTGATGACTTATCTGGGATTGCTGCACGGTGCACGCGGAATTCAATATTTCATGCGCACGGTGGAGAAAACAACACCACAGTCGGTGTCGATGTGGAACGTTTGCCGCGATATGGCAGTAGAGGTTTCGGAGATGACGCCGTTCCTGCTGTCGGATTCAATTCCGGTGACGGTGGAAACTAATTACCCCAAAGTTGAAGCGAAGTGTTTCAGCTACAAAAATGAAAAGCTGATAGTGGCGGTCAATCACTCGAACGAGCCTTTGCAGGTCAACTTCAAATTGAATACGACCGGTTATTCCAAAGCCGATTTATGGTTTGAGAATCGTTCGGTGCTAGTAAAAGGCGGTGTGCTGACTGACTTCATCGATGCCATGAGTACGCGTGTTTATCGCTTGGATGCTGAGGATAAAGCTTCAGAAGTGAAGCGTGCCGGTAACCTGATTTATAACCCGGGTTTTGAGCAGGCGGTTGCACCGGGCTTGGCAACAGGGCAAAGCCTTGGAGAGTCTTTCTACGGAAAAACTGATCCGGCAGCAACGGTCTTTGTTGATGCCCGCACGCAGAAAGAAGGGCTATTCAGCCTGCGGTTAATAACGCCGCAGGACAGCACCGGGAAAATGGTGCGCTTTCTGCCTATCATTTTACAAAAAGGAAACACTTACCAGGTTTCGGTGTGGGCCAAGCAGAAAGCAGGGGAGACAGCGACTTTCCGCTTGAGCATTCCGGCTTGCAAGCAGGAGCAAAGTTTCGAACTAACGCGGGAATGGGCGCAGTATTCCTTCCTGTTCAAATCGGATACCACCAGTACAAACGCGATTCTGAACCTTGATCTGGTAAGCGCAGGAACCGCCTGGTTCGACGAGGTAAATGTGAGCCAGGAACCTGGTTTGAGTTACGCTATTCAGGATGACAACAGCGCTTTGGTATCGATCCGGACTAACATCGAGGAAACGAGTTTGTACTACAGTTTCGCCGGCAGCAAGCGCGAAAATAAATACAGCGCGCCTTTTACCGTGACTAAGCCGACGGTGGTGAAAGCGCTGGTTAAGAAGAATAAAGAGACCTTGGCTGAAGGGCAGATTTTTGTACCGATCAACAAAGCCCTGAATAAACCGGTAGTGGGCGAAAGCCAACCGCACGAGCAGTATGCAGCCCAGGGCCTGGCATCGTTAACCGACGGAAAACTGGGAACCACCTCGTTTAAAAATCCGAACTGGATGGGCTACCTCGATTCGATGGTCACCTTTGTCATCGATTTAAATGCGGTGCAAAAAGTGAGCTCGGTTGATTTAAGTTGCTTGAGCGATGCCAACAGCGGAATCTTCCTGCCGCGCGGTGTCAAAGTTTTTGCTTCGGAAGACGGCAAAAGCTATCGTTTGCTCAAGGATTTCCGGGTGAAGGAAATCTCCAAGCGTGGCGAACCTTATTTGTACGCAGTTGAGATTGACGGGCTGGGCACATCAGCGCGCTATTTAAAACTGGAGGTCGAAACTTTCGGCGCAATCCCGGAAGGTTATCTGTTCAAAGGCACCAATTCGTGGATGTTTGTTGATGAAGTGCTGGTAGAATAGTATTTTAGTTAGCAACAACTGGAGATGCTCATTTTTATTAAAAAAGTATTTTCTACTTTTGAGCGAGCCAAGCGATAACTATGCAACAAACCGATCAGCAAATTTGGGAAAGCATCCGCGCCGGAAATGTCGGTGCTCTCCGAACTTTGCATGATCGGTATTTTTTTGCGCTTTGTCATTTTGCGGATAAATCACTGCACCAGTTGCCGGTTTCGGAAGAACTGGTTTCGAACTGTTTCATGCGACTGTGGGAGCAGCGCAAAACAATTCAGATTCACCAGTCAGTAAAGGCCTACCTGTACTTCATGGTTCGCAACCAGGTAATCGACTATGTGCGGGCAAATAAAAACAAGTTGGTGGCGGTCGACGAAAAGATTCCGGAGATCCCGACGGAAGAAGAAATTGACCGGCAAGAGTTTTACGCCATTTTGTACCGCGCCATTGGAAAGTTGCCCGAACAAAGGCGTCAGATTCTCGAAATGGCAGCTCTCGATTCGATGACTTACCGTGAAGTTGCGGAAAAATTAAGCATCTCAGTAAATACCGTTAAAACGCAAATGGGACGAGCTTATCAGTTTCTGAAAGAGGAGATTGGCGATCGCCGTTTCACCTTGTTTTTGTCGGTTTATTTCAAAGCCGAATAAAAAGTCGAAAAAAAATCAATTTGCTGTCACCCTGTTTTTCCATTGTTTTCGTCATAGCAATAGAACCACGGACTAATGGAAGAAAACAAACCGACATATTGGGAACTTTTTGCCGCTAAACACCAACGGGAGTTGACGGCACAAGAGCAAGCCTTGTTCGAAAAGTACCGGGGAGAATACCCGGAAGACTGGGATTCTTCGCTAAAGATCAAAGGCGGACTCGACGCCCTTTCTGAAATTTCAGCTCCCAACCAGAACAAAAGCTGGCAATCCATCCAGGGCCGGATCCAAACCACCAAAATTCGTCGAATTACTTTTTCAACGTTCAAATATGCAGCCATTGTGCTGGTAAGTCTTTTGGTTGGCTATCTTCTCAAAAATCAAATTAAGCCAATGCCTGCACAACAATACGCCGAAGTAGAAGTGATGTACGGACAAATGGGGCATCTATTCCTGTTTGACGGAACGGAAGTTTGGCTGGATTCAGGAAGTAAGCTCAAATATCCCAGTCAGTTTAATCAACGTGAGCGAGAAGTAATTTTAGAAGGCGAAGGCTTTTTTAAAGTTGCTAAAAATAAAGATGTTCCGTTCAAAGTGAAGACTCAACGGCTGGAGGTAGAAGTACTTGGAACCTCATTTAACGTAAGCTCGTATGACGATGATGGAAAGGTGGCAGTTGTGTTGGAAGAAGGGAGTGTTCGCTTGAATTGGCCCGGGGGGGAAGAAATTACAACGATAAAACCAGGAGAAATGGCCGAGTTGGACTCAACTGCGGACAAATTAGCAATCAAAAAGGTTGACACGAAATACTACACCGATTGGAAAGACGGCACTTTGGAATTCAGAGACGAGCCGCTAGGGGATATTGCAAAGAAACTTGAACGTTGGTATAATGTTGACGTAATCATTGAAGACCCTGCTTTGGTTGAATATAAAATCACCGGAACTGTTTTGAGGAACAAACCGGTTCAACAGATTATCCAGGTCTTTGAATTTTTAGCTCCGATTCGAACGGAGTATCTATCCAAACCAAGTCAAAAGGACATTATTAAAATCGCTAAAAAATAGAGCCTATGTAACAAAACAAAGGCGATAAAATGCTGCGAACATCTTACCGCCTGTCAATAAAACAAAAGTGTTTCATTTTTAAATCATTCCAAATTTATGAAAAATCACCGTATGTTTTACGGCGACCCTTGGTTGCCTAAAAAGATTATGCGTATTATGAAGCTAACGACCTTTTTTGTATTTCTTCTAACGCTATCTGTCAGTGCTAGTAGTTACTCTCAGAATTCGAAACTAAACCTAAAAATCACCAATGGACTTTTAGTTGATGCACTAAAGCAGATCGAAGATCAGTCTGACTATTATTTCTACTATAATAATGCAGATGTGCTAAACCTACAGGCAAAATCAATCGATGTTGAGAATGGTAATATCGACGAGTTGATGAGTAACCTATTGGTTGGAACCGGGCTTGAGTATAAAATGATTGACCGGTACATTGTTCTGAAAAAGACTGGGGAAGAGACCAGTTTTACAAGCACCCAACAAGCAATCTCTGTTTCCGGAAAGGTTACAGACTCGGACGGACAGGCACTTCCGGGGGTAACTGTTATGATTAAAGGAACCCAGAATGGAACAATTACCGACTTCGATGGTAATTATACGCTGAAAGGCGTCGACGGCAGTGCCGTACTTATTTTCTCCTTTGTGGGGATGAAAGTGATTGAAGTTCCGATAGCAGGCAAAAGTACAATTTCTGTGACTTTGGAAGAAGAAACCATTGGCCTGGAGGAAGTTGTGGCTGTTGGTTACGGAACTCAGAAAAAAGCCAATCTGACCGGAGCGGTTGGTAACGTGCAGATGGATGACTTGGAAAGCCGACCATTAACGAATGCCAGTTTGGCTTTGCAAGGAACAGTTTCCGGTGTATACGCTTTACAAAATTCAGGAAAGCCGGGTGACGATAGTGCTGTTATCGATATCCGCGGGGTTGGAACGTGGGGTAACAATTCCCCGTTGATCATTATTGATGGTTTCCCCGGTTCGATGTCTGATGTAAACCCGAATGATATTAAATCAATCTCTGTGTTGAAAGATGCTGCATCATCTTCTATTTACGGGAACAGGGCAGCCAATGGTGTTATTTTGATTACCACCAAACGGGGAGATTCCGGTAAGATGCAGGTTAGCTATACCGGCTATTACGGTGTTCAGAAGGCAACACGTTTGCCACATACCTTGAATTCTGTTGAATACGTAACTCTTCACAGAGAAGCTTCGGAGAATGCAGGACGTGTTCAAACCTATTCGCTTGATGACCTTGCTAAGTTTGAGGCACACAATGATCCCATGTACCCGGATATAGATTACTTTGATGTTTATTATGGTCAGGCAAATACGCAGAATCATCGTTTGAGCATGACCGGTGGTAGCGAAAACGTGAAATATGCCTTTATGCTTGGCCAATTAGATCAGGATGGTATCATGGTTGCGACCAATTACAAGAAGACGGATTTTCGTTCAAATGTGGATGCTTATTTCTTAAATAATAAGAAATTAAGGTTGTCGACTAAGTTGGCTGGTAACCTTGGCGTTAAAGGTGAACCAACCAGCGTGTGGAATGCAACCTGGTATGCTACGCTGGCTCCGATATATCCGTTGCAGAATGCAGACGGAGAATATATGAGTGTAAATGGAGAGTTAAATCCCTATGCCGAGATCAAAGCGGGAAGTACATCAAAAAACAGCGGTATAATTTTAATGGTCAGTTAGAAGCTGAATATACGATCGCTAAAGGGTTAAGCGCGCAAGTAACTTATGGCTATAATGTTGTAACGTCGAATACAAATGCTTTCAATGCAAATGTCGTTTTAGCCAACAAGGACGGAAGTTATAAAACGGAAGCATCCGATTTGAAAGTTACTGATGCAACAGATGTGCAGACCATGTTGACGACTTTGTTGAAATACAATAATACTTTCGGAAAGCACAGCCTCAATTTATTGGCTGGTTACCAGGAGAAGAGTTTACCTATGACTGGCAGAGTGGCTATCGTCGTAATTTCGTTAATAACACACAACGCGTCTTAAACCTTGGAGACGCTGCAACTATGGAAAATGATGGCGGAAATTATGACTTAGGTTTGCGCTCTTATTTTGGGCGTATCAACTATGTTTATGACGAGAAGTATCTGTTTGAAGCGAACGTTCGCCGAGATGCATCATCGCGATTTGCGAAAGGAAATCAATGGGGAACATTCCCCTCATTGTCAGCAGGCTGGATTATTTCGAAGGAAAATTTTATGTCGAGTCTTCGCTGGTTAAATTCACTAAAACTTAGGGCTTCATGGGGACAACTAGGGAACGAAAATATCGGCACTGGTCGCATGTATACCGCGAGCGATATTCTCGCCTCAGGTATTAACTACTCCTTCGGTGGTGACTTGTACTCGGGAGTAGCTGTAAAAGACCTGACGAATAAAGAGCTCACATGGGAAACATCGCAACAATTGAACTTCGGTGTTGATTTGACCTTGGCTAATGGTTTTGAAATGACCGCCGATTACTTCGACAAGAAGACCAAAGATTTGTTGTGGCCACAGGGAATTCCTTTAACAATGCAAAAGAATCAGCCTTACGTGAATAATGGTGAAGTTCAGAACAAAGGGGTTGAAGCTTCCTTTACTTACCGGAAAACATTCTCGAACGATATGAAGTTCCGCGCCACATTTAACGCGTCGCACATTGTCAATAAAATTACCAAAATGTCGCCGGAAGACATTAAATCGCCAAAAGCCAAAATTGTCGGTTATGCCATTAACTCGTTCTATGGCTACAAGATGGATGGAATATACCAGGTTGACGATTTTAACTACGACGGAAGTACTTATACCTTAAAAGAAGGAGTGACCTCGGTGACCAACTACACGGCACAACCCGGAGATATTAAATTCAAGGATCTCAATGGCGATGGTGTTGTAGATGCGAATAACGACAGAACCGTAATTGGAAAGCAATATCCGGATCTGACTTATTCGTTGAACTTGAGTCTGGAATGGAAACGATTTGACTTTAGCGCGTTCTTCCAGGGAGTTGCCGGCATTGAAGGATATCTTTACTATGAAATTGCATCGCCGTTCAGTGGTGTTGCTAACATGGGCTCGTGGTGGAAAAATCGCTGGACTCCTGAAAACCCATCAAACACCTTACCTCGTCTGATTTTGGATGAAACCCGCACCAATATCCATTCATCTTTCTACATGGAGGATGCCTCTTATCTTCGCCTGAAGAACATTGAGTTGGGTTATACTTTTAATTCGAGATTGGTTTCTAAAGTTGGTTTGAGCTCTGTACGCGTTTATGGAAATATTCAGAATGCGTTTACCATTACCAATTTTAAAGGTTTTGATCCGGAACAAAATACTAGTCAAACCAGGGCAGAGGCTTTCCCTCAAGTTCAGGTAATGACTGTGGGTTTAAATGTTAACTTTTAAAAGATCAGGATTATGAAAATTCTAAATAGAATCATCACCATATTTATTGTTTCAGCCGTTTTATTCGGTTGTTCCGAAGATCTTCTGGATAAGACTCCGAAGGACGCCTTATCTCCTTCAACGTTCTTTCAGGATGAAACACAGACAATGATGGCATTGGTCGGGGTATACAATGCAATTCAACCCAATGCAACTCCGGCCCATTTTTACCAATTCGAATTTATGGCCGACAATGGGTATTGCCAGGCCGCGTGGCAAGGTTCAAATGAAGTTGGTTCTTGGAGTACAACCTCAACAAGTTGGGCACCCTATGCCAAATGGACATTGGACTATTCGATTATTTCCAGAGCAAATGAATTTATGCAGAATTTAGAGACAGCTCCGGTGAGTGATGAGGTCAGGTCGCAGATGATGGGTGAGGCGAAATTTTTGAGAGCTTACGCTTATTCTGATTTGATTACTTATTTCGGAGATGTTCCTTTGATTACTACGGTACAAACACTGGAAGACGCCTATGTGTCGCGTGATCCTAAAAGTGATGTCTACAATCAGATCATTGCCGATTTTGATGATGCCATCGCCGCTCTTCCGACCACCGTTTCAGAAGTTGGGCGTGCTACGAAAGGAGCCGCATTGGCCTATAAAGCTAAAATCTTACTCTTCAATGAAGACTGGAGCGAAGCAGCAAGTGCTGCCAAGCAAGTTATTGACCTTGGTGTTTATGATTTTTATCCGGACTATGTTGGGCTGTTCGAAGAAGCCAACGAAAATAATGAAGAAGTTATTTTCGACATTCAATATACCACATCACAGACTCAACCATGGCCTGCTGAGCCGTTTGTTCTGGGTACCTGGCAAACATCGAACATTACGGCTGATATGATTAACTCTTATTACATGACCAATGGATTGCCAATCACAGACGCTGCGTCTGGTTATGACGATCAGGATCCTTACACCAATAGGGACCCGCGCTTGGATGCCACAGTGGTATTGCCTGGCACAATGTATGGTGATGCAACGTTTATTCCGGCCAGCTATGCGGAATATCCTTGTGGTGCTAAACCGCGTAAATATGCCGAATATGGAGTCACTGATGTAAACATTAGTACGCTGAACACGATTCTCATGCGTTATGCAGATGTCTGCCTGATGCGTGCCGAAGCGTTGATAGAATCAGGAAGTACCGATCAGGAGATTTACGATTTGATTGATGACGTGCGTGCGAGAGTTGGTATGCCTTCTGTTGAATCTGTTGAAGGCACCGGACTAAGCCAGGACGAACTTCGAGAAATCGTACGTCATGAAAGAAGAGTCGAATTCTGTATGGAAGGAACACGATATGGCGATATGCTGCGTTGGAAAGACGAGTCGTTAGTTCACGACGTGTACGGATATGACAAATCGAAGTTGTCTGATCCAACAGATCCGACAAAATGGGTGTTCTCGCAAATTCGAATTGATGTAAGAACATTTAACGCTTCAAAAGGCTGGCTGTGGCCGGTTCCGCAAGCCGATATCGATATCAACGAGAACTTACTCCCGCAGAATCCGGGATACTAATTATCGAAATATTTGGAAAAGAAAGGGGCGCAAATTCAATTTGCTCCCCTTTTTTTCTTCGTTTAATTGATCTCCAAAATAGTACCAGGATAACTGAAGGTTAACAAAAAAACTAATTTGGTACTTATTTTTTTCTTTTAACTTGCGTGACGCTAATCAAACTAAAATTGACACCGGAATTGGAAGATAAATATCTCATAGCGGAGCTCAACAGAAAGAACAAAACTGTTTTTGATTTTGTATTCAATTATTACTACTCTGGTCTATGTGCTTTTGTTTTTCAAATTGTAGACAACAGGGCTGTTGCCGAAGACCTGGTTCAAGAGTTCTTTTTCAAAATCTGGATCAGTAAAAGAGAGATGGAAATCTCAACGTCTCTCAAATCATATTTTTTTGCGTCGGTGAAAAACAAGGCGTTTAACTATATGAAGCATGTAAAAGTAAAAGAGGACTACGAAAGGTATATCAACGAAAAAAGAGAGAGAGATGGTCAATCGCTAAGTTGGGAGTTTTCAGAATCGGAATTAGCAGATTTAATCGAAAAATCAATTCAGAAATTACCTCCCCGTTGTCGCGAAATTTTTGTTTTAAGTCGTTTCGAAGGAAAGGATAACGAAAGCATCGCTGCGGCTTTAGGAATATCGAAACGAACAGTTGAATTACAAATAAGCAATGCATTAAAACAACTTCGTATTGAGTTGAAAGACTACTTACCGCTGGCTCTGCTGCTTTATATCATCAAGTAATCGATTTAAAAAATTCAATTTTTTTTGTTTTCGAATATGTGTTTCGAAGACTTGGGCTGTCATCTGATTGATAAGGTCAAAGAAAGGCATGTTTTATCAGCCTAACCGAACAAGCATGGAAAGCAAAAAAGATCACATTGATTTGTTGCCGGATTATTTTGCCGGAGTATTGAGCGAGGAGGAACGTGTTGCTGTTGAAAAATGGAAAAACGCTTCGGACGAGAATCTGCAGATTTTTCAGGAGTCGGAAAAGGTTTACTATTCCCTTGACTTACTTGAAGAAATGAAGCATTACGATTCATCGCTTGCTTTGCATAAATTAAACGAGCGGGTACGTAGAGAGTACCCTGTTCAGAGATTGCTTTATTATTGGCAGCGTGCTGCAGCGATCCTGATCCTTCCCTTACTGATAGCCAGCGTTTATTTTTTCATTGATCGCAAGCCACAACAAGGCACTGAGCTTTGGTTGGCCTACCATACTCCTCCGGGAGTTAAGTCCGAGGTATATCTTCCCGACGGAACATCTGTTTTTTTGAACTCAGATACCAAACTTGAATATCCTTCCAGCTTTTCAGGAAAAGAAAGACGCGTGACTCTTAACGGGGAAGCCTTTTTCAAAGTAGCCAAGGATGCAGCACATCCGTTTGTTGTTGGTTTGGGAAAGATTGGAGTTGAAGTGAAAGGGACAGAATTCAATGTCTGTAATTACCCCGATGAAGATAAAACGGAGGTTGTCCTAAAAGAAGGCAAGGTCGATCTCATCGAAATCAATACAACTCGGAATGCATTACTTGTGGCTATGAAGCCGGGAGAACAGGCTGTTTTTAAGCGAACGGAAGAGAAAGTCGTATTGCGGGAGGTCGATGTTGACAGATACATCGGCTGGATTGATGGATTGCTGATTTTTAGGGATGACCGGATGACGGAAGTTGTTCGCAGTCTCGAACGTTGGTACAACGTGAATATCCTGATAGAAGACCCGGAAATCGAGGATTACATCTTTACGGGGACTTTTAAGCACGAAACGATAACTCAAGTACTGGATCTGTTGAAGAGAACTTCTCCATTCGAATATGATATCCTACCAAGTAAGAAACAACAAAACGGAGTCTATGAGAAACAAAAAATAGTTTTAACCAAAAGTTCAAAATAAGGCAGAGGGCTTTAAAAGCAAAAAGGGGAAATGTTGGCCCATCTCCCCTGGTAGCTAAGCCTGTCGGCTTAAACCTGATTTGTTAAATTAAAACAAGACAAACTTATGAAAAAAAAGCAGTTTCTAATTGCTCCCAGGTGTGTTATATCCTGGAAGAACAAGTACTTTTTAACTATGAAACTAACATTACTAGCACTCTTGTTATTTGTAGCTCAAGGCTTCGCGATTAACTCTTATTCACAGGGAACTCGACTTTCTCTGAAAATTGAGAACCAGAGTATCAAGCAAGCGTTAAGCACAATAGAAGATCAAACCGATTACTATTTTCTTTACAACAGTCGCTTTGTCGATGTCGAAAAGAAAGTCTCACTGAACGTTCCTGATAATAGCATTGAAAATGTGCTGGACGAGTTGTTTAGCGGAACGAATATAAAATACGAAATTGTTGACCGTCAAATTATCCTTTCCAACCAAGTTCAGGTTGAAACGCAGCAAAAAGAGCTCGATGTTTCGGGAAAAGTTACTGATGCGAGCGGACAAGTCCTTCCCGGGGTGACGGTAATTATTAAAGGGACAACCATTGGTACAATCACCGATTTTGAAGGAAACTATTCGCTGAACAATGTTGCCGGCGATGCTGTGCTGGTGTTCTCTTTTGTGGGAATGAAATCGCTGGAAGTTCCCGTTGCCGGACAACAATCGATTTCCATCGCCTTGGAAGAAGAAACCATCGGCCTGGAGGAAGTTGTTGCCATTGGTTATGGTACAATCAAGAAAGCTGATGTTACCAGCTCTGTGAGTACGGTGAAATCAGAAGACTTCAACGTAGGAAGTGTTCAGGATGCCGGTCAGTTGATTCAAGGTAAAGTGGCCGGGCTTTCATTAAATACTACCAGTGGTGACCCTACTGCCGGCACTTCTATTCGTTTGCGCGGTAATACAACCCTTTACGGAACAAGTACAAGTCCGTTGATTTTGGTCGATGGTGTTCCCAGCGATTTGAACACGGTTGCGCCTGAGGATATTGAATCTATCGATGTTTTGAAAGACGGTTCTGCAGCTGCGATTTATGGTACCCGCGGTACCAACGGGGTGATCATTATTACAACCAAACGGGCAGGAGCCGACTATAAAAGCAATGTTGAATATACCGGCTACTTAAGTACACAGACCATTGCTAATAAGCTGGATATGTTGACTGCCCAGGATTATCGCGATCAAATTGCAGCAGGCACTCGTGCTAGTTCGGACGACTTGGGAGGCGATACCAACTGGTTGGATGAAATTACACAGACACCGCTCATTCACGTGCATAACTTGACATTCAGAGGTGGAAACTCAAAAACCAATTATCTGGCAACAGTAAACTATCGAAACGCTGAAGGGATTTTTCTGGAATCTTATGCAGAGCGTTTCTCAGCCCGGGCAGATATCAATCATTCCATGCTGGATGACATGTTGAATTTCAACCTTGGAATTTTGACTAAGACCGAAAAGATGAACAGCTATAATGCCAATGTAGGTTTTGATGGTTATACTTACCGGCAGGCTTTGATTTACAATCCGACATCGCCGGTAAAAGACGAGAATGGTGATTGGATGGAGCAACCTGGAGCTTTCAACTACGATAACCCGGTATCCCGGATTAAAGAGTCGGACGGTGAAACAAGTAACAACCTGACACGTGTTACGGGAACTGTAACATTAAAACCAATCGAGGGATTGACCTTGAAAAGTTTAATGTCTTACTCGAAATGGAACCAGACAATTGGCTACTACGAAACAAAAAAACATATTTCGACGGTGCGGAGCGGGGTAAACGGCTTTGCGTCGAACAATGCGGCTGAAAATGCAGAAAAGTTGATTGATATTACCGCGGAATACAGAAAAAGTATCGGCGAGCATAACTTCAATGTTTTAGCAGGTTACAGCTGGCAGGATTTTGTAGGTCGAAGTTTCTACGCTTACAACAACGATTTCCAGTCGGATCAATTTGGCTACAACAATATGGGGCTTGGTAGTGGAGCAAAAGAAGGAAGTACGTCGTGGGGAATGGGTAGCGGCAAAACCAAAACCAACCTCATCGGTTTCTTTGGTCGTTTGAATTACAACTACAAGAACCGTTACCTGTTGATGGCCAGTGTTCGTCATGAAGCTGCCAGCCAGCTTTACGGTACAAACGATCCTTGGGGTACTTTCCCCGCGGTATCAGTGGGTTGGCGTTTGACAGAAGAGCCCTTCATGGAGAGTGTTAGCTTGTTCAACGACCTGAAATTGCGTGCTGGTTATGGTGTTACAGGTACTCAGCCTGACGATATTTTCCTCGGGTTGGCATCGCTGAATTACAGCAACCCATTCTACAACAATGGTAAATGGATTCAGACTTTAGCCTTTTCCCGTAACCCGAACCCTTACCTGAGATGGGAAGAAAAGAAAGAAACCAATATCGGGGTTGACTTTGCCATGCTGAAAAACCGTTTGTCGGGTAGTATCGACCTGTACAAACGTAAGATTGACGGGCTGCTTTACGACTACTCCGTGCCCGTGCCGCCAAACCTGGTAACAACGACAACTGCCAATGTTGGCGTGATGGAAAACAAAGGGATTGAGATTTTAATTAATGCAATTCCGATAACCAGCGACGATTTTGAATGGAATACCAATGTAACCTTCTCTACGAACAATAATAAATTGGTTAGTCTTTCCAATGAATTGTACCAGGCAACGAGCGATTATTTCACTGCTGGAGCAACAGGTGAGCCAATTCAAACATTTACTCACCGCGTAGATATTGGTGGTGAGATTGGTAACTTCTATGGTTTTAAGGTAATTGATGTCGACGAGGAAGGAAAATGGATTTATGAAGATGCTGAAGGAAACGCCGTCAACTACGACGATTTTGATCACTCCTTTGAGAACAAAAAAGTGTTGGGTAACGGTATTCCGAAATATATCGGTAGTTGGAACAATACGTTCAAATATAAGGATTTCGACTTGTCAATAACTATGCGTGGCGCATTCGATTTCCAAATCTTGAACTTCGAACGGATGTATCTGGAAAACACCAAAACAGTACAATACAACCGGTTGAAATCAGCCTACGATCCGGTGTTTGGAAAAGCGGTTTTAAGTACCGATATGGATCTGGAATATAATTCGTACTATATTGAAAATGGTGATTACTGGAAGATCGATAATATCACCTTGGGCTACACCATGACTAACTTAGGTAAATACATTCAGAAAGCTCGTATTTATGCGTCTACCCTGAACACCTTTGTAATTACCGGCTATAAGGGCATTGACCCGGAAGTTTATTCCGGAGGCTTGACTCCTGGTAACGACGGAAGGGATAAGTACCCAACAACCAGAACCTTTACCCTTGGTGTTAATTTAACTTTCTAAACCTTTAAATACTAGTTTGACATGAATACTCATAAATATAAAAATGCACTGAGCATCCTGTTAATCTCATTGGTAACTCTATTTTCGAGCTGTACCAAGCTGTACGACGAGAGTTACAGTGACTTCTTAGCAGATCAGTTTAATCCGACTGAAGAAGATATTCCTGCCATTATCGGGAATGCTTATGGTTCCTGGCGTAATATCCTATTGCTTTGGAATGGCTACTGGCGTGCCAATGAAGTTGGTGCCGATGAAATTGTGATCCCCGGACGTCCGAACGGATGGGTTGACGGTGGAATTTACCGTCGGATACACGAGCATACCTGGACGGTGGACGAAGATGTTGTTTACCAGACATGGGATCGGACTTACTACGGAATTGCAGCCTGTAATCGGATTATCTATCAGGTTGAAACAGGTTTTGTTCCAATACCGGATGAAGACGTATACAACGCGACAATTGCAGAGTTACGAGCCTTGAGGGCCAGTTACTACTATGTCCTTTGCGACTTGTATGGTAATGTACCGATTGTAACTGATTTTGACGTGCCGGATGGGTATTTGCCTGAGCAAAATACGCGAACCGAGGTCTATAATTTCATCGTGCAGGAAATCACAGAGAGTTTGCCTTATTTAAGTGAAGACAGAAGCCAGGCAACTTACGGACGTTTTAATAAGTGGGCTGCTTTGACCCTATTGGCAAAAATGTACCTGAATGCGGAAGTTTACACCGGAACAGCACATTGGAGTGATTGTATCGATGCTTGTGATCAGATAATTAATTCGGGAGCGGGTTATGCTTTGGAAGCTAGCCAGAAGAGTGTTTTCGTTACCGAAAACCAAAACTCGGCTGAAATTATCTTTGGTTTGGCCATCGACGATCAGTACACAACCGAGTGGAACCAGTTCGATATTCATATGCAAACCTGTCAGCCTTCCATGCAGGCCAAGTATAATCTGACTTTAACTCCTTGGGGTGGTATGTGTGCTATTCCGCAGTTCATCGATACATTCGATCCGGACGACAGCCGTTTGACTGCCAACTTCATGATGGGCCAACAATATGCGGCAAGTGGTGAGGAATTGCTGGTAACCATGGGGAACCTCGTGGGCGATCCACTTATTCTGATTAATGAAGTTCCGGATATAAGCCATTCGGAGGAAATTCATGGCTATCGTTTCGAGAAATTCGAAATTGCAATGGGATCCTCCAATATTTTGAACAACGACTACCCGCTGTTCCGCTACGCCGATGTGTTAATGATGAAAGCCGAATCAATGCTTCGTACCGGCGATGCTGATGGAGCTGCAACAATTGTAACACAAGTGCGCGAACGAGCATTTAAAACTGCTCCGGCAAAAGCAACAGTGACGGGTTCCGAATTGATGGAAGGCAGTGTTTATGACTATGGTTTACGCACTGAAAGTGCCGAAACAGATGAGGGAGGGGATGACATCCAGTACGGTCGTTTCCTGGACGAGCTGGCCTGGGAGTTTAACCAGGAAGGCCGTCGCCGTCAGGATATGATTCGTTTTGGTGTTTACACGACGAAATCATTCTTTGCACACTCACCAAACGGAGACTATCGTTCGATTTATCCGATTCCCCGCGGTCGGATTGAAACAAATACAAACTTGCAACAGAATCCAGGTTATTAAGTTCTATGATTTAGATATGTTGGGGAGCAATTACAAATCGCTCCCCACTTATATTTTTTATTCAGTTGAATTTTCTCAAAACTCAAATCAAAATAAGGCCTGAAACAATGAAAAAAATGAAATTTCTCGCATTCCTGATTTTGGCGTTGGCAGCCTGTCAGCCCAGGACGAAAGAGAATGTTGAGTCGACACCCGATTATGCGATCCAGGGAATTCCGTTTAACGAAGTTCACCTGAGTGACAATTTTTGGGCTCCGAAAATAGAAACAAACCGAACAGTTACCATTCCTGCTTCCTTTGCGAAATGTGAGGAAATGGGACGCATGGATAATTTCCTGATTGCTGGTGGAAAGATGGATGGCCCGGTGAAAGGGGAAATGCCTTTTGACGATACCGATGTTTACAAAATCATAGAGGGAGCGGCCTATTCGATGACAACGACCCCTGACCCGAAGTTGGATCAATATGTCGATTCGGTCATCTCGCTAATTGCAATCGGACAGGAAAAGGATGGTTACCTAACCACTTACAAAACCATCGATACTACTTTTGTGCGTTGGTCGTGGTGTCCGGCGGGTGCGCGTTGGGAGCACCTGGAGTGTAGTCACGAATTGTACAACAGCGGGCACATGTTCGAGGCAGCAGCAGCACATTATCACGCAACGGGGAAAAAGAACTTCCTGGATATCGCTACGAAGAATGCAGACTTGCTGGTCGATGTTTTCAACAATAAACTTCCAAACGAAGTGCCGGGGCACCAGATTGTGGAAACAGGATTAATCAAGTTATACCTGATCACACACAAGGAAGAATACCTGAAACTTGCCCGACATTTTCTGGATGTGCGCGGAGATAGCACCCGCCGGGAAATCAAAGGGCCTTATACGCAGGATCACATACCGGTTCTGCAGCAGGATGAGGCTGTGGGACACGCCGTTCGTGCAACATACATGTATGCGGGAATGACCGATGTGGCAGCTTTGTACGATGATGCTGGTTACCGGACTGCGGTGGATAAGATCTGGAACAACATTGTCTCGAAGAAAATGTATCTGACAGGTGGCATTGGTTCCCGTCATGAGGGGGAGGCATTCGGAGATAATTATGAACTGCCTAACCTGACAGCCTATAACGAAACTTGTGCGGCTATCGCAAATGTGTACTGGAACTATCGTATGTTCCTGCTTCATGGCGATTCAAAATACATCGATGTCCTGGAGCGCAGTCTTTACAATGGCGTCATTTCCGGTGTTGGCTTGGATGGTAAAACATTCTTCTATCCAAACCCACTTGAGTGCGATATGGAATATCACTTCAACTCGGGAGGAAGTTTGACCCGCGAGCCTTGGTTCGATTGTTCCTGTTGCCCGACAAACCTCTGTCGGTTTATGCCTTCAGTGCCAGGCTATATTTATGCACAAAATGAGGATAAGGTTTTTGTGAATCTCTTCATTCAGAGCGCAACTGATATAAAAGTTGCAGGCACTGCAGTGGCCTTAAGTCAGAAAACGGACTACCCATGGAATGGTGATGTTGAGCTGCTGGTGTCTCCGGAAACAGAAAAAGAATTCACCGTTTGCATTCGTATCCCGGGATGGGCGCAAGACAAACCTGTTCCGTCAGACTTGTATGCTTACGAAAGTACCAGTCAATTGCCGATTGCGCTGAAAGTAAATGGTGAAGCAGTAGAATACGCGACCGAAAACGGATATGCAACCTTAACCCGTCAGTGGAAAAAAGGAGATGTGATCGAATACAGCCTACCAATGGAGATTCGTAAAGTGAAGGCGAATGAGGCCGTTGACGCCGACCGGGGGCTGGTTGCTTTGGAGCGGGGCCCGATTGTTTATTGTGTTGAGGGAGTCGATAATGAAGATGTTGACAAAATTGGTGTGAATCCGGAAACAGCGTTCGACAATGCGTTTGCCGCTGACTTGTTAGGAGGTGTGGAAGTCATCACCGCTTCAGATACCAAAGGAAAAGCGTTTACTGCAATCCCATATTACGTTTGGGACAACCGCGGAGCCAATAAAATGAAGGTCTGGCTGACAGAGGAATAGTATTTCAAGAATTGCAAGAGAAAGAACGGCTGTACTTGGTTGATTTCCGGCAGCCGTTTTTTTGCTTTTTTGACAATCGTTAAAAAAGGATTAGGGGGAATCGTCATTTTATTCGTCTTTTCTTAAAACAGCCTTTCGTTGGTTGAAGTACCGATTCTTCTTGTGTTTTATACAATTCTCAAAGTTGTTAGAATCGCTTGATGTGAGTTTAGAAATTACCTAAATAAGCATTTCTTGTAAAATGTTGGTGATGTTCTAATCTGCAGTAAGACAGATTTTTAGGGGGTTGTTTTTCGAGGGGTGATGGTTCTTGTTTATCCGGGAGATTGTGCAATTTGAAGAAAAAACGTACTTTTTACCTTTAAAAAAATAAAGGCACTGAATTTCAAACTTAAACAATCCAATAGATGAGATTACTTAATTTCTTGCTGGCCGTTTCTCTGGTCGCTTTTTTAGCATCCTGCCAACCTTCTAAAAAGAAGGCAGAACCTTTTGCAAAAGGTGAATTTAAATCTTGGGCGCAAACTCCGCCAATGGGCTGGAATAGCTGGGACTGCTACGGTCCAACCGTTGAAGAACCCGAAGTAAAGGCGAATGCCGATTACATGGCTGAAAAGCTGAAAGATTACGGATGGGAATACATTGTTGTTGATATTCGCTGGTTTGTGGAGAATGACAAAGCCGGTGGTTACAATCAGACTGACCCGCGCTATGTGATTGATGAATACGGACGCTACCAGCCGGCTGTCAACCGTTTCCCTTCGGCTGCCGACGGAAAAGGTTTTAAAGAGCTTGCCGATTACGTTCACGGTAAAGGGTTGAAATTCGGGATCCACATTATGCGCGGAATCCCGAAAAAAGCAGTGGAAGATAAATTGCCAATCCTGGGAACTGACGGCATCACCGCTGATCAGATCTACTCAACCGAACTGCAATGTCAGTGGTTGCGCGACAATTATACAATTGTTGCTGACAAACCGGGAGCACAGGAATACTACAACTCAATTTTCGACATGTACGCCGATTGGGGTGTTGACTTCGTAAAAGTTGACGACCTCTCGCGCCCCTATCATAAAGGAGAGATCGAGCTGATCCGCAACGCGATTGATCAGTGCGGGCGCCCGATTGTATTGAGTACTTCTCCGGGTGAAACTCCAATTGAAGATGCTGACCATGTGAAAGAACATGCCAACATGTGGCGCATGGTAGATGATGTTTGGGACACCTGGCACCACTTCACGCACCTGATCGATATTTGTCAGAAATGGTACCCTTACATTGCTCCGGGAACCTGGCCGGACTGTGATATGATCCCGCTGGGACGGATCTCAATTCGTGGCGAGCGAGGCAACGACCGCATGACCCGTTTGACCAAAGATGAGCAATATTCGCTGATGACTTTATTTACGATTTTCAAATCGCCGTTGATGTTTGGTGGTGACTTGCCAAGCAACGACGATTTCACGCTTTCACTTTTGACCAACAAAGAAGTATTGAAAATGCATGCTGAAGCCACCAACGTACATCAGTTATTCAACGAAGATGGCAAAGTGGCAATTGTTTCCGAGCACCCGGCGAATGGCGACAAATACATGGCTTTATTCAATATTGCTGATGAGCCGCAAACCATTACGGTAGACCTGACTCAGCTTGGCTATATCAGCGATTGCGGTCTGGTGAACCTGTGGACAGGTGAGGATTCCGGTCAGATTTCGGGTGAGTACAGTATTGAATTGGCTCCGCATGCCAGTGCGTTGTATAAACTTGTTTACTAACTATTCTTACAACATAACAATGAAACTACAACCAATTATCTTCCTGTTTCTTGCAATTCTTTTTGGGTCGCAAGCACGGGCTAACGAACCTGATTCAGCCTACGTTTTTTCATATGCGACCTTAAAAGACAAAGGGCACAACGGGCTACATTATGCCTGGAGTGTTGATCGAAAACACTGGCAAGGCATCGGGCCCGAATTCCGATTTCTGTTTTGTGATTTTGGAACATGGGGCTCACAAAAGCGGATGATCACGCCTTTCCTGTTTCAGGACCAAAAAGGAACCTGGCACGAGATCTGGAGCCTGAATGAAGCAGTCGGTCAATTTGCTCACGCGGAAACCAATGATTTATTTACTTGGGAACCGCAGGAGTACCCGGAAGTCATGACAAAAGGTAATGTAATGTTGCCGGAGGTGTCGTACCAACCAGCTGAGAATAATTACATCGTCACCTGGTTGAGCGATCAGGATGGCGAACAAAAGGTTTTCAAAGCGACAACAACCGATTTTAAAACTTACGCAGAAACGATTGAGGGAAGCGAAAGCGACCGGTTGAACGCTCGGGAAGAAGTGATGATTGATGGTGAAAAGCAGTTGGGTGTTGTTGCCAAGGTTTCTTGGTCGCAGCTGCAGGGAGCGATTCAGTTTTACGAACTGACGAAGTACCATGAACAGCAACGCGCCGAGCGTTTGACGGATGACGCGACTCGCTATCCGGATTTAAAACCATTGGATGCTGAAATAACCGCGATTCCCGAAGACAATAAAGCGATTAGCGATATGCTGATTGGCGTTTTCTTTGAAGATATCAACTATGCTGCGGACGGTGGTCTGTACGCCGAGTTGGTTCAAAACCGGGGATTTGAATATACGCCGGCTGATACCAAAAACCGAAATCAGGATTGGAACAGCTCTTATGCCTGGTCGTTCACCGGGCAAGACGATGGTTTTACAATTGACACGGTAGCACCGGTACATCCGAATCAAAAACACTATGCTGTGTTGACGGTTGCCAACATTGGCGACGCACTTCAAAACGAAGGTTTTGATGGCATCGCTTTGAAAGCCGGCGATAAATACGATTTTTCTGTTTTTGCCAAGGGACTGGATGGCGCCAAAGGCAAGTTCTTGGTTCGTCTGGTTGATGAGAACGGAAAAGTTTTTGCAGAAGGCACGAGCAAATCTGTAGGTGCTGACTGGAAAAAATTGATGCTGACTGTGACTGCAAAAGGAGATGTGGATAAAGCACATTTGAAGGTCATCCCTCAATTTACAGGGAAGGTAGCCCTTGATCTGGTTTCGCTTTTCCCGGAGAAGACATTCAAAGGACGCAAAAATGGCTTGCGTGCCGATTTGGCACAGACAATTACCGACTTACATCCGCGTTTCGTGCGTTTCCCCGGTGGCTGTGTTTCCCATGGCGACGGATTGGATAACATTTACCGATGGAAAAACACCATCGGTCCGCTGGAAACCCGCAAGGGCGACCGCAATATCTGGAATTATCACCAGTCGATGGGATTGGGGTACTTCGAATATTTCCAGTTCTGCGAAGATATCGGTGCCCAGCCGCTGCCGGTTATCGCTGCGGGGGTTCCTTGCCAGAATTCATCGACCGGAGGTTACGGGCAGCAAGGTGGAATTCCGATGTGCGACATGGATCAATATGTGCAGGATATCCTCGACTTGATTGAATGGGCCAACGGTGACAAAAATACCAAATGGGGTAAATTGCGCGCCGAAGCCGGTCACCCCGACCCCTTCAACCTGAAATATGTGGGTATTGGCAACGAGGATTTGATCAACGATATTTTCGAAGAGCGCTTCACCATGATTTTCAATGCCATCAAGGAAAAGCATCCTGAGATTACCGTGATTGGAACGGTCGGTCCTTTTTCGGAAGGAACGGATTATCGTGTGGGCTGGGAAATTGCTTCCAAGTTGCAGGTGCCCCTGGTTGACGAGCATTACTACCAACCACCGGGCTGGTATTTGAATAACCAGGATTATTACGATCGTTACGACCGCTCGAAACCAAAGGTTTATTTGGGTGAATATGCGACACACATTCCTGGTCGAAAACTCACGACGGAAACCGCCTTGTGCGATGCGCTGCATTTGATTAATGTGGAGCGAAATGCCGATGTGGTCCATATGACTTCGTACGCGCCATTGTTGGCCAAACACGGGCATACACAGTGGAATCCCGACTTGGTTTATTTTAATAACACTGAAGTATTCCTGACACCGGATTACTATGTGCAAATGATGTTCGGACAAAACTCCGGCGAAGAGTACATTGCCTCCCAGCTGAGTTTGAGTGATAACGCTCCGGATGTCAAAAAGCGAGTGGTGAGCTCGCTCGTTCGTGATGCAAAAACCGGCGATTACATTTTAAAGGTGGCGAACCTGCTGCCGGTGGCTGTGAATGCGAAAATCAATTTGGCCGATCTGCCAATTATTGCCGGTGATGCTGATTTGACCATTCTTGCAGGAGAAGTCTCCGACCTGCACGCCGAGCCGGAAAATAAAACTATTTCGGTTTCCGCTGATTTTGAATACAACCTGCCAGCTTATTCGTTCTCAGTCATCCGGATGAAGTCAAATTAAAAACAAGTCATAAAAGACAAAAAACGAAACAATGAAGACCAGTAAAAAACAGAAATATTTTTCACTAAAGGCGATCGGCATTTTTGCTGTTCTCCTGACTTTTCTGAGTTCATGCGAACCGTCAAAGTCGGCCGACGATGAGCTTTCTGCCTACCTATTCACTTATTTCACGGGAAATGGGCCGGGCGAAGAAGCCATCCATTTTGCGGTGAGCACCGACGGTTACAATTTTCGGGCGTTGAATGACAATCAACCGATCCTGGATTCGAAACAGATCAGTACATCGGGTGGTGTTCGCGACCCGCATATTTTGCGCGGCGCCGATGGTAAATCCTTTTATATGGTAGCTACCGATTTGTATGTGACCGAGCAGGGCTGGAACAATTACGCCATGATCCTGATGAAATCAGCCGACCTGGTCAATTGGGAGACTTCGGTTGTGAATATTCCCGAGATTTTTTCGCAGGAATTTGGAGATGTAAACCGGGTCTGGGCTCCGCAAACCATTTATGATGAAGCGACCGGCAAGTACATGATCTACTTCTCGATGAAGCAAGGCGATAACCCGGACATCATCTATTACGCCTACGCCAACAAGGATTTTACGGGTTTGGAGGAAGCGCCAAAGCAGTTGTATTTTCCTCCGGCTGAAAGCAATACCAAAGCGTGTATCGACGGCGATATTATCCCGTTCAACGGTAAATTCTACCTCTTCCACAAAGCCGAAGACGGAAATCCGGGCATCAAACTGGCGATTTCGGATAAGTTGACTGAAGGCTACCAATTGGTAAACGATAAACGCGTGGATTGTGAAACCAATAAGGTGGAAGGCTCTGGTATTTTCAAACTGAATAACTCGGACGATTATATTTTGATGTACGACGTGTACACCAGCGGGCGTTACCAGTTCACCAAAAGCAGCGATCTGCAGCATTTTGAAGTTGTTGATCAGGAGGTGTCGATGAATTTTCACCCGCGTCACGGAACCGTGTTGCCGATTACCGGCAAAGAGTTGAAACGCCTGATCGCGAAATGGGGAACCTTGAATGATCCTTTGATTGAGGCGACTTCGGCACAACTGAAAAAGTTGAATGTTGATGTAAAAGGTGAGGCTAAAACAATTCATCTTCCTGTAAAAAGAGGAACTGATTTGGCAGCTTTTGATCCGCAGTTTAAATCTTTCCCATGCGTAACGGTGACGCCGGAAGGACCGCAGGATTTCACCAATGGCCCGGTTGATTACACCATTACAGTTGAAGGTAAAGGTGATGTGGTTTATAAAGTTTCAGCTTCGGAAGATCACAACCCGGTGTTGGAAGGCTACTATGCCGACCCCGATATTCTGTACTCGGAAAAAACAGGTAAATACTACATCTACCCAACAACTGACGGATTTGAAAATTGGTCGGGTTACTATTTCAAAGTGTTCTCCTCTGACAATTTGGTTGATTGGACCGATGAAGGAATCATTCTCGATTTGCACAAAGATGTGAGCTGGGCCGATCGCAATGCTTGGGCTCCATGTATCGTTGAAAAGAAGATCGACGGCGAGTACAAATATTTCTATTATTTCACGGCAGCTCAAAAGATTGGTGTGGCTGTAGCCGACAATCCAACAGGTCCTTTCACTGACAGCGGAAAAGTACTAATCGACTTCAAAACGCTCGGTGTGAACCGCGGGCAGGAAATTGACCCGGATGTGTTTACCGATCCGAAAACAAACAAAACATACCTGTACTGGGGAAATGGCTATATGGCTGCGGCTGAGCTGAACGATGACATGATCTCCCTCAATATGAAAACGCTGAAACAGATGAATATTGATGGTACTTTCCGCGAAGGATCTTACGTGATTTACCGCGACGGAACCTATTATTTCATGTGGTCGGAAGACGATACCCGCAGTCCGAACTACAAAGTGCGTTGGGCGAAAACGGACTCGCCATTGGGCAAGCTGACAATTCCGGAAAACAACATCGTTATTCAGCGCGACGACGAAACAGGCATTTTCGCAACCGGTCATAATTCGGCCATCCAGATTCCGGGAAAAGATGAGTGGTACCTGGTTTACCACCGCTTCAGTTACCCGAATGGTGTGAAAATGGGCCGCCGCGGCGGTTTCCATCGCGAAGTTTGTATCGATAAGCTGGAGTTTGATGGCGATGACAACATCCTGGAAGTGAAACCGACTTTTAAGGGAATTGATCCGGTAAACTAAGAACCCGTTTACTTCAATACAAATAGAGCTACAATGAATAAGGACCGCAGAAATTTTCTGAAAAAAGCATGTGCTGCAGGAGGATGTTTCTGCGGTTTTTCATTCCTGGCCGGACAAAGAGTTGAGGCAGGGAAAAGTCAGGAGGCAGAAGATACTCAAAAAAAACTGATGCAGGAATGGATCTCCATTCTGATGGTCAGCATGGACGAGCAGATGGATGAGACTTTGGCGAGGCAGATCATGAAAAGTTGCGCCCGGGCACACTACGATCAGCTAAAAATGGACGAAGTTTTGCAGCCTTTTGAAGGTAACCCGGAGGCGTTTGCTCGTTTTCTGGAAGAAAGCTGGAATTGGAAAGTGGATTTCGACCGGGAAAACGGGATTATCCATGCCGACGAAAACAAAGACTTCTGTGTTTGCCCAATGGTGAGTCATCAACAGGGGATGAATATGGGCGTGTTGTGTTATTGTTCCGAGGGTTTTGCCGAGTTAATGTTTTCCAAAGTAGTCGGGCATCCTGTACAGGCTACTGTTATCTCGTCAATTCATCGGGGGAACGACCGTTGTAAATATCAAATCAAACTATAAACCGCAATGAAACTTAGAAATTTAATCTTCCTTTTAGGCTTGTTGCCTTTTGGTGCGCTCGCACAACAGAAACCGGCTGCTGAGGTATTTTCGTTATCGGAGGTGCGTTTACTCGACAGTCCGTTTAAAAAGGCAATGATGACCGACATGAACTACATCCTGGATTTGGATATGGACCGACTGTTGGCTCCCTATTTGAAAGAAGCTGGCCTGAAACCTAAAGCCGAAAACTACGGGAATTGGGAAAATACAGGATTGGATGGACACATTGGAGGCCATTACTTGTCGGCATTGGCGAAAATGTATGCCGCTACCGGCGACCAGCGCATGAAAGACCGCATGGATTATATGTTGTCGGAATTGAAGCGCGCGCAGGATGCGAATGGAGACGGTTATTTGTCGGGCGTTCCCGGTGGAAAAGCGATGTGGCAGGAAATTTCGGAAGGCAAGATTGATGCAGGTTCTTTCAGTTTGAATAAGAAGTGGGTTCCGCTTTACAATATTCATAAAATTTACGCCGGTTTGTATGATGCTTATACTTTTGGTGGTAGCGAGGAAGCCAAAGAAATGCTGATCGGGTTGACCGACTGGGCGATTCAGCTGGTGCAAAACCTGGCGGATGATCAAATTCAGGATATGTTGCGCAGTGAGCACGGCGGCTTGAACGAAATTTTTGCGGATGTGGCTGATATTACCGGCGACGAAAAATACCTGAAGCTGGCTAAACAGTTTTCGCACCGGGCAATTTTGGATCCGCTGATTAAGCATGAAGATCATTTGACAGGTATGCATGCCAATACACAGATTCCGAAAGTGATCGGTTTTAAAAGAGTTGCCGAAGTTGACGGGGATGAATCCTGGGCGGACGCAGCGCGTTATTTCTGGGAGAATGTTGTTGATAAACGCACCGTGTCGATTGGTGGAAACAGCGTGCGCGAGCACTTTCACCCGGTTGATGATTTCAGCTCGATGATTGAGAGTGAGCAGGGACCTGAAACCTGCAATACTTACAATATGCTGAAACTGACGAAGCACTTGTTTTTGAGCGACCCGGAAGTGAAATACATGGATTACTACGAACGAGCTTTGTACAATCATATTTTATCGACTGAAGAGCCGGATCACGGCGGGTTTGTTTACTTCACGCCCATGCGTCCGGGGCACTACCGGGTTTATTCGCAGCCGCAAACCAGTTTTTGGTGCTGCGTTGGTTCGGGATTGGAAAATCACACCAAATACGGAGAGTTGATTTATGCGCATTTGGGTGATGATATTTACGTCAACTTGTTCATCCCTTCAACTCTGAACTGGAAAGAAAAGGGACTGGAACTGACACAGGAAACAAAATTTCCGGATGCCGAATCCACAACCCTGACGATCAATCCGGAAAAGAAATCTACGTTCACCTTGTATGTTCGTTATCCGAAATGGGTTGAAGAAGGTGCGTTGAAAGTGGTAATAAACGGTAAAGAACATGAGGTCGACGGAACTCCCGGTCAATATGTGGCTTTGAATCGTAAATGGAAAAAGGGTGACAAAGTGGAGCTGACTTTGCCCATGCGAACAACGGTTGAGCAATTGCCCGACGGTGAAAGCTACTATTCTATTTTACACGGCCCGATTGTAATGGCGGCCAAAACCGACACTACCGATATGGTTGGATTGTATGCTGATGATAGCCGTGGCGGACATATTGCATCGGGGCAAAAATATCCGTTGAATGAGATGCCGGTGATTGCAGGTACGGTGGAACACGTGGCTTCGGCAGTGAAAGCTGTTGAAGGGCAACCGCTGACTTTTACAATTGATGGTTTGTACCCCGAAAAATATAAAGATTTGGAATTGATTCCATTCTTTCGGCTGCACGATTCTCGCTACATGGTTTATTTCAATGTGGTGAGTCCGGATGATTTGGTGGCGATGGAGAAGAAGACTGCCTTTCTGGAAGCCGAGAAGAAAGCGTTGGAGGATGCGACGGTTGATTTGGTGTTTCCCGGCGAGCAACAACCGGAGTCGGATCATTTCATCGAATCTGAAAATACCAATTCAGGAGTGAATCAGGATAAACATTGGCGGGATGCAACGGGCTGGTTTAGTTACCTTCTAACTGATAAGGATGGCGATGCCGGCAAGCTGCGAATCATGTACTTTGGATTGGACAACGGACGAAACTTTTCAATCAGCATTAATGGTGAAAAGTTGACAGACGTGAGCCTCGACGGAAGTAAAGGATTCGAATTTTTTACCATCGACTACGATATTCCGCAGGACATTCTGGACAAAGCGGCTGGAAAACTTCGCGTAAAGTTTGAAGCAGATCCGGGCTCTGTTGCCGGTGGGATTTATGAAGTACGTCTGATGGAAAAATAATCTTAAATATTAGATTTTGAATGGGAAGCCCGGTTGTTACCGGGCTTTGTTTTTGTAGTTTTAATGCATTGAAAACAAAAGCAGAAATGATGGATTTTAAAACATTGGCGGGTGATCGGTACGCAACGAAGAAGTACGACCCGAGCAAGAAAATTTCGAACGAATTGGTTGCTCAATTAAAGGAGATTTTGCGGTTGAGCCCTTCTTCAATAAATAGCCAACCCTGGCGTTTTACCTTCGTGAGCGATCAAAAGTTAAAAGAAGAATTAGCTCCGTTCTCGTTTCATAACGCGTCTAAATTGAAAGATGCCAGTCACATTGTGGTTTTTAGTGTGATTGACAATCTGGAGAAATTCGAAAGCGAGAATATTGCGAGTTTACCTGAAGGCGCAATTGCCTATTACAACAACAATATCAAACCGGGCAGTGAGGAACAGATCAAAGCCTGGATGGCCCATCAGGTGTACCTGGCATTGGGTTTCTTTTTGAGTGGTGCAGCTTCGTTGGGAATTGACTCGACGCCGATGGAAGGTGTCAATGCGGCGGAGTACGATCGGGTCTTGGGGCTTAAAGATCACAAGACTTTGTTTGCAGTCGCTTTGGGCTATCGTGATCCGGATGATTTCAACCAGCCTTCACTGAAGCCTAAGTCAAGAATCGACATTGATAAAGTTATTTACTCGATATAATTTAAAAGCGGCTGACCTAAATGGGCAGCCGCTTTTAAATTATAATAGCTTGTGCAGATTAGTTATCCTTTATCAGACGCAATGAGTGCCCGACATATTTAAAATGGTTTAACGAGTAAACCTTGGCAATTCCCCATACCATGTCTCGAAGCTGAGCATGAGTTGAGGAGCTGGTGCTTTCAGTGGTGGTCCAGAAACCGGCGTCGATGCCAAGCCATTGGTAAGGCACTTCGGCGTATTCGGCAATGCCTGCCGGTAAAGCCGTGAATCCTGATTCGTTGGTTGAGATATCCGTCGATGTTGAGTAGTAGGTTTCAGGTAGAATCCAGTATTGGCCAGTTGCCTCACATAATTTTGGGGCTGCTACATCAAAACCTCCTAAGTATTCAATTAAAACATCCCATTCATCGGCGGTTGGAACATGCCAACCTTCCGGGCAGATGTTGCGACTATCATTGGCTGCATACCAGTTATAAAGAAGGCCGTAAATACTGGCGTTGTTTTCATCGTTGTCATAGATGTAATAGTTTCCTCCGTCGTCTTCGGTTGAGCTTATCTCGTCTCCATTACGGTAATGACGTACTTTCAGGTTCTCAGCGGTCCAAAGCTGGTTGCCGATCGTAACGGTAAAGTAGGTGTTTCCATCGATATCTGTTATTTGCCCGGTGTAGGTTTTCAGAGGAACTGCTTCGCCATAACCTGTTCCGGCTCCGTTTGTCGCATAAGCGCGCACATAATACAGGGTGTTCGACGATAGATTGGAAAGTGAAGCTGTAAAGTCGCCTTCGGTTACAGAGCCGCTTGTTTTCGAGTCGTCAATCGTTGGGAGTTGGCTGGTACTCCAGCAAAAACCGCTGGCGGTTATGGCCGATGAACCGGTCTCACTGATGCTTGCCGAAGCAGTCGCCGAATTGATGTCGATGCAAGAGGCGTAGTTCGTAACAATGGTTGGTGTTACAATGTCTGTGTTTTCTTCCTCAGGCGTATCATCTTCGCTTTTGGAACAGGAGATAAGAAAGAGGCAAAGCATAAATATGCTCAAAAAGCGTGGTTGAAAAAGCATCTTTTTCATAATAATGGGGTGATTTGATTAAATAACTATGATCGCTAAGTTGTTTGGCGGAGTCGTTTGGGCAGCGCTGAATGACGTGTTTCCGAGTTCGGTGATTGAGTCCTTCAAAAAGCTGTCGATTTAACTCGATGCCTTTATTTATCGATCGTTTCAGATGTATTTGCGGGATGTAAAACTATAATATTTCAACCGTTGGACTTTTTAAGTTGAAAAAAATTTAACGAAGGTTAGATTAAGTTTACAAACGAGTGAATCCGCGAGTGATAACAGTCGTTTTGACAATTAGTCGGAATTGTTATTTTTGAAACTTCAACGAAAAAAATTAATCTGAAAATACATGAGTAAATTGAAATGGCTAATGCTTGCCGGCTTGGCTTTGCCCTTTATTGGCACGGCTCAAAGCATCGATCAGCAGCAACTGGAGACTATCCGTTCGGGATATGTAAAGGATAATTATACGGTTGGAATGGAGAACGCCCTGTCGTCGAATCCAATTACAAAACTGGCCTGGAGCCGGGATAACGAAGGAACAACTGATCATTATTTTACCTACCGGGTGGATGTTTCGGGTATCACCGACCAGAAGGCATCGGGGCGCTGTTGGCTGTTTACCTCTTTGAATGTATTCCGTCCGATGGCGATGCAACATTTCAATACCAGCTCGTTCGAGTTTTCGCAGAATTACCTTTATTTCTGGGATCTGTTCGAAAAATCGAACCTGTTCCTGAATAACATTGTGGCGACAGCCGATCGTGGATTCGACGATGAAAAGGTACGTTGGTACCTCAGCTCTCCGGTTGATGACGGTGGGCAATGGATCAACTTTGTGAACCTGGCAAATAAATACGGCATGGTTCCTAAAGAGGCGATGGAAGAGACTTATTCGAGCGAGAACACAGCCTGGATGACCAAGCTGATCAAACGCAAACTGCGCGAACAGGCGTTGGAGTTGCGCGATATGAAAAATGGTGGTAAGAACGACAAGCAAATCGAAGCACGCAAAGTAGAAATGCTTGGGGTAATCTACCGCATGCTGGCCCTTAATTTGGGAGAACCTCCGGTCGAGTTCGAGTATCGTTACAAGGATAAAGACAACAAATTGGCCGATACAAAGACATACACACCGCAGTCGTTTATGAAAGAAGTGTTGGGCGATATTCAGTTGAGCGATTACGTGATGCTGATGAACGATCCAACCCGTCCGTACTGGAAACACTACGAAGTGGAAAACTACCGCAACGTGCAGGAAGGCGAGAACTGGCACTATGTGAATTTGCCAAATGACGTAATCAAGCAGTTCTGTATCGAATCGATCAAAAACAACGAGGCCATGTATGCTTCGTGTGATGTTGGCAAGCAGTTGCGGAAAGATTTCGGCGTATTGGATGTTGATAACTTCAACTATGAAGCGGTTTACAATGTGCCATTCAATATGAATAAAGCACAACGGATTGAAACGAAAGACAGTGGTTCGAGTCACGGGATGGCGTTGATTGCCGTTGAAGTGGATAAAGACGAAAAACCACTGAAATGGCAGTTTGAGAACAGCTGGGGAGCAGCCGCGGGAGAAAAAGGCTACCTCACGTTTACCGATCGCTGGTTCGATGAGTACATGTTCCGCATCGTAGTCAATAAGAAATACATCAGCCCAAAAGTATTGGATATTTACGGTCAAAAGTCGGAAATGCTTCCGCCGTGGGATCCAATGTTCTAATGAGCGATATTCATAACGAAGACCACCCTGTAAGGTGGCCTTCGTTATGAATTGGATGTTTTTGCTTCAATGAAAGCTGCAGGGTTAATCAATTCGTTTGTATACTTCTTTTAGTTTCCAGTCAGGTGCCGGTTCTCCATCCTTCACAACGGGGCCTGTAATTTCCCATTTGTCTTTATCGAGCGTGCATTTAAACGTGAAAGACTTTCCAATTTGGGCCGGCATCGAGAAATATTCCAGATGCTCCGTGTAGGTGTCTTTCCCCAGGTCGTACCTCCCGCCGTTAAACATACTCGACTCCATATTTGTGCCTTGAGCGATGGTGGCAAAATGAGTTTTATTAATCACCTTAATTTGCGATGCCGCCTGTTCGCCGGAGCGAGTGAAAGTTGTGTCGGGTGTGGTGAATTCAAGATAGGTTGCTTGCCAGGTTCCCTCCAGCGGAGCTTGGGCGAACAAGCTGAGGTTGAATAGGCAAAGCGAAAAAAGAGCAGTGATAAGCAATGATTTGACTTTCATAATGAACCCTCCCATAAATTAGATTGATTGTGGTTTGGGGATGTGGTTGTATGAGCGTTTCTTTTAGTCTGCTTGTGTTGGGGTTTTAATGTTCGTGGTGACTTTCTTGTAGCTTACTGACGACTTCGACCATTGCCGGCACCACATCGGTGTGGTGGTGTACAATTTTCCAGCTTCCGCCTTCTTTACGGTAGATGTTGGTCACCCGAACATGACCTTCTGTTTTCGTTCCCGCTACTTTGAACTCAGCATTCTCGAAGCCGATTTCATAGGCCAGATCGTTGGAAGCACAGATAAACTGATCCTGCAATTCGACCTTTCCGTCACTGGAGACCTGGGCAACCTGATCCCATGTATTCCATACTTCGTCCCAGCCGATTTCTCTTCCGCCAACCGGATGCATGGTGCTGACTTGATTGCTGTGCGACCATATGGCTTTTAGTTCTTCAGGATCTCCGTTTACCATCTGGTTCAGTGCTCTGTAAAACGTCCGCGACGCTTCCTGAACTTCTTTTTCATTTGACATGGTTTACTCCTTTCTTTAATGTAACAGTTTAGCTTACTGCTTTTTTAAAAGAGAGTTGCAATATTTGAAATGAATTTAGGATGATTGAGTATTTTATTTTTTTAAAGAATATAGAGATCTAACAACGGCGGTTAGTCGCTTCTGATAATAGTCAAAATAAAGAATCCCATCGTTCGAATTGTATAAATCTTTAAGACTCTTTGATCCGGAATAATTTGTTTAATATAGGCTATGTTAGTCGCTTATATTAGTTTCCTGTTTTCGATTTGCATACCCAGGCCAATGTTGAATATCTCGCAAAGCTGGCTCCGGGAGTGAGTCCGATTTTTTTCGTTTCAATAAATAACCTGCTACTTTGAGTTGTTGTTACTTCTGTATAAAATAAATATTCCTCATAAATCTCGTTCATGCTCCGGAGTTGCTGTCCACAAATGAATCTTGATAGGTCTTTTGTTCCTATTTTAGGCACATTCAGAATGAAATTGTCAAATTGCTTGTCCGAGATTTGATCTATTGTTTGAGGTCTATCTTTAACAATATCAAGTGTCCAGGCTAAAATGTATGCTTTCTCGATCCTCCAGGCTAAGTTTTTTATTTCCTCTGGTGAAGTGATCTTCCCTTCAAAAAAAATCTTTTCGAGATCGTATAACTTGGACCATAAGTTGCAGGCAATTAACCAATTTTTGATTTTATCTATTTTGTCATTGTTTATTGCACCATAAAAGACAGCATATTCAATAATTATCCTTTGAGCTATTTCTTCTGGCGAAACAAAACTTGTAGAGTCATATTTATGATATGAATCACTGGAGATCTCTTGATCAGTTATATTCTGATTTTTGAGCCTTTGTGTAAGGCTTTTCACTTTTTCTATTAATTGCTCTTTCATTCCAATTTCCTCTTTGCGTTTAGTTAGTCGTTTTTGATCAAGGGCGCAATAATTGTTCCCTTGACGCTGAATAGGTTAACGTGTTTTTTCGACGCTGTTAAAATACAATTTTCTTTTGAAACGAAGCGGGGTGCATTTTTATTTAGTGTCGGTCAAAATTTATTTCTATGGTTGGAGCGGCAAGTCATCTCATTCTCCCACAGCAGTTAAAATTGAGTTGGCAATAAGACTGGGGGGACTGATTTATATTGATATATTCGATATCGATCGAATGAGTTCATAAGCCGGGGCACCGACTAAACAGTCAGGGCAGTGGTTGAAAGTGAACAGGCAATCAACCAGGTCGGTGAACATGTGGAATAGCAGCCCGATACCAATAATATTGAATGGCTTTCGGAAGATTAGCAAAATTACGTAAGCGGCAATCGCATAATAGGAGTGCAGAGGATGAAAACCAATACTGCATCGGTTAGCCTGAAAGATCGGTGTTGCCAGTAAATGATCCAGGTCGACCAGCATGGTTAAAAGCAAAATGAGATAAACTTTTTTCCACTCTTTACGGAAGAATAGCCAGGCAATGAGGGCTGGAAATACCAGGTGCAAAAAGTAGTGAATGAATGTCTGCATAAAATATAGCTGGGACTAAGCGTTCAAATTAGCCAGCAAGTTATCCAAATAAATCAATCTCCCGCCGAAACCTTTCTGCTGTTTTTTCTATCTTCCCGCCACAAAACAAAATAAACAATGCAACGAAAAGTCTATTTCCTGTCAACATGCGACACCTGTCAACGAATTATGAAAGAAGTTGGCGTGGATGATAGCTTCGAACAACAGGATATTAAATTCCACCCTGTAACTGAAGAACAGGTCGAAGCTTTTTTCAAGCATACCGTTAGCTATGAAGAACTAATCAACAAACGCGCCCGAATATTAAAAGACGCGCTGGCGGAGAATCCGGTTAAAGAAGATGCCGATTACAAAAAGCTTTTGTTGATGGATTACACCTTTTTGAAGCGCCCGGTCTTTGAGATTGATGGTAAACTGTTTGTTGGTAATGCGAAGAAAACTGTTGAGGAGATCAAGGACGCACTGAGAGAGTGAGAGTGGTGACGCGCGAGATGGTGTCGGTGTCTCGGCTTTCTCAGTGTAACACTGTGCCGAGCTCTGTGGTTAAATTTGAAGAGGATGTACATCTCGATATTCAAAAAAAAGAGGCGCCATTCGGCACCTCTATCGTTTTAACCCCTGCTGTTCTCCTAATAAATCAGCAAAGCTTGTTCGTCTTTTTCTGTCGTTTTCCGTTACGATTTATGAATGAAAACGGATGTCATACTCAACGAGCCAGCCATCGTTTTGTCATTGAAGAGTGAAATCTCTTCTTTTTCGCCTTTTAAGCCTAACACGTAAAGCAACGGTAAATAATGGTCGGGCGAGGGGATGGCCAGTTTGAAGGCAGTTCCCTGTTGCTCGTATTGAATCAGCGGTTGATGGTTTCCCGAAAGAATCCATTCGTTCATTTTTGCACGGGCTTCTTCTGCCCAATCGAATCCGTAGCCGATGTCGTTCATTCGTTTCCAGTCAACCATGCGAAGGTTGTGCACCAGGTTCCCGCTACCGATGATCAATACACCTTTACGGCGTAATGCAGCCAGTTCCCGTCCTAAATTGTAATGGTATTGGGGGCCTTGGGTATAATCAATACTCATTTCAATCACCGGAATATCGGCGTCAGGGTATAAGTGACGAATCACACTCCAAGCGCCATGGTCAAGTCCCCATTTATCTGTCAATCCCGCATCGGTGGATGTGATTAGCTGCTGAACTTCGCTGGCCAGTTCCGGGCTACCGGGGGCAGGGTACTGCACATCGTACAACGCCTGCGGGAAGCCTCCAAAATCGTGTATGGTTTGCGGGTGTTCCATCGCTGTCAGAAACGTTCCGCGGGTTTCCCAATGAGCCGAAATACACAAAATGGCTTTGGGCTTTTCAAATTTTGTACTAATGTCACGGAAACCTTCTGTAAACTCATTCTGCTCGATCGCGTTCATCGGGCTGCCGTGTCCCAGAAACAGCAGGGGCATGAGCTCCGTGCTGTCAAAGGACGATGTTATTTTGCTTAATTCATTTAATTTCATGGCTGTTCCTGTTAAAGGCAGTAGCGAAAGAGTTGTCAAAAATTGTTTCCGTTTCATGCCTTTGTTCGTTACGATACTTGTTTTACAAACTGTACTTCTGCGGCGATTTTAACTTCTTCGCTTACCAGTACACCACCGGTTTCCAGTGCAGCGTTCCAGTTTAGTCCCCAGTCTTTACGGTTGATTTTTCCGGTCAAAGAAAAACCTGCTTTTTCGTTACCCCAAGGGTCTTTGTTGATTCCGCCAAATTCTACATCGAAAGTAACTTCTTTGCTTACACCTTTGATGGTCAGTAAACCTGTCAATTTATATTCGTCGTCATCCACTTTTTTGAAAGATACACCCTCAAAAGTCAATTCTTTGTAATTTTCTACATCGAAGAAATCTGCGCTTTTCAAGTGGTTGTCACGGTCGCCTGCGTTTGTGAAAATTGAAGATGAATCGATAACAGCGCTGATTTTTGCTTTTTCGAAATCTTCACCGTCAATTGATGCATTGAAAGATTTGAACTCACCTCTTACATTCGAGATCATCATGTGTTTTACTTTGAATGTCAATTCGCTGTGAGCTGGGTCTAATGTCCAAATAGTTGTCATTTTCTTTAAGTTTTAAATTGTTTCTACTTTGTTTCGTTTTGATGATACAAAGTTGCAACATCCCCGGGCGCAAGGGGTATCACTTTTCGGAAAATGAGTAGTAAATTCAGGAAATCAGCTGTTGCATCTCTTTTCGAAACTCGCTCGGAGTTATGCCGGCTTTACGTTTGAAAACGCTCGTAAAGTAGGATTTCTCGTTGTATCCCAGCTCAAAGCCAATTTCGGCAATGGTTTTGTCGGTGGTGGTGAGCAGGTTTTTAGCTTCAATCAATTTCCGGGTTTCAATAAGTTCAGAGACGCTTTGCTGCATTATGTTTTGGCAGATGATGTTGAGGTTTCGGCTGCTCATAAATAATTTCTCGGCATAGAACTCCACACCTTCCGGTCGCCTGAAATTTTCCTCCAATGTTAACAGGAAGGTTTTAAAGGTCGAGCTTTGTGTTTTAATTAAGTGTGACTGATCTGATTCTTGTTTTTTACGTTCTGATTCTATCATTGTAAATAACGCACTCAATAAATGTCGAATAATGGAATAGTCCGGAGTTGACGCTTTGGTTTCTTCCAGCATTAAACTACAAATCGTTTCCATTCGTTGAAAACAACGGTCGGCTGGTAATTGTATATTGGCGTTATTGTGATAATAGGCATAAAGTTGGAAAGTGGTCTCGGGAATAAACTCGCTTTTAAAACGAATTGCCCAAATGTTGCACTTCCCATTTTTCAGGTACGGGATTACCCGGTGCACTTTGCCTTTAGCGACGAAGCTCACAAAAGGGGCGTCCATTTTGGACGATTCAAAATCGATGAAATGTTCGAGCTGACCTTCAACACCCAATAATAACTCTTCGTAATCGTGTGTGTGTGGTTCATTTTCCGAAGCCTGGATGTGTTCAACATCTTCGGGCGAAAGTTGGAATATTCTGAAAGTTTCATTCATGACTCCAAGTATTACTTTTGGGCTTGCGTGTGGTGAAACAAGCTTTAACGGTTGAAAGTTGCATAATTTCAGAATAACCACCAAGGCTCATGCTAAATTTGAATTATCATTTGAGCTCCGAACTGCCTGAGAATATGCAGATAAAAATATCTTTTATACTTTTCTGTGAGATTTTAATTGAGAGATCTATTTTTGGACGGCAACGCGGGCTTGGCTTTTTCTCTGAATAAGCCTCGAAAAAAGTAATCTGGTTGATGAACTTATGTCCCGCTTTTTTGTCGTTATAAGAGATTTTTCAATCTTTTTCTGTTTAATCAGATCATGGAGAATATTAAACACAATTATTCCACAGAAGAGGTATCGAACGGGAATACTCATGAGCGTGAGTACCTTGCGGTGATAGCCGAGTTTCATCGGCGCGTCGCTCAGGTGACTTCCCACGGTCCGGCAAAAGCGGTCGAGAAGCACCGGGAGCGTGGTAAATTGCTTGCTCGTGAGCGTATCGACCTGTTGGTTGACCCACGTACTCCTTTTGTTGAACTCTCATCGTTTGCTGCGTACGGGCAGTATGGCGATGCTTTTCCTTCAGCCGGAATTGTTACCGGTATTGGCATGGTGCACGGGCGCGAGTGCATGATCGTGGCCAACGATGCAACCGTGAAGGGAGGAACTTACATTCGCGAAACCATCAAAAAACATATTCGGGCACAGGAGATTGCGATGCAAAATCAGTTGCCCTGCATTTATTTGGTTGACTCGGGCGGAATCTTTTTGCCGGAACAGGCGCAGGTTTTCCCCGATCGTTTCGATTTCGGACGCGTGTTCTTTAACCAGGCTCGTTTGTCGGCTGAAGGCATTCCGCAAATTGCGGTTGTCATGGGCTCGTGTACGGCTGGTGGAGCTTATGTGCCTGCCATGTGCGACGAAACCATTATCGTGCGCAACCAGGGAACAATCTTTATTGGTGGGCCACCGTTAGTGAAAGCTGCAACGGGCGAAGAAGTTTCGGCTGAAGATCTGGGTGGTGGCGATGTGCACACAAAGATATCAGGAGTTGCTGATCATTTGGCCGACGACGATGTGCATGCTTTGCGCATTTGTCGCGATCTGGTTTCCGGTTTGCCGCGCGTGAAAAAGCGGGAGATCGATCTGGAAAAGGTGGTTGAACCATCGGAGCCTGCTGAGGAATTGTACGACTTTTTGTCGACCGACCTGAAGAAGCCAATTAATGTGTTGGCAATTGCCAAACGTTTGGTCGATGGACACAGCTTTCAGGAATTTAAAGCTGAATACGGAAAAACCTTATTGACGGGTTTTGCCCGCATTAAAGGAATTCCGGTTGGCATTTTGGGTAACCAAAGTTTCCTTACGGCAGAGGCCGCCCGCAAAGGAGCCCACTTTATTCAATTGTGCAATCAACGGCAAATACCGCTTTTGTTCCTGCAGAACATCAGTGGTTTCATTGTCGGTAAAAAATATGAACACGAAGGTATCGCCCGCGACGGAGCGAAGCTGATCAATGCGGTTGCGAACTCGTCGGTGCCTAAAATTACCCTGGTGATTGGAGGTTCCTTTGGTGCCGGTAATTATGCGATGGCCGGGCGTGCTTACGATCCCGACTTTCTGCTGATGTGGCCGCATTCGCGCATTGCCGTAATGGGTGGCGAGCAGGCGTCGGGCGTGTTGCAAACCATTGGCGGAAGCGGCAAGGACAATAGCCTGATCGAACAATTCGACGAGGAAAGTACGGCCTATTATAGCTCATCGCGGCTATGGGATGACGGAATTTTTGATCCTGTCGATACCCGCGATTTGTTGGCTTTCCTGTTCCTTGTAACCTTGAACCAGCCAATCCGGGAAGCCCGGTACGGCGTGTTCCGAATGTAAAAAAGGCTGTTAGGATGAGACAATCGTATTGTTTAAATAGTCTGATCGTCTGAAATCTAGTAGTCTAAAAATCTAATGAATGAAGGAATATAAAACGATTATCGTACAACTAGATCACGACAAAGCGACGATCTTGTTGAATCGCCCCAAGCAGCACAATGCGTTGAACCCGGAGTTGATTTCAGACATGCATGAGGCGTTGGACGAGTTGGCGCGAAATGATCAGGTGCATTTTGTGGTTTTTGCCGGCGAAGGACGCTCGTTTTGCGCCGGAGCCGACATCAGTTGGTTTGCCAATGCTGTGAATCGCGAAAAATCGGAAAACTGGCAGGAGTATCTGCAGATGGCCGATTTACTAAAGAAAATATACAACTACCCGAAGGTGACCATTGCTGCGGCGCACAAAAATGTGTTGGGAGGTGCCAATGGTTTGGTTGCAGCCTGCGATTTTGCAGTTGCTGAAAAGTCGACCGCGTTTGCTTTTGGCGAGGTGAAGTTGGGAATCATCCCGGCAACCATTCTGCCTTTTGTAGCCAAACGTCTTTCAACCCAAAATCTGAAAAAGCTGATGTTCTCGGGTGAACGGATATGGACAGCTGAAGCGCAGACAATCGGTTTGGTTGACTTTGTTGCGGAAGACGACCGTCGTTGGGAAGTCGTGAATAAATTGATTTCCGAACTGCAACAGGTTTCTCCGAACGCATTAAAGGCTTGCAAGAATTTGGTTTTAAAAGTAGACTCGGGGGAAGTGAATACCGATAGCAGTGAATACACCGCGGCAGTGTTAGCCGAGTTAGTTGAATCGGAAGAAGGTCAGGAAGGTCTTCGGGCATTCCTTGAAAAACGAAAACCGGACTGGTCAGCATTAAAAATTAGCGAGAATTGAGACGAAGATTTCATAAAATACTCATTGCCAACCGGGGCGAAATCGCCGTTCGGATTGTCCGTACGGCCCGCCGACTAGGAATTCGCACGGTGGCTGTTTACGCGTTGGATGACGAGCAATCGCTTCATGTGGCTTTGGCCGATGAGGCTTTTTTGTTGGAAGGAAGCCTGTTAGCTGAGACTTATTTGAATCAGCAAAAATTGGTTGAACTGGCGAAACAGGCCGGAGCTGATGCTATTCATCCGGGCTACGGATTCTTATCGGAGAATGCAGCTTTTTCAGCATTGGTTGAAGCGGCTGGTATCGCGTTTATAGGCGCAACTCCGGAACAGATTAAATTGATGGGCGAGAAAACCCGCGCCATCGATTTTGTGAAGAAATTGGGAGTGCCGGTTTTGCCGGGGCTTCGTGGAACTGTTGACGAAATTCTCGAAAATATCGGGCAACTTGATTTCCCCGTTTTGGTGAAAGCAGCTGCTGGTGGCGGAGGCAAAGGCATGCAGATCGTAAGTAAGGCTGATGATTTGGCCGCAGCTTTGGAGCAGGCGCAACGTCAGGCTTTGGAGTACTTTTCCAATGGCGAGCTATTCGTTGAAAAGTATTTGCCTCAGGCACGTCACGTGGAGGTGCAGCTGATGGGCGATGGAGCCGGAAATGCCGTTCATCTTTTCGAGCGCGATTGCAGCTTGCAGCGCCGTTACCAGAAAGTTGTGGAAGAAGCGCCAGCCGCGAACTTGTCGGACGAAACGAGAGTCAGTCTGCATCAAAATGCTTTGGCAATTGTAAAAGCATCGGAATACCGCGGAGCAGGAACAATTGAGTTTTTGGTGGATGAGCAGCAAAACTGTTGGTTCCTCGAGATGAATACCCGCCTGCAGGTTGAGCATCCGGTGACTGAAATGATCACCGGTTTGGATTTGGTGGAATGGCAATTGGAGATTGCCGCCGGAAATGGTCTGCCGTTGGCACAGGATGATATTCAGGCGTGCGGACATGCAATCGAAGTTCGTATTTGCGCCGAAGATCCGGCACATCACTTCGTTCCTTCATCGGGAACAATTACAGCCGTTCAATACTCGGAACAGGCGCGCTGGGATAGCTTCGTTTCGGAAGGATGTCAGCTTTCGCCTGCCTACGACAGCATGCTTGGTAAGCTGGTCGTTTACGGCGCAACCCGCGAGCAGGCGATTGCGGAAATGAGTCGTTCGCTGGATTTGCTTTTGCTGGGCGGCATTAAAACTAACCAGGCTTTTTTGAAAGTCTTGGTTCAACAGGAAGCATTCCGTAAGATGACCGTTCATACAAAATATATTGAACAAAATTTATCTGAGCTGTTGGCCCAGTTGGAGGTTCGCAGAACGGAAGTTTCTCCGGCGGTACCGGCGGTCGCATACATTTTGCATCACTTTTATAGTGTTGAGGATGGTTCAAATGAATTGGGCTACTGGCGATTAAATCCGAATTTTGAGATCGAGGTTGACGGCCAGGCAGTGCAGCTTCTGGTTCGAAAACAGAAAAAAGGATATTTATTTCAGTACAAAAATGAACCGCTTTTCGTCAGCGCTGTTCTTTACAATAATTATTGCGTTTCTTTTAACCTAAACGGAAAAAAACAGGACGTCTTTTGGAATGAAAAAAAGAATCTGACTGAAATCCAGTCGCAGACTTTCCGTTTTGAATTGAAGAGTAAGCAAGTGCCTGGTAAGGTGAGTTTAAACCGGCAAACGTCGACCTTGAATGGCGAGTTGCAGTCGCGTATTGTGGCTGATTTGTTCGGCAAGGTCGTTGATGTGTTTGTGGCTCCCGGCGATCAACTGATCAAAGGTCAGAATCTGCTGGTTATTGAGTCGATGAAGACGGAATTCACGATTCAAAGTCCGGTGGATGCGGTGGTGAAGAATATTCATGTAACCAAAGGCAAAATCGTTCAGGATAAAGAAATATTAGTCGATTTGGAAGCTCGCTCCTAAGCGGGTTTCAATCATCATATTTGCCCCGTGGCAAACAACTAAAGTGAGAATAGGTCAGTGACCTCAAAAGAAAAACCATTTATGAACGCTTTACTCAAGAAAGTACACCACGAGGTGAGAGCCAAAGTTCGGGCTTTTGCCGAAGAGAAGATTAAGCCGGTTATCGGCGAATTTGAGGCTATGGAGATCTTTCCGATGGAGTTGATCAAATCGATGCGCAGTCTGAATATTTTCGGGATGCATGCACCGGTTGAATACGGCGGACAAGGAAGCGATTACTTGTCGTACATTATTGCGGTTGAAGAGCTGGCACGCGTTGACAGTTCGGTGGCTGCAACGGTGGCTGCGCACAACTCTCTGGGGATTGGACCGATTATGATGTTCGGTACCGAAGCTCAAAAGAAAAAATATTTACCACCCTTGTGCACAGCAGAAAACCTGTGGGGCTTTGGGTTAACGGAAGAAAATGCCGGTTCGGATGCGCAGGGCGTTGAAACGCAGGCTGTGCAAAACGAAAACGGCTGGTTGGTGAACGGGCATAAAAAGTACATTACGAATGCGGCATCGGATATGGTTGCCGGAATTAGTTTTGTGGCTCAAACCGGTTTGCGTCCTGATGGGCGTAAAGAATTTACCACGTTCCTGGTTTCAAAAGATTCTCCGGGTTACACCCGCGAGTTTATGAAGCAAAAGTTTCTGTGGCGCGCTGCCGATAATGGCATGGTTTATTTTAACGACTTGCAGATTCCGGCTGATGATCAGTTGGGTGAACGAGGCCATGGAATTAAAATCATGCTGAAGACCATTGATTCCGGTCGCTTGTCAATTGCGGCAATGGGACTTGGGTTGGCGCAGGGTGCTTACGAAATGGCAGTTGCATTTGCGAAAAAACGAAAGCAGTTCGGACAGGCAATTTCCGGTTTTCAGTCAATAGCTTTTAAGTTGGCCGACATGGCAACCAAGATTGAAGCAGCCCGAAATTTACTTTACAACGCTTGTTGGTTGAAAGATAACAATCAGCCATTTGGAAAACAGGCGGCCATGGCGAAATTGTATTGTGCACAGGTGGCCAGCGATGTAGCCAGCGAAGCGATGCAGATTTTCGGTGGTGCCGGATTCTTCCGCAACGACGAGTTCCCGATTGAACGTTTCTTCCGCGATCAGCGTTTGCTGTCGATTGGCGAAGGAACATCGGAGGTGTTGCGCATGGTAATTTCGCGCGAAGTATTGAAAGACGAATAGGATTGTCACGCTTGCAACGAAAGTCATTCCGAACTAGGTTCGGGATCTGATCATCAAGCAGGCGATCCCGAAGCAAGTTCGGGATGACGGATCCAGACGATAATTTGAAACGAATAAGAAGGAATAGGCAAATGCATTGTTTACATTTGCCTGTTACCTTTTATAGCGACTAATGGAAAAAGACCGAAAACTCGAGCACATTCAGATGGCCTTCGATTCGCAGACTGGTTTTCCGGAACAGGATCGACGTTTTATATACGAGCCTTTACTGGCAGCACATCCGGAGAAAGATTCCCACCCGTTTTCATTTTTAGGAAAGCAAATGCGCGCCCCATTGTGGGTGTCGAGCATGACGGGAGGCACGGGTGTCGCCAAAAATATCAACCGAAATTTGGCTCAGGCATGTCGTGAGTTTGGTTTGGGGATGGGCCTGGGCTCGTGTCGCAAAATTCTTTTTGATAAAACCTATTGGGAAGATTTTGATGTGCGCGATTTGATCGGTCCCGATCAGCCGTTTTGGGCGAATTTGGGCGTTGCTCAGGTCGAACAGTTGCTGGCTAAAAAGGAAGAGCAGGCGATTGTCGATTTGATTGGCAACCTGAACGCAGATGGACTGATTGTGCACGTGAACCCGTTGCAGGAATGGTTTCAACCCGAGGGCGATCATCTGACACAGCCTCCGCTGGAAACGATTCAGCAGTTGATGAGCCGGATTCAGGTTCCGTTGATTGTGAAAGAAGTCGGGCAGGGCATGGGCCGCGAGAGCCTGCGCGAGTTGCTCAAACTGCCGATTGAAGCGATTGAATTTGCGGCTTACGGTGGCACCAACTTTTCGAAGCTCGAAATGATGCGTGAGGACGAAGCTTTGCAAACCCTGCATCAACCTTTTGCTTTTGTAGGCCAAACTGCCGAGCAAATGCTGAAGGATGTGAATAGCCTGGTTGACGAAAGTGAAGTCGCTTGCCGTTCGCTGATAATCTCTGGTGGTGTGAAAAACTACCTCGACGGTTATTACCTGGTGTCGAAGAGTAAATTACCTGCTGTTTTTGGCATGGCCTCGGCGGTGCTGAAACATGCCACCGGCGATTACAAGGATTTAAAGATTTATATCGAAAATTTGCTGAGTGCCTATCGAATGGCTGAAGCTTATTTGCGTGTAAACAGTGCATATGAAGGACAATAAACCGATATCCGGATTCTCAAAACTCAGTAAAAACCAGAAGACCGAATGGCTGATTCAGCAATTGGGACTGGCTACTGATACGGCCTCTTTTCTGGCTGATTTTGAATCGAAAAGTCCGGAGGCACAAGCAGTGATTGCTGATTTGAGCGAGAATCATCTTTCCAATTTTCATTTTCCTTTTTCGGTTGCTCCCAACTTTTTAGTGAATGGGCAATACCGTGTATTGCCTTTTGTAACCGAAGAAAGCTCGGTGGTTGCGGCTTTGGGAAAAGCTGCCGGCTTTTGGGCAAAACGCGGCGGCTTTCATGCCGAGATTTTGGGGACAGAGAAGAAAGGGCAATTGCACTTTTCTTGGAAAGGCGATCCGGAGAAAATAAAAGCGCATTTCAACGAAATTGAAAAACGATTGCGTGCAGACGCTGCCCCGATTACGCAAAAAATGGAGAAGCGTGGTGGTGGAATCAGCACAATCGAACTGAAATATTTACCCGAAATTTTACCGGATTACTACCAGCTGGATGTAGCTTTTGAAACCCGCGATGCGATGGGAGCGAATTTCATCAACTCTTGCCTGGAACAATTTGGTAAAAGTTTGAAGGGCTGGCTTTCAGCTCAAAATGATTGGTCGGAAGCAGAACAGCGAGCCGAAATCATTATGGCCATTTTGTCCAATTACGTTCCCGATAGCCGGGTGCGTGTTTGGGTAGAATGTCCTGTTGAGGAGCTTTCGGAGACGAATGATGCGGACGCAGCTCGTAATTTTGCAGAAAAGTTTGTGCAGGCGGTTCACATTTCGCGTAACGATGTTTCGCGTGCAGTGACCCACAATAAGGGAATCTTTAACGGAGTAGATGCACTGGCATTGGCTACCGGAAATGATTTTCGGGCGATTGAAGCTGGTGGACACGCGTTTGCTGCACGGAAAGGAGAATATGCAGGGCTGAGTGAGGCGAAAATTGAAGATGGGATTTTCACCTTTTCGATGGAGCTTTCGCTGGCTGTTGGTGTCGTGGGCGGAGTTACTGCCTTGCACCCGATGGCGAAGCTGGCGATGCAGATTCTGGAGCACCCGTCAGCAGAAGAATTGATGCAATACCTGGCCATTGCGGGGTTGGCGTCAAATTGGTCGGCCGTGCGCGCTCTGGTGACAACGGGCATCCAGCAGGGGCATATGAAAATGCACCTGAGCAATATTTTGAATACTTTGGGGGCTACTGATGAACAAAAAGCGGCCGCCAAACTTTATTTTGAGAAACGGGACGTCAGTTTTTCCGACGTAGAGCAATACCTGAAAAATGATACCGGACGTTAAAACATTGAAAGAAACCTATCAGGCACACGGCAAACTGCTGTTGACTGCTGAGTACTTTGTATTGCGTGGCGCAAAATCAATTGCCTTGCCTTTGCAGTACGGCCAGCGCATGGAGGTGAGCGCCGGCAGGGAAGATGGAATATTGAGCTGGAAGGCGTTTATGCAGGAAGGACTTTGGTTTTCCTGCGAGTTGAAGCTTCCCGATTTCGAGATTGTGAACAGTTCCGATGCGGACAAAGCTGCGATTTTGCGTGATACTTTTCGCACAATTCAGCAAATGAACCCAGCCTTTCGACCTGAAAGCTCGCTTGATGTGCACACCTACATCGACTTCAACAACCAATGGGGACTTGGAAGCAGCAGCACGCTGATTGCCAACCTGGCGAAATGGGCCAAGGTTGATCCTTTTAAATTGAATGAGACAGTCTTCCATGGCAGTGGATTCGATATTGCCTGCGCAACGGCGAAAGGGCCGATTTTCTACACCCGGAGCCAGCAGCCACAACCACTCGAGTTGAATTATCCGTTCATGGATCAGTTGTACTTCATTTATTCGGGCGCCAAGAAGAGCACCCGGAATGAAGTGAAACGCTTTCTGAATGACGGAGCGGTGACGCAGGAACAGGTTGAGCGGATGAATGAACTTTCGGAATCATTTGCGACGGCAAAAACTTTGGAAGAGTTCCAGCGATTGATTGCGGAACACGAACAGATGGTGTCGTCGTTGCTGGGAATACCGACCGTGAAGTCCCAATATTTCTCCGATTTTAACGGCGAAGTGAAATCCTTGGGTGCTTGGGGCGGCGATTTCTACCTGATTGCAACACCTATGGACGACCGGGATGTGTTGAATTATTTCAAGCAAAAAGGGTTACGCGTTGTGTTCCCGTGGCGAGAACTGGTTTTGAACGAACGATAAAATTACATGACAATTTATAAATCAAGCTGGCTTTGCCCGTCGAATATTGCCTTGGTGAAATATTGGGGGAAAAAGCCGGAACAACTGCCGATGAACCCGTCGCTGAGCTTCAGTTTGAAGCAGGCAAGGACGCGCACATCGGTAGCTATCGTGCCTAAAAGTGCCGAACGACTTCTGTTTTTATTTGAAGGCAAAGAATCATCTTTCGACACACGGATTAGGAAGTACCTCGATAAACTTGCAATTGATCTTCCGTGGATTAACGACTACTCGTTCGAGATGGAGAGTTCCAATACTTTCCCGCACTCAACCGGAATTGCCTCTTCGGCGTCAGCTTTTGGAGCTTTGGCACTTTGCCTGGCTGATCTGAATAGCCAATTAACTGGAACGAGTTCCGAAGATGACCAGTTTTTTCAGACTGCCTCGCGCCTTGCTCGTTTAGGCAGCGGGAGTGCTTCGCGTTCGGTGTACGGTGGTTTCGCCTGGTGGGGAAAATCTGCCGCGATGAAAGGTTCTACCGATTGTTACGCAGTGCCGGTTTCCAATCAAATTCACGAAAGTTATTTCTCACTTTGCGACGCTGTTTTGCTTGTCGATTCTCAAAAAAAGAAAGTGTCTAGTTCGGCTGGTCACGATTTGATGAACAATCACCCGTACCAGGCAGCTCGGTTGGCGCAGGCAAATCAAACGATTGAGCAATTAATTGGTTTGATGAAAACCGATGGAAACCGGATGGCCTTTATCGATTTGGTTGAGCAGGAGGCCTTGAGCCTGCACGCGCTGATGATGAGTTCGACTCCTTCGTTTTTATTGCTGAAACCAGGTAGTTTGGAGATTATTGAGAAGATTCGCGAGTTTCGCCAGCAAACCGGTTTGCCCGTTGGTTTCACGATTGATGCCGGTCCGAATATTCACTTGTTGTACTGGAAAGAAGACCAGGAAGCGGTGCATGCGTTTATTAGAACAGAGTTGCTCTACCACACCGAAAACGGTGAATGGCTGGATGATCGGGTGGGAGAAGGTCCGGTAAAAGCGTAAGAAATGAAGAAATATCCTGCGAAATTATTGATGTTTGGTGAATACGGGTTGATGTTTGGAGCGAAAGCTTTGGCCATTCCGTTCCCAAAATTTGCGGGTTATTTTGCTTGGATTGATGCCAATTCACCTTCGGATTACCAGAAAAATAGCGCAGCAGAGCTGGAGCGTTTTGCCAGTTGGTTTGCCACCGAAGAAATCGCCTCAAAGATGAACTTCCCGTTGGATTTGGAGCGGCTGAATGCCGATTTGAAAAAAGGTCTGTATTTCGAGTCGGATGTGCCTTTGCAATACGGGGTTGGTAGTTCGGGTGCACTTTGCGCTGCTTTGTACGACCAGTACAGCAGTTTTAGTGCAACTGCAGGTTTCAGTCCGGAATTTAATCCCGACCTGATTCCAAAACTGCGTGAAGATTTTATTACACTCGAATCCTATTTTCATGGGCGGAGCTCCGGTCTCGATCCTTTGGTGGCTTTCCTGAATCGGCCGGTTTTGGTTGAAGACGGCAAGATTAGTTTGCCGGAACTGGAACTGCACAAACAACCCTGGAGCGTTTATTTGATTGATACCGAAATTACAAGTCCGACTTCGCCGCTGGTGAAGCTTTTCATTGAAAAGATGGAAGTGGACGAGTTCAAGGATATTTTCCATCAAAGCTACGTCCCCGCCAATGATGGAGCTACGTTGGCCTTTATGCAAAACGATGCTGATTTCTTTTTCTCGCACTTGAAGGAACTTCATGACATTCAATCTGAACATCTTTGCGAAATGATTCCGGATTCCTGTTTGGAATTCATCCGAGAGTTAAAATCGAGAGGGATTTTGGTGAAATTGCTCGGATCGGGTGGCGGAGGCTTTTTATTGGCTTTTGTGCCGGCTGGTGCTGTATTTCCCGAAAAAGAAAAAAGTTTCCGGATTTTCTGAAACGACGTTCTTCAATCCGGAAACTTCTTCAATTATAAATATTACTGAGCGTTTGCTCTTTTGTTGCGTGGAGGGCGATTGTTGTTGTTCGCGTTGTTGTTATTGTTGTTTCTCCGCTTCTGGTTTGGCTTCCTGCGCTTTTGGTGCGTCGTTTTTTGCTTTTCCATCAGTTCCATGTCAACAGTTCCAACGTTCATCTCATTGACCGTTTTTTCTTCCTCGCCGAGGTAACGATCCAGTGATGGTCTTTTGCCTCGCTTATTGAGCTGGATAATTGTTTTGACATCCTTCAAATCCATGACGATCGGCTTGTTCGAGTAGGCGCCTTCAACAACATACCAGATCTTTTTATTCAAAATCTCTGTCTTGAAGTGTCTAGCCAGTCCTTTTTCTGTTTCGAGGTTCAGCAACTCGTAAGGAAAATCTTCCTGAGCCTCCAGGTAGCTGTCCAACTCATACATCAAACAACATTTCAGTTTTCCACATTGCCCGGCCATTTTTTCGGCATTGGGCGAAAGCCCTTGTTTCATGGCAGCATCCGAAGTAACGCTCGAGAAATCAGTTCGCCAGCTGGAGCAGCAAAGTTCCCGTCCACACGATCCGATTCCGCCAACCAAGCCGGCTTCCTGACGGGCACCAATTTGTTTCATTTCAACTTTGATTTGAAACTCGCGTGCATAGCGGCGAATCAATTCGCGGAAGTCAACGCGATCGTCAGCAATGTAGTAGAAGATGGCTTTGGAACCGTCTCCGCGGAATTCCACATCGCCGATTTTCATATTCAAGCCCAGCTCGGCAGCTATTTGGCGAGAGCGAACCATAACGGCGTATTCCCGCGCTTTGGCAGCTTCCCACTTTTGCTTGTCAACATCACTGGCTTTGCGGTAAATCTTGTTCCAGGTATAACGCTCGGGGCGTTTAATTTTACGCTCGAACTGTTTCTTTGCCAATGTTCCGGTCAGTGTCACAGTCCCCACGTCGTGCCCGGGGTTACTAGCAACCACGACTAAATCGCCCACTTTGAGCGAAAGCATATCTTCGTTTTTGTAAAAATCTTTATGCGTGCCTTTGAACCGGACCTCCACGATCTTGCTCAGGTGACTAGTATCCGGCAAATCTTTCAACCAATCGTGAGTTGTCAGCATTTGCGGACGGTCACTACTCGTTTTCATGGCACATCCATTACATCCCATAGGTTTATTCTTTAAATTGAAATTCAGACAAAAATATCTAAAAATAAAACTTAGTCTATATTAATCAAGTCTAAATAAGGAAAAAATGAAAAATAGTTGTAACTTGAAGAGACATTGGACTTAAACTCGTGAAAAAGGAATGATGAATTTGGTTGAAGTGGTTACCCATGTGAACTATTGGGCTGTCATTGTAGCTGCACTCAGCACATTTGTCGTTGGAAGCCTGTGGTATTCTTCTCTTCTTTTCGGAAAAAAATGGATGATTTTAAACGATTTTACGGAGGACTCGTTGAAAGAAGGGGTATATCCCATGCCCGTTATTTTCGGCAGTTCTTTTATCGCTTCCCTCTTTGCGGCCTTTTCCCTGGCGATGTTTTTGGGGTCTACCGGTAATTTTGGAATTGGTGTTTTCTCCGGGTTCATGATTGCCCTCTTTTGGATCTCGACTGCCCGCCTGAACACGATCCTGTTTGAGCAACAAAAATTTTCCCTTTTCCTGATTCATGCAGGGTATGATTTGGTGTCGTATATGGTTATGGGAGCGATTGTTGGCGCGTGGCGCTAATTGAGTTTTTTGTTCATATAGATTTGAAAGCTACCTTTTCCCGGGTAGCTTTCTTTTTTATGCTTTAGATGTAAACGAGCTTAAATGTTTTGAATTTTTGTATCGTTCCGTTTCGTGTTATAGTTGCTTTTTATTTCTTTTGAAATAAAAACATTGTGAAGCAAATCCTCCTGGCAATCCTGCTTTTCTTCGGAGTCCAATCGGCAGTCCGCAGTCAATCCATAATTTTAAGTCCGCAAGCTGAAATTAGTGTCATGTCCTGTGGCCCCAGCGATCTGATTCATGCCATTTACGGGCACACAGCGGTTCGGGTGCACGACCCGGCCCGAAATTGGGATGTGGTGTTCAACTACGGTGTGTTCAGTTTTCGTGAGCCTAATTTTGTGTATCGTTTTGCCAAGGGGAATGCCAATTACATGCTGGCTCCTGAATATTACAAGGACTTTTATGACGATTATATCCGAAACGGGCGCAGCATTCAGGAGCAGGTCTTGAATCTAACGCTTTCGGAGAAACAGCAAATGTTGAATTTCCTAATTAATAATGCCAAGCCGGAGAATCGGGAATATCGCTACAATTTTTTCTACGACAACTGTGCGACCCGCGTGCGCGACCTGGTCGAAAATCAGGTAGACGGTAAAGTTGAGTTTCCTACAGAAAATGTAGGCATGACGTTCCGCCAACACGCGGATGAATATCAGAAAATATTGCCTTGGACCAATTTCGGAATTAACCTGGTATTGGGAAGTCCCTCGGATAAAGTTGCTTCGGCGTACGAGGAAATGTTTTTACCCGACTATTTGTTTCAGCATTTCGCAGGCGCAAAAATCTCAAAAAATGGAAATGAGCGTCCTTTGGTGAAAAAGACCAATGCTATTTACGAGGCTCCTTCTCTTTCTGCGTCCTGGCTGACGATTCATTCCCCCGAAATTATTTTGCTGCTGATTCTGATTGCGATATTCTGGTTGACTTATCGTCAGTTGAAGTCGGGAAAAATCAATTATTGGATTGACTACATTCTCTTATTTATAAATGGTCTGGCCGGATTTGTATTGCTTTGGTTCTTCCTGTATTCAGAGCACCCCGCGATGGCAGCCAATTACAACCAGTTGTGGGCAATCGCGATTAACTTGCCCTTCCTGCTATTGTGGATGGTTAAAAAATGGCGTCCCGTGTTGCGTTGGTACTGGGTGGTGCTTTCTTGTTGGTTATTGCTGTTCCTGCCTCTAAGTTTGTTTCTTCCTCAGGAATTTGCTCCCGGATTCTACATGTTGATAGCGATGCTGTTGATTCGCTCGCTGCTGCACAGCCGGTTTGTGATCATGCGTAGTTAGATGCGAAGTTCTCAGAAGTGAGTTGGTTTTCTATTCAATGCTCCTTTTGAAATTTTGGAATTTGGCATTTGTCGTTTCCCTTTTGTGGTAACTTGTTGAAAAGTTTCCGGCTTCCGGATACCCGCCTCTTTTTATCTTGGAAACACTTCTTTTATCTTTGTTGGCTAAGCAATCAAAAACGATAGAGTTTGTCGAAAGAAAAAAAATATGTGGAAACACCCTTGATGAAGCAGTATTATGCCATCAAGGACAAGCATCCGGATGCTGTTTTGCTGTTTCGGGTTGGCGACTTTTACGAAACTTTTGGAGAGGATGCCATTAAAGCGGCCGAAATTCTGGGGATTACCCTGACCCGCCGGGCAAACGGATCTGCCAGCTATGTCGAGTTGGCTGGTTTCCCGCATCATGCATTGGATACTTATTTACCTAAATTGGTTCGTGCTGGTCAGCGAGTGGCGATTTGCGAGCAGCTGGAAGATCCGAAGCTGACTAAAAAGATAGTTAAACGCGGGATTACCGAATTGGTGACACCCGGGGTTTCCATCAACGACAACATTCTTGAGCATCGGGAAAACAACTTTTTGGCCTCGGTTCATTTCGATAAGAAAATGGCCGGTGTCGCTTTTCTGGATATTTCAACCGGTGAATTCCTGACTGCAGAAGGGGGGTTCGAGTACATCGATAAACTGCTGAATTCCTTTAAACCCAAAGAGGTTTTGTACCAAAAAGGGAAAGGGAATGAGTTTTCGGAGCACTTTGGTGGCAAGTTTTATACCTACACCATGGACGATTGGGCTTATACCGAAGATGCGGCAACCGATCGTTTGCTTCGTCATTTCGAAACCAAATCATTAAAAGGATACGGTGTTCAGGAATTGAATTACGGTGTGATTGCTTCGGGCGTCATTCTGCATTATCTTGATTTGACTCAACACACGCAGGTGCAGCACATTACTGCACTCTCGCGCATCGAGGAAGACAAATATGTTTGGCTCGACCGTTTTACCATTCGCAACCTGGAGCTCTTTGGCATCATCAACGAAGGTGCGAAAACACTGGTGCAGGTACTGGATAAGACCATCTCGCCGATGGGAGCCCGGATGCTCAAACGTTGGATTGCCTTGCCGTTGAAAGAGATCAATGCCATCAACGAGCGGCTGTCGGTGGTTGAGTATTTTACCGGTAATGAGGGAGAAAAGGAAGATCTTGAAATGCACCTTCGCCACATTGGCGATTTGGAACGCATCATCTCGAAGGTGGCTGTCGGTCGTATCAATCCTCGTGAAGTCAATCAACTGAAAAATGCGCTGAATGCCATCGAGCCGATCAAAAGATATGCTGAAGGAGTTGATCATCCGGTATTAAAACGTTTTGCCGAACAACTGAACCCCTGTACCAGTATTCGCGACCGGATCGAGAAGGAAATCGTGAATGATCCCCCGATGTTGCTGCACAAAGGGAATGTGATCAAAAAAGGTGTATCGGAAGAATTGGATGAGCTGCGTAGTATTCAGTATTCGGGAAAGGATTACCTGACCCAGATGCAGGAGCGCGAATCGGCCCGAACGGGTATTCCGTCGCTGAAGATTGCCTTCAACAACGTTTTTGGTTATTACATTGAAGTTCGAAATACACACAAAGATAAGGTTCCGGCTGATTGGATTCGGAAACAAACCCTGGTCAGCGCCGAGCGTTATATTACCGAGGAACTGAAAGAATACGAGAGCAAAATTCTGGGAGCCGAGGAAAAGATTCTGGCTTTGGAAGGAAAACTGTTCAACGATTTGGTGTTGGCTTTGTCCGAATATATTCAGGCAGTGCAGTTGAACGCCGTGGTGATTGCCCGTCTGGACTGTTTGCTGTCGTTTGCCAGCTGTGCATTGGCCAATAACTACAACAAGCCCGAGCTGAACGATACGAAAGTCATCGAAATAAAAGAAGGGCGACACCCCGTAATTGAGCAGCAGCTGCCAATTGGCGAAGAATACATCAGCAACGACGTCTTTCTGGATACCGACGATCAGCAGGTGATCATCATTACCGGACCAAACATGGCGGGTAAATCGGCCTTGTTGCGCCAAACAGCCCTGATTGTGCTCATGGCGCAAATGGGTTCGTACGTTCCGGCCAAGTCGGCCAGTATCGGTTACGTAGATAAAATCTTCACCCGTGTCGGGGCTTCGGATAACATTTCGTTGGGCGAGTCAACCTTTATGGTGGAGATGAACGAAGCGGCCAGTATTTTGAATAACCTTTCCGACCGAAGTCTGATTCTGTTGGACGAACTGGGACGCGGAACTTCAACCTACGACGGGATCTCGATTGCCTGGTCCATTGTGGAGTACATTCATGAGCATGGACAGGCCAAAGCGAAAACTTTGTTTGCGACCCACTACCACGAGTTGAATGAAATGGAGAAATCCTTCTCCCGCGTAAAGAATTTCAACGTGAGTGTGAAGGAAGTCGGTAATAAAGTCATTTTCCTGCGCAAATTGGTTCGCGGAGGCAGTAATCACAGTTTCGGTATTCACGTGGCACGCATGGCCGGTATGCCGCCGTCGGTTGTTAAAAGAGCCGACGAAATTCTGGTTCAACTGGAAGGAGACAACCGAAAAGACGGCCTGGCAAAGCCGTTGGACGGCATGGCCGAGAAGCGTGAAGGCTTTCAATTAAGCTTTTTTCAGATGGACGATCCGGTGCTGAAGTCGATTCGGGACGAGATTCGTACCCTCGACATTAATAATCTGACGCCAATTGAAGCATTGAACAAACTGAATGAAATTAAAAAACTATCTGGCTTAAAGTAGCTTCCGAATTCGGGCAAAAAATAGATTCTAAATTTTGAGATTTATTTTTGGATAAAAAAAAATTAGCAATATATTTGCATCGCTGTTTCCGAAAGGGGTAGCACAGTTCAAAAGGATACTGAAAGTATAAAATGCGAGAGTAGCTCAGTTGGTAGAGCACAACCTTGCCAAGGTTGGGGTCGCGGGTTCGAATCCCGTCTCTCGCTCCATCTTAGGATGCCCGGATGGTGGAATGGTAGACACGTTGGACTTAAAATCCAATGATCATTACGATCGTGCGGGTTCAAGTCCCGCTCCGGGTACTTTTAGAACAAAACACATATTGCGAGAGTAGCTCAGTTGGTAGAGCACAACCTTGCCAAGGTTGGGGTCGCGGGTTCGAATCCCGTCTCTCGCTCCATATAGAAGCACTTCAGGATACTGAGGTGCTTTTTTCGTTTTTCATACTTTTCGCGCTCCAAATCTCACTTCTAAGGTTCTTTAACATCCGTTGGCAGGCGTTAACGGAAGCGCGGTGTATCTTTGTAGCGTACAATAAGCAAAGTAATAAGTAAGTTTTTTTCATAGAGATAGGTTTGGTTAAGTGAGAAAAGGATGGCAGTGGTCATCCTTTTTTTTGTGTGGTGAAAAGAGTAAGTTGTTGGTTGGTGCACGCAAAGACACAAAGGCGCGGAGTGGAGAATAGTTTCGGGCTAGTGCCGGAAGACAAGCCGAGAACTAATGACAACATGACAACAGGATCTTCAACGGTTTCTGAATTTTTATCGCTTTCGCAGACTTTGGAACATTTCTTTCATTCCAATCACTTCTAAGTTTCTTTAACATCCGTTGTCAGGCGTTAACGGAAGTCGGGTGTATCTTTGTAGAGTACAATAAGCAAAGTAATAAGTAAGTTTTTTTCATAGAGATAGGTTTGGTTAAGTGAGAAAAGGATGGCAGCGGTCATCCTTTTTTTGTTTGCTGAAACGAGCAAGTAGTTGGTTGAAGCACGCAAGGACGCAAAGGCGCAGAGGGGGAAATAGCTTCGAGTCAGCGCAGGAAGACAACCAGATAACTATTGACAACCTGACAACAGGATCTTCAACGGTTTCTTAAATTGGTAGCTTTCCCATGCCTTCGTTCATTTCTAAGGGTCTTTAACGTTCCTTTTCAGGCATTAACGGAAGTGCGGCGTATTTTTGTAAAGTAAAATAAGCAAAGTAATAGGTAGATTTTTTCATTGAGATAGTTTTGATTAGAAGGGAAAATGGATGGCGTAGGCCATCCATTTTTTTGTGACTTCATTTGTATCGAGTTTTTAGTGCTCCGGATTTTATGTCATTCATTTCTAAGCTTCTTTAACATTCGTTGAAAGCCGTTAACGGAAGCGCGGTGTATCTTTGTAGCGTACAATAAGCAAAGTAATAAGTAAGTTTTTTTCATAGAGATAGGTTTGGTTAAGTGAGAAAAGGATGGCAACGGTCATCCTTTTTTTGTCTGTTGAAATAACCAGCCAACTGCGCTATTCTTACTTTTTCAAGTCTTGTCATTTCTAAGGTTCTTTAACGTTCCTTGGCAGGCGTTAACGGAAGCGCGGCGTATCTTTGTAGAGTACAATAAGCAAAGTAATAAGTAAGTTTTTTTCATAGAGATAGGTTTGGTTAAGTGAGAAAAGGATGGCAGCGGTCATCCTTTTTTTTGTTTGCTGAAACGACCAGCCAGTTGCGCTATTCTTACTCTATTCCAGTATAGTCGATTCTAAGGTTCTTTAACGTTCCTTTTCATGCATTAACGGAAGTGCGGCGTATTTTTGTAGCGTACAATAAGCAAAGTAATAAGTAGATTTTTTCATAGAGATAGTTTTGATTAGAAGGGAAAAAGGATGGTGTAGGCCATCCTTTTTTTGTGACTTCAGTTGTATCGAGTATTTCGCACTCGGGATTTTATGTCATTCATTTCTAAGCTTCTTTAACGTTCGTTGAAAGCCGTTAACGGAAGCGCGGCGTATCTTTGTAGTGTACAATAAGCAAAGTAATAAGTAATTTTTTTTCATAGAGATAGGTTTGGTTAAGTGAGAAAAGGATGGCAGCGGTCATCCTTTTTTTGTTTGCTGAAACGAGCAAGTCGTTGGTTAATGCACACGCGGACGCGAAGGCGCAGAGTGGAAAATAGCCTCGAGTCAGCGCCGGAAGGCACCCGAATAACTAATGACAACCTGACAACAGCATCTTCAACGGTTTCTTAAAATTGATAGCTTTCCCATGCCTTCGTTCATTTCTAAAGTTCTTTAACGTTCCTTGGCAGGCGTTAACTGAAGCAGGGCGTATCTTTGTAGCGTACAATAAGCAAAGTAATAAGTAGTTTTTTTCATAGAGATAGGTTTGGTTAAGTGAGAAAAGGATGGTAGAGGCCATCCTTTTTTTTATGCCTTAATAAGGAATGATTTAAATTACTGAGGACTAACGCGATTTTGTTCTTCTTCCGAACCAGTTGTTCGATGCCTTGTTTTGACTGCCCCATTCCCAAAGTTTTGGGTGAAAGTGAGGCGGATCACACGGGGCTCAAAATCCAGGCGCCAACGGTTATAAATATTCAACTCCGGTAAGTTGGCGACACTTCGGTAAATATTTGTTTTGAAAATATCGCTGACGTTGAGGTTAAAGCGGCTGTTTTCATTTTTCAACTTCCATTGCACGCCGGCATCCACGCGCCCGAACGCTTTACTTTCGTAGATGCCCCAAATGGATTTCGAGTTGTAGAAACAGGAAATTTCGGCCGAGAAATACTTGGTGAGGGTGAAGCTTTGATTACTTGTAATCCGGTAATTATCCTGGTCAATTTTGTACACCGTTCCATCGTATTCCGTATCAACTTTCTGCTTGGTCCAGATCAGGTTATTCTGCATTTTCCACCAAGGGGTAGCGGTAATCGGGATGGCCAGCGTGGCTGCGTAGGTTTCGCTTTTATCAATATTCCGGGAAAAGAAATATTGTTTGTCGCCGTCGGCACTATTGGTTGGGGCAAAACGCGAAATTGCATCTTTTGTATCGGTATAAGCTACCGAGAGCATGGCCGATTTAAACTGGTACTCGATCTTGTAAATATTGCTGAACGCGGGTAGTAGATTTACATTTCCGGACACAAAACTTTCGGGTGTGATCAGGATCAGGAATGGAGCAAGCTGGTTGAAGGTTGGTCGGTTGATCCGGCGGCTGTACGAGGCTTGCAGCGTATTGTTGTCATCGAATTTTTGCGACAGGAAAAGGGTGGGGAAGAATTCACCGTAATGTAAATCAACGATTCCCTTTTCGGTCTCCGAATCCAGAACCGAGTTCATGTATTCGTAACGGAGCCCCGCGACAATGCTGGTGTTCTTCGCAAATTTGTAGTTTGCGGAAGCATACAGTGCCATGATGTTTTCGTCCATGCTGTAATTATTGGTCAGTTCCGGATCGTAGTACCAACCGCCGTTTTCGAGGTAGCGAACAGCAACGTCATTTTTAAACTTGGTGAACGTGATCTTTGCGCCGGCTTCCAGTTTAAAATCCGAGTTTACCTGGTTTGAGTAGTCTACCGAGCCCACGAGGATATCAATTGGCGTGGTCTTTTCAATCTCGATAATTTCAGAAGTCATTGCGCCCGTGTTGTCGGTAACTTCCGAGTCGTAATCGGAGGGATCGTCGTTGTAGTAGTTCAGGTAGTCGAAGTTGAATTCAAGGGTTTCCGCTTCCTCGAAATGGTGTAGCAGGTTCAGGTTGCCCATGCCGTGGTACCATTTGTTGATTTCGGAGTTGGCCATTACCGAGGTCTCGGTTGTTGTTCCGTTGGTCATGTACCGGATGTCATTTCTTGCGTCCATATCCCAACTGCTGATGTAGCCGTTTGTCAGTACACTGAAGGTCGTCTTACTACTGATGGTGTAATCAAGTCCCATTCGGATATTCTGAAACAGCACAATAGCATCCCGGTAGCTGCTTGCTTCCGATTCATTGACCTGATCATCTTTCAGGTACCTTCGATACGAGTCGATTTGGTGAAATAGGTTGTTGTAATTGACATTGTAGGTGCCAAAGAAATTCACTTTTTCCACGTGATGATTCAGGTTGAGGCTGGCGTTCATCTTCTCGCGTTTGGCCACTCCGGCGCCCAGCGAGAAAGAACCATTGGTGCCAAAATCTTCGTGTTTCTTCAGCACGATGTTGATAATTCCGGCATTACCTTCGGCTTCATATTTTGCGGGCGGTGTGGTAATCAATTCAATCTTTTTTACATTCTCCGCGTTCATCCCATCCAGCATTTGCATGGCTGCCTCGATTGGCATACGGGTTTGTTTGCCGTTCAGGATGATCATGACCCCGCTTTTACCGGCCAGCGAGATGCTGTTGTTTTGCCGGTCGACGATCACACCGGGGGATTTCTCGAGTACTTCGAGAGCTGTATTTCCGCTCGATGTAATACTGTTTTCAACATTAACCACCATTCGGTCGATTTGCAGTTCGTAGATTGGTTTTTTCGCAACCACATTTACGTCTTCGATCTGCTTGGCGTTTGAACGCATGTAGAGCGGATTTTGGTGAAAGTGTTCGTTGCTGCTTTTGATCGTAAATGGCTTGGAATAGACCGGATCATAGCCGATCAGGCTGGCACCAATAAGATACTTGCCCGGTTTAAAATCGGTAATGTTGTAGGTGCCTTCGTCGGTAGCCATGACGCCGGTTGCAACCGTCGAGTCGGCTGCATTCAGCAACAGGATATTGGCAAAAGCAACCGGAAGATCGGTCGAGTCACGAACGGATCCTTGTATCTGCGCCTGGCTGAAAAAAGGGAACATGATTAGGAAAAGAAAATATAAAAGGGGTGTTCGAGTGATGTCGAACTGAGTCATATCGGGGAACGTATTTCAATAATAAAAGATGTTTATATCTGAATGCTACGGTGGAATTTCAGAATAGTTGGCGGATTGAGTGGATTTGTTTTGTTGAAGGCGAGCGCTTCGAAAAGGACAAAAAAAAGACACCTCTGGAGAAAGGTGTCTTTTTCGAACTTGCTCAAAGCAACGGTTTTCGTCAATACGTTTTATAATTTTTCGATCTGAGTCATGTCTTTCGATTCGGTCGGACGATTTAGTGCTTTCATAACCGCATTATAGTCCGTGAGATCCAGCGATTTGTTTTGTGCCCACAAATCGGCCGGAATTACTGCAATCCGGAAGATCTGGTTGTCTGTCCAGGCTGCATCCAAACTTGAGAAGTCAATTGCTCCGTCCAGAAAGATTTGGAAATCTACCAGCGTATAGTCAAAGTTGTACATCAGAGGACCTTCGTTGAAAAAGATGGTTTGGGGTAGGGCACGCCAAACATCCAATCCGTCGGTCACTTCCCAAAGGATGTACACCATGACCACATCTCCGTTATAAACTTCAAAACTGCTTGGAAATTCGTCATATAGGATGTAATCGTTTGAATTGCTGAACGTTCCTTCAATTTCGAACACTGTTCCGAGAATATTGTATCCGTCTTCCCCAGGAACACCGGCAGGTCCCTGTTCTCCTTCGCACGCTGCCAGGAAGGCAAGCGTGAGAATCATTAAAATTCGGCTAAGTTTTTTCATAGATTCAATTTTAACTAAAATATATCGATTTTTTTCACGCGAAATCAATTATGTGACTGGTTATTGCGTTGGATGTTTTCTGAATTTTATGTTTGATGTCGTAAAATTACGGCAACGCGAATTAATATTCAATTCTATGCATAAAAAGGCAGCTATTTTATCAGTGACTTTTCAGAATTGATTTAATTTAGCTTGTCCCCATAAAATCAGGAAATCATGCAGGAAACTTGGAGAAAATTGGTTCATGCTATTCGATTCGGATTGCTTGTTTTAGCTTTCGTCGGTGGTCAACATGCCCTCGGGCAGCAGGTCGATTACGGAAACAATCCGCAAGCAGGAAATTATGCGGAGGTGAATGGAATAAAGCTGTATTACGAAGAATATGGTAGTGGTGAGCCCTTGCTTCTGCTTCACGGAAACGGTGGATCAATTGATGCTTTCCGGTTTCAAATTCCTTTTTTTGAGAAGCATTATCACGTAATTGCTGTTGATAGTCGTTTGCAGGGCAGGTCAGGCGGTTCTGCAGATTCGCTTTCTTACCGGCAAATGGCTGATGATTTTAATGGCTTGTTGGATTACCTCGGAGTTGACTCGGCTTTCGTACTGGGGTGGAGTGATGGCGGAATCAACGGAATTCTGCTGGCGATGAATTATCCGGACAAAGTCAAGAGACTGGCCGTTTCGGGTGCGAATGTTGTGCCTGATTCTACCGCGTTGCCGGTAGCTGTTCTTCGGGAGATGCAGGCGGTTGTCGACAATCCATCTTCATCTCCAAGGGATGTTACGTTGAATCGAATGATGGTAGAGCAACCGCAGATTCCATTCCGGGAGCTGAAGAAAATACAGTGCCCCGTTCTAGTAATGGCCGGAGACCACGACCTGATTAAAACAGCACACACGGTGAAGATTTTTGAGTCGATCCCGAAAGCGAGTTTATGTATTTTCCCCGATTCACATCACGGCGTTTGTCAGCAACACCCCGATCTGTTCAATGAGACCGTCCTCCAATTTTTTCAGAAATGATCCGGATTTAAGGGATATAGCGGTCGAAAATCTCGGCTAATTGTTCGCAAAAAACGGGTCGGCCACTTTGCGCATTGATTGTTGTTGACACCACTTTCCCTTTAATGATGAGTTTGTCGTCCGACTGCCGGTAAATATCCTGGTAGAAAATATATTTTAGCTTCCCCTCGCGGTCAACCCGAAGTTTGCAGACAAATTGGTCGCCGCTTTTCAACGGGAATTTGTAGTCAATTTCCACCCGAATCACTACGGCATCAATTCCTTCATCGTGTAATTGAGCGAAGTTTAAGCCAACATTTTCCAGAAATTCGTGACGGGTATGTTCCAGGTAGTTTTGATAAACCGAGTTGTTTACAATACCCTGTAAATCGCATTCGTAGTCACGAACTTTGAAAGGCAATTCAAAAATAAAATCCATGCATTTGTTTGTTAGAAAGCCCAAAGGTAAGGAAAAGCGAATGAATTGTCTGCCCGAATCCTCCGTTTGGTCGACGTAAAATTGACGAGTTTGCCGGAAATCACGTAACTTGAAGAATTCTCATTACGTTCAATTCCAATATTTCAGACTAACGAAATTTTAAATTTTATTGCGATGTTGATAGAGCACTCAACGAATAACTCCGTCTTGGCGGGTGGCGGTATTTTGTGGCGCGGTGAGCCTTTTTTGTCCGAGCTTGCGGTTATCCACAGAACCCGGTATGGTGGCGAGTGGTTGTTGCCGAAAGGAAAACAAGAACCCGGAGAGAAGCTTGAGGAAACAGCCTTGCGTGAAGTGAGTGAGGAAACAGCTTGTACCGCGAAGCTTGTTTCGTTTGCCGATTTTCTGCAATATAAGATCGGCGAAAAGGAAAAGCTGGTGTTTTTCTGGCACATGCAATTAGTTGAAGAAAATGTCCGGACGAGGGATAAAGAAGCGGATCAGTTGTTATGGCTACCTGTTGAAGCAGCTTCGAAATTGTTGACATACGATGAGCAGAAGAAGCTGATTGTTCGCTCTGGTACTTCTTTGCGGGCTCCCGTCGGCGAATCGCAGGAAGTACGTTTGGCAAAAGGAGATTCAAGGCAGACTTGGCGTAGTAGGATGAAGCATTTTCGGGGTGGAAACAAGATTCGGAAGTCTCGTTTGCAAGGTTCGATAACGACCTCACGGAAACGGATGGAGTCGAAGTTGGAAAGCTGTTTAAAGCCGAAGTTGCAACATCTGTATAAAGGGATAGAGCTTTTGAAAACGGCTGAATTTTACTTAAACGGGAATGAGCTGGACATTGCCTGGAAATGTTTTCACGAATCGCAAAGGCAGGAGATTTTGACACTTGATTCGGAGCCGTTACTGGCCGAGGCCAAGGTGATTCGAAGTGAGGCTGAAAAGATTGGAGGTTGGCGTCAGGCTGCAATCGAAGAATTGTTGGGAAAGAAAGGCGAGCTGATTCCTCCGGGCTTAAGTAATGAATCGGTGTATCAGGCGGCACAGATTCGTGATGAGCACTTCAATAATAATGCGTATAAAGATCAGCTTTTTCAACGTTATCTGTCGACAATTTTAGTGTGCCTCGTGGTTAGTGCTTTTCTCGTTTTTGCTTACCTGTATTATGCGCATTGGTGTTCGTCGCCACTGTCGTTTCTTCCGCCGATTTTCGGCGTTGTTGGTTTCGGGATATTTGGAGGTGCATTCAGTACGCTTCTGAAAATACCTCCGGAGCGCGGTTCCAGCCGCATTCCGGAACAGGTTTATGCATCGCGGCTTTCGTTGATCCGAGTCTTTATCGGAGGCGCTTCCGCCTTGATTCTTTATGTGTTTATTCAGGCAGGTTTGGTTTTGCAACTGGACGGCTTTGATAACAAGCCGGATAATCTCTTTTTACTCTATGTGATTTCGTTTGCTGCCGGTTTTAGCGAACGCCTTGTCCTGAAAACAGTCATGGCGGTTACAAAAGAGTAGGCAGCCGATAGGTCGTGGTCTCAATCTGTCCTGGTAGAAGACTGATATTCATCTCCGTTATTGTCAGTTTTTTAATTGAATAGGAAGGCAAACGGGCAAGCCTCCTCTGAGTACCTGCCCGTTTTGTGGTATAGAAAATTTAGCAAAGGTTCCTAAAAATCGAACGCATAGCGGAGTTTCACGCCCCAGGCGACCACTTTCAGCTTGTCGGCAAAGGGTGTGCCTTCGGCCCCGGGAGCTGAATTAATCGCCGGGTTAAAAATCAGTGTGGTTGGCTGGCTGGTGTTGTACTCGACCAATGGATCCGGTCCGCCATCCGTCTTGTTCAGCTTATTTAGCGGAATGTCGGCAAACAGGCCCATGTAGAAATTTGTTCCGGCTGTCAGTTTGTATTTGAGCCCGGCTTCGAGCAAAAAGGTGAAACTGGTTTTCGTATCCATGTCGATCTTTCCCGTGTTGCGGTTTCCCCAGCTACCGAAGCCCATGAATTTGGGGCTGGTCAGCAGGGCATCCCATTGGGGGTAATAGCCGGCAGTTTTTAAATTGTAAACCTGGCTTTTGTACTTCGCACTGACCGGAAAACCAATCGCGAAACCACCTGAACCAAAAAATGTCAGCGTCTCGTTAATTCCCCGTTCGTATTGTACTTTGATGGGGATATTCAATAACGACAGGTATTCGCGTTCGTGGTAGGAGTCAACCGAATAGCGGTATTCGAAATTATCGCCTTCCATATCGGTCGTACTGTAACTGTCGCTAAAAGCGTTGAACATTGCTTCGGAGCGATAAGTTTGAAACTCGAGACCGGCTGATACGCTCCAGTTAAAATTGAAGTAGTGCGCATATTGAGCGCCGATACCGGCGCCAAAGCCGTTGTTTTGTTCGCCGTAATTACCGACGTCGAAGCTCATGTGCGAGATGGGAGCTTTCAGGTAAACGGAGATTTCGGACTCGGGCACCTGCACTTCCTGGGCAAACAGTCCCAGGCCTGCCAGCAATGCCATCGCCAGGAGTCCGATATGCTTGAAACAGCTTATTCTGTATTTATTCATCTTTTTTCGTTTTTGCATGAGACAATTTTTTTGATCTGAACGTCTTCTTACTTCACAATAATTTTGGTGCTCAGAATCACATCACCCGCTTTGGAGGTCAGGATGTAGGTTCCCGGGCTTAGCGACGACGGAAGAATAATCCGGCTGTCGTTGGTTACGGTCACGTCCTGCCAAACCGGTGTGCCATACAAGGTGCTCAGACTCAGTTTGGCATTCGACAGCATCTCCGGTGTGTAGGTGGTACTCACGTCAACCGTTGTCCCAGCCGCGGCAGGGTTGGGCGAAACCTGAATGGTATAAGCAGTGGCTGTCAGCGAAACGTCGAAGTCGCACGAGCGGTAACGGTTGCCACTGGCGTCGGTTAGTTCCACCCAGTAGGTGGCATTTGGGTTCAGGGTATTGCTTGCATTGTCTCCGGCTGAATAATATTGCCCGGTTCCGATTACGTTACCATTCATGTACCACTTAAAGCTGACAAAGTTGTAGCCGCCGTTCGTGGCGGGGTTGTTGTTCACCAGCAGTACATTGTTGAATTTCTGGATCACCAAACCTTCTGCAGCCAGGTAGTTGAACGGTTTCACGATTTCGACCGTGTAACTGGCCGTTTGACAGCCGTCCTGCGAGGTCAGGTTAATGACCTGGGTAAAGGTTCCCGTTCCGCTAATACCCATGGTAAAACTTTCGGGCATATTCGAGCTGGCATTCGTCTCCTTGGTGTACGAAACAGCTATTTCGTCCATATTATCGCCGCAGTCGATGTAGTAAGAAACCTTGTTACCCGGATTCTGAATCGTTACGTCGTTGATGGTGATGGAGTGAATGGTGGCATCCGAACTTTCAATGGTCAGCGTCTGCGATACCGGATCGGCAGGCAGGTAATTGTCGTTGCCTTCCTGTGATGCGGTAATTTCAACGACTCCTGAAGTCAACAGAACAACATCGCCTTCCGGACTTACGGTTGCAGGGGTAGTGTCTGAGGTGTAGGTATAGCTGTAGCTCACCGGCAGGCCGGAGCTGGCTGTTGCGGTTAAGCTGAAGTCGGCATCGTTTTCCAGGTTTTTCACCGGAATAGGGTCGAAGCTGATGGTTTGAGCTGCTTTGTCGATGGTGAGGGTGGCGGTCAATTGCACTTGCGGGCAGCTTGCCACTCCCGGATCAATCGTTGCCGTTACGGTGTAGGTACCGGCATTCGTTTGGTCGTTGTTTTCGTAGGTCACGGATGCGCCTGCGGGCAATGTGCTTACCGCAAGGCTGTGCGGCATACCATCGTAGCTGAAACTGCCGTCGGTAAAGCTGACATCGGCCACCGGCGACGCTTCAATGACGATATTTTGAGTTTGTGTCGCGGTGTTTCCACCGGCATCGGTGAAAGTCCAGGTAACAACGGTGGTGCCTGCTGTTGTCAGCGGGAAGGTAACATCAGGCGTAACAGTAACTGTTCCCAAACAGTCGTCTGAGGCTGTTGGCGGCGTTACATCATTAGCTGTTACTTCGCAAATACCGTTGATTTCCGGCAGGCTGCTCGCATCCGGAACCGGGTCGGTAACATCGGTCAGGACAACATTTTGTGTTTGTGTTGAACTATTCCCTGCTTCATCGGTAAAAGTCCACGTAATGACGCTGGTTCCCTGTGCAGTGATCGGGAACGTGGCATCGTTTGTTACGGTTACCATTCCCGAGCAGTTGTCGGAGGCCGTAGGTGTCAGCACATCGGCTTCGGTGATTGCACATTCCGCTGTAAGATCCGGCAGAGTGCTCGCATCGGCAACAGGAGCCAGGATATCCTCAATAATAATGTTTTGTTCCTGCGTTGAAGTATTGCCATATTGGTCTTCGTAGGTCCAGGTGATGACCGTTGTGCCTTGCGTGGTAACCGGGAAAGTACCGTCGTTCGTCACACTAACGACTCCGCCGCAGTTGTCGGTAGCTGTCGGTGCCGTGATATCGCTGGCAAGAACGAAGCACTGTGCAGTTATGTCGGCGAGGGTTTCCGCGTCGGGCAGTGGGGCAGTGGTGTCTTCGATGACGATGTTTTGCGTTTGTGTGGCAGTATTGCCGTTTTCATCTTCGAAGGTCCAGGTGATCAGGGTTGTTCCCTGCATGGTGATTGGGAAAGTTCCGTCGTTGGTCACCGTTACGGTTCCTCCGCAATTGTCGGTTGCTGTCGGCGCAGTAAGATCCGTTTCGGCGACTTCGCACTGGGCGGTAACATCGGGCATTATTTCAGCATCCGGTGTTGGCGAACTTGTATCGGTGATGACAATATTCTGCGTCTGGGTGGAACTGTTTCCAACGGCATCCGTGTAGGTCCAGTTAATTACCGTTGTTCCCTGTGTGGTAATCGGGAAGGTTGCATCGGTGGTAGCGGTGATGGCTCCCGAACAATTATCAGTTGCCATTGGTGCCGTTAGGTCTGTTTCGGCAACCTGGCATTGTGCGGTTACATCTTCAAGTGTCGAAATGTCGGCTACCGGTGCCGTTGTGTCGGTAATCACCACATTTTGCATTTGGGTTGAACTGTTTCCGGCAGCATCGGTGTAGGTCCAGCTAATCACGGTTGTTCCTTGTGTGCTGATCGGGAAGGTCGCGTCGTGCGTTACCGTAACCGTTCCTCCGCAGTTGTCGGTTGCAGTAGGTGCTGTTACATCGCTTTCGGTCACTTCACACTCAGCGGTAATGTCCAATAGGCTTGGATTGTCAGCCATTGGTGCTGTGGTATCGGTGATCACTACGTTCTGCGTCTGTGTTGATGTATTTCCGTTTACGTCTTCGTAAGTCCAGGTGATGACCGTTGTGCCTTGCATAGAGATTGGGAAAACCGCATCGCTGGTTACCGTCACCATTCCGCCGCAATTGTCGGTGGTGGTTGGCATGGCCACATCTGCTTCCATTACTACACATTGTGCTGTAATGTCGCTCAGCGTTTCCGTATCGGGTGTTGGCGCAGTCGTATCTTCGATGATGATGTTTTGCGTTTGTGTGGCGGTATTACCGTTTTCATCTTCGAAGGTCCAGGTAAGTTCGGTTGTTCCCTGCATGGTGATCGGGAAAGTTCCGTCGTTAGTCACCGTTACTGTTCCTCCGCAATTGTCGGTGGCGGTTGGAACGGTCAGGTCGGCTTCCGAAACGGAGCATTGAGCTGTTACATCCGGCAAACTTTCAGCGTCAGCTATTGGCGCGGTGGTATCGTCGATGACGACATTCTGCAGTTGTGTTGCAGTGTTGCCATTCACGTCGGTGTAAGTCCAGGTAATTACCGTTGTTCCCTGTGCCGTGATCGGGAAGGTCGCATCGTTGGTTACAGTAACCATTCCACCGCAGTTGTCTGTGGCAGTTGGAGCGGTAACTTCGGCTTCGGTTACCTGGCATTGGGCCGTAATGTCGTCTAAGCTTAGCGCATCCGGAGTTGGAGCAGTAGTATCGTCGACGACCACATTTTGCGTCTGTGTTGAACTGTTTCCGTACTGGTCAGTGTAGGTCCAGCTAATCACAGTTGTGCCCTGTGTCGTGATCGGGAAGCTGGCGTCGTGCGTTACGGTAATCGTTCCGCCACAATTGTCGGTTGCTGTTGGTGCTGTTACATCGGTTTCTGTCACTTCGCACTGGGCGGTGATGTCGGCTAAGTTGGCTACATCCGCCGTTGGAGCTGTTGTGTCGCTGATGACAATGTTTTGGGTCTGTGTTGAGGTATTGCCATTTCCATCGTTATGCGACCAGGTGATAACTGTTGTGCCTTGCGTGGAGATTGGGAAAACCGCATCAGTTGTTCCGGTGATCACGCCCATGCAATTATCGGTTGCTGTTGGCGCAGTAACATCGCCCGCTTCAACCTGGCACTGGGCGGTAATATCGGCCAGTGTCCCGGCATCCGGAACAGGCGCTGTTGTGTCATCAATAATGACATTCTGGGTTTGTGTGACGGAATTTCCGCCGGCGTCGGTGTAGGTCCAGGTGATTACTGTGGTTCCCTGTGTTGTAATCGGAAAACTAAGGTCAGCTACGCCATCAATTGTTGATGAGCAATTGTCGGTGGCAGTGGGTGTCATAACGTCAGACGCTGAAACAGAGCATTCCGCAAGGATGTCCGGCAAAACGGGGATGTCCGGTGTTGGTGGCAGGTCGTCAACAACCGTAACGGTGGTAAAGCAAATATCAACTCCATCGTAATCGTCCAAAACGATTAGCCGAACGGTGTTATCGCCGATATCGCTGCAATCAAATTCTTCAATATCAACAAACAGTTGTACGCCACTTTCAGCATCATACGAGCCATCATCGATATCTTCGGCCATGATTGTGACAGTTCCGTTTGAATTCAGGTAAACGGTTATAGGCTTGCAAATTGCAATCGGGTCGGTGTTTTGGGCTAAAGCCGCTGTGTTAAGCTGTACCAAAAATAAGCTTAGAAAAATACCCCATAGGTATCCGCTTTGCGGAGGGTACTTCTTTCCCGCTGGAAAGAATCCACGTAAATGTCTAACCATTATTTTTCAGTTTAGGGTTAAGTTAAATCAGTATGATTAAGCTAATGAATTTTAACCGGAGAAAAATAATATTAGAATATGTTTTTTAACCTATGTAGTTGATATAGAATTATTTGAGATGTATTTAAAGGTGCGAAGAGACTATGGGTGGTGGAGTTCGGAGGATTTTCGGGTAAGAATTGTTAGTGAAATTATGATCAATTTAGTTCGAATTTTAGTTGTCTTTTGTGCAAAATATTCCCTTTTTGAATGTCTCGCTACCGGTGTATTATCCCTTTGAACGTCAGATTTATAGACTAAGGAGATGGAAAAAGCACAAAAATACCTTTCGATTTCGGTCTGAAATTGACTAAATATTTGAAAGTCAGAAGACAGATCGCGATGTTTTTGCGAATGAAAAATTGAGTCCGGTGTCACGATTCCGGAATTTCGTTTTAGCTATTTTTTCTCTTTCGGTTTATAAAGTTCCCGATGTGTTTCTTCAATCAGTTCTACAATTGGGACGTCGGCAGGGCAACGCTTGGTGTCGATCTTTTGCATATTTTCAGCAGTCGGGAAATTGCCGGGGAACCAGTGGTCTTTTTCCTGGAACATGTTATAGCGGTACAAACCAAACTCGCGCATGTCGTAACACTTCAGCATCATCCTGAAACGCAGGATCTCGGGAATATTCAATCCGGAAGGATCGTCCAGCATTTCGTAGCCTTCGTAATGGCCGTACGGATCGAGCTCGCGCTGGGCATCCATGCGTTCTTTGATCTTTTCATCATCCGGGCTAAAAGGCGCAGGGGCCGGGAAAATGCCGTCCAGTAAATCGAAGCTGCAGGTGGCGGGCAAACCAAAAGTCAGTGTGTGAATGGTTTCGTGGCTCAGACAAAAACGGGCATTCCACTGCACCGGGTGAAGCGGAGCCGTGAGGTCAATCAACTTTTGAGGAGGAGTGCTCAGCTTGCCGCCTTTGTCGTTGGGCGAAATGATGAAGACACCCATGTCTTTGCTGGCAGCCAGGTCGATGGCAGCTTTGTTTCGCTGGAAGAAGTAGTAATAGTGCAGGTTGACGAATTCAAACAAGTCCGTATGGATCGCTTTCAGAATAACATCGAGAGGTGCGTGCGTGCTGAATCCGACATGTTTGATCAGGCCTTCTTCTTTCATTTTCAGCAACTCTTCAACCGGGCCTCCGGGCGCGCAGGCTGTTTCAAACAACCCCATCGTGTTCATGCCATGCCAGGCATAGAAATCAAAATAGTCGGTCTTCAGCGTTGCCAGTTGTTCCATAACGAGCTTGCGCATGTCGGCAGCAGTTGTCGAGGCCCCTTTTGTCATCAGGTAGTAAGAGTCGCGCGGAACTTTCAATACATCGTTCAGTACAATGCCGTAAACGGTTTCGCTTTTTCCGTAGCCGTAAGCTGTTTCAATCAGGTTGATCCCTTGGTACAGAGCTTTTTCAACCGTATCGCGGCATTCTTCCAGTGTATCCTGGGGGATCTCGTGGCGGGGTTCAGTCCAGCCATGCTTGAAGCGCATGCCACCCAAGGTAATTACACTGACATTTTTCTCGGTTTTTCCAAAACGGCGGTATTCCATTTTGGGCTTGTAAAGCGAAACATTCTTGAAGTCCATTATTTCGAAGCTTGTTAATTGCGAAACCAAAAGTAATGATCTAAAACAACAAGTATGGAATAAGGTTGAGCCAAGTCGAATTACGGCCCTTTCTTAACTTTTTACTAATGTCTGTTTTCGAATATCAGGGTGACGAGCTTGTAAGAGCAAGCGGCAGAAATCTCAGGCTTCGACTGCCAACGACCGTTTGTAATCGCTGGGGCTGACTCCTGAATGCTTTTTAAACAAACGGTTCAGGTGGCTGGCATCGCTTAGTCCCAGTTCCAGCACAATCTCGTTGATGCGCATGTCGGTATAACGAAGGCGCGTTTCGATGATTTTGTAGCGATAGGTGTTGATGTATTCCTGCAGGCTTTGCCCGGTATGGTTCTTGAAATACTCGCTTACATATTTGGGCGACAGATTGAACTCCATGGCAATCTGGTCGACTTTCAATCGCTCGGGATCGTAAATATTTTGTTGTACGTAATTCAGCAGGAGCATTGCATTGTCTGTTTTAATAGTGGCGTCGACTCCCGAAGTAGCTAGGAGGAGGTTTCGGCTGGCCACGGTCAAAATTGTATCGATCAACTGGCGTATCACGAGTTGTTGCTGAGGATTAGGGCTTGTGTATTCCCGCTCAAGTGCTTCAACCAGCGCACGAACCAGAGGCTTGTCGGTGATGGTTTTCAGGATGCAGCTTGGCATGTGATTGTGCTGGTGATATATAAATTCCAGGCGTTGCAGCCAGTCCCGCGATTGTGTTCGGAGATAAGTGAGGTTGAAGCGAATTATGCAAAAATGGGTCTGCTCTTCCACTTCAAAACTATAAGTATCCTGCGGAAAAAGAAGGTAGAGTTTATTTTTGGCGTAAGGTAGTTTGTGGTCGTTTACCGTATGAGTTCCCGTCCCTTCAAGAATGAAGACCATCTCGAAAAAAGTGTTGCGATACTTCGGTATTTCGAATTGCTTGCCAATAGTCAGAAATTCAACCTCGAAAGGTTGATGTAAATTGCGAATCTCCATCCCGTAAAAATACAAATGAAACCTCGGATTGTACAACGAAAGATGGATAATATAAGGGAAATTTGTAGGAGACTTCACAGACAGACTTGCCGGTAATAACTGAACATACTTCTGCTTTACCCGGATACGCTCCGTTAAAATTTAAACACGATGAATGCAAAGTACAGTTATTTCTTTGTGAAGCTTCCAATGGCACTTTCCCTGTTGGGGCATGGCTTGGTTCGGATACCCAAGTTGCAGATATTTAGCGACTGGATGGTCAATTTTATGGCCAATTCGTATTTGCCAGAGGTGATGATTCGCAGTTTTAGTTACCTGGTTCCCTTTGTTGAAGTGGTAACCGGGGTATTGTTGCTTGTGGGTTTTTACACCCGGCAAACCATTTATCTTGCTCTGGCTTTGATGGCCTTGTTTGTCTTCGGAAACACGACCATTGAAAATTGGGAAGCGATTACTTCGGAGCTGTTGCATGCCGGTTATCTGACAGCGCTGCTTTACCTTATTCAGTACGATCGTTTTTCGTTGGATTGGTTTCGCGGAAAGGAGGCCTGAAGTAACGCCGGGATTTATGCGGGCGTAAGATTGATATCAACTTTAAAGGAGGTGCAGAATGACCAGAAAGAGTGCATTAGTTGTTGGTGGAAACGGAATTGTCGGGAAAAACCTGACACAGTACCTGTGTGAAACAAATGAGTGGGAAGTGTTTGTAACGTCCCGTTCCGGATTACATTACGAAACATCGGCGCATTTTATTCCACTCGCTTTAAGTGCCGCAAACGTCGAAGAGCAAATGGGGGACACGCTCAACGGGATTACCCACGTTTTCTTTGCTGCTTATACAGAACGGCAGGATCCCTATGAGCAGTCGGAAGCCAACGGGCGCTTGATGAAAAACCTGGTTTTAGCTATCCAGAAAAAAGCAACCAACCTGCAACGGGTGTTGTTTATACAAGGCGGAAAAGCTTACGGTGCTCACCTTGGATACTATAAAACGCCGGCTTACGAGTCGGATCCGCGAACGATTACGCCAAACTTTTACTACGACCAGGAAGATTTCTTGCGGGAGGAAAGCAGAGGCCGAAAGTGGAGCTGGACCAGTATTCGGCCTGATATAGTGATCGGAGTTACGATTGGCAACCCGATGAACCTGGCAAACCTGATTGCGGTTTATGCCAATTTGTGTAAAGAAGAAGGAATCCCGATGCGTTTCCCGGGATCACAACAGGCCTACCAGGCTTTGGTGAATGTTACCGGAGTGAAAGTTTTGGCAAAGGCTATGGATTGGGCAGCGAATGCGGGGCAGGCCGTTGATGAAATTTTCAATGTGACCAATGGTGATGTTTTCCGTTGGAGCCAGTTGTGGCCCCGGTTTGGTGAGTACTTTGGTGTTGAGGTAGCCGAACCACAGCGGTTCTCGCTGCAGGAATACATGCCGGGTAAAAAGCAATTGTGGGCACAAATGACGGTAAAGTACGGTTTGAAGCCGTATGAGCTTGATCGGTTGGTACAGTGGGGTTTCGGCGATTTTATTTTTAATGTTGAGTCGGATGCCTTCCAGGATGTAAACAAAGCTCGCCGAGCCGGTTTTCACGAGATGAACGGAGACAGCCTGGGGGTGTTCCTGGAAACGTTCAGGCAACTGAAAGCAGAAAAGATTATTCCATGAAACAGACAATTAAAACAGAAAACAAATGACATCAAGAAGAGATTTTATACGAAAGACGGCGATGGCCTCAGCAGGCACGGCCGCGATTTCATTTTCCGGGATGGGGGCCAACCCTTCTTTTTCCCGATTTGGAGCGATCCTCCAGCAGGTTGACGGGAAGAATATCCGGATCAATCGGAAAATGGGACTTGGCGGAGTGGCCATGGGAAACGGGTTTCATGAAAATACGATCGAACAAATTACCGATGCCCTCACGGCAGCCTGGAACAATGGTGTTCGTTATTTCGACACTTCACCCTGGTATGGTTTGGGCTTAAGTGAACGTCGGCTGGGGCATTTCCTTTTTGAAAAGAAGCGGGAAGATTTCATTTTGTCGACTAAAGTAGGCCGTGTGCTGGAGCCGGATGCGGATTTTACGCCCAACCCGGATTTGCTGTGGAAAGGGAAGTTGAATTTCCGTCATCGCTATGATTATACGGCATCAGGTGTTCGCAAATCGGTTGAGGATAGCTTGCAGCGGTTGGGACTGTCGAGCATCGATGTTGTTTTTGTGCACGACCTTTCTCCGGATAATGGTGACCTCGGAAGTGGCTGGATCGACCAGTTTGAAATGGCCCGTAAAGGAGCTTTCCCCGAATTGACAAAAATGCGGGAAGAAGGAATTATCAAAGCCTGGGGGATGGGCGTGAATACGCCGCAACCTATTCTGAACTGTCTGGAAGTTGCTGATCCGGATGTGATGCTTGTTGCCATTCAATATTCATTGGTCGAACATCAGAATGCGTTGAACGAAGTCTTCCCTGCGATGGAAAAGCGGAACGTGAAGGCCATTATCGGTGGCCCCTTGAATGCCGGATTTTTGGCTAACCGCGATCGCTTTAATTATGGCGGCGAAATGCCGGTGGAAATGCTGCAGAAACGAGTTGAACTTAATCGCATCGTCAAAAAATACCAGCTTGATCTTGGTACGGTTGCTTTGCAGTTCTGTGCTGCACACCCAACGGTTGCTGCTGTGATTCCCGGGGCAAGCAGCGCCACTCAGGTTGTAGCAAACTCGTTGTCGGCAAATGTGAAAGTCCCCGCCGATTTATGGGTCGAATTAAAAGAGGCGAAATTGATTGATGCAAATGCGCCGGTATGAACAGGAATGCTCCGAAGGGAGTATAAAATATTAATGTAAAAGTTTTTAAGATGAAAAAAGTAAAAATAGCAAACACCGAACTGGAAGTTGCTCCGATTAATTTCGGTGGTAACGTGTTCGGATGGACACTGGACGAAAAACAATCGTTCGAGATTTTGGATGCCTTTGTTGACGGAGGTTTCAATTTTGTAGATACGGCGAATACTTACTCCTGGTGGGTGAATGGAGTCGGCGGACAGTCGGAAACCATCATCGGAAACTGGATGAAAGCCCGCGGAAATCGCGAGAAAATGGTGATTGCCACAAAGGTTGGATCTGAAACCAAAGTGCATCCAAAGGATATCAGCAAAAAACAGATTCTGAAAAGCGTTGACGAATCGTTGCAGCGCCTGCAAGTCGACTATATCGATCTGTTTTACACTCACTTTGACGATGATAAAACGCCTGTGGAAGAAACCATGTCTGCTTACGACGAATTAGTAAAAGCCGGAAAGCTACGTTATATTGCTGCATCGAATGTTTCACCTGCCCGTTTGGAGGAGTCATTCGCGGTAGCCGAGAAAAACGGTTTCCCAAAATATGTAGCTCTTCAGCCTCATTACAATTTGGTCGAACGCGAGGGCTACGAAAAAAACTATCTGCCTTTGGTAGAAAAATACGGCTTGTCGGTATTTCCCTACTGGTCGCTGGCTGCAGGTTTCCTGACCGGTAAGTACCGCTCGGAAGCCGATCTTGGGAAAAGCGTTCGCGGAGAAGGTGTGAAGAAATATCTGGACGAAAAAGGTTTGGCTGTTCTCGCTGCGTTGGATCAGATTTCAGAAAAGCACAACAGTAAGCAAGCAACAGTGGCCCTGGCCTGGTTGCTGGCACAGCCTCAGCTTGTAGCGCCGATTGTGAGTGCAACAAGCAAAAGTCAGTTGCAGACGTTGTTCGATGCGCCGGAACTGAAACTTGATAGTGAAGATCTTAAATTGCTTGGTCAGTCGAGCAAATAAGAATTAGAGATAGGTTGTTTCATTTTAAAGGGGGCGTCCGTTTTGGGCGTCCTCTTTTTGTTTTCAGGCAGCGATTCTTTCAAAATTCATATTTAATGAGTTAAAACTCTGTAATTCAAACTGTCCCACATATTTGTAATTGGTCTTCTCGAATGCCTACATAATTGTATTTTAACATTTGTCAAGTTCCTGTTTTTCAGCGTTTATTTTCAGTTTGCATCATTCTTGCATACCCTGTGGCGAACCAAAAATGAATTGACGATGGATATCAAACAAACATGGGAAAAGGTGATTGAGTATGCCACCATGCCCTTACACGGAAGTCTTTCGCGTAAACAGCGAAAGGGAGTAAAAATCCAGATTAACGAAGGTATTGTTTTCGAAGCTGCAACTTTCTTCCTCGAAGAATCTGTTTTGTGGGTGTCGGAGACTACCGGAGGAATGGTGAGCAATACCTACTTCGACTGGTCAAAAATCAGTTCAATCCGCACCATAAGTAATGATGAAAAATAGGAGGACCTATGAGTACAGAAGATATCGCGACGTTGGAGAAAGAAGTAAATAAACTAAAGTTCAAAGCGGGGCAAAAAGCCAGTGAATTGCACGACCTGATTGAAGATCGTTTGCTGACCGACTTTGAAGACATCCCGGCTTTTGCCGAAGCTGCGTATGCTGCCTGTAAACAATGGAGCGACAAGCAAAAAGAATTAAAGCAAATTAAGGGCGTTTAACTGAACACAAATTAGCCTGAGGGGGTAGCCAGTGGGTTACCCCTTTTCTTTTTTTTGTCGCTGCGTGTCAGTAGACTGGCGTTTCTGACGCTACTGTTCTGGTTGCAGAATAGAATGGTTTTAAATTAGAGGCAAATATGTTCTTCAACACAAAATTGGCTAATTTTGTGCCCTCAAAATTTTGACAAATGGCAGCATATGTAAATAACGTAATGATTATCCGTCACGAGCTGATTGCCCGATTGGTACGCATGTTTCAAGCTGGTGAACTGGAGTCGAAAATTAATAACCTCGCTGTTGAGCTTTACCCGAAAGAGCGCCAGGCGCGGGGTCGTTGCTGTATTTACAAGGAACGGGCGATCACCCGTTACAAAATGTTGCCGCTTTTGGGCTTCGAGGTTCCCAATGACGACATCGATTTACACCAGTTGAGCGAATATGCATCTTTGGCGATGGATCGCAAACAGCAACCTGAGAATATTTTGACGGTTGTTGATGAAGCTTGTACCGGTTGTGTGCAAGCTAACTATGTGGTTACCAATTTATGTCGTGGTTGCGTGGCGAGTCCCTGCGTGATGAACTGTCCGAAAAACGCGATTCGTTTTACACCGACCGGTCAAACAGAAATTAAACCCGAAGCCTGTGTTAACTGCGGTTTGTGTCAAAAAGCTTGTCCTTACCATGCCATTATTTACATGCCAATTCCCTGTGAAGAAGCCTGTCCGGTTGGTGCGATTAAAAAGAATGCGAGCGGCAAGGAGGAAATCGACGAGGATAAATGTGTTTATTGTGGCAAATGTATTACTGCTTGTCCGTTTGGAGCCATCTTCGAACTCTCAGCCGTTATTGATGTGATGCGTGCAATTGAGCGCAAAGAGCAGGTGATTGCAATGGTGGCACCATCAATCCTGGCGCAGTACGCCGAAACACCAGCGCAGGTCTTTGCTGCCATTGAGCAGATTGGTTTTTCAGAAGTGGTTGAGGTAGCCCGCGGTGCGGAAAAAACAGCCCGTCACGAGGCCATCGAGTTGAAAGAAAAGCTGGCCGAGGGGCAACCATTTATGACGACTTCCTGCTGTCCTTCGTATGTGGAAACGGTACGGAAACATGTTCCCGGATTGGAGCCTTATGTGTCGCACACGCCATCTCCTTTGGCCTACACAGCTGAAGAACTGCGTGCAAAATATCCGAACGCGAAACTCGTGTTTGTTGGACCTTGTGTGGCAAAGCGTAAAGAAGCGCGTGACCAGAACAGTGCTGATTTTGTGTTGAGTTTCGAAGAGTTGGATTCGATGCTGGAAGGAATGGATATTCAACCCGCCAAAATGGAAGGTATCGCTGTTGAATCATACACAGCCGAATCGCGTGGTTTTGCTCAGAGTGGAGGTGTTTTGGGCGCTGTGGTTGCCGAAAAGCAATTGGAAAGCTTCAAGGCAGAAACCATTAACGGAATCGACAAAGCGATGATTCGTACGATGAAGCAGATGGAAAAAGGAAAAGTGTCGGCCCAGTTCTATGAAGTAATGGCCTGCGAAGGCGGATGTATTGCCGGACCGGGTGCCAACATCAAATCAGCCAAAGCGAAAAAGAACTTCATTAACTCGATGAAAGAGTTGTCGAAATAAAAAGGATTTTTGGATTGTCGGATTGCCGGATCTTCGGCCTGAAAACTGAACATTTTGACTGGTCACTGATCACTGTTTCCGGATCAGCATCAGCCCATCCCGCAGCGGAAGGATAACTTGTGTTACCCGTGGGTCATTCTTTACTTTGTCGTTGAAGGCGAGGATGCCGATGGTTTGTTCGTCGCGCGGATCCACTTCTTCTACCACTTTGCCATCCCAAAGGATATTGTCGGCTAGTAAATAGCCGCCTGGGCGAACTTTGTCGAAAACCAGGTCGTAGTAGCGGCTGTATTCGCGTTTGTTTCCATCCAGAAAAACAAAGTCGAAAGTCTCGTCAAGCGAGGGGATGATTTCGCAGGCATCGCCGATGTGCTGTTGAATTTTTTGCTGCATCCCTGCTTTTTCAATGTACTTGGTCGCGATCCATTCCAGTTCATCATTCACCTCGATGGTGTGCAGTTTCCCGTCTTCAACCAAACCTTTGGCCAGGCAAATAGCCGAGTAGCCGGTAAAGGTGCCGATTTCCAAAATGCGCTTTGGGCGAATCATCTGGCTGAGCATGGTCAGCAACATGCCCTGGATGTGCCCCGATAGCATGCGCGGCCGCAGGATGCTGATGTTGGTTTCCCGATCCAGTTCGTACAAAACCGGGTCTTCCGGCGTGCTGTGTTCCAGAATGTATTTGTCCAGTTCGAAATTTCGATCCATTACTCGTAAATTAAGGTGCTTAGCGCGCTTTCTTCCAGTACTTCATTAGCAATTTCCAGAAGCTGGATGTCGGTTATCTCATCAATCTTTCGGTAAATCGCGGGTAAGTCGTCCACTTTATTATAGAGCAGAAGGCTCTTGCCCAGTGTCAGCATCAGGTCGTCGCGGTTTTCGCTCGAAATCGCAATTTGCCCGATCAATTGTTTTTTGGCTTTTGCCAGTTGCAGTTGGCCGAGGCGTTTTTCTTTAATCAGCTTAAATTCTTTTTTCACCAAACGAATCGCCTTTTCCAGGTTTTCGCGGTCGGTACCAAAGTAAACGTTGAATTGCCCGGTATCTGAAAAAGCCGTGTAGTTCGATTCCACGTTGTAGGCCATCCCGTTTCGTTCGCGCAGGGTCAGGTTTAGGCGCGAATTCATCGACTGACCTCCCAAGATGGAGTTCAACAGCACCATGCCCATCCGCTTTTCGTCCTGCGCGTTATAGGCAATATTCCCGATGACGCAGTGGCTTTGGTAGGTGTCCATCTTTACCTGCTTAAATCCGGGAACGTAATTCTCGAACAACTGGCGCTGGTGCTGGCGTGGCGCAGCCGGAACTTCGCCAAAGTAGCGTTCGGCCAGATTGCGGAATTTCTCAAACGGAATGTTTCCCACTGAGCTCAACACCATTTCGCTGGTGTGGTAGTTATTCTGAATAAAGCGAAGAATATCTTCGCGTTTGAATGATTTCACCAACTCGGGTGTTCCCAGTATGTTGCGGGCAATCGGGTGACCATCGAACAACAATTCGTCAAAATCGTCAAAAATCAGTTCCGAGGGGCTGTCTTTGTATGAGTTGATTTCCTCGATAATCACTTCCTTTTCGCGCTCAATCTCGCGGGCCGGGAAGGTGCTGTTCCGAATGATGTCGCTGATCAGCTCCATGCTGCGGCTGTAGTACTCGTTCAAAAAGGTGGCGTAAACGGCCGTTTCCTCCTTGGTGGTATAAGCGTTAATCTCGCCGCCCACATCTTCAATCCGACTGAGGATATGATAGGCTTTGCGCTTTTTTGTGCCTTTAAAAATCACGTGCTCAATAAAGTGCGCAATGCCCTGTTCTCCGATTGCTTCGTCGCGGGAGCCGGTATTTAGAATAATGCCAAAATGGGCCGCGGGCGACTCCACCTGTTGGTGAATGATGCGGATTCCATTGGATAGTATACTGGTATCTATTTTCACTTTCTGCTTAATTGGAGTGCAAAAGTAGAAATACGCGAAATAAATACAATCGATAATTTCATGAAAAAGAGAGATTTCTAACAGAAGAATCATAAAAAATGTCGCCGGACGGTGTTTTTTATTTTGAAGTCAGAAATTTTGCCCTATATTTGCAACCGCAATTGCGAAACACAGCAGTTGCACACCAGCGGTGCCATAGCTCAGTTGGTAGAGCAATGGACTGAAAATCCATGTGTCCCCGGTTCGATTCCTGGTGGCACCACTGCAAAAGGAAAGATGAATGTCTTTCCTTTTTTTATGTCTTTTCGGAGGCTGAAAAATATTTTTTGAGGAAAATGAAAATCTGTTCGCAACTATAAAGTTTTCTACTATATTTGCGACCGCAATTGCGAAAGAGAATACGCTTTGACGCAACGCCGACGGTGCCATAGCTCAGTTGGTAGAGCAATGGACTGAAAATCCATGTGTCCCCGGTTCGATTCCTGGTGGCACCACCGAAAATGAAAATTAAGCCCTGTGAGTTATGACTCGCGGGGCTTTTTATTTTGTCTTCTTAGTAGATCACAGATAAAACAGTTTTTTTTCTTAAAGAATCCAATATTCCTTCTGGAAATTCTTGATCAAAGTTTTTTTGTAGGTGTATAACTGGATGAAAAAAAACAGACTAACTAAATAACTGGATGTTGCAAATTTTGTAAGGCGCGAGACAAAACATCAACGTAATTTGCGGAAATGTTTATACCATTTCTGCTGGTCATTGATCCAATCAAGGATTTGAAAAAAATAAAACGACAGAGATTTTCCCCATAAGTACTAAATCTCTTTCGCTTGCGGCAAAAGAGGGGCAAGGGGGATTCTTAAGATGTTCTATTTTTGTTAAATTGCGTGCAAATATTTATCAAATATGTGTAAGATTTCCTCCATTTGCAGCGCTTTTCTTGTTTCAATTATTTGTTTGGTATTTATCAATACGTCTGTCGCCCAAAAAGATTTACTCTGGAACTATCATTATGACGACGGATTACGCACGAGTAGAGATTACCTTTTAAAATCATTTTTAACCGGCAACAACGAAATTATTTTTACCGGGAGATTAGAAGCGAGTTTCACAAATACCGATTTTATTTCAGCAAAAATATCCGAAAACGGGAAAATTTTATGGGAAACGCAGTATTCATCAATTAAAGATGAAGCAGATACAATTATTTTAAATTATGATGGAGGAGGAATTAATTCACAAGATATTCCTGTTTCAAGCTATTTAGATAAAGACGAAAACCTTTATAGTGCAGTTATCTTGGAGGAGAATTTTAATAATGGTTATTTTTCACAAGATGTAGCTGTAATGAAACAAGATAGGCAGGGAAATATCTTATGGAAAAATATCTTCTATCGTCAGGGGATTGATTTTGCTGTAGACGATATTTTTCGTGGTTTCTATGTTGATTCGCTAGGAAATTCATGGTTATTAACCCACGCACCAATTGATAGTCCGGCTTATAGTTTGGTTAAGTATGACAATGCGGGTAATCAAATTTTCGTTTCACATTTTGATTTACCTGAAAATACTGATTATAGCAATGCCCAATTAGATCTTATTGATGGAAAAATCACTTTTGTTTCTTTGCATATAGAAGTTGGCCCCTTCCTGATCGCCACCTTTTCAGATATTGGTGAGATTGAAAGGGAATATCATTTAGGTAACAAAGGAGATGTAGGTATGGGGGCGAGGAGATATGAAAAAATTTGGTTTGTTAATTTTCCAACAGGCGAAAAGGCCATTGTAGGTAAATTGTGGTATTGGTATGGTGGCAAAAAGTACTATAAATTAAAAATATTCTATTTTGACAATAACTGGAATCAGATAGCAGATATTGAACCGAATAGTATTCCGACAGATGACATTTATCCTCATAACGTTTCTTTGTGTGGCGGAAATATATACATAAACGGTGGCGTTTATTATACACTTGAAGACGACTTGTCGATGAAGCCGTTTATCCTTCAATACGATAGGAATGCAAATGAAAACCTTATTTATTTAAATAATACGGACAACCAGGGAGGTCTCGTTAGATCATTAAATGTTTCAAATGATACGGTATACCTTACAGAGAATGTATTTGACTCGTTAACTTACAGAACAAACCTTGTGCGTTTGGTAAATACATCTCAAATTGACTATCGCAAAGAAATTGGCGTTAACGGCTACAGATGCCACCCAGAGAACATCTATAAAACGAATAATTCTCTAATTTTTACAGGAGAGCTTCGAAATACTGTTACACCTCAATATCCAGAAGATACGAATAGCGAGCAATGGGTTGCCAGTTATAATGAAGAAGGGACTGAACAGTGGAGCGTAACAAATACTGGAACCGGGGCTTCAGATATACAATTTGAAAAGGTTATATCGGATCGTTTCAACAATAGCTATGTATGCGGAGATAGCCAAATTGGACCAATTGGTACAGGAACTAGCTATTTTGAAAATCAACATTTATTACTACAAAAGATTGATGCTTTAGGTAATCTGGCTTGGTCCAGACGAATTTCCACTGATACGACAAAACAATTATCATACAGATCTGAATATATGAAGTTGTTGTTTGATAAAGATGGTAATATTCTTTTATCAGGCTTTTCATCCTTAGATATCTATGTCTATAAGTTTTCCCCAGAGGGAGATCTCTTTGCCAAAAATATTATAGAAACTGAAATAGGTACACTTGTAAGAGACATTCATATTGATTCTAAGAACAACATTTATTTGTATTTACCTTATTATTCCAAGCCATCACAAATAATAAAATTGTCTTCCGATTTAAATGAGTTGTGGCGGTTTAATTTTGAAGAAGAGCTAAACAGAGATGAACCGGGGTTTTTCATAGAGCAAGATAATGGTGAAATCGATTTTATCTCGAAAGACGGAGATCTTATTGAAATTTCAGAGAACGGAATACTTAAATCGCGAACAGAGATATCGGAGTTTGAGAGCATTAATCATGTAAGAAAAACGAAAGAAGGAACATTCTTCTTAACAGGCACAATCGAGTCTGGCTACAGAGATCGTATAAAGATTGTTGAGATAGACTCGACGGGAAAAATTCTTTGGGAGCATAGTGATAACAATATTGCTGAAGGTAAATACTCGATGGATCTGCCCTCCGGAGACCTTGTTGTTTTTGGTGGATCGGATGATGCCAGCATTTACTTGAGATTTAACAATAAAAGAGAGTTTTGTTATCAAAAAGAGTACCCACCAGTTAAAATGACTCTAATTTGTGAAGATAGTCTTCAAAATTTACTTCTTACAGACAATTATTTCAATAATGCAATAATGAAAATTGCTCCCAATGGTGATTCAATAACTAGTTATCAATGCATTAATGATACGTTAGCAGCGAATTTACAAATAACAGATATTAAAGTAGATGCCAATAATAATCCTTTAGTTAGTGGCTATACCAACAACATATCATCCACTCATTACTATGTATGGAGTGTGGGCACTGTCGCTAAATTTTCACATCCTGAGTCGATTAATCAGCCTCCGTTATTTGTAAAACGACCTGAGCTAGAAAACTTTTCTAATCCAAATTATCGGGATACCTTGCTGGCAGTAGATCCTGATGGAGATTCTATTACATATTCGATTGAACAAGGCCCTGATTGGCTAGCAGTAACTGACGATGGAATTTTGTCTCGGAATGATAATTATTCAACAGATTCATTAATAATATTCAGAGCGACAGACAGCCATGGTGCATTTGATAGACTAATTATGACTTACGCCTTAGAATCAACAACGGATATAAGTACAGATGTAAACACCTTATCAAACGGTTCTTTTATTGTTTATCCTAATCCAAGTAATGGAATATTACATCTAAAACTTCAGGACAACAATCAAAATAAAAAATGCAATGTTGAGATATATGACATGAAGGGGAATGTTGTTTATAACAAAATATTATCTGCCAATTCAACAGCTGAATACAACATTAATCTGTCATCCCTAAGTTCCGGACACTATGTGTTAATGATAAACGGAGACCGAAATTTTAGTTGTAAAGTTATATTACAGTAAAACTTTATAAATAGAAGTTCATTGGATATCCTAAGTAGAGATTTAATAGATATCGGATTGATTGTCGCTTTCGAAGGAAAATGTTAATTGATTAACCCCCTATTGATCAAGAAAATTGATTAATCATGTTAGACTAAGCAATAAAAAATGCAAATTCGCAGATCGAACCACCCCCACTGTTTGTTGAATGAAGTCTGAACTGATCGGCAAAAGCGTTTTGCCCGGTTTGATGAATTGATTTAAAGCTTGTGTGATGAAAAAATTTGTCTTGGTTCTTTTGTTAAGTGTGGTTTTGTTCTTCACTTTTTTGGGACAAACAACCGTATTTCAGGTGGCGGAGGCCCGCAATGCTGAATGTGCCAAGGAAATGCTGGAGAATGACAATTGGGTCGTTCCCACCTTTAATGGCGAGCTACGTACCGATAAGCCCGCCCTCGAATATTTCGGGATGATCCTCGCTTATTTGATGTTTGGTGTGAACGAAACAGCGGCCCGTTTTTTCTCAGCGCTGTGCGGTGTACTGGTTGTACTGGCAACCTTCTGGTTTACCCGCCGCCATTGGGGAGAGAAGGCTGCATTGTGGGCATCGCTGGTGCTGTTGTCGTCCTTGCACGTCATTTTGCAGTTCAGGCTGGCAACGCCCGATCCCTACCTCATTTTATGTCACACACTATCGCTGTATCTTTTTTACGAAGGCTGGGTTTCGCGCAAATGGAAATGGTTTGCCGGAATGTATGTTTTCCTGGGACTTGGTATTTTGGCCAAAGGGCCGGTTGGACTGCTCTTGCCGTCGCTGACCGTAGGAATCTTTCTGCTGGTAACCAAAGCATTTAACTGGAAGAATATTGTGCTACTCAAGCCTTGGTGGGGAACCTTTATCGTTCTGTTCTTCAGCTTACCTTGGTATTGGGCAGTTGATGTGCAAACCGGAGGTCAATGGACCAGGGGCTTTTTTCTGGAACACAACCTGGATCGATTCAATAATGGGTTACAGGGGCACGGTGGCCCGTTTATACTGACCGTGGCTTTTATATTGGCTGGTATGCTGCCATTTTCGGTTTTTGCTGTTAGAGCGCTACGTGCGGTTTGGAAGAATCGAAAGGAAGATCGTTTGCTGGTATTTGCCTTGGTGGCGGTTGGCGTTGTGGCCGTATTTTATGCTTTTTCGCACACCAAGCTCATAAATTATACGTCGCCGGCCTACCCATTCTTTGCTATTTTATTGGGATATTTTATTTCGAATCTGATTGAAGGTCGTTTTTCGAACCGGAAACTTCTGATCGAATTTTCTATCATTGCCGTTTTGGCTTTGGGCATTCCGGTGGGCGTCTATTTCATCGCCGAAAATACGCCTCCGCTCGAAACAGTGCGGTGGATTGCCTGGTGCCTGGTGCCTTTCCCGGTGGGAGCTGTTTTCGCTGTTTTCTACATGCGCCAGTCCGTGCAAAAGGGACTCTTGGCGGTTGCCGGGACGTTTATGGTTTCAACCTTGATCTTCTTTGGCGGACCGTTCCATATTATCAATCACCAGTCGCCCATCGAGAAGTACCACGAGTTGGTTAGTGCGCATCCGAATGTGGTTGCGTACAAGGATTTCGACAATGCTTTTGCCTTTTATGCACAGCGTCCGATTCCTGTTTTTCAGACGGAAAAGGAGCTTGAAGCTTATTTGGCGCAGCATAAGAATGTGTTGGTTTTAACCCGCGATCACGATTTGAGCTACATGGATACTATTCCGAATATCAAACGTGTCGGAATTGACCACGACTTGTTTAGTCGACGGATGACAGGGGTTTATCACGAAATAGAATAACGCTCCGGTCTCCGGATTATTTGGATAGACGATGACTTCGATCTTGCTTTGAACCGACTATTCTTTCAGACGAACTTCTTCATTTTCTTCTTCAAAATGATGCAGAAGTTGGGCGTATTTTCCGCCGTGTTCAATCAGTTGTTCGTGGTTGCCGCGCTCAATAATTCGACCTTCTTCCAAAACCAGGATCAGATCCGAGTTTTTAATCGTGCTTAGTCGGTGCGCCACAGCAATGACGGTTTTCGTGGAGAAGATATTAGCAATTGCCTGCTGAATGTATTTCTCCGTAACTGAATCCACGGCGCTGGTTGCTTCATCCAAAATGATGAGTTCGCTGTTGCCGCAAATAGCGCGTGCAAACGAAATCAGCTGGGCCTGGCCTTTCGACAGGTTGTCGCCGTTGTCCTGAATGACGAACTGGTATTTGTTCGGCAGATTCTGGATGAATCGGTCGGCATACACAAATGAAGCCGCTTGTTCCACCTCGTTTGAGGAGAGGCCTTTTCTGCCCAGCGAAATATTGAATTCCACTGAATTGTTGAACATGAAAATATCCTGCTGCATCACCGAAACGGTTTCACGAAGTTGTGCCAATGGAATGTTTTTCAATTCCCGCCCGTTTACTTTGATGGAGCCGCGGTATCCCGTGTAGGTTTTCGCCAGTAGCTTGATGATGGTCGACTTGCCCGAGCCGGTTGTTCCAACAAGTGCCAGTCGGTCGCCTTTTTTCAGTTTGAAGGAAACGTCCTGCAACACGTCGGGACCGTCGGCTGAATAGCTGAAGAAAACCCGGTCGAATTCAATTTCCTGCAGAGCCAGTGGCGCCGGAACTTCTGATGTAATTTCCGTGCCCGGTTCTTCCACCTTCTGATCGTGCAGCTCACTCACGTGTTCCAGTGCCGACAATGCTCGCTGGATGGTGGAAATCTGTTGTGCAAATTGCTTCACCGGGATAAACAGGCGCTCGAGGGTGGTAACAAAAACGATGAGAACCCCGAGTGTAAAAGCCTGGTCCCAGATCTGAATGGCGCCGTACCAAATTACCAGCGCCGTAGCCACGGAGGTGATTCCTTCAACGATAGAGTATAAGGCAGAATCGTAAACGTTGGAGTGGTTTTGGGCATCGCAAAATTCTTTATTGAGCTTGTCGAATTTCTCGAAAGCTTCCCCTTCAGCAGCGTACAGTTGGATCGTTTTCATCCCGTTCAGCGATTCCTGCAGATAGGCAGCCGATTTCGCCAAGCTGGATCGCGAAGCATCGTAGGCCTGCCGGATCTTTTTTCGCAGAAAACGCATCGCCAAAACAATGAGTGGAACAACCAGCAATAGAATCAGGGTGAGTTGCCAGTTGAGGTAGAACAGGTAAGCTACCAGTGCCAGTGTTTTAATGCTGTCGGCCAATAGCCCCAGGATACCCGCGGCAAACGATTCGGAGATGGCCTCCATGTCGCTGGTCAGGCGCGATAGGGTGACACCAATCGGTTTCTTATCGAAGTAGCTCAGCGGAAACCGAAGCGACTTGGCAAAAAGTTCTTTACGCAGATCGACAATCGCCAGCCCGCCGGATTTGGAGAAGGAGTAGCTGTAAATTCCGTCGAACAGCAAGTTCAGGATGAGAACCACGGCCAGCAGTATAATCTGGATTTTCAACCCAGCCACGTTTCCCGGCACAATGTAGTGGTCGATAATATTTTCAACGAGCCACAGGAAGAGGATGCCGGCGATGGCCGTAATCGGGATCGAAACCATACTGAGAACGAACCACTTTTTGTGCGGAACAAAGTAGCGCCCGAATTTTCGTATCAGGTTCCAGTCTTTCGATTTAAAGAAGTTTGTATTCAATAGCGTCATGATCTGTTCTTCCTGTTTTTACTTTTCCTTTTGCAATTGAGCGATTTCCCGGTAAAAGTCCGATGTTTTCAGCAGTTCATCAGGTCTTCCCTGCGCAGCCATTCGTCCGTCTTCCAATACAATAGTATAATCTGTTTTTTCCAGCACGCTGATTCGGTTCGAAACAATCACCAGGCTTTTGGCCGCGTTGTTCTCCACGATCTGCTTGATCAGAAAACGTTCGGTGTCGGTGTCCACGGCCGAGAAAACGTCATCCAGAATCAGCAATTCGCAAGGCGTGTAAAGCGCACGAGCCAGGCTCAGTCGTTGTTTTTGTCCGCCCGAAAGCATGATTCCTTTTTCGCCAACCAGTGTTTTTTCTTTTTGGCCAAAGCGGGCCAGTTCTTCGCGGAAGGCACTTTTGAAAATAACCTCGTCGAACTCGTTTTTCGTTGCTGCTTTCTCTGATCCAAAGGCAACGTTATTTTCAATGGTATCTGAGAACAGGAACACTTCCTGGCTCACAGTCCGCACAACAGAACGAATGTCTTCGCTTTTCATTTCGGCAGCGTCCTTTTTCCCGAAATAAATCATGCCTTTTTCGGGGCGGAGATAGCCATTCAGGCAGTTAATCAGAGTTGTTTTTCCGGCACCAACCTGTCCGGTAACCCCGATGATTTGTCCGGGTTTTATGGTGAACGAGATATTTTCAAGTGCTGGCTTTTCAGCGTTGTGGAAAGTGTAGCTCAGGTTTTCAAATTTGATTTCGGACTCGAAAAGCTTTTCTTTTTCCTCCTTCACCAAACTTTGTCTCTCATCGTCCGCACCTTTGCGCGACAGGATGGTTTGTATACTGTCTATCCCCACCATCCCTTGCTGGAAAATGGTCAGCACCCAGCCGAGTCCCATGATTGGTTGCGCCAACAGGGCGGCGTAGGCAATGTAGGCCGTGAGTTCTCCGATGGTGAACTTCGCATCGATCACATACAAACCACCAACTAACAGAACAAGGATCTTCAGGATCTGTCCGAGGTTAGCAAGCAGAGGCATGATGAACGATCGAATCCAGCTAATTTTCATGCCTTCGTCAAACAGCTTCAGGTTATCGTGCTGAACTTCCTCTTCGGCATAATTATAAATGTTGAAGCTTTTGATAACGGCATTCCCCGACAAAAATGAAATGGTTTTTCCAGAAAGGCTCTGCAAGGTTCCCATGCGCAAATGCGTGTACTTCACCATGACAGCCATTCCAACGCGCACGGTCACGAAAATGACGACCATCGGGATGACGCAATACAGGGTGAGGGCAGGCGACAGTTGCCACATTTTATAGGGGGTCAGCGATAGCGACAGGATGATGTTGACGATTTGAAGAATCCCGAAACCGGTGATCATGCGCACCCCGTTGATGTCGTTGTTGATTCGGGAAATGATGGAGCCGGTCGAGTTTTCGTCGTAATAGGCTTTGGGGAACGATGCGAGTTTTTTAAACATTTCGCCTTTGAGGTTCCGCTCGATTAATCGCGCCGGAACAAAAATCAGAATGCGCGAGAGCGAGCGAACAAGGATCAAGGTGACAGCCAGCCCGACAATGATTAAAACGTTCCGCTGAAACTCCGATTCATTGCCGGCTTTTCCGGCAGCAATCAGGTCGATTGTCTTTTGGATAAATTCAGGGATAGTGATCGATGCCCAGACCGTTAAAGCCAAAAAGATAATTCCACCAGTGTACCACCAGCGGTATTGATGCGTGTATTTAAAGACAAATTTTAATTTCGAAAACATGAATTAATTTACAGTTGAACAATTTACCATTTACCATTATGGGCCTTTTACTGACGACTTAGCAAATCTACAAATTAACGGCTGAAGGATTCAATCAATCGCCTGATTACTTAACCGGGCAACTTTGCAATTGTTTTTCGCGCCAGTTTTCGAGCAGGCGAATCAGGTTCGAATCGAAGTCGTCACGATAGCAATTGAGCAGTCGCTCTGCCTGAGTTAGACCACTGTCGGTAATCTCCCGAACCGGATTCAGGTATTGGCTTTCGTCGTTTGTGCCACAGCGTTTGGCTCTGCGGCTCAGGCCATCGCTGGCCAGCTGGTAAAGCAATTTTGAAATTTTACCGGCATCCAGATTTTTAGTGGCCGCTTTCAATGCTTTTGTTGGAACCTGTGCCCGAATATCCTGGATTTCGTCAATGTTCCAACCGGAGATCAGTTCATAAGCTTCATTCCGGCTGCGTTCGTCGTACAACAATCCAACCCAGAAAGCCGACAGCGCTGCGATGTGTTTTACACAGCTGGCATCAGCGCCGCGCATTTCAATGTATTGCTTCAAGCGAACATCGGGGAATACGGTTGACGCGTGTGTTTCCCAGTCTTCCATGGTTGGGGCGAATTGGTGTTTGCCCTGCATGAACTCACGGAATGTGATTCCATTGGAGGCGTGATATTTGCCGTTACGGTAGATGAAATACATCGGCACATCGAGCAAATAGTCGACCCAACGTTCAATTCCAAATCCTTCGTCGAAAATGAAGGATTGAAAGCCACAGCGATCAGGATCGGTATCATTCCAAATTTGCGTGCGGTAGCTGAGATACCCGTTGGGCTTGCCCTCCGAAAACGGGGAGTTGGCAAAAATAGCCGATGCAAAAGGTTGCAGCGCCTGCGCGATGCGCATCTTTTTGATCATGTCCTGCTCGCTTTCGTAATCCAGGTTCACCTGAATGGTTGCCGTGTTGCTCATCATCTGCAGTCCCAGGTTGCCTTTGGTGGGCATGTAGTTTCTCATGATGGCGTAGCGCTCCTTGGGCATCCACGAGATGTCGTTGACACTCCACAGCGGATCAACACCCATCGGCAAGGTAAAAAATCCCAGGTCGCGACAAATGCAGCTTAGTTCATCAAAGTGCTTTCTGGTTTCTACGAATGTATGATGGATGGTTTTGAAATTCTTACCAGAAAGCTCAAACTGACCGCCCGGTTCCAGTGTGATGGACGCGCCGTTCTGCTTCACGCCAATCAGGAATTCTTTTTCCATAATCGGGTTCCAGCCTTCACTCAGAAAATGTTGAAGGATTGTTCTGATCCCAACTTCCGATTCGTAGGGTAGCCGCTTAAAGTCACCCAATTTGTAGAGGAACTTTTCGTGCTCGGTACCGATTCCCCAATCGTCGAAAGGCGTGTTTCCCCGCTCGAAATAGTCAACCAGTTGCGCTTTGTTGCGGATTATTTGTTGTTTTTCTGTTTCTGTCATGGGATGAGTTGCAAGTTCTAAGTTTCAGGTTTGGAATTTGAAACCTGGAATTTGTTTTTTTATGCTTTGTTATTTCGATCTCAGGATGCTGTCTAAAACGTATTTTTCAACCTGACGGTTTTTACCGATGTACGGGAAATTGTGCATCGACAGCATGGCCGGTGCGTTCAGCTCCACTACGATGTAATGTTCCTCGCCCGGTTCGGCTGTCCAGTCGTCGATGATGATGTCGATACCTGCAATGTTGAGGTCAGCTGCCAGGGCTGCCTGCTCTGCTATATTTTTGTAAAAGTCGGGCATGTTATCGGTCACGTCAACGCTGTCGCCACCGGTGCTCAAATTCGAGTTTTTCCGCAGGTAGATTTTTTCACCTTTCGTTAAAACGGTGTCCATTCCAATCGACTGTGCTTTCAAATGTCGCTGCACCTCTTCGTCAACTTTGATTTGTAAAAGCGGGTGGCGGTAGTCGGTTCCCCGGCCTTGGTTCTTGGCAGCGATGAGTTGTTCAACGCTTTGGATGCCGTCGCCGGTAATGTTGGCCGGTTCGCGGAAAGCGATTGCCCGAACTTTTCCATCAATCACCAAAAAACGGTATTCCTGCCCAGCAAAATACTCTTCTACAATCACCCTTTTTGAGTGTCGGAAGGCGCGTTCAACGGCCTCATTCAATTCGTCGTTATTCCGGATATTGGTGCTTACTGCGATGCCGTGATCCGTGTCGGCTGGTTTTACCACTGCCGGAAAACTGATTGTTTTTAGCACAGCGGAATCGTACCCGTTTTGCAAAAGCACCCCGTTGGCCTGGCGAATTCCTTTTCGTTTCAGGAACTGGCGGGTCATCCATTTGTCGTTGGAAATCCAGTAAGCAATCAGGCTGTTGGCATCTGAAATGGTGCCTTCGTGAATGATGTATTCTTTTCCCTCGTAGGTTACGGCAATCAGGTTGTTGGTTTCGTCGATGATCTCAAGGGGTAAATTCCGGCGCAAAACCTCGGCAATAATAATTTGTGTAGTGGCCTCAAATTGCTCGTATCCGGGCAAAGGTGTAAAGTTGTAGTTACTCTTCTCCATTGTTTGTTTCTCGTTGGCCGACCAAAGTTACGAATATTGAGCAGACTCAATTTCTATTCGCAGTTGCTGGTCGTTTGGTAATAAACAGTTAATGGAAAGAAAAGATTAGGCCGGCAAAAATACCGGCCCTGAATGTTTGATCTTCGGTTACAGTTTTTCGAGATGATGCTGGCACCAGTTCATGCCTTCATTCGTAATTTTTAGCTTCTTGTCCAGGTCGTAGTAATAAAAGGTGACATCGTCGCCAACGCGCGTAAAACCGTCTCCTTCTTCCAGATCGTGCCGACGTTGTGCCTCAATCACTTCAATCAAACCCATGCGTGCCAAGTTCTTCTTGGCGTACTGGATTTCAGATCCTTTGAAATCGTGCAAACGCTGTTTGCCGTTGGTATCTTGTGCGTTCAAAACGCGCTGGAGCGACCACTCTGCCGGATTGCCTTCGTGGTAAAGGATATCCAGAATTTCCTGTTCAATTTGATTTAATTCTCGTTCCATCGTCTTTCAGTTTTAGGTTTTCCGTGTCTGTCGTGAATTAATAAATTATACTGAAATCGCAGAAACGAGTTTCGCAGAACTGGGTGGTTTGTGTTTATTTATCTTTTTGCTGGACTTTATCATATTGCTGGCTGTTAAATGTTCTTATTTTTGAACTATTCGATTCCAATCGATCAGATAAAAAAGATAAAGCCGATGAAAAAGTTACTTTTTGGCCTGCTGCTTTTTGGGGCAGCTAATCTTGTTTTTGCTCAAAATAAAATAAGTTGCAGCGAGTGGAAGACCACGGATTTTATTCAAATGTACCTGCCCGCCTTTGCTGCCGACGGATCAACTGACGGTAAGAAGTTCGAGCGCGCTGATTTGCTAGAAAAGGCTCAACTGGACGAGCGCCCTGAAACAAAATCGTGGCCAGGGTTGAAACTAGCCGGCGATAGTTTGCTGTCAGCCGTGGACGGCGAAAATCAACTGGTTCAGCTGGCTGGTTACCTTACAACCGACCGCTGGGTGAAAGCCAAAATGACGATTGCAACCAATGCCTTGTTCGAGCTGTATCTGGATGGACAAAAACTGAAGTCGCAGCCGAAATTAAGCGAGACTTCGGTGGATGTGGATCTGACATTGGAGACGGGCAAACATCAACTGTTTCTGAAGTTGATCAGCACAGATGCCAAAACAAAGTTTGCGGCGAGTTTGGCAACGGCCAACGATTTGAGTGAAGCCCGACTCGGCTGGACGACGAACGAAAAACGGACATTCACCATTTACGATGTGTTGAATGGCGAAAGCATTTCATCGGCTAAAATATCACCATCGGGGAAATATGTGCTGGTCAATTACAGTGAAGTGATTCCCGGGAGCGGAAAAACGAGCAAACATGCGCGGGTTTACGATTTGGAGCAAAAGAAGAATGTATTTGTGATTCGCAATGCAGAAGGTTACAGCTCCGGCTGGATGCCGAAGACCGATCGGTTGACCTATTCAGTGGCGAAAGATGGTACGTCGGACCTGTTTATTTACGACCTGAATACCGGAGAAGAACAAAAAGTAGCCTCCGCAATTCAGGATTTAGGGGCGGTCACATGGTCGCCAAACGAAGACTTTTTGATTTATTCGCAGTCAGTCGAAGCCGAAAAGCATGGTGATTTGAAGCGGGTTTACGGTAACGATGATCGCCTTCCGTATTTCCGTAATCGTTCCTACCTGTATTTACTGGATTTGAAATCAGGGCTTGTTAGTCCGCTCACCGCAGGTTATCTGTCGGCCAGTTTGCAGGATATCCAGCTAGATGGCACCAAAATATTGTTCTCAACCGAACGGATGGATTACTCGGAGGTTCCGTTTAGCAAGCAAAACTTATACGAAATGGATGTCCAAACCATGCAGATTGACACTGTTTGGAGCGAAAAACCTTACGGTGGTTCGTGTCAGTATTCGCCTGATGGCAAACAGCTGCTGGTTACCGGTGGTCCGGAGTGTTTTGGCGATTTGGGAGTAAATGTGAGCGAAGGTAGAATCCCAAACAGTTACGATACCCAGCTCTATCTTTTTAACATGGAAACGAAAAAAGCAGAAGCGTTGAGCCGCGATTTTGATCCGGCGATCAACAATGCTTATTGGTCTGCCAATGGAAATATTTACTTGTCGGTAACCGAAAAGGATTACGTTCGCTTGTACCGTTTCAACCTGAAAACGAAAAAATATACCCCGATTGAATTGCCGGTTGATGTGCTTGGCCCGATTGATTATGCCCGCGAGAAGTCGCTGGCCGTGTTTGAGGGAACAAGCATTAGCTCACCTGAAAAATTGTACATGCTGAACCTTGAACGTGGAAAAGCTGAATTGTTGGATTACCCGAAGGAGCAGCAATTAGCTGACGTGGAGTTTGGGAAGAACGAGGATTGGAATTTTACGAATGCAACAGGAACGACTATTTATGGGCGAATCTATTACCCGGTGAATTACGATCCGGCAAAGAAATACCCGTTGATTGTGAATTATTATGGAGGAACATCTCCGATTAGTCGGTCGTTTGGTGGTCGTTACCCGGCCAATACCTGGGCAGCCAACGGGTACCTGGTTTATATTCTGCAGCCCAGCGGTGCGACAGGCTTTGGGCAGGATTTCTCAGCTTTACATGTGAACGGCTGGGGCCGTGACGCGATTGACGACATCATTGAGGGAACGCAGAAGTTCCTGGCAGCACACCCTTCGGCAGATGCTCAGAATGTAGGCTGTATCGGTGCTTCGTATGGCGGATTCACAACCATGTTGCTGCAAACCCGAACTGATCTGTTCAAGACTGCCATTGCGCATGCGGGCATTAGTGCCATTACCAGTTACTGGGGCGAGGGCTATTGGGGCTATTCGTACAGTGCCGGAGCAACCAAAGGAAGCTATCCCTGGAACCGCAAGGATATTTATGTCGACAACAGCCCGATTTATAATGCCGATAAATTTCAGAATTCAATCCTGTTGTTACACGGAACTTCTGATACCAACGTGCCTGTTGGTGAGAGTTTGCAATATTATGCAGCCCTGAAGATTTTGGGAAAAGATGTGGAGATGGTGCTGGTTGACGGGCAGGATCACCACATTCTGGATTACAAAAAACGGATTGAGTGGCACCAGACGATAATGTCGTGGTTCGATAAAAAACTGAAGAACCAACCGGATGAGTGGAATGAAATGTATCCGGATAAGCAGTTCTGAGTTAAAGATTGAGAGGAGCCTTCGTTTGCAACGGAGGCTCTTTTTTTGTACTGAAAGTTAGGCCCGCCGAGACGTAAAGACGAGATAGAACAAGGCGTTTATACCGATTGGAGGATACCCCGACAACTTTTTGACAACCATGACAACCGAATAGTCGTTCGTGTTTCAACTTTCACAACCTTTGGTTAGTCTCGGGCAAAGGCATTTTTGCATCAAACAGAAAGGCCGAATCTTTCGAAACAGCCTTTCTGTTGCTATGTTGAACCTCTGGCAGCTAATCTGCCTGAATTGAATTATCGATCTGAATGCTTAGTCGTGCTTTCCGGCAAAACGAATTTCACCTTTTTTAAAAGCTTTCAACTCCTGTCGGTTGAGCGGATGAAGTTTTCCCTTCTTTTTTAACTCACGTTTGAGATCGCAGCTTGCACACCCTCCGCATAATCCCTTTTCTTTGGTGATTAACGCTTTGTACGTGTTGTATCCAACTTTAATAACAACGACTGCGACAATGATCAGAGCGATAATATTTTGAATCATTTTTGTCAAGATTTTTAGATTTTCGGATTACTGGATTTTGAGACATCTTCCGGTCTGGTTATCCTGCAATCCGAACATCCGGTTATCCAATAAATAAACTTCCAATCTGGTAGATCCCGAAGGCTGCGATCCAGGCAATCGCCGTGGTGTAAACCGTCGTGAAGATCGCCCATTTCCAGTTGGCTTCCTTCTTGATGGCAGCAACTACCGCAACACAGGGGAAGTAGATCAGTACAAAAATCATCAGTCCAAAGGCCACCAGGGGGGAAAATACTTTTTGCCCAATTTTAGGGCCGCTGGTGTACGTCTGGCTTTGGAGTTTTTCCATGAGCGATTGCGACGTTTCGTCCGCTTCCATGCCGGCATGGTAAAGTACCCCCATCGAGCTTACAACAATTTCTTTGGCAGCCATCCCCGTAATAATGCTCATTCCCAATTTCCAGTCGAAGCCCAAAGGCTGAATAACCGGTTCAATGAAATGGCCCATTTGGCCGATGTATGATTTTTCCAATCTTTCTTCTTCTTTAGAAAGCTCCAACTGCCCGATTTGTTCACTTTTTAGGTCTTCGTTCAGTGTCGTGTTGTTTTCAACCTGCGCAATTTGCTGGTCGTAATCCTGTGTATATTCCACATTGCGCGGGTAGTAGCCCATTGCCCAGATAATGATGGAGGCGAACAAAATGACCGTACCCATTTTGCGCAAGTACTGCTGTCCTTTGTGCCACATGTGGATGGTCGTATTTTTCAGGGTCGGCATCCGGTAGGGTGGAAGTTCCATCACAAAAGGCACTTCTTTCTTCGCGAACAGCGTCTTCTTAAACAGCAAGCCTACCAATACGGCCAAGGCAATCCCGATAAAATAGATTAGGAATAAAATGGCTCCCTGGTGTGCAACAAAGAAGGCTGAAATCAGCAACACGTAAACCGGCAGACGCGCGCTGCACGACATGAACGGAATGATGAGCATGGTGAGCAAACGGTCGTTTTTGTTGTCGAGCGTGCGGGTGGCCATTACAGCAGGTACGTTACATCCGAATCCCATAATCAGCGGGATGAACGATTTGCCGTGAAGTCCCATTTTGTGCATCAGCTTATCCATGATGAATGCTGCACGAGCCATATAGCCCGAGTCTTCCATCAGCGAAATACAGAAGAACAAAATAAGGATGTTGGGCAGGAAGATGATCACACCACCAACCCCGCCGATGATTCCGTCGACGATCAGGTCCTTCAGCGCACCGTCGGGCATCAGGTTGCCAACAGTTTCTCCAAGCCAGCCAATACCGGCATCCATCCAGTCCATCGGGTAGCTACCCAGGGTGAAGGTTAGCTGGAAGGTGGCCCAGATGAAGAAAATAAAAATCGGGAATCCCCAGAATTTGTGTGTCAGAATTTTGTCGATTTCGCGACTATTTTCGCGACGTGTTTGAGCGCCCGGTTTATACGTTTGTTTCAGCGCACCGGCAATAAAACCGTACTTGGCGTCGGCGATCAGTGTCTCCGATTTGTCACCCAGAAGGCGCTCCAAACGACCGATTTCGTCATTTGCAACCTTCAACACGTCTTCGTAATTGGTATTGCTTTTCAGCAATTCCTGCGTGTTTTTGTCGTCTTCCAGTAATTTAATAGACAGGTAGCGGGTTGAGTAATTTTTATTGCGCGTCTCGTCTTTTTTAATTTCGGTTTGAATGGTCGAAATAGCCTGCTCTATGTCGGCACCGTAGTTGATGTGGATGTGGCGAACGATTGGGTCGCGCTCTTCATGAACTTCAATGATTTTATTGAAAAGCTCTTTCAAACCTTTGCCTTTTGATGCAACTGTCGGAACGATTGGAATTCCTATCATCTCACCCAGGCGTTTGTAATCGAACTTGACATCTTTTTGTTGCAGTTCGTCATACATGTTGAGGGCGATGACCACTTTGATGTTCATGTCGATCAGCTGCGTGGTCAGGTAGAGGTTGCGCTCCAGGTTGGAGGCATCAACCACATTGACCACAACATCCGGTTTGCGCTCGGCAATGTGGTTACGCACGAATAGTTCTTCGGGCGAGTATTCGGTAATGGAATAAGTTCCCGGCAAGTCGGAAATGCGGAACGAAAAATCGTTTTGGCGGAAGCGGCCTTCTTTAGCATCGATGGTGACACCGGCGTAGTTACCAACCCGCTCTTTCGATCCGGAAGCATAGTTGAACAAGGTTGTTTTTCCCGAGTTGGGGTTACCAACCAGGGCAACTGAGATATTTTTGCTTTTCTTGCCTCCCGATACTTTCAGCCGCTGCTGGTCGATAGTCCCCTCGAATTTGCCCGACAGGATTTGAGCGGCTTCATTCTCGGCAACTACTTCGATCATTTCAGCCTCGCTGCGGCGCAGCGAAACTTTGTAGCCCATGATCTCATATTCCACCGGATCCTTCATCGGGGCGTTTTTGATCACGGTCACTTTTTGCCCTTTCACAAATCCCATTTCTGAGATCCGCTTGCGGAAGGCACCTTGACCAAATACATATTTGATGACGGCTTCCTCGCCGGTTTTTAAACCAGCCAGCCTTTTTGTGTTGTTATCTGAGTTTTGTAAAAACATAGCGTCTGAGGTTTTTAAAATTCTAGTCCTAATCGAAACAGGCCAACCAAGGCATTATCCAGAGTGGCATCAGTGCCTCGCGGATTGATTACATATTGAATGTCTGGTTGGAAATAGATATAATCGTTTAGTTGCAACTTATATGTCAATTCAAATGTCGTTTCGTCTTTGCCGGCATCCTTATTCATCACGCCTTTGGCCATCGCCAGGCCAAACGTGTCTTTGCCTTTTTGCGAGAACAGTCCGGTGTAGTGAATACCGGTACCGATGTAGCCAACGTTGTCATTCCTGGGGCTAACTCCCAATTGGTAGAAAACGCTGAGTCCTTTGCCATATTCCTTTGCCGGGCTAACGCGGTGGTCGCCGACTACATAGAAACCGTAGTCCGATTCCAAATCATCCGAAACGGTTTCGTCTTCACAGTGCTGGTGGTAGAAGGTTCCCACTTTAATCAGTTGGGCACAATCTTCGTCGGCACTGCAATGAAAGTTTGCCTCGGCAACCCATAAAAGTGCGTCGGAGTAATTTAAGTCCCATTTCAAGTTGTATGGATTGTCATCAAAATCAATCGGACAGCCCTTGTAAATCGCTGTTTTCAGGTTCAGTCGGCTGGTTGCCTCCCAACAAATGGTGATACCCGGTGAAGTCAACGGGAAAATAGGTGCTGCAATGTTGTCGGCAATGATAGAGTGAATTCCGAAAGAGCTGTTGATGAAAAGGCCGCCAAACTCGCTATTGGCAAATTCAGCATTCAGGTCCTGAAGACCAATTGTTGTGTGGAAGTTTCCGAACGTCTGACAATACCAAAGTTCATATAAGAAGGTGTGATTTCCGGCTTCAATATTGGAAACAACCTGGAAATCGCCGATCAAATCAGCCGAAGGCTCTCCTCCATGTGTGTTTGCTCCGTGCAGCATAAACGTGCCGCCTTTCCACAGGCCGGCGTTCTCCGTATTCAGTTCGAGGAACAAATCGGCAAGTCCTAAATAGGTAGATCCCGTTTTGATACCTCCATTTAAATTCGAAACAAAGTCTCCTTTGTAGCCTCCATAGAAGCTTAAGGCCGGCTGCTTTTCTGCTTCATCCGCCCCCGCAAAGGCACCGCCTGTGGTGAACAGGGCCAATGCCATCATCCCGATGCATAATAGATTTTTCATACTCAAATAAGTGATTTGGTTTTTGTTGTAAAAGTATTTTCAGGAAGCAGGTCCATCAATCCCAAGATGTAGGGATTTTAATTATGCCGGTTGAACATATCAGAGAGGAGGCTGTTTATTTTTGGTTTTTTTCTGAAAAAAAGACCGAAAAATCCCAATTGTCAGGTCGTACGGTGAAGTCGGACTGATTCGAAAGCGGTTGAAGCTCAATGAACCAATTATTTAATTGTTAATTTGAGCAAGACGGGTAAAAGGCATTTCCAAAGCTGCCTAAAAAAGAATAATTTTGTGAGCCGAAATGATAAACAGTTTAAATCGATTATAAATTATTATGGCACAGAAAACACTTTTAATGATTCTCGACGGATGGGGTATTGGTGATGGTTCCGAACGCGACGTTGTTGCAACGGCTTCAACTCCTTTCATTGATTCGTTAATGAAAGAATATCCGAACTCACAATTGCTTACTTCCGGAGAAAATGTTGGTTTGCCAGACGGACAGATGGGTAACTCTGAAGTTGGTCACCTTAACATTGGTGCTGGTCGTGTTCTTTACCAGGACATGGTGAAGATTACCAAAGCCATCCGTGATAAATCAATGTGGGAAAATCCACAGCTGCTGAAAGCCTTTAATTACGCTAAAGACAACAATAAAAAAGTTCACCTGATTGGTTTGATTGGGCCTGGCGGGGTTCATGCGCTGAGCATGCACATGATCGCACTTTGCCAAATGGGTACTGATCTTGGTTTGAGTGATGTTTTCATCCACGGTTTGACTGACGGTCGTGATACGGACCCTCGTTCAGGTTACGGATTCCTGGAATCTGACCTGGAGGGATTGAAAGGTACAAACGGTAAGTTTGCTTCAATCATCGGTCGTTACTACGGAATGGACCGCGACAAAAACTGGGATCGCATGCGCCTGGCTTACGATCTTTATACCAAAGGTGAAGGTGAAAAATCGACCGACTTATTGGCTTCGGTAAAAGCTTCTTATGAAGCTGGTGTTACCGATGAGTTCATCAAGCCAATCTGCATGGTTAAAGAAGACGGAAGCCCGGTAGCTGTCATCGAAGAAGGTGACGTGGTTATTTGCTACAACTTCCGCACCGACCGCTTACGCCAAACAACAATTGCCTTTACACAAGAAGATTTGCACGAGTTCGACATGCACACCATGAATTTGGAATGGTACACCATGACCAACTACAAAGCAGACTTCAAAAACGTGAACGTTATTTTCGACAAAGAAAACCCAACAAATACTATGGGTGAAGTTGTGTCGAAAGCAGGATTGAAACAAATTCGTATTGCCGAAACGGAGAAATATGCGCACGTAACATTCTTCTTTAGCGGAGGTCGCGAGGAAGAGTTCCCGGGCGAAAAACGTTTGTTGTGTCCTTCTCCAAAAGTTCCGACTTACGATTTCCAACCTGAAATGTCGGCTCCAATGATTAAAGACGCCATCGTTCCTGAGTTGCAAAAAGGTGAAGCCGATTTTATCTGTTTGAACTTTGCAAACGGTGATATGGTTGGTCACACCGGCGTTTACGAAGCAGTGCTTAAAGCGGTTGAAGCGGTTGATGCTTGCGCGAAAGAAGTAGTAGAAGCTGCTCGTGCAAACAACTACAACGTGCTGATTATTGCCGACCACGGTAACGCGGACAACGCTGTTAACCCGGACGGATCGCCAAACACAGCTCACTCGCTGAACCCGGTTCCTTGTATCTATGTTAGCGACGACAAAAACCTGAAGATTCACGATGGTATTTTGGCTGACGTAGCTCCAACTTTATTGTCAGAAATGGGCATCGAAATCCCGAAAGAAATGACTGGTAAAGTTTTGATTGAACGCTAGTCGCAAATCAAATAAAACATGAGCCTCTCCTCTCGTGGAGGGGCTTTTTTAATGCAAAAATAGATCGTCATTTATAGTCTTTCACTATTGTCATTAGTCATTCATCGTCATTAGGTTTGGCGTGAGCTTCAACAATCAATGACAACAATTGACAATTTAATGACCACTAATGACAACGTGTGAAAAGAGGAAAAAATTGAATATATACGGACCATGCTCGAAATAGGAAAAACCATCGTTAGTTTTGATGTCGTTGAAGAACACTTCTTGTGTGATTTGCTAAAGTGTAAAGGCGCATGCTGTGTTGAAGGAGATTCCGGAGCACCGCTCACCAAGGAAGAAGCAGTGATTATTGAACAAATCTATCCTGTTTTCGAGCCTTACATTACCGAAGAAGGCAAAGAGGTTGTTGCAAAAAAAGGCACTTCTGTGATCGATAGCGACGGAGACCTGGTGACACCACTCATGAGTAACGAAGCCTGCGCTTTTGTGTTTGTCGACGAAAAAGGCATTACGAAGTGCGGTATCGAAAAAGCCTATCTGGATGGGAAAGTTGAATTTCGCAAACCTGTTTCCTGCGCACTTTTCCCAATTCGGATTACCGAATACAAGCGCTTTGATGCCGTAAACTACCAGGAATTGGATATTTGCAAACCCGGCCGTGAATGTGGTCGCGGGCAAAAGTTGCCTTTGTATCAATTCCTGAAAGTGCCATTGATCCGTAAATATGGCAAAGCTTGGTACGAGCAGCTTGCTTATGCTGCCGAAGAACGACCCTGGGAACAAAAATAACCGATCCTGTTTTATAGGATTTCCCGCACCCCTTTTAGTTTTTAGCACCGAATCCGAAACTGAACTCGGTGCTAAATGTTTGTTCTTCACACTTTTTATTTCAATACTAACGTGAGGTATCCGTCTTCGTCCCAACTGGCTATTCCGGTATCGGGATCTACCGTTCCATTCACGATATCTGATTCCCCGTACGCTCCCTCAAATCGGCCTGTCCCGTTTTTTATCACATTGTAGCCGCTAATCACACCGGTAGCGGCGTTGACCCAGGAATGGCTGTCGACAAAAATTTTATCGCCATTGGCTCTCGTGATTTCAACATTCGCATGGCTGTAAATGACCGGTCCTTCCGCAGTAAGGCTGAATTCGCAAAGATCCCTGTTGAAAAAGCTTTTCTCCTGAACGAAATCGCCAAAGATGCTTTTATGTCCGCTTACCCATCCACTGCCGGGTAACGCAACCTCATACTCAGGCGGAGTGCACGAAACTAAAGGAAGGTCAGCATTGGGAATAGCATCGACATGACCCTTGACCTGGAAGGTTTTTACTTTTTCGTATTTGGCGCTTTTGGTGACTGTGGTCGCATCGTTGTCCGGTTCAACAAACTCATCCTGACAAGCTATATTGATCATCAGGAATCCGATTAATAAAATAAGTACTCTTTTCATGGCTTTTGGTTTTTTGGGTTATTACAAGCTAATTTACCCCTAACGCCACGAATCGGGTTTATGGATTTTCCCGGAGTTTTTAGGATGCGTCCCAGTCTGAAAATTACTCCCAATTTTTAGTGATTGTCCGGCATGCGGTGTACAAAATCACTCGGACTTTGCCCGTATTCTTCTTTGAAAACCTGGCTGAAAGCAGACACACTTTTCATGCCGACTTCGTAGCCAACTTCGGTGATATTCATAGAGGTGGATTGTAGTAAATCTTTTGCTTTTTCCATGCGCATTGTGCGAATGTGCTTCGCAGCGGATTGATTGGTCAACGCCTTGAATTTCCGGTAGAGTTGTGATTTACTCATGGCCATTTCGCTGCAAAGCACCTGGATGTTGAAGAATTCATCGCCCAAATTGTTGCGGATCGTTTCGTCTATTTTTTGAATGAACTGATCTTCCTTCTGAAGGATTGGATCGGTCGAAAGTTCCCGTGTTTTATCGGTGCTGTATCTTCGGAAAAGCTTTCTTCTTAGTTCCAATAATTTTTGCATGCGTACCAGCAGCTCGCGTTGGTTGAAGGGTTTAACGATGTAGGCGTCGGCTCCGGTCTCTAAACCTTCAATCCGGGACGGAATATCGGCTTTTGCCGTTAACAAGATGATGGGGATGTGGCTGGTCCGGTAGTCGTCCTTCAGTTTTCGACAGAGCTCAAAGCCATCCATTTCGGGCATCATCACATCGCTAATAATGATATCCGGAATTTCTTCCACTGCGCGTTGGAAACCTTCTTTTCCTTCTTTTGCGGCAAGAATTGAAAAATGATTTTGATAGCAGGCTCTCAGGTAGCCAACCACATCGGGATTGTCTTCAATAATTAAAAGCCGTTGATGGTCGGGTGAAGCATTCTGTAGCAGACGATCTGTGTCAATATCGGCATCAACATCAATTTCGCAATCTGTGTTGATTTGCGCGACGGCTATCTCTGGAGCCGGAGTATAAGGGAGTTTCACCGTAAAGGCCGTGCCAATATCCGTGTGACTTCGTAATTCGATGGTGCCCTCCAGTAGCTCGACCAATTCCCGAGTTATGGCAAGCCCTATTCCGGCACCGCCCTGTTTGCGTGTGCTTTCGTCATCGACCTGGTAAAACCGATCGAATATGGTTTGTTGTTTTTCGGGCGGAATGCCAATGCCGTTGTCGACAATCTCGATACACATATGTTCGTCGCTTCGGTAAACCTTCATGTTGATCTGGCCATCGTCAGGTGTGAATTTGATAGCGTTGCTCAGGAGATTGGAAACAATTGAGGCCAGTTTTTCGGGATCAAACTCAATCTCGTACGACTGGCTTTCGGAAGAGAACCGCATGGAGATATTTTTTGCTTCGGCGTAGAATTCCTGCAACTGAAAAACATATTTTAGAAATGGAATGATATTGGCGCTGATCTTATTCACCGACATCCGGCCCGATTCCAGCTTGCTTAAATCCAGCATCTGGTCAACCAGTTGAAGCAGGTTTTTCCCGTTTTTGATGATGGTGTCCATTTTCGCGGGGATGTTTTGCTGGCCGTTGCTTTTGGCGGAATCCGCCAATCCCAGGATCACAGTTAGTGGTGTCCGAAATTCATGTGTAATGTTGGTGTACAATCGGGTTTTTGCATCGCTGATTTCCTTTTGCCTTTCGGCCTCCCGGTGTTCCAGGTTGGTGTAAATTCGTTGGGCGAGCAAGGCAAAAATGAAGAAAACAAAGGTACATGCCAACAAGGTTGCGGCAAACAAAATCAGGTTCCAATCCGATGGAATTAAGTCTTTTCCAGGGAGGCTTTTATCGGCAAAAGCCAAATAGATGACAGAGAGGAAGTAGGTAGAGAAAACCGGAATGATTTGTCGGTAGTTTTTAAAACTAAGTGATACCAAAACCGGAACAATACCGACGAGAATGATTCCGCCGCAGGTTAAAAGGCCGCCGGTGTGATAGGTGAAATAAAACACAATGGCGAGTAATCCAAGTTCTTTTGTCAAAATGAGGTATTGAACTTTTTTGATGAAAAAGAAGATGAGTAGCAGGATAAAGGCATAAATAATTCCGGTTAATCCAAAATGTCGAAGGACAGGAATATTGCCGATAACGGATTCAAGTACACAAAAACACATGCCTCCCAGAAATCCCATTTGTGTCCCAAAATGGAATTTGCGCATTTCTCTTTCCGAGGCATCAAATCGCTCGAAAAGTAAATAGTTTAGCTTTGCTTTAAACCCCGGCGGTGTGCGGATTGAACTCATGTTATTTTATAAAAGCCTTTCAATTGGGGGGCGTCAACGATTTTCAAATAGGAACATTTTTCCCGGAACGGGATTTAGTAGGCGTCTTTTACCTTGTGCTTTTGAATTAACTTATCCATTTTGTCAATCAGCTTCTCAAACTTTTTACGGTAATTGATGTCTCCCTCCGATTTAAGCTGATAGTATTTCTCCAGCTCGCTGTACCAATTGTCCTTGAAGAACCCAATGACATTCGAGTCGTCCGAATAAGCTTCTCCGACCAGTATTTTGTAGATTTTGTTCTTCTCGATTTGCTCTTCTTCTTTGATGATCTCGAGGGTTTCTTCTTCTTCCGGTGTCAATTTAATTTTAGCCATAATATCACGAATTTAGGTTTGAACTCGATCATTGGAACGATGGTTGGAATCAGAGCCGTCGTCAGGTAAGGCTTGTTGTTCGGCGGAGCTTCTGCGAACGCTTTGCTATGGGTGGAGGGATGGATTGGATGACACTGACATCATCATTTACGTTGAATCTTTGTGCTTGGTTGTTCTGAAAAGCGCCGGAAGTAAGGCTTTTTCATGGGTCCGGATTTAGGAATGGAACCGGAGGTCTTAGTTCTTGCGGAGGTTGCCATTGAAATGATCCTGGTATTCCGAGGGGCTCTGTCCAAATTCGTCTTTGAAAATTTCGCTGAATGTAGATAGTGTTTTAATGCCCACTTCCCAGCTAATTTCGGTGATGTTCAGCGAGCTCGTCAACAAAAGATGCCGTGCACGCTGCATACGCAGTTTGCGGATGTATTTGGCTGCCGACATGTTGGTGAGTGCTTTAAACTTTCGATACAACTGTGATTTGCTCATGGCCATTTCGGAGCACAAAGCAGGAACATCGAAATTCTCATCCGGTAAATTTTTTCGGATACATTCGGTTAGCTTTCTCATAAATTGATCTTCCCGCTGGATCGAAGTGCAGGCATGTTTTTCGGAGGGGAGTGCTCCGCCCGCATAACGTTCGCGCAGTCTCCGCCGAAGCTCAAGTAATTTGGTAATACGCACAAACAGCTCGTGCTGGTTGAAGGGCTTTACAACGAACGCATCGGCGCCTTCTTCCAATCCTCGTATCCGCGAAGGTAAGTCGGCTTTGGCTGTTAAAAGGATGATCGGGATGTGGCTGGTTCGGTAATCATTCTTTAATTTGTGACACAGTTCAAAACCATCCATCCCGGGCATCATGATGTCGCTGACAATAATGTCGGGAGTGGATTCAAGAGCTTGCTGCAATCCGGCTTGCCCATTGTGTGCCACTTCAATCTTAAATTGATCGCGGTAGCAGGAAACGATGTAACTAACCACATCTTGATTATCCTCGATAAGCAACAGGAGGTCTTTGCTTTTCCTACTGCCGGTGTTTTCCGCGAGATTCTCAATTTCTGCGTCTTCAGCTAAAGACTGCTGTTCTTGTTGCAGGAAAGCAAGAATTTCCGGCGACTTGTTCTCGGCCGAGGTCATCGGCAGTTGCACTGTAAATACCGTTTGAGCACCCGGGTTACTGGTTACACTGATACTTCCGTTCAAAAGTAAAACCAACTCTTTGGTCAGCGAAAGTCCGATGCCTGCGCCACCAGTCTGGCGGGTATCCCGATCGTCGACCTGGTAGAAGCGTTCAAATATTTTCTCCTGCAAGCCGGGCGAAATGCCAATGCCGTTATCGATGACATTAATGTAGAGATCGTTACCGGTACGGCTGACCTTGAGACAAATTTTTCCGTTTTCAGGAGTGAACTTGATGGCGTTGCCCAATAGGTTTGAAACAATGGTGGTGACTTTTTCCGGGTCGAAATCCATTTCGTACGACTGACTGGCCGATTGGAACTCGAATTGCAGATTTTTCTCTTCAGCGTGGTATTTCTGAAGCTGAAAGATGTAACGAAGAAATGGAATGATGTCGCCATAAATGTTTTTCACTTCTAAGTTGCCACTTTCAAGTTTGCTCAAATTCAGCAACTGGTCAACAAGCTCGAGCAATCGTTCTCCGTTTCGGCTGATGGTTTTTGCTTTTTCCCGGAGCTCAGCTTGTCCATTGTTTTGTATCGAATCGGCCAAGCCGAGAATAACGGTCAGAGGTGTCCTGAATTCGTGTGTGATGTTGGTGTAAAGTCGGGTTTTAGCATCGCTAATCTCTTTCTGCCTCAAAACTTCTTTGTGCTCGAGCTTTGAGAACATGCGTTGCGTGTAAGCTGCGAAAAGAAAAATATAGCTGATGATGACAGCAAAGTTTAGGGCAAAGAAGAATTTGTTATGACTTGGTTCCAGAAGGTTTTTTCCATTCAAGTAGGGATCAAGTAAGGCTAAAAGAGTGAGACAGCAAAGGAAGTAGATGTACACAGTGACCATTTTGCGGAGTTGTTTAAAAACGAGTGTTTTCAAAACGGGTGCAGCTCCAAGGATGATGATGCCGCCACTTGTAAGCAGCCCGCCCATTCTGGCGGTATAAAAAGCGACGATCGTTATCGTGAGGAGTTGCTGAAAGAGTATGCAGTGTTCTATCTTTTTAAACAGGATGAAAGCGACAACGGAAAGTGTTCCGATACTGGCAAGAAGACTGATCCCGTACTCGACCATGATGGGGGCTCGCACAATCAAGGCTATGGTCAACAGGGAAATGACCAATCCGATGGCTACCAATGATTCTGCAATGAAATAGCGGAAAAGGGCAGCTTCAACATGACTTCTTCTTTTAGAGCCAAAGTTTGGCACCGAAAATTTACTAAACTGCCGATGTAATTGCTCAAATTTCATCTCCGAGAAAACTGGTCTTTTTTACCTGCCTTTTTGCTTATACGAAAATCATCTGTTTTGAGGTGCTTAAAAAAGAGGTGGACATGAAGCCAGTCCACCTCCCGGGTTTGTCAATCCCCGTAATCGGGGAAATCTTGCGATAATTTTGTCCAGGCTTTAGCCAGGCGTTCGTACAGATTGCTTAAATGGGTTCCTTCAAACGCTTCAAACTGATGCTTGATGTGCATGTCGGTCAGTTGCTGGTCGAGCATTTGGTTGAAGGGGAACATGTATAACTCATCATTCGATCCGCAGTCGAAGTAGACCGTTTTCAGTTGGCGCAGGCTTTTTTCGAACTCTTTGGTTTCGGCGAGAAGGTTCTGCTGGTCAATTCGGGCCATTAGTTCAGGAAGCAAGGCAATCTGTCCATCCGAAATGGTGTAGGGCAAGTCGCAGTAGTACGGCGGATTGTCCGGATTGGGAAGCCAGCTCTGCGAGATCAGGTACACGGTGTTGGTCACAAACTTGTACGGACTCATCGGGTCGTAAGGTGTGGGTCCCGGCGGGTAGCCCATTTGCTGCCAGATCTCCTCTTCGGCCATGGACATGCCGGCAATTGTCAGAATGTGCTGGTCTGTGAAATGGGCAGGTGACAAGCCAGCAACATAGCGAAACACTTTGGGGTGGCGCATGGCGATGTTCATGGCGCCGTAAGCCCCGGCGCAGTGGCCGCTGATGGCGCGCCAGTTGAAATGTGGAATAGTGCGCAAGTTCGTGTCAATAAAGGCAACAAGGTCGTTGGCAATGTAGCTGTCAAAGTTTCCGGTTGTTGGCGAGTCGAGGTAGAGGGTGGGGCCAAAGGCAGATTGGGCATTCGGCATCACCACAATCACATCCTTCATTTTGCCCTCATCAATAAGCTTGTTTAGCCATTGGGTAAAACCTTCGGCCGGAAAGTCCACGGGAGCCAATCCTGAAATTTGCTGAAAGATTGCAAAAGGCGCGGGCTCGATCAGCATATTGTTCCAGGCAGGCATACCATGTAGAAAGTAGATGACGGGGAACCGTTTTTCGGGACATCTAAAATAAGCGGCCGGCAGGTAGATGCTCACTTCGCGCGAGGGTGAGTTGCCGATCAGGTTGTTTTCCAGCGAAGGGCTGTAAAGTTCTGCTGAAATTACGATGCCTTCGGTCAATCCGTCGGGAATGAAAATCGCGCTCTTGGTTTGATTTTCTGAGGATACGGGTGGTTCAAATGGACTGTCTTGCTCGCAAGCAAAGAGAAAGACGGCCATCAACAGGACGTAGAGAAATGATTTTGTTTTCATAGCATGTTGATTTTAGGTTTCAAACTGAAATCTAAATTACCATGCTATTCGCGGGGCTATTTCCTGAAATTTCCCGCTTGTTTCCTGTTGTTTCCCAAAAGCTGAATTGAAAGGTGGCTTCTTGTTAAATCGATTAGGTTGAATGAATCAGACAGTCAACTCGATCCGGTTGCCTTCCGGATCCAATACAACCGATTCGTAGTAGCCATCGCCGGTTGTTCGGGGTTCGCTGATAACTTTGAAACCGTCGATCTTCAACTGGCTGGTCAGCTCATCTACTTGGGTCTTTGAACCCAGTGAAATTGCAAAATGAATCAGCCCGGTTGCCTGTTTCCTAATGTCGTTTTTGTTTGCCGGTATTCCCGGCATTTGCATCAACTCCAGTTTGCAGTCATCACTGAAACTGAGCATGTACGATTTAAAGTCTCGGGTATGATTGTAATAGGGATCTTTTGAGCTGGCGTCAAAGTAGTGCATGTAAAAGTTCCTCATCCCTTCGAGGTCACGAGTCCAAATCGCGATGTGGGCAATTTTCATATTCGACTTTGTTTTTAACGAGTGTGTTAATTGAGGTTCCATTCCTTGAAAAACTGATCCAGGTAAAGTTTCATGAATCGGTGTCTTTCATCGGCCAGTTTTTTCCCGTAAGCAGTATTCATTCGGTCTTTTAACAATAACAGTTTTTCATAAAAGTGGTTTATGGTTGGGGCATTTGTTTTTTTGTACGATTCAAAATCGATGTGCATTTCCGGTTTTATTTCCGGATCGTAAATTTGCCGGTTCCGGTTACCACCATAGGCAAATGTGCGTGCAATGCCGATCGCGCCCATCGCATCCAAACGATCTGCATCCTGTACAACCTGAGCTTCGAGACTTGTTGGTGTTGTGTCCACCCCTGCTCCTTTAAAAGAAACCTCGGAAATGATGTGCTCAATTTTGTTAATATAATCCGGAGGGATGCCGAGTTTCGTCATCCATTTTTCGCTGCGGCTACCGTTATGCTGGTGTTCCGATAATTTCCAGTCGTCCAGGTCGTGCAAAAGCGCGGCCATTTCAACCAAAAACAAATCAGCATGTTCGTGTTTTGCAATCTTGATTGCCAATTGCCATACCCGGTGAATGTGCCACCAATCGTGTCCGCTGGCGTCCTGTTCAAACTGAAGCCTCACATAAATTGCTGTTTCCTGTACGTAAACTACCTTGTCCATACCGTTAAAAGTACATAAATATTAGCACATGATTTTTGTTTTGCAGACAATTGTCTCAAACAATTTTTAAGCATAGAAGTTGCTGTCTTGGTAGGCTTTTAGTTTGTGTAAGTTGTTGTTATGGCGATTTATAGAGTGATTTTGTTGTTCGTCTTTTGTTTGCGGCAAGGTATTTGCTTCTTAAATCATGCTTTGACGATACGGCTGCAAAAATTTTTTAAAACATGTCGGAAGAAAACCGGTTTTGTTAGAAATGGTTACATTTGCAGTCGATTTATGTGTTTTTCATATGAGTCAGAGTAGGTTGGAAGTGATATTATGACGAAGATGATGAATTTGACTTTGCCTGAAATGCTTCAGGCGAGTTTTAAGAAATATAGTTCAAACAATGCTCTTTCGTTTGTCGGGGAACCGGGAAAAACATACGAAGATTTAAGAGTTGAAGTTGAACTGCTCGGTGCCCGACTGAAGAGTATGGGTGTCGGAAAAGGATCTAAAGTGGCTATCCTGAGCGCCAATATGCCGAATTGGGGTGTTGCTTTTTTCGCTATCGCATCGGTTGGCGGCGTTGCCGTGCCGATTCTGCCTGATTTCTCAGTTGTTGAGATTACCAATATTTTAAAGCATGCCGAAGTGGAGATGGTCTTCGTTTCCGAAACGCTGGCATCGAAGATTGACCGCGAGGAACTATCCGGGGTGCGGGTTGTCGGTATTGAGGATTTCAACGAATACTCAAAAGACGGCGAAGTTGTTGCTGTTGAGTTATCTGGTAGCCATCCGTTTGAATATGCCTCAGTCGAAGAGGAAGATTTACTTTCAATTATTTATACTTCGGGCACAACCGGTAAGTCAAAAGGCGTGATGCTGACACACAAAAATATCGTGTGGACTGCTCAGCAAAGTATAACGTTTCAGTATGTTGATGAGACTGATCGTTTTTTGTCGGTGTTGCCGCTTTCGCATACTTTCGAAAATACGTTGGGCTTGATTTTTCCGATCATGAATGGCTGTTCCATTCACTATTTGCGGAAAGCACCAACAGCGCCGGTTTTGTTGCCGGCACTTCAGCAGGTGAAACCTACAATTATGCTGGTGGTACCGCTGATTATCGAGAAAGTGTACAAGGGAAAAATTCTGCCGCAAATAAATAGCAAAGCAATTACGCGAGAGTTGTTCAAAATTCGCCCGTTCCAAAAAATACTGAGCCGCATTGCCGGAAAAAAGCTATATCAAACTTTTGGTGGAGAGTTGAGATTCTTCGGTATTGGTGGTGCCAAACTGGACAATGAGGTGGAACGTTTCCTGATGGATGCGAAGTTCCCCTTGGCGATTGGCTACGGATTGACCGAAACTTCACCCTTGTTGGCGGGAGCCGTTGGCAAAAATGTACGTTACCTTTCAACGGGTGTTCCGTTGCAGGGGGTTGAACTGCGTATTGCCAATGCTGATCCTGCAACCGGAGAGGGCGAAGTTCAGGCTCGTGGCGGAAATGTGATGAAAGGCTATTACAAAGAACCGGGTTTAACAGCCGACGTGTTTACCGAAGATGGCTGGTTCAAAACGGGAGATCTCGGTAAATTTGATAGAGGTTCGCTTTTCATCAAAGGCCGAATCAAAAATATGATTTTGGGTGCCAGCGGTGAGAATATTTATCCGGAAGAAATTGAGTCGGTGATCAACCGCATGGAGTATGTGCTCGAATCGCTGGTTGTGCAGCAAAAAGGACGTCTGGTTGCGATGGTGCATTTGAATATGGAGGAAATTGAAACTCGTTTCAAGCATGCGAAAGAAGAGGCAGTCCAGAAGTTCAATGCGAAAGTGGACGACATTTTGGTTGAAATCCAAAAGAAGGTGAACGAAGAAGTGAATAAATTCTCGCGGATTCAAATGGTTGTACTGCAGCCTGTTCCTTTCGAGAAGACGCCAACCATGAAGATTAAGCGTTTTTTATACTTGTAAATATTGATTACTAAATAAGTCGAAAGCCTTTCCAGCAATGGAAGGGCTTTTTTTATGATGCATTTGTTAATATTAAGATAAATTGAAATTATTTTAGGAAAATAGAATCTGTATTACCAATTAGTTTATAATTTAGTTTCTTTAATTTCGAATTGATATTTTAAAGGGGTAGTCAATAGCTTTTCATCTTGTTTTCTTGGGGGAGAAAGTAATTTGATGCTGTTTTCTTCACATAATCGGCTTGAAAAAAAACTAATTCTTACATTCCTATGAGGAAGGTCTATCTTATTATTGTCCTTTTTGTAAGCCTGTCCAGCTCCGTTGGTGCTCAGTCTCAGCTTGTCGATTCTCTTCGGCAGAAATATGATGAAAAGTACGGTCTCGACGTGCTCCTGAATAATGGCAGAAAGTATTTCCCGAATAACAACCCGGCAAAAGGGCATCCCTATTGGGAAACAGCAACTCCGTTGCGGGCTGACTTAACAGTTGCCGGAAAGTTCTTTCCTGCGCAAAAAGTTAAATACGATTTGCATACCCAGCAGTTCGTTTTGATTTATCTGGACGAAAATTCGCGAGAGCAAGACTTAGTTATAAACAATGAAGCCGTAGATACGATAAAAATTAAGGAAGCCGTTTTCATCCGGAATAAGTTTTCAGAACCCGCGCAGCCTTACTTACAAGTTATTCACGAAGGAGAGATCGGTTGTTATATCAGCTGGTCTAAAATGTTGCAGTATAACCGTTCCGGCACCAATATTGGGTATGAATATACCGCTGAGAAAAAGAATTACTTTTTGCTTCGAGAAGGCCAACTCTATCGGTTCAGTTCAAAGTCAAATTTTTTGAAGATTTTCCCGAAGGAAGAAAAAACGAAATTGAAAAAATATATGGTATCCAATCATATACGATTTAATAAAATGAGTACCAATCAACTTCAGACATTAATTGAGTATGGTGAGGATATTATGGAGTAAAATGAACACTTCACGACTAAAAATAACACTTGTTCTTTTGCTACTTTCTTTTGTTGGATATGCGCAGGAGAAAGCTGAACTAAGAGTTACGAAGACATTTAAGAATGTTGATTTTGAGGAATTCGTGTCACAGATCGAAGCCGAATATCCGGTTCATTTTTATTATAAAAGTGAGTGGGTAGAGAACGTGAAGGTGAGTGTGAATGCTGAAAATCTGGCAATACCGGAACTGATGAAACTGGTGTTGCTACCCACGCTGATGGATTTTGATTATCAGGCGCCGGGAACTATTTACATTTTGCCGGATAAGAAATTTGCCAAGGAGTTACCGACTTTTTACTATCCCTCGCGGGGTGTTGAGTCTGTAGTGCCGGCGGATGCCGAAAAGACAGCAATCGAAGACAAATATCTACAGGGAAGGCAACCGGATATGATTCAAACCATCGTTATTGGTAGCCGGGACAAAGCCCGCCGAGGTCGTGCAGCAGTTGTCACAGGAAAGTTAACCGATGATGAATCGGGCGAGCCGTTGATTGGTGCGACGATTTATATTCCCGTTTTAAAGCGTGGTGCCGCTACGGATGTTTCAGGTGTATTCAACCTGGCACTGAAGCCTGGTATTTATGCCGCCGAGTTTCAGTGTGTAGGTATGGAGGGAGAGAAAGGGAATCTGGACGTTCGCTCAGATGGTTATTTCACCTTGAGTCTGAAAAAGAAAGTACAAGCACTGGGAGAGATTGTTGTGCAGGGCGAAGAGAACCAAAAGAGGGGTGCTCGCCTTGGGATGGAAAGCGTGTCGATTAAAACAATCAAAGAATTGCCGACCCTGATGGGGGAGAAAGATGTGTTGAAAGTAGCCCAGTTATTGCCGGGGATTGTGAGCGTTGGTGAAGGATCAGCGGGCGTTAATGTTCGCGGTGGAAATGCCGATCAAAACTTGTTCTATGTGAATGAAATTCCGGTGTACAACAGTTCGCACTTGTTTGGGTTTTTCTCAGCCATCAATTCAGATATCATTGATAACTTCTCAATTTTCAAGGGACAGGTTCCCGCAGAGTACGGCGGGCGTTTATCTTCCGTTTTCAATGTCGAAACACGGAAAGGTCATAAAAATAAGTTTTTTACACAAGGAGGTGTAAGCCCGATTTCAGCCAATGCGGAGGTTGAAATGCCCATCGTGAAGGACAAAGCTTCGTTGATGCTTAGTGCACGTTCTACCTATTCCGACTGGATTTTGAAACGATTGAAGGATCCCGATTTGAGAAATAGCACCGCTTCGTTTCAGGACTTTGCAACGGCTTTGGATATCGATCTGAGTGAGAAAAGTCGACTGGGCGTTTTTGCTTATACCAGTGGCGACGATTTTGATATGAACGGATATACCGATTACAACTATGGAAATAAAGGCGCATCGGTGAATTTCTCGCACCGCTTTTCGCCAAGGATAAAAGCCGGGGTATCAGTAATTGGTGCAAACTATAATTTCGAGACAACTTCCAAGCAAAATGCGAGCGAGGCATACACACATGGTTACGATCTGGATCACTATGAATTCAGGGCCTCAATGAATTGGATGCTGAATGAGCACCATACAATTAAAGCTGGAACAAATGTCATTTTATACCAACTGGATCGAGGAGCAATTGAACCATACGGATCGGAGTCGCTAAAAACCTCGCTGGATTTGGGACAGGAGAAAGGTGTTGAGTCAGCCTTCTATGTGGACGATAATATTGCCATTGGGCAACATGTGAATTTTTACGCTGGCTTGCGCTATAGCATGTTTTCAGCTTTTGGACCAGCCACGGTTCGATCGTATTACGAGGGAACAGAGATGAACGAGGATGATGTATCAGGTGAAACGACCTATGGCAGTGGAGATAAGATTGTGAGTTATCATCATCCGGAATTAAGAGCAGGGTTGGATGTTAAAATCGATGAAAATAACTCGATAAAATTGTCAGTCACACAAATGACCCAGTACCTATTCATGTTGAGCAATACGATTTCGATTGCACCAAATGATCAATGGAAACTTGTTGATAGTCACATAAAACCGCCGCAGTCGCTTCAATACTCATTCGGTTTTTATCGTAATCTTCCAAGTGTGGGACTGAATGCGACGGCTGAAGTTTACTACAAGCAGGGGAAAAATATAGTAGAATATAAAGACGGGGTCGACTTTTTATCGACACCCTATTCGGAGACTTTAATTTTACAGGGAGATCAGGAGGCGTATGGTGCGGAGTTCATGCTTTCGAAAGAAACGGGACGTTTAAACGGTTGGGCCAGCTACACCTACTCGCGCTCGTTTATTACGGTTGACGGCGAAAATGCATGGGATGATATCAACCAGGGAATGAAATACCCTTCCAATTTTGATAAGCCGCATGTGGTGAACCTCGTCCTGAATTATAAACTAAACCGTCGATTTTCGCTCTCATCCAATCTGGTGTATAATACCGGTCGTCCGGTAACGATGCCGGAAGGTGTTTATTACATCGATAATCACCCGTTCATTGATTATTCTGATCGGAATGCCTACCGGATTCCGGACTACTTCAGGATTGATATGTCCTTAAAAATGGAAGGAAACCTGAAACGGAAGAAACCATTGCATAGCTATTGGATGTTGAGTGTCTATAACCTGACTGGACGCAGCAATGCAAACTCAATCTTCTTCCTGTCGGAGGATGGTTATTTACATGGCTATAAATATTCGGTTATTGGCCAGCCAATTGTAACAATTTCGTGGAACTGGAAACTTGGAAATTATGCAAATCAATAAAACATACTATCTACTTTTTGTGCTCGGTTTTATTTTGAATTCCTGTGTCGAAAGGTATTTCCCGGACACTGAAACCAACTTTACGTCGAAGATTGTCATCGAAGGGACTATTACAACCGAAGATGAAGATCAGCAGATTGTTGTGTCCATGTCATCGTCGGTGGCGGAGCCTGAGTTTGTGCCTGTTTCCGGCTGTGAAGTCTATGTTGAAGATGAAGACGGAAATAAATTCACATTTAGCGAAGGAAACGCCGGATATTACAATGGGCGAATTCCCGATTCTAATATTGTCATAGGAATGTCGTACCGTTTGTATGTGAAAACACCAGACGGAGACGAATACAGGAGCAAGTATGAGGAGTTGATGCCTTGTCCGGACGTTGATTCCATTTATACCGAAGTAACGTCAAAAGAGACGACTGATCCGGATGTTGACGAAGATGGACTTCAATTCTATGTCGATCTTAAAGCAGACGATACTTACGGGAGGTTTTATCGTTTCGGTTTGATTGAAACCTATGAATACCATGCGGATTTTCCGCTTGATAAATGGGTGAGTGTGGACAATGTTTATACGGACCTGGTCACACCGGATTATTCGAACCAGGTTTGCTATGTAACCGATTCTTTAGCCTCGATTTACGTGTTGTCAACGGATGGCTTTTCCCAAAATAGTTATTCCGGTTTTGAGCTTCATTTTGTGAACGATCATACACAACGACTACTGTATAAGTACAGTTTACTGCTGAAACAGTACTCGATGACGGAATCAGCTTATTCTTTCTGGAAGAACTTAAAGGAAAATAACCAGGAGTCTGTTGATTTGTTTGGTCGTCAACCAGCTTCAGTTAAAGGGAATGTTTACAATATAAATGACACGACTGAGTATACGCTGGGGTATTTTGGGGTTTCTGCAGTAAGAACTAAACGGGTGATGGTTTACCCGGATCCTTCATTTACGTTTAGTGAAGTGTTTCATTGCAAGCCGGTTATTCCGGATCCTCCAATAATTGACCGACCAATCTATTACGCCGTCGGTATCGATGAAACGACAGGTGAGAGCTATACCGGAATTGTTGGCGAAGAGTGTATTTTTTGCCAGACGACTGGAGGGACAACCGAAAAACCAAGTTATTGGGACGAATAAAAGGAACTAAATGAAAAAGCATAAGATAATTTTCACGCTGATGCTCCTGATTGGAATGATCCAATATGGGGGAGCTCAGGTTGTATTAACCGATTCTCAGGCTGGTCAGCTGGTTGAAAAAACGAGTCTAGTTACCGATCGGGATATTTACGCTGTAGGTGAAACTATTCAGTTTTCGGCGGTCAATTGCTCTTCAACAGCGTTGAAAAACGCAGAATGGAGTAATGTGCTTTACGTCGAGCTGGTTGCTCCGGATGGGGAGTCTATTTCCCGAAAGAAATTTGCTTACGATACAGATGGCGCTTCCGGAAGTTTGCTTGTCCCGAAATGGACACTCACCGGGAATTATTATGTCCGGGCCTATACCCGTTGGATGCGCGATTTTTCAGCTTACAATTATTTTTACAAGCCGGTTACGGTTATCAATTCAACCAAGGCAGAATTGCTGGAGTTGGTAGAAGCAAAGAATGGTTCCAGCGAGGCTGGACACGAGAATACGGATACAGCAGATGCGGGATCGGTTTCGATCAAGATTGGTAAACCTGCTTATAAAAAACGAGAGGCGGTAGACGTAAGCATTGACCTGAAGAGTTCGGCGGGAATGAGTGGGAACTACACGGTATCAGTCATTCCCGAAGGGGCGTTTATTTTAGGGAATAAAGCCAAAATAAAAGACGGCGGCGTTCAGTTTTCGTCGGATTATATTCCGGAGACACGGGGACTTTCGGTTTCCGGCACTGTTGTCAGTCAGCAGGATTCTCTTCCATTACCATATAGTCATGTAGCGCTAACTGTTTTTAAGGAAAACCCTGAAAATTTCAACGTTCTATCGGATGCAAAAGGTCAATTCTTTTTCGATTTGTCGAAATTGAAAGGTGCATATGAAATCTTTATCTCTGCAGATGCGAGTGACGGAAAACATCCGGTGATTTTGGTAGATAATGATTTCTCAACTGCTCCAGTGAGCTTGCCTTTTATTCCAGTCGATCTCTCTCCTGAGAAGTTGAAAGTCTACCAGCAACTGGCTTTCAATAGCCAAATGGAACAGTTGTATCAGCAACAAAAAGTAACGGAGGAAATTCGTTCGTTTTCTTCGGATTCTGCTTTCTACGGAAAGCCCGACTTTGTGCTGAAGTTTGATAAGTTTATCGATTTGCCAACCATGCAGGATTACTTTTATGAACTGGTGCCGCAGGTTCGCGTCCGCGAGCACAACGATATTGCTGAGATTAATGTTTTGGGCGACCATTCAGAATTGGAAATATATGATCCACTAGTTTTAATCGATATGGTTCCCATTTTTGATATGGAACGGGTGCTGGCGCTTCAACCCGAGAAGCTTGAGCGGATTGAGGTTGTTACAACGCCTTATGTGCGCGGTGGAATTATTTTTGGAGGAATTGTCAGCCTTTTTTCACGGAAAGGAGACTTGGCCGGAATTGATTTGCCGTCAGCGGGACGTTTTATTACCTACAATATGCTGAGTGAAGATTCTGTGCCACCGCTGCCGGATCACCAAATGAAACATGTTCCTGATTTGCGTAACTGTTTGTATTGGAATCCTGATCTGAAAGTTACGAGCGGACACGCTGTATCTTTCAGCTTTTCAACAGGAGATAGCACCGGCAAATTTGTGGTGGTTGTTCAATACTTAAATGAAAACGGTGAGGTGAAAGTCGCGGTTCAGGATTTTGAGATCAACTAATCCTGCTTTTTTTCCAGTTCCCGTAAATCCAGTTTCAGCTCACGCGAAAGCCGCATGTTGTTCGGGAAAAAGTAAACCTGAAGGGTGATCATCACCAGCGCTTCAACTAGCAGGAGATGGATGCCGGTTAGTGCAAAGCAAACCAGGAAAAAATAACCGCTTGCTTCAATCGTGGCAGCGCGGATAATCATTGCTGATTGAAATTGAGTCAGGCGTTCGGCTGTTGCTGTCGACTCAATCTCGCTCAGGCGTTTCCTCGCGATGAAAATCCCTGTTGGAATTGCGATCAATGGTAACATATTGGCGACAAGCAGGAGGTATTCCATCGCTTCTTCATCGAAATCGCCGAGCGGCCCGGTTGTGTGAACCAGGTAAAAACTCATGCACGAAAAAAAGACGAGCCCCATGATTAAGGCTGAATATACAATGCGGATAGATTTTTTTGTCGGTCGGTTTAGTAGAGTTGTCATTTTTTAGGTTTTCGCTTTCGGTCTTGAATATAGCAACTTAATTTTATTAATGAACTGTTTTAAAAAAGGTCGGCTCAGAGCTACTCGGAGTGAGGGGGCGGGTAAGAAGTCAGGTCCTAAAAATCCGGAAATTCTTTTATTTTAAGTCTTTGTGATAATTCTGTGATAAACTCATTCTACCTTTCCAACGTTTCAACTTAAAAAAGCACATGGAAAAGGCTCTAATCATTGAAGATGATAAGGATATCTCCGAATTGATAGCTATTCATCTGGCAGATATGGATTTGGAGGTTGACAAAGCTTTCGACGGAAAGGATGGCTTGATGAAAGCGATGAACAACAAATATCGGTTCATTTTGCTGGATATTCGCTTGCCTCAATTGGATGGTTTTGAGGTTTGCAAGCGGCTGCGAATGGAGAAGAATAATACGCCGGTGCTGATGATCACTTCGAAGTCGGAAGAGATCGATAAGGTGCTGGGGCTTGAAATCGGCGCCGACGATTATATCTCAAAGCCTTTCGGCATTCGTGAATTGCTGGCGCGCATTAAAGCTGTGCTTCGCAGGACAGAGCGTGTTCCGGAATCTGCCGATGCAGAGAATGTTGAGCTGCGTTTTGAGGATTTGTACATTAATGTTGGGATGCGCGTGGTTGAGCTTAGTGGTGAGCGCATCGAGCTTTCTCCAAAAGAATTTGACCTTCTGGTTTACCTGGCCTCGCATCCCGGGAAAACCTATTCGCGGATGCAGTTGCTGAACCAGATTTGGGGCTACGAGTTTGAGGGTTTCGAGCATACCGTGAACTCACACATTAACCGGTTGCGTTCTAAAATTGAGCAAAACATGAGTCAGCCGGAATACATTTTAACGACTTGGGGAGTGGGATATAAATTCAGGGAAGCCTGACAGAAAGGGGGATAAAATGACCAGTTTAAAACCAAAAATATTCAATCGGTTGTACCTGCAGGTATCGGCTATTTTCCTGTTGGTGTTGTTTCTGTTTACGGCCATTGCCATGTATGTTTCGGTGCAAGCCTCGCGCGATTATTCGGTTGAGGTCAATCAGCGCCTGAATCGTGAGTTGGCGCAAAATACTGCCGATATGATCAAGCCTTATATCAAGGATGGAAAGATCAGCGACGAGGCGATTGCTGACATCATGCACTCAATGATGGTAATCAACCCGATTGTGGAGGTCTACATTTTAAATACCTCCGGCAAGATTTTGAAATATGTAGCGCCGGACAAAGTGGTGCAATTGGAACAGGTTAATTTGGATCCAATCCGGAAGTTTATCAACGACCCGGAGCATAGCATCATTTATGGCGATGATCCGCGGAACCCCGGGGAATACAAAACTTTCTCGGCTACCGAAGTCATCGAAAACGGCCAGTTGACCGGTTATATATACATTGTCCTGGCGAGCCAGAAATACGTGTCGAATGCGCAGGCGGTGCTTGGAAGTTACATTCTCGGTTTGTCCATTCGTTCGGTTATTTTCATTTTAATCATTTCAGCCTTGGTTGGCCTGCTGGCAATTTGGATTATCACCAACCGGCTGAACCCGATTATTCACGGGATTGATGAGTTCCGAAAGGGCAACCTTCAGGCTCGGATTCAGGTGCGGAGCGATACCGAAATTGATCGAATTGGCTTGGTCTTTAACGAAATGGCCGATACGATTGAGCAAAATATTCAGGAGTTGAAAGGAGTGGATAACCTCCGGCGGGAATTGATCAGCAATGTGTCGCATGATTTGAGGACCCCCGTTGCTTCTATTCAGGGTTATGCCGAAACCTTATTGCTGAAACAGGGTCAGATAAAAGAGGAGGAGCAGCGAAAATACCTTGAAGTCATTTTTAAAAGCTGCGGCCGGCTGAAGAAGCTGGTGGAAGATTTGTTTGAGCTGTCGAAGCTGCAAACCCAGCAGGTGAAACCAAACACCGAGCCATTCTCAATTGCCGAGTTGGTCTATGATATCGCCAATAAATACCGTATAATTTCGCAGAAGAAAGGCATCAGCGTGAACACAACCATTGCGAAAAATGTCCCTTTGGTGGAGGCTGATATTTCGATGATTGACCGGGTATTACAAAACCTGATTGACAATGCGATGAAGTTCTGCAACGAAGGCGACACCATCAACATTGAAATCGACAGTAAGTTGCCCGGGAAAGTGGAAGTGCGCGTTGCAGATTCCGGGCAAGGAATCCGGCAGGAGGATTTGCCGAACGTTTTCCAACGCTACTACAAAGGCGGGGAAGACAAGCAAAGCACCGGGCTTGGATTGGCGATTGTGCAAAAAATTATTGAGCTGCACCATTCAAGCATTCAGGTATTCAGCCAGTACGGGAAAGGGACAACTTTTGTGTTCGACCTGCCGGTTGTTGCCTGAAATTGGATAGAAATAAAATTTCTCTGTGAACTTGTTGTGATAAACTGCTGTGATATTTACAGATGAAAACTTACCTGCGGTTTTGCCGTGTATGTTTTCAACTTTAAACAAATGCAGAAAGGAGAACAAAGATGAAACGAATGATGAATGTGCTTTTGTTGACACTGATTGTGTTGACGAGTTGTGCGCAAGAAGGAAAAAAGATGAAAACGGGTAAAGAATCAAGCGATTACCGCTCGTTGACGAAAGCCGAAGAGCGGGTGATTGTACATAAAGGAACCGAGGCTGCCTTTACCGGTAAATACGATGATTTTTACGAAGATGGGATTTACGTTTGCAAACGCTGCGGAGCCGAGTTGTACCGTTCTTCGGATAAGTTTGATGCTGGTTGTGGCTGGCCTGCCTTCGACGACGAAATTCCCGGTGCTGTTACCCGCACGCCCGATCCGGATGGCATGCGCACCGAGATCACCTGCAGCAATTGCGGCGGTCACCTGGGACATGTGTTTTTGAACGAGGGCCTAACCAATAAAAATACCCGACACTGTGTGAATTCAATCTCGCTGGTTTTTGTGCCGGTAGGTACCCCGAAAAAAGCCAAACAGGACACGGCTATCTTTGCCGGTGGTTGTTTCTGGGGCGTTGAATATTACCTGGAACAGGCTCCGGGTGTTCTGAATGTTGAAAGTGGCTACATTGATGGACATACAGATCATCCAACTTATCAGGATGTTTGCAGTCATACAACCGGGTATGCCGAAGCAGTGCAGGTGGTATTCGATCCGGCGAAAACGGATTATGAAACACTGGCTCGCCTGTTCTTCGAAATCCATGATCCCACGCAGGTTGATCGTCAGGGACCGGATGTTGGCGATCAGTATCGCTCGGCTGTATTCTACCGCACGGAAGAACAGAAACAAATTGCCGAGAAGTTGATCGAGCTTCTGGAGAAGAAGGGGTACAAGGTGGCAACTGAAGTGAAGCTGGCCTCTAAATTCTGGCCCGCCGAAGAATACCACCAGAATCACTACGAACGAAAAGGCGGCACGCCATACTGCCACAAATACGTGGAAAGGTTTTAGATGGCCGGATTTCCAGATTCCCGGATTGTTGGATGCTCAGATTTTTCGGAATGCCGAATTGTCTGAGCATCTTTTTTTTGATCGTCTTTTGTCTAAAATCTAAAAGTCCAGCAATCTGAAAATCGATCATCTGCCTTTGTGATAAAAGGTTTAACCCAGCGTGACTTTCCCGTGATACTTTCTAAAGACCTTTGGTTCAGTGTAATCAATTAAATCGAAATGTCATGAAAGTATTATCGTTTATTCTCAGTGTTGTGTTGTTGTCCATGCTTTCTTCCTGTCAGGAAAAAGATCATGCTATGGGACAGCTAAAAGGTATGTTTACAGTAACAGTTGAAAACGTATCGGAACCCTACGACTTCTTCGAATCGGGTGCGGTGGCAATCCCCGACGATGCCACAGAAGCCGGACCCGCGACCCCCGGAAATTCGTTCACTTTTTCGTTCCATGCGGGCAAAAAACATCTTTTGTCATTTGCAACCATGTATGGAATTTCCAACGATTTGTTCTATGCACCCGACGGGATGGGTATTGCGTTGTACGATAATGGTACGCCGGTTGAGGGCGATATCACTTCTCAGGTTTATTTGTGGGATGCGGGTACCGAAGTAAATGAAGAACCCGGAGTTGGTCCGAACACGGGGCCGCAACAAAGTGGTCCGAATACAGGACCGGATGAAAACGGGACCGTCCGTAAAATTGCCGATGTGATGGATGGCTATACTTATCCGCCGGTTGCCGATAATATCAAGGTGATGTTGACATACGACGGCGACAACATGTTTACCGTGAAGATCGATGTACTGAGTGGCAGTTCAACGCCGATTTCTCCGGTGGCCTGGGTGGTACATAGCGCCGAAAACCCACTTTTTACAGAGAATATGGTTGATTATGGCGATGGCCTGGAAGGTTTGGCCGAAGACGGCAATGCGCCCGGTTTGGCAGACTACTTGGCAATGCATTCCGGCTATGTTTCGCCAGTCGCGCCGGTCTTGTGGGTACTGCACCATAAAAACGAAATGCCAATTTTTACAGAGGATATGCCCGACTACGGAATCGGTTTGGAAAAATTGGCAGAAACCGGTGATCCGTCCGACTTGTTCAGCGCTTTGGAGGCTGACAAATATGACGTTGGTGTGGTGAATATACCGGAAGGTGCTTCGGAAGCAGGGCCGCTTTTCCCGGGAGATATGTACACTTTCACTTTTGAGGGACAGCCGGGCGATTACCTGAGTATCGCTTCCATGTTGGGAGCTTCCAACGATATCTTCTTTGCCTTTGGCGATATGGGAATCCCCTTGTTTGCGAGTTCAGTGGCATTGAACGGTGATATTACCGAGTATGTCATGCTCTGGGATGCCGGAACCGAGGTAAATGAATATCCCGGGGCACAAACTTCGGCCGATACGGTGGAGGGAGGTAACGTGCGGATGCTGGACGACGGTTTGCCCTGGCCGGAAGCTGACCAGGTGATTAAAGTAACCATCATGAAAAACTGAAAATCTATTGAATAAAAAAAGAACTCCTTGTGGCTAACCATGTTGCGAGGAGTTCTCTGTGTTATAGCTTAAGTGGCCGCTTTTGATAATTTATTTTCTTTTGCTGTTTAACATCTATTTAGAACGAAATGGTAAAACTTCTCGTAATTTTGACAGAGGAATTGAGAGAAAATTATTCATTCAGATCAATTAAATAGAAAACAGAAAATGAAAAGGTTAAACTTCATGATGGCCGTACTTTTGAGCGGCTCAATGTTGTTGGCTGGCTGTTCGAGCAGCCAATGGGCCACAAAAAGCAATACAACAAAAGGTGCGGTTTATGGTGGTACCGGCGGCGCAGCAGTTGGTGCCGGTTTGGGAGCAATTTTTGCCAAAAACTCGGGTAAGGGTGCCATTATTGGCGCTGCTATTGGTGGTGCAGTTGGTACCGGCGCTGGTGTCCTGATCGGTAAGAAAATGGATAAGCAACAAGCCGAACTGGAAAAAATTGAAGGTGCACAGGTGGAAACGGTAACCGACTCAAATAACCTGCAAGCGATTAAAGTAACTTTCGATAGCGGGATTCTTTTCGCAACAGGTAAAAGTAACCTGAGTGCTGCTTCGAAAGATGCGTTGGTGAAGTTTGCAACTTCGTTGAAGTCGACTCCGGAAACCGATGTGAAAATTTACGGACACACCGACAATACGGGTTCACGCGATATCAATGTAAAGATATCGAACGAACGGGCCGAATCGGTTGCAAAATACCTGATTGAAAATGGCGTGGATGGAAGTCGTTTGGTGACTGAAGGTAAAGCTTACGACGAACCGGTTGCCAGCAACGAAACTGCTGAAGGGCGCGCCCAAAACCGTCGTGTAGAAATCTACATCACAGCCAACGAAACGATGATTCAGCAGGCTGAAGACGGTACGCTGAGATAGACATCTATAAAAGAAAAGATAAAGCAGGTTACTCTCGTAGCCTGCTTTTTTTGTGCTTCTTCGAAATCAGTGACAGTTCATCCCTCAATTCCGACAGTTCGGTAACTTCCATTGGCGAAAGGCCGCGTTTTGCTTCAACTTTGAATCAACAATCAAAAACGAAGCATCATGAAAACAACCGCGATAATCCTCCTTTTCTTCTTGATCAACCTGACAGCAGGTGCACAAACCATCATCAGCGGCACGGTGCACCAGGAAAACGGCGATCCGCTTCCCGGCGTGAATGCATACCTGGAAGGCACTTACGACGGTGCTTCGAGCGACGATAACGGCCGCTTTCGGTTTACCACCGACGAAACCGGAGCGCAAACCCTGAAGATTGAGTTTATGGGCTTCGAGCCGGAATCGCGCAGCTTGCTGTTGACCGGCGACAACATTTGGCTCGACATTCGGTTAAAGGAGGCTTTCAACCAGCTGAATGCGGTAACCATCACGGCGGGAACTTTCGAGGCCAGCGACAAAAAGCAAGCGGTGACAATTACCCCGCTTGATATGGTGACTACCGCCGGGGCCAATGGCGATGTGTATGGTGCGCTGCAGTCGCTACCCGGAACAACCACCAACGGCGAGTCGGGCCGACTGTTTGTGAAAGGGGGCGATAGCGGCGAATCGCAAACCTACATTGATGGCGCCTGGGTGCCGGTTCCCTACAACTCAACAGCTCCCAATCACGGTACGCGCGGTCGGTTCAACCCCTTCATGTTCCAGGGAATGGTTTTCAGCACGGGCGGCTACTCGGCCGAGTATGGACAAGCCTTATCGTCAGTTTTGTTGCTGAACACTAACGACCTGCCGGAGGAAGACCAGCTCGACCTCTCGGTTCTGTCGATCGGAGGCGATGTGGCGGGTACCAAGCGCTGGAACAACGGCGCTATCACGGCAACGGCTTCGTACCAAAACCTGTCGCCCTACATGAACCTGGTGAAACAAAATTACGAATGGAACCACGAGCCCGAGTCGACTTCGGGAGCGCTGAGCTTCCGCCAAAAGACCGGTAAAACAGGCATACTGAAAGCTTATTCAACCCTGGACTATGCCAATTTCAACCTGCAACAGGATAACCTGAACGAACCGGGAAACAGTTTTGCTTACGGACTGAAAAACCGGAACGGCTTTGCCAACAGTTCGTGGAACGGTATGCTGAGCGAGAAGCTGGGGACGAACGCGGCTGCATCGTACACCAACAACACCGACGATATTCAGTACGATCAAACGAAGGTGACCAACAAACAAGAAGCCTTCTACCTGAAAGCGGCTTTCAAATATTCCTTTAGCGACCGTTTGTTGCTGAAAACCGGTGGCGAGTGGTTCTCGAAACACATTGGTCAGGAGGTTGACCAAGAAGGCGATGCTTTCAAAATCGAACTGGATGATAATACGGTCACGGCTTTTGCCGAAGCACAGGTATACGGTTCGAACAAGTTTGTGAGCCGCATTGGCGCGCGGGGCGAGTATTCGGATGTGCTGGGCGAATTTAACCTTTCGCCGCGTTTGTCATCAGCCTACAAACTGACGAAAAACACGCAACTGTCGGCTGCTTACGGCTGGTTCTACCAAACGCCTGAGAACAACTACCTGTTGCAAACCAATAACCTGAAATCGGAGCGTGCCGATCATTATACGATGACTTTCCTTTCGTCGGCTAATGAGCGGACGCTGCGTGCCGAATTGTATTATAAAGACTACAAAAACCTGGTGAAATATAGTGTTGATGCGGACGGTGCTTTTACCGACTTTTCGAATGATGGCTCGGGTTATGCTCGCGGGCTCGATCTGTTCTGGCGCGATGGCAAAACCATTCCCGGTGGCAACTACTGGATTTCCTATTCATACATAGATACCAAACGCGATTACCGCAACTATCCTTATGAAGCGCGCCCTTCGTTTGCCAGCAAGCACAACCTGTCGGTGGTGTACAAACATTGGCTGGGCAGCTTGCGCTCACTGGTTGGCGTCAACTTTAACTACTCGTCGCCACGGGTGTACAACGATCCAAATTCCTCGGTTTTCAATGGCGAAAAGATGAGTGCATACCGCAGCCTCGATCTCAGCTGGAGCTACCTGTACCGCCAAAACATCATTCTGTACGGTGCTGTGACCAACCTGCCCGGCTTTAAAAACGAGTACGGCCGTACTTATGCCGATCGCCCCGATGCCGATGGTGTTTATAACAGTGTGGCTGTTCAACCCGGCTCAACGCGCTTCTTCGTGCTGGCCTGTTTCATCACACTTACTCGTCGTGGCGACGCCAATCAACTCGATAAAATTCAATAATTAAAACGATAACCTTTAAAAATGAATACGATGAAAAAGTTAATCATTAGTTCTGTTCTCCTTCTCATGTGTGTAATTGCAATGGCTCAAAAACCGGCTTACATGCAAGCCATGGGCAAAACCTTGTCTCAATATGCAACGGCTCATTCGCCGGCCGACTTTCAGCAAATTGCCAATAAGTTTGCAGTGATTGCCAAGGCTGAACCCGAAGAGTGGTTGCCGGTTTATTACGAGGCACAAAGTTATATTCTGATGAGTTTTACCGAATCGGAGCCGGCGAAGAAAGATCCGTACCTGGACGAGGCTGAAAAGCTGGTGAACCAGTTGATTGAAATGGTTCCGGAAGAGTCGGAAGTTTATGCGTTGCAGTCGTTCTACTACACGGGCCGTTTGGTGGTAAACCCGATGGAACGCTCGCAGAAATATGGTCCGTTAAGCGGTCAGGCTAATGGCAAAGCTTTGTCATTGGACCCGAAAAACCCGCGGGCCCGCTATTTGAACGTCCAAATGGAAATTGGCAGAGCCCGCTTCATGGGCGGCGATGTAAGTGCCTATTGCGATCAGGCCAAACAATTGCTTGCCGACTGGGATAGCTACAAGCCGAAATCACCCATTCACCCGAACTGGGGAAAAGAACAGGTGGTAGGATTGGTGAAAAGTTGTGAATAGGACTTCGGGAAGGATGCTCCCGAAAAAACGAGAATAATTTTACCTTTATCAAACCACAAAATTTCGGTAATCATGTACTACATTCCCGGTTTCAGACGCGATCAATTCTCTATACCCCGCTACTTGCTGGCCAATGTTGTGCTGGCTTTGATAATCGCTGTTTTTTCCACACCCGGTTTTCCGGGCGACCCGAAAATGTTGGGGATTGGCTTCGTGTGGTCCTTTGTCATTTCCATCACCATCTGGACGGGGTGCATGTTGCTGACCGATCTGATGGATAAACGGATCAAGTGGATGGAACGGCCGGTGCTTCGGTCGGTTTTGGGGATTGTGGTATTGGTGGGGTACTCGCTGGTCATGTTCATGATCGATAAACTGCTGCTATTGTATATCTTTTATGGCATAACGCCTTCAAATTGGTACGAGTTTCTCCTGGAGTCGAGCATCTACACTGTTTTAATTTCGTTGTTCATCTCGCTGCTCTTTACGGCCATTGGCTTTTTTAAGGCCTGGAAGCGCGAAACCATCACTTCGGCGCAACTGAAAACGCAAATGATGACGTACCAGTACGAAGCGCTGCGCAACCAGATTAACCCGCATTTTCTGTTCAATAGTCTGAATGTGTTGAGTGATCTGGTGTATGAAGACCAGCAGCAGGCGGTGCGGTTTATTAGGCAGCTGAGCGATCTGTTTCGCTATGTGCTCGATAGCCGCGACAAGGAGTTGGTGCCGCTGCAGGAAGAGTTGAATTTCCTGGATTCTTATATTTTTCTATTGAAAACCCGTTTCGAAGAAAAGTTGCAGATCGACCTGCAGGTGGAGGCAAGGTCGGATGATTTTATGGTTCCGATGACACTGCAAATGCTGATCGAGAACGCCGTAAAGCACAACGAAGTTTCGGCAGCTTTTCCGCTGAAAGTTACAGTTCGTCAGAACGGCGATTACCTGGAGGTGGAGAATAACCTGCAGCCCAAATCGGTGGGGGATGATTCGAAGAAAACAGGCTTGCAAAACATCCGGCAGCAGTTTGCCTTTTTCTCCGCAAAGCCGGTGGAGATTGAACAGACAGAACAGTTTTACCGGGTGCGGGTGCCCATTCTTAAAGTTGAAAATTGATGAAGGTATTAATTATAGAAGATGAAAAGCGGGCGGCCAACCATTTGGAGCGTCTGCTGAACCAGGTTTCGCCCGACATAGAGGTTTTGCACCGGCTGGAGTCGGTTCGCGACGCGGTGCTGTTTTTGTCGGCCCGGCCAAAGATTGATTTGATCTTTTCCGATATCCAGCTGGCCGATGGGCTGAGCTTCGAGATATACAAGCAGGTTGAGGTCGGTTGTCCGATCATTTTCACCACGGCTTACGACCAGTATGCAATCGAAGCCTTCAAAACCAATGGGATCGATTACCTGCTGAAGCCGGTAGAGGAAGAGCGGCTGAAACAAGCGATTGACAAAGCCCGCCAATTTGTTCCCGGCCTGCTGCTCGAAAAGCTGATGGCTATCCAGCAACCGACAGAAGAAAAGCAGTACAAAAGTCGATTTATGGTGAAGGTGGGTGACAAGATTCGAACGGTTCCGGTTGAGGAGATCCAGGTGTTTTACAGCCAGGATAAAGCTACCTTCATTTTAACCCGAGACAAGCGTAACTATTGCATCGACTATCCACTTGACCAGTTGGAGCAGCTGGTAAACCCACAGAGCTTTTTTCGCATCAACCGTAAATACATTGTTGGCATCGATGCCTGCACCGACATGCTGGCCTGGAGCAACTCGCGTCTTCGACTGAAGGTTGAAGGACTGGATGAACCGGATCTGATCGTCGCCCGCGAGCGCGTTGCTGACTTCAAAGAGTGGCTGGATCGTTAGCAAAAAATCCGCTTGACCAAAGTGGAAAAGCGGATTCTGAGTTGTATTTGAATTGGTTTATTTGCTTAACTCTACAAAATACTGGTAGAATTTCGGAATGGTTTTAATCCCATTGAAAAATTGTTCCAGTGGGTAGTTTTCATTCGGCGAGTGGATGGCATCTGAGCCCAAACCAAAGCCCATCAAGACTGATTTAATTCCCAATACCTGTTCAAAGGTTGAAATGATTGGAATACTACCGCCACTGCGAACCGGAACCGGACGTTTTCCAAAGGTATCGGTGTATGCTTTTTCAGCTGCCTGGTAAGCCGGGATATCGATCGGGCAAACGTAAGCTTGTCCGCCGTGCAGCGAAGTCACTTCAACTTTAACGGTTTTAGGAGCGATTCCTTCAAAGTGCTCTTTGAACAACACTGCGATCTTTTCGTGATCCTGATCAGGCACGAGGCGGCAGCTGATTTTGGCGTAAGCCTTTGATGCGATGACAGTTTTGGCACCCTCGCCGGTGTAACCGCCCCAGATGCCGCACACGTCAAATGATGGTCGGATTCCTGTGCGTTCGTTGGTAGTATATCCTGCTTCACCTTCAACTTCTTCCAGTTCCAGTGCAGCTTTGTAGTCGTCGAGATTGAATGGCGCACGGCCCAGAAGTTCGCGCTCCTCGGCTGACACGTCTTGCACGTCATCGTAAAAGCCGGGGATGGTGATTCGACCATTCTCGTCGGTCATTTGCGCAATCAGTTTGTTCAGCACGTTGATCGGGTTTGCCACGGCACCGCCGTACATGCCCGAGTGCAGGTCGCGGTTGGGGCCGGTTACTTCAACCTGCCAGTACGCCAAACCACGCAGCCCGGTTGTGATCGATGGAATATCGCGGGCAATCATGCCGGTGTCGGATACCAGGATCACATCGGCTTTCAGCATATCTTTGTTGGCTTCGCACCATGCACCCAGGTTCGGCGAGCCAATTTCTTCCTCGCCTTCAATCATGAACTTCACGTTGCATGGGAGGCAGTTGTTGGCAACCATGTATTCGAATGCCTTGGCGTGCATGAACGATTGACCTTTGTCGTCGTCGGCACCACGCGCGTAAATTTTGCCATCGCGGATCTCCGGCTCAAACGGCTGCGATTTCCACAATTCCAGCGGTTCAACCGGCATCACGTCCATGTGGCCGTAAATTAAAACCGTTGGTTTTGAAGGATCGATTATCTTTTCGCCGTAGGTGACCGGGTTACCTGCTGTTTCGTACACACCTGCGCGATCGGCACCCGCTTTCAGCAACATCTCTTTCCAGTATTCTGCTGCCCTGTACATGTCGGGTTTGTGTAGTGAAATAGAACTAATAGAAGGAATTCGGATCAATCCGAAAAGTTCATCGAGGAACCGTTGTTGGTTCTCTTCGATGTATTGTTCAATACTGCTCATTCAATGAAATTCTTTAGATATAAATCGCATTAAAATTAAGCTTTTCAAAAGGAACGATCCAGTACATTTGAAAGCTTTTACAATTGGAAAACTTGATATTTATCAGTCTTTCTGCGACAATTGCGGATTGAACGGTTGTGCTCGATCCAAAAGCTTTGATGTAAGCTCGGCGATGTTGATGACTAAACCGGTTTGCTGCAATGATGCGGAATTCTCATTTGCTGCTTGTTTCTCTCTTAATTCAGCAAGCAAAGCTGCCAATTCATCCTGTTTATCCTTGATATCTCCGGGCAATGGAATTTGAGCATGTCTCAAAATTTCCAGGATCTTGCTGGCCGGTTCGACTAACTCACGGGTATTGAAATCGCTCTGCTCCCGGTGTGCACCCAAGGCCGACAAGTAGGAAAGTAACGCGTGGTTCAAATAAGTCAGCGTGAATGATTGTTCGCGCATTTGCTGGTGGCGACGAGGTTCAAGCTGCATATCCTGCCAGGCTAAAACCAAAGCATTGTCGGCACGGTGAGCCTGACGACGGGCAATCCGATATTCGAAATCGTCGCCGGTTGAGGCTTCTCTGTATTCGTTGATGATGACTTCAAAATAAGCCGCATTCTTCTCAAAAGCGGTGTTCAGCAGGTTAGGCAGACGTTTGTGCTGCCAATCGGGCCAAAGCAGGCGAACCGTAATAATGGCCAAGGCCGAACCGATAATGGTATCAATCAGTCGCGGAACCATGGCAGCTACCCCTTGGTGTGTGCCCAGGTTGAATACGCAAAGCACAAAGATGGTGATGAAAACAACTGCTGTAGAATATTTTCGGCGCAGCCAGCTGAAAAAGAAGAAAGATGCAGCGAGCATGAGCAACAATTGACCTGCAACAGTTGGTAAAATCTGGATAATCAGCACGCCGACAATCACTCCGGTAATGGTGCCCATGACACGTTGAAACAGACGTCGGCGGGTTTCGCTGTAACTGGGCTGACAAACAAACAAACTGGTAAGCACGATCCATTCACCTTTGGGCATTTTGAAACCTTCGGAAATAGCAAAGCCAATCATAAAGCAAATACTTAACCGGATGGCGTGGCGCATACGCGGGTGATGCAAGCTCAGTTGGTCTTTTAAACGTTGATACAACGTACGTGTATCTTTGGCCAGTTTGGGTGTGATGGTGCGTTGGTTCTCGTCGTTCGACCGTTGTAGTGCCAGGTTGGAACGAACCAGGTTGCGAATAAGCAGGCTTAACGGACTGTTCTCGCTCTGTTTAAACAGAATTTGCTTGTCCTGCAGTGCTTTAATGCTCCAGTTCAGCGCAACGGGATGGCGGTACTGAATGCCTGTCAACATGGCATAAGCAAATTGCTTGATGGCTTCGGCCATTTGGTGCAGAATCTGTCCGATACCTTCCATGATTTCCAGGTTGTGCGGGTCCTGGCTCAGCAAATCGTAGCGTTCGTGGCTGGAGGCAGCGCGCTCGTGTAAACTTTGCAGCAGCATAAACTGCTGCAGATATGGTTTCAGCGGGGCGTCATCTTTTAAGGCATCCGCATAACTACGCATAACTTCGCGGCAGCGGTCGAGTGATCCAACCAACTTGACGTTGAGCAAAGCCAGTTTATTTCGCACTTCACTTTGTGTTTTCTCATCACTGGGGAAAAGGTTGGCTTTCTCATCAAAATAATCAGCAAGAGCGCTGAAGCCTCGGGCAAGCTGTTCTTCGAGCAATCGGTATGGCTTGTAGTACAAAAGAGCAAGAGAAAGTAAACCATAAAAAAGTGCCCCGGTTGGCATCAGTACTGCGGGCCAGTACCAGGCAGGGCTGATTTCGATCCCGAGCATGGCGTAAATACCGACCAGGATGGCGCCGAATGTCACGCCTCGATAGCGTTCGCCTAAACCGCCAATAAGCAGGAAGCCAATGGTTGAAATACCCAATCCCAGTCCCAGTAAAATCGGATAGGGGCGGAGTAGTCCGACGGCGAGGCTGGAGATTCCGAAGCTGACAACTTTCAATAAAAGCGATTTGATACGTCCTTTGGGGTGGTCATCGGTTTCGGAAAGTGCGCCGGCCAGCGCGCCAAGACCCAGTGTGATAGCGAAGAAGGGTTTTCCGATAGCAACAAACGGAACGCTTAACAAGGCAATTGCCAATGTTGCTTTTGTGGCCATCAGCCGATCGGGGCGGCTCCAAAACTCGCGGCGCCACAGCTCAAACCAAGCTTGCTTTTCCAACCAGTTGTTCAGTTGCTTCTTCAGCTTCACGACGGGGATTTTAAAGGTTTACGGAGCAAAAGTAGTAAATCAATTCATTGGGGAACTTCGGGCGGCGATATGGAACAGATTCGTTAACCTTTTCAAAATAAAAAGCATTTCTTTTTCAGCACTTGGTTTTATACCTATGTCCAAAACAGAGCGAAGAAGACGCGGATGTCTGCTGTATTTTCACTCAAATTAATGTTTGAAATTCGACTGTGATTTTATTTGTTGTCTCAAATTATTATTTATCAATGAATTGACTTTCGACTTTTGATTCTGTAACTTTGATAGAAACAGGATTTATTTCCCATTGTAGTCAGACTAATTCTGGTTAGCGTAACAAACTAAACTTTTTCAACATGAGTGCACTGTCTCTTGTGAATCATAAGCTCGTGGGCGACACAGTCAGCCCGATGGCTTGTCCCAAAAATCACGACAAATTTATTACCGGAATGCCCGATACCATTATCATTCACTTCACGGCGGGGCGCGATGCCTTGTCATCGGCGCAGTACCTATGCCGCGATGATATTAAAGCTTCGGCTCACATCGTTATTGGTAGGCAGGGCGAAATTTATCAGTTGGTGGACTTTGATACGGTTGCCTGGCATGCCGGTGAGAGTCAATATGCCGGACGAAGCTGGTACAATCGGTATTCAATTGGTATTGAATTGGACAACGCCGGGCGCATGGAAAAAGTTGGAACTGAGTTTCAGGCTTGGTTTGGCCAAAAATACCAGGCGAACGATGTGCTGCAGGCTGTTCATCGGAACGAAAAAATGCCAAGCTGGTGGCATGTTTATACGCCCGAGCAGATAGAAGCTTGTCGTAAGGTTTGCGAGTTACTCATCAAAAGCCCTGCTTACAATATCGGCAGTATTCTTGGACATGAGGAAATTTCTCCGGGTCGGAAGACGGATCCGGGACCGGCTTTCCCGCTCGATAAGTTCCGCAGTATGCTGCTTTCCCAGAATCGAAGCGATGATCAGCCCCTGTTGGATTTAGATGGAATCGTCGTCAATGCCGATTTGCTGAATATCCGCGAAAGTCCTTCAGTTGAAGCTAAAAAAGTAGCGCAGCCGCTGCTTACCGGTGCCAAATTGAAAGTGCTGGAAGAGAAGAATGGCTGGTACCGCGTTGAAACCAAAATTACCGGCTGGGTCAGCAAGGGCTTTGTTAAAACAGATCAAAAATGAAGCGCGTTTTACTACTTGTTGTCGTTGCCGGTCTGACCTTTCTGGTCATTCTCTTCGCCACTAAACCGGAGTTGTTGAATGATATTTGGATTTGGGCGATTGGCTTGAGTGGTTTGATCATTAAAGGATTTCAGTCGATCATCGAGTACTTTAAAGGTCTGTTTGATGGCGATGATTCCAAAAGTCAAACCGTTGCACCAAGTGAACCGGATACCTTCAGCGGAAATAAATTGAAACTTTTGCGTGTTTCCGATGACGGGGATACCACAATCGGGATGCTTTATGTGAACGATCAGTTTTATTGCTACACCCTGGAAGATACGGGGAAACGTACCGACAATCCTGCGGAGGTCCGGATTCCGGCAGGTAACTACCCGATCAGCTTTAGTAAGCAAAACGACGAAATGACCTTGTCCTATCGCGCCAAGTACCCGTCGTGGTTCGGCAAGCACTTGCAGTTGTCGCAGGTTCCAAAGCATGATGCTGTTTACATTCACCATGGAGGCAGTCATCGCGATACGACCCAGGGATGCATCCTGGTTTCGGACAGTATTCAGGCAACAGGATCCGATACCGAATTGACGAACTCGATGCTCACTTTCCAGCGGTTGTACCAGTTTATGTCACAACAACTGGCGGCCGGTACAGCTCACCGGATTTCGATTTACGACGAAAAATGGATTAACCAACTAACACAGACGAAATGATTCCAGATAATCTGATCCCCCAAAGTTTGAAAGACAAGAAGAAGCTGAACCTGATTTTTCTGGGCAGCATGCTCATGCTGGAAGCCATTCTTTTTGTAGCGATTGTCATTATTCTGGTAAAGTTGAAGGGGCTTCAAATAACTGACGAGAATGAAGCAGAACAGTTTTACCGTTTGTTTGGAATGGGGCTGATGTTGATCTGGATTGGTGTGTTGTTCGCCTACTACGCCTGGGCTATTTACTTTTACAACATTAATCTGGGCCTCACCAACCAGGATTGGGCCGAAATCCGGGAGCGTAAAAAATATGTACAGGAAGGGCAAACAGATGAGCCCACCGAGAACCCGAATGCAGGACAAACTCTGGGACTGCCTCCCGGAACATTGCGTGGGACCATCGCTCTGACCCTTTTGGTATGCAGTATTGCTCTGGCAATTGCGTCTCTGGGAATGGATTCGAGTGTAGACGTAAATACGTTTTTGGTTGATAATTTCGACTTTTTCAAAACCGCCTTTCTGATGATGATTGCCTTTTATTTCGGCAACAAGGCATTGGAAACCATTGGCTACAAGAATACGAAGACAATCAGCGGGGGAGCGGAAGCCGGTAAAGACGCGAAGGCAAATAAAACCACAGCAGAAGCCGCGCCGATTGCTCCGGTGTCGCCGGTGACAGGAGCTGCAACCGAAAAGAAAAATCAGCTACAACAGAATCCGATTGCTGAAAGCCTGAGCGATAAGTTGGGAAGCGATGATTTTGACAATCCAAAAGCCGTACAGTGAAATGGGGGCATTTAAACTGACATATCTCCTGATTCTGATTGTGCTGCTGAGTTCGTGTGAAAGGCACAAGCGTCACTTGGTGGTGAGTAAAATACAAAGTTCCGCCAAGCTGGCAACCACCGAAACGGCCATTGATAAGGTTGTTATCGGCAATAAAAGTCGTCGCGTGTTCGGGCTCATCAATGTCAGTAATGCCGAGTTTGTGGCCTATTCACAGGCTTTTGTGAAAACGGGAGTCGATCTCACAAAGCTGAAGAAAAATGATATCAAGATTGATGGAAGTGCCATTGAGTTGAGGTTGCCCCCTGTCGAGGTTCTTGATTTCAGCTATCCGTTTGACAGTTTCCGGATTGACCCGAATCTCACTTCCAATGCCATGCTCAGCAAGATTGATGTGATTGACCAGGAATTTTTCTTCCGCAAAGCCGAACTCGATATCCGCGAAAACCTGCAATACATGGGGATCAGGGAGCAAACTGAAGAGAATACCCGTAAAATCATGGTGGCTTTATTGAAAAATATGGGTTACGACGAAATTTACATCAGTTTTGCCGACTCGGGGCAGATCATCAAAAAAGTCAACCTTAAAATCCCGGACGAATGGCCTTTTTAAAATACATATCGTCATTGGGAAGCCTCGTCTTTCAGGTTGTTTTGGTGATTGCAGCCGTGGTTGCATTTTCCTGGTTCGATCCTTTCGACTTGCTTGCTCCTACCAAACGGAAGCTTCAGAATACGCCTGTGCAGGTGGAGAGCATCCGCGAAATCGGTGAACTGATTACAGCGGAGTATTATGGAGAGGTGATTGCTTCGGTCGAGGAAATAGTCAACACGGACGCGCAGTCTAGAATAGACACATTCAACTACCGTATTGATTTATTGCACCGTCAGTTTCTGGATGTGGTCGATAGTCTGGCTGCTAAAGACTTGAACAGGAAGCAAATCTCCGGGACTTTCAAATTGGAGTACAGCGATTTGCTGACGGATAGCCTTTTTGGATTCTATACGTATTTCATTCGCGAGAAATTAAAGGATCGCAATTACAAACGTCGCGAGTTAGAGAAATCGCTGCCGAGAAAGCAACAATTGGATTTGGTGGAAGATTTGTGTCTGAAGCGTAAAAAAGAGTTGCGGGGAGACCTGCACGAATTTGGAACCTCCGAAATTCAGGCGAATTTTCGGGAAGTTCAGAAATCATCGGCAAAGAAGACGGCCCACAAACGGCAGCTCGTTTTGTTGGGGCGGGGATGGGTGAAGGCCGGCTTTCGGTTTGACGAGTTCAGTGAAAAGAATTTTTTGTACGACAATCAGCATAACCGCGCGATTTTTATCGGCATGCAGCCGGAAATCATCAGTGCGACCATCAATCCGTGGTTCATCCCGGAAGAGGGGGTGGAGGGATTCGAGTTTGTGATTGTTGAACGAAAAGTAAAGTACGACTCCCGGTGGACAAATCGGGTGAAGCGGCTTTGCCTGACAAAGCTGGAAGCGCAAGCTATTTCGAAGGATATTTTGGGCAGGGCGCAATCCAACGCTGAAGATCAGTTGAAGCACTTTTTCAGCCTGTTGGCAGGTGAACAAGTGCAGGAGATTGCCTTTTATACCGATTTTCTGGAGTATTCGGCGGATGCCCTTTTGAAGGACTCAGTTTTGAGCGACGATAAAATACCGGTGGTTGAGGAATTGCTATTGGAGTATAAAAAGCGCAGCGGAGCAGATTTTAGTCCGAGAGCCTGCAAAGAATTCATTGATTCACTTAAAGCTGCAAAACCAACAATAAAGGGTCAGCGATTTCAGCTCAATTCCCGTTCAACGGAACTGTTTACCCTGCTTAAAGATCATCGGCTCGATTCGATGGAATCCAGCTCGATAGATGGACTGCACCGGGTTACTGCGCTTGATTCGATTTGGTGTGAAAGTGAATGCGGAAATCTCACTGATTCGATCGCAAGTTATCTGGATCGGGTAAATACGAACTTCGAGAACGATCTTTACAGGTTGGAGAATCATTTCCGTACGGATACTTTGGCGCAGCTTACTCCTGCCCGATAATTCAAAATAAAAAAGCACCTTCACAAGGAAGATGCTTTTAGCCCTAAAATAGTGATCAGCGGTTACACTGAATATTTTAACCAGGAACTGTTGTCTTGATAATCTTCAACGACTTGAAGCTGTGGATTCAGATGGAATGAACCCATCAATTGCTGGATATCCTGGTGGAGCATTTGAATACCACCATCAATCAAATCTTTGCGGAAACCTTCGTCGGCCAGTTTGTGAACCATGTCCATCGAGATGACACGACCAAGGATTTGGCCCAGTTCAACCAATTTACGCTGCGGCAATTGCAAGTCGAGCTTGAAGTTGAACAGATCTTTCAGTTGGTCTGCAGAACGGCTTGTCAGCGGGTTTTCTTTCAGGAAATTGAAAAGATTCGCTTCTTTCAAACGTTTCATTTGTTTTACAACGCCTTCTGAAATCTGTGCATACAGAATATCGTTCGATCCTTCAAAAATCTGGAATGGACGGCTGTCGGTGATACCACGGCCAGCGATGTGGCTGTTGCGGTATGCTTTGGCGCCCACCAACTGGGTAACCGATTGGGCAGCTTGTTGCATCAGGTCGGTGATAACCGATTTCACGGCATTTGCTTCGATACCGATACCCGTCAGGTCTTTTTCGACACCAGCGTTTTTAGCACTGTTGGCACACATAGCCGAACAAACAGTAAACGAAGCCTGAAGTTTCGACAGACGTTCCTGAACCTGATCGTAACTGAACAGGCTCTTGCCACCAACCAAACGTTGCTTACAGTGGTTCATTCCTTCGTCCAGCATACGCTGAATGAAGCCCATTCCCATTCCAGGGAACTGCATCCGGCTGCGGTGCAGCAGGTCGAGCATCATTTTTACGCCAGTTGAATGAGGGATCAATTTATGTGTTTTCGGGATGCGAACATCGATGTGGTTCCGACCGTAAGGAATTTGATACAATCCCAGGTTGTCGTAAAATTCTTCCACTTTAATGGTTTGTCCCGGTTGCGTAACGTCGCAAATAAAGAAGTCGATATCGCGCTGCAAATCGCCTTTTTCAGTTTGTTGACGGGCGGTCAGCAACCAAAATTCGGCCCATCCGGTCAGTCCGGCCCAATGTTTTTTACCATTCAGGTTGTAGAATTGGTCTTCTTCGGTAAACGAAGTTTGCATGTTCAACGCGTCGCTGCCGTAGTCCGGCTCGGTGATCATCAAACCGCCCATCGTTTTGTTTTCGAGGAAGCGTTTAAAGACTTCAGACTTCGCTTCGTGCGTAGCATATTTGCCTACTGGTTGCAGGAACAAAGCAGAGTTGATACCAAAGGTCAGCGAAAGTGCCAACGATTCATATGACGCTGCTTCAAGCAAGGCCAAATTTTCTGCCATAACAGCACCGCGGCCGCCGTATTCTTTCGGAATTCCGATCGATAGCGGATTGGTATCCATGATTTCGCGAAGTACAAATGGAGGGAGTCCCCGTTGTTGTGCATATTGGTTGATGTCGCCGCGCAAGTGGAACACCTGCTGCATTTTATCTTTCAATTTGGATAAAAAGTCTTGGATGGATTCCGTAGTTTGGCTGGCAATTTCTTTTTTCAGGGTGGAGGCTTTTAAAATCGTTTCATTCATGTTTTTAATTATCAAGATAAAAAGGTGAAAAATTCCTTTACGGGTAATAAAACGTAATTACTACAACATTGTTTTGAAAAAAGCATATTTAGATAGCTTGCAATTATGTGTTGTAGAAACTTTTAGGGAAAGGCGTGTCGGCGGCTCCCCGAATTCGCTTAAAAATGTTTTTCGAGGAAGTGTTTTCGGTAGTGTTGCGGGCTTTGCGCAACGATGCTTTTGAAGCAGCGATTAAAGTTTGAGAGATTGTTGAAGCCGCTTTCGAAACCAATGTCTGCAATGTTCATGCGGTTTTCCTGGAGTAATTTGCAGGCATAGCCAATACGCATTTCGTTGATGAAGCGGATAAACGATTTGCCGGTTTTTTCTTTGAAATACCTGCTGAAGGCTGAGGCGTTCATCCCGATTTCAGTTGCAATGTCATCCAATTTGATCTGTTGGCGATAGTTGGTGTTGACCAGGTGCATGACTTTATCCATGCGGGTACCGGTCCAGTTTTTCAAATCCGGTTGGTAGCTTTCGCTGGCCAGTTGTTTCCAGTCTTTTTCCTGTGCTAGTTCGTTCAACAGCGAAAGAAAAGCCAGCGTGAGTTCCATGCCTGAAAGTTTTAATAGCTGGCGCAATTTCTTGTCGAGGCGCGATGTGGTGGTCTTTGGAAATTGAATTCCCCGTGCTGCGCGTTTTAATAATTTTTTGATCGCCAAAAATTCGGGGTAGCTTTCCAATTGTTGCTCGAAAAAATCCGCGGGGAAGTGTACAACGATGGCGTTCACTTTATAATCCGGATCATTTTTGTGAAACACTTCGTCGTTTTTCCAGTAATGAGGAAGGTTGGGGCCGATAAGAACAAGATCGCCATTGCTGAAATTTTCAGTGTGGTCGGCAACGAATCTGCGTCCAAAACTTTGAATGACATAGACAAGCTCAAACTCCGAATGAAAATGCCAAGGAAAAGTAAAGTGCGGAAAATCATCCCATTTAATATTAAATGAGTTGTTTCCCTGGAAACTCAACTGTTCGTGCATGATTTTCATCGGCGAATGTATTTGTTGCAAAAATAATACAAAAATGTGCAAATATTGTACGGATCCGAATCCTTGGTTTTCCGTAATTTTGCTCGAAATGTAAAGACACCGACTTATGAATAATTTTAGCATAGAAGGACAGGTTGCTGTTATTACCGGCGGAACCGGAGTTTTGGGCGGAAGTATCTCGAAAAGTTTGTTGGAAGCAGGCGTTCGTGTGGCCGTTTTGGGCCGCCAGGAGGACAAGTTGAAGAAGTTTGTTGCCGATTTCGGTGGAAACGAAAGTCTAATCGGCTATCCCTGCGATGTGTTGAATGAAGAACGGATTCGTGAAGTTCGGGATCTGATCGTTGACAAATGGGGCAGGATTGACATTCTCATTAATGTAGCTGGCGGAAATATTCCGGGTGCCACGCTGACGGAGGCTCAAACGATCTTCGACATGAAGATTGACGACTATAAAAAAGTAACCGAGTTGAACCTGGACGGTACCATTGTTCCAAGTTTGATTTTTGGAGAAACAATTGCTAAAAGCGGCAAAGGAAGCATCATCAATATTTCTTCAATGGCAACTTATTCAGCAATTACCCGTGTAATGGGATATTCAGTCGCGAAAACCGGTATCAACATTTTTACGCAGTGGATGGCGATGGAAATGGCCATGAAATTCGGCGATAAAGTTCGAGTAAATGCGGTTGCTCCGGGCTTCTTTATTGGCGATCAAAACCGGGCGGTGCTGATCAATCCGGACGGATCGTACACTGAACGAAGCAAAAAAGTACTGGCCAAAACACCGATGGGCCGATTTGGCGACATCAGCGAACTGAATGGTTTGGTGCAGTTCCTTTGCTCAGACGCAGCCAGCTTCATCACTGGAGCAATTATCCCCGTTGACGGGGGCTTTAGCTCATTCTCTGGTGTCTAGCCACGAGATGAGTCGAATATTTGGAATTTGAATTTTGAAACTTTGGATTTTGTCAGATTTATGGGCTTAGAGAAAACATGGCGGTGGTTCGGTCAGAAAGACGCGGTCACATTAGCAGATTTGCGGCAAATGGGTGTTGAGGGAGTTGTGACAGCTTTGCATCACATTCCCAACGGAGAAGTTTGGCCGGTTTCAGAAATCATGAAGGTGAAGAACCAGATTGAGGCACATGGCATGCGGTGGAGTGTGGTGGAAAGTTTGCCGGTTTCGGAAGGCATTAAAACGCATAACGCAGATTATCCGCGACTGGTTGCCAATTATCAGCAGTCGATCCGAAACCTGGGCGAATGTGGGATTGATCGCGTTTGCTACAATTTTATGCCGGTGCTCGACTGGGTGCGCACCGATCTTCATTATAAGCTGGACAACGGTGGCGAAGTCATGTTTTTCGATTTCCCCACTTTCGTAGCTTTCGATGCGTTTATTCTGAAGCGTCCGGGAGCTGAAGCGGATTACCCGGCTGACATTGTTGAAAAAGCCCGCAAGCTGGCTGAAACCATGAGCAGTGAAGAGCAGGAGTTGATTGCTTACAATATCATCGTTGTGACCCAGGGGTTTATCGATGGCGTGGTGGACGGTTCTGCACCCGATTATAAAAAGTTATTCCTTCAATTTATTGATACCTATAAAAAAATTGACGCCGACCGACTGCGCGAGCATTTAAAGCTGTTCTTGCAGGATGTGGTTCCGGTGGCCGAAAAAGCGGGCGTAAAGCTTTGCATTCACCCCGACGATCCGCCGTTCCCGGTGTTGGGGTTGCCGCGCATTGTGAGTACGCAGGCTGATCTGGAATGGATTTGCAACGCCTACGATTCGATCGCTAATGGCGTTACTTTTTGTACCGGCTCGTTGTCGGTCAACCGGAAAAATGATTTACCCGGCATCGTGAAATCTGTTGGCGATCGCATTCATTTTACACATTTGCGAAACAATGTTTTCTTGCCCGACGGTTGCTTCCACGAATCCGGTCATATTTATGGCGATGTAGACTTATTCCCGATTATGAAAGCGTTGCTGGAAGAACAAGAGCGTCGTGCTGCCGAAGGTCGTTCGGATGTTCGTATTCCGGTTCGCCCGGATCACGGAATTAAAATGCTCGATGATTACGGAAAATCGGCAAATCCAGGTTATCCGTTGATTGGCCGTTTGAAAGGACTGGCCGAGCTTTGTGGTTTGGAAATGGGAATTGAGCGAATGATGAAGTAATTCAGGGATACAATTGCCGGATCAGTTGTTTAATGATGTGGCAGGTTGTTTCCCGGGCTTTGTCCCACTGACTGCCACGTGGGCCGGCAACATTGAGCGTTTCTACCTGAAATGCTTCCAGAAAATCAACCAGGTCTTCCATGGTGCGATCGATGAAAAACGGCGAAAGCTCGAAGGTAAACACGGGCTTGCCGATGTGCTTGGCAAAGTTGGCTGTCAGTAAAGTTCCGCCGCTGAGTTTTCCGTTTGAAATAATAAGTGTTGCATCCGACTCGACAATGTTGCGCCGGGTGCGATCGTCGTAATAAGGAGAGCGCAGTTCAATCATCGGGTAGCGGTGCGGAATCGGGCCGTCTTCGGCCGCTCGTCCGGCAGGACACCAGCCTCCGCAGGGAAACTCCAGCTCCAGGCAAGCGTCCAGTGCGCCCCGGTCAACTCCGGTTTGCCCGCCACTTATGATGATTTGCAATCCCATTAAGACATTTTTTGTTCCAAAAACTGTTTGGCCTGTTCCAGGTCGTCCGGCGTATCAATGCCGATGCTCTCAAATTTGGTCTCGGCAATTTTAATCCGGTAGCCATTTTCAAGCCATCTCAGCTGTTCCAGCGATTCGGCTTGCTCCAGCGACGATGGCTGCAATTTGGTTAGTTGTGGCAAAACTTCCTTGCGATAGGCGTACATTCCCAAGTGGGAGTAGAAGGTATGACTGCTCAACCATTCGCTGGTTTCTTTTCCCCGAATATAAGGAATGGTAGACCGGCTGAACAGCAACGCATAATGATTCGAATTGAAGACTACTTTGGGGCGGTTTGGGTTGAAAAGAACTTCGTCGTTTTCGACCACCTTTACCAAAGTTGCGATTTCAGTATTCGGATCTTCGAAGCAATTTTTTAGAGCTTCCAATTGAGGTTCACACACAAAAGGCTCGTCTCCCTGCACATTGATTATCACATCGAAGTCCACCGTTTGTGCTATTTGTTCTGCGGCTTCTGCACATCGATCGGTTCCGCTCGGGTGATCTGCCCGTGTCATGATGTACCTTCCGCCGAAGCTTTCGACGGTTTTGGCTATCCGATCATCATCGGTAGCAACCCAGACCAGATCGACACTTTTCAACACATTTTCATACACGTGCTGGATGATCGGTTTTCCGGCTAAAATAGCTAACGGTTTACCCGGGAAGCGGGTCGATTGGTAGCGTGCTGGGATGATGGCAATGAATTTCATTGGATTACTTCTGTGTTTAGAATAAAGATATTTTAATCTGGTATATAATTTATTAGCGATCCTGTGCGTTATGCAAAAGTAATATTTTAAGTCATTTTAATCTTTTACTGATTTTTTGATTTATCTATGCGGATAATTTTCGGTCGTTTCGGGTTTAGAGAGGACCTAAATAAAATCGTCGAAAATTATTGTAGATGTGAATCTTATCGGTTATTTTCAACCTGCGATTCTCATCGTATTGTGAGTGCTTGTGTATACCTTTAATTTCTGGTGAAAACCCCGTTGTATGAAAAAAATACTAGTCGCCGAAGATAATAAACTTATCCTTGAGACGATAAATCATAAGTTGATTCGCGACGGTTACGATGTCGTGAAAGTTTTAGATGGGAAAGAATGTCTGTCCTATCTGAAGGAAAATCCTGTCGATTTATTAATAACCGATTTGTACATGCCTTACGTGAATGGGCATGAGGTCATCAATATTGCCCGGAATGAACTGAACCTGACCATGCCGATCTTGGTATTGTCGGCTGATGGGGCAGAAGACACGGTTTTGAAAGCCTTCGAACTGGGTGCAGACGACTACGTGATCAAGCCGTTTAGCTTGAGTGAATTAACAATCCGAATCCGAAAACTACTTAGGTAAATGAAGAGCCCTCTGTCTATAATTGCTTTTGCGCTGTGGGCTTTGCTGCCACTGGTTTCTTTCTCGCAGGAAAAGATGAATGGCGATTCGTTGTTTTTTGTAGCCCGTCAGTATTCTATCGACGGCAAATACGACGAAGCAATCAATCTTTCGGAGAAGATTCTGGAGGTGTATCCCGAGTACTTCGACGTTCGAATTCTAATGGCCCGCACTTACGCCTGGCAGAACGACTACGAGAATGCCGTCAAAAATATTTCCCAGGTGCTGGAACAAGATCCAAAGAATTACGATGCGCTGAATGCGTTAGTCGATTTTTATTTTTGGAGCGGCGATAACCGCGCTTCGTTGACCACGGTGGATCGGGCTTTGGTATTTTATCCAGAGGATTCGAACTTGTTGGTGAAGAAAGCCAAGGTGCAGCTGGCAGATAATGATGTAAAAGCATCGCGGGCGACAATTGCGCAGTTGGAAGAGCTTGATCCCGAAAACGAGTCCTTACCGGTTTTGAAGAAGGGAGCCGGCATTCAGGCCAGTAATATCATCCGACTGGAGCACTACTACGATACCTTTAACAAGCCATACGACCGGAAATGGCACATGAGTTCGCTGGGCTATGGCCGGCGGACAGCTTTTGGTGATTATTATGCTAAAGTGTATGTCGGCGACCTGATCGGCGATGGCGAAAAATTGTACAGTGATGGAGTTGGAAAACAGTTTTCGCTGGAATGTTATCCGAAGCTGGACGAGTACAATTCCATGTACGTGAATTATGCCTGGTCGCCCGATGCGGTATTCCCGAAACACCGGGTTGGACTGGAATATTTTCATGTTTTCCGGAATCACTTCGAGCTATCCGGTGGTTACCGCTATTACAATTTTACTGAAGGTTTAACCGATGCGGTTAATATCAATATTCTGACCGGTTCGGTTGGGCGTTACATGGGAAAATACTGGTTGTCGTTCCGTCCGTATGTGGTTTTTCAGGACAGCGAAACATCGTACATATTTTTGCTGAATGGCCGGTACTATTTGCCGACCGAAGAAAGTTACCTTGGATTGATTCTGAGTTCGGGTGTTTCGCCCGACAATCCTTTCTTTTACACAAGTGGCGAAAAAATTCCCGACTTGCAGTCGTGGCGGGTGGAAGCAGAGTGGAAACAGAAGATAAATCACTTTTTGTTGATTGAGTTACAGGCTGGTTACGAAAATGCTGAATATACCGATGGTGAGCGTCGGAACCAATTTAGTATTCGTTCGGCAATTTCATTTTTGTTTTAAGAGATGCGCAAGAACCTGATACTATACCTGATGCTTATTCTGCTGGCCGGAGCAATGCCCGGATTTAGCCAGGAGAAAATGGAGCCCCAAACTCAACCTGTTGAGCAGAATGTGGATGCAGAAGAGGCACCTGTCATTTCTGAATCAAATACTGCGGAGAGCGACGAAGCTATAAGAGCTCGCGTTTCAAATTACCTGGATCAAAAAGCAGGACAAATTCCTCATTATACATTTTGGGAACGAATGCGGAGGATTTTTCACGAGTTTTTGTATTCAGGAGTGGAGCGAATTTTCCCAATGTCGTGGCAATCGTTTCTGAAATCGGTCATCGACATCGTTTTCCAGATCCCATTGCTGATCATCTTGCTGTTGCTGAGCTTTACGTTTATCGTGAATGTCTTTATTGTAACGGTTGTGTTGGTGATTGTAAGTTACTACAAGAAAGCGCGGGAAAGTTATAAAGAGCGTTTGAATCAGCGCTTCGAGGATGTGTTGACGAAATACCTTTTCTATGATTTGAGCCAGGAAGATGTTTTGAAAGATCTGAAACAAGTGAAAACGACTTTGGGACGGGATTTGCTCATCGACATTTTCTTCAACTACCAGCGAAACCTTTCTGGTGAATACCGGGATCGTATTTTGGAGCTCTACGATAAGATGGAGCTATTCAAGATATCGTCGCGGAAAATGCGGTCGGCACACACTTACAAGCGGGTGAAAGGCATCCGCGAGCTGGCAAATATGTACCCGGTGGGCGCAAAAGCCTTGATCATGAAGTATGTGAAGGACAAGAATTACATGGTGCGCAGTGAGGCGCAAATTGCTTATGCCTATCTGGATGAAGATACTTCCTTCGGATTTTTGAATGATATGGATCAAAAGCTGTCGGCTTGGGTACAGCTAAACATTCTGAACTACGTGAAACTGCACGAACGCAATGTGCCGTCGTTTCATCACTGGATTGACTCGTCGAACAATGATGTGCAGGATTTTTCTATTCGGATGATCGATTATTTCCAGCAGAGTGAAAATTCGGAACACTTGATTCGAAAAATGAATCACCCGAACGAGCAGACACGAGGCTATGTATACCGGGCTATTCGACATTTGAACCTGTTTGAGGGGAAAGTGCCGGCGAAAGAACGCTACGAAGATGAAACGATTGCCAATAAAATAAGCATTCTGAAAATTATTCGCGATTTAGGGGATGAGGGAGATTTTAGTTTCCTGATCGGTGTTTTGAAGAATGAAAATATCCAGCTAAAAATGCAAGCCGTAGAGGCATTCTACCAAATGGGAGAAAGTGGGCGCGCCTTTTTGAAGGAGTACAGCGAAAGCGAAGATTTTGATTTAAAGCGATTTGTTGAACACATAAAAGACCAGCGAAACTAATGGACATCATAGCTAAAATAATTTCTTTTTGGGTCGAATCCTTTATTTTCTACTACACGGTAGCTATATTCTTGCTGTACTTCGTCCTGGCTGTCATCTCGGCTTTTGTCCTCCGCCGCTACTTTTTAAACTCAAAAATAGCCGATCACAACGAGGTGTTGTCATCTCCGTTTGCGCCTTCAATTTCCATTTTGGCACCGGCTTTTAATGAGTCTTTGAATATTGTTGAGAACATCCGCGCGTTGTTAGCACTGCATTATACCAACTTCGAAGTTGTCGTTATTAACGATGGTAGTAAGGATGATACGTTGCAGCGCGCGATTGAAGCGTTTGACCTGGAGAAGGTCAGTTACGTGGTTAACGAACGTATTTTCTGTTCTGAGATTCGGGGTGTTTACAAATCGCGGAAACGCGCGTTGAACAATCTGACAGTGGTTGACAAAGTGAACGGCGGTAAGGCTGATGCTTTGAATGCCGGTTTGAATATCGCGAGTGGTAAATATTTTATTGCTATCGACGCCGATTCCATTATCGATCCGTACGCGCTGCAGAAAATGGTGAAGCCGTTTATGGAGGAAAGCGACAAACAGGTGATCGCGACAGGCGGTGTCATCCGTATCGCGAACTCCTGCGAGATTGTTGATGGGCACCTGGTAAATATTAAGCTGCCTGATAAAATTTTACCCTTGTTCCAGGTTTTGGAATATAACCGGGCTTTTCTGCTCGGTCGATTGGCTTGGAGCCGTTTGAATGGTTTGCTGATCATTTCAGGAGCTTTGGGTCTTTTCGATAAAGAAATTGTAATTGCCTGTGGTGGTTATCACCGCTACACGGTGGGCGAAGACATGGAATTGGTGGTTCGTATGCGTCGCTACATGGCCGACAATAATAAACCATACCGGGTTGAATATTTACCGGATCCATTGTGCTGGACAGAAGCACCGGGGAACCTGAATATTTTGATCCGCCAACGGAACCGCTGGACGCGCGGAACAATCGAAACGCTGTTTTCGCACTGGAACATCTTCCTCAATCCGAAATACGGCATGATGGGATTGGTGTCGCATCCGTTCTGGGTTATGTTTGAGTGGCTGGCACCGATTGTCGAGTTGTTTGGTGTGGTGTATTTCATCACCATCGCTCTGCTGGGATTTGCAAACTGGCCCTATTTCTTTGTGACTCTGTTCTTCGTTTATTTCTTCTCCATTTCGTTTACCAGCTACGCTATTTTGTACGACCACATTGCGTTTTATCGTTACAAAAGCTGGAGCATGCTTTTTAAGCAATTGGGTGCTGCTTTGGTCGAGCCGTTGTTCTATCATCCGTTGGTTTTGTTTGCTGCGATTCGCGGTAACTTCGACTATTTCGTACTGCGTAAGCGCTCTTGGGGAAATATGTCGAGAGTAGGTTTGGCAAATGGTGGTAAAAAGAAGAAACCCGTTAAAGCGGCGGTTACCGAGGTGAAAGTTGGCTAGTTTTTAGACACTCTTGTCGGATGAAGTCTCTACTGAAAAATATTTTGCAACGCATAAAAAAAGGCTGAAGTTTTTGCTTCAGCCTTTTCCCGTTTTAGTATTTAATCAGCTTCTCTGTGACTCGTTGGTTGTTCACAATAAAACTGATATTGTAGATTCCCGGGAGTTGGTTGCTCATGTCAATCGTTTGATCATTGCTGATTTCCTCGATTTGTTTGATCATGAAACCGGTTGAACTGGATATTTGCAGATCCGAGATTTTGGTTCCTTCAGAGATGTTAATCTTGAATTGCCCCGTGGTTGGGTTGGGGTAAACAATTGTTGCAGCCTCGGCAACCGGACTGCTAGCCGACGTTCCACTGGTGTTCAGCGTGATGGTCACGGTCACCAATCGGCTATATTGATCGCCGTCGGTTGCATAATACATAAACTGGTCGGTGCCGCTGGCTGTTTCGAATGGTTCGTATTCAAACGAGCCGTTCGGGTGTACATACAGGTTGCCCTGCATAGTGGAATAGCCATCGGGGATAACTACTTCAATGTCCTCGCTGTCGAAATCCATATCGTTTGCCAAAAGTCCGTTAGCTGCACTTACTTCAATGTATTCACCCACGTTTACTTCGTAGTTGTCGCAGTTGGCAACCGGTGCGCTGTTGAATTCGGACAAATGGTCTTCAATATAAAGAGCCGACTGCTTCAGTCGTTCAAGCGGTGGATTGTCGATTAGGTCACGAGGTTCCCAGTCTTCCCATGCGTAGCGGTCAGTTTGGAACACTTCGCTCTGGTGAACGACTGTCATCGCAATCCCGGTAGAGGTTGAATCGCGGGTCAGTACGTTGATGGTGCCACCATCATTGTTTGAAGTGTAGTAAGTCACTTTCTTGTGCGACGGATCGCGGAAGTTGAGCAAGGTCCAGGGCAGCGCGATTGAGATGCTGTCCGAGTTCCAGTAAATCGGATCCAAACTGCCGTAAGGACTGCTGCTTGGTGTGATTTTGATTCGTCCAATATACTGAATGTCGTTTCTCGAGTAGTTCACTTTCCAGCGAACCGGGTTCCAGTCTTCTCCGTCTGTCACCGTTGAAACAATGGTGTCCAGGCGGTCAAGCAGCTTGATGCCGTAAGTATCGTAAGCTTTTGTCACGTACAAATTGGCAACAGTATCATTCAGGTCTACCTGTAGAGCAAACTCAGCGCGCAACGTTTGTCCGTCTTTGGTGATCGATTCGCCATCGGGCAGGATTGATTCACCTGCGTCGGCGGAATAGGTGTCGAAAGCGATCCAATACTCGCCGTCTTTGATGTCCTTTTTCGTGTTGGATAAAATGTCTACGTGAAAATAGGTCGGGTCGGCCGAGGCTTTTACTTTTTGGATCGCGGAAGCCGAGGAATAACTTCCAATTGTCGTCTTTTTACTTTGGGGAGCATCGAAGCTGATAACGCCGAAATTTTGTTCGGGGTTGGTGATGTTGTGCCAAACATAGCGGCGATTTTCGTCCGACAGCGGGTTGGTGATCCAGGCTTGTTTGAACCATTCGTCAATCCACGAAAACTGCATGCCGCCGGCCAGCCCGGCTTCCTCGATATTTTCAAGCATACGAATGGTGTAGATGCCTTGTTTTTCTTCGGAAATGCCACCGTGGTGCATGTTGCTTTGTGCTAGGTGGGCAATTCCCCAGCTGGTCGGTACGCCAAATTCGGCCACTACCAGAGGAATATTTTCGTAGTGCGATTTCAGATCGTACAAATAGCCCAGGTAGCTGTTCGGGCCGTAGCTGTCGTAATAAGTTGTGTACTCCGGTTGGTCGCTCATGAAATCCGGATAATATGGATAGGCGTGATAGGAAACGAAAAATCCGGCTTGCGCGTTGCTGCCGTCTACTTTCGAAAGATCGATCGATTCCCGGTCTTCCAAGCCTTCGTAGCGGTTTGCCTCGGTTGGGTGAGTCAGCGGATCGAGTGTTGGCCAGCTCGAAAAGCAAACGGGGCGCTGTGTAGCGTATTGCTGATATTCGTAGGTAATAGTTTTGTCCATGCGCGAACAGATCCAGGTCTCGGAAGCCGTTGCTTCGGAAATGGATAAAAAGTTGCCGGTGAAAGCATTGTCGCTGTGCGCATCGTTGGTCACGGTTATTTCGCCGGGAAATACCTCGCGTCCGATAATGTAGCCAATCACCCATTGAGAAACGTCGGCGGTAAAGGTCCCGTAGGCTTTCCCAAAGCGGGTGTCGAGGGTGGCATTCCCGTGTACACAGTTGATTACTTCTTCAATTTCGGTTTCAAAAGAAGTTGTCTTGTTGTATAAATCAAGGTCTGTTTCCGGTTCCTCCAGCCAGATTCCTTGGAACAGCAAAAGCGGACTTTGCGGATGCGCCAGGTTGTATTTCCGCAATTCTTCGTAAAAGCGGGGATAGTGGAGTGTATAAAGCCGGATGTTATTGTAGCCAATCTGCTTCATTTGGTCGAACCATTTGGCATACTGTTCCGAGCTTGCAGCAAGCTCTCCGGGCAGGGTTCCGGGAACCGAGATCCCCAGGTTGATTCCTTTCAGGAAAAGCTTTGTGTAGTCTTTGCCGTCCCACACCGAAAAATAGTCTCCTTTCGCTTTAAAAGGAATTGTTGTATTATCGGTGCAAGTGCTTAGTTCGGCCCAGTCGAGTTCTTTTTGTTTAGCATAAATGTTTTGGGTTGAAAATAAGAAGAGCAGGCACAGCAAGCCTGCGAAAGCTAAGTCTCGTTTCATAAAAGATAATTTGGGTTAAGCGCATTTTCTAACCAGTTTCGGCAGCCAATTTATTAATAAATATCGATATAGTAACAAAAATTAACTTGAACAGTTTGTGCTTGTTCTTCCTGATTTTGCTTAAAATTATAACTTTGCTGAATTAATACTGAAACTGAAAAATGGACGTTCAGGAAATAAAACAACGATTCGGAATTATAGGGAACGCGACTGGTTTAAACCGGGCTATTGAAGTAGCCGTTCAAGTCGCACCGACTGACCTGACGGTTTTGATAACCGGGGAAAGCGGTACAGGTAAGGAGTCGTTTCCTCAAATTATACATCAATTTTCGGCTCGCAAACACGGAAAATATATCGCCGTAAACTGCGGCGCCATCCCCGAAGGGACGATCGATTCAGAGCTATTTGGTCACGAAAAAGGAGCTTTCACCGGCGCTTTGTCCGACCGTAAAGGTTATTTTGAAGAGGCCGATGGCGGAACCATTTTTTTGGATGAGATTGGAGAGTTGCCATTGTCAACCCAGGTTCGGTTACTTCGTGTACTTGAAGCGGGTGAGTTTATCAAAGTAGGGTCGTCGAAAGTGTTGAAAACAAACGTTCGGGTTGTTGCGGCTACCAATGTCGACCTTCCGAAAGCCATTGATGAAGGCAAGTTTCGCGAAGATTTATATTATCGTTTAAATACAGTTCCAATTCGGGTATTGCCGCTGCGGGATCGCCGGGACGATATTTTTATCCTGTTCCGGAAGTTCGCGATGGATTTTGCCGAGCGCTACCGGATGCCTCCGGTGCGTTTGGATGATGATGCGCGTCACGTGCTGGAAAATTATCATTGGCCCGGAAACGTTCGCCAGTTGAAGAACATTACCGAACAGATTTCGATCATTGAACAGGAACGGAATATTTCGGGGCAAGCCATGCGGAATTATTTGCCTTCGGGAGGAGCTCCTCAGTTGCCAGCTATTTACCGGGGAGTTGATGAGAAAACCTTCTCGTCGGAGCGCGAGATTTTGTACCAGGTTTTGTTCGACATGAAAAAGGACATGACCGACCTGAAGAAACTCGTTTTTGACCTGATGCATGAAAAAGCGCCCAGCTCGGAAGTGCGGGCGGAACATGCGCAGATTATTCGCGATTTGTACCAGAAAGATCCGGCGGCAACTTACATGCCCGAACCGGCAGTGAGCAAACCTGTTCATTACGATCATCACGTGGAGCACGACGATATTCAGGATACTGAGGAGTTTGTTGAGGAATCACTGTCGCTGGAGGACAAAGAAATCGAGCTCATTCGAAAAGCATTGGAAAAACACAAAGGAAAAAGAAAATATGCCGCCCAGGAACTGGGTATTTCAGAACGGACTTTGTACCGGAAAATTAAGGAGTATGACATTGAATAAACTAAAATTTCTATTCACCCTAAGCTTTATACTGGTGCTGTCGGTTCCGGCTTTTCAAGGGTGTAAAATATCTTATTCTTTCACCGGTGCGTCGATCTCTCCGGCAGTAAAAACATTTACAGTTTACTACATTCCTAACCGGGCCAAATTGGTTAACCCGAACTTGAGTCAACAATTGACAGAGGCGCTGCAGGATAAACTGACTCGCCAAACTTCGTTGAATATGGTGGAAGACAGTGGTGACCTGGAGTTTGAAGGACAAATTACCGGTTATGATATTCGCCCGATGAACATTAAGGAAGGCGATACAGCGGCGCAAAACCGTTTGACCGTAACCGTTAAGATTAAGTACACGAACAATAAGAACCACGACGATGATTGGGAGAAATCCTTCTCATCTTATGTGGACTACGACAGTACACAGTTGTTGAGCGATGTGGAAGAAAGTTTGATGGAAGAAGTGCTTGAACAATTAACCGACGATATTTTCAATGCTTCAATTGCTAACTGGTAATGCTGGCTGCTGATTTTCATAAATTACTCCGGGATCCGGAACAGTTAAACGAGGCAACGCTTCCCTTGTTGAAGGAGCTTGTTGCGCGTAAACCGGCGTTTCAATTGGGATGGATGTTGTTGCTGAAGAATTTGAAAATCGTGAATTCGCCTGAGTTTGAAGCTTACCTGGCAAAAGGCGCGTTCTACGTTGCCGATCGTCGCAAGTTGTACCACTATCTGATGATCGAAGGGAAGAAGGCGGTGAAGGACATGGATCAACTGGCAGGCGAGTATTTGTCGACCGGAAGTTACCAGATTGAGCAGGAAGCGGATCCGCAGGAATCGCTGTCGGATCTGGTGAAGTCGCTGCGACGAAAGAACTCGTTGAAACCGGCAACGCTGAACGAAAATGAAGATAATTCCGGCGAGCGCAACGAATCTCCCGAGTTTGTAACCGAAACGCTTGCAAAAATTTACATGCGTCAGGGAATGTACAAACAGGCTATTTTGGCTTACGAAAAATTAAGTTTGAAATATCCGGAAAAAAATATTTACTTTGCCGGTCAAATTGACGAAGTAAAAAAATTAATGAACTAAATAGAAGGCAAAAATGTATACGCTGATCACTGTTTTAATATTTATCGCCTGTGTTCTTTTGATCTTGATTGTATTGGTACAAAACTCAAAAGGAGGCGGTTTGGCAAGTAATTTCCAATCTACCAACCAAGTTATGGGGGTACGTAAAACCAACGACTTTTTGGAAAAGTCAACATGGGTTTTGGCTGCAGCTTTATTGATTCTTTCAGTAGCTGGTAGCGCATTCATCCCTCACGGTTCAGAACAAACAAACGAGTCAGCGATCAAAGACCAGGTAGAACAAGCTGTTGATCCGAATGCTGTTCCTAACTTCCCGACAGCTACTCCGGATGCTGCAACTGCTCAACCAGCTGATTCAGCTCAATAAGAATTTTAGCAAATCGATATAGAAAGGCTTACTCTTCGGAGTGAGCCTTTTTTTGTTTAATATCGATGCACGCAGAGGCGGAAAGGCGCAAAGAGATTCGCTTCTTCGCAATGCTCCTTCTTGGTGAATCTTCTGATTCTTGTATATTCCTTTGGACTTGTCACTTGCTCCGAATAAGTGAACCTGAATCCTGCGACTGATCACTGCGACTGTTTACTGATCACTGCCTACTTCTTGTTCGCTGTCAGTTTGACTGAAAGAATGTCAGTTTAAAGCAATCTGGAAATCAACGTTTTTGTCATATGTTTCCGATTTTCGGCCTCGGCTGGTGTCGAGACTGTCAACTTTTACCCCGAATCGCCCCGATAATGGCTTTGGCACAGCTTTGGATATGGAAGGGTGTCAATTTAAAAACATGTATAACTAAAATAATTTGAAAAATGGCAGAATTAAAAGGTAAAATCCTTGCAGGTAAAATTCTTGTTCAACCGCAGGAAGCAGAAACTAAGACAGCAAGCGGAATTATCATTCCTGATTCAGCTAAAGAAAAACCACAAGCAGGTAAAGTCGTTTTGGTAGGTGCTGCTAAAAAAGACGAAGCGATGGAAGTGTCTGTTGGCGACACTGTTTTCTATGGCAAGTATTCTGGTACTGAATTGAACATTGACGGCGTAAGCTACCTGTTGATGTCACAAACCGATGTATTGTATATCGCGTAATTAGTTAGAAACAATTGATTAAAAGCAAAGAAAAATGGCTAAAGAAATTAAATTCAATATTGAAGCAAGAGATCAACTCAAGAAAGGTGTTGACAAATTGGCTGATGCAGTAAAAGTAACTTTGGGACCTAAAGGCCGCAACGTAGTTATCGAGAAAAAATTCGGTGCTCCGGCAATCACCAAAGACGGTGTTTCGGTAGCAAAAGAAATCGAATTGAGCGATCCGTACGAAAACATCGGTGCACAAATGGTGAAAGAAGTTGCCAGCAAAACCGGTGACGACGCAGGTGACGGTACGACTACTGCTACAGTATTGGCTCAATCAATCATCAATGTTGGATTGAAAAACGTAACTGCAGGAGCCAATCCAATGGATCTGAAACGCGGAATCGACAAAGCTGTTGCTAAAGTTGTAGAAAGCATCAAAGCGCAATCACAACTGATCGGCGACGACTACAATAAAATCAAATCAGTTGCTAAAGTATCGGCAAACGGCGACGAAACAATCGGTTCGTTGATTGCTGAAGCAATGGAAAAAGTAAAAACAGAAGGTGTTATCACTGTTGAAGAAGCAAAAGGTACCGATACTTACGTTGACGTAGTTGAAGGTATGCAATTCGACCGTGGTTACATTTCTCCGTACTTCGTAACCAACACCGAAAAAATGGCTGCTGAGTTGGATCACCCATTCATCTTGATCCACGATAAAAAAATCAGCACCATGAAAGATTTGCTTCCGGTATTGGAACAAACGGCTCAAACTGGTCGTCCGTTGATGATCGTTTCTGAGGATGTTGATGGTGAAGCATTGGCTACTTTGGTGGTTAACCGCCTGCGTGGTTCATTGAAAGTATGTGCTGTAAAAGCTCCTGGTTTCGGTGACCGTCGTAAAGAAATGTTGGAAGACTTAGCTGTGTTGACAGGTGGTACAGTAATTACCGAAGAAAAAGGCATGAAACTGGAAGACGCCTCTTTGGACATGTTAGGTGTTGCTGAAAAAATCACTGTTGACAAAGAAAATACAACTGTTGTTGCAGGTGCCGGTGATCAAGCTCAAATCGACGCTCGTGTGAACATGATCAAAAAGCAAATTGAAACAACAACTTCAGATTACGACCGCGAAAAACTGCAGGAACGTCTGGCTAAATTGGCTGGTGGTGTTGCTGTATTGTACGTTGGTGCGGCTTCTGAAGTAGAAATGAAAGAAAAGAAAGACCGTGTTGACGATGCATTGAGTGCCACTCGTGCAGCTGTTGAAGAAGGTATCGTTCCTGGTGGTGGTGTAATGTACATCCGTGCAATCGCTGCTTTGGAAGGTATGACCGGCGACAACGAAGACGAAACAACCGGTGTTGAAATCGTGAAACGTGCCATCGAAGAACCATTGCGTCAGATCGTAGCTAACGCTGGTAAAGAAGGTGCCGTTGTGGTACAAAAAGTAAAAGAAGGTACAGGTGATTTCGGTTACAACGCTCGCGTTGACGAATACCAAAACCTACTGGAAACAGGAGTTATCGACCCGGCTAAAGTAACTCGTGTCGCTTTGGAAAATGCAGCTTCTATCGCTGGTATGTTCCTGACTACCGAGTGTGTGTTGGTTGATGAAAAAGAAGAAAAAGGCGCTCCTGCAATGCCTCCAATGGGTGGCGGTATGGGCGGCATGATGTAATCGGGCAACGAATACATGCGACCATAAATATAAAAAGCGCAGTCAATTTGGCTGCGCTTTTCTTTTTTAATGCTTTATCTTTTTCCTTTTCTCGCTGAAGTAAAACCATACTTTACTTTTGTGAGAAATCGTTGGTTGTCATGTTATTTCGTCGATTCAGACCGGAATTTAAACGGCAGTGTGTAATAAACCGAGTAGGTGAAATCCAGTGTGACACCACCTTCTGATTTGCCGAATCCCGAAGTGAAATAAATAGGAGGGATATCGAAGTCTTTTTGCGCCAGCATAAACTTCGCGCGGACACTCCAGCCCATATAAAAGTTTTTTAGGATTTCTCCTTTCAACCCCAACACCACTTCCATCCAGTGCGAGGTGAAATTTTGCTTGGGGAACGAACCGCTGGTATCTCCCCAGTAATCATCGAAACTGTAAGAATTAACAGTTTGACTGGCGGCGCCAAAACCGTAACGAAGCCCCACGTAAAAAATGTCCCGTTCGTCGGCACTTTCCGTTGTCAGCAAGTTGTAGTCAATCCCGATGCGGGTATACGAACCGGCACTTTCATAATCCACATAGGCGTGGTTCATTTTGAATTTTTCCCAGCCAATTTCTACCGCTCCGTACAGGTTGGGCTTAAGTTCGATATCACCACTGAATTCAGAGCCGTAGCGATCTCCTTTGGTCCACAGGTTTTGGTAAGGGCGGGTAAGGTCGAATCCGATGCGAATCCCTGGCATATGGATGTAGTTGTCCGTACGCTTGGGCATCTTCTTCTTTTCCTTCTCCTGCGCCCAGCTACTCAGACTCAGTAATATTAGTGCTATCGTTAAGGTATAGTTGAATATTTTCATGCCAGGTTGAGATTACAAGAGTGTCAATCAGACTAATTGAATCAATTTTATTGCTCGTCGAGCGAATCCACTTCAGGTAGTGGTTCGTGTAAAAACCGGATTCCATCGATTCGTAAACCAGCTCGGTGTCATATTTTAACATGATCGTGTCGTTTACCAAATCGAGTGAAAGGATAAAGATCGATGTATCGCTATCGTCGTTCAACGGAAGCTGGAAATAGGTAACACTGCTGCTGTCAATCCAAATGCTGTCCTGATCCAGGCCGTAGACACTTACTAAGGTCGTTAGCGACGACTCATCGTCAATACTGTATAGATTTAACTGTACCTGCGATTGGGGCGGTCGGTCATACACTTCTTTACAAGCCGCCAAAGCCAAAAGGAGGAAGAAAAATTGAGCAAGTTGTTTCATGCGGTGTCTTTAATAGCAGCTAAAAATAATCATATTCTCAGGTAAACAAGAAGAAGAGAAGGAACTTTCTTTACGGTCTTTTTAGCGGCTCGGGGTGAATGGTCGCTACCATGTTGAATTTTTGCAAGATCATTTTTTCAATCTTTGTGCAAATATTATGAACTTCTTCCAGCGGCATCTCTGCCGGAAGCTTGATGTGGCAGCTTAATTCATTATGGTCGCCGTAGCGGTGTTGGTGAAAATGGTGAATGTAGACTTCGCGATTCAATAACAAGTACACTTCATTGGTGATTGCTTTGATGTCTTCCGGGTAAACATCTTCACCCAGCAAGGCTTTGATTTCTTTGGACAAAATCTCGAAGCTCGCGTAGCCAATCATCACAGCGACGACAAAGGCCAGTGCGCCGTCAATCCACCAATAATATTTGCCCAGCAAAATACCAACCAGGATAATTACCGATGAAAGTGAGTCGGTTCGATGATGCCAGCCGTCGGCCTTTAAAATAGAGGAACCGCTTTTGCGATAGGCCCAAAACGCGTATTGTGCCATCACTTCTTTTACAACGATAGATATAATGGTGACGACAATGGCAATGGTTCCGAAATTACCGGACTGGCGCGAAACCAGTTTCTCGTAGGCGGAGATGATGAAGTCGAAGGCTACAATTGCCAACAGGACGCCGATAATGACAGCGGCAATGTGTTCGGCTCTGCCATGCCCGAAAGGGTGGTCGTCGTCGGCAGGTTTGCGCGACAATTTACCGCCAATTAATACGATTACCGAAGAAACAGAGTCCGTCAGGGTGTGCCAGGCGTCGGCAATCAATGCGATTGATCCGGAAACAATACCTGCCCAGTATTTCAGGAAGAACAACAGGGTGTTGGCAATAATGGAGATCCAACCCTCCCAAATGACGTATTTGTGTTTGGAAGTATTCATTGGGGCAAAAATAAGCAAAACGAGCTGTATAAAGCAAAAAGGATTGTCATACAAATGTAAAAAGATCGTTCCGTTTAAGTTGAGTGTAACGGCCCCTGCCGGAAGTTTTCCACGGCGTCGCGGTAACTTCGGCCAATCGGAACTCTGTGGCTGCCAATTTCGATTAATCCGGGCAACAGAGCTGTGATTTTACCAAGTGAGACGATAAATCCTCGGTGCACGCGCAGAAATTGTTCGCTGGGGAGTTGCTCTTCCATTTGGCTGATTCGGTCTTTGATCGTAAACCGGTTTCCTTCGCAATGCACAATCAGGTAATCGCCAAAGCTTTCAATGTAGAGAACGTCTGTCAACAATACCTTTTGGTATTTCTTGTCGACTTTCAGGAATATGTAGTCGGTATTAATTTCGGTTGCAGGAGCTGGCTGCGATGGTGTGCTTTCGTTCATCCGTTGATAAAAGCGGTTCACGGCTTTCGAAAAGCGCACAAGGGAAATGGGTTTCAGCAGGTAATCCACTACGTCAAGTTCGAAGGCATCGATGGCATAATCGCGATAGGCAGTAGTGAAGATCACTTTCGGCGCCTGGTTTAAGCTTTTTAAAAACTCAACGCCGGTTATCTGAGGCATCTGAATGTCGAGAAAAATCAAATCCACTTTACAGCGCGACAAAAGTTCAATTGCTTCAATTGCATTACTGCATTCACCTACCAAATTCAAATTTTTAAATTCAGATAGATGATTCTTGATAACCCTGATTGCGATGGGTTCGTCGTCAACAATGAGGCAGTTGTAGGTGCTGTCGGTCATAAGCTGGTTTAGCGTGTTGGTGAATCGTTTGTTAGGTTCAGTATTAAATCTATTTCAAAGGTATTGGCTTTGTTCACGATCTGCAAGTTGTGGCCGGGATAGATCAATTCCAGTCGCTTTCGTACGTTTTTCAATCCAATTCCATGGGTATAGTCTTCCTCTTTGGGGCTCGTGGTCTCACAACTGTTTTTGATATTCAGTTCGAGTTTTGCTCCTGCTATATTTAGGCGGATGTCAACGAAGGGTTTCTCCAGCGATTTGCTGACGCCGTGTTTGAACGCGTTCTCGAAGAATGCAAGCAAAAGCATTGGCGCTATTTCCAATTCTTCTGTTTGTCCGTCTATTCTGAAATCGAGTTTCAATTTCTCACCGTAGCGAATCCGTTCAATTTCGATGTAGTTTTTCAAATGGTCCAATTCATCACCAAGTTTCACTTTCGGTTTGTTGCATTTGTAGAGCATGTAATCCATCAGATCCGAAAGCTTCAGTACGAGCTCCGGTGCCAGATCCGATTTTTCGAGCGTCAATCCATATAAATTATTCAGTGTGTTGAACAGGAAGTGCGGATGAATTTGAGCGCGCAACAGTTTCAATTCCGATTCCCTCAGTTTTAGCTCGGTTTCGTATTGGCGGTTTGCCAGCTCTGTATTTTCTTTTTTCATCTCGAAGGCTCGCTTTATTTGTTCTATTGCAATGAACGCGAGAATGACAAAATAGAGCCCAACAAGTAGGAAAACGACATCGAAGGCAGAGGGATCGAGTTTGTACAGTTTAAGGTCGGTGATGAACATGAAAACAAACATGCTGATGAGCGTTTCGAGCCAAAGGGTTATGATGAGGGTATAAAACAGAAACAGCGCAAAGCGAAAGTAAGATCTGGTGAAAAGGAATTTGGGAATGAGGAAGTAGTTCAGAAAATAACTGGTTGCGATGGCCAGCGGAAAAAGCATGGACGCGAATGTGATGGTTGTTGGATAGTCGCGGTTGGCGCGACCAAAAAACAGCACAAAAAACAAATAGGCAATGATCCAAAACAGCAAGTGTTGACCGGCGTTTAGAGCCGATCGGCGGTTGAATGTTTCTTTTGGAATCAGGGCTATCATTTTACCAGCTTCTTTTTTTGAATTGAATTTACCCGAATTTTTTACGGTAGCAAAACAATTGTCGACGAACGTTTCAATCGCGGGTGGATACGACCGGGATCATCCGGAAACGACACGATTTACTGTTGTGATGTCATATCATCTGCAGATGATGTCGTTGATCGATTAATATTTGACATGGGATGAGGATGGTGTAAACTTGCTAATAAATCTCTAAATTTAAATGTCATGAAATTCACTGATCTTTTCTTTATGGGTGGTCCGTTGTTTATGGGAATCGTAACCATCTGGACAATTGCAATGCTGGTATTCATTGTGCTGAAAATCATCCAGATTTTTGTGCAGCAAAGCTATACCAAAGCAGGCTTGGATCTGATCCTTCTTTTCGGAAGTTTAGCGTTTGTAACCGGTATTCTCGGCCAGGCAATTGGTTTGTTTATGGCGTTCGACGCAATTCAAGCAGCCGGTGATATTTCCCCCGCATTAATTGCAGGTGGTTTCAAGGTTAGTATGATTGCGCCTCTTTACGGATGTTTCGCCTTCGTCATCGGCTTGCTGTTATGGGGAATTCTTCGGGAAATAGTAATCCGGAAAGGCCTCGAAAATTAATTTCAATTTTTTTGACCGCCAACATCGATCCAAAAGTGTTTGCCAGTCAGATCGTTTGAGTTTAGTCTGGAGTAGCGGGCCGCGGAGGCCTGAGCCCGCGGCAATAATATCCGTCTGTTTTTGTTATATTTTCGGACTGTTTAGATAACAATACCTGTTGAAACTTCGAAAAACAGGGAAAAACCAAAAATATGGACAAATGGGCTTTAGTCACAGGAGCAGCCGGAGGAATCGGTTTGGAACTTGCCCGGCTGCTTTGTGCTGACGGATATAATTTATTCATGATCGATCTGGACGAGCAGAATCTGGCGACACGTAAAAATGAGCTTCAACAAGAATATGGCAACAAGGTAGAAACGCTGTCCTGCGATCTCAGCGACAAATCGGCTGCAACGCAAGTTTACGATTGGGTACAAAAAATGGGCGTGAAGTTGAATGTTCTGGTAAATAACGCAGGGTTTGGCATCTTCGGAATGTTCGCTTCAACATCCTGGGAACGGGAAGAAAAGATGATCAACCTGCACGTCTACACACCGACACAGCTTGTCAAACTGTTCCTTCCGGGCATGATTGATCGGAAAGACGGACGAATTTTGAATGTTGCTTCTTTGGCAGCTTTCCATCCCGGCCCGCTCATGTGTATGTATTATTCCACCAAGGCTTATTTACTCTCGTTTACCACCTCTGTTGCTACGGAACTAAAGGGAACGGGCGTTAGTATGACAGTACTTTGTCCCGGAATTACCAAGACCGGTTTCCAGAAAGCGGTTGGTTCTTCCGATCCCAAAATCAGTGTGAATATGGCCAGTGCCGAGAAAGTGGCCAGTTTTGGTTATCGGGCCATGACTAAAGGAAAAGTTCTGGCAGTACCCGGCTTCATGAACAATTTTATCCTGTTTGTCCGTCGATTCGTACCGCTTACTTCGCAAGCAAAGATGGTGATGCGCATTCAGGAAAAGAACCGGCAAAAACAATAACTACAGGTTACATTCCGCGTGAACTGATTTGTACCACTCTACAAAATTCCGGACACCTTCTTCGAACGAATATTGTGGGTTGTAGCCAAACAGTTTCTTTGCTTTGTCGATGTTGGCATAAGTAATGTCGACGTCGCCAGCCTGCATGGGAAGTTGTTTTATTTTTGCTTTTTCACCGGTTGCCTTTTCAATTGCTCTGATCATCTCGGTCAGTTTCACCGGTTGGTTGTTACCGAGGTTCACAATCTCGTAGACCTTGTCGTGTGCAAAAAGGTATTGCAGCGCTTTGTAAATTCCATCAACGGTGTCTTCGTAATAGGTGTAATCCCTCGAGGTACTTCCGTCGCCAAACATTGGAATTTCTGCTTTGTGCAAAATCAGCTCGGTGAATTTATGGATTGCCAGATCCGGGCGCTGACGCGGTCCAAAAACGGTGAAAAACCGCATGTTGACGATATCCAGGTTGTACAGGGTATGATAAGTGTAATTAGCCAGCTCACAAGCTTTCTTGGTAAAAGCGTAGGGCGAAATCGGGTTGCTTACATCTTGCGTTTCCAGAAACGGAATATCGGTTGAGTTACCGTAGACTGACGATGATGATGCAAAGGCCATCTTGCGGATTCCGCGCTTGCGCATCATTTCCAGAATATTTTGAGTGGCGGTGACATTTGCCCGCGTATAAGCGTGAGGCGACATGATTGAAGGACGAACTCCGGCTTTCCCCGCCAAATGAACGATACCGTCAATTTCGATATCAGCCAAATTGGCTTCCATGGTTGGCCCATCAGTCAGGTCTAACTCAAAAAATAAAAACGAAGGATGCTTGATGAATGATTTCATGTTACGCTCCTTGATACTTCGATCGTAAAACGGATCAAAGTTGTCAATTCCAACAACCCGATAGCCTTCTTTCAATAACTTTTCGGTAAGATGGGAGCCGATGAATCCGGCACAACCTGTAACGAGAATTACTGCCATAAAATTAGGATCTACTTTATCTTTCCCGATATTCGGGCGATTAGTTTATTGAGGGCCGGCACGTCTAGTCGACTGAATAAACTCTGTTTGTTGTAGTGAATTAATATGTTACGAAGATACACAAACATTCCGAAACTATGGGCAGCCAAAAGTACCGGATCGAGCCGGAACATACCGTAAATGAAATTCATTGCCGAACCAACGATACTAATCACCCAAAAGCCGACGGGTAATACCGACTCTTTCCGGTTTTCAGAATATATCCATTGGTAGAAAAAACGCGAGATGAAAATTAACTGGGCTGCGATCCCCCAGAACATCAACAGCGGGGGATTTTTCGAGTTGTTGAAAAAGGTGGACAGCGAATAATCCGTGCCGAAAAACAAGTAAGCCAAAATGCCAACTGGAGTGGCCAAAATAAAAATCCGCATCGGAAGTGCCATTGGTTTCCAGTCGTTTTTCAGCTGAATATTTCGGACATAAATAAAATAGACCAGGATTTGGCCGATCAGGATTGCTGCGTCCTGACGCAAAATACCGTAGGTGAGCATTAGAATAGAACCAAACAAGCTTATTTTCCAGAAAAGGGTGGGCGATAAGACTTTGCCTTCGTGTTCCGACTTGAACCACTGCACAATTGTACGGCCAAAAAACAGGATTTGCGCAAGAAATCCGATTGAAATTATCAGGATATGATCCATCTATACAGTCTCTTTAAGCCCTGCAAAGATAGAGCTTATCTGATTGGTGAAGTTTTTATTGCCGAATATTTGCAAGAATTAACAAAAACACGACACATTTAAACTTCCCGAACCCGATGAACCTGCAGTAATAGTTACCAAAATTTGAATATCTTTGCGCCAAATGACATTGGGATAACCGGTTAAAGAATTTTTGAAAATAATTAGATGAAGAACATCCGTAACTTTTGCATTATTGCTCATATCGATCATGGTAAAAGCACCTTGGCTGACCGCTTGTTGGAAATAACCAAAACGGTTAGCGAACGGGAGATGCAGGCTCAGGTACTCGATAGTATGGACCTTGAAAAGGAGAGAGGGATTACCATTAAGAGCCACGCCATACAAATGGATTATGAGCAGGACGGAGAAAAATATATCCTGAACCTGATTGATACTCCGGGACACGTTGACTTTTCGTACGAAGTGTCGCGGTCGATTGCGGCATGCGAAGGTGCCTTGTTGATCATCGATTCAACCCAGGGGATCCAGGCTCAGACGATTTCAAACCTGTACCTGGCATTGGAACATGATTTGGAAATTATTCCGATCCTGAATAAAATGGACCTTCCAAATGCTATGCCGGAAGTTGTCGAAGATCAGATTATTGACCTGATTGGTTGCGACCGCAGCGATATTATTCGCGCCAGCGGAAAAACCGGAGAAGGCGTAGAGGAGATTCTTCGCAGGATTGTAGCAAGTGTGCCGGCACCAAAAGGAGATCCGGAAGCACCGCTTCAAGCCTTGATTTTCGACTCGGTCTTCAACCCGTTTCGCGGTGTAATCGCCTATTTTAAAATACTGAATGGCTCGATGAGCAAAGGCGATTTGGTGAAATTTGTCAACACCAAGAAGGAGTACGACGTCGACGAAGTTGGAGTACTTCGTTTAGGAATGGAACCTCGCAAAATGCTGGGGACCGGAGATGTGGGGTACATCATCTCGGGTATTAAAATGGCCAAAGAAGTAAAAGTTGGTGATACCATTACGCATAAAGAACGTCCGTGTGATAAAGCAATTGAAGGTTTCGAGGAAGTGAAACCGATGGTTTTTGCCGGCGTTTACCCGATCGAATCAGACGACTACGAAGATTTGAGAGCGGCGATGGAAAAATTGCAGCTCAATGATGCTTCGCTGACCTACGAGCCGGAGTCGTCAGCGGCACTTGGTTTTGGTTTCCGATGCGGGTTCCTCGGGATGTTACACATGGAAATCATCCAGGAACGATTGGATCGCGAATTCGATATGAACGTGATCACAACTGTTCCCAACGTGTCGTACCTGGTGCATACAACCGATGGCGAAACCATACAGGTTTACAACCCGAGCGGATTGCCTTCGGCCAATAAAATCATGGAAATTGAAGAGCCGTTCATTCGTGCACAGATCATTACAAAGTCTGATTTTATCGGGCAGGTCATGACCCTTTGTATGGAAAAGCGCGGGTTAATGACCAAGCAGGATTACCTGACTGCAGAGCGTGCCGAACTGACTTTCGATATGCCATTGGGCGAAATTGTATTCGATTTCTACGATAAACTGAAGTCGATTTCGAAAGGATACGCGTCATTCGACTACCACATGATTGGCTTCAAACCAGCTAAGTTGGTTCGTTTGGATATCCTGCTGAATGGTGAAATGGTCGATGCACTTTCGTCGTTAATTCACTTTGACAACGCATATAACCTTGGCCGCCGCATGTGCGAAAAGTTACGGGAGCTAATCCCTCGTCAACAGTTCGACATTGCGATTCAGGCAGCTATCGGGGCTAAAATCATCGCCCGCGAAACCATTAAAGCGGTGCGTAAGGACGTAACTGCGAAGTGTTACGGTGGTGATATTACCCGGAAGCGAAAACTGTTGGAAAAACAGAAGAAAGGTAAAAAACGAATGAAGCAGGTTGGTAACGTGGAAGTTCCGCAGAAAGCCTTCCTCGCTGTATTGAAACTGGATTAAAAAGGAACCTTGTGTTCCTTTTCTTTTTTTAGATCTTTTCCAGATTTTTTCGCCCGTGCATGTTGGATGAATTCGAAGAATTGCTTTTGAGCTTCTTTTCGATTGTGCTGGCTTGGTCGTAGAAATACTTGAATTTGATCATCTTGGCGATGCTTTTTATTTCATCTAAAAGCTCTATCGCCTGCCCCGTTTTTTCGTCATGCAGTAAAAAGTCGACCTGGACCAGGTAGTAGCGTAGTTTCACATAGTATTTGTAGTTGACGGAGACAGATCTTAGTTCCACTTCTTTGAGATTCTCCCGAGCTATTTCTTCTTCGCCTGTATTTAAAAGTGCCCGGGCGTAAAACGCTCTCATTAGTTCATACAGCCAGGATGACCGATGTTTATCTAGAATATATTTGTCGGTAACTGCGTTCGTGACCGTAACGATCTCATTAAAGCGATTGGCGTAATTCAGAGCATTAGCTACCAGGTATTCAAATATGGGAAAGCTGAATTTTAATTGCGCTTTGTCGGTCAGAAACTGTTCCGATTGCTTCATGATCCGTTGCATCAGTTGATCGCTAAACCGGTTTTGAAGGAACACTTCGGACATGATCTGCACTGCGTAGTAGAAGCCAGCTGTTAGAGGAACCAGCTTCTCAGGTTGTTGAATTTGAGCAAACCATCCAGCTTCCGCCTGCAAGTTTTCCATATCCTTTTCGAAGAAAAACTGTGTAAATTTCAAATAGTGCCCGTAAATCTGAGCGTCTTCCCTCGGTGCATTTTCCAGATAATAATTCACATTCTCTCCCGAGTGCAATACCAATGCATCCATGTCGAAGAAGAATTCAAAATAAAACTGTTGGCCGGCCTGAGATTTTGCGTAATGGGGAATAAGGTAATCCCGAATCTCCTTGTGTTTTCGGAGTTCAAGCGTCAGAATATTTAGAGCATCGGAGTCAATGTCCAGCGTGTCAATCAGGATTTCGTTACTACTACCAACTTTGAAGATGGAATAAATGTCTTTCAAAAGTTCTGTTTTACTTTCCCTGAAGGCAATTTTAATGAGGTATTTAATGATGTTCGACCGCAGCTGCCTGTTGTCTGAATAGTAATCGCTGACTCTCTTAATCAGGTTAAGGTCGAACTTATTCTCGCGAAGCCATTTGTTGGCCAGCATGAACTCCATCAAAATGTCGTGCGAAAAATTGACACAGGTTTTCAGTGAAAGATAGTAGCCGGGAATCGTATATTCATAGAGGATGTTTTTCGCAACCAAATCTTTGTATGCTGCTGTGAATTCTTCGGTTGTTGGAAAGACATCTTTGTCGATAGACGTAATTTTTCGTCCGTATTCGGAGTGTTGGAAGATTGTATCGATAATGGCGGCTTTCTGAACAGAGAACGGTTCTGAAAATAAGTTGTTGCAAATTGCGTCCTGCAGAAGGTCGATATCTGTTTCAATATTTTCCTGTTTCTTCTTGAGGAATAGATTTAGAAAGAACGGATGGCTGATCACTTCCAGCGTATGCGGAGCCTGAAAATACATTTGTTGCAACTGCTTTTGCGAATGATGCTTTTCCAAAAGCTGTTTGATTTCCTTTTTCTTCAGTAACGGAATATTGATTGTCTCGTTCACGAGCGCATTGAAGCTCACATCAAACCATTGCTTCCGGATCGACGTCTTTTTCTGCGTAATGCCAGATAGGATTTTCCAGTTATCCGGATGTGCGGTCAGAATCAGCTTGAACCAGGGGGTGTTTTCGTAAAAGGCAACAATGTCCAACAGGTTTTCGATGAACCCGCTCAACTTATCTGTTTGATAAAATATTTCGTTCAATCCGTCGATGATTAAAACGAAGCGACCGGTTATTTCGTCAGGATTTTCGCGGAAATAGTTACTGAAGCTGTTGCCCGGGTCAAAGCTCAGCAGATTCTTTATTCGGGCATTGCTCGAATATTTATTGACCATGTTAACCAGGCTGCCTCCATCAATTAGCAGCACAATGTCGTCGGGATACTTCGCATTCTGTCCGGTGAAATAGTGTTCGACCAGTCGGTAAATATGCGTCGATTTTCCATAGCCATCGGGAGCAATGAATGCGGTCGCCGTTTTTTGTGAATTCAGGAAAGTGTCGATTTTGTTGACGGCGAATTCGCGGAGTGGCCATTCGCAGGCATCTCTTCCAATCTTCGCCCCGATTGATTCCATGGAGGTGGAAGTAATATAAAGCATCCGCCTTTTTAGTTGCTGCCAGGAATTCAAATTCGAGAATGAATGCTTATTTTTTTCGAATGTGTTGGCGTAGTCTTCCCAATTTTCGAAATTGAGGTAAATAGCCAAGGTATCGAGTGTGTATTGAGACGGATTAAAAGGCGTTTTAATGATACCGAAAAATCGTTTTAAGGTAGAAACACTGATTTGCCTGTTCGTAGTTTCCGTGATCGAGTCGGCGAGAACCTGGCAGTCTTTGGCATAGCGGATTTTGTGTCCGTACTTTCTGCGGATTTCGTCATTGATGAGTTCTTTTATTTCAAATTCCTGCCCCTTCATGTTGCGCGGAGTAAAATTTTTATTCGATCAGGTCATCAAACCATACTTAATTTACAAAAAAATACCGAAAGTTCTATCAAGGTTTTATTGAAATATATGTGGTTCTCTCAATGTCTTTTAACACGAAAAAAATGAGAAAACGAGTTGTCCTTAACTTGCTCAATAATTTATGTAAATCTACTTTTCGGTGCCTTTTGCGCTGTTTCTAATTGCAATTATAGAACATATGTAATAAAAATGAAAGTGTAATATTATTTTAATTTCAGCTGTACTAATTGTTTTTCTGACAGTTAGGATTTTTGTATTAATGTGTGTGAATGAATAAAATGAACAGGAAATGAATGGTGAAAAAGGAACAAAAAAAATGTTAAAAAGATATCTTGCCGACGTTTTCTAATTAACTAAAAATCCAAGCTATATGAATCGTGTATCTAAAACTAACTTGAAAAGTCATTCTTCCGGACATCATTGGGCGGAAGAAAAGGCGACATCCGCTTATGCGTCGCGTCATTTGAACCCGGTGGCGAAAGAGAAAGGTCGCCAGGAATTTGTTGTTGATTGGCAGGTAGGAAATGTTCATACCCAACCGAATAAACCACAATCCAAACATTTTTTTTAGTATTTCGATAGGCTATACTCTTTGACTTCGGTTGAGAAGTTTTTCCTGTTTGCGGTTTTAAATAGAGATTAAAGAAGAGGTGTATGTTTTATTTTAAAAGGAGATTTTGATGAGTATTAAGAGACAATATTTAAAAGGCAAACAATTGTATAAAGTAACATTCAGGCTTATTAACGGCAACGGGCTCGATGCAAAGAACATTCGGATTATTGGAGAATTCAATGATTGGGATTTTGCGAGTGAGCCGATGGAAAAGTCTGAAGGAGGAGTATTTACGAAGGTGTTGGAACTCGATGCAGATCAGGAGTATCAGTTTCGCTACTTGGTTGACAACAAGTTTTGGGAAAATGATCCCGACGCAGACGACCTTGTTCCTTCCGGTACCGGCAAGGAAGATTACAATTCAGTGATCGTGCTTTAGTTTAATCAGAATAATTAACAGCTGGCAACTCGAAGATCTTATCATGCGGTAAGATTTTCGAGTTCCTTTTTTATAAGCCGTTTCGTGTAATTAGGCAGACAACCTTTTCGCTTATTTCCAATCACTCAAAAACGACCAGTTTTTCTCAGCCGGTCGAGGCAACCCGTTTGTTTTGCTTTTGCCGAATTCGGAAAGTCAATTTTATAAAAAGAATTGTAGTGAAAGGATTACGGGCATATCAATGGGTTGCTCATTTTTGCTTATTTTGACATTTGTTGTTTATAACGCAACAATTTCTGTCTGATATAGTAACCCGGAATATTTATGGATCTTAGTCTGCTGATTGACATTGTTATCATTTTCGCTCTTTCCACGTCCGTAAACTATTTGTTTACGAAGATAAAAGTGCCGACGATTATCGGCTATCTGCTCACCGGAGTTATTGCCGGTCCGTACGCGTTGGGAGTTATTCGCGAGCCGCATTCCATCGAGTTGATGGCCGAAATTGGAGTCGTTTTGCTGATGTTTACAATTGGGTTGGAATTCTCTATCAATCATTTATTCAAGATTCGTAAAGTTGTATTTGTTGGTGGATTTATGCAGTTGCTGTTGACTGCAGGGATTACTATGTTGGTCGCACGATTGTATAAAATCGATTGGCCGGGAGCTTTGTTCGTCGGCTTCCTGACTGCCTTGAGCAGTACTGCAGTAGTATTGAAATTGATGCAGGAACGATCGGAAATCACCTCAAACTACGGGAGAACCGTTGTCGGAATTCTCATTTTTCAAGATATCATTCTGATCCCATTGTTGCTTTTTACGCCAATGTTGGGCGGCGAAAGTAGCAACCACACCAATGAGTTGCTTTTGCTGTTGGGTAAAACCGTTATTTTGGTTGGCCTTGTCTATGTGGGCAATCGCTGGCTGATGCCAAAAGTGTTGCAAATGGTTGCGCACACCAAGAACCAGGAATTATTTATGATGAGCATTTTTGTAATATGCTTGTCGGTGGCTCTGTTGACAGCACAAATGGGTATTTCGCTCGCTTTTGGAGCTTTCCTCGCGGGCCTCATGATCTCCGATTCGGAGTACAGCCACAACGCATTCGGACATTTGATTCCATTTAAAGATACCTTCACCAGTTTCTTTTTTGTCAGTATTGGGATGCTGCTGAATATCGGTTTCGTCATCGATAATCCGTTCCTCGTGTTTGGAACTGTTTTGTTGGTTTTGGTTTTGAAAACCGTAATTGCAGGTGGAACTGCTTTCGTTTTAGGGCACACCTTTAGGGGAACGGTGATGGTTGGATTCGCTTTGTGTCAGGTGGGGGAGTTCTCCTTCATCCTCGCACAAACAGGAATGAAGTACAGTATTATCGCCGATGAATATTACCAGTTATTTTTGGCGGTTGCCATTATCAGTATGTCGGTTACGCCCCTTCTCATCATGGTTTCGCGGAGGGTCGCAACTATTTTGCTGAAATTGCCGCTTCCGCAGACACTTGTTGATGGGCTATTCCCACTGCCTCAAATTGAACTGCCTGCTTTTAAAAATCATGTTGTCTTCATCGGCAAGGACTCGCGTGCTGTCAATCTGTCGGCAATGGCGAAGTATGTTAACTTACCGTATGTATCTATTATTTTCGATCCGGTTGTCGTGAAGAAGCTGCAGGCGAAAGGGGAGACGGTAATTTATGGAGATGCAGTGAATGAACCAATTCTGGAGAAAGCGTACATCAATACCGCTGATGTTGTAGTGATCTCGGTTGGCAACCTGATCACCGCTATGTCGGTTATTGAGAAAATTCGGCATCTGAATCCGAGTATTCACATCATTGTGCGAACCAAGCATGTTTTTGATGTGGATGAATTGTACCGCATTGGTGCGAACCAGGTGATTCCGGAGGAGTTTGAAACAGCCATTGATTTGTTTGAAAAAGTACTGAGCAAGCGATTGGTTCCGCAGCGTGAAATTAACAGGCTGATCGCCAAGATCAGGGATGATCACTACGGAATTTTCAGGGACGACAGCGACGATTCCAATCAAATTTTTAAAGAATTACCCAACCTGAATATTGTCGCGCTGAAGGTGAGGGAAGGTTCCGAAGTGATTGCTAAAAGTATTAAGGAAATTCAGTTTCGTAAAGAGTACGGCGTGACGCTGGTTGCGATTTTACGTGATGATCGCTTGATAGAACATCCCGAGGCTCGGTTTGTGCTCCAAGAGAATGATACCGTTTATATCATGGGGCGTTCCGAAGAAATTTCGAATGCATTCAACTTATTCGGGAAAGACGAGACCTCCTAGCAGAAGCAAAAAAAATCCCGGTTGTGCCGGGATCTTGTCGGTATACTTGGTTTCTCTGTCAAATCACAAAATCAATTTGTAGCCTTTACCGTGAACGTTGATGATTTCAACCGACGGTTCTTCTTTCAAATGCTTGCGCAGTTTGGTGATATATACATCCATGCTTCGTGCATTGAAGTAGTTGTCATCAATCCAAATTGTCTTCAACGCAAAATTGCGTTCCAGTACCTTGTTGGCATTATTGCAAAGCAGACGCAATAATTCTGATTCCTTGGTTGTCAGTTTTACGGTTTCGTCTTTTTCGTCGTCCGTCAAAACTTGTTTGCGCGGATCAAAGGTGAAACGCCCGAGTTTGAATACGGACTGCTCAGTTCCGGCTTTATTGGTTTCCTGCGCAGTGCGGCGCAAAATCGCTTCAATACGGAAAATCAATTCTTCCATACTGAACGGCTTGGTGATATAGTCATCAGCACCAGTGCGGAAACCTTCCAGCACATCTTCTTTCAGGTTTTTAGCCGAAAGGAAAATAATCGGTGTTTCCTGGTTGATCAGGCGGATGTCGCGTGCCAGTGAAATACCATCTTTTTTGGGCATCATTACATCAAGGATGCACAAATTATATTCGTTTTTCTTGAATCCTGCGTAAGCCAGTTCTCCGTCTCCGAAGAGATCGGTATCGAAACCTTTGGCAATTAAGTATTCTTTTAAAAGTAAGCCGAGGTTTTCATCGTCTTCGGCCAATAAAAGTTTTGCTTTTGTTTCCATTTTCTTTCATATTAAGCGGGAAGTAAAGAATGAATTTCGTTCCCTTATTAACAACACTTTCTACTTTGATTTTTCCCTGGTGCGAGTCAATAATTTTTTTCACGTAGCTCAACCCAAGTCCAAATCCTTTTACGTCGTGAACATTTCCTGTTGGTACCCGGAAAAAGCGCTCAAAAATCTGATCAAGGTGTTCCTTCGGAATCCCGATTCCATTGTCTTTTACCGATACCAGTAAATTATTTCCTTTGTTTTCTGTTTTAATTGAAATTGCGGGCTCTCCTTTGCTGTACTTGACAGCATTGTCCAACAAGTTAAAAATAACGTTGGTGATGTGCACTTCGTCTCCTTTAATCAGATCTTGTCCCGCTAAAAGTTCAGCATCAAGCTTTCCGCCTTTGTTTTTGACCCTTAGTTCAAAGTTAATAATAACATTACTAACTAAGTCATTAAAGTGGAACTCTTTAAACTTAAGTTTAAGTCTCCCTTCGTTAAAGATAGCCATTTGCAGCACTTTCTCAACCTGGAAACTGAGGCGTTTACTTTCCTGTAGAATGACATTTGAGATGTGCTCAATCGTCCGTGGCGTGTTCGACACACTATTGTCGTGCAACATTTGGCTGGCCAACGAAATGGTTGAAATTGGCGTTTTCAACTCATGGGTCATATTGTTGATGAAGTCGTTCTTGATGATCGACAACTTTTTCTGCTTCAAAATGATCAGGATGGTGTACACGAAAATGGCAATCAGCATGAAGGTGAGGATTGCTGTCGGGATCACCATGAAACCTGTCGCTTTTAGAAGGAAGGTATCACGCTTCGGGAAATAGATGCGTAGGTAGTTTGGCTTCAATTCTCCGATGTCGCGTGGAAACAGCACGTCTTTGTACTCTTTACGTGTTCCCGGGTTGTAATCCTTGTCGCCAAACACGAATTGCTCTTTGGCCAGCGGGTAGGACTTTACAGCATATTTAAAATCGAGATCAATCCCGTTGTCTTCCAATTCCGATTGTAAGGCGTGCTCCAGCTGTTGTTGGTTAATGCGCTCGGTCAACGGAAGCTCTGCAAAGAAACGTTGATTTTGAATGATGCGCAGGGCTTCAGCCCGTTCATCCAGCTTACGTTCGTATTCTTGAATAAAGTAGCTGTCGTAGTCGTGGAACATGTCGAAAGCAGAAGGGAATTCTCCGGGTCTGCCTCGTTCGTTGTTCAAATCGACAACAGAGTCGGAGTAGCTAAAAGTCAACTCTTCCTGGTAGATGGCACTTGCTCCGTTTCGTTGGTAGAACTTTCTGGAGAAACTAACTTCACCTTGTTTCTTATTTTGCGGAACGAAGTTGCCGTTTCGGCCCATGTTGGGAAATAATGAGCTTCCGCTGGATTGTGACGAATAGGTGCTATTCAAACGCGACATCTCCTCCCGTTCCATCCGGTCGATCACTCGGCGCAGAGCTCGCCCAACGGTTTGGTCAAATTGTTCCTCCCGAATATCAAAAGCTTTTTTAATGGAATTAGACTGAACCAGGATCAGACTGGTCATAACTAATGCCATTAAAACAATAAGGCTGATGATGATCTTTTTGCTCATGGGCGCAAATATAACTTTAAATGGCTAGCTAAAATTAGTACTTAACACAATTTAACATGGCCTGAAAATCTGATGTTTAGGAGAACTGTTTCGCACTTAAAATCGTTAACAGGCTTTAACATTTGTTTACATGTCGTACCAATGTGAATATCTATCTTTGAAATGTGAAAAGCAAAGCAATTGTCTTTTTACAATTTGGGGTTTAACTGAGTTTTAACAAGGTGAATTTAGGTTTTGGTTTTGCGGGGTCAGGGGACCCCGCAAATTTTTTATATACACCTCTGATTGTCAGGTTAAAATGATCCCGGTTCTGTTGCTTTTAAATGTTCCAAAGCTTGTTTGGATGCATTTTGCTGCGATTCTTTTTTCGAACTTCCTTCCCCTTGGCCAATCGGCTGTCCATCGGTGGTAATTACCGTTATAAAACTAGGGTTTCGGTTGTCGCCCGACAGATGTTCCGTTGTTTCGAAATTAATCTCTTTCTTATTTTTCTGGCTCCATTCGATCAGCTGGCTTTTGAAATTCGTATTGGTATGTTGAACTTCACTGAGATTGACATAGTTGGCCAGTAATTTCTTGATAATAAACTCCCGGGTTCGCTTGTATCCCTTGTCCAGGTATAGCGCGCCGATCAAAGCTTCGAAGGCATCACCGTAGATGTGACTGTTCTCTGCCGTGTTGTTGGTGTTCGACTTGATGTAGTTATTTAAGCCGATCTGGTAGGTCAATTCGGTCAGGAACGCACGGTTAACCAGCTTCGAACGCATTTGGGTGAGAAATCCTTCGTCTTGGTTTGGAAAGCGATTGTAGAGAAACTCAGCGATAACCGAGCCCAAAATGGCATCGCCCAAATATTCGAGACGTTCGTTATTGACCAGATTCTTTTGGGAGTCCAGTTTCGACGCAGACTTGTGTATGAGTGCGGTCTCATACAAATTCAGGTGGTTTGGAGCGTATCCAAACAGCGATTTTAAAAACAAATAAAACTCTTTTCGTGGATTTGAAAAGAGTTTTATTTTTTCTACGAGTGATCGTATCACGTTATCAGTATTTCTTGAAAATTACTGAAGCATTATGACCTCCGAACCCGAATGTGTTACTAAGCGCGTAAGTAATATCGCGTTTTTTAGCAACATTGAACGTGAAATCGAGTTTTGGATCGATTTCAGGATCGTCCGTGAAATGGTTGATAGTTGGAGGAATAATTCCGTTTTGTAACGCCAGAATTGATGCGATACCTTCAACGGCTCCGGCAGCACCCAAAAGGTGGCCAGTCATTGACTTGGTGGAACTAATGCTCAATTTATAGGCATGATCGCCAAAGCAAGCTTGAATTGCTTTTGGCTCTGCAATGTCTCCAAGAGGAGTAGAGGTACCGTGAACATTGATGTAGTCAATGTCTTCCGGTTTGATACCTGCGTCTTCCAAGGCCCATTTCATAACCAGGGAAGCACCTTTTCCATCCGGATCAGGGGCAGTCATATGGTAGGCGTCTGCCGACATCCCCCCGCCTACAAATTCAGCGTAAATTTTTGCTCCGCGGGCTTTGGCATGTTCGTACTCTTCAAAAATAAGAGCACCTGATCCTTCGCCCATAACAAACCCATCGCGATCCTTATCGAAGGGACGAGATGCAGTCGCGGGATCATCATTCCGTGTTGAAAGTGCACGCATCGAATTGAAACCAGCGAGTCCTGCCTGGTTGATTGCAGCTTCCGATCCCCCTGTAATAAACAAGTCAGCTTTACCCATGCGAATGTAGTTAAACGCTTCGATCATGGCATGTGAAGCTGATGCACATGCTGTTACAGTTGTAAAGTTGGGACCGCGGAAACCATAGCGGATAGATAATAATCCACCAGCTATGTTCGCAATCATTTTCGGAATAAAGAAAGGATTAAATTTAGGGCGCTCCAGGTCGTATGCTTTAACTTCTTCGTAGAAGGTTTGCAAACCACCAATTCCGGCTCCCCAAATTACACCTGCACGGTCCTTATCAAGGGTTTCCAGGTCGAGACCTGAATCCTCGATGGCTTGTTGTGCTGATGCGTATGCATAGAGTGTATACGGGTCGTGTTTACGAACCTCTTTTTTCTCAACATAAACTGTCGGATCAAAGTTTTTTAACTCACATGCAAATTGGGTTTTGTGAAGGTCCACGTCCATTCTAGTAATACGTGCACATCCACTAACGCCATTTTTAAGCCCTTCCCAATATTCCTGTACAGAATTACCAAGCGGGTTTACGGTTCCAAGTCCGGTAATAACTACCCGTTTAAATTCCATAAATTCTTGTTCTGATTTATTACTTTTTGTTTGCTTCGATGTGAGCGATAGCTTCACCTACAGTCGAGATCTTTTCAGCCTGATCGTCTGGGATAGCCAAATCAAATTCTTTTTCAAATTCCATGATCAATTCTACAGTGTCCAAAGAATCTGCACCAAGATCATTTGTGAAAGAAGCTTCATTGGTTACTTCACTTTCGTCAACTCCTAATTTGTCGACAATAATTGCCTTTACTTTAGATGCAATGTCAGACATAGTTCTAATTTTAAGTTAATATTCAATTTTGTTTTTAAAAAATCGGTGCAAAGTAATAAATTTACCCAAAATATTTCAAAATAAAATTGAAATAAATCGCTGGTTTGGCCAGCTAAAAGAGATAAAAGCAAACTATAATTGAACAAGTTAGTCTAAAGTTCAAAAAACAAGATCTAAGACGTTTTTTTATGAAAAGAATTGCCATTTTTGCTTCAGGATCAGGCACTAATGCACAGAATATTATCGAGTATTTTAAAAGCAGTCGCGACATTCAGGTCGATTCGTTGTGGTCTAATAATGAGGATGCTTACGCACTTATTCGGGCGGAAAAGTTAGGGATTGAGACTTTTACGTTTGACCGCGATGACTTTTACCACAGTATTGAAATCCTGGAAGAGCTGAGTGATCGCAAAGTTGATATGATTGTGCTGGCCGGTTTCCTGTGGTTAGTTCCCAATAACCTCACGGAGGAATTCGTAACCGTAAATATTCACCCCGCGCTTCTGCCGAAATATGGTGGCAAAGGGATGTACGGAAAGTATGTACACGAAGCAGTATTGAAAAATAAGGATAAAGAGAGTGGTATCACGATTCATTTTGTGAATGATCGCTACGACTCGGGCGGAATTATTTTTCAAGCGACTTGCCCAGTGATGCCTGGCGATACAGCTGAAAGCTTGGCGGAACGGGTACATAAACTCGAGTACGAGCACTTTCCGCGCGTAATTGAAGAAATGCTGATGAAGGAAGAAGCAGAGAGTGATTACGAATAATATTCAGGATACGTATTTATAATATAGTGGAGTAGTTTCGAAAAAAACTGAAGACTATGGAAGATTTGGCTGTTGGAACCAGGGTGAAACACGCTGTTTACGGCGAGGGAATTGTCAGTCGCTCACATCTGACGATCTTTGAGATCTTTTTCGAGCGGGGCGGAAAAATGGAGCTCACCAAATACAATACAGAACTAGAGATTCTAAGTACACCTTCGGAAGAGAAACCTCGTTCCGGTTTGAGCTTGATTGAAGTGGAAAAGGTAATTGCTTTGGTGTTGGATAAATACCAGGGGATTACCTACGACGCAAAGATGGCCGACAAATGGAAAGGCGGAACGCTGGAAATGAAGCCTGCAAACCCGGAGCTGCAGTCGAAGGACATTCCGATGGAAACCTTCTTCCATAAAATCGTAATGCTTCGCGATCGCTTGCGCGTACTGGAACAGAATATAAATACCCATGAAAAGCTGGACGATCAGGATAAAGTCCAGCTTCAGCAATACATTACCCGGGCGTACGGAAGTTTAACGACTTTCAATGTTTTATTCGCCGAAAAAGACGATTATTTTAAGGGGCAGTCCAAATAAAAAATTCTTACCGGATCGACATTAAAAAAAGAGCAATTTCCGAGAACATTTTGCTAGTTATTCGACTTTAAAAAGGATGTCATTAGCGTTATTTCTGAACAGTGTGTCAGAAGATGACTTTTGTCTTGATTTTTAATTAGAAAGAATACGGAAATTTGCCCAAAATTATTTTATATGTCGAAGAACGTACCAGCCGACTTTATTAATGGTTTGCCGAAAGCCGAGTTGCATGTCCATATTGAGGGCACGCTTGAGCCGGAACTATTGTTTGAACTTGCAAAACGCAATAAAATTGATTTGAAATATCCGACTGTTGAGGCGCTGAAGGAAGCTTATTCTTTTTCGAGACTTCAGGACTTTTTGGATATATACTACGAAGGAGCCAATGTGCTTCAGACTGAGCAGGATTTCTACGATTTAACCTGGGCCTATTTGCAAAAAGCAAAAGAACAGGGAATCGTTCACACCGAAATCTTTTTTGATCCGCAAACGCACACTTCTCGGGGAATTGAGTTGGGCGTTGTTGTTACCGGTATTCACCGGGCATTGGATGACGGCCGCGAGCAATTGGGAATTACCAGTAAGTTAATCATGTGTTTCTTGCGCCACATGGTGGAGTTGTCTGCTTTCAAAACGCTGGAAGATGCCTTACCATACCGCCATTTGATTTATGCTGTTGGACTGGATTCATCAGAAAAAGGAAATCCACCTTCGAAATTTTTGGACGTATTTCTGAAAGCTAAGGCAGAGGGATTCCGCTTGGTAGCCCATGCAGGAGAAGAGGGGCCAGAGGATTATATCCGAGAGGCTATTGATCTGTTGCGTGTTGATCGCATTGATCATGGAAATGCTTCAATTCAGGACGACCATTTGGTTGAGGTGTTGAAACAGCGCCAAATTCCGTTGACATTGTGTCCGTTGTCGAATAAGGCCCTCAAGGTTGTGACAAATCTGGAAGAACATCCGTTGAAAAAGATGTTGCACAAAGGGTTATTGGTTACAGTAAATTCTGATGATCCTGCATACTTTGGCGGCTACATTAATGAAAATTACGAGGCTGTTTCGAACGCGCTTCTGCTGAGCAAGGATGAACTGGCTCAGTTGGCGAAGAATTCCTTCGAAGGAAGTTTCCTGACACCTGACGAGAAACAAAAATATTTGAATACGATCGAGCACTATTGTGCCTCATTTGCATAGATTATGGGATTTTTTTGAAAAGGGCGTCTCCGTTTTGGAGGTGCCCTTTTTGTTTTTTGTAAATTCATGGAAAATATTTTTATGAAAAGGATAAGTTGATTATTTTCGGAGGTGGAATGTTAAATCAACCAACCTCGAAATCTTTATGAAGATAACGCTCATCCTGTTTCTACTTGTCACGTCCCTGGCAGTAGCTGCACAAAATGAAGGCTATTTAGTTGTTGATAACGATACGTCAAGTTTTCAGATACAGATTAGAAAGAGAAAGTTTGAAAATCAGATTTACGTTAGGAAAGGGGCTGCTGGTCACTGGAATATTATTTACCCCGAAAATGCGGAGTTAGCTTGTATTCCTGATAAAAAAATGTACGTCAGTGTCAAGCATCCACGCGAAAACCGAACTGTTTGGATGCGTTGCTATTTTGATGGGGAGGACCAACTATTGCTATTCAAAGGGGATTATTATATCCACAGGAATGGTGAGTTGTATAAGTTAAAGAAGAATTCCGATTCAGAGGGGAGAAGAGGTGTGAAATTGTATATCGGACAAATGATCGCGCTTTACAATAAAAAGGTGGATTATGATTTCAATACCATGCGTTACGAGCCGTCTTCCTTGTCCAAGCCGATTCGAAAGTATCACGAAGAAAAAGGCTTGAAATACCAAGATTATACCACCTATGTAGCAGTAACGCATACAACCGAAATTAGCTTTGGTGGAAACCTAAACCAGGTTCAATTAACAGTGTCTGAAGCAGAGAAAGCTGTTTTGTCGGGTACGAGCGCATTTGTCGAAGCCGGATTTCATTTCAAAAGCCACTCTATTCCAAAGTTCCTGTCGTTTTACTTAGGTGCTCGATTTAGCTATTTGAATATAGACGAAGAAACAGCCGAATTTCCTGCTACTTGGTCAACCGATTATTATACGGTCTCAGGTGACGCCTATAGCGTTGCATTTCCCATGTTGATTGACTTCAAATTAATAAATTCTCCAATGGTAGATTTGTCTTTTTTGGCAGGTGTTGATTTTGAGTTGATCAAGTGGCAGAACTATAAGCTTCGCTTGGAAGAGGAGAAGAATGGGGTTGTAAACACGAGTTTTTTGGAAACAGAGAACGGGCTTCCGGTCTTTCTGGCACAGTCCAATCAAATGCTATTGAAGTTCCCGAAACTGAGTTCGAAGTTTGCAATCGGAGGAGGTTATAAATACCACATGTTTAGTACAAATTCTGATTTTCATCTTGAGCTGACTCGCTCGGCTTCATTTTTTATTCGGTACACATTTTAATTTCTAAGCTGATGAAACGTTTTTATGCACTTTTTCTAGTAGCCTTGTGTTTGGTTCAATGTGCTGACGATCGAAGTGGCGTTGGTTTTCCGGAAGTTACAACTTCGGAGGCCGTATCGGTTAACGCCGATGGTGCTACTGTTAGCTTTTCGGTTGAACATGTTGGTTCGAAACAGCTTGTCGACTGTGGGGTTCTATACGCAGTTGGGTCGTATGGAAATACTACGTTTAAGCTATCTCTTGGAAATCAGAATTCAGGTGAAGGCGTTTACCAAGTAGAGATAAACAACAATTTAATCGAAGGGAAAGAGTATTGGGCGAAGGCTTATGCGCAGACGGATAGTCATTTGGTTTATGGTAATGTAATTAACTTTGTCAGTATGGGAGCGATGACTCCCGTGATTTACTCGGTTAATTCTACAACAATTGATGTTGGCGATACCTTGGAAATAAAGGGGATACACTTTTCAGATGACAATGATTTGAATGCGGTGGCTTTTGGAACAGTATCGACTTCTTCGGCGGTGGCCTCAGACAGTTTGCTGAAAGTAATTGTGCCGGCGGTTCTGAGCTCGAGCAATATTGCATTGCAGGTAACATCAGCTGGTAAAACAGGTGTTTTTGACGACAAACTCGCTTTAGGTATGCCGCAGGTTACTTCAGATAGTATTTTGCAGGCTTTGCCTCATGAGAAGGTTTTGTTGAAAGGGAAAAGTTTAGCTTCGGTCACTGAGGTAAAAGTCGGAACTGTAACCTATAATCCGTCGACGAAGACTGATACAACCTTGGTTATCGAGTTGAATTATGATGAAACTGCTGGTCAAAAAGCATTGTCGCTAGTGCAGATAGACCGGGAAGTGCCGATTGCTCAAAAAATAGAAGTGGTTTTACCAACTATTAAAAGTGTTAATCCTCAAGTTGCTTGGGTTGATTCGGTATTGACATTAACAGGAACTAATTTGAGTTTGTTAGAAAGTTTTACGCTACCAGGGACTTGGTTGCAGGTTCTTTCTCAAAACGATAGCATTGTTAAACTACAGATTAAAGGGGCATCAAGTTCTGATTATATATCTGCGCGATTTTACAATAGCTCGATATTGTCTGAAGTAAAGGTACATGTATTACCTCCAGTTATTACATCGGTATCGTCTTCCCTGATTTACCCAGACCAAGTTATTCGGATTGAAGGGGAAAGGTTAGCTTATGGGGCTACTTCGAATTTAGGGAAAGTATTATATGAGAGCGATAACGTGGCCAGCATTACTGCAAATAGTGATTTGACACCTGGGAATTACTCTTTCTTCCTGAATTTTGGTGGAGAACAATCAAATTCGGTTGAATACACCGTACCTCAGATAGAGGTGGTGGATTATTCCCCAAAAACGTTGAGGCGAGGAGAAACGCTGACAGTAGTAACGAAGAATTATCCCGATGGTTATATTTATGGTTCTTATGGGTTTAAAGTTGATGATGTTTGGTGTGAGTATACACGGATTGATAATGATAAATTCGAAGTTCAGATACCAATTTATGCTAGTTTCTTGGAGCAACCGACGTTAACAGCTTTCATTTCCCAAATAGAAGCCACAGTACCCAATGCATTTGATTTGCAAGAAAGTTGGGAGCGAATAGATGTAAACTCTGACTATATTGGAGAAAAAAGACATTTGGTCAATATAGGAGGAGAAAACTATGCTTGCTTTTTAGAGTCGGACTATGCGGTTATAGAGAAGTTTAATGGTTTGACGAATGAATGGGGAGAGATAACACGGATTAATGCTTTTTCTCATGCGTATTTATTAACGTCCTTTGGTATTGGCGAAAAGTTCTATTTAATTGGGATAACCTATGCTGGTGAGGGAATGTTTTATTGTTATTCTATAACTGACAATTCTTGGGTGAAGTTGGATAATGTCCCGCCGGTTGTGGATGATCAAGGCAAAATATTTACGTTTGTTATTCAGGGAATACCATATGTGGGGACTAGTCAAAGTTTTTACAGTTACGATGTCGATGCTGGGAATTGGATAAAGAGAGCGAGCATTCCGACTAATCAGTCTATGATAATGAAAGGGGTAATAAACTTTGCTGTCGGGAATTTTGGCTATGTGGGGTTCTACAAATACTCTGGTGTGACGGATGCAGTTACAGAATTTTGGAAGTACGATAGTACTAATGATAGCTGGATTGATTTGGGAGCGGCTCCTGTTAATCTCTATTATGGAGGAGCTACTTTAGTTGTCGACAACAAAGTTTATGTGGCAGGAAAAGGATATCAGGAGGTCGGAAAATTCGTTGAATATGATCCATTAATGAACACTTCAATTAGTCTCATTCCTCCACCAGGCGAATGGTCAGGAGATTTCGATCTCTACAGGGTAAATGATGATATTTATTTTTACTCCAATATGGGGTTTGTAGATTATTGGTGGTTGGGAATATTGCCGTTGTCTGAAGTTCCGAATATTTATACGGAATGAGAACTGTTTTGATCTAGTAGCAGGACACCCAAGGATAGCCATCCGGTTTTGATTTCGTTAATTTGATGTACAAACCAAAAACGAAATCAAAATCTTATGTCTTCTTCTGTATTTTCCAAATATCCCGGGCCGGAGCAAATGTATGCCTCGGTCGGCGATTTCAATTCGGAAGTGCTGCAGGTGAACGGGCATTTTCACACGCCTTATTCTTTCAGCGCTTTTACCGAAATCCGACAGCCATTTGATATGGCGCACCACGAGAATGTAAAAGTCTTGGGTATAAACGATTTTTATACCACCGATGGTTACGAAGAATTCAATGCGTTGGCCAAAGGAGCGATGGTGTTTCCCCTGTTCAACATCGAGTTTATGAGTTTGCAAAAGGATTTGCAGGCCGCTGGTGTTCGGGTAAACGACCCAAATAATCCCGGACGAACTTATTTTAGTGGTAAAGGATTGCGTTTCCCGGTAAAGCTGAATGCAGCGATGGTGGAGCGCTTGTTCCAGGTGCAGGATGAAAGTAACCGGCAAACCGCCCAGATGATCGAAAAGCTGAACGCTTTTTTGAAGGAACTCGGAGCCGATTTTTCTTTCAGTTTTGATGAAATGAAAGCCAAGTACGCCAAGAACCTGTTGCGCGAAAGGCATATTGCCAAAGCATTGCGCGAAGCGGTTGTCGAGCATTACCCGTCGGAAGACGAGCAAAAGGCCTTTTTTGTAAAACTGTTTTCGGGTAAGGAGCCGAAGTCGGCAATGACTGACTATGCTGGGCTTGAAAATGAAATCCGGGGTAACCTGTTAAAGTCGGGCGGTCGCGCTTTTGTTCCTGAAGACGACAAGGCTTTCCTCAGTTTGGAGCAGGTGATGGAGCTGATCATCCACGCCGGTGGTATTCCATGTTACCCGGTTTTGCTGGATAATCCGAAAGGCGAGTTTACCGACTTCGAGGGTGATTACGATAAGCTTTACAAGAAGCTGGTTGCCAAAAATGTCTTCATGTTAGAGCTGATTCCCGGACGTAACAAACCGGAAATTCTGGAAGAGTTCGTCAATTTCTTTAATGATAAAGGATTCGTTATCACCTTTGGAACCGAGCACAATACGCCACAATTGGATCCGATTACGGTTTATGGCGGCGATGGCAACGAGCTGAGTCCGGCTATGAAAAAGATCGGTTACGAAGGGGCGTGCGTCATTGCGGCTCACCAGTACCTGAAGTCGAAAGGGAAAGGCGGGTACCTGCACAAGTCCGGAAAAGCAAAAGTTGAGCAACGTAATGAGTTCATCGCATTAGGCAATGCGGTGATTAAAAAATTCGTCCTCGGAAATTAAACCAATCAATTCAAACCAATCAAACAGGAGTTTTCAAACCTATGGAACAAGGAATTTTAGACTTAGTTGAGATATCGCAGTATTACGGCCGGCAGAAAGATTTTGTATTGGCTGGTGGTGGTAATACTTCCTATAAAACGGCCGATTGCCTACGGGTAAAGGCCAGTGGCTTCAGCTTATCAACAATCACCGAGCCTGGTTTTGCCAAGCTGGATCGTAAGCAATTAAATGAAATCAATACCAAAAACTATTCAACGAATGTGTTGCAGCGCGAAGAGGAAATCAAAAATGATTTGCTGAAAAGTCGGATGGAACCGGAGAAAGGGAGACGCCCTTCAGTTGAGACTTCGCTGCACAACCTGATTGATTATGCCTTCATTGTGCACACGCACTCGACCAAGGTCAATGGGCTGATGTGCAGTAACCAGGCGGAAGAGAAGGCGGCTGAACTTTTTGGCGACGATGTTTTGTATGTCCCCTACGATGATCCTGGGTATATTTTGTTTAAGGTTGTTGAAAAAGCGGTGCTCGGATACCGTGCGAAAAAGGGTAAAGATCCGGCCGTTATTTTGCTGCAAAACCACGGTGTATTCGTGGGGGCAAATAGCATTGACGAAATCAAAGCAATTTACGACGACATAATCGCCAAATTGGATGCGGCGTTTGGAGATGAAGCTGCGATTGAGGAGCTTTCGGTGCCTGCAGAAGCGGCGAAGATTGTACCTGCCGTTCGGATGATGGTTTCCGGCGAAGGACTCAAGAGCGTTCGTTTGGCGAATAACAGCCTCATCAATTACTATCTCGACAAAGAGAATTACAAAGCCGTCGCGAAGCCGTTCACGCCCGATGGCATTGTTTATGCAAATTCAGCTTTTGTTTATGCTGAATTCACAGGCGATGTTGATAGTTTTTTGAATGACATTCAAGCGAAAATTAAAGAATACGAAACGACCAAAGGCAAGCTGCCAAAAGTGATTTTTGCACCGGGGCTTGGCGTGTTGTTGATTGCCGATCATGCGCAGGGTGCCGATATTTTGTACGATGTTGTGACTGATAGTTGTCGCATTGCAAGCTTGGCGCAGTCGTTTGGAGGCGAGCATCCGATGACGCCTGAGCAGATTCAATTTATCGAAAACTGGGAGGTAGAGCAATATCGCTCCAAAGTTTCGCTCGGAGCAACAGCCGGTCGCGTCGACCGCAAAGTAATTGTGGTCACCGGCGGTGCACAAGGTTTCGGTGCCGGTATTGTTGAAGAACTGATGAAACACGGGGCAAATGTGGTGATTGCAGATCTGAATGAGGAAAAAGGTCTTGCTTTTGCGGAAGAATTGAACATGGGAAATCGCAAAAACAAAGCTTTGTTTGTGAAGGCAGACGTTTCGAATGCCGCGTCGGTTGAGCAGCTGGTTTGTCAAACGGTAATCAACTTTGGAGGTTTGGACGCTTTCATCAGCAACGCCGGTATTTTGCGTGCCGGAGGTTTGGATGAAATGACACCAGAGACTTTCGAGCTGATGACCAAAGTGAATTATTCAGCCTACTTCCTGTGTGCAAAATATGCTTCGGCTGTTATGAAATTGCAGAATAAATTTAAGCGCGATCACTTCACCGATATCATTCAGATTAACTCGAAATCGGGCCTGAAAGGCAGTAATAAAAACTTTGCCTATGCTGGTGGTAAATTTGGTGGAATTGGTTTGACTCAATCTTTTGCGCTCGAGCTGATGCCTTCCCGGATCAAGGTGAATTCAATTTGTCCCGGTAACTTCTTCGATGGACCGCTTTGGGCCGATCCGGACAGAGGTTTGTTCGTACAATATTTGAACGCAGGCAAGGTTCCCGGTGCCAAAACCATCGACGATGTGAAGGCCTTTTACGAAGCACAGGTTCCGGCAGGCCGTGGCTGCACACCGATTGATGTGATGCGGGCAATTTTCTACGTAATTGAGCAGGAGTATGAAACAGGCCAGGCGGTTCCGGTAACCGGTGGGCAAAATATGTTGAACTAGATTCTGGTTCTTCGTTGCTGGTTCCCGGTTTTTCGCAATCCGGAACCAAGGCGGTAGAATCGGAACGATGTGAATGAATCGTATAAAAGTAAATTATTAATCATCGTTGGCAACTAGTAATTAGCAACCAACGACCAGTAACCAGGATATGAAAACAAAAGGTATTCGATTATATGGCAAGAAGGACTTGCGGATGGAAGAGTTTGAACTTCCGAAAATTACAGCTGATGAGATTTTAGCAAAGGTGGTGTCCGACAGTATTTGCATGTCGTCCTACAAAGCGGCGTCGCAGGGGAGCGACCACAAGCGGATCCCGGATGATGTAGCGGAAAAACCAATCCTGATCGGGCACGAGTTTGCCGGCGAGTTGGTTGAAATTGGTGCCAATTGGCAACATAAATTCAAAGCCGGGCAGAAGTTTTCCATTCAGCCGGCAATCTATTACGAAGAAGGCCCGGTTGGCGTGTTGAGTGCTCCCGGATATTCTTATCAATACATCGGCGGTGACGCCACTTATGTCATCATTCCGAAAGATGTGCTGGTGCAGGATTGTTTGCTGGCCTATGAAGGACCTGGCTATTACCCGGCGTCGCTGGCCGAACCACTGAGCTGTGTGATTGGCGCCATGCATGCCAACTATCACACCAAGCCGGGCTCGTATGTGCACCAAATGGAAATTATTGACGGTGGTAAAATGGCAATCCTGGCAGGTGTTGGCCCGATGGGCCTGGCTGCCATCAATTACGTCATCATGCGCGAAGATCGCAAGCCGTCGTTGATGGTGGTAACAGATATTGATCAGTCGCGTTTGGATCGGGCAGCTTCAATCTATTCACCCGAATGGGCAAAATCGAAAGGGATTGAGTTGATTTATCTGAACACAAGCGGCGAAAATCCGGTGCAAAAGTTACGCGACCTGACAGGTGGCGAAGGCTACAATGATGTGTTTGTATTTGCGCCGGTTCCTCCGGTTATTGAGCAGGGCGATGCTATCCTTTCGAACGATGGCTGTTTGAACTTCTTTGCCGGGCCGGGCAACGCGGATTTCACGGCGAAAATGAACTTCTACAACGTTCATTACGCTTCAACCCACATTGTGGGAACATCGGGCGGTAACAACGACGACATGGTAGAATCGCTGGAAATGTTCGGCAAAGGATTGGATCCTGCCGGGCTGGTTACTCATGTTGGTGGCTTGAATGCGGTGATTGATACGACTTTGCATTTGCCGGAAATCCCGGGTGGCAAAAAGTTAATCTACACGCACAAGGACATTCCGCTGACTGCCATTGCTGAATTTAAAGAAAAAGGTAAATCTGATCCTCTGTTTGCAGGTCTGCACGAGATTTGCCAGCGAAATAACGAACTTTGGTCCGTCGAAGCTGAAGAGTTCCTGTTGGCGAATGCCAATGATATTTAATTGAGGTACTTAAGGACTGCTTTGCACGGCCGGCTGTCGACAATTGTTGAGACTTAAAATAAGAAAGACGATATGATTTACATGGCAGACACGGCTGATTTGGCAGCCTTGAAAGATTTGTACAGCTTTTTTCCGTTGGAAGGTGTGACAACCAACCCGACGATTTTGAAACAGTCGGGAAATAAGTTGTCGGTGGCAATCGAAAACATTTTGAAACTGATTGGTCACGGGATGATTCACGTGCAGGTGATGAGCGAAGAAGCAGAAGATATTGTTCGCGAAGCAAAGACTTACAAAAACTTCTTCGATATCGGCGATAATTTTTACGCGAAAATCCCGGTGACTCCGGAAGGATACAAAGCGATGACAATTTTGAAAGACGCCGGAATCAATGTTACTGCAACAGCAATCTTTACCCAGCAGCAAGCCCTGGTAGCGGCGAAAGCCGGTGCTGATTTCGTTGCTCCTTACGTGAGCCGTTTGGATAACATTTCGTCACACGGTATTGAAGTTGTTCGCGATATTGCCAAAAACATGAACGATTTTAAATTACCGACCAAAGTGTTGGCCGCCAGCTTTAAAACAGTCGACCAGATCCATCGCGTGAGCATGGTGGGATCGCACTCGGCAACTGTGGGCCCCGAATTGTTGATGCAATTGATTAAGCACCCGATGACTGATATCAGTGTCGCAACATTCCTGGAAGACGGGAAAGATTTATACGATATTTCATTTTAGGATTTGAAATATACCATGACTTCAACAGAAAGGGCCTTCGGGCCCTTTTTTTATTATTTTGGGTTAGGGAGGGAGACATCTCGGACGGTTAAAAAAAAGTTGAAGGTTTCGTGATACAATAATCAGTTTTGGTTGTTAGTTAGATGATAGATGAATCTTTCAGCTTGCAGTGTTTCCGGCACATTTTTTAATTTAGTTCGAAGAATTGACCGAAAACGAGGGCGATTTGTGCTGATCTGCTTCAGAATGTTTAAACTGCATAAAAATTAAACGAGAGTGAGAATAGCGAACTGGACACGCAGGCTGAATGCCTTGGTAATTATTGGTGTGCTTTTGACCGGCAATGTTGCCTGGGGCCAGATTGAAGATGGCGGTTTACCTGCATCGTTCGCAACTAATCTCAAAGCAGCGGCAATCATTTCTCAAAAATCACTCAACCCAATTGATCTTCAGGAGCAAATTTCGCTTGATGAAAAAGACGGCGTTCAAAACCGATATGGGGTAGTTGAAGATGTTGCGCTGGATATCCGGAAAGCTGGCAGCTATTCCCAAACCGGTAATATGAATATTTGGAGGTTGCAGCTAAGTGCCGATGAGGCGCTGTCGCTGGCAGTAATCTTGAGTACTTTTGATATTCCGGAGGGTGCCTCTCTGTATGTTTACACGCCCGATCAGCAAACCGTTCGAGGGGCTTATACCTGGCAAAACAAGAAGGAGAGCGGTCTTTTCCGGGTTGGCGACCTGATGGGTGACCAATTGATTGTTGAGTATGACGAACCGGTTTCGGCGAGTTTCGAAGGTGGCGTTGTCATTGGTGCTGTTGTGAAAGCTTATCGCAGCCTTGAAGCAAACGCCAACGAGCGAATCCAGATTAATTGCCCGGAAGGGGAGGACTGGCAGGAGCAGAAGAAAGCGGTGTGCATGATCACTTTTAGCGACGGAACTTACAGCTATTATTGTAGCGGTGCACTACTGAATAATGCCCGCGAAGATGGAACGCCTTATTTCCTGACGGCCAATCACTGTATTTCTTCAACCACCGAAGCATCAACATTGGTTGCCTACTTCAATTACGAGAATTCAACCTGCGAATCTTCCGACGCAAGCCTGAGTCAGTCGGTGTCGGGCGCGAGCCTGCGAGCTTCCAATCAATATTCAGATTTTACACTGCTCGAATTACAGGAATATCCGCCCAAAGAATACAATCCTTTTTTCGCAGGCTGGGACGTTAGCGGTTCCACATCCGAATCCGGAACCTGTATTCATCATCCAAAGGGGAGCACGAAATGTATTGCTCTGGACTATGATGAGGTGACAGGTAACAGTTACACCGTGCGCTGGGATGATGGAACAATCTCCCAACCCAACTCACACTGGGAAGTGGATTACGATGCGGGTATTGACGAAGGTGGTTCGTCGGGAGCTCCGTTGTTCAATCAGGACAAGCTTCTAGTTGGCCAATTGCACGGTGGCGACGACAATTCGTCTCTTTTCGGAAAGCTTTCCCTGTCGTGGGATTATCGCTCGGAGTCGGATCGCCAGCTAAAACATTGGCTCGACCCGGATGATACCGGGATGGAACAAATTGAAGGGCTGGAAGCCTATACCCGGCCGGTCGCCGCTTTTTCTGCGGAAGTGTCAATTTTATGTCTCTCGGAAAACCTGATCTTGTCCGACGAATCGAAATATTCACCGGAGAGCTGGAGTTGGGAAATTTCGCCTTCAACTTATGTTTTTGTAAATGGAACCTCTGCCTCTTCTCAAAACCCGGAGGTGCAATTTTTAAGCGAAGGTGTTTACTCGGTAAGCCTGACCGTTGCAAATGAGAACGGAAGCGACGAGCTGGTAGAAGGTGATTTTGTTTCAGTTTATGCGCAGTTGCCCGTTCGTTTGGCGGGCCTTCCCGACGAGATGACGATGTGCGGCTGGGAGCTTGATGGTTACGAGTTTGTGGCAGAGGGGGCACCGGAGTACAGTCTGGAGCTAACGGCCGAGAGTAAATTTGTGGTGACACAAACTGACAATGTGTTTTCGGTTAGTTTGTCGGACGAAGGTCGCGAGGAAGGCTCTTTTGATACCTATGCGAAAATAACCGGTACGCAAGGTGGGTGCTCTGCATCCGACAGTGTCCTGATTCATGTCATCATCCCCGAAAACGACAATGTAGCGCAGGCGGTTGCTTTAAGGTTGGGGAACAACGGTTATTATTCAAACGCGTGTGCCACGGTTGAAGACAATGAGCCTTCACCGGAAACCGCTGGTTGTTCGATCGCCAATAATTGGTGTCCACCGAACGGCACCGATGTGCTGGATAATTCAATTTGGTTTTATTTTGAAGGACCATCGAGCAGCTCGATAACCATTCAGACAGAGGGCATCGATTCTCAGATTGCGGTCTACCGTGCAACAACAGCCGATTATCTGTTGTCGGGAAGTACAGCCTCCTATAATCTGGTTGGTGCCTCGGAACGGGATGCTGACGGAAATGATGCTGCTGCAATTGAAAATCTTTCGGTCACTCCCGGCGCAAAATACTGGTTGCAGGTGGATGGTACCGATGCAGCTGAAGGCGAGATTGGCTTGCGTTTGTTGACCAATTCCATCGAGGTTTATCCGAATCCGTCTTCGGGACTTTATCACTTGACTGTCGCAAGTGTTGAAGGCGGCGAAGCGGAGCTGTTTGTTTATAATCAGCTTGGGCAGATGGTTTACTCGGGAACGGGAACGTTCGATCAGGATGAAAATACTATCGATTTCGATTTGTCAAATAATCCGGCAGGAATCTACTATTTCCGGGCGTCGATCAATGGCGAGATGATGTCGAAGAAATTGATCCTTGTCAAGTAGTCGATTATTTCTCTAGCTGAGCGGAAGGGCAAAAGTGACAGTAGTGCCTTTCTTAATTTCGCTTTGGATGGTGATGAAACCGCCTTGTTTTTCACTGAATTCGCGGCAGAGCATCAGACCCAGGCCGCTGCCCTGTTCGTTGGCAGTTCCAATCGTAGTGTCAGCCAGCTTGAAGTTGAAAATAGTGCCCAGGCGATCTGCAGCAATTCCAACTCCTGTGTCAGTCACAGTCACTCCCTGGTAGCGAATTCCATCTTTCTCAATCGTTTGGTTCGAAACAACAATTTTACCTTTTGTCGGGGTAAATTTCAGCGCATTCGAAACCAGGTTCCGGATAATCGTCAGCGTCACATACTGGTCGCAAACAATCCTGGCATCCTCTTTCACCTCGTTGATGAGCGCGACATTCTTGATCTCAGCGTTGACGATGTGTGAGTCAATAGCATCGTCGGCCAAGTGGAAGAGGTTGTGTTCTTCCTTGTTTATAATCAGGGAATTTCGTTGGGTGTGCGACCAGCTTAGCAAGTTTTCAAGCAGGTCGTAAAGGTTTGAGCTGGCCGAGTGGATCGAAGTGAGCATCCGTTTGTTCTTTTTTTGATCCGCACATTCTACTTCGTTCAGCATGATTTCGGTCAGCATTTTGAAGCTACCGACAGGGCTTCGCAAATCGTGAGCGATAATTGAAAAGAACTTGTCTTTCACATCGTTCAACTCTTTCATGCGTTGCTCCGATTTACGCAGGTTTTGTTCGTTCTCCTTGCGGTCGGTAATGTCGTAGGCATTCATAATCACCCGGTGAGGCGATTTGTAGGATATCCGTGCGGAAAACCAGTGTTTTTTCCCGCTGATGTCGAGTGGGTATTCAATCTCCACCAAATCCTTTAAGGCGAGACATCTTTTGATGGCAGACATGAACAGATCGGCCATTTCCGAGTCGAATATCTCGGTTACTCGCTTGCCCAGCAATTGCTTCTCTTCTTTGTACAGCAATTCCTTGTTGGTTTCGGGGATGCGAATGTATTCGCCTTCATCGGAAAATTCGATAATCAGGTTCTGCATCGACCGGAACACTGCTTTCAGTTCTTTCTCGTTCGCATTGACTTTAAACTGAGTACGCAACAGCAACCAGAATAAAATGCTGATGATAAAGGCGCTGATGATCATGATGTAATCCAGCGTTTTGTCCTGATCGAAGAAGTGTGTCCAACCTTTTAACGGTGTTGCTGCCAGGATCCAGTTGCCGTCGGGAAGATTAATTTTGATCTCTACAGGTGTTTGATCAAAAACGGCTGAGTCGCCGAAAAAGACAGCTCCGTTTTCGCCCGTTCCGTCCATACCCCGCATTGCAAACTCGAAATTATTCTCGGTATCAACCAATCCGGCATCTTCGAAAAGCTCGTCTTTTTTGATGACAATATCGGTCATTCCCCAAAAACGTTCCGAGCTGTCAGTATTTTTGGTAAAGATGGGCGTATAGCTGATGAATGCGACTCCGCCTTCAATCAATTCAACCGGGCCGGCAATAAAGGTCTTACGGGTTCGGATCGTTTTCTCCACAACCTCTTTTCGCTTGGGGTGAGCCATCAGGTTTAATCCAATGGCAGCTTCGTGCCCTGCGAGTGGGTAAATAGCATTAATAATTCCATCGCGCGAGAGCGACATGGTTGAAATAACCGGGTCGTTTTGAACGAGTTGCTGGGCCAGGTTGTAAAACTCCCTGTCGGTAATGTCGGGCTGGATGGAAACAAAGGCAGCGATTCCTTTGGTATAGTAAACGCGTGAAGAAAGGGCTTTTTCGATCCTCGACTTTTTCATCACCAGCGTTTCCAACAGGCTGTTACGAATATCTTTCTCCCAAAGTCCGCGACGGTACGAGGCATAATAGTACGATACCGTTAGCAGGAAAATGAGGAATAGAAGCGCGTAAAGTGCCGGCAGAAAAATTCTGAAAGGTGTCCTGTTCACTCTGGAGCTCATCTGGTTGATCGAATGATTGCGTAGGCGAAAATATAAAAAAGTTGACCCAAATCAGAATGATTGCGGGTCAACTTTATATTTTAGACCAATGGTTCCTGTAAAAAGGACTAAATGGACGTCTTTTTCGGCAATTATTTCACCAAATTCGAGATTGCTTTGAACTCAGGAGCCGAAGCTGTTCTTGTCAATTCGAATAAAATGGATTCGTATGAAGTCATCATGATGCCTTCAAAGCGGAAGCGCTCTGCTGCCAGATCGATGTTGTCGAAAGAGCGTGATGATACGCAGTCCATGACAATCACCGGGTTCAGGCCGGCTTCTTTTAAATCGAGTGCTGTTTGAAGTACACACACGTGGCTCTCAATACCACAGATGATAATATTTGTTGCGTGCAGCTTCTCCAATTCAGCGGCAAAGTTAGCGTCATCGCAACAGCTAAAATCTTTTTTCTCGATGGTTTTAAAGTCTTTGATAATGCTCCGGATCGGCTCTATTGTTTCGCCTAATCCTTTGCTGTACTGCTGTGTAACCAGTAGCGGGAGTCCCAATTCCTGCAGACCGTTGATCAGAATCTGACAATTGTGCAGCAATTCTTCCTGTCCTTCCATCGCGGGTACCAGGCGCTCCTGCATGTCGATCACTAAACCAACCGTATTTTCTCTGTTAATTCGCATGATTTTTTATTTTTTTCTCGCCGTAAAAATACCCTAATTTATTTTGTTTCGGTGATCTTCGGGCGATTTATTCAGCGGAACTTCACGGAGGTTTCAAATTGGTTTAACACGAGTTTTGTTCCGCTCGCTTACTTCGATAACTGGTCAGGTGTCAGCCGGGCCTGGCGGCGCGATTTGTCACCCAAATAACCGCCATGGTGACGTTTGGCATATTCCGCATTGGTGAAGCCAATGCGTTTCATCATCAGTACAACCAGGATATCGCCAATAACGGTCATCGTTGTCGTTGACGTACTTGGAGTGAGGCCGAGGGTGCATACTTCAGCAGGGTTTCCGGTGAACAAGGTTACATTGGCCATTTTGCACAATTCGCCGTCCGGGTTTCCGGTAATCACAATGATCGGCAGGTTCGGCCACAGGTTGTCGGCCAGATCGACTAGCTCCAGAATTTCGCGTGTTTTGCCTGAGTTGGAGATCAGCAATAACACGTCGTTGGGTTGAATAACACCCAAATCACCGTGCTGGGCATCGCTCGGGTGCAGAAAAACAGCCGGGGTTCCGGTTGAACTGAACGTGGTGGCGATGTTTAAAGCAATTTGTCCTGCTTTCCCCATTCCGCTGGCTACCAGCTTTCCATGTAACTGATGGACATGCTTCTCAATCAGTTCAATGGCGCGCTCATACTGATCACTTACCGGTATGTTTTGAATGGCTTCCGCCTCATGGTTTATTAATCGTTGTACTTCGTTGATCATAGGTTTATTGATTTGAAACAACTGCAAAGCTAATTCAAAAATCAAGGAATTCAAGCGATAAAAATCAGGTGCCCGAACCGCTTGGAATCACTTGATTGGCGGCCGTTCGTGTTAAAATGGCAAATTCTGGAAAATGTCCAAACAATTCGGATAAAGCGGTGTTGATATGTTTTAAAATAGAACAAAATCTGACTTTGTTCCATTTTTGAAAACCTGTGAATTAATAATTTTAACAAATTAGGATACTGACCTATAAAAATTAATTATTTCAAACTATGAACATACACGAGTATCAAGCCAGAGCCATCTTCAAGAAATATGGCATTCCTGTACCCAATTCAGTATTGTGCCATACGGTTGAGGAAGTAAAAGAAGCAATGGCAAGTATCGATCACCTGGTGGTGGTAAAAGCCCAGGTTTTAGTTGGCGGACGTGGTAAAGCCGGTGGTGTGAAACTGGCGAAAACAAAAGACGAAGCCGTAAAAGCAGCCGAACAAATCCTAGGAATGGATATTAAAGGCTTCACAGTTGAAAAAGTGCTTGTTGCCGATGCAGCCGACATAGCCAAAGAGTACTATGTGGGCTTGGTGAGCGACCGCAACTCCAAGTCGGTTACCCTGATGGTGAGTGCCGAAGGCGGTGTCGAAATCGAGGAAGTGGCGAAAAACACGCCCGAGTTGATCTACAAGTTCAACATCGATCCGATGACCGGCCTGCTGGACTTCCAGGCTCGCAACATTGCCCTGAAGTTGTTCAAAGATGTGAAGCTGGCCCGTAAAGCAGCTGATATTTTCCAAAAGTTGTACCAGATCTACCTGGATACGGACTCTACACTAGCTGAAATTAACCCATTGGTGGTAACGCCTGATAACGACATTTTAGCCATCGACGGCAAAATGAACTTCGATGACAACGCGCTGTATCGTCAACCGGAGCTGTTGGCTATTCGCGAAGTCGACGAGGACGAACAAAAGGAAATTGACGCCAAAGAAAAAGGCCTTTCTTACATCAAACTGGATGGAAACATTGGTTGTATGGTGAACGGTGCCGGTTTGGCGATGGCAACCATGGATATGATCAAGTTGTATGGTGGAAGCCCGGCAAACTTCCTCGATATCGGTGGTAGTTCGAATCCGCAAAAAGTGGTTGATGCCATGAATATTTTGCTTTCGGATAAAAACGTGGAAGCGATGATGATCAATATCTTCGGTGGAATCACCCGTTGCGATGATGTTGCCCGTGGTTTGATCACAGCCCTTGACATTATTAAACCAAAAATCCCAATTGTTGTGCGCCTTTCAGGTACCAATGCAGCCGAAGGTTTAGCTATTTTGAAAGCAACCGGCTTGCCAACGGTATCAACTATGAGCGAAGCGGCTCAGAAAGCAATTGAGTTAAGTAAGAAGTAGTGGAAAAACCGAAATCAAAAAAGAAGAATTACAATGAGTATACTCGTTAATAAAGATACAAAGCTGGTGGTTCAGGGAATCACTGGTCGCGATGGCCAATTTCACGCCGGCCGAATGAAAGCATACGGAACACAGGTTGTAGCAGGTACGTCACCGGGTAAAGGCGGCACAATAGTCGAAGGTATTCCTGTTTTCGATACGGTTGAGGAAGCTGTAAAAGCAACAGGAGCCAACGCATCAATCATTTTTGTACCCGCTCCGTTTGCTGCTGATGCGATTCTCGAAGCGTCGTATGCAGGGGTTGACCTGGTAATTTGTATTTCAGAAGGGGTGCCAATTTTGGATATGATCCGTGTGACGCCAATTATTAAAAAGAACGGTACCAAACTCATCGGGCCAAACTGCCCGGGGCTGATTACGCCGGATGAAGCATTGATCGGAATTTCTCCGGCCATGATCTTCAAAAGAGGGAATATTGGTTTGATGTCGCGTAGTGGTACCTTGACCTATGAAGTGGTAAACATGTTGACCGAAAACAACATGGGACAAAGTACCGTTGTTGGTATTGGTGGCGATCCGGTTGCCGGATTGTACTACATCGACCTGCTGGAGATGTATGAAAATGACCCGGAAACAGAAGCAATTGTCTTGATTGGCGAAATTGGTGGCGACGCTGAAGAACAGGCTGCAGAATACATTGCCAAGCATGTAACCAAGCCGGTTGTGTCGTTCATCGCTGGTCAAACAGCTCCTCCCGGAAAACGCATGGGCCACGCCGGTGCGATCATTTCCAGCGGCTCGGGAACGGCTGAAGACAAGATTAAAGCATTTGCAAAAGCTGGTGTTCCGGTGGCAAAAGAACCATCTGAAATTCCAGGCTTGTTAAAGGAAAAAATGGCGAAAGCTTCCGTTTAGGCTATTCGTTCATAAAATGATATGTGGAAATCCTGCAAGAAATTGCGGGATTTCTTTGTTTTTGGCCCGCCGAAAGGCGCAAAACCTATCAGATTTAAAGGATTTGCTTTAACTTTAGTTGATCATCATTGTTTCAAAGAAGACTAATATCGACCCATGGCGCATTCTCCCGAGGAAAAGTACAAGGCTATAAAAGAGCGGATGCTCGTTTCGCTGAATTTTGAGGCGGAATTACTTGACGCATATCAGACTACAGGATTGCCTGAAAAAAATGCGACGATTTATCCGGAGTATTCAGCTCAGTTGTCTGCATTACTGAGCAGCAACCTGAATACGATGCAGCTGAGTTCGTTTATGTCGGCCTTCAATAACATGGAGGAGCTCCGCGCGAGTTTCGATAGCTATGTCGAGACCAAAAAGGAGAAGCAAGCGCTGGAACGCTTTTACTCGATTGAGGGCGATCGTATTCCTGTTCGGGTGCGTAAGCTGGGCAAGCGCTTTGCACTCAAAATGGGTTGGCTATTCACGGGTTTTGCCAATCTGTTCCGAAAGGAGAAAAAGGGAAAGGAGTTCTGGTCGCACGAAATTCCGGAGCTGGCACTTGCCGAACATGTTTTTATGAACCGGTTTTGCGAAGATCTGCTTCCGTTTTTAGATCAGCTGCTGCAAAATCGCGAGATTCGAATTCGGCAGTTTTATGTGCTCGACCGAGAGTTGGAGCAATTCCAGTTATTGGGTGAAGAGCATGAAGGCTTTACGGAAACAGTGGAGCAGTTGAAAGAAGATCTGGAGATTGACCGAAAAGAAATCGAAACCTTCTTCGAGAAGGAGTCCGTCGAATTGGAAAAGCAATTTAATTCGCTAAGCCAAATTGCCGGGACCTTCGAGTTTCCATTGCGAAAATTGAAGCCGGCTAAGTTGGCAAAAAGAGCCAAAGAAGTGACCGGTCGGCTGGATCGGGTGCTCAATGAGCAATTGATGGTGTTTTTTGCCATTGGCGAACACTGGCGACTCAAGTTGCATAACCGCGATCTCATTTTTAAACTGAAAGATCAATCGCAGGAGCAGGGCTCTGTTCTTTTGGATTTGATCAATAACGAACTAAAGCCGGCTTTTGTCAACCTGAAGAAAGATCTGAACGCCTTCGCTACTGAAGATGTCAGTACTTGGGAGGATCGCAAAAAAGTGCTCGAGATCAGATCCTTCGTTAAGCAGCGGATGCCGGAGCTGATTCAGTTGGTGTTTCAATCCAAATTGACCAGCCAGATCGATCGGCCGGTTAACGAGTTGGAACAGGCGATTGAAGCCGGTCCCGAGTTGCACCAATTTGCAGCTCCCGTTTTCGACGGCAAGAAGATCAGCCGGAAATCCTTTGATCCGGTGAAGACCCGCGAACTTTTGAAAGGAAGTGTTCTGAGCCCCTTGAAAGTGGAGTTTACCGAAGAACGAAAGAAATTTATGAGCCTGGTGCAGAAGCTGAACACCAGCCTCGAAGAAATTCAATATGCCGCGAACTACAGCGTAGATTTCTATTTTTCGCAGAAACGCGATGAGAACGCACCGGGCGAATTTGCTGAAAGCCTGAAGAGGAGTGTTAAAAAGGCCGACGAAAACCTTAGTTACCTGGGAGCGATGCAGGAACTGATTACGGAAACTTTCTCTCGGATGACTCAGGTTTTTGCCGAACAGGTTTTGCAGTATTTCGAGCCACACCGCCTGCATCAGTCCGAAAAGATTAACCAGCGCCGCGAGTTCATTTCGCGCCGGAAAGCACAAATCCGCGATTTCTGGAAGCAGACCGTCAAGTATTCAATTCACTACTTTAAAAAAGGCAAGGAACTCTATTCGGCCTGGACCAGTAAATATTTCAACCTTCGTAATCTGCTGGGCATTTCGTACGAGAAAGCGCCGATCAGCGCTGAGTTGGCCAACTACCTGTCTGAAACCAAGCAGGCCATCCGCCGTTTGCCGCTGATGTACCAAAAGTTGTTCGAGAACGTGCCGCTCAAAGAAGAGCGTTTCTACATCGCGCGCCGCATTGAGATACAGCGGCTGAACGACGCTTTCGAAAACTGGAAAGCCGGGCGGTTTTCGCCGGTCTGTGTTGTCGGGGAGCAGGGGAGCGGGATTACCACGATTCTGAATTTCTTCGCTAAATCAACAGCCAAAGAACTTTCGGTAACCCGTTTGGAGGTTGTTCAGAACATTACAGAAGAAGAACAATTGCTAAAACTGCTCTCAAAGGCTTTTCCCTCAATCACCTTTAACTCGGTGGGCGAGCTGATTGCCGAAATTCAGGAAATGGACGAAACACGTGTCATTGTCCTCGAAAACATTCATAACCTGTTTATCCGAAGCAGCGGTAATTTTAGGAACCTGCACCACTTATTTAAACTGATTAGCCAGACGAACGGTAAGGTTTTCTGGTTGACCAGCTGTTACATTTACAGCTGGAAATTGCTCGATTTCACCAACGATATTGCTGGTTATTTTGCTTACGTTATCGAATTTAGCCCGATGAATCTCGAGCAATTGCGCGATGCGATTTTGAAACGCCACCAGGTGAGTGGATTCTCATTGACCTACCTGGAACCTGAGAATTTTGCACCCAAAAAGACTTACCAGAAAATGAGCGACGAAGACAAGCAGCTTTTTCTGAAAAACATGTTTTTTGAAGAGCTGGGACAATATGCGCAGTCGAACCTCAGCCTGGCGTTTATCTTTTGGTTGAGGGCCATTCAAAAGGTGGAAGACGGCGAAATCTTCATTCAGCAAAAACGTGTGAACTTTAGTTTCCTCAACTCGCTGAAGACCCCGGAACTGACCACGCTCCACGCTATCTTGATTCATGGGGGACTGGATTTGAATGCACACAGCCAAATCTTCCGTTGCAGTGCCGAGAGTAGTTTTCAAAAGCTGATGGTGCTGACCGACGACGGCTTGCTGGAGTTGCGCGACGACATTTACTTCATCAACCCCTTGGTTTACCGAATGCTGGTTAGTCAGCTCAAATCGTTGAATTTTATCTATTAGGCTATGCGAAAAAGAGCTTCTATACAATTGGGATTTTTGCTGGTGTTCCTGATGCTGGCCGTCACAGGGCGGGCAGCCGACACCACGCAGCAAAATGTACTGCAATTGCCCGATACCATCAATATGATCGTTTCACAAGGGGGACCGGTTGCTGTTGCCGATTCGGCTAGTGCAGCTGCCGACACCACGAAAACAACCGATGGTGGGTTGAAGAAAGCGGTGGAAAGCGGCCCCCCGGTCGAACTGAAGGAAATCTTCTCCTTTGCCAAGATTTTCTGGGCGATCGTTTTTTGCCTTGTTGGCTACTTTATCATTCGCTTCCTCTCCAAGAGTATCGAGGCGTGGTCCGAGAAGAATGCGGAGCGACGCATTAAGGGCAAGGCGCTTTTGCCGGTGGTGAAAATTGCCAGCTGGATTATTGTCAGTTACATTGTTATTCGCGGTATTTTCAATCCTCCGCTTGGCTCGTTGATTGCATTCGGCGCGTCCATTGGGGTGGCCATTGGATTTGCCGCGCAGGACTTGCTCAAAAATATTTTCGGTGGATTTGTCATACTGATTGACCGTCCCTTTAAGGTGGGCGATAAGATTGAGGTGGGCAGCGTGTACGGTGAGGTGCTCGACATGTCGCTGCGCTCGACCCGGATCCAAACGGCCGACGACTCGCTGGTTACCCTGCCCAATGGCGAACTGCTGAACCAGCCTATTTCCAACTCAAATTCGGGGGAATCGAACTGCCAGGTGGTAGCCGAAATTTACCTGCCCATCACGATCGACACGGTCAAGGTGCGGCAAATTGCTGTTGAAGCCGCGCAAACGTCTCAATATATTTACCTCGCCAAGCCCATTGCCGTTTTGTTTTTCAACGACATTAAGCACGACAAACTTTGCTACAAAATGCGACTGAAAGCCTACGTGATGGATATCCGCTACGAGTTCGCCTTTAAGAGTGAGATGACCGAAATCGTTATCAGTGAGTTGCTGAAAGCCGGTATTCTTGACCCGAAGATTTCGATTTAGACAGCTTTGGGGTTTAGGTTAGAATAGCAAAAAAGTGGGTTGGCAAGGCCGTACCCCAGGTTAGGACGTTAAAAAAGTAGGTTAGGGAGCTTCTAACCTTGGTTCGAGCCTCAAAAAAGTAGGTTAGTAAGGCCGTACCCCAGGTTAGAATGTTAAAAAAGTGGGTTAGAACCTCTGTACCCGGCAATATTCGGGCAAAATGCTTTTAAAAGCCAATGACGAGTAGGCGGGGAAGACTATCCGATTGCTGAACCTGTCTCCTGTGCCTTCCCTAAATTAGAAGCATGATTCTTCAATTTCGTAAGCAAGAAATTTTTTTTCATCCGCATGATTTTCCCAAATCACACTTCCCATCTAAAAATTGATTATTTGATTATGAAAAATTGTAAATTGGCAGGTGAACTTCGTTGAGTTGGATAGAAGCAAAATAGGAACAACTGGTGCTGTTCGTGGCTAGTTTTGGCAACAATTTGATGAAATGCATATAACTGATGAAACTAAAATGATGCAAAATATGAAATGCAAAATGAGTTCATTCATTTTTATGATAATTGTAGCGTTTGTTGTATCGGGGTGTCATGATGAAGACGTTCATAGATATATTTATTTGCAAAATAATTCTGATAAAACGATATATTATGGAATTTCATATTCATATCCAGATACCGCATACAAAATATTGCGGATATTCCGGGGCGAGACGGGAATATATCTCATCGGATTTTAGTTGATAACCAAGAGACTTTGCCGGCAGCAGATTTTGCTGTAAACGAAACGATGCAATTATTTTTATTTGATGGAGAGATTATAGAAAAAATACATTGGGATAGTATTGTTAAGTATAATGTGATTCTGAAACGGTATCAATATACAGAGGCAGATATGCAAAAGTCTGATTGGACAATATCATATAAGTAGCTTTACTATTTGAATAAATAAAATAAAAACTTAGGATTTGCAAATTACATCGCGGGTGTAGTGGCGTGCGTTGTGTCCATCCAGATACTGCGCCGAGTAAAATCTGCAAATAGTAGTATGTCAGTTAATTGGACTTGATCACTTCATTTAAAAAAGCATGGTAGTTTTTCAACTCCAGCGGCACATTCGCATTTTTCTCGATATCATGAAAATGGTGAGTTGCCAATAATTCCATTCCAGTGAAAGCATTCATTCTGTGAAATCCATACATGACGCCTTCATCAACACTCTTTTGATTGAAAAATTCGTTTTCCAATGTAAACGCCGTTTTAGGGGCATTCCAACTTGTTGTGAGAATGTATTTCTTCCCATGCAGCAAGCCCCCGGTTCCGTAATTAAAATCAGGATTTGTTCTGGTTCTTCCATCGCTGCTGTACATGCCGTTTTGATGTCCTGCAGTGAAGACAGTATCAAGGTATTTTTTAAAACCAAAGGGAACTTGAAACCACCAAATAGGCGTGTGGTAAATAATTAAGTCTGCCCATTTGAACTTTTCAACCTCCTCCAGGGGATCATAATCGGTACCGACTTCAGTTGACTTCACCTCTTTGTCGGCGATAGATTTAAAATACTCTGTTGTCGTTCTGAATAGAGTATCATTAAACCGACCTTCCGAATGGGCAAATGGATGACCTCCATTGATTACTAGTATGTTTTTCATTTTTCTTAATCATTAATTTCTGCAAAAATAAATCATGATAAGGCATTATTAAAATAATACAAATGATACCTTTGTATAAATAAATTGATATTAATGGTAAACCTTGAATGGTATCGGACTTTTAAGGAAATCTACGAGACAGGAACGCTGACGCAGGCTGCAGTCGCATTGTATTCTTCTCAACCGGGCGTTAGTGTCCATTTAAACTCGCTGGAAGCATATGTTGGGAAGAAATTGTTTGAAAGAACTTCTCGAAAAATGATTCCAACGGAAGAGGGAAAAATCTTATATGAGTGTATAATTGAACCATTAAATAAGCTGGAGATTGCAGAACAACATTTTAAAAAAACAACACAGGAAAAATACCCTTCTATCAATATTGGAATGTGTTCTGAGTTGTTTCAACTGGTTGTTGAACCGGAGATACCCACGCTGAACTTCGATTTGGTTGCTCGGTTCGGAGACCACAGCGAGTTAATCAAGGATCTGAATAATGGCTTATTGGACCTGGTTATTACGCCGCAAAAGCAAACCGATAAAAAATCGATTATTGACTATGTTCCTTTTACCAAAGAAAGAATTGTTTTAATTGCCGGAGTAAAAACGGATGTTTCTCTCGTAATGAAACATATCGAAGCGAATGACTGGAAGGAGTTGGAACGCGAATTATTGAAAAATACCTGGTACAGTTCGTCGAATGAAATGGAACATTTTAGACGGTTCTGGTTTGAGAATTTTAACCGGAAACCAACGTTTAAACCCAATTATATACTACCAAGTATAACCTCAATAATCAGGTGTTTGAATAATGGGAGCGGTTTTTCCATCGTTCCGGATTTTCTTTGTCAAGACGAGATTCTGACGAACAAGATTAACTTGATCTGGAAAGGAAAAGTAAAGACGGAAAACACACTTTATTTTGCTTCAAGAGGAGACTCAAAAAACAAGAAAGAGTTGGACGTGCTTCAAAATATATTTAAAACGAAAATGAAAAACGTTGCGCAACATTTAGGATAAAGAGGAGCTCGCTAACAGATTTTGTAAGTTTCAGGTAGAAAAGAAGGTAACCTATCAAAAAATGGGAACGTTCGTTTTCAACCATCGACCATTAAAGCTTGAATATTGTCGATTCGTTTTGCGTTCGGAGAAAGCGGTAGCTGAATGTTGGTGAAAAATCGTGTTGCTTTGCCCAATTGCAAAACCGTTTTGCAGTGTGTGGCTTTTACACACAAAATATGTAAGTTTAGTCCATTGTAGAAAATCGTAAGGGAATGGACGGAAAATCGTTGAGTATTGAAGAAGAAAAACTTCGCAACTTAATTGAATTGGCGACTGATGGTATCCTGCTTGGTTCGAATGAGGGGATCGTAATTGAGGCAAATTCAACATTTTGCCAGATGATTGGGCGCCCCAAAGAAGAGTTGGTGGGTTTATTTATTGCGGACATTCCTTTTGTGAAAGCAAGTGTTGAGCAAACTCCTTTCCGCTTCGACTTGCTACGCAGCGGACAATTGGTGGTGAGTGAGCGCGAGTTGATTCGTTCGGACGGAACGACAATTACCATTGAAATGCGCACGAAAATGATGCCCGATGGTACTTACCAATCGATTTACCGCGATATTTCGGAACGTAAAAAGTATGAATCGCAGCTGTTGGACTATGCCAACCAGCTGAGCAAGCTGAATGAAGATAAAGACCATTTTATTACCATTCTGGCGCACGATTTGGTCAGCCCGTTCAACACCATCCTGGGGTATTTGGGGGTTCTCAATTCGAATCTCGACAGTTATGACAGGTCGACAATCAAGAAGCAGGTCGAAATCGTCAATGAAGCTTCAACAAAGGCGTTCGATCTGTTGCAGGAAATTTTAACCTGGTCTCGCTCCACTTCCGGTACCATGAGCTTTGAGCCGGACTACTTCAACCTGAAAGACATTTGCCAGAAAACGATTGACATCTTGGAGCCGATTGCCGGGAACAAAAAGATCATCATTGCAAACAGAATTGACAAAAAGCTGCAGGTGTATACGGATGCGAACATGCTTCGGATTATTATCCGCAACCTGCTGACCAATGCATTGAAATTTACCAATCTCAATGGAAAAGTCAGCTTTGACGCCACAGAGAAAGATGGTCAAATCATCGTATCGGTGAAGGACACCGGTAAAGGTATCACGGAAGAAATATTAGCAACTTTATTCAAGAATATGCATAACCAGCCCACGCAGGGAACATCTCGGGAAATCGGGAATGGACTGGGCTTGGTAATTTGTAAAATGCTGGCCGAACGCCAGGGCGGATCGATATGGGTTGAAAGCGAAGTTGGCGTTGGCAGCACCTTTTATGTCAGTGTTCCAATTCAGGAAAGCTAAAGGCCGTCCGGTTGTAACGTCTCTTTATCCGGCGGATCGGCTGTTGCAATTTTCAGCAAACGATCTTTATAGCAGAAACAGATTTTGCGAATTGTTTTCGTGAAAGCTGTTCGGTTTTAACTATTCAAAATAACAGGATTCGACTATGAGCTTGAAGAAAATGTTTCGGGGAGAATCGACAAAGGCGGTGCATCCCATCACGTTTATGTTCTTGTACCTGCCGTTCGGAATTTTCAATGGCTACACCAGCGTGACCTTGGGATTTTTGCTGACGAAAGCAGGAGTTCCGTTGTCCGGGGTCGCTTCCATTGTGGCACTTCCGTATCTGCCAAACATTCTCAAGTTCTTATGGGCACCTTTGGTCGACACAACGCTGACGGTGAAGAAATGGTATCACATCGCCAATATTGGTACAGCAGCAGGTATTCTGGCAACGAGTGTGGTTCCCTTGAATTCAAGCTTTTTGCCGGTACTGATGGCGGTCGTACTCCTAACTGCCCTTGCTAATACCAATATTGCAATGACGACCGAGATCTTAATCGCGCAGGATGTTCCGGAAGAGGAAAAAGGACGTGCCGGTGGCTGGTTGCAAGCGGGCAATTTAGGAGGTTTTGGTGTTGGCGGCGGTGCCGGAATCTGGTTAGCCGAACGACTTTCAGCACCCTGGATGTCGGGAGCAATTATTGCTTTGATCTCGTTGTTGTGCGGTTTAGGCCTATTGTTTCTGAAAGAACCCGAGCCGTTTAAACGCGAAGAAAATTACCTGAAAACGGTTGGCATACTTCTCAAAGATATTTGGATATTGATCAAATCGCGGGCGGGATTTTTAGCTCTTGTCCTCTGTTTTTTGCCAATTGGTTCAGGGGCAGCTTCCAGCCTGTGGTCGTCCATTTCCGGCAATTGGAACGCATCGCCGGATGCCGTGGCATTGGCAGTGGGCGTTGTGGGGGGTGTTGCTTCGGCGGTTGGCTGCCTGGTTGGCGGGTGGATCTGCGACCGGATGGACCGCAAAAAAGCCTACATTCTATTTGGTTTGCTTGAGGGAGCGGTGGCGATCATGATGGCCATTAGCCCGCGCACACAACTCATGTTTGTCATCTGGACTTCCATTTATGCAGTGACGGTTGGTTTTGCTTATGCCGGATTTAGCGCATTCGTTTTGGAAGCAATCGGGAGAATGGGGGCGGCGACCAAATACAATGTTTTTGCTGCACTTTCGAACATACCGATCTACTTCATGATATTCGTTGATGAGTGGGCACATGGCAAGTGGAGCTCAACCGGACTGTTGATTGCCGAAGCCGTGATGCCGGTTCTGGGAGCGGCGTTGTTTATTTCGGTTTTTGTATTGAGCCGGATGAAACCTGCCGCAGTTCGGGAGGTTTGAGTTGGCGCGAATTAGGGTTGTCGACCTGTCTTGTTTGAAGACTATCCTAACTACAAAACGTTAAAAAGGAAGAATAAAATTGATATCACTTTGGGAAAAACTATTAAAGATGAAGAAGAAATTAGAACATGTATTGAGGAAAGGATCATTGCTGGTGTTAGGGAGTGTCCTGTTTGCGTGTAGCCCGAAACAGGCTAAAACGGTGGAAACAATTTATGAGCCGACATGGGAGTCGCTGGCCAAACACAATTCTGAGCCCGAGTGGTTTAAAGATGCCAAGTTGGGGATTTATTTCCATTGGGGAGTTTATTCGGTACCCGCTTTTCAGTCTGAGTGGTACCCGGCCTGGATGTATTATACAAACTTGCCCAAAGACCACAAGGGGGCAGTTGTTCACGATCACCATGTAGCTACTTACGGTGCCGATTTTGATTACCATGATTTCATTCCTCAGTTTACAGCGGAGAACTTTGATGCTGCAGATTGGGCTGGCTTGTTTGAAAAAGCAGGGGCTCGTTTTGCGGGGTTGGTGGCTCAACATCACGATGGATTCGCGATGTGGGACAGTAAAATCAATCACTGGAACGCTGCAGAAATGGGACCTCACAAGGATATCACGGGGGAGTTGCTCGCTGAGCTAAAAAAGCGCGACATAAAGACGATTACCACTTTTCATCATGCCCGCAATTTGCAACGCTATGCGAATGATAGCACTCACTGGGCGAATAGTGGTAACGTTGGAAACGACAGTCATTTTGCCTACGATCCCAACGCGGTAACCAGTACGACCGACGAAAAACTAAAGTACCTGTATGGCAACATTCCGGCTGACGAGTTTTATGATCGTTGGTTAGGACAGGTGAACGAGGTGGTCGATCAATACGCGCCGGACATGATCTGGTTCGATTCGTGGTTGGATAAAATCCCGGAAGAATATCGGGAAAAGATGCTGGCACACCACTATAATGCTGGCGAGAGTCGGGGCCAGGAGCCAATCGCTTTCTACAAACAGGAAGATTTGCCGGACAGCGTGGCGCTGATTGACATTGAACAGGGTGGTAAAACCGAAATCTCAGACAAATATTGGTTGACCGACATTACCATCAGCGATGGTAGCTGGTGTTATACGAACGGATTAAAATACAAGAAAGCTGACCTGATTATCCGTAACATGATTGATGTATGGAGTAAGAAGGGTGTAGTTTTGTTAAATGTATCACCAATGGCGAACGGCATCATTCCGCAAGAACAACGGGATGTGCTTCTGGAGATAGGCGATTGGATTAAGCGACATGAAGAAGCGGTGTACAACACACGGGCACATTCTGTGTTTGGTTATGGAATCGCTGAGTTTGAAAAAGGTCATTTTGGTGGTCAGTCGGCCACAATGAAATACTCGAAGGATGATGTTCGGTTTAGCAAATCGAAGGATGGAAATACCTTGTATGTGTATTTGTTGGGTATGCCTGATGCCAACCAGGAGCTGGAGCTGGAGCATGTGTTTGAACCCAACCCAGGACAAAACATTAAAGGTGTTCGTGTTGTAGGAAGTAGTATCGATCTGAAATGGTCAGTCGTCGACGATAAATTAAAAGTGACAACACCTGAGGCTGAAGCGATGGATGAAATTGCAACAGTACTCAAGGTCGAGTTTATATAGAAGAGCTAAGTAAACAAAGGGGACTTCAAACGGCCAGTTCCCTTTGTTTATTGACTTTTTGATATCATGCTCGCTTACCGCGTCCACGATACATGTAATAGGTCATAACCAGCTCCAGCGCCCGTTTAATAGCCTGGTTAATTTGGAGCTGCTCATTCGCCAGCCCAAAGTCAATTGCTGCCAGCTGCATGTAATATTCGCTCATGACGGGCGCTTTCACCAGCTGTTTGCTAGTTAGCTGCGCGTAGGGCGTACTTTCTTTAATTGGCTTGCAGGTAACCAGTCGGTTCTGTCCCATCTTGTCGCGGTTTGAAGCATATCCGAATAATCGACAGATAAGCCCGCGATAAGTATATTCGCTGCATCCGCCGGCGGCAGTTCCCAAAGCTGAGAAAAGAATGCACAAGTCATTCTCCGGGAGTTGTTCCAGACGATCGTAAACCTCGTCGGCACGTCCTTCCTTGTATAAAAAATAAGCCAGTGGTAAAAACTCAAGCGGACTGGCGCTGATGTCTTTTTTCAGGCAGCACAGGTGACACTTGGAGACACAGGTAATACCACTATTTTTGCCAAACTTTTGGGTGTGCAAAGCAGCATTCTTCAGGACTTTTTGCACGCGTTGAACTTTCCGGTACATAGAAATTGACGCACAAACACAATTAAGTTAATAAAATAATTTCGGGGACTCGGCTATCGGGATGGGCATCCTTGGATAGTGTGCACAAATCTAGTAAATTGTTGAATTCATTATGCTAGCCGGCGAAAAAATAAATTGCAGGGAATAGGTGATTGCAGGCAGATGAAAGAGTGGGAGGCAATGGCGTTGATGGAAGGTGCTCTTTTCAATAGCATTCCACCGCCTCCAGTGGCTTTCCTTTTTCGAATCTTCGAGGAGAGAAAAGGTCAAGCAAATTGATTGCAATCTTCAGTTTTAGGACGCCCCCGTGAGTTAAAACCTGAAATAGATGAACGGTTGTATATCCGAGGTTGAAACGTATTGAATGACGAGTACAACTGCCGCCGCAATGCAAACCTGAAGAACGAAGTGTTGGCGGATGAACCAGCCACGGATTTTTTCTTTGGCATCAAACGGAAACCAGATGAGCAGAAAGCCGAGCAGCAACATTCCCAGTGTCGGCAAATAGGTCATTACACCTTCCGAAGTGAGTTGTGGTATGAAGTGTTCCCGGAATTGGTAAAACATCCGGTAGATGGTTTCCTGGTCGGGTGCGCGAAAGAAAATCCAGGCCAGGCTCACCAGCTGAAAAGTCAGGAGTATGGAGCCAACCCGGAGCCATTTGTTGCTGCTTGGCCCGGACTTTGATTTCCGGAATTTCTGAATCATTTTCTCGACGGAAAGGCCAACGCCGTGAATACCTCCCCAAATGATGAAGCGCCAGCTGGCCCCGTGCCAGAGTCCACCCAACAGCATGGTGACAATCAGGTTCAGGTGTGTGCGGAACTTGCCTTTTCGGTTTCCTCCGAGCGGAATGTACAGGTAGTCGCGCAGCCACAGCGAAAGCGAGATATGCCAGCGATGCCAGAAATCCGAAAGGCCGTTGGCCGTGTAAGGCGCATTGAAGTTCACAGGTATCTTGTAGCCTAATATTAATGCCAGTCCGATCGCAATGTCGGTATAGCCGGAGAAGTCGCAATAAATCTGGATAGAGTATCCGTAAACGCCGAGCAGGTTTTCAAGTCCCGAATAAGCACCCGGTGCGTCAAAAATACGGTCGACAAAGTTCAGCGCCAGAAAGTCGGCAACGACCATCTTTTTGAAGAGCCCCTTTAGTATGAGGAAAGCAGCATGGCTCAATTCCGTATTGCTCAGGCGGTATTTCTGATAAAGTTGCGGTATGAAAGCTGCTGCCCGCACAATTGGTCCGGCAACGAGCTGCGGGAAAAAGCTCAGGTAAAAACTGAAATCGATTGGATTTCGAACGGCTTCAACCTTTCGGGTACGAACATCCGACAAATAGCTAATGGCCTGGAATGTGTAAAAGGAAATACCGATAGGAAGTACAATACTGTGCACATCGGCCATCCCGTCCGTGATCTGATTCAGGAACCAACCAAGCCAGTTGAAAACCTGGTAGTCGGTGTGAAAGGTGTTGTTAATGGTCTCCGTGAAAAAATAGGTGTATTTGAAGTAGATTAAAAGCAGCAAGTTGAAGCTCACCGAAAAGATCAGCCAGAAGCGGTTTTTTCGGTGTAGGTCGATTAGTCGGCCAAAACCGTAATTCGCCAGGCACGAGAAGATGAGCAGCGACAGGAATGCACCGTTCATCTGGTAATAAATGTACCAACTGATCAGCAGGAGGTAGCTGTTGCGCAGAATGCTTTTGCGGTAAAATAGGCTGTAAAAAGCAAGGGTGATGGCGAATGCAATCCAAAAAGCAACTTTGGTATAGAACAGCGGGTTGTGTTCCTGGTAGTGAATCAGCTGTTCCAGTATTTTCGTCAGTTGCTTTTCCATGCAGTGAGGCGACTGGTTTCAAATTCGGAAATAAACAGGTTGGCAAGCTCGCTGCCGATTTTTTCAGCTCCTTTTTCAGTGAAATGCACAAAGTCTTTTCGTCCCATCGGTGGATCTGCATTTACCCAACTGGCCATGCTGCCGATTCCTCCCATAAAGGCTTCGAGATCCCAAAATGCGCAGTGGTTTCTCATGGCAATGTCAAACTGAATTTGTTTGATTTGCTCAATGTTTTCATAGGAAACGAGCTCGCCGTCCTCGCGGTGTGCCATGTCAGACACGCCGATCACCAAAATCGGCACTCCGGGACACAGCTGCCGGATGATTCGGATTTGGCGATTAAACTGAGAACGGAAAATGGTATAGTTTTCCGAAAAATAGGGAACAACATTGACACCGAACTGCAGAACAAATAAATCAGGCTGTAGCATGTCCGTCATCGTTTTCAAGCCCGATCGGTCGGAACTGCTGAACGGCGGGTAGGAGAGTCCGCGCAAGGCAATATTGTCGACAAAAATGCCCGATTCACTTTCCAGCGAAAAGCCGGTGACGTAAAGGCTGTCCTTCGGCGCAAAAGTGAGTTTTAAATCATCGGGTGTATTTTTTAGCGGGATGCTCAAATCATGTAGTTCATTGGCCGCTGTAATCTGATTCTGAAAGATCGATTGCCCGGAGCGCAGTATTTCCACTGTACTTGTGTCGGTGGCATACAGGAACAAGCGGATTTGGTTGAAGTCTTCCTGTGGGGTCAGGAAGCGGAGCCGGTTGATCCGGAACCAGGCGTTGTCTTCTTCACCCTTTACAGCCAGCGAGTTTTTAAACAGGATACTTTTGTTTTTCCCGCGCATGTCTTTCATCGACTGGTTTTGCCAGTTTTCCGACATTGTCATGATGAGTTGGTGCGGTGGATTGTAATATTGGTCCGGGGCAATCAGGCCGGGGCCTTGTCCGCCGTAGCGGTTTTGCAGGCCCTTGCGCAAAGCAGATGTGATGTGGTCGCTCTCAATTTGCGAATCGCCAATGTAGAAAATACGAATTTGCTGTTTGTCGGGTGCCGGGTTGCCCAGTTTGTCGGCAATAGCCGAAAAGTGAAGCGAGTCGCCATCGGCAAATACAAATCCGCCGGATGAAGGGATGAAAGAAGAGATTGAATCGGAGATTTCTGGTTCTGATGCGATTGACAGGCGGTCGTCAAGCTCGACGGAATCTGTTGCGGCAAGTGGCTCATTCAGCACATCTTCGATCGAAATGCTGTCTTCCGGGATTACTTCAGCAACAGGCGTATGCAATTGTTCCTGGCTTCTGTTTGATTGATAAAAAGAAACCAGGAACAACAGCAATAATACACTTGATAAGAAAAGAAAGGCCCGTAAAGGTTTCATAGGTGCAATTTCGTCTTCGCTAAATGTAGCACGAAATTCGGGTCTTTGCAAATCAAATCTTTAACAATAAGCTTTTAGCTTTTGGGTTGAATCTTCAACTTTTGTCCGGGCTTAATGGTATTCCCCGACATGTTGTTCAGACGCATAATATCCTGGTTGGATACTCCCGGGAACCGGCGTGCAATCGACCATAAAGAATCTCCGCTGCGAACCGTGTAATATACAAATCCGCCTTCGGTGCTAACCTGTGCCGACGAGCTTGCCTGGCTGGTCATGCGGACGCTGCCCGATTGCGCATACTGTTCGCCTTTACCGGCCGGTACATAAACCACAATCTTTTGCCCAACGCGAATCAGGTTGCGGTGGATGTTGTTCCAATAGCGCAGGTCGTTGATGCGAACGTTGAAACGACTGGAAATGTAGCCCAGGTTATCGCCTGATTTCACCGTGTAAACGATGCGGTCTTTGCCGTTCACATCGGCTACGTAAGTAGTGCCTCGTTCTTTTGGAACCAAAATCTCGTTATTCGGGAAGAATTCATCACGACGAAGTGCGTAGACATTCTCTTCCATATCGATAAATTCAGCAATCTTTTCCAACGGTAATCTCAGCGTGTATGGTTTTTCCGCTTTTGCCGGAATGATGTCCAGACGGTATTGCGGGTTCAAACTTTGCAGTTCTTCCATCGGAACGTTCAGCGTTTCCGCAATTTGTTTAAAGTGCACATAGTTGCGAACCTGGATCGTATCGGTAACGATCGGGAAATCCGGATAGCGCGGGTGCAAATTGTGTTCCTGGTAGAAGTTCATCACGTAAGCTGCTGCGATGAATGCCGGTACATAGCCGCGGGTTTCACGAGGCAGGTAATAATAGATGGCCCAGTAATCCTTGGTGCCACCTGCACGACGGATCGCTTTGTTTACGTTACCTGGTCCGCAGTTGTAGGCGGCAATCACCAGGTGCCAGTTTTTATAAATCTGGTACAGATCGTTCAGGTACTTGGCAGCTGCCTCCGACGATTTTTCAGGATCGCGGCGATCATCTACAAAAGTGCTGATTTCGAGCTTGTACATTTTTCCTGTTCCGTACATAAACTGCCACAAACCAACGGCGTTGGCGCGCGAGCGAGCAGTAGGGTTCAGGGCCGATTCAATAATCGGCATGTATTTCAACTCCTGTGGCAGGTTGTATTTGTCGAGTTTTTCTTCAATCATGGGGAAGTAGAAGCTCGAAAGTCCGAGAATCGCTTCCGTCAATTGAGGACGACGTTGTGTGTATAGGTCGATGAAGTTTTTGACTGTTTTGTTGAAAGACAGATCTACGAAAGAATCCACGCTTTGCAAACGTTGCACATAAACAGAATCGGGCAATGAAGCCATATCTGAGCTTTCGTTTTCAGCTTCGAAAAAACTGGTGTCGTAAGAGTTTTGCATATACCACGAATGGTACAGGCTATCCATTTGCTGTGCGAACAGATCGTTCAGGTTTTCGTCCGGATAAGCATAAATTGAAGTGTATCCGTTGATGGTATCCAACGCCAATACTTCAATACGCTTAATTTGTTTGAGACTTGCTCTATCTGCTTTTTCAGCCATCACTGCGAGGCTGCCAATCGTGGTCAATAAAAGTAATACAATCGCTTTCTTCATTCTTCCCCTTTAAAATCGTATTTGAATATTAATACCCGGTAAAGCTTTCCCTGAACAATACATTGGACCGGGTGTCCAATTAAACGTCAGGTCATCCCCAATATCGAAATTGAAAAAGTGGGCGTCAACAGTTGCATCAATAATATTAAGCGCATAAAAAGCTGCCGACGCGATAATCATCAAATCCCGGTAACGTCTCGCTGAGTTTTTCGCATTGTTAAGCCGGGTTGTGAATTGAGAGACTTGGCTGGAGTTATCCCAGTCCCAGCTTCCCTCAATTGCCAGATCTTTGAAGGAGTTTGTGTTCGGGTCGTCGTCAACGATATCGGAATAAGCCTGCTTGTAAAGCACGTAATAATTGTTATTCCAGTTGATCGCGTAACCGAAGCCGATAAAACCTCCGTAAATTAGCGGGACCTTCCAGTATTTCTTGTTGTAAATTTGCCCCAGGCCTGGCAATACTGCCGAATAAATCGTCGCCTTGCGCGGCGAGTGCTCCTTTTCCGGTTGTTGAACGGGAATTGTATCGGCTTCAAACTCTACCTGTGCAAATGAACAAAATCCTGTTGCCAAAAACAGGATGATAAAAACGGATATTCTTAAATGCCTCAATTTTCTGTTTGTTTGCAATCGTTTAGTGGCCCAGTTTATCCAGAATACCCATTATGCGCTCCAAGTCTTTGGTCGATCCGAATGGGATAACGATTTTTCCCTTCCCTTTATTGTTGAGAGAGAAGTCAACTTTTGTGCTAAAAAATTGACTCAGGTGCTGTTGAAGCTCTCCGTACTCCTGCGGATATTTTTCCTTTTGAGGAGCAGCTTCTTCTTTTGGTTGTTCTGTTGGCTGCGCTCCCAGGTTGCGAACGATCTCTTCAACTTTACGAACTGACAGGTCTTCATCCAGAATCAGTTCATAAATTGACAGCTGATCTTCCGGATTCGGGATATTAACCAACGCACGGGCATGGCCCATCGAAATGGTTTTGTCGATAATTCCTTTTTGGATGAGCGTTGGCAGTTTCAGCAAGCGCAGGTAGTTTGAAATGGTGGAGCGTTTTTTACCAACGCGCTCACTCAACACTTCCTGGGTTAACTTGCATTCTTCAATCAATCGCTGGTATGACAGGGCAACCTCGATGGCATCCAAGTCTTCGCGCTGGATGTTTTCCACCAAAGCCATTTCCAGCATGCCGTCGTCTTCGGCGGTGCGAACATAGGCAGGAACTGTTTTCAGTCCGGCCAGTTTCGATGCACGGAACCGACGTTCTCCGGCAATAATCTGGTATTTATCGTCATCAACCTTGCGAAGCGTGATTGGCTGAATAATACCAATCTCCTTGATCGAGGCCGACAATTCCTGAAGGGCCGTTTCGTCAAATTTGGTTCGGGGTTGAAAAGGGTTTGCTTCAATATTTTCAATCGGGACTTCGTTAATCGACGATGATACCGGCACTTCTCTTGTTGTGTCTGCGTCGTCAATCAGTGCGCCTAAACCTCGTCCCAATCCGGTTCTTTTAGCCATAATGTTCTGTGCTCTTTTTCTTTTTATTCAATAACTTTCTCCGAATTCTTGATCTTGGTCAGATCATTCTTTTGTAAAATCTCACGGGCAAGATCCATATAGCTGGTAGCTCCTTTCGAAGCGGCATCGTACAAAACAGCCGGAATACCAAAACTTGGGGCCTCGCTTAACTTGATGTTACGGTTGATGAGCGTTTCAAAAACCATATCACCAAAGTGGGTCCGTACTTCCTCCAAAACCTGGTTGGCCAGGTTCAGGCGAGAGTCATACATGGTCAGCAGGAATCCTTCAATTTCAAGGTCCGGATTCAACCGGGTTTGGATGATTTTGATGGTGTTCAACAATTTTCCTAACCCTTCCAAGGCAAAGTACTCGCATTGCACCGGAATAATGATGGAGTCGGCAGCGGTCAACGCATTTACGGTGATTAGTCCAAGCGAAGGTGAACAGTCGATCAGGATAAAATCGTAATCGTCCCGAATTTGGTTGATCACAGTTTCCAACACTTTTTCGCGGTTCGGCAGGTTCAGCATTTCAATCTCGGCACCTACCAAATCGATGTGTGAAGGGATCAAATCGAGTCCGTTAATCTCTGATTTCAGAATGATTTTTCGCGGGTCAATTTCTTCAACAATACACTCGTAAATACTTGTTTTGACATTCTTCACATCGAAGCCAATTCCGGAAGTGGCATTAGCTTGAGGGTCAGCGTCAATAATCAATACTTTTTTCTCTAGAACAGCCAAGCTGGCAGCCAGGTTGATGGCTGTCGTTGTCTTTCCGACGCCCCCTTTTTGATTTGCTAAAGCGATTACTTTTCCCATAGGTTTCTTTCCTCTTTTTGCTGAGTTTCAAAGTTAATATTTTATGTGAAAATGCTTCTTAACTTGAAAAATTAATCAATTAAAACCGGAAAGAGCCGGACGGATTTCCGCTATGATGGTCGGAAGTTTTCTGGCTTTTTCGTTGAGTGCAAAAATAATATTTTTTGGATCGCCGTGCCGGATTTACAATTTTTAACCAACCTTTTGTTTATGCTACATGGGATCAACATCGGCGTAAGCCACCAGACCCGCATTGTTGGGCTGGGTTTTGATCGATTTTATTTCTTCGAGTATTTTTTTCTTCGACGACATGAGTTTTTGGTCGCGCTCCAATTTTACCCAGATTTCTTTCTGGTACCAGCTTTGAATTCGGCCGACCAATGGGTATTCGGGTCCCAAAATATTGAAGCCGAAAAGTTTCCGGAGTTTGGCTGCCATTTGATTGGCTGCCAGGTTGAGGCGGTCGCGATTTTTGTGTTTCAAAACAACCTTCACCAACCTGAAGTAGGGCGGGTACTTGAAAAGCTGCCGTTCGGACATTTGGCGGTTGAAAAGCTGGATGAAATTGTGCTCGGCGACCTCCAGTAAAACAGGGTGCTTCGGTTGCGTGGTCTGGATGATCACTTTTCCTTGTTTGTTTTTGCGTCCGGCGCGGCCGCTCACTTGGGCGATCAATTGGTACGAACGCTCGAACGACCGGAAGTCGGGGTAGTTCAGCAACTGATCAGCATTCAGAATACCCACCACGCTCACGTGATCGAAATCGAGCCCTTTGGTTACCATTTGGGTTCCCACAAGGATGTCGATTTGTTTGCTTTCGAACTGGTAAATCAGGCGCTCATAGGCTTTTTTGGCCCGGGTACTGTCCATATCCATGCGGGCAATGCGCGCCTCTGGGAAGATGAGCGAAAGTTCTTCTTCAATTTTCTCCGTCCCAAAGCCGCGTGTCTTTATGTCTTCGGAATGGCACTCGCCGCATCCGTCAGGTAACGATTGCGTGTGACCGCAGTAGTGGCAAACCAGCGCTGAAAGGTGCTTATGATAGGTGAGGCTGACGTCGCAGTTTTTGCATTTCGGAATCCAGCCACAAGTGCCGCATTGCAGGTAGGGGGCGAAACCCCGTCGGTTTTGAAAAAGAATAACCTGCTCTTCGTTTTTCAATGCTGTTTCTATCGAATCGTACAGATCCGGGGTGAGCAGCGATTTCATTTGCTTGCGCTTGGTAGCTTCCCGAACATCGGCAATCACCATTTCTGGCAAGCTTATGTTTTGGAAGCGCTCCTTCATCTCAACCAAAGCGTATTTGTTGGTTTTGACGTTGAAGTAGCTCTCGAACGAAGGGGTTGCGGTCCCCAAAATCACCTGTGCCCGATGAATCTGGGCCAACACAACGGCCACGTCCCTTGCATTGTAGCGTGGCGATGGATCGAACTGTTTGTAGCTGTTTTCGTGTTCCTCGTCAACGATGATCAGCCCCAGGTTGCGGAAGGGCAACAATGCTGCCGATCGTGCGCCAATGATGATTTCGAACGATTTTTCGCGCTCGTGCAGGGTGTTCAGCCAAATTTCAACACGCTCCGAATCGTTGAAGCGCGAATGGTAAATGCCGGCTTTGTCGCCAAAAGCGCGTTTCAGCCGGTTGATGAGCTGTGTGGTCAACCCAATCTCCGGAACCAGGTAGAGCACTTGTTTTCCCAGTGCCAGTTGTTCCTCAATCAGTTTGATGTACACTTCGGTTTTCCCGCTGGCGGTAACGCCATGCAGTAAGACCGGTTTGCCGGTTGGTTGGTATTGTTTGATTTCTGAAAAGGCTTTGTTTTGCGCCTCGTTCAGGTCGAATATCTTTTGCTCTCCATCACTGCTGAAATCCAGTCGGCCGACTTCAATTTCCTGCAAATGCAGGAATTCCTTTTCCAGCAGCGTTCGCAACACGGTGTCGCTAATCCCACTTTGCTCCAACAGTTCTTTCTTGGCGATGTTGGGCCTTTTTTCTTCATGGTACAAGGTTTCCGCCAGGAAGAATTCGAGCAGTTGCTGTTGTTTTTTCGCTTTTTTCAGGCTTTCAAGTGCTTCCCGAATCGCGTTATCATTGGCCAGTTTTGGGTGCAAAAAAATGAAGGGCTGCACTTTGGCTGAATAGGAATCCGCGAGCTTTTCTTCAATTAAAACCGCATTCTTTTCCAGTAATATTTTCAGCGTTGACAGTGCCGATTTTTTCCCGAGGAATTTATTGATGCTTTGAATATTAGCCTGCCCGTGTCCCTGTAACATCAGCAGCAGTGCTTCTTCCTCGCCTGGCATGTCAACAGGCATATTGAAGTTGGGGTTGAAGCTCACCTTAGTCTGGCTCTCCAGCTTCAGCGCCGACGGAAGTGCCGCTTTGTACACTTCGCCCATGGTGCAGCAATAGTAGTCGACCATCCATTCCCATAAAATAATCTGGGCGGGGGTGATGATGGGCTCCGGATCCAGAATGGCATCAATATCCTTGATGTCGAAGGAGCCGACCGGCATGTTGTTGTGCAACTTATAAACGAGTGCGGAGAAAAATTTGCGGGCGCCGAATTGTACAATTACCCGAACACCTACTTTGATGTTGGCTTGAAAATCGGCGGGAATCCGGTAGGTGAACATGTCACCCAGGGGGAGGGGCAATATGACATCGGCAAAAAGTTGTTCCGTCATGGTGTTACAAACTTCGCAAAATTTATTCAGTTAAGCTTGGTTACGCTGCGAACTGTTGATAACTTCTGCCTCGGAAATGCGGATAACAAAAATCCCCGCTGGCTAAGCGGGGATTGTGTTTAAATATTGATAATGCTTTGAATGTGTATCAGATCTTCGTCGATGCTGTGGTTCAGCTTGACGGCTTTGTTGAACGGAACGTGATCAACAATGAAGTTTTTCACTAACCCGATCATGATGCTCTTCTGATCGTCGAGCAGAGCTTCAACAGCAGCAACACCCATTTTTGTTGCGGCAATCCGGTCGCGTGCCGATGGTTTTCCACCGCGTTGAATGTGTCCTAGAATGGAAACTCGAACGTCCAGGTTGGGGTAGTTGTCTTCAACGGCCTTGGCTATTTTAATAACGCGTCCGGTTTCGCCACCTTCGGCGACAATCACAATGCCACTTCGGTCTTTTTCTTTGTACCCCTTTTTCAGGAACTGATCCAGTTCTTTCTCCAAAATCTTGGCTTCCGGAATCAGGATGGCTTCAGCGCCTACTGCAATGCCTGCACTCAGAGCCAACAAGCCTGCTTCACGTCCCATTACTTCGATGAAGAAAAGTCGGTCGTGCGATGCAGCGGTGTGGCGGATTTTATCCACAGCTTCAACAACGGTATTCAGGGCCGTGTCGTAGCCAATGGTGTAATCCGTTCCGTACATGTCGTTGTCGATGGTTCCGGGAATACCTACAAAAGGAATATCATACTCCTGCGAAAAGATCAGTGCTCCGGTAAACGAACCGTCACCACCAATAACCACACAGGCATCGATGCCTTCTTTTTTGAGGTTTTGATAGGCTTTTTCACGGCCGGCTTCGGTGCGGAATTCCATACTTCGGGCGGTTTTCAGAACAGTGCCGCCACGGTGTAGAATACCACTCACATCACGGGTACGCAATGGTACAAAATCACCATCAATCATTCCCTGGTAGCCATGACGGATACCTACTACTTTTAATTTGTTTGAAATGGCCGCACGTGTTACGGCACGGATAGCGGCATTCATGCCGGGAGCGTCGCCACCTGAGGTGAGCACGCCTATTTTTTCAAGCTTTTTGCGTTTCATATTACAGCTTTTACTCTTGGTTCCACAATTATCATCCCGCATTTCTTATCCATTTAGAGTCAGCCAATATTCTCCAAATAGCATCAATTCAGGCCTTATTCAGGTCGTAGTAAGTTGAGTTGAGCAATCGATTGCGCAAATTTAATACTTCCGAAGAAATAACCTTCATTTTATGCTCTACAATATATTTAGAGGGCGCAAAGTAAATTGCTTTAAGGGATAGCTAATGTATCTGTGGTGGAAAAAGTTAATAAGCTTAATGTTGACTTAATCTTTTGTCAATTTGTTGGAAATTTTTTCCATAATCCATCTTGGGGTGGATGTTGCTCCTGTTATGCCGACAGAATGTTTGCCCTTGATCCACTCACTTTGCAGCTCGTCAACGTCGGAAATAAAGTAGCTGTTTGGGTTCACTGATTTGCAGATTTCGAACAGCGCCTTGCCGTTCGAGCTCTTTTTCCCGCTCACAAAAAGGATGACCTCGTGTTGGGCGGCAAATTCTATCATGTGGGGAGCGCGGTGGGCAACTTGCCTGCAAATGGTGTCTTTAATATCGGTTTCAGCATTTACCAGCTCTTTGATCTTTTGCCCCAGGCGGTGAAAATCATCGAGTGATTTGGTGGTTTGTGAGAACACCAGAGTTGGTTTGTCAGCATTGATTTCGGCAATGTCGGCTTCGGTTTCGACGATAATCGCCAGGTTACCGGTTTGCCCGTTTAGCCCGTTGATTTCGGCATGGCCTTTTTTGCCGAGCAGGACCAATTGTCCTCCTTGGGCTTTGATGTCTTCGTAACCTTTGCGAACCCGCTGCTGCAGTTTTAGTACTACCGGGCAGGTGCCATCGATCAATTCAATGTTGTTTTTGCGGGCGTAGGCATAAGTTGCCGGCGGCTCGCCGTGTGCGCGCAGTAAAACTTTGCAGTTGCTGAGTTGGAAATATTTGTCGTGATTGATGGTGACCATCCCTAGCGCCTCGAGTCGGGCAACCTCTTGTTGGTTGTGAACGATATCGCCAAGGCAATAGATTTTTTCACCTTGCTGCAGTAGCCCTTCTGCTTTCTCGATGGCGTTAACTACGCCGAAGCAAAAACCGGATTTATCGTCAATCACTACTCTCATACAGATTACAAATTCCAAGGTCCAAATTCCAAAGTCAGATTTCAGGCCCTTTAAGCTGTGGTTAATTGTTGTACTTTTTGCAGGAGCCAGTCCAGCTGTTCTTCACGGGTAATGTCGCTATTGTCCAGCGTTAAGGCATCGTCGGCTTGTTTCAGCGGACTGACTTCGCGGCTCGAGTCGATGCGGTCGCGTTCGATCACATTCGCCAAAATCTCGTCGAAACTCACTTCCTGTCCTTTAGCGGTCAACTCGTCGTAGCGGCGTTGTGCCCGAACTTCGGGACGTGCAGTCATAAAGATTTTCAACTCTGCGGAAGGGAAAACCACGGTACCAATATCGCGGCCGTCCATCACGATGCCTTTGTTTTTACCCATTTCCTGTTGTAACTCAACCATGGCTTCGCGCACCTCTCGGATGGTTGCCACCGGGCTCACGTGTTGCGAAACCGGTAATTGACGGATTTCTTCCTCTACATTCTCGCCGTTCAGGTAGGTCTCGTTGCGGCGGTTTTCCGGGTTGAAGCGAAACTCAATTTTGATCTCATCCAAACGGTCAATCAGTCCTTGCTCATTGACTTCTCCGTCGACAGCGAGCTTGTTGCGCAAGGCGAACAAAGTAACCGCCCGGTACATAGCGCCACTGTCGATGTAGATGTAGCCCAGCTCTTTGGCGATTTGCTTGGCTACCGTGCTTTTTCCGCAAGACGAATGCCCGTCGATGGCAATGATAATTTTGGGTTGAGTCGCTTTTTCCATGCGAGCAAAGATAGACTTTTTGACCGGAAGCGCAGCCAGAAAATTATTCACAGGACGAGGTTGGTAATGGGCAGAGGGTGTCAGGAAATTGTGTCTCAACGCAGGTTGTTGTTCAGCCTGAACGCGATAGAAAAATGATTGCTGGATGAAGAAAGGTGATAGCGCGCTGAGCCGTAGTCGATACGGAAGCGTTTGATTTGGAAGCCGAAACCCCAGGAGAATCCGACGGTGGATTTTTTATCATTAAACATCAATTCCTGGCGGCGCTGAAAGTTGTAGCCTGCGCGTATGTTGAAGTTGGGCGAGGGGAGGAGCTCGACACCAAGTACCATATGGCGCATGAAAGCTTTTGTGAAGTTGTCTTCCTCGATGGTCGTCTCATAGCCATTGTCCACCTCTTCGGCCTGCGCCAGTTTCCAACGTTGCATGTGTTGCAGGGTTGCCGACAGGCGAAAGGGAGCGTGCGCGAGGCGTTTTGAAATACCGAACTGGATATCGAGCGGAATGCTTTCGCGGTCGCCGTTTTCGTAGTAGGTGGTGATTTGCGTTCCAACGTTTCGGATTACCAGCCCGATTGTGTTCAATTCATTTTGACTGGTGTATGCCGCTCCAAGGTCAAAAGCGATACCAATCGACTGGTACGATTCAAAGGACGAGAGGATTGGTTTCACTGTAAACCCTAATTTTACAGGGCCTGCTAAATGTGACCAACTCGCCAGAAGGGCATACTCAGCAGCGTGAAAGGTGCCGTCCTGCGTTCCATTTTCATCGGCCTTAATAAATTCACCGTAATTAATGTAGTGAATGCCAAAACTGAGAGGACCTATTTTTTCGGTATTGAGGGCATAAGCAGCGTAGCCATAATTGACGTCGGCAATGTAGTTGACGTAATTCGCCAAAATCGTTCCGGCCATTTCCGCATTGAGCAGCGCCGGATTGTTGTACGCAACGTTGAGGTCGAGCGGATCGTTCAGCGCAATCTGGTTGCCGCCGAGTGCCGCCATGCGTGCCGAATTGGTCAGGTTCAGGAACTCATAAGTGGACTCGCCGCCAATTTGTGCAAATAGCTGCACTGTGAGAAAAAGGAACGGAAGTATGACGAGTTTTCTGAGTTTCATGCGGTGTTGCCTGTTCGTTCGCTCAAAGATATTTGTTTATTCGTGATGAAAAAATTCAACAGTTACCGAACGAAAAGAATCGGGCAATATTGCTACCACTCACGTTTGGAGAGATCTTTTACGATGGCGAAGACAACCGGGCAAACTTCACAATTCTTCTTAGTCAGATTGAGGATCTGGTAGAAGCGGCTGCGATCGGTATGTGGGTATTCGCGGCAGGCACGCGGACGGTTTTCGTAAACGCAGCAGTAGTTGTCACCCATGAGAAACGGGCAAGGCGTTTGCTGAAAAACGTAGTCATTGTCCTCGTCCTTATAAAGGTAGCTGGCAATAAAGTCGGCCGGTTTCATGCGTTGGCTTTTGGCCAGGCGTTCCACATCTTTGTCAATAACAATCGGGCTGATACTTGAGCAGCAGTTCGCACAATCCAAACAATCGAACTGGTCGAAAGCCTCCTCGTGTAATTGCTGAACTATCGAATCCAGGTTCTTGGGCTTTTTCTTTTTCAGTTTCTGAAACAAAACCGAGAATTCCTGCCGGTTGTTGGCCGTCATTTCTTTCAGTTGTTCCGGTGTATGGTAAAGGATTTTGTCCACTGTTGCCGTTTATTATTTGCTGCAAAGATAAACCGATTACTGAAGCATAAAAAAGAAAAGGGTGCTGTGCCATGATGAGGCTGCAGCACCCTTTTATGGTGATTGCTAAATTTTATAAACTCTTCGGACTACTAATTCCGATAGGAATAATCAGTTTTACACTGATGTTGCGTCCCATGTTGTAATAACCTTCGCGTCCGGTTTCCGGATTGAGACCGGCGTATTTTAGTCGGCTCAAATGGCTTTGATACGCTTTGTCGGTCAGGTTGTTGCAGCTAATGTATAGCGAGGCGATTGTGCGTTTGTTGCTGGTGAAATCGGTTCCGATTCCTGCATCGAGCAATGTGTAGGCAGGCGTTGCTGTTTCGGTGTCGTAAGCAGCAAAGTATTTATCCTGTTTCCAGTTGTGGTCGATGCCGAAGCTCACCCATGCATTTTGCATCCAGTTGTTGATTTTTTTAATGTCCAGCTTGATTTCAGATCGCCAGCGCATTGGTGGAATCATGGGCAAATATTTAGCAGAGTCGGGCTGGTTTGACAGTGTTCCGCGGGTATACGATAAGGTATTCTGGAAGTGCAGGAAATCGAGCGGGTGTGGGTGGATGTCAACAAACAGCTCGCCACCATACAGGTGAGCTTTGCCGCCTGTGTATTTAAACACCGGAACATCGTCGATCAGCGAATCGGCTCCGGCTGTCGTATTCAGTTTGTGGCTGTAAATGTAGTTGTCGACCTGGTTGTTGAACAGGTTCAGCTCTGCCGATACGTGTTTGGTGTCGAGTCCGATTCCCCAGTCGATCTGGAAGCTGTTTTCCGGTTTAAGATCCGTGTTCCCGATTTCGTAGCTGAAAGTTCCTTCGTGAACGCCGTTCGAGCCCAGTTCTGCGATGTTCGGAGCACGGAAGCCACGTGACAGGTTTAACTTGGTGTAGGCTGTTTTGCTGATCTGGTAAGTAACACCCAAACTTCCGGATACGCCGGTGAACGAATCATTGAAGTCAGCGAAACGTTCTGTCGCATCAGCATCGGTTGACGTTGTGACTTCTTCGTCGCTGTTCAGGTAAAGTGCATCGCTATCCAGGTGGCGTCGGTCGAAACGGAGCCCTCCGCTAAAATCGAAATCACCGATTTGTTTGTGCGCGATGGCATAAACACCAAGATCGAAAAGCTGGTAAGCCGGAACCAAAAACTCGGTACCTTCATTTTTAGACTGTTGCCACATGCCGCCAACACCGCCGGTTAAGGACCAGTTATTGTCGGTCGATAAGCTGTATTTCAGGTCGTAGCTCAGCGTGTTCAGTTTTAAATACAAACCATATTCATCAGCCGATTCAAACTCCTTGCGGTTGTTTTGCTGAAAACCCACCAAAGCAACGAGGTTGCCCTGTCCCAGGTAAAACTTATTGTCCCAAACGGCTTTGTAGTGGTTTATTTCCTGATATGGAGCTCCCGGTTGATAGGATTTCGGATCGCGCTCAACTGCTTCTTCTGCTCCGCCATCTTCATCTTCCTCTGCTTCAACAATCCCTGGTTTTAGGTTGTATAGACTCAACTTCAGATGAGAAAAACCCCATGCGCGGTTCAGCCCGACTAAGGCACTCGCTGCATTTTCGCGAAAGGCTGAATTGCCAACCCAACCATCAATGTCGTTTTGATAATCGTGGGCACGTTTGCCGCTGACGCGAGCATCCCAGATAAAACCGTTTTGGTTACCCGATAGGTTTGCCGAGTACCCAAACAGGCCGTTGTTGCTTTGGTAGTTGGTGATCACATTTCCTTTGATGGTACCTGTTGGTAAAGTCGGAGCAGAAATCATGTTGATTACCCCGGCCATGGCATCGGAGCCAAAAGCTAAACTCGCAGGCCCTTTTAGAATTTCAACATGGTTAACACCGTATTCGTCAATTTCAACACCATGCTCATCACCCCATTGCTGCCCTTCCTGTCGGATTCCATCGACGACAACAATCACACGATTGTATCCCAGCCCGCGAATAACAGGTTTTGAGATGCCGGCCCCGGTTGTAATCTGCGAAACGCCCGGTTGTTTGGCCAGTGCGTCAATAATGTTGGTCGATGTGTTTTGAAGTAATTCGGTTTTCGGAACAACCGCAATTGGTGCGGGCGTGCGTTTTTGCTCTGTTAAACCGGGTTGCCCGGTGATGACTACCTCTGAAATTTCGGTAACCGATTCACTCAGCTCAAAGTCCATATTGGAGATGTGTCTGAGGTCTATCACTTTAGTGATCGACTCGTAGCCAATTAAGCTAATTTGAACGGTTAATTTTGAAGCTGGTAGGTTTTTAATGCTGAAATTTCCCTGGTCGTCGCTAAGCGCACCCACCCGGATTTCGGGAAAGTAAATGGTAACTGCCGGAAGCGCTTCTTGGGTTTTTGCGTCGGTTATTTTACCGCTGAGTTCTGTTTTCGAGCTACTGTCGCTGGGCAGTGCCATTGCCGTTTGAACAAATAATAAAAAGAGGCTTATAATTGAAATTATCTGTGTTTTCATATGTGTTTTATATCTCGTGTATAGCGGTCGCAGCACCATCGCCTTTGCGTACGTTTCGAATGTTGCGACACCTTTTTCTTGGCAGCTTGCTGTTTTCTGGTTGCCTGTTAAAATGAATAAATATGATTGTTAGGTCATAACAAAGCATGACATAACAAGTTAAGTCTTTTCCTTTAATCGGTTAAAGGGAAAACTTTGTCTGTTCGAAAATAATTTGCAGAAAATCAGGCTGTCGGGGGACCCCGGAGCGAAAAATGTCGGATTTCTTCGGTGTGGACTTTTTCCGGTAACGGAGCAATTTCGACCGGGTAGGCAAAGCGGTAAACCGAAGGCGAAAATGTAGGTTCACTGATGAAGCTGACCAGCACATAGTCGCAAATCGGACAGTCCGGTTCGGGCTGATCGATAGCGGGGCCATTGGTGTCGCAGCTGCAGCAGTGTTCATGGGTCGGCGCCTCGTGCACGTGGAAAGTTTTGCTCGCCATTGGGTAGACGAACAAAAGCAAGTGGCTTGCGACCAGCAGAATTAAATTTATTTGCTTCAGTTTTCTCATTTCAGTTCTAAGAAACACCGAACGGGTCTAAGTGTTCTTGAGGCGACAAAAATATTCAAAATTTATTTAACCGGCATTAAATTTCGATATTCGATATCTCGACAGGTTTGGTTGCCCTCAGCTTTTTGCGTTTTAGTTGGGCGAGGAAAAGGCCGCTGATAACAATCACAATTCCTACTACTTTCTGGGCGTTGATTTCTTCGCCTAGGATGAAAAACGAAAAGATGACCACAAATACCGGCATCACATTAATAAACATGTTCGATTTGTTGATCCCGAGGTGACGAATGCTGTAGGTGAAAAAGATGAATCCCAGGATCGATGCGAAGATCGCTAGTTTGACGATCGCCATGAACGCTTCCTGGTTGAATGGTGTTTGGAATGTTTTGTTGGCTTCGAAGATTGCCCAAAAGGGCAGAAACATGAATGCGCCAAACAGGTTCTGATAACTGATGATGGTGTATCCGTTGTAATTGTGCGTCAGTTTTTTCAGGATGATGGCATAGCCGATGGTCGAAAGAACGGCTAAAAATTCAAGTGTCACACCCAGCGGAGAAGCCGAGAATTTAAACGAATTGTCGAGCACGACCAGCGAAACGCCGACAAAAGAGATGCTCAGGCCGACGAAATTTGCCCAGCTCATTTTTTCCTTGTGAAAATACCAGGCGGCCAATGGCGTGAAAAGCGGAATGGTGGCCACAATCACTGCGGCAACCGTTGGCGACACATACTTCAACCCGAAGCTTTCGCCCATGAAATAAAGGAAAGGTTCGAAGAAGGAAAGCAGGAACATCCATTTTAAGTCGCCCGATTGAATGGATTGCAGTTTACCGATGATTTTGGCAATGACAAACATGATGGCTGTGGCGAGACTGAGCCGGATCAGCACAACGGTCATCGGATCGTACGCTCTGTAAGCCACTTTGAACCACACAAACGAGAAGCTCCAAAAGAACATGGCTAAAAGGGCTGCTCCAAAGTATTTCAGGTTGTTGTTTTGCATTTTCAGGATTGATTCAATCGACAAAAGTAGATATAAAATTGATTCTCAAACATGCAATTTGTTAGCGATTCGGCTTCTTGATACTTCATGTATAATCAAGTGAAATAGTCGTCAATGTTTGACCAAATTGTCATAAATACAAATAAGAGAAAAAGATCTCAAAAGAATTATTATGTATATTTATAACATAAATGTAATATCTGCCTATTGACTTTTTGAGTTAATGTTCATATTTTTTAATTCCTGGTTTTTTGTAAGTGTTTGATATCATTTTGATTAAATGGTGAATAACATATTCTGACGTATTTTAACATTCCATAATTTTATAGTCTCTATCTGCGGTTTAACTATATTCTAAAAGTGTGATGTTAGCGATTCTATTTATTTTAGGAGCTCTATTGGCTATAATGTTTGCGTTATTGATTGCTTTTGGGGGATGGGTATGTACCATTCTTTTATCAAAAGCAATTTCTTCCTGTTTTAGTCCTCGGCCTGTTCATCATTTACTTTGTTTTGGGGTTGCTGTCATCAGCTTTGTTTGTTTACAAGTGTTCTTTTTTAGTCAGAAAGGAATCAAGTATTTGAATCAGTCTGAGCAGATCGTCGAGTCGCTGGTTACTTCGAATGAATCATATCTCAATCAGTTAACAGAAGTTGCGTTTCACGGCGAAACTCAGGATGAGCTATACACGAGTCAAATGTTGGTTTCACTGTGCACGGATTTGCAAGAGCAATACCCGATCCTCGGCCGGTTTATTGATGCCGAGACGTTATCCGAAGATAGCTATTTAGCGTCTCAACTGAGAAAGGTTGTGAAGGGAAGAGAAAATGTCAACGCGACTGTGCTTGTTCGTTTTTTTTCGAAATCAATTGTTCATCAACTGAAAAGGCCCTTGGTGAAGACCTGTTGGATTTCTATTATTATTTTCTTGCTGTTCCAGCTGTTGCAAAATTTTGTTGTGTTGAGGAGGGCTTACAAGTCGCAAGCTTTTACGTCGAATTATCAGTTTAGCGAGTCTTCCGAATGGTGAGAGATTTTTACCATATCGTGTTTGAAGGACTTGGGATGCTCTCGGTGACAAAGTTTGTATTTGTAATTACCTCTGCTTTGGTTTTTGCTGCAGTGTGTTGGTGGGGGTGTGTTAATTATACCCGGCTATGGAACAAACGCTATCGATCGACCATTGCACATCATCTCCTCTGCGCAATCTCCTCTGCTCTTACTCTTTTATTGATCCTGACTTTTGTTGGGATGAAAAGATTGAAGCCCGTTTCTGCGAAGTTGATAGTACAGTGGGCAGAAGGTTTGCAGGAAAGTCAACGCTGGAATGATTTTGTTTTTGAAAAAGCCTATTACACGCTGAAACAATCGGGGCGAGAGAATTTCGCTGATGTGCCCGACCCAAAGGAGGAGAACAGCTATTTGCCTTTCTCGGATGCTGAAAGCATGGTGCTTGCAGCACAGGTTTATGCAGATGAAGCCTGTCGGAACTTCGAATACAAACATGCCTTCCTATCCCGAATATTATCGGCAAAGCCATCTGTTTCTTCTGCGTTAATCCAGTCGGATATGACACAATTTTTTGAGAAGGAAGCAGATTTGTATCCGATGAATAGAGCCGTTCGATTAGCTGCAGGACAGATTCTCAAAGAAATGGTTTTACAGTTGCCTCGTGTGCTTCGGATTGCCCGCTTGTCAATCGTATTTATCTTCTGTTTATTCCAATTAATCCCGTTGGGAGTAATTGGCTATTGCGCTTACCAAGATTTAAAACTAAATAAATACCAATTAACATGAACCTTGAAACAAACCACATTATTATTGGCATCGGAGGGACTGGTGGCAATATTCTAAAGGTAATTAGAAAACGGCTCTTCCAGGAAGTAAAAACGGAAGAGCAACGACGGAATATTCCGTTAGGATTTGTCTATGTCGATTCGAGTATGGAGTACATGCGTCCAAATGATCCGAGTTGGAAAGTAATGGGCGAGAGTACGCAGCTGGGAAAAGATAGCTTTTTGTTTGTTCGCGGTGCCTCTCTCGGAAGTCAGCTGGAGAATGTAGACAGTTACCCGGGTATAAAAAGCTGGATCGGCGACCGTAAAATTTGGGACAACCTGGTTGGTTCGGTCGGTGATGATGGAGCTGCAGCTCAGCGTCGCAGGCTTGGTCGATTCCTGTTTTCGTGTTCTGTGTCAGAATATGAAAGTATCCTGAAAAATCAGGTAAAATCAGTCAAAGCCAAAAGCGGTAAAACAGATGTGACTTTTCACATAATTGCCGGGTTAGCGGGCGGAACAGGGAGCGGATCAGTTGTCGATGTCATTGCGCAAACCCGGAAGCATTTTCAAGCCAATATCGGATCGGGGATGTCTTATAAGATCATGGTGTACTGTCTGGTTCCGGAGCACTCTCCGCTTCCTGGCTGGGACAAAGGTTTCTACCATGCCAATGGTTACGCCGCTTTACAGGAACTAAATGCCTTGCAGGTAAAACGGTTTATTCCGCATGATGTGAGTGGCGAATATGAATTTGTTCCTTTTGAAGGAGTTGATAAGATCTTCAACAGTTGTTTTCTGTTTACCAATTCCAATGAGAACGGAATTACCGTCGATACGAAGAAGGATTTGCCAGAGATCGTTTCTGATTTAATTTATCACTATTTGTTTATTCCTCATAATGACGAAACACGTGCGTTTGACGATGCTTACAGCTTGGAGAATGTTGCAGACGGGGAGAAAGAAAATGACGAATCGGCTAAAACGCCGGAGTTGGCCAATGCAGCCAAGCCGGTTCGCACACGGCGGTTTAATGCTTTCGGTATTAAGCGAATTGTGAGCCCTGAAGAAGAGATAGTTGAATATTTTACCTACAGTTTTGCCAAACAGGCTTTGTTGCAGTTTAAGTATAATAACTGGTCTGATGATCTGGGGTACCGAGATCAACCTAAAAACGAAGACTACAACAGCTTTGTAACGGATAAAGCAAACTTGAATCGGTGGATGCTTTCCGATGCACATTTAGCGCTATCGTTACCGGTTCTTCCAAGCGAAAAAGAACAGAAATGGAAAACCTTCCAGGAAGATTGGAATGCCAATATTCCAAATCTCGCGAATGTTGCCTGGGCCAAGGATGAGTCGCGCGCAATCAATGAACTGGCAAAATTCTGTGAAGAACGCTATGATAAAAACTTCCGGAAGGTTGGTGTACCGGAGTTCTTTGCAATCAAGGATCAGTCCAGAAAAGACTTGGCTCGCGAGATTTGTGATACCATCGAAATTGACTTATTCAGTCAATGGAGCACAGGGCAAAAATCAGTTTATGAGTTGGGGCGCTTGATGGATACTTTGATTACCCAAACGGAGAACCGCCTAAAAGGATTCGACGCCCGAATCATCAGCAAAAACGAAGAGTTGGACAAGCTATTTGCAGAAAAAGCCAGAAATGAACAGGCGTGGTCCGCATCTGGGTTTCTAACTGATTTACTTGGTAAAAAGAAGAATTTGTTCCAGGCTCAGACAACGGTCTTGCAATACCTCTACATTAAGAAAACAGAGATGGCCGGGTTGATTTTTGGAAAGCGTCTGCTGGCAGAAGTGTTGAACGAAATGCAGATGCTGAATGAGGAAATTAAGCGATTCTCCGATCGTTTAACAAACTCGTTAAATCAAGCCGAAAAAGAAATTGGTTCGCGTTGCGTTGAAGATAAACTTTCACCTGAAACCTACAAAAATACGGTTGTGAAGTATTACGATGCGGATGATGTGAAGAACTTCACATCGCGTGTCACCCGTGATCAGCAAATACAATCGCAACAAAGCTCGTCGATTCGAAATGCGATTGTGGAATTGGCAGGGACTGAAAAGACCTTCACGCGCATCAACCAGCACATGACTGAAGATATTCTGTTGGATATTTTCGCTTCGAAGGCGAAGAGTAGTGCAGTAAACGCCCACAACGAGATCATTACCAGTAAAAAACAGAAACTGATTGGAATAAATATCATCGAAAAGTTGAAGGAGCAGTACGGAACGTCCGACAAACAAGCTGAGCTGGATGAATTTGCTCGCAAGGTCGTGGAGTCGAGTGGTGTATTTCTTTCCTTCGATAAGAGCGAAATCTCTCGTCAGTTGAATAATAACGGACCGTCTCGTCCGGGGATCATCACGATGCTTAACAGTACATTGATCAGTATTCCCGACTCGCCGGAGAACAAGGATTTTGTAGATAAGCTGGTTGATGCTTTTAAGCGTAATTCAGATGGTAGCCGAACTTTTGTGGTGGACACCAAGAGTAGTCGAATGAATGAAATTACAGTTATAAACCTGACTTCTTGTTTCTCGCTCCGCATGGTGAATGATTTGCGGGTGCTGAAGCAAAAGTATGATTTGATGTTGCGGGGAGCCAATCCTGATGTTGCAAAACTGGTACTCCACCTAGAAGGTGATGGTTCACAATATCCACGTATTTTCATGCCGACTCGTGCCGAGCTGGAAGAAGGTCAGGCCCGGTTGGTTCAAACAACGCTGCCCAAATTACTCATCGCAAAAGCACTCGGCTATATCAGCTACCAGGATCGCATGGACGGTACCGGCAAAAATGCCTATTGCATCATGGAAATGGATGAAGTGATGAATGTCCCGCTTCCACCCGTTGTGCTGGCAGATAAATTGACTGAAATAACCGAATCGATTGACGAAGAGGTGGCGGAAAAGGTCTCGAAAGAAGTTCAGATTAAGCTGGCCAGCGAATACCTGCACATGGAGAAACGCAAAGAGTTGCAGGAATCAATTTCGAATGACATTAAAACAGTAGTGCTGAAGGAATGTGCCAATAATCCAGCCGACGCGAAATACGTGAAGTTTCTGGCAGCAACCCGCGAAGCAATAACCATCCTAAATAACTAAACGATATGGACATGACGAGAAAAGGCAGTTGCATCAATTTTGGCAACTGCTCAAAAGCAGATTTAAAAGAGACAATCGAACTGGGTGTGACCGAAGATTTTGTTTGCCCGGAGTGCGACAGTGAGCTAACCGAAATGGTTGGAAAATCGAAGGGCGGCAAAAAGAAAATGCCGCTCATCATTGGGGGAGTTGCGTTGGTGCTTGTGTTGGCCGGCGGTGGGCTAATCTATGCTCTTTCAGGTGATGAGACTGATGAATTTGAAGATTTAGCCGCATTGGCATCAACAGAGCAAGTGCAGCAAGTAGAGGAAACGCCGCCGGTGGCAGTTGCAGAAGAGTCTGCCCCGGTACCCGAAGCTTCGAAGCAGGTTGCCCCATCGGCTCCTGTCAACAATTCCAGCCTCGATCTTGGATTTGGAACTTACAAAGGAGAGTTGAAAGACGGAAAAGCAAATGGAATGGGAACGATGTACTACAGCGAGCGCCATTTGATTTCCAAACGCGACAGGCAGGAACGTTACGCCGAAGCCGGCGATTACATTGTCGGGGAGTTTTATGGTGGCGAACTGGTTCAGGGGAAGCTATTCGATAGCGAAAATGTTCAGAAGCAAACGCTCATCTTGGGGCGACCACATTAAGGATCTATGAAGCGCTTTGGTGGTATTTTTGTGTTATTGGTATTTATAGGAGCTATTTCATTCTTCGGAATGGTAGCTCCATCGCCAATTTATGCAACACGAAAATTGGAGTCTTTGGGGCGGCTAATCGAACAATTGTACGGTTGGTCAGGTGCTGCTGAGTTGAGAAATAGCCGGCAGCTGTATGGAAAGAGCTTGCTTGTAAACTTCAATTCAGAAGGGCAGATTGCTCACTTGGGGTTGAAAATGTTTCCGGACGGAGTAAAGCAACAAATTGATCCCGAGATTTCAGAATTTCTGGAGCGGCTAAGCTTGGAATTGTGTTTGGAAGATCAACAAGGGAAACTGGGTTCTAAATTAAAGGAGTATAAAATTGCTTTGTATTTAAACCAAGTGCCTCTGGGAGGGCTGCTATTCCAAAAACTGGAAGACGCGCTGCTGGTTGCAGACAATTCTGCTGTTTTTCGACTAACTAAGGACTCGCTGAATTATTCTGCGGTTTGGGAAAATGGGGGGCATCAAAGTTTTGAGATTCTTTTTCCGGCTCAATACGATTTGATTTCGGGACGAGATAAGAAGGAGTTGGATGATCAGCTGGAGATGAAGCTTAAAAGTTACGACGGTAGTGGAGTTCAGTTTGAAGACATACAGCGAATTAGCGTGACTGAAAAAGAGACTGGCTTGTGGCTTTCGTCTCCGCAAAGTTTTATGATTCCTGCAGTTGGCAACTCGCGCTATTTCCGCAAATCGGCAAACGAACAATTAGTTTGGCTTTATGATAGTCGCTTTCCGCAGGAGAGTTTAGCGAATTTGTTTTACTATCTACCAGACTCGTCCAAGCAACTTCAGGTGAAAATGACTCATCGTAAATACGGCAAAGAAATTTCAACCTATACCCTCCCGCTGGCTTCAATTTTGGCTACCTGGCAGAAAAACTTTCAGACCTTTGTGGGTTTCGAGAAAAGCCCTGAAGGGGAGTTGAATGCAGTTGTTTTCTTCTATAATTCAATGGGAAATTATCTGCATTTATTATCAATAAAGGCTTCAGAAACCGATTTGTTTGAGCAGCATGAGATTGAAGCCGAACTGCGCTCATTTATACCGGAACACAACATCAAAAACCTGTTTGGGGAACGCCAGGGAGCTGGCGCCTATGTAACTGTAAACTACTAATAATGAAAAAATATGTCCTTTTAATTATAGTCTTTCTTCAGGTCTGCGTGGTCTCAGTAGCACAGGATAAGCATGAGAAGGAGCGCAGTATCAAAACAACAGATTTGTATTTGTATGGTGAGGCCACTGCCGATTCTGAAACAGAGGCGACATCCACGGCCAAAAAGATCCTTCTGTCGCAAATCTACGATTTTGAGCCAGCCCTGATTAATCGAAGCGAGCCGGTCGAGGCAATGTTGGCGAACAGCAGTCAGTACATTACAATGCCGCGTGGGATTAAATTCAGGACAATTGTGTTTGCGCTGAAGTCGGAGATTGAGTCGATGGTAAAAGTTGAGCTTGCTTCAACCTCAGACGTTTCCGTGGAGGAATCTGTTTCTGAAATTTCAGAGGTCAAAGCTGAAACGCTACAATCGCAAGAAGAAGTTGCAACAGAAGCTGCAGCTAGCGAAATGGAAATGTTGGGAGTGGCAGCTGATCCAGATGTTTCTACAGTCGCTGAAGAACCCAAAATGTCTTCTATTGGGCGAGAAGCAATTGCAACCACTGCTGTAGTTGAGTCTTCGGAAATTCCGAAAACAGATCCAGAAGCGGAGGGAACAGTGGAGTCAGAGAAACCTGCAAAATCCGAAGAAATTAGCATTCAACATGTCTTTACATCGAGTCGGGAACTGCTTGACTACATCATTACAGTTGACCAAGCGGGCAGTCTTCAGAAGATATTCGATGAACAAAAACGAAAAGGGATGCTCATTTACGGAGGCTCCAAAAGTTTGTCCTTTGCCGACAAGTGCTACCTCGTTTATTATACCCGCGAAGGTGAAGTTTTGTGTGTTTTAGACAAAGGAGCGGCTATGCGAAAGAACCTTCGGAATGGGGCGTTAGAAAGTCGCGAAAACTACAGTGAGTATCCTTTCGTGTGGTTTCAACTAATGGATTAAGTCACTATTTCAACTAAAACCTAAAAATCATGAAAATACAATATCGGTTAATTGCGATTTTATTCCTGCTCTGTGCCATTGGGATTGATTCTTTTGCCCAGCACAATACGAGCTTGGAATTGGAGAATAAATTGGATAATGCTTTGTTGCAAAAAGCAATCGAAGAAAATGTGTCAGCGTTGCTGACTGACTTGAATACGGCTTATGTCGAAGAAAAAGTGCCGCAACTGCATGGGAATTACATCAGTAAAGATGCACGAACATCTGTGCTTGCGATGTGGGAAACCAGTCGCTTTTACTGCGTCGAATCCTGGATGATGGAAAAGTGCCTGAACTCGGCAACCGGTTACCAGGTTCGTAATATTCCAGTCTTCATGAAAGAGGCCAATGATCAACTCGACCTGGTTATCGGGCTGGATGCTTCCGGTGTGATTAACGACGTGCATGTTGCTTTGGAAGTACAGCAATACATGTCGGTTATCGATGCTAATATCTCAGTGACTGATTTACGTCGTCGACAGGTAATCCTTGATTTTGTTGAAAATTTCCGGACAGCCTATAACCGGAAAGATATCGACTTTTTACGCCAGGTTTATAGCGATGATGCACTGATTATAACCGGTAAAGTCGTGAAGCAGCAAACTGGTTCCGACCAGGTATTGAAGAGTTTGGGCGAAGAAAAAGTAATCTATCAAACACAGACCAAGCAGGAATATCTGACCAAACTGAGCCAGGTGTTTGCCAATAACGAATATGTCAATATTCTTTTTGATGAAATTGAGATTTCCCAGCATCCCAAGTGGGACGAAATATACGGTGTGGCCTTCAAACAGGACTGGAATACCTCGCGCTACAGCGATTCCGGGTATGTGTTTCTGATGATCGATTTTAAAGACGAAGCCAACCCGATTATCCATGTACGTACTTGGCAGCCTGAAAAATACAATGGAAAGGTGATGCCCAAGGAAGAGCGCTTTGATTTGGGGGCATTCGAGATAGTCAACTAAAAAGAAAAAAAACTAACCAAACCCTTGTAAAATTTACCGCAATGAAATTTCTGAAATTAATAAGCCTGTTTTTGTGTCTTTCGAGTCAGGCTGTTCTCGCTCAAAAAAGTATGAACTATGAGGCAAAAGATGTTGGCCTTGCAATTCCCCGGGTTGAAAACGATGAAGCAGTTGTAATTATCTGTACGCCGGATATCAACAGCCTCAGTTTTGAATCAACAATGGATAAAACCGTTGAAGTGTACAATACCGTTCAGGAAAGCAGCTTTAATTACTACTTCCTGAAGTTTGTTGTCGGAAATCTTTATCGCGGCCGAAAGTTGGAAGTTAAAGTTGATGGTTACGACAAAACAGTGATTCCGATTCCTTTAAATGCAAAAGAAGTTCTGAGTTTTTATGTCTACGACCCGGATGGAAGTGTTGGGGTAGGCTGTTATTTCCAAAATAGAAATGAAGGAAACGAATTGTTGACGAAATCAATGTATTCGGAAGCCAAAGAAAAGTATGCGCTGGCATTGGAGTGTTCCGATAAACCGGCGGATAGCGACCTCGAAAAACGCCTTGAAGATATTGATATGTGTATTTTCCTGAGACGTAAGGCTGATCGGGCATTTGGAGAATCAAAATACCAACAGGCAGAGGAGTTCTACAAGGAAGTGCTGGCTATTAATGCTAATGATGCCTATTGTCAGGGGCGCATTGACGACTGCGAAGAAGCGTATGGTAATATCTGTCGGAAAGTCTACGGTCGTGTCACCGATGATGACGGAGATCCTATAGCTCACGCTGAAATAAAAAGTGCTGTCGAGGTTAAAAAGAATAAATATGAGGGCGAAAAGTCGCTCGGATATACCGACGATAATGGTAGGTATGAATTACTGGTTCGGCAGGAGAATGAGGTTCTTGAATTCTCAAAATTAACTTATCGGCCGGTTTATCATCATGTTTCAAACGATTCAATTGTTGAGTTAAACGTTGCGCTGAAATTAAGCAAAGGAGCGATTGGTCTCGGGGTAGGCTTGAAGCTATTAGAAACACTGGAGTGACGAAACAGCCAGTTGTTATTTGGTTTATGAATCTTGGGGATCGCTGTAAACAATGCTTTCTCTACTTAGACAAAAAAAAAAAGAGATGAATGGAATTCGATATAAATCGGCTGTGTTGCTAACTGTTTTTATAGTGGCTGTTAGTTTCGCTTTTGCTCAATCCGATGAGAATAAAACAACGGTGTCTGCCGGAAAGGTAGGCTCGAAGAAGTGGTATCAGTTGAATTCAAAAGCAATGGTAGAAGATAGTGTCTCTGTTTTGGAGGCATTCGCAACGGAGCTTATTAACAAATCGGAGGCGGTTTTGCCGGGGCGACTGAAACGGAATTATCTTTTAGTGGATTCTGTCAGTATGGAGTTGATGGTAAAGGATTCGGTGCAGGCAAGTTGGGGAAATAAGGCAAAATACAAGGCGCTTGCTCTGGTTGAAGATGAAGCTGACAGTAACGTGTGGGCCTCTTTTTTGGCGCCTCTTGTTCTTTTGTTGACTTTGGTCTATTCCGCCTACTCATTGATTAAATTATTTGTAATCCGCGAAGATTGAACGCTATGGAAGGATATTTTTTAGACGAAACCATTCGCGGAGATAAGGATTTGATTCTGCGGATGAAGCGCCAGATCAATCAATGGGCGGCAACTTATAAAATAGACGAGTTTAAATATTTGGCCAATAAAATTGAGTTTGGTAAAATTACGTATAAGCCAGAGTATCCCGCATATTTGAGAAGTCAGCTTGAGCAGCGTAAAAAGAAAGAGGACAATCGGCCTTACACGAATCAATCTGTGCCCGATCGGATCTATTTCAGCCTGTCTCAACTCAATATTTGGGATCCGGATTTACCGCTTCCCAAGAAGTTTATCGAGCAGACTAAAAGTTTTATTGTGCCTGGTTCTCAGTTTGTCAAAACTTGTCATCATTGCTCAGGACATGGTAAGATAACATGTCCTAGTTGTTCGGGCGAAGGTCAGGTAACTTGTTCCAGTTGTAAAGGGGCTGGTAAACAGCAATGTTCTTCTTGCAACGGAAAAGGAAACGTCAGTAATTCTAGATCTTGTAGTAATTGCGGAGGGCGGGGAAGATGGACGACCTATGAGGACCGGTGGAATAGTGATTTGCAGAGACACATCTCAACGCCGATTCACAATGTTTGCGATGCTTGTAATGCTACTGGTTATAGGTATGTTACGGAACGATGCACCAGATGTAGGGGGACGGGACAGACATCTTGTTCGAATTGTGGAGGGACGGGGAAAGTAACCTGTTCGCGTTGTCACGGGCATGGTGAAATTGTTTGTCCTACCTGCGAGGGTAGAAAACGCCTGTATCACTATCTGGCAATCGATCAGGAATTGAGCAACGATACGCATTCGATTATCTATATCAACGAAAATTTTGAAGACGATTTTCAGGAGTTTGCTGAAAACTGGTCGGAAATAGAAGGGAAGCCGATTTTTGGTTTTTCATCCAACGGAATTATGCGAAATCCAGTCGAGGCAACTCATGATCTTTACAAATCAGTCGGCGATATCATTCGTAAATCGAAAAGCGAAGAGAATTCTATCAGGCGGGTGCTTTTCCAGGAATTGAAAATTCAGCGAATTGATACTTGGGAACTTGAATATACATTTAACGGTAAGAAATACCGTATGCTTTTTCATGGAGATGACTTGGAGGTGATTCCAGGGAAGAGTCCGATTTTTGATTATTCTAGCGATTTGATTGACAGTGCTTGGGGTAAATACGACAATGGAAACTACACCGCAGCAGGAAGAATTTGTGATCGGGTAGCGAAAATTGATACGTATGAGTTGAGAGATAACGTTGAAAAACTAAAAAATGATGTTGATGAGAAGTTGCAAGCTGCTTATCATACTGGAGCTTTAACCGGAAGTCTTGTTTTTGGCGTTATTGCTTTGTTTGCGGTTTATTCTTATTGCAACAATTACAATCACGTATTCAGTTATATGAGTTTTATCAATCGAACTTCGAATTGGTTTCACGATTACCATACGGGTACGCAAATGTTGTTGGCTGTTGTTCCCGTATTTTTGGGCTACGCATCAGGTGCCGCAGTCGGAACTGGATTTCGTTGGCGAATTCCGGGGCATATTCCGCGTTTTATGGTTGGGCTGATTTCTGCAGTGCTATTTACAGGATTGTTTTTGGGGATCTGGTGGATTGCAAACGCAATCGGAGTCACTTTTCTGGCTACCCTATTTGTGTGGATTGTTTGGAAAATTATCATGGTAATCCTGATCATAGTTGTGTTAGCCTGGAACGTAGTCTCGTGGGTTTGGAACTTGATATTTTAGATAGAATAGAGGAGAGGGAGTTGCAACAATTTCCTCTCTTTCTCTTTCCTTGTAGATGAGCCTAGCTGGCTAATTCTTTCATGTTTTGATTTCATATCATGAACTTTGCCGGCGTGTGATCGGTATCGTTTTCTGTCTGTGTGAAAAAGAAGTGCAAGGCCGCAGTGAGAGTCATAAAACAAAAAGGATGTCGTTTCTGACATCCTTTTGTTTGGGGTGGGAGACCGGTCTCGAACCGGCGACCTTCGGAACCACAATCCGACGCTCTAACCAACTGAGCTACAACCACCATTTTTGCTTGCGGGTGCAAATATAGTATTTTATTTCTGATCCCTGCAAGCGTTTTCTGTACTTGTAACAGAATTTTTTTTTGTTCGTTCTTAAAGTTTTTCTTTTTCAGATACTTCGCCGTTTGGGCTAATCAGCAGGAAATAGCGATTTAGCTCCGCGTCGCGAACAATAACCTCGTATTTCTGCGTTTCATCGCACAAAATTGAGATGGCATTCATCAATTCACCATGAGACTGCGCCGCTGTGCTGACTGCTTCCGGAAGTCCGTCCAGTGGTAGATTAACTTTAAGGCAGGTGATCTCGCCATCGACTTTGTAACGGGCAATGTGTTCCAGGTCTTCTTTATAAAAGACGGCCTCGAATTGCTCGGCGGCTTTGTGCCACTCCAGATTCAACGGATCAGCAAATTGTTTGGTAAAGCTGGTTTTCACTGCTGCCGGAACCTGTATGGATTTGTTGCCGGAAAGTATTTTTTGAAAGAAATTTTTTACATCCATGTTTGTCTGTTTTCTGCTTAGCTTTTGACGTTCTTTTTTCTGAAAGTAACGTTGGTTAGTCCGATTAATCTTTTTCGAATTTGGTTTGGTACAGGTAAATGACCCGAGTCCTCGCTCGTTTCAATCGCATTTTCACCGCGTCTTCACTAATGCGCAGCGTTTGGGCAATGCTTTTTCCCGGCAGGTTGTCCTGGTATTTCATCAGTAACAAGGCTTTTTCCTCGGGGTGAATCATTTCCAGAATCTGCAGCAGGTTGTCGTAGCTCAAATCCTGCAGATCGGCTTCCGATTCGTCCGGGATGTCCTGGATCTCGTTTTCCGTGTTCCAGTTCGGGTAGTGCAGCTTCTTTTTCAGTCGCAGGTAGTCAATCGAGTAATTATAGGTAATGGCGTACAGCCACGACGAAAAATGAGCGTTACCCTTAAAGCCGGGAAGTTTTTCGAAGGCTTTCGAGAAAATATCGTTGGCAAAATCCTCCGCCATGCTTCGGTTTTTGATAAAACTGTAGCATTTGTCGACAACTTTCAGAAAATACCTTTTATAAAGAAGTTCGAAAAGCTCGGTTTTATTTTCCTGAGCAATCAGTCGAACAAGCTCTTCGTCAGGCAGATCTTTGTATTGAGCTTTGGTCATAAACCAGGTTCAAAATAGAATTTTAAAATTTTTTTCATCCGTTGCGTTACTTCAGAATTTACCTCCGTCTAAATGGAGATTTCAATCCTGATTGGGATAAACTAAAACGAAAATAAGCATTGGGTTTGGAATTCACTTGAAAAAATAAATTTTACTTATTTACGATGAAAAAAAAGTTGATGATCGCGTTGACAGCAGTAAGTATCGCTGTCTTGTTTAGTAGCTGTGGTAAAATTCCTCAAGCTGAAATTGATGCAGCTAACGTTGCAATTGAAGCTGCAAAAACTGCCGGTGCAGATGTTTACGTAGCTGAAGATTTTGCTGCTTTGCAAGATTCGATGCGCGCTGTAAACGAAAATGTAGAAGCTCAAAATGGTAAGCTTTTCAAGAACTTCGACAAGGTAAAAGAACAATTGGTTGTTGTAACACAGTTGGCTGCTGATACCAAAACAAAAACTGAAGTTCGCAAAGAAGAAGTGAAACAAGAAGTTGCTGCACTTCAAACTGAAATCGCTGACCTGGTTGCTCAAAACAACGAGCTGGTAGCTCAGGCTCCTAAAGGTAAAGAAGGTGCTGCTGCTTTGGAAGCTATCAAAGGCGACATCGCCCTGATCGAAGCTTCACAAACTGAAGTAACTGATCTGGTTGCTGCTGATAACTTGATGGGTGCATTGGAAAAATCAAAAGCATCAAAAGAAAAAGCAGTGGCTATCAACACCGAGCTGAGCGAAGTGATCGCAAAATATGCCAAAAACAAAAAAAGATAAGAACCGTATTTTTTAACGGTAATTACCAAGAATTTTCCCCGGGATTTTTCTCCCGGGGATTTTTTTAAGAATTGGTTCTATGCGTAAACTGAAAAGGGGAGTTGTTTGGGGATTTTGGATTTTTGTGGTCTTGGGGTGTTGCGCAGGATATGTCGTCTATCGAACTCCGAAGCCGCCGGTTGCTGCCATGAGAATGGCGCGGGAAGCCTTGCACCTGGCGCAAAAGTCGGAGGCTGAAGTTTACGCCGAAGAGGTTTATCGGCAGGCCAGCCAGGCTTACGACTCAGCTATGCAGTGCTGGGCGCAGGAAAACGAACGGTTCTTTTTGTTTCGCAATTATTCGCGGCTGGATGGCTGGATTGCGGAAGCGATCGACAAAGCCACAGAAGCACAGCAGCTTTCCGGAAATCGTTCCAAATCGGCCGACACCCGCGTGAAAAAAGGGGTGACTGAGCTGGAAAAGCAAGTTTCGCTTTACAATCGCTATTACAAGCGAATGCCTTTGCCGGGCAGTGTTACCAAAGCGCATAATAAAGGCGTGCTGAAACTTTCGGAAGCTAAGTTTGCCTGGCAGAACAAGCGGTTTACCGAAGCCGATAAGCATTTTGTGCAAGCCAAAGAACTGATTGAGAGTTCTAATGATAAGGCAGAAAAGCTTGTGCGAAATTGGTTTGGTGGGCATGGCCAATGGCAGAAACAGGCCGAAAAGGCCGTAAAAATGTCGAAGGGTGGCAAGAAAGTCATTCTGGTAGATAAGCTGGCGCACCGTTGCATGGTTTATCAAAGCGGAAAAGTTCTTCGCACTTACGAAATTGAACTTGGTATGAACTGGATGGGCGATAAGCAGCGAAAAGGAGACAAGGCCACGCCCGAAGGGATTTACCAGATTACGCAGAAAAAAGACGGTTCACGTACCACATTCTATAAAGCTTTGCTGATTAATTATCCGAATGACGATGACCGTAGCCGGTTTGCAGCGGCCAAACGAAATGGCAGCCTTCCCGCAAAAGCGGATATTGGTGGTTTGATTGAACTGCACGGGCTGGGCGGCAAAGGGGTGGACTGGACCGATGGTTGCGTGGCGCTGAAAAACGATGACATGGACTCGTTGTACCGGATGGTTGCCGTAGGGACTCCGGTTGTTATTGTGGGCTCGCTAAAGCCCCTGAGTGAAATTTTGGGAAACTAATAACTGATTTCTTCGATGGAGAATGAAATAAATGAGGAAACGATCAATTCGAAAAAAGAGCAGGAGATCGTGAAAGCTTGCATGCCTGTATGGGGATGGATTGGGTTCATTGCGATCCTGATTGCTTCTGTGGTTGTGGCTCTGCTGATCTTGTTTTCGACTACCCCTTGGTTGAAGGGACGGAGCTTGTTCTACGCGATTAAGCAAGATAGCACAGAAACTGCTTTGGCAGAGTTGCCTTCCGAGAAAGATGTGATGGCTGATATCGGTCGGCTGCAAAAAAAGATTGAACGCCTTACCCCTGGTGGTGTCTACCTGATTGTCAACACAACAGATAATACCTTCTTTTTGTATCAAAATAAACAGCTGATTCGTGAAGGACTCTGCTCGACCGGAAGCTACACAAAGCTGGAGGCGGAGAATGAAAAAAACTGGGTATTCGAGACGCCCAAAGGCGTATTTACCATCAAGGGAAAAATTACCAACCCGGTTTGGCGCAGACCCGACTGGGCATTTGTTGAAGAAGGCTTGCCCATTCCGCCGGCTAACGATCCTTCGCGTTACGAGTACGGCGTGTTGGGCGATTATGCGCTGAGCCTGGGCGATGGATACCTGATTCACGGTACGCTGTATAAACGTTTTTTAGGGCAGCCTGTTACGCATGGTTGTATCCGGATGAACGACGATGATTTGGAAGCAGTTTACAAAACCCTGCCAACAGGGGCCAAAGTATTTATTTACTGATATGAATATTCAAAAGCATAGCCGGAAACCGTCTCATCCGGTCCGGAAATTTTTTGCGGTGGTGGTGCCGCTCATCCTGTTGTTTGTGGCAGTTCAGTATGCCGTTTTGTCGGTGATCGCCGTTCGCAAACATCTGAAAGCTTTGTATGAACTAGAGGATGTTCAACTGCTTTCAGTTGGGCACGATGTGGATTCTACTTATTTCAAACTATATAAAGAAAAGATTTGGCTCGAAACCCGGTTTCAGATTTCAAAAACCGACTCCATTAGTTTGAGCGTGGATTTGAAGGACAGCCTGTTGCAGCTCGAGTTGAAAGGTGTTGTTTTGAAAAGTGTCAAAATTCAGGAGTTTCGCTACGATCCATTTTTTAAGTACCTGAACACCGGTGCCTACTACCATTATTTCGGCGTGCAGGCAGTGGGCGAGAGTGCCTTGTCGACGATCGAAAAAGAACCATTAAAAATCAAGAAAGCGCCGAAAGATACGATTGAGTTTGCGAACCAAACACATATTGCCGACAGCGTGAAAGCCGAAGCAGTCCACTGGTTGCTAAAACTCGATAATGGAATTGTTGTGAAGATTGAAGGTTCGGATGCCGATTCGAAATCGGATTGGTGGATGGGGCAACGTTTTTGGTGGCAGCAGGATTTTGCAGGGTTGAAGAAAGATATGGAGCAAACGCTTGCCTTTAAAGTTCCGGAATATGTGCCGCAAATTGGTATGGTGATTTCCGAAGCGGATGCCAAAGCAATTTACCGGGCTTTACCCGTCCATCCGTTGGTTTGTATTCGGTATTGACAAAAATATAAAACACCGGGATCTCTGTGTGTCCCGGTGTTCCCTTTCCCTCTTTGGGTTGCGCTTATGTCAGATATATGATGACCAGAATCACAATCAGCGCCAATCCAATTGAAAACGCGATCAAGTTCCCCTGACTTTTCGAATTACCCGCTTTCATAATTAATTTCTTTTCTATTTAGACGGAGAATGGATTAGAGGTAACGGGCTGCAAACGGAAATTTTTCTTTTCGTGTTTGGTCGAATTTTCCGAACTTCGGGTAAAACAAAAATCAGCAATCTGATGAAGGAAGAAATTGGCGGGATAATTATGGCCGGTGGTATGAGTTCTCGCATGGGAACCGATAAAGCGCTCGTGACTTTTGAAGGGAAACGCCTCATTGATTATGCGATCGATTTATTGAAACCTTTTTGCTCCGAAATAATTATCAGCACCAATATTCGCGCACATGAAAAACTGGGATTGCGCACGGTTGCTGATGTGTATCAAAAATGTGGGCCGATTGGCGGTTTGCACGCTGCGCTTGCGGAGACCAATTTCGATCACAATATTGTTATCAGTTGCGATGTTCCGTTTGTGCAGCCCGAGTTGATCGAGTTGTTGCTGGCCAATACAAGCGGTTTCAACGCCGTTGTTCCCACTCATAAATGTGGAGTCGAGCCGCTGATTGCTGTCTACAGGAAAGAAATGGCTTCATTTTTTGAAACGCAGTTGATTGAGCGGAATTATAAACTGCAGCAGGTTATTCATTCTTCGAAATTGAATTTGCTGGAAGTTGACCATTTGGTGGCAAAATATCCACGCCTTTTCGATAATATGAATAGCATGGAAGAACTGAACAAGTTCTAAGGTTGGGGCCAATTCGGAAGGATACATTGACTGCTCCGTTGTTGCAGTAATTCCTCGAAATTTTCCAGACTTCTTTTCATCACTCCCGAATTTTCATCATGACAATTGAGGCAAGCACCCACGATCAGTATCTCTTGCTGTTGTTTTACATTGAACGGTTTGACGTTTGTTCGGGTTGAAACCGTTCCTTCCCGGGTTTGCAGAAATCCGGTCCACGCGTCTGCCGGAAGCCCGTCGTTCGGATCATCTTCATAAGTAGCATTGAATACCCACTGGCCTTTTCCGTTTTCTATTTTGTAGGTTAATTCGCCCTCGCCAAATCCCAGGGCAACCGGGTTATTGTGGCAGCTTTTGCAATCTCTCCCTTTTGCAGAAGTTGTATGCGGTGCGGTGGGAGCAAACAGTCGGTGAAAAATTACGGAGTCGCCTTTTGAGTTCGGGTACGATTTCTTGTCTATGGTGAGCACCATGCCGGGTGTTACCGGAATAACTTCTGTTTTTTCATCCGAAACGCGAACGCCCAAAGCTGGTTCTTTGGCGGTGTAGGTTCCAATGTATTCAACCCAGCTACCTCGTTTTTCTTCGTTGCGCGTCATGTCGTAGCCCGGTTCGTTCGGATCGTAGCTGTTGTGGCAGCCAACACAGCTTGGTGCCCACGAGCTGTGGCAGCTGGAGCAGGCCAGGTTTTGGTGGGCGTTGTTTCGGGTACAAACCGCCGCCGGCGCTTTCACCGGCATTTTTTTGCCTGTGTTCTTTCCGTATAGGAACACAGAGTCGTTTTCTACAGAAGTGTTGATCAGTGCATGCTGGTGTTTGGCAGTTTTTAAGATCATCCGGTTATTGATATTCCCGAAGCGCAGAGCGGCTATGAGTGCTGATTCGTTATCCAGATCGGTTGCTGCAAGCGTGTTGGCTTTTCCCGAAAAATGACAATCGCTGCATTGCACATCTTGCTGATCTTCCTCGTGGGCATAATGTTTACCGTCGCCCATCAGCTCGTACGAATGATGACAATCGATACATTCCATACCGGCTTTGTGGTGGACATCTTCGGGCTCTTTCGTAAAGACGCGGCTTTCCTCCACCAATCGGTAGTTGGAATCGTTCGTCATTTGGCTGGCTTCCAGTGTGGTCTCGTGCCATCCTTCGTAATTGGTCGAAATTCGACCTGAGCGGCTGTGGCATCCAAAACAATGGTTGTTCGTTACCTGCAAACTCACTGCCGGGTGAAACTTTCGGACTTCAAGGGAACTATCTGCTATTTCATCCTTGGCTTCTTGGCTGTAATTAAGGTGACAGGCCAGACATCCTCCGCCGCGGCTCATTTCTGTAATTGGACCAATCTCGGTTTTGGGATTTCCAAGATGACATCGGACGCACAGGTTTTTTAGATGCTCGTCGGCAGCGGAATTGCCCAGTTGATGCACATCGGTCAGTTGATCTGGATTGTCCTGCTCATTAAAAACGAATCGATCAACGCTGATCATTCCGCTGAGGGTCGACATCAAACCGGTCGGAACGCGTTCAACAATATTGGGGTGGCACTGCATGGTGCCGCAGGACTGCGATGCTGTGGCAAGATTTCCGGGAATCAAAATCATGTTGCGGTGCGACTGCTGCTTGCCGGTTGCAAACGGATCGCCTCCGTGGCATGAAAAACAGCCGATAACGTCGGGTTTATGCGCATCAACAAAACCGTGTGGCTGGTTGTGGCAGGCCAGGCAACTTTCTTTTCGCCCCAAAACAGTTGGCGAGTTGTTGGCTGCATCCGCTCCGAATTCAGGCGAAAACTTCACCATTGGCGACTTGAAATTGTGCAACACACTATAGTTGTAGCTTGGAGCGCCTGGATAAGTCCAGCTCCAATGCTCGCCGCGGAAGAAAAGGCCAATGATGGTAAGCACGAAGTAGAACGTCGTAAAAACAAGCAAACTTCGTTTACTAACCAGTACAAGTTTCCCGTTGTAAGTATTGACAAAGTAGACCAACGCCAGCAGTGCCAAAAGAATCAATAAAGTCCACTCCGGACGACTGAACCAGTGCAGGATTTCCTGGAACCCGACAAAGTACCAAGGCCCTTTCACGGTTGGATTCAGGTTGTCGTGCAAGGGGGCGCTGAAAAGGTAGCTCGCCAGAAGTGTTCCGACAGAAGTCATGAGAAATTCCAATGCTGATGGCCAAAATCGACGGCTGTGTTCCACCATAATGATGGCGATGAAAATCGTAAAAGTGGCAATATGATGGACATAAATTAATTGGAAACTATCCGGTTTGCCCAGTAGCGAAAAGGCCAGCGATTCGCCGATAATGGGGATGCGTTGAGCAAGTGTTTCCAGAATCTGTCGGGCCTGCAGGCTATCTGCATCACCTTTCAGCAAAAAACCGGTCAGCATGGCCAGGAAAATGATGAGTACGCCGACGCTCAGCCGCAATGCCATGCCTGGCTTCAAGCCAATTCGTTCTTTGTTGTGAAAATGATCGTACATATGAAGCAAACTGCAAATAAGAAAGAACTGTGAGCTCCAGTAATGCAGGTTCCGGATGAAGGAAGCCCATGGATTGCCAACCATCATTCCGCTCACGCTTAAATAGGGCGAGTCCACATCGAACGGGACAGCCAGTAAAACGCCTGAGAGCAGGATAAGCCAAAACAGGCTCAAAGCGACTGTTCCAAAGGTTGTTTTATGTTTTTTACCGGCCATCCTACGCTTCAATTTCAATTTGTGAGCCATCTTCAGAAATGCTCGATTTCATGATATTCAGATTCTTATAGGCAGGTCCCTTCAGCACCTGACCGTTCAAATCGTATTCCGACCCATGGCAGGGACAGACCAGTTTGTCAGTCGTTGCCTGGTTGATTTTACACCCCAGATGGGTGCAGTGCGCCCGAAAAACCTGAGTTTGATTATCGCGATTAATAATGATAAAATCATCGATGAAAGTGATGGACTTGTTTTTATCGAAAGGAAAAATGTGCTTGCGCTGTTTTCCGAGCTTGATCTGGTTGAGGGTGATTTTATTCCACAGTGCAACAAACAGTCCGATCGTGATCGTCATGCCCTGGTTTAGAAATGTTCGTCGGTTCACTCTCATCATCCTTCATTTTGAGATTCAAAAGTAGTAAAATGATAAATGAAAATATCTGTAATGTTAGATGTAATGGTTCCCGGTTGGAGGCTATTCTATAACACATTGAAAAAGAAGCATTGTTTTGTTAATTTGCATATGACCAAAAGTTTATTTGGAATTACTTTAAATAGGATTTGAGTATCCGAAATATTAGCAGATGGATATTGGAGCAGATTTTTACAGATTATTCTTGTTTGTGTTAATCTAATATGTAGTAATAGAGTAGTTTATATGCATGTAGTCCTCTTGGTTAATTGGATAAAAATACCTTAAAATCCGAAGGTTTCCGGTTGTTATTTTTAATGTTTTCAAATTAGATTTTAGTCGTAGGCTGTTCCAATTTTACTTCTATATTTGTCATCATATCTAAACGTATAAATATTTGTATAGCCTAACTTTTGGATAAAGTATAATGACTATTATCGATTCCAACTGCAGCTTTGCAAATCAATAATTAACTAAACTGATTGAAATTAATCGCGCATGAAAACCAGAAGGGATTTTATCAAGATTTCAGCAGTCGGTACCGGAGCAACAGTTTTGGGATTGAGTGCCTTCGGGGCCAAAAAGTTCAAATGGTTCGAACCCAAAATAGAAGGACCTGTCAGTGATGAAGATCTGACCCCCTATGCGACTTACTGCGAAGTTTGTTTTTGGAAATGTGGCGCCTGGGCTTATGTTGACAAGCAGGGCCGGATCCGAAAAATCGTTGGTAACCAAAATGATCCGCATTGTAACGGACGCCTTTGCCCCCGGGGAACTGGCGGTGTAGGTATGTATTACGATGAGGACCGGTTGAAAACACCGCTGATCCGGGAAAAGAAAGCCGATGGTTCGCAGGAATTCAGGGAAGCTTCTTGGGAAGAAGCACTGGATTTGGTTGCTTCCAAAATGAAGGAAGTGAAAGAGAAATATGGTCCGGAAGCTTTCGGCTTGTTTAATCATGGAAACCCCGGTGGGCACCTCGAACACCTTATGCGGGCTTATGGTTCTGAATCAAATGCTGAACCGGCCTTTGCCAATTGTCGCGGCCCTCGTTCTTCAGCCTATTTTGCCACTTTTGGTGCTTACATCGGCTCTCCCGAGTGTACCGATATTCGCGACACCGGGTGTTTGGTGCTGATTGGCTCTCACCTGGGAGAAAACATGCATAACTCGCAGGTTCAGGAAATGTCGCAAGCCATCGATAACGGAGCGACGATCATTACCGTTGATCCACGTTTCTCGACAGCTGCTGCACACTCAACGCATTGGTTGCCCATCAAGCCGGCAACGGACATTGCCTTGCTGATGGCCTGGATTCATGTGCTGATTTACGAAAATCTATACAACAAAGCATTTGTCGATCAATACACATTCGGTTTGGATCACCTGAAGGAACATGTGAAAAACATGACGCCTGAGTGGGCCTACGGAATTACGGATATTAAACCGGATGTGATCCGGAAAACAGCGCGTGCGATGGCAGGTGCTGCCCCGGCAGTTGTGATCCACCCGGGACGCCATGTGGTTTGGTATGGCGACGACACCCAGCGCGAACGTGCCATGGCTATTTTGACGGCGCTGCTTGGTGCCTGGGGGAAACGCGGCGGTTTATACATCCCTGAAGGAGTGAGTGTTCCGAAATACCCGCAGCCACATTACCCTGAACCCGAATGGACATGGAAAGATATCAACGAAGGCAAATACCCGTTGGCAACAATGGGAATTACAACCGAGCTGCTGAAAGCGTCGGTGCCCCGTTTGAATTATAAACACCAGGTAAAAGCCTGGTTCGTGGGTGGAACAAACCTGCCGTTGGCGATGCCGGACAAAAAACTGTTCAAGGAAGCTGCAGAGGCCGTTGAATTCATTGCTGTAATGGATACGATGCCGATGGAAATTACCGGTTATGCTGATGTGATTCTTCCGGAAGCGACTTATCTGGAACGCTACGATTTTATTCGCTCGTCACCGAACCGCGTGCCGAATATTGCGGTGCACGTACCGGCTGCAGAGCCTAAATACGATTCGAAACCGGGTTGGTGGATTGCCAAGCAAATTGGCGAACGCCTGGGCTTGCATGACTATTTCAACTACGATGATTTCTCGGAAGTGGTCGACTGGCAGTTGAAACAGCTGGGCACCTCGCTCGAAGAAATGAAGAAAATAGGCGTGAAGGAATATCCGCGCAAAAGTGGCCCCTTGTACCTGGGCGACGGTGAAGAATTCAAATTCAATACAAGTACCGGTAAGGTCGAATTGTACTCGGTTGATTTTGCCGATGAAGGATTTGAGGCCATGCCGGTTTACAAAGCGCATCCGGAACCACCGCAAAATTTCTACCGCCTGATTTATGGACGTGCGCCGATGCACACCTTTAGCCGTACCTCTAACAACCCCAACCTGTGGGATTTGATGAGTGAAAATGCAGTTTGGGTGAACCCGAAAGTCGCCGACCTGTGGGCCTTGAAAAAGGACCAGGAAGTTTGGTTGAAAAATCAGGATGGTGCCGTTACCAGTTTCCCGGTGAAAGTCCGGGTGACGGAACGAATCCGTTGGGATTCGGTTTACATGGTGCATGGTTTCGGGCATTCCGATAAAAAACTGTCGCGCGCATATGGTCGTGGAGCCAGTGATGAAGAGTTGATTACCAACATTGCCGTTGACCCCATTATGGGAGGAACCGGTATGCGCGGAAACTTTATAACATTCCTGAAAGACAATCCTGCAACTGAAGTAAAGGAGGATAAAGCATGAGATATGCGATGGCGATAGACACCAAGAAGTGTGTCGGCTGCGGCGATTGTGTCGTAGCCTGTCAAACTGAAAATAATGTACCGCACGGCTACTGCCGCGACTGGATTGTGGAGAGCGTTGACGGAACCTATCCGAGCCTCAGCCTCGAGTTCCGGTCGGAACGCTGCAACCATTGCGATAATTCACCTTGTGTGCGCTGCTGCCCAACCGGGGCCAGCCACAAAGCAGAAGGTGGAATCGTGTTGGTAACGCATCATAAATGTATCGGTTGTGGTGCCTGTATTCAGTCGTGTCCGTATGATGCACGTTACCCGCATCCGGAAGGCTATGTGGATAAATGTACGTTCTGCATTCACCGTGTGGAAAAGGGACAGAACCCGGCATGTGTTGACGTGTGTCCAACGCATTGTTTGTACTTCGGCGATCTCGACGATCCGAACAGTGATGTTTCGCTGGCTTTGAAGGACCGCAAGTGGAAAGTACTGGCGCCCGAAGCCGGAACAAAACCTCAATTGTATTTTCTAACCTAACAGCTAAAACGAAATACCTATGAAAGAAGAATTATTTGTCAGCGGACGCGATATTCCCAATATTGATCCGTACCTGAATATATGGCATTGGCAAATTCCGCTTTATCTTTTCTTGGGCGGTTTGGCTGCGGGGATTTTGTTCTTTGCCGGTTTTTATACAGTGCGTGGCAAAGCTGATAAAATGCAGGCTACTGTGAAATGGGCTCCTCTTTTAGCTCCAATCGCATTGGTTCTTGGCCTTGGCGCTTTGTTCTGGGATCTGAAACACAAACTCTTTTTCTGGCAATTGTACACCACTGTTCGTTTAGATTCTCCGATGTCGTGGGGTGCCTGGACGTTGATGATTATTACACCGATATCCCTGATTTGGGTGGCCAGTTACATGAAAGAAATGTTCCCCTGGTGGGATTGGAAATTTGATTTCCTGAACAAAGCTGAAGCATGGGTGATTAAAAATCGGGTTGGGATTGCCTGGGTGATGATGGTTTATGCGGTCATCCTTGGGGTTTACACCGGTATTCTGTTATCCGCATTCAACGCTCGTCCGCTGTGGAATACTTCGATTCTCGGGCCGCTGTTCCTGGTTTCCGGTTTCTCAACCGGCTTGGCGGCGACCATTTTGCTGAGCAAGGATCCGAAGGAGCGGAAACGTCTGAGTCAGATCGACCTCATTTTTATTGTGATCGAGCTGTTCCTGATCGTACACCTGTTTATGGGATTCCTGGCCGGATCGCAAACAGCGATTGAAGCAGCTCACCTATTCCTGGGCGGACCATTTACCGTTACTTTCTGGGTGTTTGTGGTAATGCTGGGGCTTGTTTTTCCGGCGGTTCTCGAAACCCTGGAGTTATTGGGTTTCCATGTTCCGAAGTGGTTGCCGGCTGTGCTCATCCTGTTCGGTGGTTTAATGTTCCGTTTCATTATGGTTGAGGCCGGACAAATCACCCGCTATTTATACTAACCATTCAAAAGAAGACCGACTATGAATAAACATCATTCAAAAAATAGCGAACCCAAATACATCAATCCCTACCTGGGCGGTGTATTGCTGGGACTGCTGGTGCTGGTTACAGTTCTGATAACGGGGCGTGGACTGGGGGCCAGTGGCGCAATCAAAAGTACTGTTGTAACAACGGCGCATGTTTTTACGCCGGAGCAGGCCAAGTCGAATGCTTACATGAATAAGTTTATCAGCGACGATCACTCGCCGATGTACACTTGGCTGGTATTCGAAACGCTGGGGATTTTCCTGGGTGGTTTGCTTTCCGGAATTGTATTTGGCCGCGTAAAGAAATTGCGCACAGAGCACAGTCCGAAAATTACGAGCAAAACCCGTCTGATTTTCGCATTGATCGGAGGTATGCTGTTTGGAATTGGCAGCCAGTTTGGCCGGGGGTGCACCAGTGGTGCTGCCCTGAGTGGTACGGCAACATTCGCTCTGGGGGGAGCGGTTGTTATGTTTGCCATTTTCGGCACCGGCTATGCAGCTGCTTATTTCTTCCGCAAACTGTGGATTTGAAAATTATTATTGATTATTGATTAATCGTTATTGAACGAACTGGTCAAATGCAGACAGTCAATAATCATTCAACATTAATCATTAAAAAATTAAAATATGTGTCCATTAATTCCTAACGGTATAATCGGAACTGGCTGGGACTTCGTCATTGCCCTGATTTTGGGGATCGCCTTCGGCTTTATTCTCGAAGCTTCCGGTTTCTCTTCCTCACGAAACATCGTCGGCGTTTTTTATGGCTACAACTTTGTGGTTTTGCGTGTGTTCTTCACTGCGCTGATCGTCGCCATGGTTGGTTTGCTGTACTTCAGTTATTTCGGTTGGCTCGACCTCTCCAAAATATTCATCCTCCCAACTTACCTGATACCGATGATTGTCGGTGGTGTCATCATGGGAATTGGTTTCATTATGGGCGGTTTCTGTCCGGGAACCAGTTTCACCGCAGTGGCTATTGGTAAGCTCGACGGTATTGTATTCACCATCGGCCTTTACCTGGGTATTTTTGTCTTCACGGAAGCTTACCCGTTGTTTGGTGATTTTTACAATAGTGGCGACTTGGGAAACGTGACCATCACGGATGCATTTGGTATTCCTGCATCGTGGGTAGCTATGGCTTTCACGGTGGTGGCGCTGGCTGCGTTCTGGGGAACGAGTTTGATTGAAAAGCGTGTTCGCAAAAATAGGTCCGAATATAAATTTTAGCACATGAACCGAAATTATATCTATCTCACCATACTGATGTTGGTGCTGGCCGTCGGAACGGTTTTGGTCAACAACGAACCTAAGTTGAAACAAATTGAACCGCAGCAATTGTTGGTTGAAATGGTTCAGCCAACCCGCTACGTAACGACAGACCAAGTGGCCGAAATGATGATTCACGGTGACCCGTCGCTGGAAATCGTAGATGTGCGGTCAGCAGCCGAATTTGAAAAGTTTGCTTTACCCAAAGCAGTCAATATTCCACTCGATAGTTTGATCAATCCTTCGAACCTCAGCTATTTCGGTATTCCCGGAACACGGGTTGTGTTCGTGTCGAACGACGATATCGCTGCTGACCAGGCTTGGGTGCTGACTAAACGACTGGGCTATAAAAGTACTTATGTGATGCGGGGTGGGTTGAATTGTTGGATGCAAACGATTATTGATCCGCAGGAGCCGGGTGAAAACGAACCGAGCCTGGCTTTCGAGACCTACACCTTCCGCAAAGGAGCGCAGCAATACTTTACAGGAGCGCAAGCAGAAGCGCCCGAGGGAGCCAAGGTTAAAGTTGAGGTGCAACGTCGTAAAAAGACTTCCGTTGCCGCCGGAGGTTGCTAATGTTTAATCGAATAAAACCAAAATCATGCATATACACGAATTAAATCCATGGCGTACCAGCATCGTTTTAACGTTGTTTGTCGTCATCATCATCATTGGTTTTGTCACTATGCGAAAGCCTTTGCTGACATACCAGCTGGACATGAAACAAAGTGTTGCCGAGACTCAATCGGACGGTTGCTGCTTTTATCCCTGGCAGTTGAATGCTGTACTGTCGAAGGAAAGCAGTGGTGTGGTGTTGTTTGATATTCGCGACAACTTTGTGTTTGGCCAGGGACATATCCCCGGTGCAGAAAACCTGTCGGCACAGAACCTGGCTCGCGAGGAAAGTATTGAGCGTCTTGAAACACTGAAAGGGATGGGAGCAACGGTGGTACTTTATGGCGAAGATCAATTACAGGCCAATGGCCCGGTTATGTTGTTCCGCCAGGTTGGCTTCGATAATGTGAAAGTATTAGTAGGCGGCTATCAATATTACAAAGCGCATAAAAATGATTTGCTTGCAACCCAAAATGATTCAACGCTCCTAAAAGGAGTTGCTCAGTTTAACTATGCTGAAATGGCTGCGCCGCAGGATGGAGCAGTCGTCAATACATCGAACGAAAAGAAAGCGGTTGAGGTGGTTCGTCGTAAAAAGACTGCCGCTGCAGCCGGTGGATGTTAGTTTTCGATTTTTCAAGGGGAAAAAGACCAAATAGTTTTACAGGCTGTCCAGTTCGTTGGATGGCCTTTTTTTTGCAGTGTCCGTTTCTTCACCGGGGATAAGTAAATCACCCGGTGAAATGTGTTAACAACAACTGCTACCCGGCGTACAGCGCGAATTGAGTGGTGCATAGGTAAAACCGACCTGCGACTCAGCAGCCGGGATGCCGCATTTATCTTTGGCCAGGCAATCGGTCTGTTTCGAGCTCAGCAAAAAGTTGGTTCCATCGAACTCCAAACCGAATTTTTGAATTGTTTGTCCCTGGTATTCAACTTCGATCTCCGAGTCCTCAATATTTAATGTCTTTTCTGACAATTCAATAATTTTCAAAAGCTTTTCCGGATGTAACCGGTGATCATAATCATTGGCATTCCAGAGCTGGAAGTTGACTACTTGCTCGTTGCGCACCGTTCCGCCACAATCAATAAAGCGTTTGGTAATTTGCCCAACTTCGGTCACGTGAAAGTGGCCGGGCACATATTCGCCATTAGGCAATTGAAAGGCAATCGTCTTGATTTGTTGTAATGCTGCTTTTACTTCCGATAGTTTCATGCTGATAATTTTCAATACTGCTTTTAACAGTTTCCCTGTTCAATTGTTTGGCACGGCAGACTCGAGCGGGTTCGATTCTGCTATTTGTCGTTCGCAGATCTGCGACATTTTGAATTTTCTTTTCATAAAAAGTGTATTTTCCACGCAACCATGAACAGGTACGTCCATCTTATTCGTAAACATAACCCCCGAAACTTTTACATACTATGAAAAGACTAACCTTGTTAATGGTCGCCCTGCTTTTTGTTGGGATTTCATCCGCGCAGAAAGTTAAAAAGGATGTGGTGTACCTCAAAAACGGTTCGGTAATCAAAGGCCGCTTGGTTGAGGTCGACGATGAAAAAATGTTGGTGCAAACGTCCCGAAGTACCTGGGTTTTCAATCGTTCGGATATCGATACAATTGCAACAAAGCCTTTGCCGATCGCTAATTCGGAATACTCACCCAATTGGTTTGCGCACTGTTCAATGGGCGTTCTGGTGGGAAATTCCGATAATGTGAAACAATCGCCTTTTTCCGCTGATTTCTCGGCAAATTTCAAACTGGTAAACGACTTGTATGCCGGTGCCGGAGTCGGTGTCGATTTGTTGGAAGAATCCTACCTGCCAGTATTCGGCAACCTGGAATATCATTTCCGGAATTCTGGAGTTACCCCGTTTCTCTGCATGAAAGCGGGTTACATGGTGCCGCTCGATGGCCACGAGAACAGGCAACAGGGCGGGATTTATTACTGGGACTATTATCCATATTATACGCAAACGCTCGAAAACAAGGGCGGTCTTATGCTGAACCCGTCTATTGGGATCATCAGCTTTGTAAACGAGCATTTGGGGTTCTCGCTCGCTTTCGGTTACCGGTACAGCCAGGTAACGTTTAAGGGCGATGATAACTACGAGCTCGAAACAAATTACAATCGCCTTTCAATCAAACTGGGCATTCTGTTTAATTAAAATCGGAAAACAATGAAAACTGCATATACAGCTATTTTTGTTTTGTTTGGCTTGTTTGCGCTAAACAGCTGCGAGGATAAAATTTATGAAACTTACACGGCCAACTCGCCGGTGTACATGAGTTACGAGGATTTGCGTTCGGCGGTAACTACCGAAAGTGCCCGGGATATTGTCCATCCCGGAAAAATCTATTTCAAAGACAATTATATTTTCATCAACGAATTGATGGACGGTGTTCATGTGATTGACGTGAGCAACCCCTCGAGTCCATCAGAGGTGGCTTTTATCAGCATTCCCGGAAATGTAGATATCGCCATCAAGGAGAATGTATTGTATGCGGACAGTTACGTGGACTTGGTAGCTATCGATGTTTCCGACCTCAATAACATGCAGGAGGTTGGTCGTGTTGAAGATATTTTTCCATACACGATTCCGGAATATGATACCGAATACCGGTTGGCCGACATTGATGAGGAAAAAGGTGTTGTGGTCGGTTACGAGTTGAAGGAAATGCGCGAGCGCATTGAACAGGTCGATTATCCCATCTATTACTACGACGTCGTTATGGAGTATTCAAATGCTGATGCCGGCGTAAGCCAGGGAGTGGGTGGAAGCAGCGGTAGTACTTTTGGGGTTGGCGGATCAATGGCGCGCTTTGGCCTTTACGACAACTACCTGTACACCGTGAACGACTACACGCTTTACACCTTTAAAATTGATGATCTGGAGAACCCGGCGAAAATGGACGAACAGCAAGCTGGTTGGGGCATTGAAACGATGTTTATTTATGATGCTCACCTGTTTCTGGGAACAACGAGCGGCATGTTGGTTTTTAGTCTGGAAGTCCCTTCTCGGCCATCGTATCTAAATCAGTACACGCACATTCGAAGTTGCGATCCGGTGGTTGTGCAGGATGATTTGGCTTATGTGACTTTGCGCGATGGAAACGATTGTGGTCGAACAGTGAATCGGCTGGATGTGATCCAAATGAGTTCGGATTACAGCAGCCTCACCTCGTTAGCCAGCTACCCGATGTACAACCCGCATGGGCTTGGAATCGATGATGAGCTGTTGTTTATCTGCGATGGCGACGATGGGCTGAAAGTATATAACGCGGCTGATCCGCTAACGATTAGTAGCAACCAGTTGGCTCATTTCAGCGATATCCAGGCGGTAGATGTGATTCCGGTTGGTAACTACTTGTTTGCGATTGGCGACGGTGGCTTTTACCTGTACGATTACAGCGATGTGCAAAATATTCAGTTACTGTCGCAAATTCCAGTTGTAAATTCTGAGGATTAGATTTCGATCTGGTTCTTCTTCCCAATACCCGAGAGTCCGGTCATTTAGTTGGCCGGACTTTTATTTTGTGTTGAGGTGATTGCTGTTTGTCAGGATGGGAGCGCCTAGAAACAAAAAAGAAGAATCAAATTGATCCTTCTTTTTTTGTAGCCCGTAGGGGAATCGAACCCCTGCTACCAGGATGAAAACCTGGCGTCCTAACCGCTAGACGAACGGGCCAGCATTATTTCCCTTGAATTAGGAGCGGCAAAAATAATAGCTTTTTTAATTATTTCGCATTTCGAGGCAAAAAAATCTGAAATTTTTTTGATTGACGTTTTTGGTAGCGTTTTAAATTGTTCAAAATAAGTTAGTCATGGCGAATTCGCGGATGAAGAAATTCGATAATTTCGCCTGCTAATTTTATCGAAGATGAAAGCTTTAATGACTGTGGGGTTGCTGGTGTTGTCGAATACCTTCATGACCTTTGCCTGGTACGGGCACCTGAAGTTTGTCGAATTGAAATGGTTCAACAAGATGGGACTGGTTTCCATCGTGTTGATCAGTTGGGGAATTGCATTGTTTGAGTACTTCTTCCAGGTTCCGGCCAACCGAATTGGCTTCAAGGAGCACGGCGGCCCGTTTTCGCTGATCGAATTAAAGGTGTTGCAGGAAGTCATCACCCTGATTGTTTTCTCAATTTTCACCTTGCTGCTGTTTCGCACCGAAAGTTTCCGCTGGAATCACCTTGTTGGTTTTGTTTTCCTGGTGCTGGCAGTCTACTTCATTTTTAAAAAATAGGATTTCTCCGTATCAAAACCATTCGGGATACTACCGCTGGATGGATAAAATAGGGAGAATTCATCCTATTTATTTGTTAACCATTCGTTTTCTTGTTGACTATAAATTTTTAAGGTTGTAATTTGTATTGCGATTCATTTTGTAGCATGTCGAACGGTTTAAGTCACAAACCCCTCGCGCGTTCGCTACTATTTTAGACTTGGCAGCTCATCCCTCGCATTTCTTCGCAAATGCCGAAACTGTCCAAGCAGACAATCATATTTATAGGACTTTAAAGAAAATTGCGATGGTGAAAAAAATTATCTTTCTTTTTTTATTCGGTTGCTCAACCATTTTTGTGTCGGCACAGCAGGACACATTAATCTCGTCGACAGGTGATGTCATTATCGGGGAAATTAAGTCACTCTCCAGGAATGTACTGTCGTTTGATACTGATTATGCAGACTCGGAATTCCAGGTTGATTGGAATGAAGTGAAAGGTTTGGTTTCGGCCGAACCGTTGGTGATTTATGTTACCGGAGGTAAAAAATACACCGGGCGGATGAGGTATGATGCCAGTGACCAGAAAGTGAAAATCACGGGCGATGACATCGATATGTCGGTGGATTTGCATGATGTGGTCAAGATTAACACCACGAATGATAAGTTTTGGGATAAGGTGTATATTTCGCTAGACGCGGGTTATTCATACACCAAGGCAAATAATTTGTCTCAGTTCTCGATGACCGGGCAGGTGAAATACACGGAGGATAATTGGAAACTTTCGGCGGGCTTCAACAATGTTGCAACAAGGCAGGACGAGGTTGGAACAACCAAGCGTGACGAAGCGAACATCGATTTTAACCGCGATATTTATGGTAATGCCTATGCTTTTGCCGGTATGGAATTTCTGTCGAGTAGTGAGCAAAACCTCGACCTCCGGACTACCTCTAAATTGGGGGTTGGTTACTATTTTATTCGCGAGAACGGTATGTATTTGCAAGGTGGTTTGGGTTTGGCCAATGCCCACGAACAATACGGATCGCCGGATAATATTTCGAAGAATAGCTTTGAAGGCTTAATGGGCTTTGAGTTTGATGCTTATGATACAGGGGACTTCTCGTTTCGCTTGAAGTCAACCGCTTATCCGAGCTTTTCAAACAAAGGGCGCTGGCGGATCAATACAGATGTTTCGGCCAAGTGGGATTTGCCGCTCGATTTTTACATTAAAGCCAGCTTTGTGCACAACTTCGATTCAAAGCCGCAAGTTGATAATGTCGATAAAGGTGATTACGTGTTCCAGACCAGCATCGGCTGGGAATGGGATTAAGATATAACACAGTTAATTGCGGGAAGTCCGATGTGTGTGAGTTTTATTGAGGTTATTCTGAACGAAAATCATTCACATCGGATCTTTCTTTTTCAGGAACCCCCTAGAAAGCTTCGTTAAAGTTGAAGTAAACTCCTTGCGAGTCTTTTCCCATTCCGAAGTCGATACACACGTTCATGCGCGGTTGTAGTTCGAACCGGTAACCAACACCGCCATTGGGAACCCACTTGGTTAAGTCGGCGACATTGTCCCCAATACTGCCGGAGCCTAGCCAGAGAACCATCCCGCTTTTACTGAGTTTTCCGTTGCTTTTTAGAAACATCCGGCGCCATTCGGTAACCATAAATGCTGTTGTTTTATCGCGATAGTGGCCCATCAGGTATCCGCGAAGGTTCTTGCCTCCCGAGAAATCGGATAGCTCCGTGATTGGAACATCGCCGTAAGTGGCGCGCGTGTAGAATCGAAAAGCCAGCACATTGCCCGGTCGGCTGATGGTTCGGTAATAACGCGAGTCGAATTGAAGTTCGCGGAACTCGTACTCGCTGCCCCAAAGCCCATCATAAAAGGAGGTTGCCAGGTTGAAATACATGCCACGCCAGGCGTTCACAACCAGGTCGCGGCTGTCGTAGGTTAATTGTGCGCCAATCCCGCTCAGGAAGTAGCTGTCGTCGAACTGCGATTTATAGGGATCGCTTTCAATCAGCGGTGCGAAATTTTTGGTGTTCACGTAAGCGGGGTTGATGAGTAACCCTACAAAAACGGAAGGTTTGATTTTATAAATTAGCTCGATGTGCACGCTCGAGTTCGTTTCGTGGTATAATGTCGTGCTGTCCGACTGGTAGTTGTTATCAATCTGGTCGAAGCCTTTACCGTAGTAGTTGTTGTCTTTGTCGCGAATGGTCAGTTCGGTATTGATCCGCAATTTATCTTCCAGCCAAAATGTCTTCAAAAAAGCCCGAATGCCAAAATTTCCTTTCGAGCTGTAAAAGATGGTTGCCGGCAAACTAGAACGTTGCGAAATACTGTCGTTTTTGTTTAGCCTGAAGGAATAGAGCATCCCGCCCGAAACCAGAAAACCCGCATCGGCAGTGTATGCCGGAGCAATAATCGGTGACAGCCAGGGCTTGCCTTCGTCGAACGCTTGTTGCTTTTGCGCTTCCCGTTTAGCGAAAAAGGTGGATAATTTACTTTGTGCTGGCAGCGTTGTGCTAATCAGCAAAACCAGCGTCGAAGTCAGTAGTATTTTGTAGCTAGTCAAAATGAAATTTCGTTTGTGTTTCTAACAAATTTACAATAATCTCCGGCGTTAAACCCGACGAAATTTCAAGAATCGCGGTACACGAGAACGATAATACCGGACTTTTGGGGCTTCACTGTCGCTTAAAATTAAAGGTTTTAGTAGATGCATATCGAATCATTTGCAGAACAAATGAACATCATGCAGGGGTGAATCGTTCCAATCGCGAAGAATTTTATTCGTAGGTCGGAAGCAGGAGCTTTCGGCTTTTAAAGTTAAATGCAAGAGTGCCGGGCAGAATCCCGTTGGAGGGAATCTACCGAAAGCGTAGTTTTGATTTATGAAACTGAAGTTGACGACTGTGTATTCGCTGCAGGCTTTTCAGCTGATGCGATATGCCACCATGATTTTGATTGGTGTTTTTATGGCCAAAAGCTCTCTTGGTATGGAAGCGATTGGCGCTTACGAACAATTTATGTTCCTGGCGGGCAGCGTCAGTTTCTTTTGGCTCACCGGCCTGATTCGCGGTCTTTTGCCGCTCTACCGTGAAACCGACAGCGATGATGTTCGCTTTTTCAATGCCTTCCTGCTGATCAGTGTGCTTACCTTGCTGAGTTCGCTGGTTATTTTCTTTTTGGCCGAGATGTGGTTTCCGCAACAGGCGGTTGGCGATGGATTCTCCGTTCGCTGGATGCTGGCGATTTATCTTTTTTGTACTGTCCCGGCCGGGTTGACGGAGTATTATTTCCTGCTGAAAAAGAAGTCGGCCCGCATTGTGGTATACGGAGCAGTGAGCTACGTGTTGATGTTGGGGCTTGTGCTAACTCCGGCGGTGTTGGGCTGGGGCATTGGTTCCTGTTTGAAAGGATTGGTTGTTTGGGCGATTTTTCGCTACCTGGTCCTTTGGTTTATTTTGCTGCGCTATGTTCGGCTTAAGTTTTCGGCTGCGTACCAGCGAGAACACATTGGAGTGTCGGTGCCTTTGATTTTGTCGGCCTTGGTGAGCGGTTCGGCGCAGTATGTCGATGGTTTCATTGTGCGCTCGCAATACGACGAATCGGTTTTCGCAATTTTCCGCTTTGGTGCCCGCGAGTTCCCGATTGTGCTTTTGCTGGCTAATGCGTTCAGTAATGCCATGTTGCCCACTTTTGCGTCGACTGACAGTTTGGAGACTGTTTTGGAGAAAATAAAAAAGGAATCGACGCGCTTGAGCCACTACTTGTTCCCATTGTCCGGTTTGCTTTTGGTGACGAGCCATATGCTGTTCCCACTTCTTTTTAACCAGAACTTTGCCGAAAGTGCAAGCGTCTTCAATATTTATCTGTTGCTGATAACAAGCCGCATGTTGTTTCCGCAAACCATCCTCATTGGTTTGAAACGAACATCGCTGATTGCCTGGGCTTCCATTGGCGAACTTTTGGTGAATGTCACGTTGAGCGTTTGGTTTGTGCAGTTTGCCGGAATTCAGGGCGTTGCGTTTGCGACCGTGTTGGCCTATCTTTTCGAAAAGGGATTGCTGGCCATGCTGGTCGAATCGCGGTTGAACATCCCGGTGACAAAATATCAGAATATTTCCCGCCACCTGATTTATTCACTATTTTTGCTGTCCTTGTTTTATATCGTTGAGTTTGTAATATACTGATATGGATATCCTGATAGACGATCCGGCAACGGAAAAATTATTCCGCGAAATTCTGGTTAAAATTCGCCTTTTGAAGAATGGCGATACGGTAGCCCAAATGAAAAAGATGGGGCTGAACTACAAAATTAACTGGGGCGCATCGATCATTCACCTGCGCGAGTTGGCCAAAAATTACGAGAAAAACCATTTGCTGGCGTTGAAGCTTTGGAACAAAGGCTGGCGCGAAACCATGATCATGGCGACTTTGCTTGAAGTTCCCGAGGAAATGGGAGAGGAGCAGATGGATTATTGGACAAAAAGTACCGAAACGGCTGAGATCATCGAGCAGTTGGTTGCCAACTTGTTTGTACACTCCAAATATGCATTTGTTAAAGCCATGGAATATTGCTGCGGCAAAAAGTTCCTGGTGCATTATGCCGGTTTGCATCTGATTGGCCGTCTGGCAATGGTCGACAAAAAAGCGATTGATGAAATGTTTGAGACATTCTTCCCGGTGTTGTCGCCTTTGGCAAAAGATCCGCAGCTCGGGCAAGTGTTCTATCGCACAATGACTTTGATGGCAAACCGAAGTGCTGAATTGCGTAAATCATGCATTGATTTTCTGGAAGAAGTGAAACTGATGGAGGAGGAGCAAGCCCGGAATATGGCGTCGTTACTGTTGGCTGATTTTGCCGAATGGGAAGACTAAAAATGCGGAGAGAGAGGGATTCGAACCCCCGGATCCGTGAAGATCAACGGTTTTCAAGACCGCCGCATTCGACCACTCTGCCATCTCTCCAAAGCGGTGGCGAAGATATAAAATGTTCTCAATAAACAAACCATTGATGTGAAAAAACGGCAGGTTTTCTTGTCGCTCGTTAGTTTGGCATTGTTTTTATTACACAATACTGCAATTTAAAATTGATACAATTATGAATTTATCTAAGTCATCCAATCCGGTTTTCGGACAATCTGTCTTTAATCGTTTGGATAGTCGCTCCGACGCAGGTGTTATGACCATCAACGGAACGATGAATAAAACCGGTCTCATGTTGTTGATCGTACTCTTTGCTGCCATTTTTACCTGGCGCAAATTTTTTGGAATGTATGAGTATTCAAGCCCGGAGGCTGCCGTTTCTGCCATTCAGTGGTGGATGATCGGTGGTGCTATCGGTGGTTTCATCACAGCGATTATCACAACGTTTCGTCCTCAGAGTTCGAACGTAACTGCACCGATTTATGCTGTTTTTGAAGGTTTGTTCCTTGGTGGGATCTCCGCTTTCTTCGAAGCACAATATCCCGGTTTGGTCATGCGTGCCGTTGCTTTAACACTCGGTGTGTTCTTCGTCATGTTGATGCTTTTCCGTAACGGTAAATTGCGCGCCAGTGGTAAGCTGAAGATGGGAATCCTGGCTGCTACAGGTGGTATTGCGCTGGTTTATTTTGTCAGCTTTATCGCCGGGATGTTCGGTGCTAATTTGGGCTTCTTGTATGGCAATAGCAACATCAGTATCGGCTTCAGCTTGATCGTAGTGGTCATTGCGGCTTTGAACCTGATCCTTGACTTCGATTTTATTGAAAGAGGTTCGCAAGCAGGTGCTCCAAAGATCATGGAATGGTATGGAGCGTTTGGTTTGATGGTGACCTTGATTTGGTTGTATATCGAGATTTTGCGCTTGCTGGCAAAGCTGGCTTCGCGTCGCGATTAAGACAAAAAGACATCATTCAAAAAAGATATTTCAGGCAGGGGCCAACGGTCCCTGCTTTTTATTTTCGCACGGAAGTATTAATTTCGGGCGGATTTATACAAGCAAACTCTCATGCAGATTATTCCGGTAGACGATAAAAAATCGGTTGACGCTTTTCACGAGCTGCCTTATACCATTTATAAAAATGACTCAAATTGGGTCCCGCCGCTTCGAATGATGGTGGAGCATATTTTCGACCCTGGAAAAAATAACAGCCTGAAAAACGGGGATGCTAAGCGGTGGCTGGTTGAAAAAAATGGGCAGGTCGTTGGGCGAATTTCAGCTTTTGTAACCGACACTTATTCGTACAGTTTCGAGCAACCTACCGGGGGAATTGGCTTTTTCGAGTGCTTTGACGATCAGGACGCTGCTAACTTGCTTTTCGATTCGGCAATCGACTGGCTGAAGACAAAAGGGATGGAAGCCGTGGACGGTCCAATCAACATTGGCGAGAATTTCTTCAATTGGGGAGTTTTGGTCGATGGCTTTATGCAACAGAGTTTTGGCATGCAGTATAATTTACCATACTATGCCAAGCTGTTCCAAAACTACGGTTTTCAGACTTATTACGAGCAATACAGCTATCAGCTGGATATTACGAGTCCCGATTTGCCGGAACGATTCTGGAAAATCGCTGAGTGGATGTCGAAGAAACCGGGTTACTCGTTTAAGCAGTTTCGCTTTGCTGAAAAAGAAAAATTTATCCAGGATTTTCTTGCTATTTACGAGCAAGCCTGGGTGAAACACGATAACTACAAACGCATCGATCCGGAGGACATCAACAAGATGTTGGTCGAATCCAAGATGATGCTGGAGGAAGACTTTATTTGGTTCGTTTACCACGAAGGAACGCCGATTGCCTTTTTTATGATGGTGCCGGATTTGAACCAGTTGTTTAAGCGCATCCCAAGCGGCAAGCTGAATTTATTCAATTTGCTGAAGATGCTTTGGTTGCGTAAACGAAAAGTGATTACACGGTGCCGGGTATTGGTGATGGGCGTTATTCCGAAGTTCCAGAAATCTGGAATTGAGTCTGCTATCTTTTATCACCTGAGAAAGGTGATGCTAAGAAAAAGTTGGTATAACGAGATGGAGCTGAGTTGGGTCGGAGATTTCAACCCGAAGATGATTTCGATATTTAAAGCTGTTGGCGGAAATCACGAAAAAACCCACCTGACCTTACGTTATATGTTCGATCCGAATAACGAGTTTAAGCGGGCACCGATAATTATGGACTAGCTTCGCTTTTGATTTGAAAAGTTTTGAATGTGCGTTGAATGACATTATAATTAAGATTGAAACATGCAGTTACATTTGGTTGATGATGCGGTAAGCCGGAAGAAGTTTCACAAAGTTCCACATCTTGTCTACAAAGGAGATAAGAACTGGGCGCCCCCCTTGGAGGGAATGATTGAAGATACCTTTAATCCGGCGAAAAATCCTTCCTTTAAAAACGGAGAGGCCATCCGTTGGGTTTTGACAAGCGACGATGGAAAATTGTTGGGACGTATCGCTGCATTTATCAATTACGACAAAGCCGTCGCATTTGAGCAACCGACCGGTGGGTGCGGTTTCTTCGAGTGTGTTGATGATCAGCTGGCTGCCAGCAAGTTATTTGATGCAGCCCGAGACTGGTTGAAGGAACGTGGCATGGAAGCCATGGACGGGCCTGTTAATTTTGGCGAGAATTACGTCAACTGGGGATTGCTGGTTGATGGATTTATGCCGCAGGGCTTCGGTATGCCCTACAATCCGAAGTACTACCAAAAGCTTTTCGAAACCTATGGTTTTCAAATGTATTTCCAGCAGTTTAGCTACCATTTGGATACCACTTTGCCGGAGCTTCCCGATCGTTTCTGGAAGGTAGCTGAATGGGTGGCTAAAAAGCCGCAGTTCAAATTCGAGCATTTTTCCTGGGATAAAACTGAAAAATATATTGACGATTTTGCACGTGTTTACGACAATGCATGGCGTTTTCACGAGCATTTCAAACCATTGGACAAAGACGATTTGCGCGATTTTCTGAAATCAGCCAAGCCAATTCTGGAGCCGGAATTTATCTGGTTTGCTTATCACGAAGACGAGCCAATTGCTTTATTCGTGATGATTCCGGATTTGAACCAGATTTTGGTCAATATGAAAGGCAAGCTGAATTTCTGGGGAATTCTGAAATTCCTTTGGTTGAAAAAGAAGAAGACCATGACCCGTACCAGGAGCCTGATTATCGGTATTGTGCCGAAGTTCCAGCGTTCGGGGGTTGATGCGGCAATTTTCTGGCACCTGCGTCCGGTGATGTACCGCAAAAACTGGTACAAGGAAATGGAGTTGAGCTGGGCCGGTGATTTCAACCCCAAAGTGGTTGCTCTGTACGAGTCGGTTGGTGGAAAACACATGAAAACGCATTACACCATGCGGTATTTATTCGACCGCAATAAGCCGTTTGAGCGTGCTCCAATCATCAATGCAGAAAAAGTTTCTGAAAAAAGTTAAAAAAGCTTTGTGAATTACGTAACTGTGAGTATATTTGCAGCCCGATTGTAATAATGTAGTAATAAAGATCAGCGATGAAAAAAGAGATACATCCAGATAGTTATCGTATGGTAGCGTTCAAAGATATGTCAGACGGAACAGTTTTCCTGACTAAGTCTACCATTCAGACAAAAGAAACTGAAGTAGTTGACGGCGTTGAGTATCCGGTAGTTAAGCTGGAGATCTCAAGCAGTTCTCATCCATTTTACACAGGTAAAATGAAATTGGTTGACACCGCAGGTCGTGTTGACAAATTCATGAGCCGTTACCAAAAGCACATGGATGCACGTAAGAAATAATTGATTATTCTGACGATAAATTGAAGCTTCGCTATTCGCGGAGCTTTTTTTTTATCTTAATTTTGAAGGTTAAAAAATCGGAGATGAATATTATTCTGTTTGAAACAGATCAACGTAACTGTTTACTACCATTGTGTTATACCCGGCCGGTCGCTATGCTGCGCACGGGCATTTTAACCATTCTCGAAAAATGGCAATATCGCTTGACCGGTGATTTTTCGTTTAAAACGGAAGCACATCTGAAAGAAAAATTTCCGGTGAAGCTGGAGGAAGATAATATCCTTGTTTCGGGACATATTTGCCCCAATGATGAACTTGCTGTTTTGGTAAAAGAGTTGGCGGCATTTGAAGGGATCAAGTGGCAAGGTGTGCCCGTAGCATTGCGCTTGCCTAAAATGGAAGCCAAAGCTTTTCCGGAGTTGAAGTCCATGGTAAATTGGAAAGAATATGACGGCGATTTGGATAGTATTCGTTACGCCTGGGATTTGAACGAGGTGAGCGCAAGACAGTTTAAACTCGATTTTAAAGTTATTACTGCCGGACGCGCATCGGCAATTCTGAGTCAGACGAACCAAGTGGTTGCTCCCGAAAATATTTTTGTTGAGGAAGGTGCAAAGGTTGAGTTTGCAATCATAAATGCGAGCTCTGGCCCGGTATACATCGGAAAGGATTCCGAGATCATGGAAGGATCCTTGATTCGCGGACCTTTTGCGTTGGGAGAGCATGCGGTGTTGAACATGGGCTCTAAAATTTACGGGCCTGTTTGCATTGGACCCTATTGCAAAGTTGGGGGCGAGATCAGTCATTCAATTTTGTTGGGATACAGCAACAAGGGACACGATGGTTTCCTCGGACATTCAGTGTTGGGCGAATGGTGTAATCTGGGCGCAGGATCGAATGTCTCGAATTTAAAAAATACCTACGACAAAGTAAAAGTCTGGAATTATCCGGACAACAAATTCATACGCACGGGGCAGCAGTTTTGTGGTGTCATCATGGGCGATCATTCGAAGGCCGGAATCAACACCATGTTTAACACCGGGACGGTTGTTGGTGTTGGATGTAATATCCACGGAGCCGGGTTCCCGCGTCAGTTTGTACCATCATTTTCCGATGGCGGTGCGCATGGTTACAAGGTTCACCAGTTGAAGACGGTGTTTGGGACCGCAGCACAGGTGATGGCTCGCCGGTCTACTGTTTTGACAGATGTTGATCAGCGTTTGCTGACTGCAGTGTTTGATATTTCAACGCCTTATCGTAAATTCTAACTGTAACCATTGTTCGTTATCGTGGCACAGTGATTGCCTAATTAGATGGCGGACGAAAATGAAGTCTAAACCTGACAGCTTGTCGGGTTCTATTTTGAAAGGATTAAAATGGGAAACAAGAAAGAACAAGTAGCTAAAACGATGATATTTTCAGGGGTAAGCGACGATGATAGTGAATTGATTCCAATTATTGCCGACGGCGATGAGCAGGAATTGACGAATTTTAAGGCGCCGGATGTGCTGCCAATTTTACCGCTTCGCAACACGGTGCTGTTTCCGGGGGTGGTAATCCCGATCACGGTTGGTCGCCAGAAATCATTAAAATTGATTCAGGAGGTTAACCGAACAGACAAATTGTTAGGCACTGTTACGCAAATTGACGGTGCGGTTGACGATCCGGAACAAAAGGATCTCTACAAGGTTGGTACAGTCGCTCAGATCCTGAAAATTCTGGAAATGCCCGATGGTTCAACTTCGGTAATCATTCAGGGGAAACGCCGGTTTGAAGTTGCAGAATACGTTGAAGAATTCCCGTATTTCAGAGCCCGGGTGAATTTGTTGGAAGATACCACTACGGATGCCGACACAGCAGAGTTCAATGCCATTGTTGGGTCATTGAAGGACTTGTCGATCAAGATCGCGCAATATTCATCAAACGTTCCGCCGGAAGCAAGTTTCGCGGTAAAGAATATCGAGAATTCAACGTTCCTCATCAATTTCATTTGCTCAAACACCGATTTGAAGGTGGACGAAAAGCAAAGCCTTTTAGAGGTTGCCGACTTGCGCGAGAGGGGTATTCAGGCCATCTCGTATTTGGTGAAAGAGGTGCAGATGTTGGAGCTGAAGAAAGATATCCAGTCGAAAGTAAAATTGGAGCTCGATCAGCAACAGCGCGAATATTTGTTGAATCAGCAAATAAAAACGATTCAGAACGAATTGGGCGGCAATCCGATTGAGCAAGAGATCAATGATCTGAAGGAAGCTGCCAAAGCTAAGAAATGGACAGAAGAAGTTGGTGCTTTCTTTGAAAAAGAGGTACACAAGTTGTCTCGTCTGAATCCTGCCGCCGGCGAATATTCTGTACAGTACACCTATTGCCAAACCTTGCTGGAGATGCCTTGGGATGAGTATACCGAGGATAATTTCGATTTGCGACATGCTGAAAAAGTGTTAGACGAAGAGCACTTTGGCCTCGAAAAAGTGAAAGAACGGATTCTGGAGCACTTGGCTGTTTTGAAGTTAAAAAAAGATTTGAAAGCGCCTATTTTGTGCCTGTATGGTCCTCCGGGAGTTGGTAAAACCTCGCTCGGAAAATCAATTGCACGCGCATTGGGCCGCAAATATATTCGCATGAGTTTAGGTGGTTTGCACGATGAGTCTGAGATTCGTGGACACCGCAAAACCTACATCGGCGCGATGCCCGGCCGAATTCTGCAAAACATTAAAAAGGCGAAGTCCTCAAACCCGGTTTTCATTTTGGATGAGTTGGATAAAGTTTCAAGCGATTTCCATGGTGATCCCGCATCTGCTTTGCTGGAAGTGTTGGATCCGGAACAAAATACCGAATTCCACGACAATTACATTGAGCTGGAATACGACCTCTCGAAAGTGATGTTTATTGCAACAGCAAACACATTGGGAACAATTGCTCCTCCGTTGAGAGATCGTCTGGAGCTGATTGATGTGAATGGGTACATTCTGGAAGAAAAGATTGAGATCGCGAAACGTCACTTGATCCCAAAACAACTCGAAAATCATGGGTTGACAGCTGATCAGTTGATCTTCCCGAAGGCGATTATCGAGTTGATCGTCGATCGTTACACTCGTGAATCGGGTGTGCGTGAGCTGAATAAGAAGATCGCGAAAGTCATTCGTCGTGTTGCCAAGAAGATCGCGTTTGAAGATTCTTACAATGTTGAATTGACAGAGGGCGATATTCGTGAATATTTGGGTGTTTTCGAATATTCACACGGAAGTTACCAGGGCAATGAATTCCCTGGGGTCGTTACCGGTTTAGCCTGGACGGCACAAGGAGGTGAGATTCTTTTTGTAGAATCGAGCCAAAGCAAGGGGAAAGGTGGTTTAACACTAACAGGAAACCTTGGCGAGGTGATGAAGGAATCGGCCATGTTGGCACTGGAATATTTGAAATCGCACACGGATGAGCTCAATATCGATAGTTCCGTTTTCGAGAATAGCAACTGGCATATTCACGTTCCGGAAGGTGCGATTCCGAAAGATGGTCCCTCGGCAGGTATTACCATGGTAACATCGTTGGCGTCAATCATGACCAAACGGAAAGTGCGCAAAAGTATCGCCATGACCGGCGAAATTACGCTTCGCGGCCGGGTGCTTCCGGTTGGTGGTATCAAAGAGAAGATTCTGGCTGCAAAAAGGGCCGGAATTAAGGAGATTATCATGTCAGAGGAGAATCAAAAAGACATGGAAGAAATCAAAGAGGTTTATTTGAAAGGGCTGAAATTCCGTTTTGTAAAAACAATTAGTGAAGTGTTGGAGTACGTTCTTTTGAAGAAATAGAATTTCAACGGAATAAAATAAGGAGTCCCGGTTGCTGTAAAAGTCAGTGATCGGGATTTTTATTTTACGTAATCGGGAAACAGTTTAGCTTTTCGAAATACATCAAACTGGGACGGTTGATTGATTCCTCCAGTGCGACATCATTGTGTTTCAGATGGCACAATCGTTTCCGCTTTTCAATACGTTTTAAATACTGAAGATTGATATAGGCTGAACGGTTCGCTTTGAAAATGTTGGGTGAATCCAGTGATTCAGCCACTTTGACGATGTTTTGGGTGATTTGCTCCTCCTTGCCATCTTTCAGAAATACGCGGCAATAATTTCCTTCGGAACGAATAAGCATCACATCGTCGGGATTGATCAGCACAATTCCGCTGCGGGTAGTCAATTTGATCTTAGGGATTACCCGGTTGGTGCGCATGAAGAAATCCATTCGGCGTTCGAACTCTTCAGCTTTCATCTTATTCTTATAGCGGTTGATAACCGAGATCAAATCAGCAGGGCCGAAAGGTTTTACGAGGTAATCAAGCGGTTTAATGTTGAGTGCGTTGAACGCATATTGGCTGTGGGCTGTCGTAAAAACCACTTCCGATTTCAGCTCGCTCTCCATGATAATCTGGCCGATTTCCAAACCATTCATTTCGGGCATGTCAATATCCAGGAAGACAATGTCGGGCAGTACCTTCTTGATGATTTTAACGCCACGCTGAGGGTTGGATGTGCTGTCGACTACCTTGATTTCCTTGAACGCTTGCAGGTAGATTTCGAGCAGCGAGATGGCGTCCTCGTTGTCGTCAATAATAACCGCTGTAATCTCTTTTTCAACCATGCTTATTCTAAGTCCATTTCACACAAGATGCGTATTTGCTTTTTGGATCCGCTCAGGGTCATTTCAAAGTCAGTACCGATCAATGTGCATGTGTTGTCTGATTTGTTAACATGTGAAAGCTTCTCAAGGTTGATCAGAACCGATCGGCTGATTCGGTAAAATCGTTGCTCCGAAAGGATTTTTTCCAGCTTCCCCAAATAGGTGTTCGCCAGTTCTTTCATCCCGTTGTTCATCACCAGGTAGGTGTACGAGCCGTCGGCTTCGCAATAAAGAATGTCATTGGGATCGATCAAAACATGGCTGTTAGTGGACGATATTTTCAACTTAGTGCCCTGGTCCACCATATTCAGAACTTTTTTGAATTTCTCCTCGATACTACCTTGGAGCATGTATTGGTATTTTTCAACCTTTTCCTGCAATATGTCAAAATCAATCGGCTTCAAAACAAAATCGTATACGCTGTTTTGAATCGCCATGATGGCTGATTCTTTGTGCGCGCTAACGATAATAATATGGCAGTTTGGCTCCTTTCGTTTGAGCAGTTCGATCAACTCATCACCTTTTCTGCCGGGCATCATGATGTCCAAAAAAACCAAATCCGGCGTGAAATCAATGTATTTGAACAGCGCTTCTTCTGCATTCGAAGCCTCCTCAATTGTTCCAATGTCGGGGATTTCCTGCAAATAATATTTCAGGATGTCTCTGGCATCCTGTTCATCGTCGACGACTAATACTTTCAGGTTATTTTTTTTCATTCATTATTCCCTTAGAAACAAATTTATCAAAAAATGTCGATTGAAATCAATAATTTGCTCAACATAGTTTGTTAAATGGCTATTCTTTTAACGTGATTGCAGTTCTTCGGATAGCTGTTTAAATTTTTGCTGATCTCTGCAAATAAGTTGCATTTTGTGTTTTACAGAAGTGATATATTTGTATAAAATCCTTTGTTATGATTCAGGTAAACGGAAAATCGAAGTATTGGCTGTTTGGCATTGGTGCCCTTGTGCTGTTGTTTTTGATGTGGTATTTCAGTTCGCTGGTCACTTACATCTTAATTTCAGTGATTCTCTCGTTAATGGGGCGCCCGCTGGTGCGAATTTTGACAAAGGTGAAAATTGGTAAATTCAGGTTTAGCCAGAGTTTAAGTGCATTTATAACCTTGTTTGTTATCTGGATCTTTGTTTTCAGTGCATTTCGATTCTTGATTCCATTGCTGGTTAGTGAATTTAGCGAACTTTCAACTGTGAATCCCGATTCTGTTTTTGATGTTATCGACGAGCCATTGGTTCGGTTTATGAAAACGATCGGAAACGAGACCGTAGAATCGACGCAGGCGCTGTTCTCTCAAATTTTCCAAAATCAGATTCGTGCCCGCTTGGGCCTGGAGCAGGTGTCCAATTTGGTTGGAACAATTGCCGGGGCATTGGGCGAATTGTTGCTGCTTTTCTTTGCGGTATCCTTCATCACCTTCTTTTTCCTAAAAGAGGAAAACATGTTCCGAGATTCGATCATGTTGTTGGTGCCGTCGGAATACGAAGAAAACGTCAGCCGTATTATGCATTCCATTCACTTTTTACTTCGCAGGTATTTTCTTGGCCTGCTCGCTGAAGTTTTTTTGGTTGGAACGATGGTGACACTCGGGCTCACGATTATTGGGCTCGGATTTAGTCATGCTGTTGTAATTGGCGTGTTTTGCGGCTTGTTCAATATTATCCCTTACCTCGGTCCCTGGATGGGGGCAGTCGTTGGTTTGCTGATTGGCATTGCGATTAATGTTCACGCCGACTTTTCGTCGCACACATTGCCGTTGCTTGGGCTAATGGTTCTGGTTTTTGGAACCGTTCAGGTAGTGGATAACATTCTCTTTCAACCGTTAATCTATTCCAATAGTGTGAAAGCACATCCGTTGGAAATCTTTCTCGTAATTATGGCCGCTGGCGGTTTTGCAGGCATCATGGGTATGATTTTGGCAATTCCCGTTTACACGATTCTGCGTGTTGTGGCGAAAGAGTTTTTCGAAAACATGAAAATTGTCCGGAAAATCACGCAAAGCCTTTAGAAGATCATCAATTCTTTTTATTAAATTTTTGACAATATAGATGTGCTATATCGTCACGGATGAATTTTGCTTTCGTTAAGATGTTGTAAAGCAGGTGTTTGAAAATTAGTCGATTTGGAATAGGCTGTATAACAGGTATTAACGAAAAGAAGTCGAATATTTTCTAAATTAAGGGAGAAAACCTTCAAACAAAAAGTTTGTTAAAGTTTTGAGTTGAAAAACCCCGGTAAAAAGAATAAAACTAAAGCTTAACGCATGAAACTAACGTCGCCTCCTAGACCTGTGTCCAGGTACCTAACTTTAGCTTCCGTATTGACCTTTTTGCTTCTTCTAAGTTCGTCTATCCCAGCTTTTAGTGCCGATGAGCATGGCTTGATTGATGGTCATTCTCACGATGAAATAAAACGAGGCGAGCGATTTTTCAAAGGACTGCTACCCTTCAATTTTAAAGGACCATCTTGTGTCTCTTGTCATAATATGACACCAACCGACACGCTTAACTGGAATCCTTCGGCATATGCTATTGCGGTAAAATATGCTGACCGCGATTTCGAATCTTTCAAAGCATCGATCGAGCAACCTGTTGGCAATATGCTTACGAAGGTACACGCCGGAATAAATATCGAAGATGAAGACCTAAAAACGGTAAAGGCTTATTTGGACAATATGGCAATGACTGGACCGAAACCGGTTAAACCAAGTATCAACAACCTGTTAATCTTCCTTTTCTTCGGGATGCTGATTACCTGGGCGCTTCTGGAACTGATTTTCTTCCGAAAAATAAAATATCGTTTTATCCCGGTTCTCGTTTTACTTGGATCGTTGGGATACCAGGGAAAAGTAGTTAGCGAAGAGGCAATTCGTCTGGGACGATCTCCCGGCTATGCTCCCGACCAACCCATCAAATTTTCGCACAAAGTGCACGCCGGTGAAAACGGTATCGACTGTAAATATTGTCACCACACGGCAGAGAGCAGCAAGTCTGCGGGTATTCCGGCCATGAACCTTTGTATGAACTGTCACGTGTTGATTCGTGAAGGCACAAATTCCGGAAAATTCGAGATTGCCAAGATCGTTGATGCGGTGGAAAATCAAAAGCCGATTCAGTGGGTGCGACTGCACAACCTGCCTGACCATGTTTTCTTTAGTCATGCGCAGCACGTCGGCGTGGCCAAAATCGATTGTCAAAAATGTCACGGTGAGGTGCAGGAAATGAGCATCATGAAGCAAAGCGCCGACTTGTCGATGGGCTGGTGCGTGAATTGTCACCGCGAAACCGATGTGAAATTCAAGGAAAACGGTTATTACGAAACATACGCCAAGATGCATGAAGAAATGGAGATTGGCGATTTGCAGGCTGTCAAAGCGCAGGATATTGGTGCTAATGACTGTATGCGCTGCCACTATTAGACAAAGGGCAGTTTGGTCCGCCGTTTTTGGCGAAAATATGAAAAAGAGCGTACGATTATAGGTCGAAGACCTTAACTGAATACACAAAAACTAAATACCTTTTTAATGAAAACCTACTGGAGAAGCCTTGAAGAATTGCAAGATCCGAAGGCCTTACGAATTCAGGAAGCCCGGGAAGAAGCCAAGCAAAAAAGCCTGCTTTACAAAACAGAAGGAGGCAATGGCGGTAATTCGCGTCGCGATTTTCTGAAAACATTGGGTTTTAGTTTGGCGGCTGCATCAATTGCAGCGAGCTGTAAACGCCCGGTGGAGAAGGCAATTCCTTACTTAGTAAAGCCTGAAGATATTACACCCGGTAAAGCCAATTACTATGCATCGAGTTATTACGATGCCGGCGATTATTGCAGCGTTGTTGTTAAAGTGCGCGATGGCCGACCGATAAAAATTGAAGGGAATGAATTGAGTCCGATTTCGCAGTCGGGTACAAGTGCGCGTGTTCAGGCTTCTATCCTCAATTTATATGATGGTGCTCGTAATAAAGGACCTGAAAATTTAAGTAAGTCAATCACCTGGGCTGATGCAGACCTGGAAGTTCCGAAAGCTTTGAAAGAAATTTCAGATGCTGGCGGTCGTTCGGTTTTGCTGACACAAACCGTGATTTCTCCTTCTACCAAAAAGGTCATTCAAAAATTTCTGGAAGCATATCCCGGAACGGAATGGATTCAATATGATGCGATCTCTGCGTCCGGAATGCTCAATGCAAATATGAAAAGCTTCGGACAGCGAGCGATTCCAGATTACCGTTTTGATAAAGCAAAAGTGGTGGTGAGTTTTGCCGCCGATTTCCTCGGAACTTGGTTGTCTCCGGTTGAATATACCAAACAATATACTTCGGCTCGTAGGCTGGACGACGGGCAGCGCGATATGTTGCGCCACTACCAACTCGAGTCACACATGTCGCTGACTGGCTCAAATGCTGATGTCCGCTTTCCTGTAAAACCTTCGGAAGAAGCGGGAATGGTGCTGGCATTGTACAATGCTATTGCCGCTAAAACAGGTGGCGAACAGATTTCGGGTGTGCCTGCTATTGTTGATGTCAGCGCATTGGCTGATGATCTGCTGTCGGCAAAGGGGAAATCGATTGTCATTTCAGGCAGCAACGACGAAAATATTCAGCTGTTCGTAAACGCGATAAATCAACTGTTGGGAAACTACGGCGAAACCATTTTATGGAATTCAGCCTTATTAACGAAAAAAGGGCTGGACGAAGAAATGGCTGCATTAAATGCCGATATCCTGGCTGGTAAAGTAGATGCATTGATGGTGTGGGGTGTAAATCCTGTTTATGATCAGGCTAACGGTGCGGAACTGGAAGCTGCAATTCGAAGCCTGAAATTGTCGGTTTCCTTTGCTGAACGAAAAGACGAAACGGCTCGCGCTTGTCAGTATGTTTTGCCGGAACCCAATTATCTTGAATCCTGGAATGATCTGGAACCGAAAGTTGGGCAGTTGAGTTTGGCGCAACCGACAATTTCAAAGTTGTTCGATTCAAGAAATGTTCAGGAAAGCCTGTTGGTGTGGACGGGAGACTCGACATCTTACGGCGATTTCATCAAATCGAGCTGGGAAAGCGATTTCTACCCGGAACAAGCAGAATATGCTGATTTCCGCCTGTTCTGGAATTATACGCTTCAAAAAGGTGTATTCAGTTCTGCAAGCGAGCAAACGGCAGAATACAATGGAGACAGTTTGGCTGCATCAGCCGCTAAATTGCCAGCTGCAAAATCGGGTCTTGAAGTGGTTCTTTATGAGAGCATCGCTTTGGGGAACGGAAAATATGCCAACAATCCCTGGTTGCAGGAATTGCCTGACCCGCTTGCCAAAATCAGCTGGGATAATTACGCTTCGGTTCCTGTGGCTTATGCCGAAGAAAAGGGACTGGAAAACGAGAGTGTGATCACGGTGAACGGATTGGAATTGCCTGTGTTTATTCAGCCGGGCCAGGCCAAAGATACCATCGCAGTTGCTTTGGGATATGGTCGTACTTATGCCGGTAAAGTTGGTGATGGTGTTGGAAAGAATCTTTTCAGCTACGTGTCGGCAGAAAATGGCTCGCGAAAATACAGCATTGAGAATGCTTCGGTGGATGTCGTAGCCGGTGCAACTTTCCCATTGGCGCTGTCGCAGACACACCACAGTATGGAAGGACGCCCGATTGTTCGCGAGTCCAACCTGGATGAGTACCTGGCGAAGCCGAATGCCGGCAACGAATTCCATGAAGAAAGCGAAAAGCATCATGTCACACTTTATAAAGAAATTGAATTCAAAGGGCACCATTGGGGTATGGCCATCGATTTGAACTCGTGCACTGGTTGCGGAAATTGTGCCATTTCCTGTCAGGCTGAGAATAATGTTCAGGTGATCGGGAAGGAGCAGGTTCGGAATCGCCGCATTATGCACTGGATTCGCGTGGACCGCTATTATTCCGGTGATCCGGCTAATCCGACGGTTTCTCATCAACCGGTTATGTGTCAGCATTGTGACAACGCGCCATGTGAGAACGTTTGTCCGGTGGCTGCTACTCCGCACAGTTCCGAAGGTCTGAACCAAATGGCTTACAACCGCTGTGTCGGAACAAAATATTGTATCAACAACTGTCCTTACCGGGTGCGTCGTTTCAATTGGTTCCAGTATGTGAACAACGACAAGTTCGATTATAACGCAAATAATGATTTGGGCAGAATGGTGCTGAATCCTGACGTAACCGTTCGTTCTCGCGGGGTCGTTGAGAAATGCTCGATGTGTGTTCAGCGGATTCAGGATAAAAAGTTGGAAGCCAAGTTGGCGGGCCGCATGCTAAATGATGGTGAAATCAAAACGGCTTGTCAGCAATCATGTCCTGGTAGTGCCATCGTATTTGGCGATTTGAATAACCCTGAAAGCAAGATCAACAAACTGTTCAAGGATCAACGGAATTATCATTTGCTTGAAGAGTTACACACGTTGCCATCAGTTGGATATTTAACTAAAATCAGAAATAAAGCCTAATCATTCGAAATAAACCAGAGCCTATGTATAAGACATCGATTAGAGGAAAGCTCATTGACGGAAATAAGTCACTGTCGAAGATTTCGCAGGACATTCTGGCTCCGATAGATGCCAAAACTCCCCGTTGGTGGTACATTGCCATGACGATTAGCACGGCCATGTTCGGTTGGGGATTGTATTGTAAATACGTGACTATCTCGACCGGTATCGGTACCTGGGGTGTGAACAACACCGTCGGTTGGGGATGGGCGATTATCAACTTTGTATGGTGGATTGGTATCGGACACGCCGGAACAGCCTTCTCCATCTTCCTGTTGATTTTGCGCCAAAAATGGCGGACAGCTATCAACCGTGCAGCGGAAGCGATGACCGTTGTCGCCGTGGGTTGTGCCGGTTTGTTCCCGTTGTTGCACATGGGGCGTCCCTGGTTGTTCTTCTTCATTTTCCCATACCCGAACACGCGTGGTCCGTTGTGGGTGAACTTTAACTCACCGCTGTTTTGGGACTTTGTGGCGATTTCAGCCTACTTGCTCATATCAGCTAGTTTCTGGTATTTCGGTATGGTGCCCGACTTTGCGACGATTCGCGACACCACCAAGTCGAAAATCAAAAAAGCTGTTTATGGCTTCTTTGCTTTCGGATGGACAGGCTCATCCAAAGAGTGGTTGCGCTTCGAAGCACTGAGCTTCGTGTTGGGTGGTATCGCTGCCGTTTTGGTAGTTTCGGTTCACTCGATCGTATCAACCGACTTCGCCGTTTCCGTAGAACCCGGATGGCACACCACGATTTTCCCGCCATACTTTGTGGTTGGGGCAATTTTCTCTGGTTTCGCCATGGTGTTAACCTTGGTGACTCTGATGCGAAAGTTGTATAATATGACTGATTTTATCACAGACTCGCACGTTGATGCAGTTTGTCGTATTTTGATATTTATCTCCTTGATCATGGGAACAGCCTATCTGACTGAGATTTTCATGGCCTGGTATTCCGGATCTCCCTACGAAATGTACACCTTCTTCCACAACAGGGTGACGGGCGAATATGCCTTCCAGTTCTGGGCGATGTTTACCTGCAATGCTTTGATTCCACAGCTATTCTGGTTCAAAACGGTGCGGAGTAAATTATGGATTGTGTTCATCATCTCTATATTCATCAATATTGGTATGTGGTACGAGCGTTTCAACATCGTCATCACATCATTGACGAAGAACTATTTGCCAGCAAACTGGGCAAGTTATTCACCTTCCATCATCGAGATCGGATTCTTTATTGGAACACTCGGGATGTTTTCACTGGGCGTGTTGCTGTTCTTCCGCTACATCCCAATGATTGCGGTTTCTGAGGTGAAGAGCGTGTCTAAGTTTAATGAAGAAATGCAACCTAACGAACATCATTAAGCCATGGTAGGAGTATTTGATAACGAATTTGATTTGGTGAAGGCTTTTGAGAAAGTGAAAGCCAAAGGCGTAAAAGTCGACGAGGTTTATACGCCGTATCCCATTCACGAAATACTGGAAGGAATGGGCAAAAAGACGCACATTACGCATGCTGCGTTTTTCTATGGCTTGTTCGGTGCGTTGTCGGTTTTGGGCGGAATGTATTACGCTGCCGTAGTCAGCTGGCCATTGAATTTCGGTGGAAAGCCGTTCAATACCTTCCCATCATTTTTGGTAGTGACAATTGTCGCTACCATCCTGATTGTGACCATTACAACGCTGTTTACTTTCTCTGCACGAGCAAGAATATTTCCGGGTAAGACAGCAAAGATTGTTCATCCCGGAGCCACAAACGATAAGTTTGTAATTGTGTTGAAGTCGGCTGAACCGGGATTCGAGGCAGCCGAGATTGAGAAAATACTGAAGGAAAACGGGGCGACAGAGATCATCAAATAAGTCGCCAATAATTACGAATCTGCTCAAAAAAGCAACATATGAACCTGAACAAAGGAATTAAATTACTGACCGCCATCCTCGTTATTGCAGGAGCAAGTTCCTGCGATCACGATCGGAATAACCCCGGTTATCAGTACTTCGACGATATGGTCAAATCGCCGGCTTACGAGACTTACACGCCGAACCCGAATTTCGAGGACGGGAAAAGTATGCAGCCGACCATTGCGGGAACTGTACCCCGTGGCTTTATGCATTATCCGTTTCAGAAGACCGACGAGGATCGTGTGAAAGCCGGTTTGACATTTCACAACCCGCTGGAGCCGACAACAGCCAATTTGGAACGAGGGAAAGAAGTGTTTACAATCTATTGTTCGAGCTGTCACGGTGATAAAGGAGATGGACAAGGACGGTTGTACACGTCGAAAAAATTTTCCTATCCACCGGCGAATTTGCTTTCGGAGAAAGTCCGCACCATTCCTGATGGCGAAATCTATCACGTCATCTCCGTTGGATGGGGGATTATGGCTGAGCACGGTTCGATGCTGGCGCCGGATGATCGATGGAAAGCGGTGTTGTACATCCGCGATGAGTTACAAAAAAATTAGTCTGAACAGGTAAAACGAAATAATCATGATCGACGAAAAGTTTGTAGTACCCAAGAATTTGAAGTTAATCACTTACGGATTGATTGCTATTGGGATTGTTTCCTTTGCTCTTGGTTTTTTTACCGATCCCGGAAGGGCATGGGCAAATTACCTGCTCAATAACTTCTACTTCGTGTCTATCGCCGTAGGAGCTGCGTTCTTTATCAGCATTCAGTACATAGCGCAGGCGGGGTGGTCAGCAGCCTTTAAGCGGATCCCTGAAGCAATGGCTGCTTATTTACCATTTGCTGCTGTGTTGTTTCTCCTGCTACTTTTCGGTGTACATTCGTTGTACGAATGGTCGCACGAGGAGGAAGTCGCAACAGACCATTTGATTCAGCATAAATCTGTGTATTTGAATTTGCCGTTTTTCGCTGTTCGCATCGTTCTTTTCTTTGGCCTCTGGATTTTTTTAACCAAATGGATGCGGAAAGTCTCATTGCAGGAAGATGCGGATGGTGGCCTGGCTTATTTTCAGAAATCGGAACACTTGTCGCGGATTTTCATATTTGTAGTTGCAGTATCTTTTTCTGCCTTTTCGGTCGATATGTTGATGTCGCTACAGGTTCACTGGTTTAGCACTATTTTTGCCGCAAAGATGTTTATTTCTGCGTTTCAGCACGGTGCTGCAGTGATTACCTTGATCGTTATTATCCTTCACAAATATGGCTATTTGCAAGTGCTTAATCGTTCTCATTTGCACGATTTCACCCGTTACATGTTCATGTTGGCCATTGTTTGGGGATACTTCACTTTTGCCCAGTTTATGCTGATTTGGTACGGCAATATTCCCGAAGAAACTTCTTACTATGTGCATCGCTGGCATGGGGCATTCGGAATTTTGTTTTACGCGAGCATCATTCTAAACTGGTTTATTCCGTTCCTGTTTCTGATGCCGCGAAGTAATTCGCGCAGTAAAATGGTTATGGTGCCGGTGATTGTACTGCTGATGATAGGTCAGTATGTTGAATTGTATTACGAAATCTGGCCCGCGACCATTCACGAACCGAAATTTGGCTTGTTGGAAATTGGTAGTTGGCTCGGCTTTGTCGGACTGTTTACGCTGGTTGTGATCACTTACCTGGCGAAAGCCAGTTTAATCCCGCGTAACCATCCGTACATAGAAGAAAGTGTTCATCATCATTTTTAATTCAATACATCTCAAAACAAAAGAAAGGATCACGATATCGTGATCCTTTCTTTTGCTCGGGCATATTGTCAAAACATTCAATCTTTTTTGATTTCATTGTCCTTTTCATTCAGGCTGATTTGTTTCGCGGCCTGTCTCTCGCCCTGTAAACTGATTAGCAAGGTACCGTCTTCTCGCTTGAGGTCTTTTATATGCTCGATACTCACGGTCGTTGATTGGTACCCATCAACGCTAATCACTAAGTTTTTACAACTATTGGGAATTTTCCAAAGGGTGAATTGCCCATTGCTATTTGTTAAAGTTCCCAATACAAAACTACCATTGTCCAGTGTGACAGAGACATCGGGGAGTGGCTGTCGTGTCTCGGTGTCAACAATTTGACCGGTAATGTTTCTTGTTTTCGATTCGCCTGCTGTACTGTAAGAGCCAGATAAGATCAGCAGGCTCAATAAAATAAGAGCTGTTCTCATGGCTTGTTTTCTGTTTTAATTGTTTCTTTTACAATTTACAATTTTTCAAGGAGACCATCCTCATTGCAAAACGAAAAAGACCCACCAAGTGGCAGGTCTTTTCATATTTTTAAGATTTGAGTAACGAAGGATTTTCTGATCTTGGCGTTGGACCGCACGATCAGTTCGGAACCACCGTATAGCCTCGTTGAGCGATTGCTTCAGCTATTGCTTTTTCATCGGTCTTCGAAGGATCGTAAATCACCTTTGTTGTTGAATCTTCGTGATTCGCTTCAACCAGGCTAATACCAGGGAGTGCTGTTACTCCTTTTTGGATGCTTTCTTCGCAATGGTCGCAAGTCATGCCTTCAACATGATAGACAACTTCAACAGGTTTTACTGGCGCTTCTTCTGTTGGTTCAGTTGCTTGTTTGGCACTGTTTGAGCAAGCTGCAAACAGGGCGACGGCAAGGATTAGTAGAATGGCTTTTAATTTCATGGTTTGTTATTTAAAGTTTCGAGTTTTGAGTTTCAAGTTTTGAGTTGCTAGTTTGTTTGTAAGACCGTTACTGGTTATTTTTTGATGACTTGCTCCAGTATTTTTTCACTTCCGGTCTCGGCATCTCCCATCACGGCATTAACCTCGTTTCCCAATAGTTTTGCAAGTAAGCCTGCATTCATCCGGGCAATGTAGGTCTTGCCATCGGCTTTTTCGTAAATGGCAATCCGGCAGGGCATCATTGCCGAGATGTGACGATTATCGTCGGCCCCAAGTATTTTGACAGCAATATCTGGCTTGCAAATCGAGTATACGGTTACGGCTTTAACGTCAAAACCGTGCTTTTTCATGGTTGCCTGCAGATCGTACTGGTGCGGCATGCTCCATTTATTTTCCGGCGTTGCCTTTTCAATTAATGCTTTGGTTGTCGCAAAGTCGTATTTACTTTCACTAACTGAAAACATCAGTTTGGGAGCCAATAGGAAAACCAGCCCCAGGCTGATTAGAATTCCTGTGATAATACCTGCTAAAAACATAACACTTGTCTTTTTCATTGTCCAAACAATATATGTAATAATCTGGATGTTTCTATCCCAAAGAACAAGTTATTCTGAATTGTGTTCAGGAGCGGTGAAAAATACTGTCCACGATCAAAGCGATCATCATAAACAGGTATAAAAAATTGAGTTTGAAAAACGTAGGTCGCACCCGCAGGTCCTTTTTAGCGAATATTTCAATAGTCGACGAGAATAGCAGGTAAAAGATGTAGAACATCAGGATGAACATGGTTGTCCGCCCGATAAATACTTTTAACGCGATTAGCAGGGCAGAACCGATAGTTGCCAATATCCAGGTGTAGCTTAAACGTTTGATTTGATTCTCGGAGAAGATCGCATGTAAACTCGGATAACCGGCCAAACTGTATTCTTTTCCGAACATGAGCAGCAACAACCAGAAGTGTGGAATCTGCCCGATAAAGAAGAAAGAAGCCACCAAAAAGATTAGCGGACTGGTAATCGATCCACCGGCAGCCAGCCAGCCAATGTAGGGCGGAAGCGCACCAACCAACGAACCAGGCACCACTGCGAAAGCAGTAACTTTTTTCAATGGGGTGTAAAGACCGTTGTAGGAGGCTAAGGTTACCACTGCTGCAGCCCAGGCCGCAATCGAGAAATGCATCCCGAGAATAATGCTGCCGGCAACGAAATAAGCGATAGCAACAATCAAGGCAAACGACGGAGAAACCTTGCCCGACGGTATTGGCCTGTTTTTGGTACGCGGCATCATCGCGTCGGTTTTGTATTCCTGCCAGTGATTGATAGCTCCCGAGCTACACGAAACCAGGAAGACACCAGCGAAAAGATACCAGCCAGGGGAGCCAATTGAACCGGAAAATAAAACGTAACCGGTTAGTGCAGATAAAGCAACGGGCAAAGAGATACGCGCTTTGCCCAGTTCAAGAACGATTTTAATATAGTCGCGAATACTGTTTTTACTCACTTCAATGTTTTAATGTATTCAATAATCTGAGAGATCTCGGTGTCGCTGAGCTGGCCCTGGTAAGATTGCATCAAACCTTTGTTGAAGCCGTCAACGATTTCCGAATTCGGGTCTAAGATAGACTTTTTAATGTATTCGTCATCCGCGACAACGGTTTTGGTTTCTCCACCAGCCTTCACGGTTACCTCGTGGCCATACAAACCTTTAAAGGTTGGGCCTACCAGTTTGTTGCCATCAATGGTGTGGCAGGCAAAGCACCCGATGTTGGTCATGATCCGTTTTCCGGCAGCGGTCGGCGAATCGACTTTTGCCGATGCAACCTGTGCCGTTGTGTCGGTGTACCACTTGTCGAAGTCTTCCTGCGGCATGGTTTTCACCCAATTGTACATGTAAGAGTGTTGCAAACCGCAGTATTCGGTACAGAATAATTCATAAACTCCTTCTTTCTCCGGAATAAACCAGAGGAATTTCTCACGTCCCGGAACCACATCCTCTTTTACCCGGAATGCCGGAATGTAAAGCGAGTGGATGACGTCCATGGAATTGAGATTCAATTTCACCGGTCTATTCATTGGAACGAACAGGGTATCTGTTTTTTTACCGTTTTCGTATTGAAAGGTGAAGTTCCACATGCGGGCGACAACGTCAATTTGAAAACTGTCTTCCGGCGCTTTTTTCATCGGCGCCCAACCAGCCCACCCATAGTAGAACATAATCAAGACGAGAATCAACGGAATACCTGTCCATATTATTTCCAGCGTGGTACTTCCTTTAATTTGTGTGGCCTGCGGGTTCCGTTTCTTGTTGTAACGGAATATGAAGTAGATCATTGTAACTGTAAGCCCAATCAAAAAGAAGAAGCAAACACTCAAAATGATCAGGAATGCCCGGTCGACGCCGGACACAAAATTCGAGGCCTGTGTTGTTGCTAATATATACATAGTCTTTATCTGAAAAAGTAGTCAAAAAAGGTGATGATAATAACTGCCAGGAAGATCATGAGTACAAACACGACCATGATGCGGATGTACGGCTTGTCGAACTTCAGGTGCATAAAATAGGTCAGCACCAGGAAAGATTTCAACGATGCAAAGAGCAAAGCTGCAGCCACTGTCAGACCACCTAATTCAATACTTGTCACTTCAATTGATAACAATGTGAAAACCAACAATGCTGCCAATATATAGAAATAGGTGCGGTACGGAACGATATGATGTTTTTCGTTTTCCATCGTATTTCTGTTTTGACGGTTAATGAATGAGGTAGAATAGCGGGAACAGGAAGATCCAGATTAAGTCGACCAAGTGCCAGTACAAACCAGCATTTTCGAGCAGTGCCGACCGATCGGCATGAACTTTTCCTTTTGAAACGCCGGCCAAAGCGAAGCCAATCACAATCATCCCAACAATGATGTGGATGGCGTGCAAACCCGTCATGGCAAAGTACAAGCCAAAGAACAGGATTTCACCCTGACTGAGTGTATCCAGCATGTGTTGTGAGCCCGGAAAAATGCCGTGGTCAAACTTCACACCCCATTCAAAATATTTGTTAACCAGGAAGATTAATCCCAGCATGAAGGTTATTTCCAATAAAAGTATCGTTGTTCCTTTCTGACCTTTTTGCAACGCCGATGTCGACATGGCGATTGTCATACTACTGATCAGAAGGATAATCGTGTTGATGCTACCAACCGTCCTGTTCAGCTCTTCTGCTGCCAGGTGGAAAGCATCCGGGTTCATATAGCGATATACCGAGTAAATGATGAAGAGGCCGCCAAATAGCAGGAGTTCCGTGAAAATAAAGAGCCACATCCCTATTTTCGACCCCTCAGCATCGTAGTGTTCATCATGGTGAATTGCTTGTGACATAGGTTTTAGTTTTAGTATTCGTAAGGTCCGTCTTGTTCTTCGTAAACAGGGATAACATCAAAGTTTTCAACAGGAGGGGGTGAAGGAACTGTCCATTCCAGGGTCTTGCCATTCCAGGGGTTGGCGGGCGCAATCTCTCCAATTTTAGCCGAGCGGAACAGGTTGATTACAGTGATTACGAGTCCAAAGGTCATGACCCATGAACCAAGCGTTGACAAAATATTGGCAGAATGGAATTGCTCCAGGTAATCGTAGTAACGGCGTGGCATCCCTTGCAGGCCAAGGTAGAACATCGGCGTGTACAAGGCCAGGAAGCCAATGAAAAAGAAGATCCAGCCGACGTTTGCCCAGGTTTTATCGTACATGCGGCCAAACATTTTCGGGAACCAGTAGTGGATTGCCGCAAAGAATGAAAAGCCAACACCACCAAAAACGATGAAGTGGAAGTGGGCAACCACAAAGGCAGTGTCGTGCACATAAACATCAGTCGCCAAAGCTCCTAAAACAAGGCCCGACAAACCGCCGATCATGAATACGAAAATGAAAGAAACAGCCCAATAGAACGGGGTTTCCAACGAGATGGAACCTTTGTACATGGTCGAGATCCAGTTGAATACTTTAATCGCACTGGGAATGGCAACCAGGAAGGTCAGAATCGAGAAGGTATATTGTGCGGTTCCGCTCATACCGGCTGTAAACATGTGGTGTCCCCACACGAAATAGCCGACAAAAGCGATCGCCAATGTTGAAACGACAATGGCGTTATAGCCGAAAACATGTTTCTGTGAGAAAGTCGGGATGATCTCAGAAATAGCACCCATTGCCGGTAAAATCATGATGTACACGGCGGGGTGTGAGTAGATCCAGAACAAGTGTTGGTAGAGAACCGGGTCGCCGCCCAAAGCAGGATCGAATACACCAATGCCGAAAAGGCGTTCCAGCGAAACAAGTAACAAGGTAATTCCAACAACAGGTGTTGCCAGCAATTGGATCCATGCTGTACCGTAAAGCGTCCATGGGAACAGCGGAAGTTTCCGCCAGGTCATTCCCGGAGCACGAAGGCGGTGAATGGTGACAATGAAGTTCAATCCTGTCAGGATGGATGAGAAACCAAGCACAAACGCACCGAAGATTGCCGGCAGCATGTTGGTACCCGTTTTAAAACTATAAGGTGCGTAGAATGTCCATCCGGTGTCGGGTGTACCGTCTCCGAAAAGCACGGAGCTGATAACCAGAACGGCTCCGGCGATATAGACATACCACGAAAATAAATTCAGTTTAGGGAAGGCAACGTCTTTGGCACCGATCATGATCGGCAGTAAAAAGTTACCAAACACAGCCGGTAAACCCGGAATCACGATCATGAAAATCATGATTACACCGTGAACGGTGAAAACGGCGTTGTAGTCTTGCGGTCCCATGATGGTTTTTCCCGGAGCAATCAACTCCAGTTTCATCGCCAAACCGAGACAAACGCCCACCATGAACAATGTCATCATTGAAAACATGTACAGCAGGGCAATTCGCTTGTGGTCGGTCGATAAAATCCAACTCAGCAACCCTTTGTACTTACCCTTGTAATCCAGGTAATTGACGTCGTGGGGTATTTGTGAACTTGCTTGCATAGATTAGGTTGTTTGTTATTTCTTCTTCTTAGGTTTAAAAATCAGGTATAGGAATATAAGCAGTGCAATAAACAGGATCAGTGTTCCCGCTATTTTTGTGACGTTCAGTACATAAGTCTGGCCAACCGGATCGTACGAGTAACAGAATTGCAGAATCTTGTTAATCGTTGGTGCAGACTGGCCTTTATTGGCTTCAACAATCGCCATCTTAAACTCGAATGGTAAAAAGTAAAGGCCATTCAGATAGCGGGTTATTTTCCCTTTTGGGCTAACAACGGTAACCGATGCAGCGTGCAGGAAATCGTTCCCCTGGCGTTTGTATTTGAAGCCGGTTGCGTTGGTGGCTTTTGCGATGCTCGCACTGTCGGCAACAAAGAAATGCCACCCCTTGGCTATTTGTTCTTTTTTGGTAACCAGGTTCAGGTAATTTGTTTTTTTGCGGATCGCCAAATCGATAGTCTCTGTTGGATCGAAGCTGATCGTCAGGACCTGGTAATCCACGCCGGGAACCAAATCCGATTTGTCCATCACTTCAGCCAGTCCCTCCATCAGCGGACTGCAAATGCCGGGGCAACGGTAGTACACAAAGTTGATAACCGTTGGTTTATCGATCAGATCAGTCAATACGACTTTTTGCGAATCTTCATCAAGCAGGTAAATGTCGGTTGGGATAAATTCATCCAGATGTTCCACAATGCCAATTTCCGGGTCATTATTTTGACCATCGAACGTTACATTTTGCGCAAAGGCAGGTAAAATCAGTAAAAACAGAAAAAATCCGGTAATTAGTTTAGTGTTTAGTTGTTTTGTTCCAATCATAAAGAATATTGGTTTTGCTCCAGTTAAATCGACCTCTTTTAATTTCAGAATAAAAAACCAAAAAGTATGTTGAATGTTTACCCCAACTGCTATAAAAGTGACTTTTTTTTGAAATTAAGCTGTTTCGTTTTCCTGAATGGTCAATTGGTTAAGTATTATAGGTTTAAAATCGATTATTCAAATTGGTTTTAAGGACAGCAGCTTCCTTGATCTACCTGTTCTGTATGGAGTTCAAGTTTCTCTGCTTTTGGACTAATGTACGGAATGCCAAGTGCCATTCCCCGCAGGATAAACAGCACACCCAGCAAGAAAACAAAGTAGGGGACAACCTGCCGTATTTTGGACCTTAGTCCGCTTCCGATGGCATTTCCCGATAGCGAAACGACCAGCATCATGGGGATTGTTCCCAGGCCGAAGAAGGCCATGAACAAGGCGCCGTTTGCGATACTGCTTGTATTGATTGCTCCGGCAATGGCCACATAAACCAATCCGCATGGTAGCAGTCCGTTCAAAAGACCAATCAATAGCAGGGATGAGTAGCTTCTTTGGTTGAAGTACTTCCGGAGGTTGTTGACTAAACGACCGGCATAGCCACTGACCAAGCTTGTAAAGTTTAATTTTTGCTTGAAAAAGTATGGGAACAGCACACTGATGATCAAGGCAATCCCCAGCAGGATTGATGCCCATTGCTGAAATCCAGCCATGTGGATGCCCTGTCCTAGCAGCCCAAACAGCAGGCCCATTACCGCGTAGGTCATCGTGCGCCCCGCATTGTACAGGAGTCCGCCGGTAATTTTGGTCATCCAGCTGTGTTCTTTCAGCGGTAGGGCAACAGCAATTGGGCCACACATGCCAATGCAGTGAAAGCTGCCGATAAGGCCAATTGTAAGCGGTGTAATCAGGTCAAATGTCATTCTACTGTAATTTGATGTTCCCAATAGTAAGGCGTGCTATCTGCTTGCCAGTCGAGCTTCACGGTGTAACGCCCCGGTTTTGTACCCTGAAGCGATATCGTTTGCTGCAGCGATTCATTCAGTTTTATCGCTGTGGTTTTATCCAGCTTCTCATCAACAGGGCTGTAAATCAATATTTCTCCTTCGATTGTCTTATTTTGAAACCAAGCCGGTAACTGCAACTTCAAACTTTGCCCTTCCTGGATTAGTTCAGGCTTTTCGCGAAGCTTGTTCAGGTTGTTTATGCGGTCGATCTGCGACTGGTAGTTGATCCCCTTTTGGTAATAGTCCTTTTCAACCAAAAAATAGTCCTGGCGAGTGGCAATGTAGACTAGCGTCAACATGCCGATCACCATGATCGATAGTGCAATAACAATTCCGGTTCCCCAATTGAGTTTCATATCCTATCCCTGTTATTTTTTTACATCCAATGAGTTCGGCCCCACAAAGCTGGAGCTTATTTGTTCCACTTGCTGTCCTTCGCGGTAAACGCCGATGATGACATGCGTGTTCGAGCTCTTCAATTCTGATTTTGGCAGAATGATCAACACATTTCGTTTGATCACTTCTCCTTTGTCCAAAATCAGCGAATCGCCGGGTATTTTTACTTCGCCTTCAGGTTCCAGTAATTTCAGATCCATCGTAATTTTACCCGATGATTTGTTGATCATCTGCAGGTCGTACAGGTTGCTCAACGCATCGTCTCCGTATTGCTGGAAGAGTGTGCCCTGTGTGCGAACGATGGTTGTTTCAACATCGTCGCGGTTCATAAAAGCAAAGCTGGCAACACCCAGTAAAATGACGAGCACAACCGAGTAGGCAATGGCCCGTGCATTCATTACTTCCTTTTTCTTTTCCGAAATCGATCTTTCCGAGGCGTAGCGAATTAAACCTTTGGGCTTGTTGACGGTGTACATCACCGAAGCGCAGGCGTCGATACAAGCGGTGCAGTTGATACACTCCAACTGTGTTCCGTTGCGAATGTCAATTCCCGTTGGGCAAACGTCAACACAACGTTTGCAGTCGATGCAATCTCCCTTTTCTTCATTTTTACCTCGCCCCCGTGGTTCGCCTCGAATGTAGTCATACGCAACTACGATGGAGTTTTGCTCGAGCATCACACCCTGCAACCGGCCGTATGGACAAACCAGAGAGCATACTTGCTCGCGGAACCAGGCAAAAACAAAGTAATGTGCCCCTGTAAATGCTGCAACTCCCAGGAAGCCCGCAAAGTTTTGAAACGGCCATCCCGCTAAAAGAATGCGAACTTGAGGCCAGCCTATAATGTAGGACAAAAATGTTAGTACCGTAAAAAAGGAGATGAATACAAAAATGGTGTGTTTGGCAATGCGTTTAAGTAGTTTCGGGACATTCATTTCCTGCCGCGCCAATTCTCGTTGTTTATTGCGGTCGCCATCAATCAGGTATTCAATCGGTCGGTAGAGGAATTCCATGAAAACGGTTTGCGGGCATGCCCATCCGCAAAAGATGCGGCCGTAAACTACGGTAAACAGGATGATGAAAACCAGCAAGGTGATGAATGACAAAACCAGTAAATGGAAATCCTGCGGGTAAAACGTCTGGCCCAACAGCACGAAGCGACGATCCAGAAAGTTTAAAAAAATCAACGGATCGCCGTTCAGTTTGATGTGTGGCGCCAGGTAGAAAAAGGCCAGTAGAAAATAAGCGACAATCCGTCGGTAATTCGTGAACTTTCCTTTTGGCATTTTGGGGAAAACCCAAACCCGCTTTCCTTCCTTGTCGACCGTTGCCATTCGGTCGCGAAAGGTTAAATCCTGAATATGATCCGGTTTTTGGTTTGACTCCATTACTGATTCTGGTTTTTTGGTTGTTTTTTCGATGGACTCTCCGGCAGGTTTCGACCGGTTATTCTGTGGTCTCTTCGGGAAAGTATTTCTCGCCCTGCGGTGCTTTCGGGTTCGGCGGGTTGGTTCCTTGCAAACTTTCGATATAGGTCAGTACATCGTCGATTTGCTGATTCGAAAGCTGATTTTTATACGAAATCATCCCTTTCTCAATCACACCGTTCAATACAACTTCTTTCATGTTTTCAAAGCTTCCGCCGTGAATCCAGTATTCGTCGGTCATGTTTGGACCAACCAAACCTTCGCCAAATTTACCGTGGCAAACCGAACAGATTTTCTCGAAAGTAACCTGTCCCGCGGCGACCATTTCTTCTCTGGTGCGCTCTTTCTTTTCAACCGGGGCAGCCTCGGCTTCCTGCTCTTCGGCCTGGTGCACCGCGGCCATTTCTTTTTGGTATTCTTTTTCCTGGATCACACTGTCATCTTCAAAAACAAAGACCAGCATTAAGTAAGAAACCGAAAAAACAATACTCAGATAAAACAGGTACTTCAACCAGGGTGGCAGGCGGTTGTCTAATTCGCGGATGCCGTCATAGTCGTGGCCTCCAATGTATTTTATCTGTGTAAGATCGTCGTATTCTTGTTGTTTTTTGTTTTGGGTTGTCATAAAGTGAAATTTTGCTGTTCAACTTGGTTTTGGTCCTCTTCATCCAGTGGAAGGTTGCCATAGGCCTGGGTTCTGCTTTTATCCATTTTCATCGTGTGAATCGTAATCAATACAAAGAAGACGAAAAAGATAAAGAAGCCGATGATGGCATAAAATTCAACATGCTCAATATTACTTAGCTGCTCTTTCCACATAGTTTATTCGTTTGTCGGTTCAGGAGTCATGATGTCGGTTCCTAACCGTTGGATGTATGCAATGAGTGCAATAATTTCTTTGGTACTCTCCGTTTTAATGCCCGCTTCGCGAAGGTTTTGGGCAATTTCCTCAGCCTGTGCTTTCAGATCCTCGTTGGCTTGTTGCTCGTAATTGTCGGGATACGGAACGCCCAGCTTTTTCATGACCCGAATTTTGGCAGCCGTTGATGAAAGGTCGATGTCTTTCTCAGCGAGCCATGGATACGGCGGCATGATCGACGCTTCATTCATCTTTTGCGGATCAATGAAGTGGTTGTAATGCCAGGCATTGGGCTTGTAAATCTTGCCGGTTTTCACTCCCTCGCGAGCCAGATCAGGACCGGTTCGTTTCGAGCCAAACTGGAAGGGGTGATCGTAAACAAACTCGCCCGCTTTGGAATACTCGCCGTAACGCTCAACTTCGGACCGGAACGGGCGAATCATTTGCGAGTGACAGTTGTAACAACCTTCCTTCACGTAAATATCGCGACCCTGCAATTCGAGCGGGGTGTATGGTTGCACGCTCGAAATAGTCGAGATGTTGGATTTCACAAGGTAAGTCGGAACGATTTCGAAAATACCACCAATCAGGATGGCAATTGTGGCGAAGATGAGGAAACGAATTGGTTTGCGCTCCAAAAATCCGTGCCAGCTTTCGCTCGCCTGTTTGGGCATCTCCTGTGTTGTCAGTGCCGGGGCTTCGCCCGGTTCTTCTTTCAGGAAGGTGCCGGCTTGTGCTGTTTTGACGATGTTGAATACGGCCAGCAGCATACCGGTAACATATAGTGCTCCGCCAAACGCGCGAATCGCATACATCGGGATCAGCTGAGTGACTGTCTCCAGGAAGTTCGGATATATCAGGAAGCCGTCTGGTGTGAATTGTTTCCACATCAGGGCCTGTGTGATGCCGCCGATGTACAACGGCACGGCATAAAAAATAATAGCGAGTGTGGCTAGCCAGAAATGTACGTTCGCCAATTTTGTCGACCAAAGTTTGGTATTGTACAAGCGCGGAATCAACCAGTAAAGCATACCGAATGTGAGCAAACCGTTCCAGCCCAGGGCACCAATGTGAACGTGTCCAATGGTCCAGTCGGTATAGTGGCTGATGGCATTTACAGTTTTCAACGAAAGCATCGGGCCCTCGAAGGTCGCCATACCGTAAGCGGTAATCCCCACGACAAACATTTTCAGAATCGGGTCACGGCGAACATTGTCCCAGGCACCCCGCAACGTGAGCAAGCCATTTATCATACCTCCCCAACTTGGAGCGATCAGCATGATGGAGAATGTTGTTCCGAGTGCCTGCAGCCAGTTTGGCAGCGAGGTATATAGCAAGTGGTGTGGTCCCGCCCAAATGTAGATGAAAATGAGAGACCAGAAGTGTACGATTGAAAGTTTATAGGAGTAGATTGGCCGGTTGGCAGCTTTCGGTACAAAGTAGTACATCAGCCCCAGAAATGGCGTTGTGAGGAAGAAAGCCACCGCGTTGTGACCATACCACCACTGAACCAAAGCGTCCTGAACGCCGGCATAAACCGGGTACGATTTTAAAGCACTGAATGGAATTTCGATGGAGTTGACAATGTGCAAAACCGCAACAGTCACCCAGGTGGCAATGTAAAACCAAATAGCCACGTAAATATGGCTGGTGCGCCGGATGAGCAAAGTTCCGAACATGTTGATCCCGAAGACTACCCAAACAATTGTAATTGCCAGGTCAATCGGCCATTCCAGCTCCGCATATTCTTTACCGGATGTGTAGCCGGCCAATAATGTTAGTGCCGCTGAAACAATAATCAGCTGCCATCCCCAAAAGTGAATTTTTCCGAGCAGGTCGCTGAACATGCGTGTTTTCAGCAATCGCTGCATGGAATAATAAACAGCTGTGAAAATGGCGTTTCCGACAAACGCAAAAATAGCGGCGTTGGTGTGTAACGGGCGGGTGCGTCCGAAAGTGGTGAACTCCAGGTTGAAGTTCATCGCCGGGATAAATATTTGCAGGGCAACAATCAAGCCCATCAACAATCCTACAACTCCCCATACAACAGTTGCTACAGCAAAATTGCGGGTAATTTTGTTGTCATACATAAACTTCTCTAATTCCATAAGTCAATCGTTTTTCAGGTAGATTTTGGTTTCGATTTTAATTCATTTTGGGGTTCATCCGTTGTTGGGGATGAAATATGGTCGTCAAATAATATGCGGATGGAAGGCGTGTAGGTGTCATCAAATTGTCCGGAGCGGACAGCCCAAATAAAAGCAATCAGGAAAACGGATGCAACGAGAATACCAATGATGACTAAAACGAATAGTACTGACATAATCCGGTTTGCTGGTTAGTTAATGATTTTTGGGTTCGTTAAAAACTTTGCACCCAAACGATTAATTTCTATTAACAAGCTAGGTTAACCTTTGTTGTCAAGATAAACAAAAAAATATGAAAAAGTTGCGGAGCTATTTTACAGCATAGCTTTTGAGGCTGCAACCCGAACAGAGAAGGTCGCAAAAGCCACAACGGTGACTGAACTTAAGGGCATTAGAATGGCCGCGACGATGGGAGAGAGGTTGCCGGAAACAGCAAACGAAATACCCACCAGATTGTAGAGGAAGGAGATGGCGAAACTCAGTTTGACGATTGTCAGACTGGTACGGGTGAACTGCAGGAAACGATCAAGCTTGCCGAACTGGGATGCCTGCAGGATGGCGTCGCAGGCTGGGGTGAAGTTGTAAATGTTGTCGGCAATAACCAGCCCCACTTTGCTTTCCATCAGCGCTCCCGCATCGTTCAGTCCGTCGCCGATCATCAAGGTGTTTTTGCCGTTTGCCTGCAGCTCTTGCACGTAAGCCAATTTGTCGGTTGGGGATTGGTTGAAATTGAGCCGGGCGTGATCTTTGAACAGTGGCAACAGGTTGGCGCGTTCGGCTTCGTTGTCCCCGCTTATCAAATGCAGATCGTAATGTTGATGCAGCTCGTCAATTGTTTCATCCAGTCCTTCGCGATAGCGGTTTTCGAAATGGAAATGTCCCAGCGTTTTGCCATCCATATTCACCCAAACCTGTGTGCGAAGTTCTTCCTGTCCTTCTTTTTGGCCTGTCACGAAATAGCGTGATCCGAGGTTCACTTTGCATTTGTTGACCGTGCCGCTGAGCCCGAGTGATGGAAGCTCGGTGAAGTTTTCCACCTCCCAAATAGTTCCTTCCTCCAGTTGGTTGAACAATGTTTTGCTCAGCGGGTGGCTCGAGTGTTTGCAGAGCGAACGAATTAGGACGATTTGTTCCTGCTTCAGTTGGTTGCCTTCAAAACGCACCCTTGACGATTGTGCATGCGTGATGGTGCCTGTTTTGTCGAAAACGACAGTTGTTGTGCGGTACAGCTTTTCGATGACGTCTGCATTTTTCAGGTAGAAGCCTTTGCGACCAAACTGGCGCATGGTGCTGCCGAAAGTAAACGGAATGGTTAATGCCAAAGCACAGGGACAGGCGATGATGAGCACCGAAGTGAAGGCAAAAATCGATTTGGCGCTGTCGGCGAATTGCCAGTAGATAGCAGCTGCCAGCGCAATGCTGATGATGGTGATGGTGAAGTATTGGCTGACTTTGTTGATCAGATTCGACAGGCTTGCTTCATCCTGTTTTTGGCCCCGGCTTTGGTTCCACAGTTGAGTGAGGTAGCTCTGTTCTACCTCTTTCTGAACCAACAATTCAACCGCGCTTCCCGATTGACGGCCACCGGCAAACACAAAATCACCGGTTTGTTTCGAAACAGGAATCGACTCACCAGTCACAAAACTGTAGTCAATGTTGCCTTGACCGGAAACGATGGTGGCGTCGGCCGGGATGAGTTCCTGGTTGCGCACCAGAATTCGGTCTCCGGCTTGCAGCTGTTCCAATGGGATGGTTTCTTTCCCGTTTTCGGAGAGCTTGGTAACAGCCACTGGGAAGTACGATTTATAATTGCGCTCAAAGGTTAATGCTTCGTAGGTAATTCCCTGGTACCATTTGCCGATGAGCAGGAAAAAGACCAGCCCGGTGAGCGAATCGAAATAGCCGATTCCGCTGTGGCTGACAATCTCGATGGTGCTTTGCACAAATAACGTGATCAATCCCAGTGCAATGGGTAAATCAATGCTGATGATTTTCTTTTTCAGGCTTTTCCAGGCTGATAGGAAGTAGTCGCTTGCGCAGTAAAACAGGACTGGGATACTTAGTGCAAAACTCAGCCAGCCGAATAACTGCCGAAAACCAGCTTCCAGTTCGTTGGCGCCGGGCAAATATTGCGGGAAATGATAGATCATGGCGTTCAGAAAGCTGAAGCCGGCAATACCCATTTTTAGTAATAATGTGCGTGTTGACTTCGAACCTTGTTCTTGCGTATCCGCTTTCGGATTGATTTCTGGCACATAATGGATGGACGCCAGGAGCTCAACTAATTTGCGCAGACTTATTTTTTCGTCTTTGAACGTGATGCTGACTTCCTTTTTGGGAAAATTTACCGATGACTGAATAACACCCTGGTGAAGCAGATGCAGATTTTCGAGCAGCCAAATGCAGGAGGCACAATGGATGGACGGAATAAAAAAACGGACTTTGGAAATTCCACCGTCGCTGAAGTCAAGCAATTTCGTCTGAATCTCCGGAAGATCGAGGAAATTGAATTTATCGGAAGCTTCAGGTTCCGGCTGTTCAATTTTGATGCCCGGAACTTTTTCAATTTCGTAATAACGTCCAAGCTGTTTGCTGTTTAATAGCTGGTAAACCGTTTGACAACCGTTGCAGCAGAAGGGTTTTTCGTCCCAAATAATGGGATGTTTGCCGCAATCGTCGCCGCAATGGATGCAGGTTGTCTTTGTTTTGGTTTGCTGCTCAGTCATTTAGTTTTCGGTTGTTATTTCTGCCGTGCATTTAACAGTTTGCCTGCTGAATAGTTGATAATGATGTTGTAAAATGCCATTTTTATGGTTGTCATCCAAGGACAAATTCCTTTTCTTTACGAAAAGAACAAATGTTTAAAATAGAAAATAGGCATTTTTTTTTAAAAACTTCTGTATCGGCCGGTTTATCTAATGGTTTTGATCTCAGATAATTGATTGATATACAGAAAAAGAGATAAAAATATCCTATTAAAAATCAGTCAACATTGTGCCAACATTGTTGTTTGTTTTCTTTGTTGTTGGAAATTTTAACCTGAGAGCGGAGGAGCGATACGATGAGCAGACCGAATTTACTTGTACGAACAGGGCGTTTCTACGTCGAAGGATTTAGAAACATGAGCGGATGGGGAAAGCAAGTATGGATTGTCATTCTGGTGAAGCTATTCATCATGTTTTTTATTCTGAAGTTGTTTTTCTTTCCCAATTTCCTAAAAACGAACTTCGACACCGATGAGCAGCGAAGTGAACATGTCCTCGATAATTTAACCAATACCAAATAAAAAATCGCATGTTAGAAGCAATCGACGTATCTTTAGTAAACTGGTCGAGGGCACAGTTCGCCCTGACGGCCATGTATCACTGGATTTTCGTGCCGCTTACGCTTGGTATTTCGTTTATTGTCGCCTTTATGGAGACAATTTATGTGAAGACCGGCAACCCGGAGTGGAAGAAAATCACCAAGTTCTGGATGACCCTGTTTGGAATTAACTTCGCCATTGGGGTGGCTACCGGAATTATCCTTGAGTTTGAGTTCGGCACCAACTGGTCCAATTATTCCTGGTTTGTTGGTGATATTTTCGGTGCGCCTCTGGCGATCGAAGGAATCCTGGCATTCTTCATGGAGTCCACTTTCATTGCCATCATGTTCTTTGGATGGAAGAAAGTTAGCAAAAAAGTACACTTGGCAGCTACCTGGCTGACCGCAATCGGAGCGAACCTTTCTGCCTTGTGGATCCTGGTAGCCAATGCCTGGATGCAAAGTCCGGTGGGGATGCAATTTAACCCGGAGACTGCCCGCAACGAGATGGTTAGTTTTTGGGAGGTGTTGTTCTCGCCGATGGCTGTTGAGAAGTTCCTGCACACCACCTCTTCCGGATTTGTGCTGGCCGCCATTTTTGTCATCGGTATTTCGGCCTGGTTTATTTTGAAGAAGCGCGAAATCGTTTTTGCCCGCAAAAGTATTGCTGTTGCGGCAGTGTTCGGTTTCCTGTCTTCCATTTATGTGATTTTCACCGGTGACAGTTCAGCGCGAACCATTGCGACACACCAGCCGATGAAATTTGCAGCTTTCGAAGGTTTGTACAACGGTAGCGAACGTGCCGGTTTGATCGCTTTGGGGATCATGTCGACCACCGACACCGATGAATCGAACCAAAACCTGATGGACTTCAATATGAAGTTGGAGATCCCGAACATTCTGTCGTACATGGCTTACATGGACTGGAATGCCTTCGTTCCCGGGATCAACGATTTGATTGACGGAAATGAAAAGTACGGCATCATGTCGGCTCACGAAAAGATTGAGCGTGGCAAAACTGCCATTTTAAAATTGAAAGAGTTTAAAGAAGCCAAAGAAGCTGGAAACACCGAGTTGGCCGAGTCCATCAAAGCCGAGTTCCAAACTAAAGACTTCCAGGAAAATTATTTCAAATACTTCGGGTACGGCTACATCACCGACCCGCATGTCCTGATCCCGAGTGTGCCGCTGTCGTTCTACAGCTTCCACATCATGGTATTCCTGGGCATGTATTTTATCTTGTTCTTCTTCCTCTCGTTCTTATTCGTTATCAGAGGAAAATTGGAGAAACACCGCAAATTCCTCAAACTGGCTATCTGGACCATTCCGCTGGCTTACATCGCCTCGCAATGCGGATGGATTGTGGCCGAAGTTGGTCGCCAGCCTTGGGTTATCCAGGATTTGATGCCGACAATGGCTGCTGTTACTAAAATCAGTACCAGCGCGGTGCAGGTAACCTTCTGGTTGTTTGCCGCTATTTTCACAGTGCTGTTGATTGCAGAAGTCAAAATTATGATGCGCCAAATTAAAATTGGCCCGAAAGTTAAAGAAGAAGGAGGGCACAACTAATGTTCGAAAATTTATCACATCTCGCGTTACAGCAATACTGGTGGGTGATTGTGTCCCTGCTGGGTGCTTTGTTTGTGTTCCTGACTTTCGTGCAGGGCGGTCAAACGTTGATTTATACCATTGGTAAAAACGATACGGAGCGCTCGTTGCTCGTGAATACTTTGGGACGTAAATGGGAATTCACCTTCACCACTTTGGTGACTTTTGGTGGTGCTTTCTTTGCCTCGTTCCCGCTGTTTTATGCCACCTCTTTCGGGGGGGCCTACTGGGTTTGGATGGCCATCCTGTTTTTCTTTATTATTCAGGCGGTATCGTACGAATACCGGAAAAAGCCGGCCAACTTCCTGGGGGCAAAAACCTACGAAGTCTTCCTGATATTGAATGGTGCTTTTGCAACAATCCTGGTTGGTACAGCTGTTGGTACATTCTTCAACGGTGCCATGTTTAGCCTGAATGAGATGAACAACGTGCAATGGGAAACTCCTTTCCGCGGATTGGAAGCAGTGTTGACTTTCCACAATGTGGCACTTGGTTTGGCTGTGTTCTTCCTGGCCCGCGTGTTGGGTGCTTTGTACTTCATCAATTCGGTTGACGATGCCAATATTTACGAGCGCAGTAAAAAGCAATTGCTTTACAACGCCATTCCGTTTTTGGTGTTCTTCCTGTACTTCCTGATCGCTTTGTTGCTGAAGGACGGTTTCGCGGTTGATCCGGCTACCGGAACGGTTAGCATGGAAAGCTTCAAATACCTGCACAACCTGTTGGCTATGCCATTGGTGACCATCATTTTATTGGTGGGCGTTGTTGGTGTACTTTGGGGAATCGGAGCCACTTTGCTGAAAGGCAGTGAAAGCGGTATTTGGTTTGCCGGCGGCGGAACGGTGCTGGTGGTTTGGATGTTGTTGCTGGTTGCCGGTTTCAACAATACGGCCTTCTACCCGTCAATTGCCGATCTGCAGTCATCACTGACCATTCAGAATGCGTCATCCAGTCACTTTACGCTGACAGCGATGAGCTATGTTTCGTTGTTTGTTCCATTCGTTTTGGCCTACATCTGGTGGGTTTGGAAAGCCATGAACAGTAAGAAAATTGATGCTGAGGAAATCGGCGAAGATTCACATTCATACTAAAAACAATTGCCCATGTACTGGAAATCGATACTCTTATTTTTAACCTGGCCGGTGTTGATTGCGGTTTCGCTCTTCCTGGTTCAGTACGTTGTGAAAAAGTACAACGATAAGTTGGAACACGTTAAAAAGAAATACGAAGAATAGTTGAAATAGAAAACGGGCCGCTCAGGATTTGAGTGGCCCGTTTTTGTTTTATTCGGCGACGTCGATTTTCTCAATCGACCAGTAGTTGCCTATTTCGTAGGTGCTTTTTGTGGTTTTAACCAAATAGATGCTGGTCCCTTCTTTGGATGCAAATACATAATCTGCCCTGGTGTCGTAAGCCGACTCGGTTCCGTTAATTGTCAGAAGCACCGGGTACGGTTCGTAGGTTCCAGTTTTTACGTAATTGTAGGAGTTGAAACCTTCGATATAGGAAGTATCCCAATTGCTGTTATAAGACTGACCTTGCCGAAGTACAAAGAGAGAGTTCCCGGCTTCGCATTGGTCTACCCATTTAATCGTATAGTCCCAGTTTGTGCCTAAGTCTCCAATCGCTGAAATATCGATGCTGTTTACATTTTCATCCGAGTATTCCGGAGTACTGTAAATCTTGCCGGTGTTGCAGTAGAACTTATCACCATTTTCAGAGAACCAGAATGGTCCGATGCCTTCGTGCCAATAGTTGACGTTCTCTTTTGCAATGCCGGGACTAAGGTCGAATAGCAGAATTCCTGTTGGCGACAAAGTGGTGCGTGTACCAAGCAACTGATCTTTTACCGGGATTTTTTTGATGATCGTTTTCTCGTAAACGGGATATTCCTGGGCGGATTTAGTGACCTCTCCTGTTTCCAGGTTCATACTTCTGAAATAAACCCATTGGTCTTCGGTTGGCGTTATGTAGCACCAGTTGTTCGAGCCGTAAACGATGTCGTAGGGGATACAATCGATTGAGTAAACGGTTGGGCTGGATGGGGCAGCTACATCAATTTTTGTGACTGTACTGTTGGTGTTTCCTAAAAGGATACCGGTGCCATCTTCGGCAATACTCACACAATTCGGAGTTTCGTTGAGGGCGATTGATGTGATGGTATTATCAGCTGTTTGATAAAGGTGAAGCATATTCGGCGATTTGCAGGCTAACACCATTAGGTTCGCTGTTTTGTTGTATTCCACATCCACAACATCACCATCAATCTGCTTCAGGTAATTCGGATCGTTGTAATCGACAACTTTCATGCTAACCGGAATCCTGAAATCGGGCGTTGGTGAGTTATTCTGGATGCTGATAGTACCCTCGTAATCTCCGTATTCCACGTTTGTCACCTCACGGTTGAAGGTAATGTCAATGCTTTCGCTCGGATAAAGGAAGCCTATGGTTTGGTCCGTTGTCAGCCAATCGGGTAAATCGCTGATTTGCCAGGCGAGTATTCCGGATTGTGAGCTGTTTGTAATTCTTACGGTAGCCGATAAAGATGTGCCAAGACTGAGACTTGTAGGACTGATTGACATCGTTGGATTGCCGAGGTTTCCGTAGTAGATGACGCCGTAGAAGGTACCCAGTCCTTCAATGTGTATGGCGAACTGCCCCTGGTAAAAGCCCATTTGGTTGAACTCCGGCAGTTGGTTGACCGTGTAGTGCAACTCCACTGTATTGTTATTGAAGCGGCCTTGCATCTCGTCAATTTCGAGCCATTTGGGAATGATCGATACCGTATAGTTGGCATTACCGGCATCCGGGATAAGTAGTGTAAGTGAAGATTCCTGTGCCAGGTTGGTGATTAGTACGGTGTCTTCGAGGTAGAAGTAACTTTCGTTTTCCTGGTTCTCCAGGAAGTCGCTGTTACAAGCGTTGAATGCCAAGACAAACAAGATGATGATCGTCGCTAGCAAGCCTGCTTTTCCATTTTTATTTTTTGTGTGTAACATCGGTTCTTGATTTAGTTGATGGGCTAAAAGCGATAGACGAATCCGGCCGACAGGTCAATGGCCGAGTAGTTCAGGTACTGGTCTTTGTCCAGGTCGATGGTTTCTTTTTGGTAGCCGTCGTCCATGGTCACCGTTTTGAAGTTCGCGAGATAAAGCGCGGCCTGCACGCTGGTCGATAGCCGGGGTGTAATTTTGTATTCGGCCCGGAAGCCAAGGTCAAGGCTCAAAGTTGCTCCGGTTGTCAATATCCGGTAGTTGAGCGCTACCGTCTCATCGTGCAGCAGTGTAAGTCCAACGCCGTAATCGATGCCGATTGCCCAGTGTTCAGATAATTCTCTGTTGGCAACAAAGCTGCCTCCGACGAAGTTGAGGTAGACATTTTCGCTGAGCTCACCGTAATACAAGTTCATACCATCCTGTGGATCCAGGAAAGTCATCATTTTAGCATTGCTATTGAAGTAGCGGTATTTGATTCCGGCTCCCAGATTTTTCGAAAACATCAAACCGGCCGTTGCGCGGGCATGGTAGCCCAGTTTAAAATCGGAGTAAAACTCATCGACGTCATTGGCGTCAGCGCCCGATTGGACCATCGCTTCTTTTTCATCTTTCACGCTTACCGTGAGGTAGGAGAGTCCGCCTTCGACGGAAAAGAACAGTCTGGGGGAATTCTTGTCTTTCGTGAACTCCACCTGTTGCAGCTGGCTCTGGGCTTGTATGTACAGCGATAGAAGCACCATTAGAGCACTGAATAAAAGTTTTTTGTTCATAACGGTAGTGTGAGTTAGTTGTTCCAGTTCTATTAAGCTAATATAAATGGTTTGGTGTCAAATTTATGTTTATCCAATGATGTTTTTGGGCTTGTTGGATTAAGTTGGAATTAATTTAAATTGGGTGTCGATTTTGTTTCAATTTAGAGCTGATAATAAAAGTTTTGTGGTTTTGGGATACTTCGAATTTAGCGTTTCGAATAAGTCGGATGGAAGCTTTATTTACTGTAGGTAATCATGAGTGAAAGAAATAATTATGCAAAGAATAGAGAGCTTATTTTCTCCGTTTTTCATACTGCGTTGGAACTGGATGGTACGGCAGATTGATATGATGAATTCAATGGATTTGATGTTCCGATTTCATTCAAACAAAAAAGAAAACGACCCCAATTGGGGCCGTTCTATATCGATTGAAAATAATGCTAAAGACGTATTTGTAGCTGGTTAAGCCATCAGCTTTTGTACCAGTGAAATGGCGATGTAGCTCAGCATGATGAGCGGTAAGCCGTAGATGTTGAGCACGGCAAAGATCACCACGCACAATACCAGGAATGCCAAACGGATTTCGTTGCCTTTCCATTTCAGGCTTTTAAATTTCAGCGAAAACATCGGTACTTCCGAAATCATCAGGGCCGAAATAATCGCGATGCAGGTCAACAGGTTGAACCTGTTGAGGATGATATGCTCGAGCGCTGGTTTGTTACCCCAGGCAACCACTACTGCCAGCGAGGCGTAAAACAGTGCATTCGCCGGAATCGGTAAGCCCAGGAAGTTTTCTGTTTGGCGGGTATCGAGGTTGAACTTAGCCAATCGGAAGGCTCCGGCAACCGGTACCAAAAGCGCCGCCAACAGGAAGATCCACTGCATCCAGTTGGCGTCAATCTCCAACAATGGTCTCACTTCGTTGAACATGGCCAGTTGCAGCATGGTAACCAAAATGGCACCGGGTGCAACACCGAAGGAAACCAAATCAGCCAGCGAGTCCATTTCTTTGCCAACATCGGAGTATGAGTTCAGCAGGCGGGCAGCCATACCGTCCATGAAGTCGAAAACAGAGGCTGCCGCAATCAGTAATGCAGCAATACCAATATAACCTTGTATACCCAGGAAAACAGCCACGCAGCCTGAAGCCAGGTTCATGGCCGTGATAAAATTGGGAACCCAATAAAAGAAATCACGAACAGTTCTCATTAGCTTAATTCTCCAATAATTGTTTGCGATCCGGTTACTTTATCACCCAGTTTCACGTTCAGTTTGGTGTCGAGCGGAAGGTACAGGTCGACGCGTGATCCGAAGCGGATGAAGCCCATTTCCATATCTTGAGTGACTTGCTGGTCTTTTTTCAGGAAGTTCAGGATGCGGCGAGCCATGGCTCCGGCAACCTGGTTTGCCATAATTTCGCGTCCGTCGGCTAGTTGGAAAGCGGTGCAATAGCGTTCGTTTTCGTCGGCCGATTTATCTTTGAAAGCGGCGTAAAACTCACCTTCTTTATGCATCGAGAAAGTTACTTTTCCCGGAACCGGTACCCAGTTGATGTGCACGTTCAGCGGCGACATGAAGATGGAAACCTTTAGGCATTTACGTTTCAGGTACAACTTTTCTTCTGTTTCCTCAATCACACATACTTTACCGTCAGCCGGTGAAATAATGTTCTTGGGATTCACCGCGACTTTCCGGTCGGGGTAACGGAAAAACTGCAGAACTAAAACCAGCACAACCAAGGTTGCCAGGCTGATTAAACCACTGAAAAATGAATGACTAACAAACAGCCAACCAATCAGGTTAAAAGCGATTACCAGGATGAATGTGTTACGAATGATTTTATGTCCCGCCGGATGAAATTTCATGAATTTTAAAATGTCGTTTTTAATAGCAAATGTCAAATTACACTTACGCGAAATTGACCGATTTATTGTTTCATTCGGACAAGTGTTCCCGCAATAAGCGCTGCAAAAATAAGGAAATTTGCATTGCTTTGCTCGAAAACGTTTCAAAAGAAGTTAAATGAAGACTTCGAGGTAGCAGACAAAAACAGGGATCGCAAATAACAAGGAGTCGAAGCGGTCGAGTATTCCGCCGTGACCGGGGAAGATGCTGCCACTATCCTTCACCCCAAATTGCCGTTTGATCATCGATTCGGTCAGGTCGCCCAGTGTGGAGGCCACCACGATCAAAAAGCCGAGGATGAGCCAGTGCACCAATGAGATTTGAGTGATATATTGGGCAATGACTGCCGCCGCTCCCAAGGCTAGTAATGTTCCGCCAATGGCACCTTCCCATGATTTTTTAGGGGAAATGCGCTCGAACAGGCGATGTTTACCAAAGCTGACACCAAACAGGTAGGCACCCGAGTCGTACACCCAAATGATGATTAAAAGCGCCAGAAACAAGTTAGCCGAGTAGGCACCATGGAATTTAGAGAATACCAGGTAGTTGCTCAGGCTCATTGGCAACGCTGCATAAATGAGCGCCGAGAGGCTGATGGCGATATTTTGGAGCGAATGTTTTTTATTGGCAAACAGTTCGTTCACAAAGGTAATCAGAATGAAAGGGAAAATGCTGAAAAACCACAGTGGGCTGATTCGTTGCGATGCTATCAGAAAACTAAGCACAAAAGTCAATGCACCCGTCAGCGATGCTATGAAACGGTGTGGTTGAAATCCCAAAGAGCCGGTGATGTTGAAAAACTCGTACAACATGCCCAGTAAAATGGCCAAGAAAAGGATTCCGTAAGTGAATTCGCCTAAAAACAGGCTGGCAAGCATGACCGCAACAAAGACAATCCCGGTGAGTGACCGGACGAGCAGGTTTTTCAATTTTTCAACTTTTTGAGGATGTCCAGAGCGAGCTCCAGATCATTTTCGTGCACATAAATTTCAATTTCACCAATCGACGGAATCACCGAATCTTGTTGGTTCATCACCACGCATTTGATGTCGTTGTCGTCCAGAATTTCCTTCGCTATTTCAGCTTTAAAGGCTTCTGCAGTTGTGAAAACCAATACAAAGTTCGTTTCCATTCCGGCTTGATTTAAAAAGGTTCATCGCAAAGTAATACGATCAGTTTTTTCGGACCGTGCATACCCATAACCAATGTTTTTTCGATATCGGCGGTACGGCTTGGCCCGGTAATATTGGTGATTGAGCTGGGGATATTCCCGTGGTACTTCGCTTGAATGGCTTCCATGGCATCATCCAAAAACTTCACCAATTGACGTTGGTGTGCAATGACGATGTGCGTTTCAGGGAAAACATGCAGGCGACGTCCCGAAGCACCCCCGGCGCTAATCATTACCGATCCCAGGTGAGCTACCAAAAATTCGCAGGGGGTAATGCCGACCTGAAGATTCAGAAATTCTTCATCGTTTTGCTGGTAGTCGACAGACCCAGTCAGTGCTTTTTGCAGCAGAGGATCAGTACAGAAAATGTTCGTCCAGTTCTCTTCTTTTTTGAAAGAGGCCACCATTTCAACCGCTTCCGCCAGGTTCTTAGGACGGTAAACTTTACCCGCTACCAACTCCAGGTTTTCCTGGAACCAATCAGCCAGGCTGCCTTTCGGCTCGTGATAGATGGGAGCTTCGAAATCCGGTTTTTCAAGCGTAACGGCAGGGCGGCTTTCCCGCCCCTGTTTCAAGCGGTTTAAAATGTTTTCTCTGGACGACATGGTCTATTGTATTTTCTGATTTTTCTTACAACTGGGTTACATCCTTCGGTTTCTCTTCTGTACCAATTTCCGGCGTTGAAGCATTTCCGTTGCCGGGAAGCTCGTCTTTCTGCCAAGGGCGTTTACCGAAAATCTGTTCCAGGTCTTCACCGAAGATGACCTCTCTTTCCAACAGTTTTTCAGCCAGTTGGTGATGTCCTTCTGCCGCATCAGCCAATACTTTCAACGCACGTTGGTATTGTTCGTCAATCATGGCTTTTGCTTCTGCATCGATCAATTCAGCTGTTTTTTCGCTGTATGGTTTGGTGAAACCAAAGTCGCTTTGGCCGGTTGAGTCGTAATAGCTGAAATTACCAACTTTATCACTCATACCGTAAATGCTGATCATCGCATAAGCGGTCTTGGTTACTTTTTCGAGGTCGTTTTGAGCACCCGAAGAGATGTTGCCAAACGCCAATTGCTCGGCAGCGCGTCCTCCAAGGGTCGAACACATTTCATCCAGCAATTGCTCTTTTGTAGTGATCGAACGTTCTTCAGGCAAGTACCAGGCAGCACCCAGTGCTTTTCCGCGCGGAACGATGGTCACTTTCACCAACGGGTGTGCATGTTCGAGCAACCAGCTAATGGTAGCGTGACCTGCTTCGTGGTAGGCAATCCGTTTTTTCTCTTCTTTTGAGATGATTTTGTTTTTCTTTTCCAAACCGCCGATGATTCGGTCAACAGCATCTAAAAAGTCTTGTTTGCCTACTTTCTCGTGGTTGTTACGGGCAGCAATCAAGGCTGCTTCGTTACAAACATTGGCAATATCGGCACCCGAGAAGCCCGGTGTTTGTTTGGCCAGGAAATTAACTTCCACTTCTTCTGCCAGTTTCAACGGACGAAGGTGTACTTTGAAAATATCGCGACGCTCATTCAGGTCGGGCAATTCAACATGAATCTGACGGTCGAAACGTCCGGCACGCATCAGGGCGCGGTCCAGAATATCGGCGCGGTTGGTAGCTGCCAGAATGATAACTCCGGAGTTGGTGTCGAAACCATCCATTTCAGTCAACAACTGGTTCAGGGTATTTTCGCGCTCATCGTTCGATCCCATGTTCGGGTTTTTACCACGGGCACGGCCAATGGCGTCAATCTCGTCGATAAATACGATACAGGGCGATTTTTCTTTGGCTTGTTTAAACAAGTCGCGAACACGCGATGCACCAACCCCAACAAACATTTCCACGAAGTCGGAACCCGACATAGAGAAGAACGGTACATTGGCTTCGCCGGCAACAGCTTTTGCCAACAAGGTTTTACCGGTTCCCGGAGGGCCAACCAATAAGGCACCTTTCGGGATTTTACCTCCCAGTTTGGTGTATTTCGATGGATTTTTCAGGAACTCTACGATCTCTTCAACTTCCTGTTTTGCTTCCGACAATCCGGCTACATCTTTAAACGTTGTGTTAACGCGAGAGTCCTTGTCGAATACTTTTGCCTGCGATTTTCCAACGCTGAAAATATTGCCGGCACCACCGCCGCCTCCGGTTCCTTTGCTCATGCGGCGGAAGATCCACCACCAAATACCTATGATTAAAAGGAATGGAAAAATCCAGCTCAGGATTTCGCTGAAGTAGTTGTGGACAGTCTTGTACTCGACCGTTATTTTTTCGTTTTCTGCGAACTCAGCTTGCGCATTTCGCAGGTTTTCTTCAAAAGTATCAACCGAACCAATGGTGTAATAGTAGTGCGGTCCCATTTGTGACGGGGCATTGAAACCTTTGTTCAGCTTGTCTTTGTATTTTTCGTAGCTGCTTTCCTTCAGGTAAATTTGCGCTTCTTCCCGGTTGACAACCACAATTTTCGAGATGTCGTGGTTTTTCACCATGGTATTTTTTACTTCCTGCCAATTCGTCTCAACGGGGCCACCGCCAAAACTAAAATATTGGACGGCTAAAAACAGGACAATTACAATCCCGTAAATCCAGTAAGGATTGAACTTAGGAGGCTTGGCTCCCGCTCTGAAATTTCCCAAATTAGGACGCTGCTTGTTTTTATTTGTGTTTTTATCAGCCATTGTGCTTACTTGTTTTCTAAATTTATTTCTTCAATTACCCCGTCTGCCCAAAGGTTCTCCAAGTCGTAGAAGTCGCGGGTTTCATGTTGGAACACGTGAACCATGATATCGGCATAATCCAGCAAAATCCATAGTGAATTTTTGTAGCCGTCCTTATGCCAGGCTCGTTCTCCGATCATTTCTTCAACTGTATCTTCTACTGAACGGGCTATGGCATCCACATGGGTAGTGGAATTGCCGTGGCAAATGATGAAATAATTACATTCGGAGTGATTTATTTTTGTTAAGTCAATTTTGATTATATCCAGTCCCTTTTTTCGATCTATACCTTCAATAACTGCATTAAGTCGACTTTCACTGTCCTTCTCTGTCTGCGTTTTCGTCATAAATTTCTATTAGAAATACAAAGATAAATTTTTTCGTTTATTTTGATGTTTTTAACTGCAAAGGGTAATAACCTGAAAATTAAAAAAATAGTTTATACTAGTTTGTTAAAAAAACTCAAAAATGGAGTGTCAGATTATAGGTCAAAGCATCATAATATTGGAACAAACCCCAAGTACCAATAACTATGCCACCGATCAAGTGCGTGAAAATGAGGTGAAAGAGGGTACTGTCTTTTTGGCAGTAGCACAGACAGCAGGGCGTGGACACCTGGCCAATAAGTGGGAAAGTGCAGCCGGTAAAAACCTCACTTTTTCAATTTACATCCGTCCAAATTTTTTGCCGATCGAGAAATCTTACATGTTGTCGAAGGTGGTTTGCCTGGGACTGGAACGTTACCTGAGTCGTTTTGTCGATCAGGTCAGGATTAAATGGCCCAATGATGTGTATGTCGGTGATCGCAAAATCTGTGGAATTTTAATCGAGAATGGCATCATGCGCGGTGAAATTCTTCAATCCATTATCGGAATAGGTTTGAATATTAACCAGGAAAAATTTGTTTCGGACGCGCCGAACCCGGTTTCACTTTTTCAGCTCACAGGGGAAACACGTGACCTGGAGGAACAGCTGAAAGAGCTATTGTCGCACATTGACCTTTTTTATCAAAAATTGGCCAAGGGTGAATACGAAGAAGTCAGCGACCTGTTTGTATCCAAGCTCTACCGCTTGAATGAGTGGCACTGGTTTAAAGATGATCAGGGAAAATACTTTGGTAAGATTATTGGTGTAAATGAGATTGGCCAGCTCCTGGTCGAAGATGAAAGCAAGAATGTGAGAGCCTACCATTTTAAAGAAGTGAGTTATCTAATTTAAAAGTGTTTGCCTACATTTGGTTTCTTCGAAAATGGGGTAGGGTTTTCAACCCGTCAGATGGACTTACTTTATACCGAATAATGTATTAAGAGATTCAAAATGAAAAAACAACTTACGACTATCTCGCTTCTTGTTGTGCTGCTTTTCTCGTTCAATGCGTGTCATAAAGATGAAGAGATCATTGTCAATCCGGTCAGTGAGGAAACACTGGCTGTGAATGAGTGGATTAAAGAGAATATGGAGCTTTATTACCTGTGGAACGATGAACTGCCGGACATTGACGAAACACAGGAAGAAGATCCGTCAGAATATTTTAGCAAGTTACTTTACACCGATGACAGTTGGTCGTGGATTACCGACGATTACGCTTCGCTGGCAGCAGAGTTCAGTGGCGTTCAGGTAACGATGGGCTTTGATTACACGGCCTATTGGGTCGATGCAAATTACGAAGAGATTTGCTTCGTTGTTGACTACGTTTATCCCGAGTCGGCTGCCGAAGTTGGCGGCCTTGAACGGGGTGATGTCATTTTGAAAGTAAACGGTGAATCCATTACTGCCGACAACTACTCGGAACAGTATTCCAATATTTTTAGCGCTAGTTCCTGCACCCTGCAAATCGCATCTATTTCAAACGGAAGTTTAGTTGCCGGAGAAACACTTTCATTGACAGCTATTGAAACGACGACTGATCCGGCGATTTACCACGCCGTGCTGGATGTTGATGGTAAAAGTGTTGGTTACCTGGTTTATGTGGAATATGTTGCCGGCGATGATGATAAATTCCTGCAGTCGCTGGATGATATTTTCACTGAATTTAAAACAGCCGGAATTACCGACTTGATCGTCGATTTGCGTTACAACCCCGGAGGGGAGATTGATGCCGCCTCTTATTTGGCATCGGCAATTGCTCCGGCGAGTGTAGTTTCGGCGCACGAGACCTTGGTTAAAATGCAGTACAATTCCGGTCTGCAGGCCTACCTCGAAAGTGACGCTGATTTTGAAGACTACCTGAATTATAAATTCGAGGATAATTCAAGCAATTTGAATTTGAGTACGGTGTATTTCTTAACCACCGGAGGAACAGCTTCTGCCAGTGAATTGACCATGATCGGTCTTCAGCCATACATGGATGTCATTAAAATCGGACAGGCAACTTACGGTAAATACACCGGGATGTGGGTAATGCCAGATGATAACGACGAATGGTGTATGTTGCCCGTCGTTATGAAGTACGCAAATGCGGATGGTTATACGGATTTTGTAGATGGTTTGGATCCTGATTATGCGATAACAGCTTCCAGTGCCCGCTATCCTTTCGGTGATACCGATGACCCATACCTGGCGCAGGCAATTAGCCTGATTGGTGGCACCGCAACAGCATCAACAAAATCGGCTAAAATTGATGTAGCCGGTGATCGCTTCGCAACGAAACTGCTCGAAAAGAAACGGAACCTGTATGTTCCGCTTAATAAATCGTTGCCGGTTCTGAATCAGTAAAAGTTAGTTTAAACGAATAGACGAGATCCCGTTGAAGATTTTCATCGGGATTTCTTTTTGCCCGACGGTTATCTTTTCTCCGTTCATTAAGGCGATGAAATGAGTGAAGAGTGAGGTTAATTCTTCAATCTCATCGTCATTCAATAAAATTTTCAGATTGGTATTCTCGAAAGGGATCATGATTGTCCGACGGTAAGGCATGTCTTGATTTGGGAAGCTTTGGCTCGTTTGTTTCACGCCATTTAGGTAAGTCAGCATTTCTTTCAATGTTTTTTCAGATTGAAAGTCCATGCCAATGTTGCCGAATTCGAGGTGGATTTTTTTACAGCTGGAACAAATGAATAGTTTCCCGTTTAATGTTTCATACTTCATGACTGAATCTTTTGTCCTCCAAAGTTCGTGCGATTCAGCCTGAAGGTCAATCCCTAAATGTTGGGATATTGGGGAAACATGAGGGAATTCTGCAGGGTTTAAATCAGTTCTTCCGGGTTGATGTCGGAGATGTCAAGCAGGTTGTTCATGATTGCATAAACAGTCAGCCCCGAAATTGATTTGATATTCAGTTTTTCCGTAATGTTTTTCCGGTGTGAAATAACGGTGTGGATGCTGATATTCAGTTTGTCAGCCATTTCTTTGTTCGATAACCCAAGCGCAATGTGGCGAATCACGTCCTTTTCACGTTGGGTGAGGTCGCCGTTCTCGAAGGTTTGTGTTTTGGCTTTTGTTGCCGACTTCCGGATCACCTGGATTAGCTTTTGAATTTCGAGATTCGAATCCAGTACATTCAAGTCGTAATCATATCCGGCAGTAAGGCCTTCGGTATCAGTAGATGCACTGAGACTAACCAAATACAGGTTGTTGTTTCTGCGCAAACGTTCATCGACTTCGGGCGGCAAACCCAGCCCTTTTTGAATGATGATAATAATCAGACTTCCACTGATTCCGGTAAACGAAGCAATGTCGTTGATTTCGCTTAATTGCGTAATCTCAATCTTGAAATACTCTTTTAGAATCCACGCGAGTCCTTTCCGAAGAATTTCAGATGGATGAATAATAAATACGTTTTCTTCCATTACTGAACAGCGTTTGTTTTTATTTCTTCTTCCAACATTTCTACCTGTTTGATCAAAATTGCATCTTCAATCCGGGCGTGATCGTAAAGGTCTTTTTCAAACTGAAAAAGGGCTTGCACAAACTCGTTCATGTCGTTGTGATTGTAGCCCGGCTCAACATATTTGATCAAAAGATTTTTTAAGTCACTCAGTTTTTCTTCAACGTCGGTATGTTCCGTTTCATATTCTGCGATCGACTTTTGTCCTTCCCGAAGTTTCCGGGTTTTAAGTAGATCAACAATGTAGGGAAACTCTTTTTCATCTTCGTGTTGCAGGTGCAGTAGCAGTTCTGCTTTGTATTTCTGGTAGAATGAGCTGATCATCTTCAAACTAGTACAACCTTCCTTGCAGCTGGCAATGACGCGTTCGAGCAGGGTCTCAATTTTGGGAAGTACGTAGCCGATGTAATAGTTGTGGGTTGTCTTCAGGTAATCGATCAACAGGAGCGGCGAGAAAGAAAGTAATTCTTTTTCCGGGAAATAATTCTCCTCGGTGTAGGTGTTGACAATTGCCAGGAAGAAATCAGGGTTGACATCTTGTTCATGGCAAATCTCACCGATGGTTTTTTCCTTAAAACCCAAACGGATGCCAAAGCGATTGATGACCGGTAATAAGTTTGAATTTGCCGTAACCAGCGAACTCATTTTATCTTCTTTCTTAAATAGCTTCATAATCGTTTACCCTGTTTTTTTTGAATCGGCTTTGACCCGATTTTTGCTGTTTAGTTGTAATAACAGTTTTTCCGGCAAATTGCTCACCGGTATTTTACAAAAATCATTTTTTGGACTCGCGGGATGTCCAATCGTTTAAAAAACCTCAATTAATTTTGCGCCTTTTGCTTTTAGGACGCCCAGAGGAGTGGTTTGAAAATGATGATTTTGCAGGATTTGTTCAACCTCCGCTTGTGCTGCCAGGTCGACGGCAATCAACAGGCCGCCGCTGGTTTGCGGATCGCAAAGAATAAACCGGTCGCTCTCATCATTCAGACTAATGTTGCAGCCATAGCTACTCCAATTTCGGTGTGTGCCTCCCGGTATGCAGTTTTGATTTATATATGAATCAACATCCGGCAGACGCGGAACTTTATCCAGTTCGATGGTTGCTGATAAATTGCTCCCTTCACACATTTCAGCCAGGTGCCCGAGCAATCCAAAGCCGGTGACGTCGGTCATCGCTTTCACTCCGTCAATTTCGGCCAGCTCCAGTCCTACTGTGTTGAGCTTCGTCATGGAGTCGGGAGCAAGGTTTGCATGTTCCGGTTTTAACTTGCCTTGTTTCTGAGCAGTTGTCAGTACACCAACGCCAAGAGGTTTGGTCAGGTAGAGCAAACACCCTTCAGTTGCTGTGTCATTCCGTTTCAGCTTTTTTAATTCAACCTGTCCGGTCACGGCCAGCCCGAAAATAGGTTCAGGACTGTCAATGCTGTGTCCGCCGGCAAGTGTTATTCCGGCATCTTTGCAGGCCTGACGACCACCGTCCATCACTTGTTGGGCCACTTCCGCAGGCAGTTTGTCAACCGGCCATCCGAGAATGGCAATTGCCAACAAGGGTTTGCCGCCCATGGCATAAACATCGCTGATTGCATTGGTTGCCGCAATTTTGCCAAATGTAAACGGATCGTCGACAATGGGCATGAAGAAGTCGGTTGTGCTGATGACTGCTGTCCCGTCGTTCATGTCATAAACAGCGGCGTCGTCGCGACTTTCGTTGCCCACGAGCAATCGCGGATCGGTGACTGATCCAACCGTGTTGTGCAGAATTGTGCTCAATACTTGAGGCGAGATTTTGCAGCCGCAACCGGCTCCGTGGCTATATTGTGTGAGTCTTATATCAGACATAGCTTTCTGTTTGATTTAAAATTAGTTCGGCATTTTTTGCGGCATCCGTATCTTCTAGTGTGATCGTGACAACCTTGGATTGTTCCCTCATTCGCATCCCCTTGAGGTAAGATTTATCGTAATAAAATAACGTGATTCTGGCAACTTCAAAATAGTTTCCTTCTTCCAGGTATTGAAGTGCGTTTTTTACAGCCAAACCACCCAGACGCTTTTGGATGCGCCCGATGGCACTTGCCAGTTCTTCATTATTGCACTTGCCGTATTCTTCCACAAGATGCTCTGCTCGTTTTTCTCTCGGAATATCCAGAAAGAGCAACGGATGCTCCCGCATTTGTCTGAAAAGGTTAATCGGGATTTTCACATGCCCGATGTTGTGGCTTTCATCTTCCAGCCAAATCGGTTTCGAAAAGTCCAGTTTGCGAAAATCTTCGAATACGTCATTTTCGAACTGCTCCACACTTGGCTGTTTCGGCAGCCCAATGCCACCAAAAGCTGAGCCTTTGTGGTTGGCCAGTTGTTCCAAATCCACAACCTGATGTCCCATCTCCCGAATTGACTCGAGGATTCGGGTTTTTCCACTGCCGGTAAAACCGCCTAGCACATTTAGTTTGAATGGGAAGTCGAAGGTTTTGAGCACGAAGTTCCGAAATGCTTTATAGCCACCTTCGATCAGGTAAACCTGCTGAAAGCCATTGTCGGAAAGGTGCTGAGCAAAGGCAGCACTACGCATTCCTCCCCGCCAGCAATGAACGACGACTTCTTTGCTGGGCGCAATTTGTTCGGATTGTGTAATGAAATCGATCAACTTCGGCGTAACAAACCGATAACCCAACTCGATCGCTTTCTCGCGTGACTGGCGAACGTACATCGTTCCAACCTGTGCCCGTTCATCGTCTGAAAATAGCGGGACATTGAACGCACCGGGAATGTGTCCTTTTTGGAATTCGCCCGGCGAACGCACATCAATCAACGGCAACCCCGAGTGGGTGCTGAAATATTGATCGATTTTAATTTTGGTTATCATCTTCTAATGAGCCTTTCGTTGAAAGATCCCGTGGACGCGGGATTAGGCGTACGGCAGTTTTGTCAGCATGTCAGCGAGCTGGTTGATGCCTTCTTCCAGTTTCTTGTTGACCATCATTTTGATCATCATGCTCATTTCTGCATGCAACGTCAATTTGATTTTTGATTGGTATGCATCGACTGGTAACAACTGAATCCAGAAGGTGATGCCCACCGGAAGATTGCCGGAGCTGTTGATTTTAATTGTTTTATGAGGCTCGCGGTCGATGATTCGAATTTCAGCCTGGCCCATTCCGGAAATGTTGAACCGACAGGAGTCTGAATCGGATTCGAAATCGGTAACTTTTATTTGCGGAACCGATTCGTTCATTTTCGCCAGCAGCCCGTCGTTGACATAGGTTGACAGGTTTTCGAAATTCGACAGGTAGTTGTAAACGATCTCGTGGTTTTGTTCGATCGTTTTAATGTCGCTTACATATTTTTGAAGTCCCATATTGGTCTGATTTTTTGGAAAGGAGTTTTTCGTTTGGTCCTTTCAATTGGTGTTCGAAGTTAAAAATATAAAACAGAAAAATCCCCGACAGGGCCGGGGATTGCACTTATAGATATTGTTTGTTTCTGGATTATTTTCCCCAGTTTGCCGGATCTTCACGCCATTTGTTCAACGACTCAACCTGGCTCTCTTCGATGTCGCCCGATTCCAAAGCAACTTCAATCAATGTTTGGTAGCGGCTCAATGTTGTCAGTTCAATACCAGCTTTATCAAAAGCTTCTTTCGCAACAGGGAAGTTGTATGTGAAGATCGCCAACATGCCCAGCACTTCAGCTCCGCCGGCAGTTTGGATGGCTTCAGCAGCTTTCAGACTGCTCAATCCTGTTGAAACCAAATCTTCGATTACCACAACTTTTTGACCTGCTTTCAAATCACCTTCGATCAGGTTTTCCAAGCCGTGTCCTTTCGGGCTTGAACGAACGTAGATAAAAGGTAATCCCAATTCTTCAGCCACCAATACACCATGAGCAATTGCTCCGGTTGCTACCCCGGCGATTACTTCTGCTTGAGGGTATTTCTCACGAACGATTTTCGCAAATTGTTTGCAGATAAAAGTTCTGGCTTCCGGGTATGACAACAATTTCCGGTTGTCACAGTAAATCGGTGCTTTCCAGCCTGAAGCCCAGGTAAACGGACTTGTTGGTTGGATTTTTATTGTGTTAATTTGAACAAGCTTTTTTGTTACTTCCAAGTGGATATCTTGCATAATGATTTAATGTTTTTTCTTAGTTCGCAGCAAATGTACAAAGTTTTTTTTAATGAGTGTTTGATCCTTTTGACCCCCGAAAACAAGAATTTACGTTTGGGTAACATTGGGGAATATGTTGAAATTCAAGGCGTTGATGATTTTTTTGCCCTTCTGAAACGACTTGATAAACAGAAACATGCTGAACAACCTATCTTTAAATGTTTGATTGAAAAAGACTTGCTTGCCGAGCTTCTCTCCAAGATGAATCAAATGCCTGCTGCCGGAGGAATTGTCAGAAATTTGTCGGGCGAGATTCTTTTCATTCGTCGGTTGGGGAAGTGGGATTTGCCGAAAGGGAAAATAGAAGACGGGGAGACAGTCGCCGAAGCTGCTTTGCGCGAAGTGGAGGAGGAGTGTGGTATCAGCAATTTGCAAATGACCAGACAACTTCAGTCTACCTTTCACATCTACCGCTCTCCTTATTTGCCCAGTTCGGACAATTGGGTATGGAAAGAAACCTATTGGTTCGAGATGATTTATAGTGGAAGCGAAATCCCTCAGCCACAAATCGAGGAAGATATCACCGAGATACAATGGTTTCCGGAAGAACGCCTGGATGAAGTCCGGCAGGAAACTTACGGCAATCTCAACGAATTACTGTCAACTTATTTAGCCTGATTCCGAAGCTCTTCAATTCGTTTGTTTTTTAAAATTCCCGCTAGTTGTTGCTGAAGGCCATCCAATGGATTTAGTGCCGGGGAGGCGATGAATGTTTGGTCTTCGTCGAGCAGGAATGCCGTTGGGAACGTTTTAACCCGGTAAGTTTCGATTGCCTTGTCGTCGGCAATTAAAATTTTACCCGGCCAGTTTTGCTGCAAAATCACTTCCTTTCGAGCCAAATCAGCTTCCGGTAAAACTGTTACAAATTCAACGTTCGAGGCAAATTGCTGCCCGAACTTTTTCATTTCATCCAGGTGCTGGCGGCAAATCGGATTCGTGACAGTTGTAAAACTCAGGTAGGTCATTTTTCCTTTTAAGGAGCTTAGTTTTATGGCATCACCATTCAGTGTTTTTAGTGCTAAATCTGGTGCGGCGGTGCCTTTTGTCAGGAAAATCAATTTGCTTTTTAAGAAAGCAGCTGTTGATTTCTCTGCGGGTGTCCAGTCGCTTTGTGCTATTTTGGCTAGCAGAACCAGCATGGTTTGCGGATTGAACTGCGCCTGGTAATAACCATCGCTAATTCCTTTTAAAATCACCATGCGGCTCAATTTGGTACTCCAACCTTTTTGTTTGGTCAGGTTATTTTCTATTCCCGAGAGGTTGGCCGTACCAACGAGTACGCGGAATTGATCGCCTCCGATTTTGTTGCTTTCCTGGTAGAAGAAATTGGTAAACTGTTGATCGAAAATTTCCCTGAACGGAGGCAGGTTAAAATCGATGGGTGTTCTGTCGATATATGTTTTTACAAATGAATTTGTCTTGTCTTGGCTCAACGCGAAACGAATCGCCGTCAGTCGGAAGAATTTGTAATTTTCGAAATAGCTGTTTTCACTTTTGGGGAACTGGCTATTCAGATCGCTAAGCATCAGGTCTGCAGCCGCGGTCGATTTATCTTTGAAAATCTCGTTGAAGTAGCGGTTCTCTTCGTCGTTATAGGCCGATTCAAATTTCTGGATCAACCGGTTAATGTCACTTTCCGGTAGATCTTTCAAGCCAAAGGCGATCTCTGAGCTTCTGAAAAACGGATTGCGTTTTTCCTGCTCTGTTAATGGTTGGGAGGGTGGAAAAACAAGCTCATAGCTTTGTGTCGGTTGCAGGTAAATTACCGCTTTCCACCGATCGAAAGTCGCAAAGCAACAGGTGGTTTGATTGATCAAGACAGATTCGTCAAAGGAGCCATCCGGCAGAATGTTCAACTCAACCAACGTTTCAGTATGATCGCTTACCGGGTCATTGGAGACCTGTAAGGCAATTTTTCGCCCGGCATAATCGGGTGCATTTCCGAATATTCGTACAGCCTGAGTTTGAGCTTCAGCGTTGACAAACAGCAGCAACGCTCCGATGAAAAGAACCAGTTCTCGCATGTTAAATCGTAAATTCGTCCATGTTTAAGCCGCTTGGAATAAACATGCTGGCGTCGCCTCCATGCAGAATGATATCCCGTACAATTGATGAATTTATTGGCGTGTGTTCGGGCATGGTCAGCAAAAACACAGTCTCGATTTGTGGGTATAATTTTTTATTCATTTGGGCGATAGCTCGTTCGTACTCAAAATCGGCAGATGTTCGCAAGCCGCGCAGGATATAATTGGCGTTTACAGAGCGTGCAAAATCAACGGTCAGTCCCTCGTGTTTTCTGACTTCAACTTTCGGTTGATCCTGAAATACCTGGGCGATCCAGCCCAATCTTTTTTCAAGCGGGAAAAAGGATTGTTTTTTGGTGTTGTAGCCAATCATGATAATCACTTTATCAAACATAGGCAGGGCCCGGCGTACAACACTTTCATGTCCGATGGTAAAGGGGTCGAACGACCCGGGAAATATGGCAATTTTCTCCATGATTTGAATTTGAATCAGTCTCCCAAATATAAACGATAAAATTCGGAAAGCTGAAGAAATATTAGGTTTATCAGCGAAAAGTTGCAGCTGCAGTGCTCGGGCTATCGCTTGTTAAGATTGCTTTCTGCGACCAGATAGTTGGGGCGTCGCTTGCTTTCGATGAATAGTTTCCCGAGGTATTCACCAATTACTCCCAACATAATCAGGTTGATGCCGCCAAAAAACATGATGCTGACAACCAATGATGTCCAACCAGTGATGGCCCAATCGGTAAACAGGTAAACCAGCACTGCGTAGATCAGGTAGGTGAAAGCTAAAAATGCAAACAGCAAGCCCAGGTAAATCGAATATCGAAGTGGTTTTACGCTGAAAGAGGTCAGCCCGATCGAGGCGAAGCGCACCATTTTCCCAAATGTATATTTGGTTTGCCCGGCAATTCGTTCGTTTGCCACATAACTGATGCTTGTCTGCCGGAAGCCCATCCAAGGGAAGAGTCCCCTGTAAAAAATGAAGTTCTCCGAAAAGTTTGTGAGTTGATCGAGCACCTTGCGATCAATCAAGCGAAAGTCTGCCATTCCACTTTGAATTTCCACATCGGAGAAATGGTTAAGGATTTTGTAGAAAACCTTCGAACTGTATTTTTTTCGTTTGCCAATTGTCGACTCGTCGGTCCGAATTGAATGCACGATATCGTGTCCCTCCTCCCATTTTTCAATGAAGGTTTTGATGAGTTCCGGAGGGTGTTGAAGGTCAGCATCCATACAAATCGCGCAGTCGCCCGAAGCATGATCAAAGCCCGCTTTCAACGCGTTTTGGTGTCCAAAGTTGCGGGAGAATGAAATGTAACTGACATGCTCATCCTGCTCAGCGAGATTTTTGATACAGTTGAGTGTTCCATCTTTGCTGCCGTCGTCAACTAAAATAATTTCAAATTGGTAATCGTCGGGTAATTGTCGAACTAATTCGGTGTAAAATGATTCGATTGCTGCTTCCTCATTGTAGCAGGGAATCACCAATGATATTTTTGCTTTTGGCGTCAAAGGTTAGCTTGTTTCTGTAAATATAGTTTATTTGTGGTGTAATAAAAGACAACACCTTGAATAATCAACTGAAAGGAATAATGCTGACACTTGGCTTGAGCTTGCTTCTGCTCTTCGCTCATTTTGGTAAGTTAATTCAATCACCGAATCAGTATTACTTTTCGTCTTCGGGTGACGGCTTTAAATCGTACTACGGAGCGCTGTATCACGCCAGTTTCGATTCAACTTATGTGCACTTCGAAGGAATGAACTATCCTGTTGGCGAGTCGGTTATTTTCACCGATAATTTGTATCCCCTGGTTAACCCAATCAAATTTCTGGCAAAGCACGGGGTCGATCTTCGAGGTCAGCTGGTTGGAATTATTAATCTGTCGATGTTAGCAGGGATCGTACTGGGGGCGTTTTTTCTTTTCTTGCTGTTTTTCGACTTGAAATTACCTTGGTGGTATTCGGCCATTGTCGCGGTTGGAGTTTGTTTTCTTTCGCCGCAGATTGACCGGTTGGCCGGGCATTTTACGCTGTCGTACATTTTATGGATTCCAGCAATTCTCTATTTATTGAATCGATTTGTACAAACCCGAAGTTTTCAAATCAGCCTGCAGATTGGTATCGTCGTTTTTACGGCGAGTATGATGCACATGTATTTTGCCGGTTTTTTTGCGCTGTTGATGATGTTCTTTTGGTTGGGATTGTGGGGCGAAGATGGATTTTCGAAACGGTCGCTTTGGAATGCATTCGCGCACTTGGGAATTCAATATGTTTTACCGGTATTTCTTTTATTGTTTTTGCTCCATTCTCAGGATTTTGTGAATGACAGACCTTCTCATCCTTACGGTTTCTTGGTTTACCTGGCACATCCGGTCAGTGTTTTCTTACCACATGGAAAACCATGGGAGTGGGTTCCTGCCTACATTGGCGTTTTTCGACATTTGGACTGGGAATCCTGGGCTTATATTGGCGGAGTTGCAACGATAGGAACGCTGACTGGAATTGCGATAGGAGTAGGCAAATTGTTACGACGGCATAGGATTGAAATCAATGAAAAGGACCGGGTTTTGGCGTTCTGGGTTTTAGCCGGAATTGCGGCGTTGTTGCTTTCATTCGGATTGCCATTCAAAGCTGGTTTGGAGAGTATCGTCGAGTACCTGGGGCCACTAAAACAATTGAGGGCATTAGCACGTTTCTCATGGCTTTTTTATTATGTGATTAATATCTTGGTATTTACCATTTTGTGGAGGTGGAGCGACAATGGTCGGTCTTCCAAGGTGAAAACAGTTCTCATTTGGGCTGCGCTTTTATTGTTGCATGTTGAGGCGTGGTATCAAAGTCATCAACTTTCGCCACACCTTCAGAATAAGTTTCCGGCTTTGGCAGATCAACAAAATAAGGAGGATGAAAATGCCTGGGTAGAAAAAATTGATGTGCAAAAATATCAGGCAATCATTCCGTTACCTTATTTTCACGTTGGTTCTGAGAATATTTGGATTCAGCAAGGCGATGATGCGCTGAAGAACTGTTTCTTGGTTTCGTTAAAAACCGGATTACCAACGACTGCCGTGATGATGGGAAGGACTTCTATTGCGCAAACTTTTCGAAATTATAATCTTTTTCTGGAGCCGCTAAATCGAATCGAATTTGTTGATGATTTATCGGATCGAAGGGATTTTCTAGTGATGAAATCCAATGATTTTAATCCGGGGCATTCGGATCAACGTTTGTTGGATGGGGCGCTTTACTTGTGTTCAGGCCCCGACTTTGAACTCTATTCGTTATCGCCGGATAGTATTGCTGTTTTTCCCAAACGGTACGCCGATCATCAGAAGTCGTTACTCGATTCACTTCAATTCACAGGCAAGGGGACAAGTTTGTCAACCGATACCTCAGCGTACTTTTTTTCCACGACAATACCAATGCCGATAAGGTCAGTCGAATGGAATACCTTGCTGGATGAAACGATTACCGAAGGGAAGGAGGGCGACCAGTATTTGCTGTCGTTATGGTTGCGCCACTACTCCGATGATGGAGCCGTTCGCTTCGTCGTTGAGCATTTTCAAAAAGACGAGGAAGCGAAAACAATCGGCTATACTTATGATGATATTCCGCATTATCTGAAAGCTTTGGATGGCGACCGCGCGTTGTTTGAGATTCCGATTAAACTCCTTCGCGATGCTCCGCCGCTGAAGATCTCAGTTCGCAACACGGTGTTGCCCCGGAAATTATATATTTTCGATCAAGTTATGATCCGGCGAGACGATACCCATGTATTGCAGACAATTGGTTCCGATCGTTGGCTGGATAACCGTCCGCTTAAGGCTCCGATCTAGCGTGCGATCCGGTAAATTTGAATTTTGTTGTATTGGCCAATTTGTGGTCCGAGATCGACATTCGTTAAATCTATTTTGTCGTTTTCATTGTAAACAAGATATTTGGCTCCCATCGCTTTTAATTTTTCAATTCGCTCGGGGAGTGGTAAGTGCGAGGAATAATAGTCTGTAAAACCCTTCGTTTCCATCCAGCACAAAGTGCGGTTAGGAGAATAGTCTCCCAGCGAGATAACCAAATCGTTGTAGGTGATTCCAATCTCACGCATATAATCGTTAATTCCCCGATACTGAAAGTCCTGTAGTTCCAAGGTCCAGTAAACGTAGGCCCAATAGTCTTGTTTGGCTTTTGAAAGATGAATGTTCCGGGTTACTGCTTTTTGATGCGGATTGTAATGTGAACGTGTAACAATCATGCTGTAATTCAGCAGGAAAATCAGCATGAAAGACGCCGGGATCTTGATGTATGGCGAGTTTAAATTGAGTTTCTTTTTCCGAAAGAAATCAAACATACAGATCGATACAAAAGGGATGAACATCAGGGTATTTGTCAGAAAGTAATCATGTTCATCCAACCCCTGAAAAAAGAGAATTTTGAATAATCCAATTCCTGCAAATAGCAGCAAGGTTGCATTTATCCAGACTTTGTCGATCTTTTTAAAATTAAAAGCAAGAAAGACAAAAAGCAGAATGATGATGTAATAGGCTGGTGGGTAAAAATATTGTGGTAAGATATGGTGGTACGCTTTATTGGCTATTTCCGAGATTTGTGATGGGATTAGTTCCCAAATTGGAATGATTGACTGATTAAACAAGCCGTTTAAGTGCTGTTGGTTGTACGAATGTGCATAGCGGTTCCAGACGAGGTAAACGGCAAGCACGATAAAAAGAGAAGCTACGATTTTTAATATTTTCCTCCGGTTTGCTGTCTTTGGACGAGAGTAAACCAAAATGAGCGAGCCTGAAAGTGCAAGCAGTGAAAACAAAGCGGTAACCTTAATCAGGCTTGCTAAAATGTACAGTGCAGTGGCTATGGCAAGGTCTGTGTTTTCGTCGTAGCGGTGAAAGCGAAAAAGAAAGTACAAGCCGATTAGGGAGAGGCCGAAAGCTGGAACGTTTGGTATAAAGTTGAATGAATAATAACCTAAAACCGGAGAACTAAAAGTTAAGAGTGCTGTAAATGACGACCAATACCAGTCATTTGTCATCTCATATATTAGTCGGGCAAGAAAAAACAGACCTAACCAAAGTAGCAGCAGATCAATGAGGCGAAGAACTGCTGGGTGAGGTCCGGTTATTTTCCATATTTTAGCCGTTAACCAATACAAAATAGGGAATTCGCTAATTGCCTGTCGATCTCCGTTTTCGCCCGTAAAAAGCAAGTGAGGTTCCCAAAGCGACAAATCCTCGTGATAAAAAGTCAATGCCTGAGCGTAACTGTCACTTTGTCGCCAAGCATGAATTGATTGAGGACCGGCATCCCATATCCGATGGTAGCCCATGAAAAAAAACACCACCACAAAAATCCCTATAAAAAGATACAGAAACAAGCTGGAGGAACTACAGTTTTTCATAAGCGATTTGGTCGATATGTTGCACACGGAAATGGATGGGATGCAATTCGATTAGTTGCCTAAATTATTAAAATTATAATGTAATTTTTAGTAGTTCTAAAGCTATTTAGTCGAAGAATTCGCAAGAGTCAGATTTATCGAAGATATTCGATCTTTTTATTGCAGAGGGCTGCAAAGAAAAACAAAAAAAACCTCTGAATAACGGTCAGTACTTCGGGCACGCTACCCGAATTAGATGTTAAAAAAATACGCCATGACAACAACAAATAAACTTACCGCACTCAGAGGTTAACCTTTTAAATATCTTTTGTGAAAGAACGTCAAACTTTTATGTCATACTAAACAACAAAAATCTAAAGATGTTTTAGTCTGGTTTAAAATTCATTCACATTTATTTAGGAATAGGGCATTTTTTAGGCAAAATATTTCTGAATGTGTTGAAAATATGACTGTTGTAGGAATGTGGATTTTGCGATTTATTTTAAAGGTGCGGCAAATGCATCAACGTCGGCTCCGGAAATTGTTTTGTCGCAAAGAATAATCAGTCGTTCAATGACGTTTCTGAATTCGCGGATATTACCGGTCCACCGCATCTCTTGTAGCTTTTCAATCGCATCTTCGGTAATCGTTTTTTGCGGCATGCCGTATTCACCGCAAATTTGCTCAATAAAGTGATTGGCTAACAGCGGAATGTCGTCTGGACGTTCATTTAGTGCAGGTACTTTTATCAAGATCACGCTCAAACGATGGTATAAGTCTTCTCTGAAATTCCCTTTTTCAATTTCATCGCTCAGGTTTTTATTGGTAGCCGCGATAACGCGTACATCCACTTTGGTCGGTTTGTCGCCTCCAACTCGGGTAACAATGTTTTCCTGAAGTGCTCGCAAAACTTTTGCTTGGGCAGAGAGGCTCATATCGCCTATTTCATCAAGAAACAGCGTTCCGCCATCGGCTTGCTCAAATTTTCCTTTTCGTTGTTTTAAGGCAGAGGTGAATGCGCCTTTCTCGTGCCCGAACAATTCACTTTCAATTAACTCAGACGGAATGGCCGCGCAGTTAACTTCGACGAACGGCTGGGCCGCACGGTTACTTTTCTCGTGTAAGCGGCGGGCAATGAGTTCTTTGCCTGTGCCGTTTGAGCCTGTAATTAACACGCGTGCTTCCGTTGGGGCAACACGGTCGGCCATGTCGGTAATTTTTCGAATAGCTTCGGATTCACCCACAATCTCATATTTCTTGCTAACTTTCTTTTTCAGCACCTTCGTCTCGGTAATCAGGTTTGATTTATCCATGGCATTACGAATGGTAATGAGTAAGCGATTTAAATCCAGTGGTTTTTCAATGAAGTCGAAAGCACCTTTCTTGATCGACTCCACTGCCGTGTCAATGTTTCCGTGTCCGGAAATCATCACAACAGGTGTATCAATTCCAGATTCTGAAATTTTTTCCAACACTTCAATACCGTCCATTCCCGGCATTTTGATGTCGCACAAGATGATGTCGTACTCACTCTTTTTGATCATTTCCAGTCCCGCAGTTCCTTCTTCAGCGAGATCTACCTGGTATTTTTCATATTCAAGGATGTCCTTTAAAGTATTACGAATGCTGCGTTCGTCGTCGATTACGAGTATTTTTGACATGTCTGTGCGATTTTCAGTATTAGAACAAATTTAACGATTAATCCATTCCTTCAAAACGCCTTCACGAAGAGCGAAGTCGGTCTGTGTGATTTTTGAAATATTCAGTTTTCGCAAAACTAAGCGAATGAGGATGAAAGCAGGTACGATCATTTCGACGCGCAAAGGTTCCATTGCTTTAAGTTTCTCTCGCTCTGATTTGGTTGAACGAATAATCATATCGGCGATTAAATTGAATTCATTTAGACTGATATCCTGGGTAATCCGGGCTTTTGTTCCTGGGGCGGTATCATCTATCAGGTCGGCAAGCGTGTCGAAAGCGCCGGAGCAGCCGATGAGTTGAGTCGCCCGTTTTCCGTTAAACTGATTCCAAAGATTTGCTAGACCGGATGCGAACCAGCTTTCAATAGCGATGATTTCAGATGGTAGAATAGGATCCGAAATCTTAAATCCATCCACAACTCGGGCCATCCCCAGTGGGAAACTTTCTTTCCAGAATACTCTGTTAGATTCAGTTTGAATAAACTCATTACTGCCACCCCCGATATCCATAATCAGGCTGTTGGCCGGTATTTGGTCCAAAGCCAGCGTCACGCCATCGAAAATCAAGCGCGCTTCTTCCTCTCCGGAGATAACGGAAAGCTCCAAGCCTGTTGCATCAAATAGTGCTTGCGTGAATTCAGCTTTGTTATCGGCATCCCGCACAGCAGAAGTTGCGATGGTGATCGTTTTGTGTGCATCAAATCGGGCAATCGTTTCCTGATGCTTTTTCAATGCAGAGACAGCACGCTCAAACGCTTCGGCGGTGAGCATTTTCTTGTTAATTCCACCTTTGCCCAGTTTTACTCCTACTTTTCCCTGGTGGAGGATTTGATAGTTCTGTCCGTCTATTTCAGCGATAACTAAATTGCAGGTATTTGTTCCGAGGTCGATGACTGCGAGCTTCATTTGCTTTTTTTCTTCAAAAGTAAAAGTATTCCCTGAAAGCTTTGGTTTGAATTTAAGATGTTGCGCCTGAATTTATAGCTTTGTTTTTGTGAAAAAAAAGTAGCTGGTTGCGATTCTGTGAAAATAAGATTGCAAAACAATTGTAAATATTTCATTAAGATAAATGTTTCGTTGTATATGTTATATTTCAAATTTGTAACTTTAGCAAACTGGTACACCTGATTCTGTTTTTGATAAACAGATTACTTTCCAAAATGCGATATTGACTGGTTTAATAACTAAAATACTTTCACATTGAAAAAACATCAACTTTTTCGATATCTGTACGCAATCGTGCCTGCTTTATTTGTCTTAATACTAGCAATAGCGGCGTCAAGGTTGGAGGGAATTCGTTTGATTTTCTTTACAAGGGATGTAACGACATTGGGAAATTTGCCCTTTTATGCGGGGGCTATCTCTACATTGGGGATTTTTTTGTGGGGAGTCACTGCTGCGATTTGTCTTTTTACTTCGTCGCTACTTCTAAAATTAGCAGATCGACAATTGCTAAATTTTTTTCTGGTTGTAGCAATTATTAGCGCTTATCTGATGTTTGATGATTTATTTTTAATACATGAGCACTCCGGGACGTGGATACGTGGAGGGGAGAAATCGATTGTATTGTTACTTGGAGGCGTTGTTAGTTTACATCTTTTTTTATTTAGAAAAATTGTGCAAAATACGCATTACGGGATGTTACTGATAGCATTTTCCATGTTAGGTGCTTCTGTAATAGCGGATGAACTTCAACCTTATTTTTGGGAAAAGGGAGATTTACATACTTTGGCAGAAGATGGAACAAAGTGGGTAGGTATAGTTTGTTGGACAGGCTATTATGTTCAAACTGCATTTGATTTTATTATTCAGAAAACAAACGAAAAGAGATAAGATGAAATTAAAGATTAAAGCGACTCGTGTTTTCCGTTTGTTGTTGGCGATCATGGTAATTCTTTTAGTGGCAAACTGTATAGTAGTTTGGTTGAAGGTTTCAACGGGAGATGGGAGTCATTCATATATTAAGTTATTTGACTTCAATAAAGAGTCAAACGTACCTACTTTCTTTTCTAGTATGTTGTTGCTGTTGACGGCATTATTGCTTTTTTATATTGGTTTTGTACATCAAAGTCAAGAGAGTCGTCTGAAAAGGTATTGGTTTGGATTAGCTGTCGGGTTTCTGTATATGTCAATCGACGAATCGGCTCAAATACACGAAGTTGTGAATGGGCTAATTCAAATGAAGTTTAACCTAACAGGATTCTTTCATTATGCGTGGGTACTCCCTTTTGGAATCATCGCGTCGATTGTAGGTGTAGTTTATTTGATAAAGTTTTTACCGTTTATTCCAGGACGTATTAGAACGTTATTTTGGATTTCAGGAGGTATATATGTTGCGGGAGCTATAGGTTTTGAAATGATTGGGGGTAAAGTTGAAGATAGCGGTGGTTCTGATGTTTTATATGCGGTGCTTTATACGTTTGAAGAATTTTTCGAGATGTTGGGTGTTAGCTTATTCTTGTATGCGCTTTTGATTTACGTGCAAGATGAATTACGGGTGACGATTAAAACAAAGAAGAGTTTAGTATCAGACACAGTTTTTCCACAGAAATAGAAGTACTCGCATTGAAATAATTCAATAAAAAAACCAGCCCGTAAAAGAGCTGGTTTAATAGGGTGTTTCCCATATTTATATTGAAATGTTCGTTTAAAATAGTCCTTCAACTGATAGGTAGCGTTCGCCGGTATCGTAGCTGAAAGTGACAATTTTTGAACCTTTCGGAAGTTCCTGGAGTTTTTTCGCGATAGCGGCCAGGGAGGCACCCGAAGAAATTCCGATAAACAAACCTTCTTCTTTTGCTGCTCTTTTGGCGTATTCAAAAGCTTCATCTTTCGATACCTGGATTGTTCCGTCCAGTAAATCTGTTAACAGGTTTTTCGGAATGAAACCTGCGCCAATTCCCTGGATTGGGTGAGGCCCAGGTGCTCCACCACTGATAACCGGAGACGATTCCGGTTCAACTGCAAATGTTTTAATGTTCGGGAATTTTGCTTTTACAACTTCGCTAACACCTGAAATGTGCCCGCCAGTACCAACACCGGTAATCAGGTAGTCAAATCCTTCCGGAAGATCTGCCAAAATCTCTTTCGCCGTGTTTTTGCGGTGAGCTTCGATATTGGCCGCATTGTCAAATTGCGATGGAATCCATGAATTTGGGTTTTCTGCTGCGATTTCTTCCGCTTTGGCAATGGCACCTTTCATCCCTTTTTCTTTTGGTGTCAAAACCAGTTCAGCGCCGTAGGCTGTCAAAATGCGGCGTCTTTCAATCGACATTGATTCCGGCATCACCAAAATCAGTTTGTAGCCTTTTACTGCAGCTACCAACGCCAAGCCAATACCGGTGTTTCCCGAAGTTGGCTCAACCAGCAAGGTGTCGGGTTTCAAGATACCGTCGCGTTCGGCTGCTTCAACCATTTCCAACGCGATACGATCCTTGATGCTACCTCCTGGGTTTGTTTTTTCAACTTTTACATATACTTCATAGTCTGCAGGGAACAGACGATTTAAACGAACTAGCGGCGAGTTGCCGATGGTTTCCAAGATGTTGTTAACTTTCATTTGTTTTAATTTTATAGGGTTTTAAAATTTCGAAGCATAAAAAAAGCCTTCCGTTTCGGGAAGGCTCTATATGATTGTTTAAATAGAATCGCTATTGAAGCAGACACATACCTTCCTCCTTTTGCATTTTCATACAGCAACACATGCACATATAGAAGAAGTATTTATTCATGTCGTTTTCTTATCTGGAACAATTATAAATAAAAAATCTGAGAATAGTCACGTTTTTGAAAAATTAATTTCGATATCGCAGCCATTTAATAATTTCTTTAAAGTTGGGTTTTTTGCCGTACATTAAGATTCCGGTTCTGTAAATTTTGCCTGCAATCCAGATTACTCCCACGATTGATGCCGCTAAAATACTCATTGATAGGATTAATTGCCAGGTTGGTATTCCAAAAGGAACACGCACCATCATGATGACAGGAGAGGTGAATGGTACCATGGACGCCCAAAAAGCAAGGGCTCCTTCCGGATTCTTGACAACCGGGAATAAAATAACGATGGAGAAGATTAACGGGAGCATAACCGGGAACATCAGTTGCTGCGAGTCTTCATCCTGATCGACAGCCGAGCCAATAGCTCCCATGATTGAAGAATAGATCAGGAATCCGCCTAAAAAGTAGAAAATAAAACTTCCGAAGATGAGTGGCAGGTTTAAATTGCTGAGCGAGTCGAAAGCCTGCATCACTGCATTCTGCTGTTCCGCCTGCATAGGCTGCGCTGCGGTTATTCCAGGCGTGGTCATTAGGTTTTGGCTCGTTTCAATCGCTTGAACCTGGCCGGTGCCGGAAAAGGCTTTTGCTCCGGTCACGATTGCAGTGCCGATGATAAGCCAGAACAGAATCTGGGTGAGGCCAACCAACCCAATGCCGACAATCTTCCCAAACATGAGCTGCATTGGTTTTACAGATGAAATGATGACTTCAACAATCCGGTTTGTTTTTTCTTCCATAACCCCGCGCATAACCATCATGCCGTACATTAATACAAACATGTAAATAATGAATCCGGCCAAATAGCCCAAGCCCATTGCTATTTCGGTCGAACTCTTCGCGGTCTCACCGTTTTCGCCCACTTTAATGGTGTCGAGCTTGATGTTGGTGTGAGTTGCAGCCAATTGTTGCTCTAAATCAGGGATTCCGGATTCGTCGATAACACGCTGCTTTTTGTCGCTTTCAATCAGTTTTTCCAATCGGTCGTTTATCATCGATTTTACATCAATGGTAACCTGTTTGTCCGAGAATAACTGTGCCCGGTTTGAGCTCAGGATATTGGGGGGAATAAACAGAACGGCGTAATAGGGACTGCCCTTGATGTCGGATTTTGCCTTTTGGTATTCCTCTTCGGGCATATAATGAAACTTGGTGTATTCGTTTCCGTCCAACCGTCCGAGGAAAATGCCGGTAGCATCGTAAACGGCGATGGTGCGTTCTTCTTTATCATCCTGCATGGCAAGCCAGGCTGGTAAAATCGTCATCGCAGCCATTAAAAAAGGGAACAACAAAGTCATAATAATAAATGACTTTTTTCGAACGCGGGTGAGGTATTCGCGCTTTAAAATGAGCAGTGATTTGTTCATGGCTATTTCGTTTGGTTGGCTTGTTCTACAACTTGAATAAATACTTCGTTCATGCTCGGGATAACTTCACGGAAGGCAGAAATCTCCAAATTCGAGGTTAATTTCTGCAGGACCTCCCGGTTGCTTTCTCCATCGGCTTTGCGGAACATGATTCGCTGGCGGTTGCCTTTAATTTCCTGTTCCAGCAGTTCAAATCCATTACCCGCGAAAAGCGGATTCACCGGTGTTAGCTCAGGCGTTTCAATCTCGTAAATGCCGAGCTTGTATTGTTCTTTGATATCGTAAATATTGCCGTCCAGAATTTTTTTCGATTTGTTGATCAAAGCAATGTGGTCACAAACTTCTTCCACAGAGGCCATGTTATGGGTTGAAAAGATGATTGTTGCTCCTTGCTCTTTCAGGTTGAGGATTTCATTTTTCAGAAGCTTCGTATTGATGGGATCGAATCCGCTGAAGGGTTCGTCGAAAATTAGAAGCTTTGGCTCGTGGATCACTGTTGTAATGAATTGAACTTTCTGCGCCATCCCTTTCGAAAGCTCTTCTACTTTCTTGTTCCACCACGGTTGTATTTCAAACTTCTCGAACCACTTCTTGAGATTGCGCAAGGCATCTTGTTTTTTCATCCCCTTCAACTGAGCGAGGTACAAAGCCTGTTCGCCGACTTTCATTTTTTTATAAAGTCCGCGTTCTTCGGGTAGGTAGCCGATGTATTGAATGTCGGTCGACTTCGTTTTTCGCCCCATAAAATACACTTCGCCTGAATCGGGAGCAGTGATTTGGTTGATGATTCGAATCAGGGTTGTTTTTCCTGCCCCGTTCGGACCTAAAAGCCCGAAAACCGTTCCTTCCTCGACCGAGATGCTGACATGATCAAGTGCCCGGTGACCGGCATAGTCTTTAACAACCTCTGTTGCCTTGAACAATTCCATAAGTGTGAGTTTGAATTTAATCTATTTTGAAAACAGAATTTTCATGATGAAATCCAAATTTAAGAAAACGAATTCTTTCAGCCTAAAGCAATCGGTCAATTGCCGGAAAAAACAGGTAAGAGGAGGATTGTTGAAGTGTTGACATGTTTAGAGTTTCGAGTTTTGGGTTCCAAGCCCCAAGCTCTAAACAATCCTATGTAATCTTGCAGCGTGCGGCTTTCTACTTGTTGCTACTCTTTATTCATGTTTCACTAGTATTTTTTGAATAGTTTCGTCCTAATCAGTCATGGTTTCGCGGGGTTTAATAAGGACTGACAATAAAACGCTACCAATTAAAACCAAGCCGATAAACAAAAGTGAATAGGCCGGTTTGAAACCGATGGAGTCGAGGTGCGTGTGGAACAATAGTTTGAGCCCCACGAAGATTAGCAGGATGCTGACCCCATAGTTGAGGAAACGGAATTTGTCGACCATGTTGGCAATTAAAAAGAAGAGTGCGCGCAGCCCGATGATGGCAAAAATGTTGGAGAAAAACACAACAAACGGATCGAGTGAAATGGAGAATACTGCGGGTATGGAATCCATTGCAAAAAGTAGGTCGGTGAATTCAATGAGCACCAAGACTACGCATAGCGGTGTTAGGAATAGGCGTCCATCCAGGCGCAGCCAAAATTTGTTGCTGTGGTATTCCTTGGAAATGTTGAAATGCCGCGAGAGATATCTGACAATGGCGTAATCATGCGGGTCTTTGGTTTCCTCTTCCCTTTGAAAGAGGATTTTTCCACCTTGAAAGACCAGGAACCCGCCAAAAATCAGCAAAATCCATTCGAACTGGTGAATCAAAGCGGCACCTGCAAAAATGAAAATGAAGCGGAGCACTACTGCTCCCAGTACACCCCAGAACAAAACTGTTTTGTAGTTCTCGAGCGGAACAGAAAAGCCGCGCAGGATGAGCAGGATCACAAAGATATTGTCGACCGACAGTGTCTTTTCGATAAAATAACCAGTAATGTAGGTTAACGACATGTAGTTGCGGTATTCCTGCAGCATACTTTCGAAGCCGGAAGTTTTAAACCGCAGACCGGGCGCAAATTTTTGCTGCACCACCGCCAGTTTCTCCGGGCTGTTGATTCCGTGGAGCAAATGTCCCCATTGATGCAGGAACAGGTAGAATAGCAACGCAAGCCCAATCCACACGCCAGACCAAATAAACGCTTCTTTGGCCGATACGACATGCGAGTTACGACCAACCCACAATAGGTCGATCATCAACACAACCACAATAAGGACGAGAAAACCCGCCATGAGTAACAGTTCCGGAGCAATCATTCTTCTATTTAGTTTCGTTTATCTGGTCGAAATAAGCCTTTTAGTTCACCCGGGTTACACCGCCCGACACCACGAATTTCATCGCTTCGGCCGGTGGCATGTCCAATTTCTGAACGGCAGATGTTTCAACCATAAACAGTTCGCCGGAGAAGTTGTACGAGTGTGGGAAATAAACGGCAACCATGCCCGGCATGTTCAGTTCTTCCATGCTTTTTTGCGTCAGGAAGCCGATTTTCCATAGTTTGTTCTCTTTGTTAATACAAACGAGCACCGGTTTGTTGAACTTTTTTTCTTTGCCAACGAAGGCCGAAAACAAGTCAACCAATGAGGAGTAGATCACCTTTAGTAGAGGAGCCCGGTTAAGCAGACGCTCCCAAATTCGCTTGAAAGGGTTGAAGACAATGTATTCCCCCAGCAGACCGAGCAGCGTGAGTAGAACCAGGATAATCAAAAGGCCAAGTCCTGGCACAATATGACCGGTCCACGAGGCGAGCAGGTCGCGAAGCAGGCCGTCAATGAAATCGAAAATCACAAAAATAATGTATATCGTGATGGCCAGAGGTGCCACGAAAACAAGGCCTTGCATGAAATAAGTAACAATCCGCTTCATAGCTAAATGTTTGATATAAATGGGCCTGCAAAATACTCATTCTACAGTTAATCAATTGTTGTAAAAACTGAAAAGTAATGTTTAAATCATTTTTCGGGAGTTTGTTGTCGAATTAATTTTCGTGTTTTACGTACAGGATCTTTTATATGTCAGATAGATGTCGTAATTTGAAGAATCTCATCTCATATTTACCTTTTCATATTATTCTATGAATCATTTCCTTAATCCTCTTTAAAAATTTAAACATGAAAAAACTTGTTGCCGAGTTTATCGGAACCTTTTGGTTGGTTCTGGGTGGTTGCGGTAGTGCCGTGTTAGCCGCCGCTTTCCCCGAATTGGGAATTGGTTTTGCTGGTGTAGCTTTAGCGTTTGGTTTAACAGTTTTGACAATGGCGTATGCAATCGGACACATTTCCGGGTGCCACTTGAATCCGGCGGTGTCGGTAGGGCTGTGGATTGGCGGTCGGTTTGACGGGAAAGACCTGATCCCGTACATTATTGCCCAGGTTTTAGGTGGTATTGCAGCGGCGGCTGTTTTGTATACGATTGCAAGCGGGAAACCGGGTTTTGAATTGGGTGGATTTGCCGCGAATGGCTATGGTGAGCATTCTCCGGGTGGTTACAGCTTGCTGTCTGGTTTCGTGTGCGAGGTAGTGATGACCTTCATTTTCTTAATCGTGATTCTTGGTGCAACACATCCCAAAGCTCCTGCAGGTTTTGCGGGCATCGCCATTGGTTTGGCCTTGACTTTGATTCACTTGATTTCGATCCCGGTGACAAATACTTCGGTAAACCCTGCTCGTAGTACGAGCCAGGCTTTGTTTGTCGGCGACTGGGCTTTGGGGCAACTTTGGTTGTTCTGGCTGGCCCCCATAATTGGAGCGATTTTGGCAGGATTGGTATATAAATACCTTTCGCCGGTACATGAATAATGGGTTAAATAATAGCGAAAAACCCGCTTCCATGAATTGGAAGCGGGTTTATTATTTTTAGTCAGGATGATTTACGATTTGTATTCTTCCCAGGCTTTGATAGCGATATCGTCAATTTTGTATTTGCAAACAGCGTAGATAAATGCACTTGCTACGCGGGCGTTTGTAATCAACGGAATGTTGTAGTCGATTGAGGCACGACGGATTTTGTAACCGTTGCTCAATTCCCGTTTCGAATAGTTTTTCGGGATATTCACAACCAGGTCGATCTTTTTGTCGCGCAGGTAGTCGATTGTGTTTGGCTGAAGATCTTCTTCGTCCGGCCAGTGCAACATGGTCGAGTCTACTTTATTTTCGCGCAGGAAGCGGTGCGTGCCTTCTGTGGCGTAAATGTTGAATCCGCGATCCTGCAACATGCGGGCGCTATTCAGCAATTCCAGTTTCGAGCGGGCCTGGCCCGAAGAGATTAGCACGTTCTTTTCAGGGAATTTGTATCCTACTGAAAGCATCGACTTCAGAATGGCTTCGTAGAAGTTTTCGCCGATACAGGCCACCTCCCCGGTAGATGACATGTCGACACCCAAAACAGGGTCGGCATTCAACAGACGGTGGAAGGAGAATTGCGGTGCTTTCACGCCTACGTAATCCAGTTCGAACAGCGATTTGTCCGGTTTGGTGTAAGGCGCGCCCATCATTACTTTCGTTGCAATTTCAATCAGGTTGATCTTCATTACTTTCGAAACGAATGGGAAGCTTCGCGAAGCACGCAGGTTACACTCAATTACTTTAATGTCGTTATCTTTTGCCAGGAACTGCATGTTGAACGGACCTGAAATCTCCAGAGCTTTGGCGATCTCGCGCGAAATCTTCTTGATGCGGCGGATCGTTTCGACATAAAGTTTTTGCGGTGGGAATACGATGGTGGCATCACCGGAGTGTACACCGGCGAATTCAACGTGTTCCGAGATTGCGTAGGCAACCATTTCACCTTTATCGGCTACGGCGTCAATTTCAATTTCTTTAGCTTGCTCGATGAACTCGGTCACTACAACCGGGTGTTCTTTCGAAACATCAGCAGCCATTTGCAGGAAGTGCTCCAGCTGATCCGGGTTCGATACCACGTTCATGGCAGCACCTGAAAGTACATACGAAGGACGGATCAACACCGGATAGCCTACAGTTTCGATAAACTTGTAGATATCGTCTATGCTGGTCAGTTCGCTCCAGCGAGGCTGGTCAACCCCGATTTCATCCAACAGGGCGCTGAATTTTTTGCGGTCTTCTGCGTTGTCAATTTTCAGAGCCGAAGTACCCAGGATTGGAACTTCCTGCTTGTACAGTTTCATCGCCAGGTTGTTCGGAATCTGTCCACCCACCGAAACGATTACCCCTTTCGGATTCTCCATTTCATAGATGTCCATTACGCGCTCGAAAGTCAGCTCGTCAAAGTACAGTCGGTCGCAAGTATCGTAGTCGGTACTTACAGTTTCCGGGTTGTAGTTGATCATGATTGCGCGGTGACCTTCCTTGCGGATGGTGTTGATTGCGTTCACTGAACACCAGTCGAACTCAACCGAGCTACCGATTCGGTAGGCACCTGATCCCAAAACAACAACTGATTTGTCGTCTTGCGTGAATTCAACATCATGTTCTGTTCCATGGTAAGTCAAATACAGGTAGTTGGTTTGAGCAGGGTATTCACCGGCCAATGTGTCAATTTGCTTCACAAATGGGGTGATGTTTTTGGCTTTCCGGTAAGCACGAACTTTCAACAGTCCGTCGTTGATTTCTTTGTTCGGGCAGTCCAAAACCAAACGAGCAATCTGGAAATCGGAGAACCCGGCTTTTTTGGCATCCAACAACAAGGTGTCGTCCAGTTCTTCAATAGTCGATTTGGTGCTCAGTGTATTTTTCAGCGTATCGATGTTCTTCAGCTTTTGCAGGAACCAACGATCGATTTTTGTTTTCTCGTGGATTTGATCAACGGTGTAACCTTTCGCAAAGGCCGCTGCAATCGCGAAGATGCGTCGGTCAGTCGGGTTTACCAATTCTTCATCAATCTCGTCGATGGTGATTTCTTCTTTGTTAGCAACGAAACCGTGCATGCCCAAGCCGACCATCCGGATACCTTTTTGGATGGCTTCCTCGAAGCTGCGGCCGATGGACATGATCTCACCAACTGATTTCATGGAGCTACCCAGGTTTTTGGATACGCCGCTGAATTTATTCAAGTCCCAACGTGGAATTTTACAAACCACGTAGTCCAGTGCAGGCTCGAAACAAGCTGTGGTTACTTTGGTAACCGAGTTTTTCAGCTCGTGCAAACCGTAGCCCAAACCTAATTTGGCTGCTACAAAGGCCAGCGGATAGCCGGTTGCTTTTGACGCCAGGGCTGATGAACGGGACAGACGGGCATTCACCTCAATCACACGGTAGTCTTCCGAGTGGGGATCGAGCGTGAACTGTACGTTACACTCACCAACTACACCGATGCGGCGAATAATTTTAATAGCGATTTGACGAAGTTTGTGGTATTCTGAGTTTGAAAGGGTTTGAGACGGTGCAATAACGATTGACTCACCTGTGTGTATACCTAGCGGGTCGAAGTTTTCCATGTTACACACAGTGATACAGTTGTCGTACTTGTCACGAACAACTTCGTATTCAACTTCTTTCCACCCTTTAAGCGATTCCTCAACCAACACCTGCGGAGAGTAAGAGAATGCGCTTGCAAGCAGTTTGTCCAATTCTTTTTCGTTACTGCAGAAACCGCTACCTAAACCACCCAATGTGTAGGCTGCGCGGACGATGATCGGGAAGCCCAGTTTTTCAGCGGCTGCTCTACCTTCGGCCATGTTTGTACAGGCGATACTGCGTGGTGTCAGTACATCGATTTCTTTCAGGATGCCGGCAAAGATTTCGCGGTCTTCGGTGTCGATGATACTTTGTACCGGAGTACCTACAACCTGGATGTTGTATTTTTCGAGAATTCCCTGGCGGAATAAGTCAACACCGCAGTTCAGTGCTGTTTGACCACCGAATGCCAGCAAAATTCCATCCGGGTTTTCTTTCTTGATGACCTGCTCAACAAAGTAAGCCGTAACCGGAAGGAAATAAATTTTGTCGGCAATTTCTTCCGAAGTTTGGATTGTGGCAATGTTCGGGTTAATCAGAATGGTTTCAACGCCTTCTTCTTTTAAGGCTTTCAGTGCCTGTGAACCGGAGTAGTCGAACTCGCCGGCTTCACCAATTTTGAGGGCACCCGACCCCAGAACAATTGCTTTCTTTATACTTGTGTTTAAACGTACCATAATTTTAATGTTTGTGCTCCTTTTTCTCTGGTTTGAGATATTTTGTTAGCCCTTTTTGAATTTTACAATGTTTTCGATGAATTCGTCAAACAGATATTCCGTGTCAACCGGGCCACTGCAGGCCTCCGGGTGGAATTGTGTAGAGAAGAAAGGTTTCGTTTTGTGGCGAATACCTTCGTTGGTGTCGTCGTTAACATTGATAAACATCGGTTCCCAGTCGGCAGGAAGGGAGTCCGGAGCAACGGCATAGCCGTGGTTTTGAGAGGTGATAAAGCAGCGATCAGTTCCGTTTAGTAATACAGGTTGGTTGTGGCTGCGGTGTCCGAATTTCAGTTTGTAAGTTTCGGCTCCGGCAGCACGGGCGAGCAATTGGTTGCCCAGGCAGATACCCATGATTGGTTTTTCCATGGCGATAGCTTTGCGGATGTTTTCAACAGTGGTTCCGCATTTGGCAGGGTCGCCAGGTCCGTTTGATAAGAAAACGCCGTCGTATTCTTCCTGGGTGAAATCGTAGTCCCAAGGCACGCGGATCACAGTTGCATTGCGGTTCAGCAGGCAGCGGATGATGTTATTTTTCACACCACAGTCTACCAACACCACTTTGTGTTCTCCGTCGCCGTATACTTCTTTTTCTTTTGTGCTGGCTACAGCTACCAGGTTTTCAGCATTCGGGTCATAAAATTCAATTGCGTCATCTTCAAATTCAATTTTGCCCAACATGGAACCTTTTACGCGAAGTATTTTGGTCAATGCACGTGTGTCGATACCGTAAATCCCCGGAACGTTGGATTCTTTCAACCAGTCGCCAAGGCTTTTAATGGCATTCCAGTGACTGTACTCGGCAGAATAATCGGAGATGATTAGACCACTAATGTGCACTTTGTTAGACTCGTAGAACTCGTTGATGTTGTTCTTGAGTTCATCAGAAGGTACTCCGTAGTTCCCGATCAACGGGAAGGTAGATACCAGGATCTGTCCCGTATATGAAGGATCTGTTAAACTTTCTGGATAACCGGTCATTGCAGTGTAAAAAACTACCTCGCCAGCAACCGACTTCTCATATCCGAAAGATACGCCCTCGAAACGGGTTCCGTCTTCTAAAACCAAACTGACTTTTTTTGCCTCTGTCATTTCTATGATCGCTTATATTGATTAAAAAAAATGCGTCTGTCTACGGGAAGTAGGTCAAACGCATTGTGCATATTTTCTATTGTTTTGATGTTTTCTGTTCACTTTTTCAGAAATTAATCTATCGCTTTTTCATATAGGGCTTAACACCCCGTTTTTTAAATCCGGTACAAAAATAGAAATAATTCCTGAATTAAAATTTGTTTTTTACAAATAATGAATAAATTTGCAGTGTATTTGCATATATATACAAAAATGAAGAATCGCGTTAGCAGACAATTAGCCATAAAACAGATCATCACCTCCAGCGAAATACGCAGCCAGGATGAATTGTTGGTGAAGTTGCACGCACAGGGATTTGATCTGACTCAGGCAACATTGTCGCGCGATCTGAAAGCCTTAAAAGTAGCTAAAGTGCCTTCGGGCGATTTGGGCTATATGTACGTGATACCGGAAGGCATGAACGTTGAAAGCCGCGACGCGAGTGATGAAGTGAATTTTCTGGCAGACGGTTTTCGCGATTTGAGTTTTTCCGGTAACCTGGCCGTCATGAGAACACGACCTGGGTATGCCAGCAGCATTGCTGCCGTTTTAGATAATGCAGAACCATACGAGATTTTGGGGAGTATTGCCGGAGATGATACCATTTTACTGGTAATGCGGGAAGGAGTTAGCCCTCGGGATCTTAAAAATAGTCTGGTATTAATAATGCCTAAGTTACAGGACAAGATTGGCAAGTAGAGAAATGAAGACATTCGGAGAAGTAAAAGTAGTTGTTGCAGATGAGTCTCATCTGAAGTATGTGACCGTTATTAACGACACCATCGATGCGGCATCGAAAGAGCGTGGCACTGGTATCGCTCGTCGTACCGATGAGTATATTACCACTAAAATCAGCGAAGGCAAAGCAATTATAGCACTCGATGGTGAGAAGTTTGCTGGTTTTTGTTACGTCGAATCATGGGGGCACAACCGTTTTGTTGCCAACTCAGGTTTGATCGTTGTAAAAGATTATCGTGGTGGAGGTTTGGCTCGCGAGATCAAAAAGAAAGCTTTTGAATTGTCGCGAAAAAAATTCCCCGATGCAAAAATATTCGGTTTGACGACCGGCTTGGCGGTGATGAAAATCAACCACGAGTTGGGATACCGTCCGGTAACATTCTCGGAATTGACAGATGATGAGAGTTTCTGGAAAGGTTGTCAGAGCTGCGTGAACTACGATATTCTGCAGCGTACCGGACGTTCCAAGTGTTTGTGCACCGGAATGTTGTTCGACCCGGCCTGGGAAAAAGCCAAGCAAGCAGCAGAGGTTAAGCCGAAGAAAATATCCTTGATCGAGATGATTGGGAAATTAAAACCAAAATCGATGAATGGGGGTAAAGAATTAAACTTTAATGTGTTTAAAAGAGTAAAACAAGATATAAGTGGTGGCACTGTTCGGCAGTCATTTCAGGATTAATTTTTTTCATAAAAGGCCTGTTTGGAACAAGTAAGTATCATAGGAATTTTCAGGATTAATTGTTAAACAGTAGTTCCGGCAGGTTGTAAGGTTAGTAAAGTTGTAAGTTTTCAGTAAATGCTGGATTTGTGTCATCACTTTTTTAAAAATCAACTAAAATGAAAGATAAGGTAGTATTAGCATACAGTGGCGGGTTGGATACCTCGTTTTGTGCAAAATACTTGTCAGTAGAAAAAGGTTTGGAAGTTTACACAGCGATCGCCAACACCGGAGGTTTTGGAAAAGAAGAGCTGGAAACAATTGAGAAAAAAGCTTACGAGCTGGGCTCAGCCAAACATGTTACCCTTGATGTAACCGACACGTACTACGAGAAGAGTATTAAATACATGGTTTTCGGAAACGTGTTGCGAAACAATACTTACCCCATTTCAGTTAGTTCGGAGCGTATATTTCAGGCGATTGCCATTATTGAATATGCGAAAAAAATTGGCGCTAAATATGTGGCGCACGGAAGTACCGGTGCCGGAAACGATCAGGTGCGTTTTGACCTGACCTTTGAAGTTTTAGCGCCGGATATCAAAATTCTGACTCCAACACGTGACTTAGTGTTGACGCGTCAGGAAGAAATTGATTACCTGAAAAAACACGGAGTTGAAGCCGACTGGAGCAAAATGGCCTACTCGATTAATAAAGGCCTTTGGGGAACCAGTATTGGCGGAAAAGAAACCCTGACTTCAGATAAAACATTGCCGGAATCGGCTTACCCTTCTCAGTTGACCGAACAAGGTGAGCGCGAAATCACACTCGATTTTGTAGAAGGTGAATTGAAAGGCGTGGACGGAAAACGCTACTTCAATACGGTTGAAGCCATTCGTGATCTGGAAGCCATTGCATCGAAATATGCGATTGGGCGCGACATGCACATTGGCGATACCATCATCGGTATCAAAGGCCGTGTTGGTTTTGAAGCCGCTGCGCCGATGATCATTATTAAAGCGCACCAAATGCTCGAAAAGCACACTTTGACCAAATGGCAAATGTACTGGAAAGAGCAGTTGAGCACTTGGTATGGCATGTTCCTGCACGAGTCGCTTTACCTGGATCCGGTGATGCGCGATATCGAGAAATTCCTCGAAAGCACACAGGCTTCAGTTTCCGGTAAAGTTATCGTGAAATTGCGTCCTTATCAATTTGTATTGGTTGGCATCGATTCACCTTACGACCTGATGAAATCTGATTTCGGTGAATACGGTGAAATGAATAAAGCCTGGACTGCCGACGATGTGAAAGGCTTCACCAAAATTTTGGGTACATCCTTAAAAATTTACAATTCAGTCAATAAAAAATATTAGTCCGGAGCGATGAGCAAAATCAAAGTTGGAATTATTGGAGGAGCCGGTTACACGGCAGGCGAATTGATCCGGATTTTGTTGAACCACCCGCAAGCTGAACTGGCATTCATCCAGAGTAGCAGTAACGCGGGTAACCCAATCTACGAAGTGCACCGCGACCTGCTGGGAGACACTGATCTGACTTTTGTCGCTGAACCCGACTTTAGTCTGAGCGATGTGATCTTCCTGTGCATGGGCCACGGAAAATCGAAGGAGTTTGTCACCGCGAATGACATTCCTTCAACTGTCAAAATTATTGACCTGAGTCACGACTACCGTTTGAAAGCTGAAGGAAATGACTTTGTGTACGGTTTGCCGGAATTGAACCGCGAAACAATCCGACAATCGGGGCACATTGCCAACCCGGGATGCTTTGCAACGGGAATCCAATTGACAATGTTGCCCCTTGCCGCAGCCGGCCTGCTCACCGACGAGTTGCACGTTCATGCAATCACCGGATCAACAGGCGCGGGACAGGCTCCGTCGTCAACCTCTCACTTCAGCTGGCGTAGTGGTAACGTTTCGGTTTACAAAGCGTTTCAACACCAGCATTTGGGTGAGATTACCCAAAGTGTGAAACAACTGCAACCAGGCTACGATAAAGCCATCAACTTTATCCCGGTGCGCGGAAATCACACTCGCGGCATTTTCGTTTCAACTTATACCGAATTTGCCGGCACGTTGGACGAGGCAGTGAGTCTGTATGAAAGCTATTATGCCGAGCATCCGTTTGTTTTTGTTACGAAGGAAAACCCGGATGTGAAGCAGGTGGTTAACACCAACAAGGCCATTTTGCATTTAGAAAAACATGGCAGCAAACTGATGATTTTGAGCGTAACAGATAATTTGCTGAAAGGCGCATCAGGACAAGCTGTTCAAAATATGAACCTGCAATTTGGGTTGGACGAGAAGACCGGGCTGAATTTAAAACCGGTTTCATTTTAAGACAGATTTTCGGATATCTGGATTCTCGGATTTTCAGATGTTCGGAACTTGAAGCTTGTAGCTTTTTACTTTTTACTTTGAAAAATTATGAAACTTTTCGATGTATATCCGCTGTTTAATATCACTCCAGTAAAGGCTGAAGGCTCTTACATGTGGGACAGCGAGGGCAATAAATACTTGGATTTGTACGGGGGACATGCCGTAATTTCAGTGGGACACAGTCATCCGCACTATGTGCAAAAAATTATCGATCAGCTTAACCAGATCGGTTTTTACAGTAACTCGGTAGTTATCCCGCAGCAACAGGAATTGGCCGACAAGTTGGGCAAAGCGTCCGGCTTGGACGATTATCAGTTGTTCCTGGTAAACTCGGGAGCCGAAGCGAACGAAAATGCCATCAAGCTGGCCTCTTTTGCAACAGGACGTAAAAAAATTATCAGCTTCAATAAAGGATTTCACGGTCGTACATCGGCAGCGGTGGCTATTACCGACAATCCGAAAATTGTAGCTCCGGTAAACGAAACAGAAAATGCGGTTATCCTGCCGCTAAACGATATTGAGCAAGTAGTGCTGCATTTAAAGGCTGAAGATGTTGCAGCAATCATTGTAGAGGGCATTCAGGGAATCGGGGGAATTCGTGTCCCCGATCCTGCCTTCCTTGAAGAGCTGGAACGCCAATGTAAAAAGTATGGCACACTGCTTATTTTGGATGAAATTCAATCGGGGTACGGACGTAGCGGAAAGTTTTTCGCTTTCCAATACACCGATGTAAAGCCCGATTTGATTACCACTGCCAAAGGAATGGGGAACGGCTTTCCGATCGGTGGCTTGTTAATTCAACCTGAATTGAAGCCTTGGTATGGAATGTTGGGAACTACCTTCGGTGGAAATTACCTGGCTTGCGCAGCTGGCATCGCTGTTCTCGAAATTATGGAACAGGAGAAGCTGGTTGAAAATGCTGCAAAAGTTGGTGAATACCTGATGGAAAAACTGGCGGGCTACAAGCAAATCAAAGAAGTTCGTGGGCACGGCTTGATGATCGGTTTGGAGTTTGAAGAGCCGATTAAAGAAATTCGTTCAAAATTGCTGACGGAAGAGAAAGTCTTCACCGGCGTTTCGGGAACGAACATCATCCGGTTGTTGCCACCGCTGAGTTTGACCATGGAAGAAGCAGCGTATTTTATCTCTAAATTTGAAAAAGTATTGAACGAATTATACGCGGAAGCGTAGCATAACAACTCCGGACTGTGAGAGCGATTCGCTACAGTCATTTGTTGTCATTTAAGAAGTCATTTATAGTCATTCGTTGTGACGAAAAACAATAAATGACAATCAATGCCAAATGACAGACGATCGTATCCGGTTCGGCATAAAACATTGAACACATGAAAGTCGGAAAAATTGCCATTATTGGCGCAGGAAATATGGGTGGTGCAATCGCTAACGGGATTCTGAAGTCAGGATATCTCCCGGCATCTTCTATTTCAATTTCCGATCCGCGCGAAGCGAAACTAAACGAGCTGAAAGCCTTGGGATTTGCAGCAACTTCTGACAATGCTGAAGCTGTAAAGTCTGCCGAGCTGGTGATTTTCGCTGTTAAACCTTATCACATTCAAGGCGTCATCGAGCTGTTGAAGGACGTGCTGACTCCAGATAAAATTCTGGTGTCGATTGTCGCAGGCGTCAACTTAAAGGACCTGGCCGAAATGGCAGGTGCCGATAAGAAGATTCTTCGTGTGATGCCAAATACGGCGATCTCTATTCAGGAATCAATGACTTGTATTGCCGGAAATGGTAACACGAAAGATTGCCTGGAAATGGTAAAAGAGTTGTTCGACCAATTGGGAGAGACTGTTATTATCTCGGAAGAGCTGATGGGAGCTGCAACGGTTTTGGCTTCTTGCGGAACTGCTTTCGCGCTACGTTATGTACGCGCTGCCATGCAAGGCGGAATCGAGATGGGCTTTGGTGCAGAGATGGCTCAATTTATTACCGCACAGACTGTAAAAGGAGCTGTGCAGTTAATTATGGATACCGGAAATCACCCGGAGCGCGAAATCGACAAAGTAACGACGCCGCGCGGGGTGACCATTACCGGGATCAACGAGATGGAACATCAAGGTTTTAGCTCGTCTGTTATTCAGGGGTTGATTGCATCGTATAATAAAATCGGTTAAGCCCTGATGCACTATGAGCTTACGCTATAAAAAAGTTACCGTAAAGGTCGGTAGTAACGTTCTAACCAAGTCTGACGGGACATTGAATGTGGCCCGCATCGCGCATTTGGTCGATCAGCTTGCCTGGCTTCATCAAAAAGGAGTTGAGGTTATTTTGGTGTCATCGGGTGCTGTGGCCGCCGGTCGCAGCGAACTGAAACTGCAAAAAAAGCTGGATACCGTTTCTGCCCGGCAGTTGTGCTCGGCGGTAGGGCAGGTGAAGCTGATAAATCGCTACGCCGATTTCTTCCGCGAACACGGGATCGTTTGCGCGCAGGTGTTGACGACCAAAGATAATTTTGCGGACAGGGACCACTACCTGAACATGAAAAATTGTATCACTACTTTGCTGGAGAACCGGGTTCTCCCGATTGTCAATGAGAATGATACCATTTCAGTTTCAGAGTTGATGTTCACCGATAACGACGAGCTTTCGGGCTTGATCGCATCCATGCAGAATTCGGAAGCGCTGATTATATTGAGTAATGTTGAGGGTATTTACGATGGTGACCCTTCGTTGCCCACGTCAAACATCATTGAAGAGATCGACGCGAAAGACAAGGACTGGATGAAAAATGTTTCGAAGCAGAAATCCGGTTTTGGACGCGGAGGTATGTTAACGAAAAGTTCGATCGCACGTAAAGTAGCCAAAGAAGGAATTGAGGTTCATATTGCCAGTGGCTTGAAAGACCATATTCTGACGGATATTTTGCGGGTGGACCGGCAGGCGAAACACACTTTGTTCAAAGCCGAAGCACGCAAGGCTTCCAACGTCAAAAAATGGATTGCTTATTCTGACAGTTTTGCCAAAGGCGAGTTGGTGATCAACCAGGGAGCCCGCGACGCACTTTACTCGGAAATGGCGACCAGTTTGTTGCTGATTGGCGTCGTTGATGTGAAAGGAAGCTTTGAAAAAGGAGACATTGTAAAGATTGTCGATGAGCAAGGAAATTTGGTCGGTTGGGGTAAAGCCCAGTTCGAATCTGAGAAGGCAGAGACGGAGGCCGGAACCAAGTATAAAAAGCCAATTGTACACTACGATTATTTGTATTTAATTGAAGATTGAAAGCACGGTTTGATTTCAGGTTAATTTTTTAAATAAAATCGAGCTGTATTGTGATAAATTGACGTTCATTGCTTATTTTTGGGGGAGAAAATTTTGAACCAAAACTAAAGATATATAAGCTCAGAATAACTCAATATACCCTTTTCTAATAACCCCCTTTTGTTGACTACAACAAATTCTAATAAGATATTCTGAGTTGTCCCCTTCCTCCCCCAGGGAAGGGGACTTTTAATTTTGTAAACTTGCATTATGGAGGTTAAAAAACAACTGGAACTTACATTGAAAGCCAGCAGGAAATTGAATCTGCTGTCAGTCGAAAACATCAATGCTATTTTGTTGGATGTCGCCGATGCTGCTGTTGCAAACACAGAAGCAATTTTGGCTGAAAACCAAAAAGATTTGGCACGGATGGACCCGGCTGACCCGAAATACGATCGTCTGAAATTGACGGCAGAGCGTATTGTCGGTATCGCAGATGATATTCGCAATGTAGCTTCATTGCCGTCTCCGGTTGGACGCGTGCTCAGCGAAACTGTTCGCCCTAATGGCATGCGCATCAAAAAGGTATCGGTTGCTTTTGGCGTCATCGGTATCATTTACGAAGCGCGTCCGAATGTGACCTTCGATGTGTTCTCGCTTTGCCTGAAATCGGGTAATGCCTGTGTGTTGAAAGGCGGAAGCGACGCCATCGACTCCAATACGGCGATTGTAAAGGTGATCCACGGTGTCTTGGAAAAGCATGGGATCGATAAAAATATTCTGGCTTTGCTACCGGCAGACCGCGAGGCGACTGCTCAGATTCTGAATGCCCGCGGATTTGTTGATTTGATTATCCCCCGCGGTTCGCAAGGATTGATTGAATTTGTGCGCAAAAATGCAACCATCCCGGTTATTGAGACAGGGGCGGGAATTTGCCACACTTATTTCGATGAATTTGGCGATACGGCCAAAGGCAAAGAGATTGTTTTCAATTCGAAAACCCGGCGTCCAAGCGTATGCAACTCGCTCGACTGCCTGGTGATCCACGAAAGTCGGTTGGGTGATTTGGCTGAAATCTGCAGCAAATTGCCCGAGTGCAATGTGGTGGTTTATGCAGACGAGCAAGCTCACAATGCATTGGAAGGAAATTACCCTTCAACCTTATTGGAATGGGCTAACGAAGAATCATTCGGAACCGAGTTCCTCGATTATAAAATGTCGGTGAAGACGGTATCCAGTTTCGATGAGGCGCTCGATCACATTGCCGAGTACAGTTCGAAACACAGCGAGTGCATTGTTACCGAGAATGAACAACTCCAGGATTTGTTTCGCAAATTGGTGGACGCTTCTTCGGTGTACTGCAATGTTTCCACTGCTTTTACCGATGGAGCGCAGTTTGGTTTGGGCGCCGAAATTGGCATTTCAACCCAAAAATTGCACGCCCGCGGCCCAATGGCTTTAGAAGAACTAACCAGCTACAAATGGCTGATCGACGGTGAGGGACAAGTTCGAAATTGATAATAATTATTGATTAATTATTAGCGAGAATCGTCATCCTGAAAGTAAGACAGGGATAATTTGGTGGGGCAGTTCTACGATTCAACAGATCAACAAAAAAAACATTTTAACAGAAAATTCAACTAACAACAGATATGAAACATTTCACTTCGGTTCACGATTTAGACAACCTGGATGAAGCCTTGAAATTGGCTTTGGAATTAAAAAAAGATCCTTACAAATACCAATCGTTAGGGAAGAACAAGACGCTTTTGCTCGTCTTTTTTAACTCCAGTTTGCGAACTCGTTTGAGCACGCAAAAGGCCGGATTGAATCTGGGCATGAACGTGATTGTGTTTGATATTAACGAAGGTGGCTGGAAGCTGGAAACCGAGCTGGGTGTGATTATGGACGGTGACAAGCCGGAACATATCCGCGAAGCTGTGCCGGTAATCGGGAAATATTGCGACATCATCGGTGTGCGTTCGTTCGCCCGCTTTGAAAACAGAGCTGACGATTATGAGGAAAAAATTATCCAGCAGTTTATCGACTATGCTGGAGTGCCGGTGGTGAGCATGGAGGCGGCAACCCGCCATCCGCTGCAGTCGTTTGCCGACCACCTGACTATTGAAGAGCACAAAACCAAAGCCCGTCCGAAGGTTGTGATGACCTGGGCGCCGCACCCACGCGCTTTGCCGCAGGCTGTGCCGAACTCGTTTGTGGAGTGGATGCGCGAGACCGATTACGAATTGGTGGTGACTCACCCGGAAGGCTACGAACTGGCTCCGGAGTTCATGGGCGACCTAAAACCGGAATACGACCAAATGAAAGCGTTTGAAGGTGCAGATTTCATCTACGCGAAAAACTGGGCGGCTTACAACGACTATGGAAAAATCCTATCGAAAGATCGTGATTGGACCGTGAGTGATCGCCAGATGGCAGTGACCAACAATGCGAAGTTCATGCACTGTTTGCCAGTTCGCCGGAACATGATAGTGGCCGACTCAGTGATCGATGGCCCGAACTCGATTGTTGTAGAAGAAGCCGGAAATCGCCTCTTCTCAGCTCAGGCTGTACTGAAGATATTGTTGGACCAAATCGGCGATAAGAAATAAAAAATATCGAATATCCAATTTAAAATATCCAAGGAAGAAGATTCAAACTTGGATATTGGTTATTCAATATTGTACATTTTAGGAATTCGATATTTTACATTTTATGACTAAGCAAAAACTCACTCTCGTAAAAGTTGGTGGTAAAGTGGTTGAAGAGAAAGACTCATTGGCTGATTTGCTTGACCGCTTTTCGAAACTCGAAGGAATAAAAGCATTGGTGCACGGAGGTGGACGCTCTGCAACCGCGATGGCGGAACGCCTCGGGATTGAAACCAAGATGGTGGATGGCCGCCGCATTACCGATCAGGCGATGCTGGAGGTTGTGACCATGGTTTATGGTGGACTCGTCAACAAAAATATTGTGGCCCAATTACAGGCGCTGGGCCTAAATGCCATTGGCATTACCGGTGCCGATCTGAATTACATGCAGGCGGTAAAACGACCGGTGAAAGATATTGACTATGGTTATGTGGGCGACATTGTTGCCGTGAATGTGGAAGAGTTGAACCTACTGCTGGATAAGCAGGTGATTCCGGTGCTGGCACCCTTGTCGCATGATAAGCAGGGCAGCCTGTTGAATGTAAATGCAGATACCATTGCTGCCGAAGCGGCCGTGGCTTTTGCCGAACATTTCGATGTGGAATTGGTGTTCTGTTTCGAGAAACCAGGTGTGCTGGAAGATTCGGAAGACGATAGCTCGGTGATTGCCTCGCTGAACCACACGCAATTTAAAGCCTTGCAGGAAAGCGGCGCTATTCATGCCGGAATGATTCCAAAACTAGACAACAGTTTTGCCGCCATTAAACGCGGTGTTTCAAAAATCCGCATTACCAATATCCCGGGATTGCAAATCGGCGGAACAACTTTGTTACCCGAATAATCAAGAACAAATAAGTTTTTTAAATACAATCTGAAAAGGCTCCGTTCTCACTAGAGACGGAGCTTTTTTATATGCTTATTTTACTCTTCAAAGTTCAGGTAGTAATTGAAGAAAGGCAACATCTGGTTCGGAATACGTCCATCGGGGGTGTAGATATTGTTGACATGTGTGCCGATATATTCTTCTGCAAAATGCTTGATCCCCACATTCTCTAAACGCTGGCTGAACATACTGCACATGATGGTGAACCGATCACCTGCATTTCTTCCCCAATCCAGCTTAATGGCTTTCAATTTTTTAAGGTTATCAAGGTAGTCGTCGATCATATACAAAGGCATATTGGCATACCATTTTTCAAGAATGTCCTTGTGAACGATGAGTTCATCACCTTCATAGGTGAAAGGCAGGTCGCAGAAAAAGGGCGGATTGTTGGGATTTGGTGTCCAAGATTTTCCGAAGGCGATAATAACTTTCCCGAAGTAGGTTTTATCGAGTTCTTCTTGTGTTTTAACGGTTGACAGTTCCCTGTAGGTATCGCTGTTGGGACCGTACTCTCGCACGATTGTCAGGACTCCAGGGCTGAGGGCATAAACGCTGCTGAAAATTTCGGGATGGAGCATCGCTATTTTTAGTGCTCCATAACCGCCCATGCTGTGCCCTGTGATCCCGCGACTGTCTTTGTTGGCAATCGTCCGGTAGTTTTTATCCACGTAGCTAACGAGGTCGAAGGCCGTGAAATCTTCCCAGTTTCCAAAGAGTTCGCTATTGCTGTAAAAACTCCCGTCATAGGTGGTCTTTTCATCAGGAATCACCATAATGCAAGGTCTTATGCGATGGGTGGCAATGGCTTGATCCAGCAAGCCGGAGATGTAGTCCATCACCTTGTTATCGCCCGTGAAACCATGAAGGAAATAGATAACCGGGTAATGCTTTGTACTTTCATTGTAGCCCGGCGGAAGGTATACTGATACCGCTCGCGTTGGGTTTTCACCATAGTTATTTTCCAGATTTTGAGAAAAAATGGAATCGGTTATTACAGTTCCACTTTCGGACTGTGCAATTAATGCGAGCTGGATGCAAAAAAGCAAGGCGAACAGACTGAAATATTTTTTCATTGTATCGGGTTTAGCTTGGTAATTCGATTTGTCCGGTCAGTAATACCAGGCCGATTTTCAATTCGGGCACTCTTGTTACTGGTTTTTCAAGTTAATGACACCGAATAGCGACGAAAGTCCTATTTGGAGTTGAGATTATTTAGGGGTGTTTTGAGAAAAATGCGATCAGGATTGACCAGGGAAGCTTTAAGGACTCGCTCGTTTAAGAGTCGGCTTTATTTTTAAAGAAAAGGAAACAGATATAATGCACCAATTAATAAGGTCGTTAACGATGAAATCGTCACCGGGAACCAAACTGGCGCAATCCAAGGGCGGGGAATGAGAAACAACACATCCGTTGTTTTTAAACTGGGTGGCCATTTGATGACAGCGTACAGAGAGACGTAATAGAACATATCCCAGAACGCGAAAGTCCAAAGGAAAATCATCAGTTGTTCAAGCCAGCCTTCTCCTGTTAAAATAGCCAAGCTAACCAGCATAACAATCGTTGCCGCCTCCCGCGTCATTTCGATTTTTACTAATCTTTTAGGTATTTGCTCGAGGACTTTGGGTGAATCAGCCTCAGGCTCCAGCAGACCGACAGCCTTTCGCAAGTACACCACAACAACACCCTCAACATGAGCCATTGCAATTCCGAAAACAGCCAATAGAATAAATTTGGTGATCATGCGCTATTTTACCGACTAAACTAACTGAGGGTTACCTTTCTGCACTTTGTTGGCAAACAACTAGAAGAAGATTTAAAACAAGTTTGCACGAGCCTCTTTACTTCGAGTATTCCTCTACGGATAATTCGTACAGTCGCAGCTCTTCCGGATCGTTGGGCATGTTAACGGTTTTCTCCCAATGCATGCCCAGCTTTTCGAGTACGCGTTGCGATGCCACATTTTTGTGCGTAGTAATGGCGTACAGAACGGTTATCAGAAAATCTTCAAAAGCCGCCTGTTTGATTCGTAGAGCTGCTTCGGTGGCGTATCCTTTTCCTTCGTATTCTTCCAGGAATGCATAGCCGATATCAACTCCTTCCAAACCCTCGCGATCATGCAAACCACAAACCCCGATTCTCACCCCATCGGTTTTACGCAGGATGGTGTAATTGCCAAAGCCCAGTCGTTCGAGCTGAGCCAGCATGCGTTCGCGAACATATTTTGCCGCATCATCGGGCGTTTCCAATCCACGGCTACCAATGTTAGTCAGCCATTTCGGGGAGGTCATCAACTCGAAGATGAAATCAGCATCGGCTTCGGTTGTCGGACGCATCCGTAGTCGTTCGGTTTCGAAGGTTTTGTATTTTTTCATGGGCAAAGGGATAAGGGCAGAGAGCGAAGGGTAAAGAGCCGAACTTGAAACTCCTAACTGTCAACCGTCAACTCTCAACTGGATTACACTTTTTTATAGTACAACAATAAAGTACCGCTCTCGCGGAAAAGGCGGGCGTCGGTCATTTGCAGATGCAATTCACGAGTCAGGCCATCGAAAAGGGTATCCCCTTTGCCGATCAGTACCGGGTCAATCATCAGTTCGTATTCATCAATCAGATCTTCTTCGGCTAACTGCGACAAAAGGCTTCCACTTCCCATCAGGGTTATGTCTTCACCTTCGGTTTCTTTCAATGCTTTCAGCTTTTCAATCATATCGCCATTGATAATCGTGGTATTGTTCCAGTCGGTTTTTTCAAGGCTGTTGCTGCAAACGAGTTTTTCGGTCTGGTTGATGCGCAAGGCAATCGTTGGAAACAATTCGTAGGCCATCGGGCTTACCCAAAAGTTGCGCATCATTTCGAAGGTTTTGCGTCCAAACAGCAAGGTTTTCCCTTCCTGCAGTTTGTGTTGCGCAAATTCAATTTCCTCGAGGCCGTTGCTGTGCCAGTCAATATTATCGCCTTCTCCTTTGTAATATCCGTTGAGCGTTGTAAAAACAAAAGCTGTCAGTTTTCGCATGAATCTATTTTTGCAGTTTGTAACAAGCGCGAATGTACAGAAGTTTGCTGAAAGGGCGCGATTCTTCAGCTTTCGTTTTTGGTACACACCAGTTCGTACTTAATTCCGTCGGGATCTTTAAAAAAGACAGCGTAGTAATCCGGGCTGTATTCGGGGTACAATTGGGGAGCAGTCACAACGGTTGCTTGCATGCGGAGAAGAGCCTGGTATAATTGGTTTATTTCGGCACGTGTTTCGGCTTTAAACGCTAAATGATGCAGTGCTCCGGGTTTACGGCGGTGAACAGCTTCATCTTTAAAAGCTTGCCGTGGCGAAGTAATCGCAAAAGCCAGCTTCGGGTGGCTGTATTCGATAACATCGAAATCGTGTTCTGCAATGTGGGCTTTTACTTTCCGTTTCGGGTCGAAGCCCAGCAAAGGAAACAGGGCATCGTAAAACACTTCGGCTTTTGCCAAATCTTTTACGGTAATCTGAATGTGGTCGATAATTGGTTCCATGGTTGAGTTTGGAGTTTTTGATTCTCCAAAATACAAAACTAAGAGGAATTTTGTTCGAAGGTCATGGTCACCGTTTGCATTGAGAGGGTAGACGAAGTGTTGAGGGATGACATCTGTACAAGAGATGTCATCCCTCACCCCATGTGCCCGGTCTATTTCATCTTCAGTTGGTAAATGTCGGTACGGCGATCCCGAAGATTGCGAACCGCTCCAAACTGGTTCAACTCACGCAGCATATCAATGTCGACATCGGCAATGAGGATCATTTCGGTGTTCGGCGTTGCTTCTGCCTTAATTCCGTTGGCCGGGAACGAAAAGTCGCAAGGCGTGAATACCATCGACTGGCCATACTGAATATCCATGTTGTGAACTTTGGGTAAGTTACCAACGCTACCGGTTATTGCCACATAACATTCGTTCTCGATAGCACGGGCCTGCGCGCAGAATCGAACCCGAGAATAACCGTTTTGCGTGTCGGTGAGGTAGGGCACAAAAAGGATGTCCATGCCATCAAGTGCCAACAGGCGACTCAACTCGGGGAACTCCACGTCGTAACAAATCAGGATGCCGATTTTGCCGCAGTCGGTGTCGAAAGTGCGCAGCTGGCTGCCGCCCTGCAATCCCCATACTTTGGCTTCGTCGGGTGTTACGTGCAGTTTCTCAAAACGCTCGACAGCACCGTCGCGTTTACAGAGGTAGCCCACGTTGTAGAGGACACCGTCGACCAACTCGGGCATACTGCCGGTAATAATGTTGATATTGTAGGAGATGGCTAATTCCGAAAACCGCAAAACCAGCGTTTCAGTGTATTTGGCAAGCTCGCGGATGGCTTCAGGTTCCGACAAATGGTTGTTCTCAGCCATCAGCGGGGCATTGAAAAACTCGGGGAAGAGCGCAAAATCAGACCGGTAGCCCGACACCGCATCGATGAAATACTCGGCTTGCTGCATCACTTCTTCCATGTCTTTATAAGGGCGCATCTGCCATTGCACCAATCCCAGGCGAACCACTTTCTTGATGGTCGTTGCTTTGGTTGAGGGCTTCTCATAGTAAATGTTATCCCATTCCAGCAATACGGCGTAATCTTTCGATTCTTTGTCGCCCACCAGGTAGTTGGTTAAAATTCGGGCAGGGTGGAAGTCGTTCGATATTTGGAAATCCAGTACCGGGTCGTGAATTTCTTTTCGACGTACCTTTTCGATGTATTGCTTCGGAGTCATCTCTTTCGAGTACTTGTGGTAATTCGGGATTCGGCCGCCAAAGGCAATTCCTCTCAGATTGAGTCGTTCACACAATTCTTTACGGTAATCGTAAAGGCGACGTCCCAGGCGCAAACCCCGGTACCGTGGGCGGATAAAAATCTCAATCCCGTAGAGCATATCGCCCGACGGGTCGTGCGTATTGAACGAATAATTGCCGGTAATCTGGTTGTACGAGTGCCCGTTCTCAAATTTCTGGTAATCAACTATAATTGACAATGCGCAACCTGCAAATTGCCCGTTAATTTTGATTGCTATCTGACCCTCCGGAAACTTTTTAATGAGCATCGAAATTTGCTTCTTATCCCAATAAGAATCCTCCATTTTCTTGTAAGCCTCGATCATGGCTTGCTTCAGCTCATCGTAGTCATCCAGCGTCAGATAGGTTAATTCTATATTTTCAATTTCTTCCATGTTTTCATTGACTTTATTCGGTCGCAACCGGTTGTTCTGGAAAGTACCAAATTAGATATTTATCTTGAGAGTGACCGTCTTGCGGCACGTGTTTATTCTTGTTTCAGAAGCTTCTCGGCCCAGCAATAGCCGGTTGTTTTATCTGTGAATTTGAGCAAATATGGCCCGTTGGGTAGGTTGCCCAAATTAACGGTCAGGCTAACGTCATCCGGGGTCAGTGTTCGGTACAAGCGTCCTTGGGGATCCATTAATTGCAGACGATAGCCGGGAAGTTCGGTGCCGGCGATTTTCAGGGTTTGAGTGAAAGGATTAGGGGTAATGCTGAACTTCTCTTCGGTCGAGTTCGACAGGTCGGAAGTGCTGGTGCTAAACGGGGTGCTGATGGTTAAAACATACAAGTTTCGGCCAATATCGAAAGTGCTCCAGTATTCGTCAGTCAAGTATAATGTTGAGTTATCGGCAAAGCAGATAGATTCTTTTTGCGTACTGGTTTCCAGCTCGTAAACTTTGTAGTCGCCACCGAAAAAATTATCGTCCGAGAAATTGTAGAAAACCCAAATCCGGTCGTGCGACAGCAATGCCAGCTGTTTCCCGTTCGGACTAATATCAGCCGAAGTGATCCAGTAACTGTAAATATCTGTTTCGTTCGTATTCGACCCTGCGGTATCGAAGGTGGCCAGTTTTTTGGCAACATATTCGCCCGGCTGATCCGGAATTCTGTATACCGATGTTTTGATCGGTATTGACCTGTTTTTTGTGAAAAGATAAATATTGCTGTTGTACCAGATAATAGCCTCGCAATCATAATTCAGATTGTCATCGCCCGGAGGAAATTTGGTTTGATCTTCATAGGTGAATTTTATCTTCTCAGCGTCCACTGAAGACGCAGTAGTCGATGATGGGTTCGGAATTTTATAAATTCGAAGATTCTCCCGGTCGTTGTTGTTGTTTCCCATGTCGCCGATGTAGAAATTCCCCTGGTCATCCTGGGTTATATCTTCCCAGTCATGGTTTTCCGCATCGTTTATTTTTACTGTTCTAACCAAATTTCCCAAGGTATCGCAAAGGTACAGTTCTGCTGCTCCGCCGCTGTCGTTTAGAGTCCACACTTCGTTTTTGCCGGTTAATTCAATACCACTGGTTTCCTGCACTTTTTCAGGCAGCCGACACAGGGTTTTCAATCCGGTTGCATGCGAACGGGTGCTGCCGGAAAAATTCAATATCAGAATGGCGAAGAACAGAAGTAATTTTGTTTTCATTGCTCGGGATTTCTTTTTCTGCATAAAAGGTATAACAACCAGGTCCGAAATAGGTTAGATTCGAATCAAATTTGACCAATATTTAATGCGAAAAGTCAAAAGAAAAGGCCATTCAATTTTGAACGGCCTTTGTTGGTATAACTGGTTTGTATTCAGTTTTATTCAAGGTATGTGTATCCGTACAGGCCGGAACGATAGTTCGAAAGGAATTCTTTTCCTTCTTCTGCCGAGATCTTGCCTGATTTAACAGATGTTGTCACCCATGTTTCTACCTGGCGAACCATCTTTTTCGGGTTGTACTGTACGTAGTCGAGTACTTCGGCAACAGTTTCCCCGTCAATCACCTGGTCGATGTTGTAGGTCTTGTCGTCAACCGAAACGTGCACCGCGTTGGTATCACCGAACAGGTTGTGCAAGTCACCCAGAATTTCCTGGTAAGCACCAACGAGGAAGACACCGATGTAATAGGGATCTTTTGCCTTCAGGGTATGTACAGGTAAATCGTACGAAATATTTCGGGTTGAGATGAAGTTGTCGATCTTTCCATCCGAGTCGCAGGTGATATCCTGCAGAGTTGCCGAACGATCCGGTTTTTCATCCAACCGGTGAATCGGCATGATCGGGAACAACTGGTCGATGGCCCAACTGTCGGGTAACGACTGGAACAATGAGAAGTTGCAGAAATATTTGTCGGAAAGCAGCTTCGACAACGATCCCAACTCTTCCGGATAGTGACGCATTTTGGTCACCATTTTATCGATGTCAAGAGCAATCGACCAGAACAAACGTTCTACTTGGGCACGGGTAATCAGATCGAGCAAGCCAAGGCTGAAACGGTCGAGCGCTTCTTCGCGGATCTGCTGCGCGTCGTGCCAGGCCTCCAACATTCTTGGGCCATTCAGGTTATCCCAAATGTCGTACAGCTCTTTTACCAATTCGTGGTCAGTATCTTTCAATTCAACCTCTTCGTCCCAAGTCGGAAGAGTTGCTGATTCCAGCACTTCGAAAATCAGCACCGAGTGATGGGCTGTCAACGAACGTCCGGATTCGGTAATGATGTTCGGATGCGGAATGCCGTTTTTATTGGCAGCATCAACAACAGCAGAAATGGCGTCGTTCACATATTCCTGGATACTGTAGTTTACGCTGCTTTCGCGGTTGGCCGATCGGGTACCGTCGTAGTCAACTCCCAAGCCACCGCCAATATCGACAAACTCAACACTGAAGCCCAGTTTGGCAAGCTGCACGTAGAACTGCGATGCTTCGCGCAAAGCAATTTTGATGCGGCGAATTTTATTCACCTGGCTACCAATATGGAAGTGAACCAGTTTCAGGCAATCCTTCAGGTTGTTGCGTTCCAGATAGTCCAACGCTTCCAAAATTTCAGAAGACGTCAGCCCGAATTTGCTGCCATCGCCGCCCGAGCTTTCCCATTTCCCGCTACCACTGCTGGCCAGCTTAATACGAATACCTAAATTGGGCTTTATTTTAAGTCGCTTAGCGATTTTAGCGATCAGCTTCAGCTCGTTTAGCTTTTCAACAACGATAAAAATCCGACGTCCCATCTTTTGAGCCAGCAGAGCCAGTTCAACGTAGTCCTCATCTTTGTAACCGTTGCAAATAATCAGCGAGTCGCTGTCGGTGTTGATGGCAATTACTGCGTGAAGCTCGGGTTTTGAACCGGCCTCCAAGCCAATGTTAAATTTTTGACCATGACTGACGATCTCTTCCACAACGGGGCGCATCTGGTTTACCTTAATCGGGTAAATCAGGTAACTGTTCGCTTGGTAGTCGTACTCTTTTGCTGCAATTTTGAAGCAGTTTGTCATTTTTTCAATCCGGCTATTCAGGATGTCCGGAAAGCGAATTAGTACCGGCAAGGCAACATCACGCAGTTGCAACTCGTCAATTAATTCTTTTAAATCTACCTGAGGTCCTCCTTTTTGTGGTGTTACAACCACGTTCCCATTCTCGTTAACAGAGAAATAGTTGATTCCCCAACCATTGATGTTGTAGAGTTCTTCGGTGTCCTCAATGCGCCATTTTCTCATTCTTCTAACTGGTCAATAAGAGTTCTTAATAGGGTTAATTTTAATTGCGCGCCAAAGATAGTTTTTTTCAATAAGCGTCGCTTTTTTTTAACGGATTGAAGTTAAGGAAAATCATTGTTGAAATTCAAGTCAGATCAATATAAAAATAGGTTTGGGCTGAATTCGCAGATTTAACGGGTTTTGTTCGCCATTTCAGTCCGATCAATCGAATCTGATTTCGAAGAAATTTAAGATTTATTTACGTTTCAGGTTGTAATATTCTGTCAACTGCCGATACCTATCATTCGCGAAAACAAGCAATCTAAGTAGTTTTTTATTGTAGTATTTTGAATATAAAACATTTAAAATGAAATTGATCCGATTCTCTTTTATGTTTCTTTTTCTGTTGTGCTTTAGTTTGGCCTCGCAGGCGCAAATGAGTACAACCATTCCGTTGAATGAAAACGTGGTGAGTGGTGTGTTGCCCAATAAAATGCACTACTACATCATGCATAACGAGTTCCCGAAAGACCGGGTAAGTTTTTATTTCCCCCAAAACGTTGGGTCGATGCAGGAAAATGACAGCCAGAAAGGTTTGGCGCACTTCCTGGAGCACATGGCCTTCAACGGTACGGAACACTTTGCGGGAAAGGGTTTTCTGGATATGCTTCAGAAATACGGCGTGCGCTTTGGTGCCGACATTAATGCCTACACCGCATATGATGAAACGGTGTACAACCTGAGCAATGTTCCAACCAATGAAGAACCTTGGTTGATCGACTCATGTTTGTACGTTCTGCACGACTGGTCTGGTGCTTTGTCGTTGCAGGAGGACGAGATCGACGCTGAGCGTGGCGTTATTCGCGAAGAGTGGAGAACACGCAGAACTCCTTCTTATCGCATTCACGAACAAACTTCGCAAACCTTGTTTAAAGGTTCAAAATATGCCGAACGCATGCCGATCGGTGATATCGATATTGTCAACAACTTTGAATACCAGGTTTTGCGCGACTATTACAACAAATGGTATCGTCCCGACCTGCAGGCTGTTGTAATTGTTGGCGACATCGACCCATTGGAAATGGAGAAGAAAGTGAAAGCAATTTTCTCTGAAATTCCGTTGAAGAAAGATCGTGCCGAACGCACTTATGATCGCATCCCCGATCACAAAGAGCCTTACTTCTGTTTGGCAACCGATAAAGAAGAAAAGTACGTTCGTATCATGTACTACGAAACATCGGATAAACCAGCGGTGAAAGACGAAAAGTACCTGCGCGACGAACGCATTAATTCGCTGATATTCTCGATGGTAAATAACCGTTTGAATGAATACGTACAGAACAACCAAACAAATGTGTTGGGTGCACAAACCCTGTACTCGGATGTAGCTCGCTTGCAACGAAATTTCATCCTTTTCCTTGCACCAAAACCGGGTCAGGAAGTGAATGGTTTCCGCGAGGTGTACACAGAATGGCAACGTGCTTACCGCTTCGGCTTTACACAGTCGGAACTTGACCGTTCGAAAGAAAATACGTTAAGCCAATACGAAAACTTTGTAGCGAATAAAGACAAAGTTGAAAATAACGATTGGGCAGAGCAGTTGTACAACTACTTCCTGGAAGCAGAGCCGTTTGTAACGCCGGAAACAGAGCTGGCAACGCAAAAAGAGATTTTGGCCGGTATTACGTTGGAAGATGTGAATGCAGCGATCAAGAAAATTCAAACCGGGAAAAACCAGGTGATCACGGTAACCGGTCCTGAAACTGAAGGAGCTGTTTATCCTGGTCTGGAAGATTTTGAAAAAGTGATTGCCGAAGTCAATGCTGAGAAACTGGAACCTTACGTTGAGGCAGATGCCGGTAAACCATTGGTAGCTGAAGATTTGAAACTGGTTCCGGTGAATGAAACTTTCGCGGTTGAAGGTTTGGAAGGAGCAACCGGCTATGTGTTGGCTAACGGTGCGCGCGTTGTGCTGTACCCAACAGATTTGGCAAAGGATGAAATCCTGTTTTCAGCGTACAGCTGGGGAGGTTCTTCATTGGTTGACCAGGCAGATCTGGCTTCTGCCGGTTTGTCCGTTGACCTGATTGAGTCTTCAGGTTTGGGCGATTTTAAAGCAACCGACCTGAGCAAAAAACTGGCTGGTAAAATCGTCAGCATTCAACCATCGATTGGTGAGTTGACTGAAGGATTTGGCGGATCGACAAATCAGAAAGATTTCGAAACGTTGACGCAGTTGATCTACTTGTACTTCACACATGCTCGTGTTGATGAGAACGCTTATAACAACATTATCAACCAGTACGAAGCATATCTGAAAAATGCAGCTGCGGATAACAACAAGGCGATGCGCGATACCATTTCACTGGTTTCAACCAATTACAACCCGCGTACTTTGCTGATGAATCAGTCGTATGTGGACATGTTGAATATGAACCGTGCCGGTGAAATTTTCAAGGAACGTTTCTCGAATGCGGCCGACTTCACTTTCGTGTTTGTTGGAAATGTGAACGAAAGTATGTTGCCTGCTATTCAAACTTACATTGGTAATATTCCAAGTACCGGTAAGCAGGAAGCCTATGTTGATCATCACATGAATCCGAAGGAAGGCGAGACAACTCGCAACGTGGTTCGCCCAATGAATACGCCCAAAACGACTGTTTACCTGAAAATGTCAGGCGAATTAGACCAAGAGGCTGATACGAAGTTGACTATGTATTATATCGGTCAATTGTTGTCGAAACGTTACCTGGTAACCGTTCGCGAGGAAGAAGGCGGAAGTTACGGTGTTAGCGCAAGTGGCGGTTTCTCAACGCTACCTGAAAACCGTTTTGCAGTAACCATCAGCTTTGATACCAATCCGGAAAAAGCAAATCGCATCATGGAGGTTGTTTTTCAGGAAATTGAAGCGTTGAAAGAAGGTAAGATCGACATGAAGGAATTCAACGAGGTAAAAGCTTCGATCATGAGTATGCGTGAGCAGGGAGTGAAAACAAACCGTTACTGGTTGCGCGACATTATGGACTACCTGCAAACAGGAGATAAAATTTACAACGACGACGAGTATAAAGCTTTGCTTGATGGTGTTACCCCTGAAAAAGTGGCAGCACTGGCCAAAAAGGTTTTGGATAATCCAACAACTGTTGAGGTGTTGATGAGTCCGGCTGAAACGGCAGCGAACTAAGCTTTCAAAATTATATCGAAGAGGGGCTCATCAAACGATGAACCCCTCTTTTTGTTTGACCTCCATCCAATAAAAAAGCGCTGCATCAAGTTTGTTGCAACGCTTTTTCTGTTCGATAAAGATTCGACTACCACTCGATAGCCTGATCTTCGTCAGGGATCTGTGTGTTGATCTTGCGCTCGAGGATCAATGATCCCCGCACGGTATAGCCAATTGTCGCATTCGGAACCGATGTGTAGTCGGTAAAGTAATAATCGATTTTGCTAATTGTAACGTAGCGGTGCAACAAGTAGGGGCGGGTGGCATCCATTGTTTCTTCAACCGTAAATACGGGAGTGCCGTTGACCTGGAATTCCATATCCGGATTGTCAGATGTTAACGTTACTTGCTTGGTTTGCTCGTCGAACGATGCGTAAATCTTGTAATTACGACGATCGGTACGCTTTTCGTCAATTGTGCCGGCATAAAAGAAAACTGTGTTATCATCGACAACATAAACCGGAACATCACTTTTCACAATAGCTGCATCTCCCTCGAAACCTCTGAGGAATGTTTTCAGTGCTGTACCACTGTAAGTCCCAGAGTAATCGTTAAAAGGCATCACACGCAGCAGCGCTTTCTTGTAGTTCTTGCGAGGGTGTGGGACGTAACTGTTCGATGGATCTTCAACGATCGTCAGCGGCAGTAGCCATTTGTCGACCAGGTCAATGTCCTGCAGGGTAAAATCGATATCCAGCAGACCAGTATTTTCGCCGGCTACGATATCGACAGTTGAAGGCATCGAAAAATAACTGCTTTCCAATTCTTCGTAATAAAGATCGGTACGGCTTTGGAATTGTTCGATGTTCAGCGTAGCCAGTGTGTCGGGGTCAACGGCGACGTTCACGGTTATCGCTTTGTCGTTTGTGGTCGATCCGCTGACAATTACCGGAAGTTTGAAGTTGGTACTTTCGTCGTGTTTGTATCGCACGTAAATACGTGTTACACCTTCGCTGTTTAAAGGGGCTTTAAAAGACACGTAGTGTTCGTATTGCTCGTCTTTCCATTCTTCGTTGCATGAGCTGAACAAGGATAGTCCGGCCAGCACGAAAAGCAGCATTCGATATATTTTTTTCATATACACTTTCGGATTTTGATTAATCATTATAAGTCCATCCCGGGTTCTGAGTCAAGCGTTTGTTGCGCTTCAGTTCGCTGTGTTTGATTGGCCAGAACCACATTTTGCGGGAAAATGTAGATTGAAGCGAGAACTCTGCCACCGGGGTATGGAACAGGTCTTTTTGCTCGCTGGTCATCAGAATATTGCAACCATAAATTGGCAGCGACTCCTCAACCGGAGCATCTTTCCAGCGTCTCAGATCGTAGTAGCGGTGACCTTCACCCATCAATTCAATCTGGCGTTCGCGTTTCAGTTTCGTGCGGAACAAATCCTGATCGGCATAAACATCGGCTGTGTAGTCAGGCACACCGCTCCGGATACGAATTGGACGAATACCTTTCTTCATTTCAGTCACATCACGACTAATGGCGTAAGTGGCAGAACCATCCCATGCCGGAATATTGTAGGTGCCGGTTAGCTCGTTCAACGCTTCAGCATAAATCAGAAGTACTTCAGCGTAACGGATTGCTGGTTCCAGTTTCGGAACAATGAGGCCAATGGCGCCATCTCGGTATGTATCGCGCGGGTGGACAAACTTCATTACGCCAATACCTGTGCGAAGCCAGAACATGGTATTGGTATAGCCGTTACCGTCGCCGCGGTAGTAGAATACTTGTTTTTCTTTATTCCAGCTATCCGGCTCGTTTTCCAGGTGCCATACGCTACCGTTGTAGGCAACCGACGCATAGAAACGAGGTTCGCGGTCGGCGTACTGAAGAGATACGCCTGTTGCCAGTGGTTTGTACATACCCGCATCAAGATCTTCCTGTGTTACATAGCCGCTTAAGCGATCACTGCCGTCGCCTCGCCCAATTTCCTTGTCTTTGCCGGGGCAGTCTGTACCATCGTTCATGTAGTAAGCATCACACTGTTTTTGAGTAATCCCGTGGGTGTTCCAGCCATTGGCAACACGAGGTAATTGGTGTGCAACCATTGCTTGCCCTTTTTCTCCGCCGTTGTTTCCGCGGGTAAAAATTAGCTCCGGGTTGTCGGCTCCAACAGTGCCGTTGAAGACAGAACGGTAAGACTCGAATGGATCGATATCTTTCCATCCTTCAGGCCAGTTGTTTTCAGAAAAATCAGCATAGTAAGGTGGAACAATTGTCGCCGGGTATGAAGAGTTTCCAGTAGCACGGAAACTTGCGGTGTACAGTTCATACACGCCCAGTTCCATCACATCTTTGGCGGCAGCTGCAGCTTTGGCCCATTTTTCCTCGTCGTAGTTTGTCGATAAAAGTTGACGTCCTTCATCATCGACCAGTTCCATGGCATAAGAGTCGGTATTTCCGTTAGCCAGGGGCGAAGCTGCATACAAAAGAACTTTGGCGCGGGTAGCTAAAGCAGCTCCACGGGTTGGGCGTGCAATCGACAAGCGGTCCCTGCCTTGAGCCAAATCTTTGGCTGCAAGTACCAGCTCGCTGGCGATGTAATCGGCACATTCTTCGTAGCTACTTCTGGGAGTCGCCACGTCGTCGTAACTCTCAGTATAGTCAATCCCGTCTTCCGGCAATAGTGGAATCGGTCCGTATTTGCGTAAAAGCAACCAGTAATAGTAAGCTCTTACAAAACGAGCCTGTGCTTTGTAGTCGGCGATTTCCTCCGCAGTCATTTCCTTGTTGATGTCAATATTCTGAATGAATGTTGTGGCATTGCGGATACCTCGGTAACATTGCGTCCAGGTATCCTGTTTGTCGTTTTCAGAATACAGGCCGGTATGAAATTCATTATAGGAAAGCGAAGCGATGTCCTTGGTGTCGTAATCACCATCGCGGTCGCCATAGTACATGTCGTCGGCAAAACAATGTGGCGTGTAACCTTTACTGGCTACATCGGCACATTCGTTTTCCAGATCGGAAAAGGTGTGTGCCAGCCATTCTTCAGAATATTGCTTGCTGGAGAATGCTTTCTCGATGTTCATCCGGTCTTTGAAGTATTGGTCGGACTCCAGGTAATCTGAACAAGAAGAAAGGAATCCAGTTCCGATTGCAACGAATAACAGAAGAGATATCGTCTTCTTCATATTTCTTTTCATTTTTTCGATTTTACAGATTAATGTTTAGCCCAAGCGTAATGGATTTCGCCAGTGGGTACTTTTCTCCGTTATTGCTTCCCATTTCCGGATCCCACAATTTGAAATCAGACCAGGTGAGTAAGTTGGTTCCAACCACAAAAATGCGGAGGCTGTTGCAACGGAATTTGTTGACGAATTTTTTAGGCAAAGTGTAGCCAACATCCACTGTTTTGAGGCGGAGGTAAGCACCATTTCTTAGCCAGTAAGTGGATTGGCGGTAGTTGTTGGCATTTCCACCGAAGCTCAGGCGCGGGTATTCAGCGTTTGGATTTTCAGTAGCCGGGTCTCCCGAAATATCGGCAGCAATCCAACGATTGGAATTCATCATTTCTTTCAGCGGAACTCCCCATTCTCCTTCACTGAAGGTGTACACCGTTTTTCCTTCGATAAAGAAGGATGATTTGCCAGCTCCCTGGAAGTGAATGTTGATGTCCAAACCTTTCCATTTACCCGATACACCCATACCGTAAATGAGGTTTGGTCTGCGGGTTGAACCGATAGCTACGCGGTCGCCATCATTGATAACACCATCACCGTTGACATCCTTGTATTTAATATCCCCGGGTTGGTACTCGCCAAACTGTTGCTCAGGACTGTTGCGGATATCGTCGTAGTCTTCGAATAAGCCGAGGGCGATAAGTCCGCGGGTTTGGTCAACCCGGTAGCCTTTTTGCATTTGATAAGGATATACATTGTTCTCTTCGTCACGTTCCAGGATTTCGTTCTTGCTATAGGTAATATTTCCTCTGACGGTCAGGTCAACGGAACTGACTTTTTGTTTGTATTCTACGCGGCCGTCAAACCCTTCCGAACGAACGGCACCAACGTTGGCTTTCGGGTTACTTTCGAGGCCAACCATCGCTGGAAGGAACTCTCGAGTCATGTAAATGCCTTCGCGTTTTTCCTCAAAGTAATCCACATTGGCGATGAATTTATCATTGAAAAGCGACAGGTCGATACCGAGGTCATTTTTGGTGGCGACTTCCCAGGTCACATTTGCCGAAGCTACTTGCGAGAATCCCATGCCGGTGTAGGAGCGATCGAATGTGTAGTCGGCCCATTGATAGCCGGAGAAGTAAATAGGATTTCCATCGCTGTCATATCCTTTGATGTTTCCCATCGTGTAGAGATAAGGGAAACGTTCATCGCCGAGGTTGTCGTTACCCACTTTACCGTGAGAGAAACGAATTTTGAGCATATTTACCCATTTCAGGTTGTTCTTCACAAAACCTTCTTCTGCCACGTTCCATGCGAATGAGTAGGCCGGGAAGAATCCGAACTGGTTCCCGATTGCGAAGTTTTCAGAGCCGGTGTAACCAAAGTTGAAGTCAGCAAAGTAGCGGAGTTTCCAGTTGTATGCTACCCGTCCGGCGAGCCCCATGTTGCGTTTTGAAACGCCGTTCTTCAGGTCGTCGCCCAAATTCTGAGTTCTGATAAAAGCGTCCTGGGTATATTTCAACGTTGCGCTGAAATGGTGTTCGTCAAGAGCGCGATCGTAATTGAACATCAAATCCAGAAACTCTCTTCTGTCGCCGGCCGAACTGCTCGACTGAGTCATAATCTGAGGATCGGAGATATGGGTGAAAACGAGTTCGCCTTCCGAATTCCGGGCACGCTCGGCTTTCCATTGTTCCGGCCATTTCCGGCGATTGATGGTGTTGTAGTTGTTGGTGTCGTAACCGAATCGGCCGGTAAAGCGAAGTCCCTTGGTAACAAAGTCTAAATTTTGCTCCAACGAAACGTTCGTTTGAATTTTATTTTCCCAGTTTTCGTTGAAGCCGGTTTGTGTAGCGGCTACCCATGGGTTCGTTCTGTTGCCGGTTCCAAGAGCCGGAACATATCCATTCGAATACAGAATAGGAGTGCTAATTGGCGAATAGCCGAAAAGTTCACCCCATACATCATCATCACCCAATCCCGGACTGTTGCGTTTGGCCAAAGAGCCTGAAACTCCAACTTTCAGCAAGGTTGTTTTGGTAATATTCATATCGGTGTTCAAACGGTAGTTCCAGCGTTCGTAGTTGGCGTTTGTATCGTAGTCGTCCTTCAGCGAGGAGTCGGTGTTGTACATTCCTTGCTCTTGCACATAGCTGGCCGAAACGTAATAACGAGCGGTTGAACCACCACCGTTAATGTTCAGGTTTGCGCGGTAGCTCATGGCGCCGTCTCTTAGCAACAGGTCTTTCCAGTTGACATTCGGATACAAATCGGGGTCCAGGCCTAAACGCAGGATTTCCAGTTCTTCGGGTTGGTAGATTGGCGCCTGGTTACGGGTCAAACGAGATTCATTCAGTAAGTTGGCATAAGTGATCCCGTCAACGAAATCGGGGGTAATTGTGCGTGTGTTGTACGATGTTTCAACTTTTGCATCGATGTTGATCTTGCCGGCTTTACCTCTTTTGGTGGTGATGAGAACAACGCCGTTCGCACCTTTCGAACCATAAATGGCCGTTGCTGAAGCGTCCTTCAAGACTGAGAAAGACTCGATATCTTCAATGTTCAACTCATTCAGGTCGCGCTCAAATCCGTCAACCAAAACGTAGGCGCCGGAACTGGCTCCAAAGGTTGAAATACCGCGAATCCAGAATTCCGAAACATTCTTGCCGGGTTGTCCCGAGGTGGTCATCGCCATAATCCCCGGAACGTTACCGGCCAGTGCGTTCGAAAGGTTTGACGAAGGAACGGATTTCAGATCTTTCGTGTCAATGGTGGTGATAGCGCCCGTTACGGTGAGTTTTTTCTGAACCCCGGCACCGGTTACAACCACCTCGTCCAAAACACTGTTTTCAGATTCCTCCAATACAATATTGACCACGCGTTGATCTTTAATTTGTATTTCAACTTTGTCGTAGCCGATGTACGAGAAGGTCAATCGTTGATATTCGGGAATTTTAATCTTGTAATTTCCATCCCCATCTGTAATCGTACCCAAGCCCGGAACTTCAGCAACATAGATACTTACCCCGACCAGCGGTTCTTTGTTGGTATCAGTCACGACACCTGTTATCTCAACGGTTTCCTGGGCAAATGCACCTAGTGAAAAGCCGAAGAATAACATGCATATGATAATAAACTTGTTCATAAATTCAGTGTGTTTACTTAATTGGTTAATTCCCTTCCAAGGCGATTTTCCGGATGCGACGATTCATCTGGTCGAGTACATAAAAAGCCTTTTCAGTTTCGTTGTAGGCAATTCCGGAAGGTCTGTCGAAACGGGCTTCCATGCGTAGATCACCGTCAACATAGCCATAAGGGTTCGAATTGATGCTGGAACTTCCGCGTCCGGCGAAAGTGGTCACTTTACCCTCTGGCGTCAGAATGCGGATGTCATGGTTGTACTGTTCTGTAAAGTAGAAGTCGTATTCATCCTCCTGTCCTTCGTAATCCGGGTTTTTCACAAACACACCCTGATAGGGACTATCCAAGCGGGCTTTAGAACCCACTCCATCAACCCACGCAGCAGCTCGCGGCTCGCCGCAAACCACGTAAGGTTGAGTAAATTTTTTAGTTGTCCAGTTGTAGTCGGTGCGCAAGATGTAGTGCTGGTTCACCACAACGATATAGGCGTAGTTGCCGGAGGGGTGAATGTGAACGCGAAACTCCCAGCCATTGTCCTGAACCAGGAACAGTGTTTCGTAGTCTTTCGGACCGATGCCCGTATTGCCTACTACCGGGACGGAATTTTCCAGGTCGAAGCGGTAAAATTCTCCTTTTTCGTACCCGTTGAAATACATTTCGCCATTAACCGGGTGGACCGATGCCCCGTTGGCAGCCCGCGATTGCGTTAGAATCTGTGGGTCTTTGAAGCCGTTTTCACGAGACATGATTGATGTGCTGATGCCGTTCGGATCCCATTGGTCATGCGCAACGATCATATAATCGCCGCCTTTTGAGAATTCCAGGCTTCGCAGTCGGTTCCAGTTTCCGGCGGCTGAAGTTAAGTGTTGAGATACGGTGCTGTCTTCAAAATTGACCAGGTAAATACCGGGGCCAAAATCGTAGGCCATGTAAAGATGTTTTGGATTGACGGGGTCAAAATTCATATAGCTTGGTTCTCTGAATCCGGCTACTTCGTCGAATTTTCCATCGATCCAACCCTGATCGTCTCTTTCATTCTTATAGCCACAAAGTGTACTGACGACCATTTTGCGTTCGTACTCAAATGGATTTTCAGCAATAGCCAAAGGTTCCGAGAGGTCACCCATGAAAATTTCAATTTCACCGGAATAAGCCTTTTCGGGCACGAGGCAATAGAGCGCTTCGCCTTTAACACCAATCACTTTGGCCTCTTTGCCGCCAATAAAAACGTGAATATACTCCGGGTCATTCCCGAAGTTTTCACCGTAAATTACCAATCGTTGCCCCACACTGCCTGTCTTTGGAGTGAAGTCTGTAACTACGACAGGTCGGGAAGGATCGTAAGGTTTTGATACCAGATCTGCTGGATCGTCGTCGCTACAATTTTGGAAACACAAAGCAGTTAACGCTAAGATGACCCAATAAGTAGCCATACGACTTTTGATCGCAAATTTTTTCATATTCATACACAGAGGTTTAGTTTATTTTATGCAAAGGTTTTCGTTCCGAAATACGCTTTGCCGCGAAAAGTTAGAGGGAGAGAATAGGAGACCAGTCTGTTTTTCTTCAAAACAAAATTCTGGCCTTAGCTCAACCGTTTGGGTTGAAATAGGACACGTTTGATTTTTACTCATAATTTAGATTAAGATGTTTAGAATTAGTTGTTTGTTTCATTTAATCGTCAGGTCTTTCTCTTTGCTTTGGAATTATTACAACATGTTGCTGATTACTACTCACACGCTTGCGTAAACATTTGCGTTTTTGCCGATGAATGGAAAAGTTGAATGATCGTCTTTTCAGGTTTTATTTATTGTATTTTTCTGTTATACAGTTTTTTATTGTTGTGATTTGGAGGAGGAAGACATTAGTTGGAAATGTTTCGAGATTTCTCCGTTATTGACGGATAGGTTTTTTATTTTTTCATTTGAAGTTTTTGCACCTTCTGATTTTTCTTTATATTGCATCCGGATACTGAACGTGGTTTGAGATATTATCATCATCAAATCAGTAAAATAGAGTCTCCTCGAATTTTTAAAAATAACATAAATATTTCCTTGGGGCTGTGTGAATTTGTTCAGTTTAAGTTTTCTCAGGTCTTTCCTTTCGCTTTTTTACACAATTACAAAGTTTAATCGCTGGTGCGGATAGCTGTACGGAGTACTGTTATCAAAAGCAGCATTTAGTTAGTTGAATTCATGAAGTACATGTTTGTATTGCTGTTCTTCTGTGTTTCATTAAGTCCGGTTTATGCGGGAGGCAAAGACAGCAGGAAAAAAGTAAAGAATTACACATCCCGGGACGCAACAGTGGCTCTGGATGCTTTCAACCGGATTTTCTACAACAAAGACACTAAAGTTTACAACGCCCTGTCGGACAGGCCAGGCCGTGCTGCCATTTGGACCCAAGCTATCTATTGGGATATGATCATGAATGCCTACAAGCGCACAAACGATCCCCAGTATTTGCAATTGATGGACGAAATATACCAGGGAGCTTGCGGGCAGTACGATAATTTTAACTGGAACAACACAACAGAATGGTTTATCTACGACGACATTATGTGGTGGATTATTTCGCTTTGTCGGGCGCATGTGATGACCGGAGATGAGCATTACCTGGAGCTCGCCATATCGGGTTTCGATCGGGTTTGGTACGGATCAGAGGGGATCGACGAGCGCGGATCGTTCGATAAAGAGCAAGGTGGAATGAGATGGGGATGGAAACGCGATGAGTGGAAAGGCAAGATGTCTTGTATTAATTATCCCACGGTAATTGCAGCGGCTCTTTTGTACCAAATCACGCAGCAAGAAGATTACCTGAATAAGGCGAAAGAGATTTACGGCTGGGCGAACAACAATTTGCTTAATAAATCGACGGGGGCAGTGGCTGATTCGAAGCATGGTGATGGTGAGCCACATTGGAAAATGCATTTGTACAACCAGGCAACTTGTATCGGGGCGGGAGTTATTCTGTATAAAATCACCCGAGACAGTTCCTGCTTGGATAATGCAAAGTTGGCTGCCGACTATGTGAAAACCGAAATGTGTGACGAACATGGGTTTTTACCTTTTGAAAACGGGATTGAGCAAGGTGTGTATGCCGCAATTTTTGCTCAGTACATCTCGGAACTGATTGATTGCGATCAGCCGCAATATTTGAAGTGGATTCGGAAGAATATCATCCACGCCTGGCAAAACCGGGATAAGGATCGGAATCTCACTTTTAAGGATTTCGGCAATCCCTGTCCAACAGGGGCAATAGAAGTTTACGATGCGAGTGCTTGCCCGGCAATGATGCAGGTTATTGCACCTGCGAAATAGAGACAATTTGAAAATTATTCATTCATAATTAGAAACAATGACAAAAATATCATTTGCATGGATGCTTCTCATCCTGTTAGCAGTCAACGGATTTTCACAAACAAAGAAGTCAGCTTTGTCGAACTCAATTCGGCCACCCGCCGTTCCGCTAATCACCATCGACCCTTACACAAGCGGTTGGTCGTTTGCAGATCATTTGTACGATGAGCCGGTGAAACACTGGACCGGCAAGAAGTTTCCGCTGTTGGGTGTCATCAAGGTCGACAACGAACTGTACCGTTTTATGGGAACCGAAGAAGTGGAGTTGCTATCAATTGCGAGCACTTCCATCGAGTCAGGCTGGGACGGTAAGTATGTGACAAATGAACCTGGAGAAAATTGGTATCAGAAAAGCTTTGACGACTCCGCTTGGAATTCTGCAACGGGGGCTTTCGGAACGACTCAAAATGAACCATCTGCCCGCACCAATTGGGATAGTGAATACATTTGGGTTCGCCGGCATGTAACGCTGGACAAAAACTTCAGCGGTAAAAATGTCTACCTGGAATATTCGCATGACGATGACGCCATCATCTATGTCAATGGCATAGAGGTAGTGAACACCGGGAATGCTTGCCAAAAGAATGCCCGGATCAAGCTTTCGGACGAAATGGTTGCTTCGTTGAAAAAAGGCGATAACCTTATTGCAGGCTATTGCTATAACCGTGTTGGAAATGGATTGTTAGACTTCGGTTTGCTGGTTGAAAAAGAATCGAAAAAGTATTTTCCGAATACTGCGGTTCAAACATCGGTTGATGTACAGGCCACTCAAACTCATTATGCATTTACCTGTGGCGGGGTGGAGTTGAATCTGACATTTACGGCACCTTTGCTGATGGAAGATCTGGATCTTGTTTCACGCCCGGTGAATTACATTTCATACGATGTCAATTCAACCGATGGCAAAAAGCATAACGTTCAGCTCTATTTCGAAGCCTCACCAAACTGGGCCGTTGATCAGCCAACACAAGAGACCGAAGCGGAGAGCTTTGAGAAAGATGGTCTGGTTTACTTGAAATCCGGAAGCAAGACTCAAGATGTGCTGGCAAAGCGCGGTGATGACTTGCGTATTGACTGGGGCTATTTTTACCTGGTGTCGGAAAAAGAAAACACGGCCTACGGGATTGGAGGCGAATCAACTTTAAGAAACAATTTTGTAAATAGTTCCGGCAAGAAGTCGAAAGTTAATGGACTTAACGATGTATTGTCGGTCACGCGTTCATTGGGATCTGTGAGCTCAGCCTCTGGTAAAGTGATGGTTGGATACGACGACATCTATTCGATTCAATATTTTGGAACAAACCTGCGCCCTTATTGGAACCGGGCTGAAGATCAAACAATCGAAGGTCAGTTTGCTAAGGCAAATAACGAGTACGAAAGCTTGATGACCAGATGTGCCGAATTTGATCAGCAAATGATGAAACAAGCAACGGCAGCTGGTGGTAAAGACTATGCCGAATTGTGTGCATTGGCTTATCGCCAAGCGATTGCTGCTCACAAACTGGTGGAAGCGCCGAATGGTGACTTACTGTTCTTGTCGAAAGAAAACTTCAGCAACGGCTCTATTGGCACGGTGGACGTTACTTATCCTTCCGCTCCGTTATTCTTACTGTATAATCCAGACTTGGCGAAGGGACTTCTTAACGCGATTTTCTATTACAGCGAAAGTGGAAAATGGACCAAGCCTTTTGCTGCTCACGATGTCGGCACCTACCCGTTGGCGAACAGTCAAACCTATGGTGGTGATATGCCTGTTGAAGAAAGTGGAAACATGTTGATCTTGACAGCAGCGATCGCGGCAATGGAAGGCAATGCTGAGTATGGTGCCCGCCACTGGAATGTGTTAACCACCTGGGTAAATTATTTGGTGGAAAATGGTTTGGATCCGGAAAACCAACTTTGTACCGACGACTTTGCCGGTCATTTTGCACACAATGCCAATCTTTCCGTCAAAGCGACCCTGGCTATTGCGTCCTACTCATATTTGGCCGAACTGCAGGGGCTGACGACAGTGGCCGCGAAATACAAAAACATCGCCAGGGAAATGGCCACCAAATGGGAACAGATGGCGAATGCCGGCGATCATTACCGCTTAACTTTTGACAAGCCGGATACCTGGAGCCAGAAGTACAACCTGGTTTGGGACAAGCTGATGGGCATGGACATTTACCCGAAAGAAATTGCTCCCAAGGAAATTCAGTACTACCTGGGTAAACAAAACAAATACGGGCTTCCGCTCGACAACCGCGAAACCTACACGAAAACAGACTGGATCGTGTGGACAGCAACGCTGGCCGATGACAAGGCAACATTCGAGAAATTTATTTCGCCCATTCATCTGTTTATGAACGAAACTTCGGATCGAATCCCGATGTCCGACTGGGTGTTTACCGACAGCGATAAACACCGCGGCTTCCAGGCTCGCTCGGTTGTTGGCGGATATTTCATCAAAATGCTGGACGGTAAAATGACGCCACAAACAACAACGTCCAAATAACGATTACTCGTTTAAAACCGATTCTCTACGCCGAGCAGGAAGCAAAGCGTGGAGAATTTTTACAGAACGACTTTTCGCTTACGAACTAACCTGTATTTGTACAACTAAACCAATTATTTCGAAGAGCTCCCAATTGGGAGCTTTTTTTGGTACTAATCGATTCGTAATTGGAAGAAAGGAAAGACCGCTTCAAACGATAGCTGACATCAGTTAGTTGATATCGTTTATCCTTTCTTTGTTGCCAGTAATTGTAATCGTCGTATCAGATTTTCCGGTAATTAAGTTTGTCTCGATTCTTGTTGTTACGTCGTTGATTGTCTGTGTGGACACGGATCTTGCAAGTGTCATGTGCATCAGTGGAAGGAGATAGATTAAAGCACAGCCCACTGTGATTGAAAAATATTTCAGCCCCTTTTTCCATCCATCGGTCCAGACAGCGCGTGCAGAGGAAATTGCCAAGGCAATAACGCAAATAAACCCGATGAAAAAACCGGAGATCAAAAACAAAGGATTTAAGGCAAACATGCCCAATAGAACTGATAACAGCGAAAACATGAAGATGAGAAGCAAGTATTCCAAATTTGTTGCGAACCTCCTTAACAAGCTACTTTTATTCGTTCTTACATCCGATCTGGAGAATTCGGCATCAGGGTACGTTTCCAGAATATTGATAATCTTTCTTTTTGTATCTCCGTGCGGATTAGTTTCTCCTTTTTCAATTCGTTGAATTGTTCTTAAACTCAAGCCAGACAAGCTTGCCAGTTCTTCCTGTGATAATCCTTTCTTAAGTCTGAGCTCTTTGATTTCTTTCGAAAAGTTTTGGGAATCCATAATTTGGTTTTGAATTTTGATTTGAAATTAGCGCAATGTTTTCTTTGTCAGTGTGTCATTCGTGTGTCAGTAATATGACATTCACAGGTCACTCGTAGATCATTAGTTTGCCTGGACTTACGTATTACGTATCGTATACATACGATAAAAGGCTATCCAGTTCGGACAGCCTTTTTCAAACGTCAAATTCTACTAACTAAAAAAACTAACTAATCCAGTGCGTTACATATTTTTTTGTTGATGTCACTTACACGTTTTTCTTCAATTTTAATCACTTTTCGGTCGTATGTCATCAGTCCGTTTACTTCAACTTCAACGTCAGTTGTTTGTGTGTAAACAGCTGCAGAGAAGCCTGCTTTAATTAATTTCAAAAGTTGCTCACCGTATTCCACATATTGATCGGTGACTTCTTTTGATGTTTTAAACTGTACATAGCCCCAGTTACGGTCTGGAGTCCACAAATGGTCTTCCAATGCCAGGCCAATTCCACCGTATTCACCCAAAACTGTTGCCCGTTGAGCGTCGTACAGGAACATGTTCGGACCCGGATAATGATGTAAATCCAGCATGTCGCCAACCTGGTAATGGTTACCACCACTGGCTGGATTGACGATTCGGCTTGGATCGTAATTTTTCGTCCACTCCACAATTTCCGGAGTTTTAAACTGTCCCCAGGCTTCGTTAAATGGCACCCAACAAACAACCGATGGATTGGCATACAAGTAATCCATGATGCCTTTCCATTCAGTGCGGTAGTTGGCTTCCGACTCGGCACTACGTTTGTTCTCTGTTCCGTCGAAATATTGGCGTGGTTGCCATTGAGGAGAATGGTCGCCGCTAGGCATGTCCTGCCAAACCAATATTCCCAGTTGGTCGCAGTGCGTGTACCAACGTGCCGGCTCCACTTTCACGTGCTTCCGAATCATGTTGAAGCCCCATTCTTTGGTTTTTTCAATGTCGTATTTCAGGGCCTCGTCGGTTGGCGCGGTGTACAAACCGTCGGGCCACCATCCCTGGTCGAGCGGGCCAAACTGGAACAAATCCTTATTGTTGAGTTGCAGTCGTACAATGCCATTTTCGTCCCGGTGGGTTGAAACTTTACGCATGGCAGCATAGCTTTTCACCTCGTCCACAACTTTACCGTTGCTCATTAGTCGGATTTGAAGGTCATAGAGGAACGGCGAATCCGGGCTCCAAAGTTTGGCTTCTGGAATTGACAAAGTCGCTTCCAGACCAGCTGCGGCTTTAACCGTTTGCAGTTTTTGATTGCCGTCGAACAAATCAACTTCATAATAATCGCCTTTTTCAGCTCCGTCCGTAAGTACGTTTATTGACAAGCGGTTGTGATCAATATCTGCTGTTGGGCGAACCGACGAAATAAATTTCGAGCTCACCGGTTCGAGCCATACCGTTTGCCAGATACCGCTAACAGGCGTGTACCAGATTCCTTCCGGATTACTGGTTTGTTTTCCGCGTGGTTGATAACCTTTGTCGCTCGGATCCCACACTTTGACAACCACTTTCTGATTACTCGATTTGTTGAGGAATGAGGTGATGTCGAATGAGAATGGGGTGTAACCTCCCTGGTGAGAGCCAACTTTTATGTCGTTCACAAAAACTTCCGCTCTCCAGTCGACGGCACCAAAGTGGAGCAGCACTTGTTTTCCTTTCCATGCCGAAGGAACGGTGAAGCTGCGTTTGTACCACAATTCCTGTTTTTCATCAACGCGCTTTTGCACGCCCGACAGACTCGATTCCACCGCAAATGGAACCAATATCTTTCCATCGAAATTGCCAGGCTCAGCTTTTCCTGCGGGTAGGATGGCATATTCCCATAATCCGTTCAAATTTTGCCATTGGTCACGTTCGATCAGGGGCCTGGGATACTCAGGCAAAACATTGTTTACATCAATCTCTTCAGCCCATTTTGTTTTAATTTTGTCGCCTGCCGGTTGCCATTGCGCAAAAGCACAGCTTAAAACGAGACTGAAGAAGAAGGCCAAAGTTGGTCTTTTCATGTTCTTAAATTTTGTTGGTTTTCAAATTAAGCTTTACAGGTTTCTGTTTCCTGATATCTGTAATACAAGATCGGGCCGGAATTTGCTCATGTTAGCGGAGTGAAATTTTGGTCGAAAAGAAGAATTTGAAAAAAATCGTAGGCCGCGTGAGTACATCGACTCGGAAAGTTGTATGAAATACAAAACGAGAGCTTAGCTAAGCCAAACTGATCCTGACTTATGGCCTTATCGATTTTCGATTGACGGTTTAGGGATAATAAAACAGAATGATTAGCTTGCGTCAACGTCCCGATTTGTTGTATTGTATGGAAATAACGAGATGATGAAACGCCAATTTACCTGGTTCATATTTTATAGCTTTATAACGATAGGATTAATTGCCTGTACCCAGGGCAAGATAAATCTGAAGGCGTATGAAATTGCAAATCCGGTATTACCCGGTGATAATCCAAATCCCACCATCACCAAGATTGGCGACAGCTACTATGCGTCGACGACCAGTAATGAATGGTCTCCATTGTTCCCAATTTATAAATCGGATAATTTGATTGATTGGAAGCTGGTTTCCTATGTATTCCCGGGAGGTGCGCCTGATTGGGCAGAGAATAACTTTTTTGCACCGGAACTTTCGTACGACGAAGAACAGCAGAAATTATACGTTTACTACACCAGCCGAATCAAGTCGAACAACAAACTGACCATTGCCGTTGCCAGCGCCGAAAGTCCGGAAGGACCTTTTGTTGATCATGGCCCGTTAACATTCAACGATTGTGAAACAATTGATGCCTTTGAGATGCGCGATGAGGATGGTAACCTGTTCCTGATTTGGAAAGAAGTTTATTTCCCCGGCAAACCGTCTGTGATTTATGCTCAGTCCATATCAGAAGATCGGCAAACCGTTAGCGGCCCCAAACATGAACTGATCCGGAATGACCAGGAATGGGAAGAAGCGATTACGGAAGGGCCTGCGATTTTCCGTCGGGGCGAATATTTCTATTTGTTGTATTCCGCCGGAGCATGCTGCGATAAAGCCTGTAATTATAAAATTGGAGTGGCCAGGGCGAAAGGGCTCCTTGGCCCGTGGGAAAAGAATCCGGCCAACCCAATACTGAAAGATACACCGTATTGGAAATGCCCGGGTACGGGAGATGTTCTGAACGAGCAGGGCGATTATTACTTATTGTACCACGCCTACGAAACAGTAGGTGGCGATTACATCGGGCGCGAAGGGCTTTTGGCAAAAATACAATGGACTGACGACGACTGGCCATATCTGGAACCAGATGAAAATTTGGATCCAACCAATAGCCGCATCAACTTTAGCGACAAATTTAACGGAGCATTAGAGCCTGATTGGCAGTGGAGAGCCACCCAAAAGCTGAGTTACGCAACAGGTGATGACGGCCTGATGCTGGCGGCATCGACGGAGAATGATCTGTTGGGGAGTTTATTGGCACAGCCTGTTAAGTCGCAGGATTTTGATGTGACAGCAACCGTTGATTTGGCCATGAGCGGCACCGACGTTCAAGGTGGAATTTTGCTGATTGGCGCCACTAATAATAGTTTTGGTGCACCCATGGCGGGAGTGGGAATCTCGGCCGGGCACGATTTAATTGAAGTCTGGATCACATCGGCGAATGAGAAGAAAATATATGAAGCAGTTCCATCGAGCGATTATGGCGATTTAATTTCCTTGAAAATGCGTGTCCGAAACGGGGATCAACTGCAGTTCTATGTTTCAAAAGGCAAAAACTGGGAACTGATTGCCGATTCAATCGATGCTTCTCCCTATGTTCCCTGGGGCATGGGATTTCGTTGGGGAGTAACCTCGCTCGGCTCACAGGACCAATACGTAGATATTACCGGTGTTGAATTAAACCAGGTGGGATCGGAGCAGAACGAATGAGCGTAAATACTAAAATAGAGGGATAAAGAGAACCTGTTCTGAGAGTGGGTTCCTTTTTGTGTTTTTCGACTTTTGATAAAAAAGTCAAGCGGATTTTAAAGAAGACTAAACTAATCTAATTGACAACGAGAACTGAGCATATCGACCAACAAATGATTCTGCGGCTGAAGGCAGGGGATATGGTGGCTTTTCAGAAAGTCTTTGTTGCGTATAGTGAAAAGCTATTTCATTTTACATGCTCATACCTGAAGGATACTGCGGAGGCGGAGGAAATCGTTCAGGATGTTTTCCTGCGTATTTGGGAGATGCGGGATGAGATCGACGAAAATAAATCATTCAAAAGTTTTCTTTACACCATGGCTGTCAACAAGGTGCTGAATCATTTGAAACACCAGGTTGTTCGACAGAAATACGAAAAATACCTGGTGAATTTCAATCACGATTTTTCTGCAAGCCCGGAAGCTGCAGTTCATTTTGCCGAATTGCGGGACAAGATAGCCGGCCTCATGGACAAGATGCCGGAGCAGCAGCGTAACGTGTTTAAGCTAAGTCGTGAAGAAGGCCTGTCGAATGGTGAAATTGCAGAAAAGCTGGACTTATCTATCCGAACAGTTGAAAACCAGATTTACCGGGCCAGCAAATTTCTCAAGGAGAATCTAAGAGAAGAATACCTGTTGGCAATGTTTGTGCTTTTCAAGGCAAAGTAGTTAGAAATCATATTGTTCATTTTGAGCGAGAATATTTTTTGAAAAAAATGGAATTTGTGTGAGTAGGTACTGTTCGATGGTTGTATAAGTAGCAAATGAGGAAAGACGAGAACATAGCAAAACGATTTTATGAACTGCTCGATCGGTTCAATTCAAACGACTGTTCACTGGAAGAGTTGTATGAGTTGCAGTCGTATTTAGACGGCCGAGCCAGTTCGGAGATGCTACGGGATCGAATGATGGCGGAGTTGGAAGAAGATGAATTTCCGAGTATTGAAAACTTTGATGGTGATCAACTCTTTGCGAAGCTTAATCTTCAGATTCTAAAGCAGAAGTCCCAACGTTCAGAAGAGAAAAAAATCAGGAAGATCCAATTCAACTGGATTCAGGTAGCCGCCTCGGTAGTACTGGCATTTGTTTTTGGAGGTGTTGTCACTTACTTCTTGAGCAAAGAGGAAAAAGGACATCTTGAATTGGCTTCTTATTGCGAGGTTTCAGCACCACTTGGCTCTATTTCTCAGCTTACTCTTCCCGACAGTTCGGTTGTTTGGTTGAACGCCGGAAGTAAGTTGAAGTATTCTACGCGTTTTAATGTGGATAACCGGGATTTGAGTCTGGAAGGCGAGGGGTATTTTAAAGTTGCTAAAAATAAGAAACTACCCTTTGTTGTTGACGCCTATGGTTTCCAGGTTCGAGCCGTAGGCACCGAATTCAATGTAAAAGCCTACCCGGATGAAGAGACCATTGAAACCATTTTAGTGGAAGGTAAAGTGAAGCTGGAACATCGGGATGTGAACATCGCTGACGATACTTACCTGAATCCGAAATTCATGTCGACTTTTTACAAGAGCAGGGACGTAGCTCGCGAAAATGGTCAGCCCCGTTTAACAATTAGCCCCAACAACGACCCCCTATTATACACTTCATGGAAAGATGACCGGCTTGTCTTTAAAAAAGTGACGTTTAAAGACCTGGTTAAGATTCTGGAGCGGAAATATGATGTTCAAATCAAACTGGAACAAAGCGAGATCCTGAATTATCACTTTACGGGTGTGCTCGAAGACGAGAGCATTGACCAGGTGATGGAAGTGATTCGGATTTCTTCGCCGATTAGTTACAGCATAAAAGGAAAAACCGTTTTTATAAGCAAAAAGTAAACCTAAAAAAAAGGGACCTGATTTGCCCATCAGATCCCTTCGTTGAAAAATGTTCGAGTTAAATTTTATCAATGCTGCAAAGTGTGACGGCTATTGCAAGCATTGAATTGTGAATCATTTAACAAACCAAATGTATGAAAAAAAATCTAAATGGATTTGTTTTCCCTGCAAGGGGGAAGCTTAAAAAAACACTGCTTGTAATGAAACTAACTGCCGTATTTATACTGGCTTTGCTTTTTCAGGTCAACGCGTCGGTTTACTCGCAGAACACCAAGTTCAGCGGGGACTATCGGGGCAAGAGTATTCGACAAGTTTTTACGACCATTGAAAATGAAAGTCGGTTTCGCTTCTTCTTCAACGACGATCTGATTGATATTGATCAAAAGGTCGACTTTACGGTGAAGGATGACGATGTGGAAGCTATTTTGGAACGTCTTTTCGACGGAACCGATATCCAATACAAAATTTTAGACAATGATTTGGTTGTGCTAACGACCACCGGAAAGCAAGCGGCCTATCAACAGGTTGGCGTGGTTTTGGGTACGGTCACCGACAAAAGTGGCGTTCCCTTGCCGGGAGTTGCCATTGCTGCCAAGGAAGCTACGATTGGAACCATTACCGATGCTGATGGTAAATACAGCCTGACCCTGAAGCCGGGAGTGAAAACCTTGGTCTTTTCGTTTGTCGGAATGGAAACAGTCGAGATGCCAATCGGTAACCAGGAGGTCATTGATGTGGTGATGCAGGAAAGTTCAATCGGGCTCGAAGAAGTGGTTGCCGTTGGTTTTGGTATCCAGAAGAAAGAATCCCTGACCAGTGCGATCTCGTCTGTTGGTGCTGAAGATTTGAAACGCTCACAGTCACCAACAACTTCAGGAGCACTGGTTGGAAAGATTGCCGGGGTTAACAGCCGCCAGTCTGATGGTCGTCCCGGTAGCAGCACCAGCATCCAGATCCGTAACATGGGAACGCCTTTGTACGTGATCGATGGTGTGCAAAAAGATGAAGGTCAGTTTAACAACCTCGACTTTAACGATATTGAAAGTATCTCGGTATTGAAAGATGCATCTGCTTCAATCTACGGGGTAAAAGCGGCGAATGGTGTGGTTGTGGTGACTACCAAAAAAGGTCGTCGCAATACGAAAAATACAGTGAATGTTAATGCTTACCACGGATGGCAGAAGATGTTCAAATTTCCACGTCCGGCCAATGTTGAAACCTACATTCGCAGTTATATCCAGTCGGACGCGATTACCGGAAGTACTCCCAAATATACCATGGAGGATTTGGCCAAATGGAAAGAAGGAACAGAAAAAGGCTATCGCCCATGGGATTGGTACGACTATGTATTGATTACTGCTCCGCAGGATTATGTAGGTGTGAACACGACTGGTGGATCTGAGAAGATTAACTATTACCTGTCGCTGAACCACTTGTCGCAAAAAGCTGCGATTTTGAATTACGGTGGTTTCTACCGTACCAACATCCAGATGAATATTGATGCCAATATCACCGACCGCTTTAAAGTTGGTGGTTCAATGAACGGCCGTATCGAAACCCGCAAACACCCTGGTGTGCCTGGTGGTGACGATACTTGGCAAGCCTTGTTTGCGATCTACCGCAACTTGCCGACCGCCCGTCCTTTTGCAAACGACAACCCGAAATATCCAACCAAAACATCAGCGCTGAACGAGACGAACTTTGGTATGCTGACTTATGATTTGGCTGGTCAATACAAAGAAACCTGGCGTGTCATGCAGTTGAACTTTGATGCCGAATATGAAATTGCCGACGGATTGAGTGCCAAAGGTGTTTTCGGTTACTACTTTGCTTCAAAGTGGATGGATAACCAGGAATACACGTACAAGCTTTATGATTACGATGAGGCTACTGATACTTATCCTGTCATTTTCAGTATGGACAATCCCTGGAGGGAGCGGGATATCCGTCAGGTTGAAGAAATCATGGCGCAGGGGCAGCTTACCTACGCCAAAATATTTGGCGATCACAGCGTGAATGCTGTTGTGGCTGCCGAATCCTATAAACGTAAAACGCCGGGCTTCTGGATTCATACCCGTCCGGAATCAAATTCGCTGCATCTGTTGGATTACGAAACAATGGATACTTTCAATGACGACGGCGATAACACCGAGGCTCGTTTAGGTTACGTTGGTCGTTTCAACTACAATTTCCAGCAAAAGTACCTATTCGAATTTTCAGCCCGTTACGATGGTTCCTGGAAGTTCCCTCCGAATGACCGTTGGGGATTTTTCCCATCCGGATCTGTGGGATGGCGTATGTCTGAAGAGAACTTCTGGAAATCCTCTTCGGTGATGAGTAAAGTGAGCGACTTCAAGCTTCGTGCTTCCTATGGTTTATTAGGAGATGATAATGTAGACGGCTACAGTGCTTTCGATTATATGAGCGGTTACAACTACGGAAGTGGTGGTGCCACTCTGGATGGTGCTTATTACAATGGTGCTCAGCCTCGCGGTTTGCCGGTAACCAGTTTGTCCTGGATTAAAGCAAAAATCCTGGATATTGGTGTTGACTTTGGTTTGTTTAATAACAAGTTGGTTGGTAGTCTCGACTATTTCGACCGCCAGCGTGATGGTTTGCCAGCAGCCCGCTATGATGTGCTGATTCCGGCTGAAGCAGGATATTCTCTACCAAACGAGAACCTCAATTCAGACAAAACACGCGGTATGGACGGCTTTATTAAATTCAGCAGCAAGATAGGCGAGTTTGACTACAGTGTTGGTGGTAACTTTACTTATGCACGTATGTACGACTGGCATCAGTATAAACCCCGCTTCGGGAACTCCTGGAACCAGTACCGCAGTACAATCAACGAACGTTTCGGATACATCAACTGGGGATACCATTGCATTGGCCAGTTCCAAAGCTGGGAAGAGATTGCAAGCTACGATGTTGATATTGACGGACAAGGAAACAAAACGCTTCGCCCAGGTGACTTGAAATACGAGGACGTGAATGGTGACCAAATGATTAACGGTATGGACGAACGTCCAATTGGTTTCCGTCAGGGATCGACTCCGATTTTGAACTTCGGTATAAATTTCGCTTTTGCCTGGAAAAACTTCGATTTAGCACTTGACTTTACCGGTGCCACGGGATATACCTTCGAATATAACTGGGAAGCGAAAAACCCATTCCACGATGGCGGTAACAACCCGCAATTCTACATGGAAGATCAGTGGAGATTGTCAGATCCGACAAACCCGGATAGTGAATTGATCCCCGGGAAATACCCGACATTGATTGTTGGAAACGGAGGTCACAGCAATTACTGGAACAGTGATTTCTGGAAAATTAATGGTCGCTATGTCAAGTTGAAGAACGTTGAATTTGGCTACAATATTCCAAAAAATGTTCTATCGAAAGTTGGGTTATCGAAAGCGAGAGTTTATACGATGGCTCAAAACGTATTCTCAATTGATAATCTGAACGGGATTGATCCAGAGATTACTAGTGGTTCAGGCGTAACATATCCTACTAACCGAGTGGTTAGCGTAGGTGTTAATGTGACATTCTAAAAAAGGAGATTGACATGAAAAAAATATATTCAATAATTCTAATCATCGGACTTGGGCTGGGGTTCTTCTCCAGTTGCAGTGATATGTTGGATCAAAGTCCGGATAATATCTTAACCAACGAAGAAGTGTTCAAAGACTGGAACATGATTCAGTCGGTTTTGGCGAACTACTACGGACGCGTAAAATGGGGACAACGTATTGGCGACGATTGGCAATACATTTACCTGGACGAAGCTTGTAATTCGAGCGGTGGCCCGGACTACACCCAAAATTTTGGTGACGCGCATTGGCGGGTTTTTGATTACGGCCTGATCCGTAACATCAACCAGTTTTTGGAAGGAATTCGCTCTGATGCGGCGGCTGATCTTACAACAGATCAACGCAGTCAGATTGAGGGAGAAGCTCGTTTCCTGAGAGCCTGGACCTATTTCAACATGGTGCGTTGCATGGGAGGTATGCCAATTGTTGGCGACGAAGTATTCGAGTACAACCAGGGGATGGATGTAGCACCGCTTCAAATTCCACGTTCGACTGAAGCAGAAAGTTACGATTATGTAATCAGTGAGTGTGATGCTATTTTTGACTTGCTACCAGGAGATAAAACAACGAATTCGGCACGTGTAAATAAATGGACGGCTTTGGCCTTGAAAGCTCGTGCTGCCATCTATGCAGCGTCTTTGTCTAAATACAACAACGAGTTAGCTGATCCGATTATGACATCAGGTAATGAAGTCGGAATTCCTGCTTCTTTGTCTGAAGGATACTATCAGATAGCCTACAACACGGCTAAGCAAATTATCGACGAGAGTCCTTACATGTTGCAGGACCAATTGGACGACAAAGCCCGCAATTTCTACGAAACAACCAGTGTGAAGGACAACAATGTGGAAGTAATGTGGACCAACGATTACATCTATCCGGGGCAGACTACCCAGTTTACGACACGCAATATTCCGCGTTCAATTCGTGAAGATATGGACGGGACCATTATTACGCCGATTCTGAATTTGGTCGAAGCGTATGAATACACCAATGATCGGGACGGAGAATTGGCAACCATGGATACAGAAGGAGACTATGTTTTCTACGACAAACCACAGGATATTTACGCAAACAAGGATGCTCGTTTGTGGGGAACTGTAATCTATGGCGGTTCTTCTTTTAAAGGAAAAGACATTGTTTTCCAGGCAGGACAAAAGCATCTGGTTGACGGTGTGTGGACAGATATTGTTGATAATATCGGTTCGAAAGATGATGACGGCCTGGTGATTACAGCAGAGGACGGACCAACAACCAGCAACGATCAGAACGTGAACAAAACAGGCTTCTGTATTCGTAAGTTTTTGGATGAAACAGTTGGCGCAGGTACGCGTGGTCGCGGTAGCGAAATGTGGTTTGTGAACTTCCGCTATGCCGAGTCAGTATTGATTGCTGCTGAAGCTGCTATGGAGTTGGGTGATCAAACCAATGCCGTTAAGTACATCAACCAGATCCGCACTCGCGCAGGCATTCAGTCGCTTTCGTCGGTGACTCTGGATGATATCATCAATGAAAACCGGGTTGAGTTTGCATTTGAAAATCACCGTTACTGGGATTTGAAACGCTGGCGTAAAGCACACATTCTTTGGAATGGTATCGAAGGTGATCCTACAGCTACACATTATGCACTGTTCCCTTATTTGATTAATGAACCGGGTAACCCTAACGACGGCAAGTGGGTGTTCGATAAGCAAAAAGCTCACATGAGCGTTTATCCGAGGTATTTCCAGATGAAGAACTACTATAACTTCATCGATCAGGATTGGATTAACCGTAACCCGCAATTGGTTAAAAACCCATATCAATAAACCTAAAATTGAAACGATTATGCGATTAAATAAATTCTATATTCTCATTTTCGCTCTGGCTGTTTTGGTTGCAGGGTGTGGTAAAGACAACTACGACGAACCTTCATCCATGTTAATGGGAAAGGTTGTGTACAACGGCGAGGCGATCGGTGTAAAAGGAACCGGTAGTGCCGTGCAGCTCGAATTGTGGCAGGATGGTTACGATTTGTATACTTCAATTCCGGTGTACCTGACGCAGGACGGAAGCTTTAGTGCAAGTCTGTTTGATGGCACTTACAAACTGGTGTCCAAAAGCGGAAACGGCCCCTGGGTTAGTGCTCAGGACACAGTTGTGGTAACTGTAAAGGGAAGTACAACGGTGGATTACCCGGTGACTCCGTTCTATACCGTTTCCAACGAAAACTTCAGTTTATCAGGGAGTACCCTTACGGCTACCTTTAATGTGGCGCAGGTTTCCGGTTCGCAATCTGTAGAAAGAGCTATACTGGTTGTCAACAAGACGAGTTTTGTTGATGAAACAGCGCAAATCCAGCGTGTCGACCTGACTGACCCCGGAACGGGACAGATCACCATGACAATGACTCTCTCGGATGATGTCTTAAGCAATGCGACTTTGAACGCCCGTGTTGGTGTTAAAATCTCCGGTCGCGAGGCAATTTATTCATTGGTTCAAAATATAAAATAGAAGTTTGTCTTAAAGGCGTGTTGTGCAATTGGACAGCACGCCTTTTTTACTAAAAAAGGAAACGCTCATGGTTAAATTTAGAATGCTCCTGACGCTTTTTCTTCTAGCGGTGCTTTCATTTTCGTGGGCAGCCCAAAACGATGGACACTATTTGTTTCCGGAATTCAAGTCGGCAACGATCTTCTTTAAAACTGGTTTGCAGCAAAAGTCGGATTTGAATTTCAATAAGTTGACTGAAGAAATGGTTTTTGTTGAAAACGGAAAGTTTTTAGCCATAGCTAATGTAACGAGTATCGACAGCATTCTGATTGCTCAGCGTAAGTTTATTCCGGTCGATGGCATTTTTTTCGAATGTGAGGGTGGGGAAAAATATCCCTTGTTTGTACAATATAAAAGCAAGTTGATTTCCGCCGGAAAGTCGACGGGTTTCGGAAACTCCCAGACCACCGCCGTGGATAACATTTCGAATGTGTATTCAAGCGGTAAAGTTTACGAATTGGAAATTGGAAAGGACTATCGTGTGTTATCAGACGATTCGTTTTGGACTTTGGTTAATGAAAAGTACGGGCGGATAAACAGTTTGAAGGAGGCCCAGAAAATATTTCCGGATAAGAACTTAAAGCCGTTTGTGAAAGCAAATAAAATAAAATTCGACAATTCGGATGACCTGTTGCTGTTGCTTCAACAGGTTGATCAAATAAAATAGAAAACAGAATTATTCACTTCGCTTTCTGCCGAGACAGCCGGAGAAAGCTTTTTAACTCAAAAATATCATGCAAAAAAGAAACATTTTTTGTCCGCTATTCTTGTTAGTGGTCAGCCTATTGGCTTTTTTCTCGTGCTCGAATTCGCAGGAGTTGATTGAAAGCCAGACCACAGAGCTGCGGGCACCTGCTTATCCGTTAATTACCATCGATCCGTATACGAGCGCCTGGTCAGAAAGCGACAACTTGTACGATTCGCCCGTTCGGCACTGGACCGGTAAAACGCATTCGCTGATTGGTGCGATTCGCGTGGATGGAGAAGTTTATCGGTTCCTAGGCCAGATTGATGTGCCTTGGGTACCTGTTTTGCCATCGGCCAATTACGAGAGTTGGGAGGGACAATATACGTTTAGCGAACCCAAAGAAGGTTGGGAGAAGCCAGGCTTCAACGACAAAAAATGGGAGACAGGCGAAGGTGCATTTGGAACGCCTGAGATGCCATCGTTAAAAACAGTTTGGGATACAAAAGATATTTGGGTGCGCCGGACATTCGACTTGCCGACTGATTTGCCAGGCGGCGATATCTATTTGATATATTCGCACGATGATATTTTTGAATTATATCTGAACGGTACCCAATTGGTTGCAACCCAATATGAGTGGCATAACAATGTGGTATTAAAAATTGATCGCTCGTTGTTGAACGAGGGCGAAGCGAATGTGATCGCAGCTCATTGTCATAACAGGACAGGCGGCGGTTATGTCGATTTTGGATTGTTCCAGGAAAGCGAAAAGAAAGACATCTTTGCCCAAACAGCCGTGCAAAACAAAGTTGCTCTTTCAGCAACACAAACCAATTACAGCTTTACCTGCGGGCCGGTTGATTTGAAACTTCAATTTGTATCTCCATTGCTGCCCGATGATTTGAATCTTCTTTCGCGTCCGGTAAATTACATCAACTATCAGGTGAACTCGAATGATGGGGCCAAACACGATGTGCAAGTCTATTTTGAAACGACTCCCCAATGGGCTGTTAACGAAGTGAGCCAGGAGGTAGAAGTAAGCAAGGGCGAAACCGGAAATATCGGTTTTGTAAAAGCGGGGACAACCGAGCAACCCGTCCTGCAGAAGAAAGGCGACAACGTTCGCATTGACTGGGGCTATGTGTATTTGGCTGCCAAAAAAACGGAGAACACAACACTGGCGATAGGAGATTATTTCGATTCCAAAGCGACCTTTATTAAAAACGGAACGCTGGAAGGTCCTGAGACTATGACAGCCAAAATGACTAAAAAGATGCCGGCAATGGTGTGCATTGAAAAATTGGGATCAGTTGGACAAGATGCGTCTACCGGCTACGTCATGATTGCTTACGATGATTTGGAATCGATTCAATATTTTGGCAACAACCTGAAAGCCTGGTGGACTGAAAACGGCACAAAAACAATTAACGATGCATTGCAGGCAGCATCAGCCGAACATGACAAGGTGATGAAACGCTGCGTGGATTTTGACAATGGTTTGTGGAATGAAACGCTGGCTGCCGGTGGTAAAAATTATGCTGATTTGTGTGTGTTGGCTTTCCGTCAGTCGATAGCAGCTCACAAATTGGTGAAAGATACCGAGGGCAACATTTTGTTCCTTTCGAAAGAAAACTTCAGTAACGGATCGATTGGTACTGTTGACGTAACTTACCCGTCGGCTCCCTTATTCCTGAAATACAATCCTGACTTGCTGAAAGGCATGCTCAACCCGATTTTCTATTATTCGGAAAGTGGCAAATGGGCGAAGCCTTTTGCAGCGCACGATGTTGGTACATACCCGCTGGCAAATGGCCAGACCTATGGCGGCGATATGCCGGTTGAAGAGTGTGGCAACATGGTTATCCTCACGGCCGCAATTGCCGAGATGGAAGGCAATGCCGACTATGCAGCTAAACATTGGGATGTACTGACCGTTTGGGCGAACTACCTATTGGAGAATGGACTCGATCCGGAAAACCAATTGTGTACCGATGACTTTGCCGGACACTTTGCCCACAACGTTAACCTTTCGGTAAAAGCGATTATGGGGATTGCAAGCTACGGTAAAATGGCCAGAATGTTGGGTAAAGAAGAGATGGCCGAAAAATATACGTCGGAAGCGAAAAGCATGGCGGCGAAATGGGTTGACATGGCGAAAGACGGCGATCACTACCGCCTGACTTTTGACCAGCCGGGAACCTGGAGCCAAAAGTACAACCTGGTTTGGGACAAGCTGATGAATCTTGGTATTTTCCCGCCGGAAGTAGCGGAGACAGAAATTGCGTATTATTTGACCAAGCAAAATAAATATGGCCTGCCACTGGATAATCGCAGAACGTACACCAAATCTGACTGGATTGTTTGGACAGCAACTTTGGCTGGTGACCAAGAAACTTTTGAGAAGTTTATTGATCCGGTTCATCAATATGTGACCGACACGCCGGATCGCGTGCCGATGAGCGACTGGTACGAAACCCCGGATGCCAAGCAAGTTGGTTTTCAGGCGCGCTCTGTTGTTGGTGGTTATTTCATTAAACTGTTGGAATAAACCTGTACTCCCAATGTATATCCTGAATTGCGATAGTCGGTCGTTACCGGACTGATTATCGCAATTCTGAACCTAAACCATTTCCTAAACCTAAACTACATGTTTCAAAAAAGATATCTCCTTTTCATCGTTGGCGGTCTACTTGTCATGTTAACAGCCTTTCAAACGAGCAAAGATGAAGTGAGCTCGGTTGAGCGTCCGGATATAAACCGACAAAACGAGTTTTATTTGAGTAATCGGTCTCCATTGCAACCCGCGCATTTCATCAAACTACCGCTCGGAAGTATTCAGCCCAAAGGCTGGATTTTGAAAATGCTGGAGTTGCAAAAAGACGGCTTATGTGGTCATTTAGGCGAGATAAGTGCCTGGCTTGAAAAAGACAACAATGCCTGGTTGTCGGAAGGTGGCGACCACGGGTGGGAGGAAGTTCCCTACTGGTTACGTGGGTATTCGGACATGGCTTTTATGCTGGACGATGCCGATATGAAAAAAGAGGCTATGGTTTGGATCGAAGGTATTTTAAACAGCCAACGTGAAAATGGCTGGTTTGGGCCTGAAGTACGGTCCGGGAACGGAAACCTCGATTTTTGGTCGAACATGGTCGTTTTATTCACCCTACAGAATTATTACGAATACACCAAAGATGCCCGTGTACTCGATTTCATGAAAAAATATTTTCAATTTGAATTTGACGTTCCCGATGATCAGTTTTTGTCCAGTTACTGGGAAAATAGTCGTGGCGGCGACAATCTCTACAGCGTTTACTGGTTGTACAATATCACAGGTGATCAGTTTTTGCTGGAACTGGCTGAAAAGATTCACCGAAATACGGCTGACTGGACGCAAAAATCGACTTTGCCCAACTGGCACAATGTGAATATCGCTGAATGTTTCCGCGAGCCGGCAACCTGGTTTTTACAGTCGGCTGATTCGACCGATTTGCAGGCGACTTACAATGACTATTATCTGATTCGACGCACCTTTGGACAGGTTCCCGGTGGCATGTTTGGCTCGGACGAAAATGCCCGAATGGGCTACATCGACCCTCGACAAGGCACAGAAACTTGCGGCTTTGCCGAGCAGATGACCTCGGATGGAATCTTAATGCGGCTAACTGGCGATCCGCTTTGGGCCGACAACTGCGAGGATGTTCTGTTCAACAGCTTCCCGGCAGCTTTCACGCCCGATATGAAAGCGCTGCGCTACATTACTTGCCCCAACGGCGTAACAGCCGATGACCAGAACCATGCGCCGGGCATTGCTAACGAAGGACCTTTCCTAACGATGAACCCGTTTAGCAGCCGGTGTTGCCAGCACAACCATGGGCATGCGATTCCGTACTACATTCAAAACCTGGTGATGGCTAGTAATGACAATGGTTTGGCTGCTGTGATGTACAATTCGTGCAAAACAACTGCGAAAGTCGGTGACGGAACGGAAGTGACTCTCCTTGAGGAAACAAACTATCCGTTTGAGGAGCGGGTTCGCTTCAACTTAAGCATGAAGTCAAAAGTACAATTCCCGCTTTATCTGCGTATCCCGGCATGGTGCAAAAATGCATCGGTGATTTTGAACGGTAAAAAGTTGAATGTCGGATCTCAGCCCGGTGCTTACCTGAAGATTGATCGCGAATGGAAAGATGGTGACCAACTGACTTTAGATTTGCCAATGGAACTAAATAGCCGAAACTGGCAGGCCAATCAGAACAGCATTTCTGTCGATTACGGTCCGCTAACCTTTTCCTTGAAGATTGATGAAGATTACGAAAAAATCAGCAGTACGGCTTCGGCGATTAATGATTCAAAGTGGCAGAAAAATGCTGATCCCGAGAAATGGCCGGCTTTCAAGATCGAGCCAAAGTCGGACTGGAACTACGGCTTATTACTGGATGAAGACAATTTGACTTCTTCGTTGAAAGTTGTGAAGAAAGCGTGGCCGGCCGATAATTACCCATTCTCCGTGGGAAATGTACCGATTGAAATCGAGGCCAAAGGGAAGATAATCCCGGGGTGGGGAATTGATCAATATGGTTTGGTTGATGTGCTCCCGCTGTATCCTGCAAAGACGAACGAGAAAACGGTGGATATTATACTGATTCCCATGGGGGCAGCTCGTCTGCGGATTTCAGCTTTTCCCGCATTGACTAACTAAACTTAAAAACAGCATAAAATGAAAAAATACCTCGGAACAGTCGCGCTATTAGTTGGTTTGTCGTTCGCTTGCAGCAGCGAGTCTGCTGAAGCAGGCGAACCGGAAAGCCAGGTGAAAACCACTTTTATCAATCCCGTTTGGGACGGAGCCGATCCCTGGATGGTGAAGCAAGGCGACGAATACATTTACTGTTACTCGCAAAATAACAGCATCGTTCTTTCGCGTTCAAAATACATGACGAAATTAGGTGAAAAGAAAGCCATTTGGACGGCTCCTTCAAGCGGTTGGAATCGCAATTGTGTTTGGGCGCCTGAAGTTCATTTCGTTGATGGACATTGGTATGTGTATTATGCGGCTGGTGTTTCGGGCCCTCCGTTCATTCACCAGCGTACCGGCGTGTTGCGCTCCCAAACCGATGATCCGTTCAGTAATTACGAAGACATGGGGATGCTTTATACGGGCGATAATCCGGATGATCCGGCCAGCAATGTTTGGGCAATTGATATGACGGTATTTGAGCATAACAGTAAGCTGTATGCTGTTTGGTCGGGCTGGAAAGAGCAGATGGACACCGATGCAACACCGCAACATCTGTTCATCCAGGAGATGGAAAATCCATGGACATTGAAAGGGACCCGGGTTTTACTTTCGTCGCCGGAAGAAAGCTGGGAAACTGGCGGGCCTCTCAATCTGAACGAAGGTCCGGAGGCTTTGATTCACAAAGGCCAAGTCTTTATCGTCTATTCCTGCCGCGAATCGTGGTTGGTTGAATACCGCCAGGGGATGTTACAACTGATCAATCCCGATGGAAACTTATTGGATCCGTCAAACTGGAAAAAGCAAGGACCCGTATTCGAAGGAAACGATTTGGTTTACGGAGTAGGACACTGTTCTTTCGTAAAATCTCCTGATGGGACAGAAGACTGGATTGTCTATCACTCGAAAAAAAGTACAACGCCCGGTTGGGAACGCGATGTGCGGATGCAACCCTTTAGTTGGAAAGCCGATGGAACCCCAAATTTTGGTATCGCCATTCCAGCCGGAAAGCAAATTTCCCGACCCTCTGGAGAAGTTGTGCTTGAAGAAAGCGAAGGCAATTGATATTTTTCCGCGAGGGCGTGAGTAATTCATGCCCTTTGCAGGTATTACTGGTAGTAGTTTAAGTGTAGTAGTTCGCAATACTGATCAAGTGAGGTTCACTCTTAACGGTAAGGGTTTCTATTTTGGATTCGAAATCTCAAGCTGATCAATATTAAGGGAAAGAGTATGGCTTCGTGACGTGCTCTTTTCTTTTTTAATACCAGAATCAATGAGAAGAACAAAAACAATAAATTTCAGAATTGGAGTGGTTTTGTCGCTGCTAATTTTTATTAGTTGCACGAAATCACCCAAACAATTAACGGATTGTGTGAACCCGTTCTTAGGGACTGCCCCTTTAGCGGATAGTGTGGATGTTGGCTATAAGCCGCCTCGAGATTGGCGCGTCTGGGCAGGACTGACCTATCCCGGAGCAGCCCTACCGAATGCTATGGTGCAGTTGAGCCCGATTACGGAGTTCGGAAGCGGTGCCGGTTACGAGTACGAGGATACCGTCATTTACGCGTTCACCCATACCAATAAAGGGCACTGGAATCTGTGTCACATACCTATTCTCCCGGTTACCGGCGATTTTACGGCTACGAATTTTGGGTCGGGTTTTAGTCACGATAACGAAGAGGCGCATCCCGGGTACTACCGGGTTTTCCTCAAACGCTACCAGGTGAATGCAGAATTGACTTCAACTACGCATTGTGGTTACCACAAATACACCTATGCGAAAGGAGGGGCGAAGAAACTGGTTTTGAACCTAGCCCGTTCGAACGAACATATTCGTGATTGGCAGTTGGAACAAGCCGGCACGAATGCTTTCAAAGGCTTTCAACAAACGGGTGATAAGGTGTGTTTTTATGCCGAAACGAACCTGGCGATTACAACTATCGAAACGCTGAAAGAAGGAGAAAAGGAGATTTCTGTTGTTTCGTTCGAAGACTCGGATGAGCCGCTGGAACTGAAAATCGGCTTATCGTTTGTAAGTTCCGAAAATGCAAAAATGAACCTGGATGCCGAACTTGCGGGGAAAAGCTTTGACGAAGTGCGGCAAGCAGCGTCGGAAACCTGGGAGCAGTTGCTTTCGAAAGTTCGGGTAACCGGCGGAACGGAGCGAGAGAAGATGCTGTTCTATTCGAGTTTGTACCGCTCGTTCCTGTGGCCTGCGTTACGCAGTGATGTCAACGGCGAGTTTACCGATGAAAACCACGAGGTTGTTAAAAAAGATTTCCGTTATTATACACTCCCGTCAATTTGGGACACTTATCGCAATAAGTTGGTTTTGCTGAGTATGTTGGAGCCTGATGTGACGAATGACGTGATTCAGTCGATGATTGATCGCGGCGAGAAAAGCGGTTTTATGCCCACTTTCTTCCACGGCGACCATGCGGCAGCGTTTATTGCTGGATCGTACTTGCGTGGATTACGCGGTTACGATGTGAAAAGCGCTTATAATCTGCTGCTCCGAAACGCTACGGTCGAAGGCGGAACACGACCTTACATTACCGAATACATGGAGAAGGGATACATTTCTACCCCCAAGGTTGAAAAGCCGCATGTGGAAACAAAAGCGAAAGCAGGGGTGACCAAAACCTTGGAGTACGCTTACGACGATTACGCGGTGGCTTTGCTGGCCAAAGAATTGGGAGATACTGTCAATTATCGGATGCTGATGAAGTGCACTTCAAACTATAAAAACATGTTCGACCCTTCGACCGGGCTGATGCGCGGAAAGCTCGAAAACGGCGATTTTGTGTCTAACTTCAACCCGCAATATCCTTACTACGAGTATATGTACCGCGAGGCTAATGCCTGGCAGTCGTCGTTTTTTGCACCGCACGACACGCCCGGTTTGATTGCTTTGTACTCGAGCAAAGCCGCCTTTGAGAACAAGCTCGATTCGCTGTTCTCAATTCCCTGGAATGACAATTACATCGCACGAAATGTGTCGTCGTTCATCGGGCAATATTGCCACGGCAATCAACCCGACCACAGTTTCCCGTTTCTGTATTATTTCGTCGATAAACAGGAAAAATCGCAGGCCATACTCGATAGCATCATGAGCCATTTTTACGGCATGGGTGAACACGGTCTGGCTTTGTGCGGCATGGACGATGCCGGCGAAATGTCGTCGTGGTATGTTCTCTCAGCAATAGGAATTTACTCGTATTCCCCGGCTGATCCGGATTACCTGGTTGCGGTTCCCTTGTTTGACAAAACAGAACTGACCTTGGGCGAAAACGTGTGTACTATTGCGAAAGAAGGAACTGGGCTAAAAATCAGTCGAATTACTTATGATGACAAAGAAATCAAAGGCTATTTTATCTCCTACAATGAGTTGAAAAAAGGAGGGACACTGAAAATTTCAGTCAACAAAACAGACCATTCAAACCAGAAAATATTGACAAATGACAAGTAGAAGAAATTTTTTGAAAGCCAGCGGATTAACTGTTGCTGGGCTGGCGATTGCCGGAACCGGGAGCGTTTGGGGAACAACGTCGAAAACTGACTATGTTTCGAACCGGCCACCGCTCGCGAAACGAAATTTTAGTTCGAAGGCTGTAGAAGATGCGATTACAGCCACCAAAGCAAAACTGAAGGATCCGAAGCTGGCCTGGATGTTCGAGAACTGTTTCCCGAATACCCTTGATACCACGGTCGAGTTTGGAATGCTGAACGGCAAGCCCGATACATTTGTGATTACCGGCGATATTCACGCTATGTGGCTGCGTGACTCGTCGGCCCAGGTTTGGCCCTACCTGCCATTGGCAAACAAAGATGCGGAATTGAAAAAACTGCTGGCTGGAGTTATTTACAGGCAAACACAGTGCGTTTTGCTCGATCCTTATGCGAATGCCTTCAATAAAACAAAAGAAGAAAAGGTAGAATGGATGAGCGACCAAACTGATATGAAACAAGGTTTGCACGAGCGCAAGTGGGAAATCGACTCGCTTTGCTACACCGTTCGCTTGGCCTACCATTACTGGAAAACGACGGGCGACGATACGGTTTTTGATGCCGATTGGCAAAAAGCGGCTGCGAGCATTGTTGATACCTTTAAAGTGCAGCAGCGGAAAAGCGGTTTGGGACCTTACAAGTTTGAGCGCGAAACAACCCGTCAGCTCGATACGCTTTCCAACCATGGCTACGGTCGTCCATTGAAACCGGTCGGTTTAATCAATTCTTCATTTCGTCCGTCGGACGATGCAGTAACTTACGGATTCCTGATTCCATCGAACTTGTTTGCAGTAACCTCGTTACGGCAATTGGCAGAAATCAGCAACAAAGTTACCGGCGACTCGAGCTTTGCCGCTGGTTGTTTGACTTTGGCTGACGAGGTTGAGGCCGCCATTCGGAAATATGCGATTGTGAAACACCCGAAGTACGGCAAAGTGTATGCTTTTGAAGTGGACGGTTTTGGCAACCATACGTTTATGGACGATGCCAATGTGCCGAGTTTGCTGGCATTGCCCTACCTGGGATGCGTTGAGGAAAATGACTCGATTTACAAAAATACACGGAAGCTGGTGTGGAGTGAAGACAATCCTTACTTCTTTAAAGGGAAGGCTGCAGAAGGCATCGGTGGCCCGCATGTGGGCTACGATATGGTTTGGCCGATGAGCATCATCATGCGGGCAATGACCAGCGACGATGATGCTGAAATTGCCTGGTGTGTGAAAACACTACGAGATACGGACGCTGACACCGGTTTTATGCACGAGACGTTCCATAAAGACGATCCGACCAATTTCTCGCGAAGCTGGTTTGCCTGGGCCAATACCCTGTTTGGCGAACTGATTCTGAAACTGGTTAACGAAGGAAAAGTCGACCTGCTCGGCTAAAGCACTTATTTTTTAGTACATAAAATGATTTTAAACAGTAATAGTTGACGAAATAAAAGGAGGTTGAATTAAGTGGTAGTAGATGATGGTATGAATCTCAGTAAATGACAATTTGTGCTTTATAAATTACTCGAATTGTGCTATTATTGTATTCTGCCTGAACGAGTATCGGACACCTGAACTTCGGCAACGTCTTTTTAACCTAAATCAATTATTTATAAAACGCTATTAGCTATGATCAGAAAGTTATCAATGTTTATGCTTGTAATTCTCGCTGTGTGCGGACACACCGCGCGTGCGGAGGATACTACTCCCCTCGATTATGTGAATATTTTGATGGGAACGGATTCGGAATTCAAGCTTTCGAATGGAAACACTTACCCGGCAATTGCCTTGCCGTGGGGTATGAACTTTTGGACCCCTCAAACCGGCAACATGGGAGATGGTTGGGTTTACGGCTACGATGCTGATAAAATCCAGGGATTCAAACAAACCCATCAGCCCAGCCCGTGGATCAACGATTACGGCCAGTTCTCGCTGTTCCCAATGACCGGCGAACTGAAAATTAAAGGCGAGGAACGCGCCAGTTGGTTTTCGCACAAAGCGGAGATTGCGAAGCCAAATTACTACAAAGTGTATCTGGCGGACTATGATGTGGTGACGGAAATTACACCAACCGAACGGGCTGCGATGTTCCGTTTCACTTTTCCCGAAACAGATGAATCACGGGTGATTGTTGATGCTTTCGACCGTGGATCGTATGTGAAAATCATCCCTGAAGAGCAAAAAATCATCGGTTATACCACCCGAAACAGCGGCGGTGTACCCGATAACTTCAAAAACTATTTTGTGATTGTCTTCGACAAACCTTTCACTGAAAGTGATGTTTGGAGCACCGACAAGATTATTGAAGGTGTGAGCGAATTGAAAGACAATCATGTTGGTGCCGCACTTCAATTTAAAACGAAAAAAGGTGAGCAGGTTTGTGCTCGTGTGGCTTCGTCGTTTATTAGCTACGAACAAGCTGAATTGAACCTGAAAGAATTGGGTGATGACTCGTTTGACCAGGTGAAAGCAAAAGGTGCTGACATTTGGAATAAGGAATTATCCCGTATTGCAGTTTCCGGTGGAACAGATGACCAAATGAAAACTTTTTACTCGTGTCTTTATCGTGTGATGCTTTTTCCGCGTAAGTTTTACGAGTTTGATGCTGATGGTAAAGTCGTTCATTACAGCCCTTATAACGGCGAAGTTCTGCCGGGCTACATGTTTACCGACAATGGTTTTTGGGATACCTTCCGAGCTGTATTCCCCTTCTTCAACCTGATGTACCCATCGTTGAACGAGAAAATTCAGGAGGGATTGGCAAATGCCTACAAGGAAAGTGGTTTCTTGCCGGAATGGGCTAGCCCGGGCCACCGCGATTGTATGATCGGCTCGAACTCGGCAACGATTGTCGCCGACGCTTACTTGAAAGGCCTGCGCGGTTATGATATTGATGCATTATGGGATGCCGTGGTGAAAAATACGACTCACGAGGGGCCTGTACATTCAGTTGGCCGTTACGGTTACGATTATTACAATAAGCTGGGTTATGTGCCTTACAATGTAGGCATCAACGAGAACGTAGCCCGCACGCTGGAATATGCTTTTGCTGATTACTGTATTTACGAGCTGGGTAAAGAGTTGGGAAAACCGAAAAAGGAAATTGCCATCTTTGCTAAGCGTGCCATGAACTATAAGAATGTGTTCGATCCGGAGTCGAAACTGATGCGTGGTAAAAACGAAGACGGTACCTTCCAGTCGCCATTCAGCCCGTTTAAATGGGGTGATGCCTTTACAGAAGGAAATAGCTGGCATTACACCTGGTCGGTTTTCCACGACGTGCAGGGACTGATTGACCTGATGGGAGGCAAGAAAGAGTTTACCAGCATGTTGGATTCAGTCTTTGTGGTTCCGCCAATTTTCGACGATTCATACTATGGTCAGGTGATCCACGAAATCCGTGAGATGCAGATCATGAATATGGGCAACTATGCACACGGTAACCAGCCCATTCAGCATATGATTTACCTGTACAATTATGCCGGCCAGCCTTGGAAAACCCAGTATTGGGTACGCGAAGTGATGGATCGTTTGTACACACCTCAATCTGACGGTTATTGCGGAGACGAGGATAACGGGCAAACATCGGCCTGGTATGTGTTCTCGGCCATGGGTTTCTACCCGGTAACGCCTGCTGTTGACGAGTATGTGCTCGGAGCACCGCTCTTCAAGAAGATCACGGTAACGCTCGAAAATGGTAAAACCGTAGAAATCGATGCACCGGATAACAGCAGCAAAAACCGCTATGTGGAGTCGATGCAAATGAATGGAAAGACTTACGACAAGAACTTCCTGAAATACGAAGACCTGATGAAGGGAGCGAAGATCTCCTATGAAATGGGAGACGAACCGAACAAGGAACGAGGGACGAAAGACGAAGACTTCCCTTATTCGTTCTCGAAAGAAAAACAATAAGAATACAAGCAGTCTGGCAATTTGAGGTAAAGTCTCAGCTGCCAGACTGTTTTTTTTATCATTTGTTGCCAAATAACCCAGTACCGATCACATGAAAATTAAATATCTACTGATCGTTTTTGCGCTGCTGTTTTCCGAAGGATTGAGTGCACAAAAGCCGATCAAACTGGCTGTTGCCGGAATGACGCACGGTCACATTTCGTTCATACTCGGAAGACCGGACAAGGGAGACTTTGAATTGGTCGGAATTTGTGACCCCAACCAGGAGTTAGCCGTCAATCTGGCCAATCATTTTAAAGTTTCCACAGACTTAATTTATGCCGATTTGGGGAAAATGCTGGATGAAACCAAGCCCGACGCTGTAGTTGCTTTTGGCTCGGTATACGATCACCTGGCAGTTGTGGAGGCTTGTGCTCCCCGCGGTATCGACGTGATGGTTGAAAAGCCGCTGGCTGTGAGCATGGAACACGCCACACGCATGGAGGAACTGGCCGAAAAGTACAAGATTCATTTATTAACGGATTACGAAACATCCTGGTATCCAACCACGGCCAAATCGATCGAGTTAGTTCGTGAGGGAGAAGTCACCGGTCTGATGCGAAAGGTCGTTATTCATGATGGGCACCAGGGGCCGGCGGAGATTGGCTGTGACTCTATTTTCCTGAGTTGGCTGACCGACCCTGTGTTGAATGGTGGCGGTGCGCTGGTCGATTTTGGTTGCTACGGGGCAAATATCATGACAGCCCTGACAAAGGGCGAAAAACCGGTTTCAGTTACAGCAGTCACGCGGCAGTTTAAACCGGAGGTGTATCCGAAGGTGGATGACGAGGCAACGATTATTGTTTCGTATCCCGAATCGCAGTGCATTATTCAGGCATCGTGGAACTGGCCCTTCAACCGGAAAGACATGGAAATTTACGGTGTCAGCGGCTACATTAAAACAAGCGATAACTACGAGATGAACATTCGAACCCAAGGCATGAAAAAGGCAGAAGAAGTGACCGTGACATCCGAAGATGTGGCTGTTTCTGAAGATCCGTTTGCCTATTTCGCCGACGTCATTCACGGGAAAATAAAGCCGGAAGAATTTGGCTTGTACAGCCTGAAGAATAATGTTCAGGTCGTTGAAATTCTGGATGCAGCGCGCGAGTCTGCAAAAACCGGGAAGACGGTCTATTTGAATCCATGATCTCACATTTCTGAAAATCAAACTTAAAGAAGATGAAAAAAAACATTTTATATATTTTGCTGATGGTACTCTCGGCTACAGCGTTTTCGCAGGGAAAGAAAACATCCGGTAACCCCGTTTTTCCGGGCTGGTATGCCGATCCGGAAGGAGCAATATTTGAAAACAAATATTGGATATTTCCAACTTACTCGGCACTTTACGAGGAGCAGGTGTTTCTGGATTGCTATTCTTCGCCTGACCTGATAAAGTGGACGAAGCATGAGCATGTGATTGACACGACGGCCGTGAAGTGGGCGAATCGTGCGATGTGGGCGCCGGCTATTGTGCAGAAGGACGGCAAGTATTTCCTTTTTTTTGCGGCTAACGATATTCAGAACGACCAGCAGGAAGGCGGTATTGGCATTGGCGTGGCTGATAAGCCCGAAGGTCCGTATAAAGATTACCTGGGCAAACCTTTGCTGGATAAGTTTTACAACGGGGCACAGCCGATTGACCAGTTTGTATTTCACGATAAAGACGGTCAGTATTACATGATCTACGGTGGATGGCAACACTGCAATATCGTCAGGTTGAAGGATGATTTTACAGGTTTCGAGCCTTACGCTGACGGAAGCTACTTCAAGGAAATTACGCCCGAAGGATATGTTGAGGGGCCCTTTATGTTTATCCGGAATGGAAAATATTATTTCATGTGGTCGGAAGGCGGCTGGGGCGGCCCGGACTATAGCGTAGCCTACGCAATTGCCGACTCGCCTTTTGGTCCGTTTAAGCGGATTGGAAAAATTCTGAAGCAAGACCCGGAGGTGGCCACGGGGGCCGGTCATCACTCGATGATCAATGTTCCCGGAACCGATGATTGGTACATTGTTTATCACCGTCGACCGCTCGGCGATACCGGGCGAGACCACCGTGTTACTTGTATCGACAAAGTTGAATTTGACTCAGATGGTTTTATCAAACCGGTGAAGATTACTTTTGAAGGAGTTGCCAAGCGGAAACTCTAAAGTAAAGGGATAGACCAACCAGGATATTTGTAAGATTGCCCGGGCGACAATGGTCACCCGGGCAATCTGTTTCTAAAAGCTTTTGTCTTTTGTTTGGATTCAACTACAACTTCAGAAAACGGAACCGCTGTTGCTGGCAATTGTCGTTCACTTTAATCAGGTAATAACCCGGGCGAAAAGTGGAAACATCAATTTGACTGAGTGCGCCGCTTAATTGTTTGAGCACACTGCCCTGATTATTATAGACTGATATTTGTGATTCGGCTGGCAATTGTTGCGAGAAATGAACCGTATTCAGGGTTGGGTTCGGGAATAAATATTGCCCTGATTCTTGTTTCATATCGTTCGTTGATGTCGAGATCGACCCGATCTTCTCGGAGCTCAGGATGCTGATTCCCGCGTCGATGTATTGACCTCCGGCGGTTTGTTTGCAGTGGATGGCGATGGTGTTGGTGCCACTGACAATCGCGTTTTTAGCTTCTGCTGAAATGGGGGTCGTGACGTAGCTTGTTGTCCAGCCGCTTAAACTGGCAGCCCAAACTCCGTTGATGTAAACCTCACAATCTTCATCGTGGTGAATGGTGAGTACCAGATTTTCCTGATTCTTGGCCGACAGATCACCTATTTGCACTTCCTTACGGAGCCAGATATCATCGCTGCTCCAAAGCGTTCTGATCACTGCGCCTGGTGTACCCTCCGTTCCGAAACCGGCAGAACCGCTGGACCAGTTGCTATCGTCGAAATCGGATTGGTTCCAGTTGCTTGCGGGAGGGTTGAAAGTGTATTTCCAGCTTTGAGCACTGTTTGATGAATTCGGAACGACTTCGGTTAAAAAGAGATCTTCTTCAATTACTTTCCGATTGGCCTGGTAAATGCGATCAACATCTGATTTGATGATTCGGTCGTAGGTCATCAGGCCGTTCAACTCGATTTCAACGTCGGTAATCTCCGTGTAAACAGCAGCGCTTAGACCTGAGTTGGATTTGAAGATCGTGAGTTGGTCAATGAAATCTTCGTAGTAGGTCAGGAGTTCTTCCTCCGTATTTGCCATGACGTATGAGAAGCTACCATCCCAGATATGCCCCGGAATCTTGTAGCCAACACCGCCGTACTCGCCACATGCCAGCGTCTGAGTTGAACTTTTGGGACAAGCAGGCGGCGGATAGCTGTGTACATCGAGCACATCCCCAACACCGAAGAAGTTGCCACCGCTTGCCTGGTTTACCAACCTCGAAGGATCAAGGTTCTTTACTTTTTGCACCAGTTCAGGCGTGTGATGTTGCCCTTGACCTTCATTAAACACCACCCACATAACAATCGATGGAGCGTTCCAGTGTTCCTGAACAAGTTCAGTCAATTCGCTTTCGTAAGCATATTGGTCGATGGGCTGTGGATTGCTGGTGTATGAGTTGACCGACGGCATGTCCTGCCAAACCATCAAGCCCAGCTTGTCGGCCCAATAGTACCAGCGTTGCGGTTCAACTTTGATATGTTTCCGAACCATATTGAACCCAAAGGCTTTGGCTTTCTCCAAATCGTAGCGTAAAGCTTCGTCAGTTGGGGCGGTATATAATCCATCGGGCCAAAAACCTTGATCCAGTGGGCCCATCTGGAATAAAAATTCGTTGTTAAGGTACAATTTGCGGTACCCATCTTCCGACTCAACCGATATCTTTCGCATGCCAAAGTAGCTGCCAACGTAGTCAATTGGTTCTCCGTCTTTTGATAAAGTTATTTTCAAATCGTAAAGGAATGGACTATCAGGGGACCAAAGTTTGGCATTTGGTACTTCAATCGAAATTTCCTGGTTAGCATTGCTTGCAATTGTTGTTACCGGGCTTCCCTGATCTTCAACTCTTGCAGAGATGGAAAGGCCGCTAGCATTCCCTTTTGTATTGACTGTCAATTTTAGAATAGACTGATCGATATCAGGAGTCAGCCTGATGGTTTCGATATGTGTTTCTGTAACCGGTTCAAGCCAAACTGTTTGCCAGATACCGGTTGTAGAGGTGTACATGATTCCGCCGGGATACCAGGTTTGCTTTCCTCGAGGGAAGCCCCCAGAGTCGGTTGGGTCATACACCCGAACAGCCAGTTTCTGGTCTGTTTCGTCAGACAGATAATCGGTAATGTCGAAGCTGAAAGCGTCGTAACCGCCGTGGTGGGTGCCGATGCTTTGTCCGTTTACAAAGACTTCAGCTTCATAATCCACAGCGCCAAAGTGTAAAATGAGTCGCATACCGCTCCATTCGGTCGGAATGCTGAAATTTCGTTTGTACCATAAACGGGGATGGTGTTCCATGACTCCGGATAGTGCTGATTCGACAGCAAAAGGGACCAGTATGGTACCGGAGAGTTGACCTGAAGGAAGCGGTTCCGATTGTCCTGTGCCTGGTTGGTATTGCCACAGGCCGTTCAGGTTTAACCATTCTTGGCGAACGAGTTGGGGGCGCGGGTATTCCGGTAGCACCTGCTCCGGGTTGACATCGTTTGCAAAGGAAGTCATCAACTGCGCTTGTTTCGGGCGCCAGTCTTGGGCATGTGTTACCAAAGCTGCAAACAGGGAGAGTAGTAAAAGCAACGAGTTTCGTTTATTCATTTTGTTTGTGGTTTAGGATTGAGGTTACTTGCTGTTGCGAGATGCCTCAGATTAGTTTTCACTTTTCATACAAGATGAATGCGCCTCTTACTCATTGCGGGGTAGGGCGGTCGGAAACAAAAAAAGCTGCCTTCGTAAAAGCAGCTTTTCTGTATCGTTTTGATTTTTCTATGCGGTCGCAAAGTATCTTTTCTTAAACCAGAAGGCCAGGTTGACCAGCGAGATTAAGACCGGAACTTCTACCAGTGGCCCAATGACTGCAGCAAAAGCTTCACCAGAGTTGATGCCGAATACGGCAACTGCCACGGCGATAGCCAGCTCGAAGTTATTGGAGGCAGCAGTGAACGAGATCGTCGCTGTTTTCTCGTAGTCGGCGCCCGAATTCTTACCCATAAAGAAAGAAACCACGAACATGATAACGAAGTAAATCACCAGCGGAATAGCGATGCGCACCACATCCATCGGGATTTTCACAATGTATTCGCCTTTCAGGGAGAACATCACAAAGATGGTGAATAGTAGCGCAATCAGGGTAATTGGGCTAATCTTTGGGATAAATTTCTCTTTGTACCACTCTTCTCCTTTGATGCGGATCAGGCTGAACCGGGTGAGGAAACCGGCGGCAAACGGAATGCCGAGGTAAATCAACACCGACTCTGCAATTTGACCGATGGTAATGTTAACCTGGAAGGTTTGCATGCCAAGCAGGTCGGGCAGGATTCCCAAAAATACCCACGCATATACCGAGAAAAACAGGATTTGGAAGATCGAGTTGAAAGCCACCAATCCGGCTGCGTATTCGCGGTTTCCGCCAGCGAGGTCGTTCCAAACAATCACCATGGCAATGCAACGCGCCAGTCCAATCAGGATCACTCCGGCCATGTATTCAGGGTAATCACGCAGAAAAAGAACGGCGAGCGCAAACATCAGTAGCGGCCCGATCACCCAGTTTTGCACCAGCGATATTCCCAGCAGTTTCACGTTTCGGAATACACGTCCCAATTCCTCGTAGCGAACCTTGGCCAATGGCGGGTACATCATCAGGATCAAACCGATAGCCAGTGGCACATTGGTAGAACCACTTTGGAAACTGTTCCAAAAGTTGCTGATCTCTGGTGAAAGGTAACCGATGACCACGCCGGCGAGCATGGTTGTCAAGATCCAAAACGTGAGGTAACGATCTAGAAAAGAAAGTCGCTTGTTACTGCTCATTCTTGATGTTTTTCAAATAGAAATCGTAAAAGCCTGCTTTAATTTCGTCGCGCACGCGGTAAAATTCGCTCATGATAAATTCGTCGGTACCAACAGCGTGCGAAGGATCGTCGAAGCCAATGTGCAGACGGTGTTTAACTTTACCGATGAAGGCCGGGCAGCTTTCATTGGCTCCGCCGCAAACGGTAATCACATAATCCCATTCGTCGTTCAGGTATTTCGATACAGAATCAGAAGTATGTCCACTGATGTCGATTCCGGCTTCTTTCATCACCTGAACAGCTTTGGTGTTCAATTTTCCTGAGGCTTCAGTTCCGGCAGAACAAACAGTGATGTTCGGATCGAACGACTGCAGGAAACCATGAGCCATTTGGCTGCGGCAGCTATTGCCGGTACACAGAATTAAAACTTTCATTTTGTATGCTTATTAGATGTGTTTACACTTGTTTTTGAATTGCGTTGATGATTATTATTTGCACGAGAAATTCTTTGGCAATTCAATTCCGGAAAGAAAGTCGTTCATGACGGTTTTGAGTTCTTCTATTTTCTGCGGATTGAGGCAGTAGTTTACTTTCACACCATCGATTGTTCCTTTTATCAGGCCCATGTTTTTTAGCTCGGCCAAATGTTGGTTGACCGTGGTGCGACTGAGTGGGAGTTCATTGGAAATATCGCCGGAAATACACACTTTCGACTCGGCCAGGTATTTCAAAATAGCCAGTCGGGCAGGGTGGGCGAGTGCTTTAAAGTAGCCTGCAGCAGTCTGCAGCTCTTCGTCGAATAATTCCAGTTTGGGTGATGTCATGATCAAATAATAATGACGCAAAAATACGTCATAAAAGTATTGGACGTATAAATGCGTCATTAAAATTTGATTAAAATCTCAACAGTAGAGTCGCCGGTCGAGTTATTTGGTGAAGAACATCGCAGCGTATGTTTTGTAGGCCTTCACCCAAGGGTCGATGATGTCTTGAGTAAAGTTATTTCCGAAACCGAACGACAGCGTATCAATAAAAATAACACCGATCGTGTTCAGCGCATCAGCTTTAAAATTGAAGTATTTCAGTTTGGCTTCCATTCTTTCAATTTCTGGGAGCATCGCTTCCGGATTCTCAAGCGAATCGACTGCTTTAGCGAAAATAGCGGCAAATGCAGCACCGTGATTTGCTCTGTCCTCCGCGAAAAGCGGATCTAAGTCGGAACCGATGTCGTTCGCGCGGTTGTAAAAGTATTTTCCCAGTCGGGGTAAGGTATTTTTAATCTCGGTATATGATTTTTGGATTACCTTGATGTCTGCTTCTGTCATGGTGATGGATTTTTGATTTTTATCCGAATATAGACAGATTTCTTCGTCGCTGGCCGAATAAATAGAGTAATGATTGATTAGTGGGGTTTAAGTTAACAAATAGGTCAGGTTTGGTTGTGTTTTGTAGTCTATTGATTTTTTACTTTATAATGAAACTAAATTGACTTTCGAATCAACGAATATTTTGCTTACCCGTTTGCGCGCACGAAAATATATTTATTTTTGCGCTCTCATTTTTAGTAAACACATAAACGTATGCAAAACACTAAGTTAGGTAATCCAGCAGTTGTTGGACTCGGAGGTTTCGGTTTGACAACCCTGTTATTACAATTCCACAATTTGGGCTGGGTAGGTCTTGGTCCTATTTTGGCAATGGGAATTATTTTTGGTGGCACAGCACAGTTGATTGCCGGATTTTTGGAACACAAAATGGGCAATAACTTTGGTTTTGCTGCTTTCTCTGCTTATGGCTCATTCTGGATTGGTTTGGGAATTATCTGGATTCTGAATCATTTGAATGTTTACCCTTCAACACATAGCGATGTTGGTTTTTACCTGGTTGCCTGGACGCTGATTACGGCGATTTTCTGGGTTGGATCATTCTTTATCCACACAGCCATGTTTGTGACTTTCACAACACTGCTGGCTGGATTTATTTTGCTTGATCTGGGCCATTTTGGCTTTCCGGTAATGAATACCGTTGCTGCGGTTGTGTTGATCGTATGTGCTTTATCGGCCTGGTATATGATGGCAGCTGCCATTCTGAATGACCTGGCTGGTCGCGAGATTCTGAAAAGCGGAAAACCACTGGTTGCAAAGAAGTAAGTTAGCGGATCCGTTGTAACAAACTAAATGTCCGGAAGGCCCGTTAGGATGAGCCTCCCGGACATTTTTTTATGCTTTGATCTTCTCGAAGAGAGCGATTATTTTTTCGCGCAGACAGTTTTTGATGTAATCCTCGTTTTCAGCAATCGGTTTCACCGGTATTAAATCGATGACTTCTTTGCTGGTCAGCCCTGAATCAAAATACAGGTCGTTGGCTGCAGCAATTGTTTCATGAAGTGCTCGGTTTGTTTCATCTTCACTGAGCCCCAATTGCTGGGCAATGACTTGTAGCTCGTTCCATTGAAACCAAAAATAAGTTGGAAGCATGGCCGAAACCAGGGCGTAGCTTTCTAGTTTTTGCTCGTCGGTTTCGAAGGTCTTGCCCAGAGCGGAGAATAAATCCAACAGTTCTTCCTTTTTAGTCTCCTCGAAATCGGGGTGAAAGCAAATAGGGTTGAAGCCACTGTTGATAAACGAGGTTGCGTTCGGGATCATTCGTGCCAAGTTGAGGGTTGAAAGGAGTTCTGACATCTTTGCCATACTGATTTTCGGGGCCAGCGACACGATACATTTGCTGGTATTAACGATCATTCTAATCGATTCCAAAGCGCCCATGACATGAGGCGGATGAAGTGCAAGGAAAATAATATCCTGTTTGGTGCAGTCTTGTGGGTGCCTGGTTACGCAAATCTCCGGAAACTGGTTTTGAAGTTCATGCAGCACCAATTCGCTGGTGTCGCAAACGGTGATGTTCTTTAGACTGATTGATCGGTTGCTGAATGCCTGGAGAAAAATCCGGGTTATCCTTCCGGCACCGATAAAGCCCATTGATACGGATTTCATGTTGGTTCGTTTTTGGTTTTGAGTGAGCGTGGTTAGAACATTTATTGCTGATCAAATCAACAAATTGAAGAGGAATCCGACTATTAAAATGCCGGTGGCAACGATACCGACAAAGGTCAGAATTAATTGCCATTTCAGTACTTTTTTCAGGATAATGATTTCGGGCAGCGAAAGCGCAATAACCGACATCATGAAGGCGAGTGCCGTTCCGAGCGAAACGCCTTTTTCGATGAGCACACTGACAATGGGGATGATTCCTGCAGCGTTTGAGTACATCGGGACGCCAACAAGGATTGCTAAAGGAACACTGTACCAGTTTCCTTTTCCAAGGATGGAGCCCATCAAATCTTCGGGTACATAACCGTGTGCTCCGGCGCCCACGGCAATACCGATGAGGATGTATATCCAGATTTTTCCAAGAATTTCTTTGACCGTTTCAATGCCGGTTTTAATGCGTTCGGAGAAGGGAATTCGTTCGTTTCCCGAGTCTTCGCGGTTGGTTTTTACCTGGAATACCCATTCTTCCACATATTTTTCCAGCTTCAGTTTACCAATAATCCAGCCCGAAAAAATGGCGATGAGCAAACCTGTTGAAACATAGATTAGCGCTACTTTCCAGCCAAATAGCCCGATTAGTAAAACCAAGGCTACTTCGTTTACCAAAGGAGCGGCAATCAGAAATGAAAAGGTGACGCCGATAGGAATACCTGCTTCTACAAACCCGAGGAACAGCGGAATGGCCGAACACGAACAGAATGGGGTAACGATCCCCAATGCAGCCGCCATGATATTGCCGGTGAAAAGCGATTTTCCTTCCAGTAATTTTCGTGTCTTTTCAGGCGAAAAATAGCTTCGAACAACACCAACGATAAAAATGATGAGCACCAACAACAACATTACTTTCGGCACCTCAAACACGAAAAAGCGGATTGACTCGGTCAGGTGCGTCCCCGGATTCATCTGGAAAAGTCGATCAATCAGGAAGTCGGCGATTGGCTGCAAGTTGAAATATAGCAACAGCCATACCGGCAGCAGTAAGATTGGTATGAGCCAATTGTTTGTATTTTCGGTGTGACTGAGTTGTTTAATATTCATCGACTGAATTTTAAAGATAAATTGAAACGAAATAGTAAATACCGACGGCAATAAAAACGAAGGCGACTGTTTTGCGGAACCACTGTTCGACGAGCTTCACTCGGTCGTAGATTTTTCCGATCGAATTCATGCTGAAGGCGATGATCCATGAGAATAAGATAACTGGAATACCGGTTGCCAGGGCAAAAATCATGGGTAGAAAAAGGCCTTGCGGGCTGCTGATCGTCATTGGGATGAGCATGCCAAAATACAGCACGCCGCTGTAGGGACAAAAAGCCAGTGCAAATACAAGGCCCAGCAGGAAAGCTCCCCAATAACCTTTTTGTGCCTGCGATTCGACTTTCTCTGTGAGTTTGTTCACGCCGGGAATCGTGATGGAGAACACGCCAAGCATAAACAGACCGATGACAATTAAAAGCGGGCTCAGTAGCTTTTCGCCCCATTGCTGCAAAAAACCGGAAAGTTTAAATTGGTTGGCTCCAAAGAAAAAGAGCAAGCCGATTGTAGAGTACGAAACCGCTCTGCCAACGGTATAGGTCATTCCGTTAAACAATACCCGTTTCCGGCTTTTGATGTCTTTGCTGATAAAGCCGATTGCCGTAATGTTGGTCGCTAACGGACATGGGCTGATAGCCGTCATGAGCCCCAAGATAAATGCCGATAACAGGTGGATTTGCGAATTCTCGAGTATGTTTTGCAGCGTTTCCATTTACAGCATGGAATCAATCGTTTCTTTAATCTTTGCTTTTAGTTTTTCCGGATTGGTGCCGGCATTCATAAATGCGACAGTTGTAAGGTCGACAGTCTTTCCGTTACCTACAATTACTAAAGTTGGGCCGCTAGCCTTGTACTTTTCAATTAACGCTTTCTGGCTTTCGTCTTCAATATTGATTGAGGTGAACGGCACTTTCAGTTTGGTGTATTCCTGAATAGCTTCTTTGCTGACGGCTTCAACGGCAATACAGGTCTCGCATCGGCGCGTTGTGTGAAAATAGTAGGTTGTAACGGCCGCTTCGGTTGCGACTGAGTCGCTAGAGCAACATGTTTTTGTCGCTGATTTTGTTTCGGATGTCTTATCGCAACATTGTGCGTAACTAACGTACTGAGCGATAAAAATGATTGCAAGAGTGATGAAGGTCTTTTTCATGGTCGGTTTATTTTGTGATTAGTTCTTTCACTTCCATAATTGAAGGAACTCGTCCTTTCAGTACAACCTTGCCGTCGATCACCAGTGCCGGTGTTGTCAGGACGCCCAATTTCATAATCTCGAGCATGTCTTCAACTTTAACGACTTTCGCGTCTATGCCGACTTCAATGACTGCTTGTTTGGTGATTTCTTCCAGCGTTTTACATTTTTTGCAGCCGGTTCCAAGTACTTTGATTTCCATGATCTTTGGTTTTTATTCGTTGTTCGCAGAAATACGAACAAGTAGGTTAAAATTTTTTTAGTAGTCCAAAAAATTTTTGAATAACTGCTGAGCTTTAGCCCAGTTTTCTTTGTTGATGCAATACTTCACTTTGGGCGCTTCTATTTCACCCTGGATCAGTCCTGCGTCTTTCAGTTCTTTCAGGTGTTGCGAGAGCGTCGATTTGGCAATTGGCAGAATGTCCGACAAGTCGCCACTGTAACAACAGCTTTGTTTATTGAGCAATTCCAATACATACATGCGCACCGGGTGTCCCATTGCCTTGGCAAACCGGGCTGCTTGTTGTTGTTCATCTGTAAATACGGAATAGCTCATCGACCTTATATTTCTGTTCGGTAAATTACGAACAAAGATAAAGTTTATTTTCGGATCGAAATCAATTTTGGAAAGCGAATGGTTCTCCAAATCGAAACTTTTATGAAATGTGATGGTTATTTAATCGTTTCGGAGGCGATGCCGACGCTTCGGGCATTACTTTCGCAAACATTATTACATTTGTTACTTTAACTTAATTGGATGGAAGAATATATTCAACTGCTGCGGACGATGATTCAAACGCCTTCTTTTAGCAAGGAAGAAGAGCCGGTTGCTCGTTTGGTCCGCAATTTTTTGACATCGAAGTCTGTTACTTACCAGGTTAAGGGAATGAATACCTGGGCCAGGAATAAATATTGGGAAGAAGGCAAGCCAGTCATCTTGTTGAATTCGCATATCGACACCGTGAAGCCGGTAAAAAACTGGACCAAGGATCCGTTTGGAGCCGAGTTGATTGATGGAAAACTGACCGGATTGGGGAGCAATGATGCCGGTGCTTCGCTGGTGACGTTGCTTGCTGTGTTCGTTCATTTTTATGCATCGGACGATTTACCCTACAATTTAATGTTTGCTGCTTCGGCTGAGGAGGAAATCTCCGGCCCAAACGGTATGGAGTGTTTAATTGAAGAACTGGAGCAGATAGATTTGGCCATCGTTGGGGAGCCAACGCAGATGCAGATGGCTATTGCCGAAAAAGGTTTGATGGTGCTGGATTGTGTGGCACACGGTCGTGCAGGACATGCTGCCCGTAATGAAGGTGAAAATGCACTTTACAAAGCAATCGACGATATCACGATTCTTCGGAATTACAAATTCGAGAAAGTCTCAGAGGTTCTGGGCGAAGTGAAAATGTCGATCACGCAAATTCAGGCCGGCTATCAGCACAATGTCGTGCCCGACAATTGTTCGTTTGTTGTTGATGTTCGGACGAATGAGTTTTATTCGAATCAGCGGGCTTGCGAGATTATTCGCGAATTGGTTCAGGCTGATGTAACGCCTCGTTCAACCCGTTTGAATTCGTCCGGAATACCGGTAGCACACCCGATTGTTCAGCGTGGATTAAGTCTTGGACGGACTTACTACGGATCGCCAACAACATCGGATCAGGCCGTGATGCCGTTCCCTTCAATTAAAATTGGTCCTGGTGACAGTGCCCGTTCCCACACGGCGGACGAATACATTTTGATTTCAGAAATTGAGCACGGTTTTGAAACTTACGTTGCACTATTGAAAGATCTTCAGATTACAGCGTAGAATTTTCAACCCGTTAAAAATAGAAAAAGGATGTCAGCGAATCGGTTGACATCCTTTTTTGTTATTTCATATATAGCAGAAAGGGTCTGCCAATGGCAGACCCTTGAGAAAGCTACAGACTTAAAGGCTGAAGAAATTATTAATTGTAGGCACTTTCTCCATGCTCGTAAATATCCAATCCTTCTTCTTCGATGCGAGCTGAAACGCGCAGGATACCGATTTTCTTCAAAATTGTGAAGAGGATAACACCTGTACCGAATGCCCAAACGAAGAATGTTAATACGCCAATTGCCTGGATTCCCAGTGCGTGAACACCGTGACCGTATGCCAGACCTTCTGAAGTTGAGAATACACCAACCAGTAAAGTACCGATAGCACCACAAACACCGTGTACTGATACAGCACCTACAGGGTCGTCGATTTTCAATACTTTATCGAAGAATTCAACAGCAAATGGCAATGCGAAACCAGCGATGATACCAATGAATACGGCACCGATCGGGTCAACAGCATCACAACCAGCGGTAATGGCAACCAAGCCAGCCAATGCACCGTTCAATGTCAGTGACAAAGTAGGACGTTTGTAACGAACCCAAGCAACGATCATTGCAGTAACGGCTCCGGCAGCAGCAGCCAGGTTAGTAGTAACAGCGATGTGACCAATAGCAACAGCGTTGTCAGTACCAGCAGCAGCCAACTGAGAACCAGGGTTAAATCCGAACCATCCGAACCACAGGATGAACACACCCAAGGCACCTAATGCCAGGTTGTGACCAGGAATCGCGTTTGGAGTTCCGTCTTTCTTGTATTTTCCGATACGAGGTCCGATGATCGCAGCACCAGCCAAACCAAGCCATCCACCACAAGAGTGTACGATTGATGAACCGGCGAAGTCGTGGAAGCCAAGCTCGCTCAACCAGCCACCACCCCATGTCCAGTGACCTGAAATTGGGTACACGAACAACGTGATGAAGATTGAGAAAATAAGGTATGAAATGAACTCTGTACGTTCTGCCATAGCTCCCGAAACAATTGTTGCAGCAGTTGCAGCAAACACAGTTTGGAAGAACAGGTCAGCATAATCAGAGTAGTTGTCTCCGAAACCTTCGCTGATGAAGAACAAATCCGGAGTACCAATGATTCCGCCAATTGAATCACCATACATCAGGGTGAAACCAATTGCCCAATACAACAATGAACCAATACAGAAGTCCATCATGTTTTTCATTAAGATGTTTGCGGTGTTCTTAGAGCGGGTAAAACCAGCCTCTACCATCGCAAAACCAGGTTGCATGAACATTACCATGAATGCCGCAATCAGCAACCACATGTTGTCTATACCTATTTGTAGGCCTTGTAAAGTATCTTCCATGATCTAATATTTTTATTCTTCTTTACCTTTAATGAATAATGACTCGTCTCCAAATTCTCCCGTACGGATTCGGTAAGATTCATCCATGCTTGAGATGAAAATTTTACCATCACCGATTTCTCCGGTTCTACCGGCTTTCATAATTGCCAAAACTGTTTTCTCAACATTTTTGTCACGCACAACAAGAGAAATCATTGTTCTTTCAATAGAGCTTGTGTCGTAAGCAACACCGCGGTAAACACGTCCTTGACGTGTCTGGCCTACACCGCGCACATCCCAATAGGAGAAAAATTCGATATTAGCTTCGTGAAGTGCTTCAACTACCTCGTCGAATTTGGTTTTTCTAATAATTGCCTCAATCTTTTTCATGTGATATTAGTTTATATTTTTTGTGTCACATGGAATGCCCATGATTGGTAGCTCCCCCAGATTGGTAGTCCAATCATGGTCATTTCATTAAAATCTGTAATTTGTTTTCTTAGAAAGAAATAGTACCTACGATGTAGAATTGTTCTGAATCCGGATTCCAGATACAAGAACCTGAAACTGGAAGTGAGAATGAATCAGTGATTTTGATTTCTTTAGATGAAGAAATACCAACGTTACACAGGTTGAACTCAGTGTCTGTAGTGTGCCAGCCGTCTCCTGCACCCACGAATAAGTCAACTTTACCAACTGTAACACCTGCTTCGAAATAAAGGTCATCACCAACAGATCCTTCGCCTGCGAAAATGTAGTTACCTGAAAGGCTAAGTGCGCCAATAGAATAACCTGCATTTAACTCGAAGGAGTGTGACATTTTATTACCGTAGTCTGTTCCCGGGTAATAATAGTCAGTAACGCCAAGGCTTAAACCGAAGTCAAATCCCAAAGAAGCATAAAGATCCATCTCTTGGAATCCGTCGAAACCTTGAGAACCCCATGCACCCATGGTGAAAATACCTGATGAATACTCAACGTAAGGCTGGATAGATGGTCCGCTATAAGACGTACCACGCCATACGTATGTACTGGTCAAATCCAAACCAAGACTCCATTTTGATTCTTCGTCTTGTGCCTGAACGTTTAAAGCAAAAATAACAGCAAGTCCAAAAACTAAAAGTGTTTTGAAAGTCTTTTTCATGATGTGAAAATTTAAGGGTTTAACTGAACTTTTTAGATAAAAAATTTTGTTTGGTTTTGCTTTAACGTGTGATCTCTTAAAATGCTCGAATTTTTGAAAGGGCCCCTTTTATTTTTGTCTCCGAGTTCAAAAGTATCGATATTTTGATACGGTGGTTGTAAAAAACAGGGGGTGTTCCCCAAATTAATAAAAAATTAACATTCGAACCCTTATAAAAAGATGGCAAAACAGCATGAAAAGTGTCAAATTACTACAAAAGGTGTCTCTGTGAAGGGGTATTGTGATAATTTGTAATGTTTTTGTAGAAACTGCTCCTCCGGAATTTGGAAAATAGTTTGAAAAGGCAATCGGTTGTCTAAAAGTAGAAATGTGGGGTTAATTCTGTATTTCTTTCATTTTTAATCGCCTTTTTGTAGACAATTCGTCTTTTTCTTTCATAGCGCAAATCATTTTGGTTTTCAATAGTGACCTGTGTGCGTTTGTAGACGAAGTGCTTTTTGTTGCTGAAATAGCGACAGTTTAACAGCGCAGGGGGTACAATTTAAAGGCGTGTACTAGTTGGGTTATTTATTTGTGTATTGTAAAATAAATATGGTAAATTAATTCACATTCATTGGATCTGTTCGTTCGTTTTGGCTTCAATTAAATAAACGGTATCCAGCGAGCGTTCGCGGGAGGACGGAAGGATAAATTGGAGACCTGCGCGATTCATACCCCTGTTTTTTAGGGGGTGTTCTGCAATAATTTTTAAATCCGGATTCGATTGAATGCTATCCTTGCCGGCTTCGGTTGTGAGTAACCAAAACTTTTCTTCGGGCAGTAGTTTTGGAAGGTCATGCAAGGAATAAAGTTGAATCGCATCGGACTTGGCGTAGAAGAAGATTTCGTATTGCGGGTAGTGGTAGCTAAAGATCTTTTCGGCTGGTGCTGCATTTTCGTTGTAAATTTTTGCTGCCTTCGTTGATGCCTGGTAGCTGAAAGCTTTCGGTAGTGCGCTTGAGTTGAGGAAAACGGCTAGTGTGGAAATTAAGATGGCTCCGGGTAAAATTAGTTTGTAGTTTTTTCCGAAACCGCTTTTTAAAACGAGTAGGCAGGCAGCCAGGGAAAGTATTAGTAGTATCGGATAGATTATTTTTTGTGTGGGGAACAAGTAAAACATCGCTATTCCGATGAAAAGCAGCAGTAATGTGTTGAGTGTATTTTGCGCAAAAAGGAGTTGTTTGATTCTTTTGGGCGATCCTTTTTCAAGTGCTTCGACAAGCCATTTGGCAGTAATCACCATGAACATCGGGATAAGCATAAAAATGTAATGTGGAGCTTTTCCTTTCGAGAGAGAGGCAATTATGAAGAATATCCAAATCCCCCCGGTAGTGAGGTATTCGGATTTATCTTTCCCTTCTCTCAAAATTTGACGAAATTCAAGAACCACGCCTCTGATTAAAAAGAAAGTCCATGGCAAAAAGAGGTAGAGGCTGCTGTGAAGATAAAAGAACGGATCGCTGTTGCTTCCGGCATATTCACCGGTTATTCGGCCAACATTGTTGGTGATGAAGAAGAATTTTATCCCCTCCAGTCCGAATTGGTTGATTAATCCCAGAAATGCCGGCGTTGCAGTCAGCAGAGCTATGAGGATCCCCGGGATCCATTTTGGGTGGAAGAGTTGTTTGAAATCTCTTTTGGCAATTAAATGGGTTCCCAGCGCAAAAGCAGGAATGGCTGCTCCAATGGCTCCTTTGCTCATCATGGCCAGCCCGATGGCGACAAACGCAAAAATGAAATTTGAAGTCTTTTGGGTTTTCAGGTAGGCTGCCAGTTGCCAGATTGCCAATGTGACGTTGGTGACGAGAATCAGGTCGGTGTGCACATCCATAGTGTACAAAAAGTAGATTTCGGATGTGGAAAGAAAAATGGCGGCCAAGGTGCCTGTCTGTTTTCCGTAAAGCGTCTTGCCCAGCTGGTACGTGAAGAAAATACTCAGGAAGCCGTAAAGCAGGGGGAAGATTTTGAAGCTCCAGTTGTGAAGTCCCCAAAGTTCGAAGCCGAGGGCCGAAAGCCAGAAAAGGAGCGGTGGTTTTTGGTCGTAAGGTTCAGCGTGGATTCTCAGATTGATGCAGTCGCCGCTTTCGAACACATGGCGTGCTATAGCAGCGTATTTTCCAGAGTCGCCTGTCAGATCAATGAATAGTCCGAAATAATAAGCGGTTAATGCGAGCAGGATTGCAAACGCAATAATTAACGTTTGCTTCATGTTTTCTGTTTCTGCCTTCTGTTTCATTCGATTGTTTGAATATCCCTGCAAAATTGAGCTTTTTTCTCAATGGCTCGCGTCCTGAAGGAGCTTTGTAAAGGAAAATAAACGGTTTTGTAATAATATAAATAAGTATATTTGGGCAAAATTTTCGAAAATGAAACTCTGGGACAAAGGTTACTCTGTAAATAAACTGATTGAAGATTTTACTGTTGGTAAAGATCGCGAGCTGGATTTATACCTGGCTCCGTTTGATGTGTTGGGCTCGATGGCTCACGGTACCATGTTGTCGGAAATCAATTTGTTGCCGAAGGATGAACTTGCGTTGTTGTTGAGTGAATTGAAGGCAATTTACGCGCTGATTCAAAAAGGAGAATTTCAGATTGAAGAAGGCGTTGAAGATGTCCATTCCCAGGTTGAAACGATGTTGACCCGTAAGCTGGGCGACATTGGTAAGAAAATTCACAGTGGCCGCTCGCGAAACGACCAGGTTTTGCTGGACCTCAAATTATTTGCCCGCCACGAAATTCGCGAGGTTGTTGTTCTTGGTGAGCAGCTCTTCCAAACGTTGCTGAAACAAGCCGATAAATACAAGGATGTGCTGATGCCAGGGTATACCCACTTACAGGTGGCGATGCCTTCGTCGTTTGGTTTGTGGTTTAGTGCTTATGCCGAAAGTTTGGCTGACGACTTCCTGCTATTGCACGCTGCTTATCGGATTGCCAATCAGAATCCGCTGGGATCAGCAGCCGGTTACGGCTCGTCTTTTCCACTCGATCGCCAAATGACAACCGATTTGCTCGGATTTGAGCAAATGAACTACAATGTTGTTTATGCCCAAATGGGACGTGGCAAAATGGAGAAGATTGTTGGTTTCGCACTTTCGTCGATTGCTGCCACACTTTCCAAACTTGCTTACGATGTGTGCCTTTTTATGAGTCAAAACTTCGGATTTGTAAGTTTGCCAGATGAACTCACAACCGGGTCGAGTATCATGCCGCACAAAAAAAATCCGGATGTTTTTGAATTGTTGCGCTCGCACTGCAATAAAATTCAAGCCATGCCGACTGAGATTATGCTGATGGTTAATAACCTGCCAAGTGGCTATTTCAGAGACCTTCAGATTGTAAAAGAAGTATTCCTGCCATCCTTCCAGGATCTGAAGAATTGCCTGGAGATTGCCAATTTTGCATTGACTGAAATCGCAGTTAAAGAGAATATTTTGAACGATGAGCGCTATAAGTACGTTTATAGTGTAGAAGATGTCAATCGGTTGGTGATTGACGGCGTTCCGTTCCGCGATGCTTATAAAAAAGTAGGTCTTGAAATTCAGGCTGGGAATTACAATCCAAGTCGTGAAATTAAGCATACACATGAAGGAAGTTTAGGCAATTTGTGCCTTCCTGAAATTGATGCAAAAATGAAAGCAATTCTTGCCCAATTTAACTTTAAAAAGGTCGATGATTCGATTGCTAAGTTGCTGAAATAGTGTCATCCTGTTAATAAAACGTTATATTTCATTTTTTTTCAAATTTAGACACTATTTAATGGTGTAGTGTAAGTTGTTCGATTTCACCCTATTATGAAATTGAGAGGTAAAAGTAAAGGGGGTGGTCTATGTTCTCGAACAGCTTTTTTCAAATCCGACGTTGGATTATATTCGTTTTATGGCTATTTTTGCTTTCACTTCGTAAGATTTTCGCGGGTTTTGCTTATAGTTTTAAATCACTGTTGCTATTTCAGTGATTTTGTTGTGTCTTGGGGGCATACCCGAGACTTAGGTGATTAAAATATAAATGTATAAAAGATGCAGTTAGAAACTCCCAAACAACAGGGTCTTTATCGCTCTGAATTTGAACATGGTAGCTGTGGGATCGGATTCGTAGCTAACCTGAAAGGTCGGAAACAACATCGGGTTATTTCTGACGCTTTAGCTATGTTGGCTCGGATGGAACATAGGGGCGGTACCGGATATGATATTAAAAGTGGGGATGGAGCTGGGATTTTAATTCAGATTCCCCATGAACTATTCATGGAAGAATGCCCAAAGGACGGAATCAAACTTCCGACTTTCGGCGAGTATGGCGTGGCCATGATTTTCTTTCCAATGGATGATCGAAAACGCTCGGAATGCAAGGATATTATTTCAAGAAACCTGACCAAATTTGGCTTGCCGTTTTTGGGATACCGCAAAGTTCCGGTAGACAACTCTGACCTTGGTCGTGACTCGCGCGCGACTGAACCTTACGTGCAACAATTATTCATCGGCAAACCCGATGATATGACGGTTGAAGAGTTCGATCGTAAGCTTTTCGTTTTCAGAAAATATACAGAACGTCTGGTTCGTGAATCGGTTGCCGGCATCGGATACGACGGTTTAAATATTATCTCCTGTTCATACAAGACCATTATTTATAAAGGTCAGTTGACAACAGAACAGGTTTCACTTTATTTTAAAGATTTGACCAACCCGTTAGCTGTTAGTGCTATCGCCTTGGTTCACTCTCGTTTCTCAACCAATACGTTCCCAAGTTGGAAATTGGCGCAGCCTTTCCGTTATATCGCTCACAACGGCGAGATTAACACCAACAAAGGTAACGTGAACTGGATGCGTGCCCGCGAAGCACTGCTGGAATCAACGCTGTTCACTCGTGAAGAACTGGAAATGATTTTCCCGATCTGCGATTTGAAAGCATCAGATAGCGCGAACCTGGATATGGCCATCGAAATGTTGGTGTTGAGCGGACGCTCATTGCCTCATGTGCTGATGATGCTGATTCCGGAAGCTTGGCAAAACGACCCACACATGGATCCAAAGAAAAAAGAGTTCTACGAATTCTATTCTGCCATGACAGAACCGTGGGATGGTCCGGCGTCTGTTTGTTTCACAGATGGTGTTTTAGTTGGAGCAACACTCGACCGTAACGGATTGCGTCCTTCACGCTACTGCGTAACTGACGACGATATGCTGATCATGGCATCAGAATCGGGAGCATTGGATGTAGACCACGCCAGCGTAAAAGTTCGCGGTCGTCTGCAGCCGGGTAAAATGTTTGTGGCCGATTTGGAACAAGGTCGCATTATCTCCGATGAAGAAGTTAAAGCTGAAATTATTTCCCGTCAACCTTATGGTGATTGGGTAAAAGAAAATATGACTTACCTGGATGATCTGCCTTCTATTCCTGATTTGGAATTGAAAGAGCCGGATCAGAAAACACTGTTCAAGCGTCAAAAAGCATTTGGTTTTACGCATGAAGAGTTGGAAGTACTGTTGAAGCCGATGGCTGAAACCGGTAAAGAAGCAATTGGTTCGATGGGGGCTGATAACCCGTTGGCTGTGCTTTCTGATCGTCCGGTATTGCTGTCGAACTACTTCAAACAGTTGTTTGCCCAGGTAACCAACCCGCCGATTGACCCGATTCGTGAGCGTATCGTTATGGACTTGCGTACCTATGTCGGTGGATTCAAAAATATTCTGACAGAATCTCCGGAACACTGCCGTCGTATTGCGATTGAGCAGCCGGTTCTGACCAACGAACAATTGGTAAAGTTGTCGTATGTTGACCATGCGCACTTCCAAACCAAGAAAATCAGCATCGTTTTCCACGCCGATGGAAAACCAGGCACTTTGGAGAAAAAGCTGGAACGTTTGTGTGTTTACGTTGAAGACGCCATCGACGAAGGTTACTCAATAATCCTGTTGTCTGACTTCTCTGTAAGTACCGACCATGCGCCGATTCCTTCGGTATTGGTCGCTTCAGCTGTACACCACCACCTGATTCGTATCGGTAAACGTGGTAAAGCTGATATCATCATGGAGGTTGGTGATGTTCGCGAAGTACACCACTTGGCAACTTTGCTGGGCTACGGCGTTTCTGCAGTGAATCCTTACATGGCAATCGACACCATCAAACAAATGGCAAACGATGGCAAGTTGGGTGCTGTTACGGCAGAGAAAGCGGTTAAAAATTACATCAAGGCTGTTAATGGCGGCTTGTTGAAAATCTTCTCCAAAATGGGTATCTCAACTTTGGCTTCATACCAAGGTGCACAGATCTTCGAAATTTTGGGAATCAATTCAGAAGTTGTCGACAAATACTTCACCGGAACTGTTAGCCGTATCGAAGGTCTGTCATTGGATGATATTGCCAAAGAAGCTTTGATGCGTCACCGTCAGGGATTCCCGATTCGCTTGGGTGGCTCGAAAGTGCTTGAACCTGGTGGTGAATACAAATGGAGAGTTGGTGGCGAACGTCACTTGTTGTCTCCGAAAGCAGTAAACCTGTTGCAAAAGGCAACTCGCACAAACGACTACAAAACATTCAAACAATATTGTCAGCTTGTTGATGATCAAACCAAGGCAGCTTACACCTTGCGTGGTTTGATGGATTTCAACTCTGATCGCGAGTCTATTTCGATTGACGAAGTTGAGTCGGCAGACAGCATCCTGAAGCGTTTCGCAACTGGAGCGATGTCATTCGGTTCTATTTCGTGGGAAGCACACACGACCCTGGCGATTGCGATGAACCGTATTGGTTCCAAGTCTAACTCAGGTGAAGGTGGTGAAGACCCGATTCGTTACACCAAATTGCCAAACGGCGACGACATGTGTTCGGCTACCAAGCAGATTGCTTCAGGACGTTTTGGTGTGAACAGCTACTACCTGAGTCAGGCCAAAGAGCTTCAGATTAAAATGGCTCAGGGCGCAAAACCTGGTGAAGGTGGTCAGCTTCCGGGACACAAAGTAAACGGTTGGATTGGCCGGGTGCGTGGTTCAACCCCGGGGGTAGGTTTGATTTCTCCTCCGCCACACCACGATATCTATTCAATCGAAGACTTGGCACAATTGATCTTCGACCTGAAAAACAGTAACCGCGACGCCCGTATCAATGTGAAGCTGGTTTCTGAAACAGGTGTTGGTACTGTTGCTGCCGGTGTTTGTAAAGCAAAAGCCGATGCTGTTCTGATCTCCGGATATGACGGTGGTACAGGTGCATCGCCGCTAAGCTCGATCAAACACGCTGGTTTGCCTTGGGAGCTTGGTTTGGCCGAAACTCACCAGACGTTGGTGCGCAACCGCTTGCGTAATCGGATCACGGTGCAGGCTGACGGTCAGATGAAAACATCTCGCGACTTGGCGATCGCAACTTTGTTGGGTGCCGAAGAATGGGGATGTGCAACTGCCGCGCTGGTTGTTGAAGGTTGTATCATGATGCGTCAGTGTCACAGCAATACCTGCCCGGTAGGTGTGGCTACGCAAAACGAAGATCTTCGCGCCAAATTCACCGGTAATCCCGACCATGTGGTGAACTTCTTTACCTTCCTGGTAGGTGGTTTACGTGAAATTATGGCCGAGCTAGGATTCCGTTCGATTCAAGAAATGATTGGTCAGTCACAATGTCTGAAATTTAAAGACGATGTGGACCACTGGAAATATAAAAACCTGGATCTGAGCCCGATCTTGTTCAAAGAGACAATCGGTGCCGATCAAGGCTTGTACAAAACGAAAGAACAAAATCACCAACTGGAAGAAATTCTGGACTGGAAATTTGTTGAAGCAGCACAGAATGCCATCAAAACAGGTGAAAAAGTTTACGGTGAGTTCCCTGTTGTGAACACCGACCGTAGTGCTGGTACTGTTCTTTCGCACGAAGTAACTAAGGTTTATAAAGGCGAAGGTCTGCCCGACGGAACAATTCACTTCAAACTGACTGGTTCTGCAGGTCAATCATTCGGAGCCTTTATGTGTAAAGGGATAGAATTGGAAGTAGAAGGTGATGCAAACGACTACTTTGGAAAAGGTTTGTCAGGCGGTCACTTGTCCATCTACCCGGTTAAAAATGCACAGTTTGTTCCCGAGAAAAACATCATTGTAGGTAACGTTTGTTTCTACGGGGCAACTGGAGGCGAGGCTTATATCCGTGGTATTGCCGGTGAGCGTTTCTGTGTTCGTAACTCGGGAGCGAAGGTAGTGGTAGAAGGTATCGGAGACCATGGTTGCGAATACATGACTGGCGGTAAGGCCGTGATCCTGGGTAAAACAGGTCGCAACTTCGGTGCAGGTATGTCGGGTGGTATCGCTTACGTACTTGATGCCGACGGAACCTTCCCCGCGAAGTGTAACATGGAAATGATCGGTTTGGAGAAAGTAGACGATGCTGCTGAACAAGCTGAATTGAAAGCAATGATCGAAAAGCACCTGGAGAAAACAGGGTCTGCCGTAGCAGAGTACATTCTGTCTGACTGGGACTACAGCTTGTCGAAATTTGTGAAAGTTCTTCCAGTCGATTACAAACGCATGCTTGGCTTCATTGAAAAAGCCCGCAGCACCGGTAAATATGAAAAAGAAGACGATATTATCGACGCAGCGTTCGATATGTCTTTGGAAAAGTAATTCAATTTTTGAATAGAAAAAATGGGAAAGCCTACAGGATTTTTAGAATATAAAAGAGTTGCCAATCCAACTCGCCCGATAGCAGAACGTCTGAAAGATTGGAACGAAGTGTACGTTCTGCGCGATCAGGAAACTTGCGAAACGCAGGGATCACGCTGCATGGATTGCGGTATTCCTTTCTGCCACCGCGGTGAATTGATGCACAACGGTGCTTCCGGATGTCCGGTTTACAACCTGATTCCGGAATGGAACGACCTGATCTATCGTGGTCGTTGGCGTGAAGCGCTGGAGCGTTTGCACCATACCAACAATTTCCCGGAGTTTACAGGCCGCGTTTGCCCGGCTCCTTGTGAAGCGGGTTGTGTATTGGGAATCAACGAACCAGCTGTGACCATTCACGATAACGAGCGTACGATCATCGATTTTGGTTTCAAAAACGGCTGGGTGTTACCTGAGCCGCCTGAATACCGTACGGGTAAAACAGTTGCCGTTGTCGGATCAGGACCTGCCGGTTTGGCTGCCGCTGCGCAGTTGAACAAAGCCGGTCACCTGGTAACCGTATTCGAGCGCGACGACCGTGTTGGTGGTTTGCTCATGTACGGTATTCCAAATATGAAACTCGACAAAGAAGTCGTTCAGCGTCGTGTTGATTTGTTGGCTGCCGAAGGGGTGACTTTCAAAACAGGTGTTGAAGTTGGAAAAGACATCAGCGCGAAGAAATTGCACAAAGATTTCGATGCTGTAGTATTGGCTAATGGTGCTACCAAACCGCGTGACCTGAAAGTTCCGGGCCGCGAGTTGAAAGGCGTTCATTTCGCCATGGAGTTCCTGCGTGCTAACACCAAGAGCTTGCTGGATAGCGCACTGAAAGATGGCAACTACATTTCAGCTGAAGGTAAAAACGTGATCGTAATTGGTGGTGGTGATACCGGTACCGACTGTGTAGCAACATCGTTGCGTCACGGATGCGCGAACGTGAAACAGTTTGAAATCATGCCTCGTCCAGCGAACGATCGTAACCGCGACGTGAATCCTTGGCCCGAATGGCCGGCATCGCTGAAAGTTGACTATGGTCAGCACGAAGCGATCTACAAACAAGGCGAAGATCCTCGCGAGTATTTGGTGATGACCAAAAAATTTGAAGGCGACGAAAATGGTAATTTGGTTGCTATTCACACGGTAAATATTGAATGGGCTCGCACGGAAGAAGGCGGCATGTACCCGAAAGAAATTGCGGGAACAGAACGTCGTTTGGAAGCGGACTTGGTTCTTCTGGCAATGGGTTTCCTTGGACCGGAAGACAAAATCGCTGAAGAACTGGAATTCGAGCGTGATGGCCGTTCAAACTACAAAGCAGAGTACGGTGAGTTTAAAACCAGCTTGAAGAAAGTATTTGCGGCCGGTGACTCTCGTCGCGGACAATCATTGGTGGTATGGGCAATTAACGAGGGACGTGCAGTTGCTCGCGAAGTTGACCGCTATCTGATGGGCGACACCGTGCTACCATAATCTGTATATTTAGTTTTTTAGCATAACAAAATGGAAAAGAAAATCCCGGTTTAGGCCGGGATTTCTTTTTTTCTAGCGGTGTTATTTTCGTTGTAGTTCGATCGAATGCTGTTCGTTTTTCAGCACAAGAACATCATTAAGCAGATTTACTTTCCAGCTACTCTTTTGAAGCATTGCCATTAGACGGCTTTCCAAATCAATACCCGGGCAATACATCTTTGTTGCCATAATCATTCCAACGGATAGTTCGCTGTTGGTCATTTCAACTTGCCCTCCAAAACGATTGCAGCCGGCGTATCCGGAGAAACGGCTCTCTGTGCTGTGGAACTCGAGGAATGCTTCTTTTTGCTCTGGCATTTGGATCGGCTCATCGTCAATGGTTTTCAGGAGCCATTGTCCTTGTAGTTGCGACAGTTCGACTATTGTTGCTTGTTGAGACTGTTCTGCTTTAGTGAGTTTTTCGCCATGTTTGCACGAGATGGCAGTCAATGCCACGAGAAGCATAAAAATGAAAATACGTATCATGTGTTCTGTTTTTAGATGATTGTTTCATGATCGTTGCTGTTGAAACAGAATGCAGCGATCCCGATCATGCAATCAATTTGTATGCCCATTTTTGATTCGCGGCGCCGGTGGAATAGGAGTTGCTTGATTTCGAGATGATTAATATATCCGTTTTAAGGGCGAAGTGGTGGTGCTTCCGATCGCTTTTAGTTTTTCTGCTTCCGGATATTTTTTAGGTTCTTTTGTGCGTTTTTTACCGATTGACGGCAATCCTGCAGCCGTTCAACTGCATCGAACAGCTTTTGGCTGATGGCTGTCAAATCGGTTTCGTCCAACACGGCGTCCAGGTTTTTTCGTGATTCAACGAGTGACTCTGCTGCTGCGGTCAAATCGGGTTTTATTTTTCGGATGCTGGCTGCTGCGTCGCCTTGCCCTTGATCCTTGGCTTCGTAGTATGCGTCATCCAAACTGTAGGTAGCCAGCTGTAATTTCATGTCGATGCTGTCCATGGCCGAGAGTGCTTCGAAACAATTGCGACGGATGTCCTCCAGGTTTGTAGCACTGTTGTTGAATTCAAGTGTAGTTGCTGTTTCCTGTCCCCAAAACCAGGCATCGTCAACATAAGCTTGCGTTTTTCCCAGGTTTCCAGTTGTTTCTGACTGTGCATCAGTCGTGTGGCAAGCCAAAAATGATATCAGTAAAAGGAGGATTTTCAACAGCTGTTTCATCTTCGCGTTATTTAAAGTGATTTGATTTGATTGAGTCGTTCAAACATCTCATCAATTTGTTTGTCGAAGCGGTTTGTTTTGTTTCTTGGAATCAATTCCTGGCCTTCCGAGCGCTTGTGTTTCCAGCGGCGGTGAGACCACAGCCAAAACTCAGGTCTAAGTTGGATTAGTTTCTCAACAATGTCGACATAATCCAGTAGAACAGCATGTTCTCCGTCCTGAACCGGATGCGGGGTCATTTCGAAGAAGTCGACCACATACTGCCCTCGTTTCACTTTATGGATGTAGTGGAAGAATACCGGGACGTTTGTTTTTAGTGCAATTTTCTGTGGGCCACTGAAAAAAGGAGTTTCCTGATTTAGAAAAGTCGTCCAATATTGCGATGCAGCAGGAGGTGTTTGGTCAGCAGCCAGCCACATGATGCCATAGTTTGGCCCTTGATTTAAGCTGAACGATGCCCTGGGGGCATTCTGCATGGGAACCTTCAATGCTCCAAATTTAGTGCGCATCTTGGTGACATAGTTTTCCATGGACGGGTTGTTTTTCATAGGGCTGAATACCATCAGGAAATCATGCTTGAGGAATTGTATCATGCTTGCATTCCATTCCCAGTTGTTGTAGTGGAAACAGATTAACAACATTCCCTTGCCCTGATCGAAAACATCATTTAAACGTTCAAGGTGTTCGTACCGAATGTGTTTGTCGAGTTCTTTGGCCGAGAGACGATCGAATTTCGCTGTTTCCATGAACAGGTCGCAGAAATGGCGGTAGTATTTTCGGGCAATCTTGTCAATTTCCTCCGCTGATTTTTCAGGAAACGAATTCCGAAGGTTTTGGTAGACTACCTTTTTGCGGTAGCCCACAAGGTGAAAAATCAGTACAAAAAAGAAATCGGATAAGGCGTACAAAACCCAAAAGGGCAGATAAGCGATTCCTTTTAAAAGGAGGACGGTAAGTTTTTGACCAAAAGTTTTCATGGGTAACTCTTTTCAGGCTCCAAAAGTAGAACTTTTTTACAAAATGTTTGATATTCAATTGGGGCGTACAACCATGATACCGGTAAACGATTTTTTAGCTCCCAGGTAATCGGCTAGCGGAACATCGGAGATGACTACTTTTTCTAATGCAGAAGAGGCATGCAGCAGGTGAACGCGTCCATCAACCCAAATCACTAACCCTACATGGGCAATATCCAGCCCGGCGATACTGGTCGTCAGCCCTACAATATCACCGTCCTTCAAATGTTTCTCGTTCGCCTGAAGTTTTTCTTTGGGAATGAAATAGCGTGTGCGCTCGCTGATCAATTCTTCCTGCTGAGCGATTTGAGGTACCAGCTCCGGGTTTTCTTTCAAAACCGGATAACTGTCCGGGTGGGAGGACATGAAGTTGATTGGTTTTTCAACTTTAGTTTGAAAGCTGTTGTCCAACGGTGTAACCAGACCTTTTTCAGTATTGTTGTAAAGCCATTCCGAGAAATAATGCAGCCGAGATAAGTAGCCCTCCCGAACCCCGTTTCGGTACCGAACCTTTTCCAATTGCTTTTTGTAAGCTGTAAAATCGGTCGCTCCCGATTTCACCGTCAGCATCAGTGCCAGGCAGGTTTCGTCGAAAGTGGTACAGTCAAGTTCGCGCAGGTTGACAATCAGCTTTTCGTCCTTGCCGGTTTCCAGTGTTTGGGCAACATATGGCGTTCCCAAAAAGCTTTGTCCGATTTTCTCAAGCAATTCGCCCGACGGCAGGTTTTTGACCTCCGCAAATTCAGTGAGCTTGGTTTCCACCAATACACTATCGTTGCTGCACAAAGGTTGTGATGATTGGTGCTCAACAGGGCTGTTTGCCCATGCGGTGGTTATTTGGCATACTAGAAGCAATAGTACAACTGTCGGAAATATTTTCATGGTCAATCTTTTTTTCTGTTGGAGTTGGGAAATTACAAAAATTATCGTCGTGCAGGTAGGGTAAACAGATTTTGGAGCGGTATCCGCATGAAAAGAACAGAGAATTCCTTAAATTATTCACTTGAATTTCAGGAGAGTTTTACAAGGATCTGTTTTTATGACAAAACGTTTTGAAAGTTGACAGCGCAAGAATTTAAATTAGTGTTCGACGAGTATTTCGATGCCATACGGCGGTACATTTATTACCGCTCGGGTGATCGGGAGTTGGCGACCGATATTGCTCAGGAAGCGTTTATGAAACTCTGGGAAAAGCAGGTTGCTTATCAGCCCAAAGAAAACTCCGGCTTACTGTACAAAATGGCCTCCGATCTGTTTGTTAGCCGATACCGCCACCAGCAGGTCGAGTGGGAGTACCAGAAAAAGCTAAAGCTGGATTTCACAGAAGAGTCTCCCGATGAACAATTGGAATACGACGAGTTGAAGAGTCGCTACGAGGAAGCACTCGCCGGGCTGTCGGACAAACAACGAACTGTTTTTCTCATGAGCCGGCTGGATGGGCTGAAATACCACGAAATAGCTGAGCGACTGGAGCTAAGTGTTAAAGCGGTTGAGAAACGAATGAGCGCGGCTTTAAGCCAATTAAAAATGAAATTGAGTTGATCATGAAAACAAATTCAAAACATAGTGATTCATCGAGCCCGAACTGGCAAAAACTGGAGGAGCTGAATTCGAAGGTGACCGTCAAATGGGAATCATCGGCAGAAGATATTTGGACGAAGATGGAAAGTCAGTTGACGGAACAGAAGCGACCGGCGAAAGTGATCGCTTTGAATCGTTCGACTTGGCAATGGGCCGTTGCTGCGGTGTTTGTTTTACTCTTGGGAACAACTGCCTTTATGCGTTTCTACACCGAATCAGCAATCGTTTCGGCTGGTGAGCATCGGTTGGTTGAACTGCCTGATCAGTCGAAAGTGCAGTTGAACGCCGGATCTGAACTAACTTGGCATCCGTATTGGTGGCAGGTTTCACGTGAAGTAGAGCTGGACGGAGAAGCTTATTTCGAGGTGCAAAAAGGAAGTCGTTTTGTGGTTGCTTCTGAAAAAGGAAATACAGCAGTACTGGGCACAAGCTTCAACATCTTTGCACGCGATGATGCTTACCGCGTTACTTGTTTGACCGGCAAAGTTCAGGTTTCAACAACGGATGAAAAGAAACAAGTTGTTTTGTCGCCCAACGAAAAGGCAGAATTGTTAGGTGCTGAATTGACAAAGTCAACGGTAGTAGCTTCGGAATCGATTGCCTGGATTACTAACCGGTTTGTTTTCGCAGGCAGACCAATTCAGGAAGTGTTTGATGAAATTGAACGTCAATATAAGGTTACCTTTCATGTAGATAACGGAATTAATTTCACATATAGCGGTAATTTTGAGAAGCAAACTGATGTGAAACAGGTTCTTGGCTATGTTTGTCGGCCGTTTAGTCTTAAATTTACAGAAGAACAACCGGGCGTGTTCCGGATTGAAAAAAGCAACTAACCTGAATTGAAAACATTTGTCCTTCTGCTATGTCTTTTGCTGTCGGGCATATTCGCTTACAGTCAGCAGCTCGATTTGCAGTACAGGGAAACAGCCCTGAACGAGGTTTTGTTGGATTTGCGCGATCGGTACGATTTTCAGTTTTCGTTTGATGATGCCAGGTTGTCGAGTTACAAAATCACCGTTCACCAATCGTTTTCAGGGTTGCCGCAAGCATTGGATTACCTGCTGAAGGATCTTCCGCTGGCCTACGAAAAGTCGGGAGATGTTTTTCTGATTTACAGTTCGCAGCAGGACAGGAGCATAAAGGCCTTTCATATTTCAGGAGTTGTTCAGGATGCCACCACAGGAGAAACCTTACCATACACGCACATTTATCTCAACGGGAAAGGGATGAGTACCGACCACAACGGTACTTTTTCCTTTCGCTCGCTGAGTGACAGTATCTTTCAGGTTCGTCTCACTTATTTGGGATTTTTTCCACAGGATACCACTGTTGCAGCAGCCGATAATCAGGTTTTCAAGTTAAATCCATCATTATTCAAGTTGAAGGAAATCCGGGTTGAAGGGCTCTCCGTAGTTCGGTCGGAACAAATCGGGCAGGAAGCCGGTGAAATTCGCTTGAATCACCAGGTGGCCGGGAGCTTGCCGGGTTACGGCGATAATTCAGTTTTCAACCTGTTGCGCTTGCAACCGGGGATTCTGGCGGCTGGCGAGCAATCCAACGACCTGATTATACGCGGAAGTTATGCCGGGCAAAGCCAGGTGTTATTCGATGGTTTCACGCTGTTTGGCATGAAGAACTTCAACGACAACATCAGTGCGGTGAACCCCTTTATGGCGAAGGACATTCGTGTGATGAAAGGTGGATTTTCGGCCGAGTACGGAGGGCGCGTGGGCGGAATTGTGCAGATAACCGGTGTGAATGGAAGCACCGAGGATTTGCAGCTGCAGCTCAGCGTAAACAATATGACGATGAATGGTTGGCTCAGTTTACCGTTGGGAACAAAGAATTCACTGGTCGTAGCGATGCGGCAAACCTATTACGAGCTTTACGATAAAAACCAGCTGACTTTGGGAACCAGCGGCAATTCCGGGCGTGGAAGTTCGATTGACCGGTACGTTTATCCTGATTACAATTTCAGGGATTTCAATGTCAAATTCTCGGGACGTACCGGAGATGCCGATTTTTACAGTCTGAGCCTGTTTACCGGACGCGACCGCTACGTTTACGGCTTGGAGTACGAAACCCAAAGCCAGCGCAATCAGCTGTCTTATGAGGATGAGGAACAGAACCAGCAATACGGTGCTTCGGCTCGCTACAGCAAGGCCTGGAATGGCGGACTACGGTCGGAGTTAACAGCTGCTTACTCGTCGCTGGAAACGCAGGTCACGAATTTACGCGAATCGGCCGGACAGAATGGCGGGAGCGATGGTAGTGGTGGCAGCGGCGGGAATGGCAATGGACAAGGTGGCAGCACCAGTAGCTCCGGCTCAAGTTCTTCAACCAGTTGGATTACAGATACCGACGATTACAACCAAAACAAGATTGATGAATTTCGGCTGGAACTACAAAACCACCTGTCGCTTTCACCGGTTCACCGGCTTGGATTTGGAATGGGAGTTGTTCAAAACGATATTCATTTTCAGGAGGACTCGTTTGCGGTTAACCTGGCACACGAAAAATACTCACTATCCCGCCTGAATGCTTATCTGGAAGATCATCTTTCGATTACTCAAAAGCTAAGGTTAACAGCAGGTGTTCGGGCTGATCTACCTTTTGACTTGAATCGGGTCGATATTCAACCCCGGATTTCAGCAGGCTACGAATTGACTGACGCCTGGAAGCTGAGTGCTTCGTGGGGAACTTACCGGCAGTATATTTCACATACCTCGGTGGTCGATCCTCTCGGAAACTTCCGCTATCTATGGACGATTTGCAACGATGATGATATTCCGGTGCTTTGGTCGCAGCAATCGATTTTGGGGCTGAGCTGGCATAAAAACGGGTACCTGTTTAGCATTGAAGCTTACCGAAAACATACCAAGGGTTTGAGTCGCTTTGTGGAAACACAAGAGGGAACCGGGCTTTTCCAGGGAGATGCAAAGACTTCGGGGCTTGATTTATTCCTAAAAAAAGATTGGAAAGGGCATTCGTTTTGGTTGGCTTATACACTGAGCGAGACGAAAGAACACTTTTCGTATTTCGATCCCGAGGTTTATTTGCGGGCTTTGCACGACCAGCGACACGAACTGAAAGCGGCTGCTTTAATCAATTTCAAACCTATTTATTTCTCCGCAAACTATGTGTTTGGATCCGGTTTTCCCGACTTGCTCGACGATCCTTCGGTTGACGGTAGGGATTATCACCGCCTTGATGTTGCTCTGAGTTATCGGGTGACCCGACAGAGATATGGTTTGGAATTTGGTGTTTCGGTGTTGAATGTCTTTAACTATGAGAATCTAAAATACGACAACTTTGTGCGCATCCCCGACGATCAGGATGCCACTTTAAATGTATCGGCCGAAGCCGTTCCGTTTACTCCTGTAATGTTTCTGAAACTGGCGTTTTAGTCAGCTCTGTTTCGTCATGCTGGACTTCCTGCCTGGCGTCAGACACGGTTTCTGCATCTCTTCCATTTTAGAGAAAGATTCCGAAACGAATTCGGGATGACGTTAGACAAATCTTTAGGATGTGTTTTCCTGAAGTCTAATCGTTGCATAAATTCCGCCCAGTCGAATCTTCCCATCTCATTTTCAGCCTTCTCACCCACTCAAAAATAAAATTTTGCAAAATTTTTAACCAAAGGTAGGGTAAACGAACTTTTGTGCGGTTAGCATTCGGAATTGAATCAGTAAAATATTAAAAGGAATAAGTTATGAAAACAATCGCACGCACAATCGCATCATTGGTTTTAGCAATCATGTTTACTGCTCCCGCAGCTTTTGCTCAAACCGAAACACCCATCCAGGATCAAACTAAACTGCAGACAAAAGACCAGTTGAAAGACGGATCTTGTGATGAGACGAAACCAGATCAGGATCAAGACCAGGATAAACTTCAAACCCGTGATCGTTTGAATGTTAACCTGACCGACGAACAGGTGACTCTGATGGAGGCAAATCAGGAAAGTGCACAACAGTTTCGCAATTCGTTCAGGGCAACCCTGACCGAAGAACAAATGGCGATTCTGGAAAACACAGAAATGACCCGCGAACAAAAACGCGAAGCGCTGATGGCAACGCTTTCCGAAGAACAATTGGAAATGGTACAAGCGCAACAGCAAATTCGTGAAGAAAATCGTCAGCAATTCCGCAGTAGCATCAGCAGCGAGCAAATGAAACAAGCTCGTCAACAGCTGAGACAAAGCGAAACTTGCGAGAATGCGACAGCTGCTCAGGAACAAGTTCGTCAGCAGATAGGACAACAAAGTCAGGAACAGGCTCAGGAACAAGCTCAAGAGGCAGCACAACAAGAAGCGAAGCAACAGGGATCTGAAAATGCCGGGGGAAGCGGCAGTGGTAATGGCAACGGTAAAGGGGGAAACTAATCTTTACTGATGATGGAGCCGCCGATTGGTGGCTTCATCTTTTTTCAATGTTGAATTACTATGAAGAATGAGTCTGCCGGGACGCAGACTTTTTGAGGCTCCTAAGGAATCAACATATCGAAATGTGGGATGACATTTAAACAGTAGGCGAGATGAAACGAATTGGTTTATTGATCGGGTTAGTATTTGTACTGGTGTTGCCGGCAATCGCCCAACGAACAGATATTCTGGAGAAGGATCGGTTTACAAGGATCGATTCTCTTTTAAGTGATGTGCTGTTCGGCGACGATGAATTGTACGATCTTTTTAGCGGGAAAAAGAATTTCCAGTTTCTGTACGCCGGTGCTAACTACAACAGCAAAACGTATTTCGCTGGACGCGAAATCGGGACCGATCAGTATAACTTTTCCGGACAATTGTACTACATGCACTCAATCGGTTTTTTTGCCGGGGTTTCCGGTAGTTGGTACAGTCAGCTCGATCCCGGTTACCGAACAACAGTTTTCAGCGCCGGCTTTGGCAAAGGATTCAAAAAAATCAAGTTTTTACGCTATCGCGCTTCCCTGGATTATTTCCTGTTTAATGTTGACGATCCCGATTTCGATGCCTTGTACAATTCAAGTCTGAATGCGGGCATCACGCTTAAATCGAAATCATTGGGAACCCGCCTGGATGGTTCGTTATTGATGGGCCAGGAATTCGGACAACAACTGTCCTGGGATGTTTATGCCTATCTGAATTTAATCAAATTTAGCCGTTACGACTACCTGCGACTGGAGCCGGAGGTCAGTTTGTTTTGGGGATCCGAAGCTGCTGAGTTTTTGCTGAACGAGGCTTATGTTGACGAAATTACCCAAACGGAAGTTTCAACTTATTACAAGGATGTGTTTGGTCTGCTGAATATCCAGCTGCAGTTGCCTGTAAGCCTGAGCTGGAAGAGCTTCGACCTCGAAGTTTCCTATAATTACAACCTGCCGCAAACCATCGGCGACGGCGAATCGTACTCCAATTCTTCCTACTTCCGGATTTCTTTGGGCTATATTTTCAACCTTTAGCTATTGAGTGTGTCACCTTAAATGAATCTCAATAGAGCGCTCAATAGAACTCGCTTTTTTGCTGATCATTTCAATAATGTCCGACTTCTCCTTTTTTTGTAATTGAATGTTTGCAAGCTTTCAGTTATTTTTAGAGCGAACAAATTAAATACGATGTACAGAAAAGGAATTTTATTGCTGCTGATTGGGGTTTGTACCCTCGGCTATGCGATGGGCATAACAGTTGATAAGAGTGGACGAATTGAATATTCCGCCTGGCGCAATGGCGAGGTTGATTCAAACAGCGACAAATTGATTGTCGAATACACGGATAGTATTGCCAAAAGTTGGGTCGATCAGTCGGGGAAGAATTTGATCCCGGAAGTACCCCAACAGGTGAATTACCTGGCATATCCGGATTCAGTTATCATTCGTCAGGCTACCTTCATGGATGGCCAAAGCTATTTTACAACGAATCGTTTTCGATCGCTCAAAGGCTTTGAGCCCGAAGGAGACCCGGTGAAAATTTTGGGTTACAAATGCCAAAAGTATGTTGGCACTTCATTTTCCAATAAAATTGAATTGTGGGTAACCACCAAGACTGGTTTGCAGGCAACACCGATGCTGTATTTCCCTTTCCCGGGAGCGGTGGTCATGCGGTATGTTCGCAACGGCAATTCGGGATGGGAAGCAACAAACATCGATTTTTATCGAAAAAAGAAAGTTCCCGAAATGATACCTGCTGATATGGGAATTGGTGTTGATGACGTCGAATTCAGCCGTCGGTTAGCAGATGCTTTCGTAAAAGAAGTGCCGGTTTTCAAAAAGCAACAAATTAATTGGGGTGGTAAAATTGAAAATCCAGAAGGGGAATACACTGATTCCCTGTATCGTTTTGCAGGTGGTACGGTTGTGTTGAAACGCGTGAAACTGCCACAGGTACCGGATGGCACGTCTATCTTTGCCGAAGTGACCGAGCAATCGAATGGTGATGCCTACGACCGTACGGGATCTGTTTTTGTTGTTCCTGTTGACAAAACGCAAAGCTTCCTCGATGGATTGAAATACGGCGTTGATTCGCTGCCGAAATACACCAGCAAAGAAGGTAAAGTTTATCAGGGTGTCGTCGAAACCAATGACTTTGATCCGCTGATCGAACTGATGCGTTTCTTTACACCTTTTGGTGTTCATCATTTTAATGACAAGCGTGATGTTGGTATTGCCTGGGCGGACTCGGTGACTTACAAAGAAGATGTGAGCGACTTCCTGCCGGTGCTTCAAAACGAATGCTGGATAGGTGTGTTTGTTGGCAACTACGACGGTGGCGGGCACAAAGTGAGCCTGAATCTGAAATATTACCTGAATGAACAGGAAGTTTCGGAAAAGCCTGCTAAAAAATATTGGGTGCAGCCGGTTTTCAATACAACCAACGTGATGGAAATGGCAGGTCAGGAATATGGAACCATGTTTGCCAGCGATACGCTTACGGTGGACTTCGAAGTTCCTGCGGGAGTTAAAAATGTGACTTTCCGTTACATCACAACCGGTCATGGTGGCTGGGGTGGCGGCGACGAGTTTGTGCCTAAAAAGAATGAGCTTTTCATCGATAATCAGCCGTTCTTCAGTTTCACGCCCTGGCGAGTTGATTGTGGAACTTACCGCGCTTCAAACCCGGCTTCGGGTAATTTCTGGAACGGTTTGTCATCGTCTGATTATAGCCGCTCTGGTTGGTGTCCCGGAACAGTTTCGCACCCGTATTTTACGCCGGTGGATAACTTGACTCCCGGAAAACACAGTATCAAAGTGTACATCCCGTTAGGGGAAAGAGAAGGGAACATGTTCAGTGCCTGGAATGTGTCTGGTGTCTTTATCGGCGAGATTGAAGAATAAATCTTTTCGGGTGTAAATCCCTGAATCATTATAAGAACAGAGGGCTTCGCGTTGGCAAGGCCCTCTGTTTATTTTAAGTCGGTTAATAGTCTGAATTTCTACCGGTTGATTTAATTAACGAACGGAGCAATTCGTTGAACTTGTCCGCCTTTTTCAGTTCGTCAATGCTTTGCTTCATGCGGAAGCGCCACTTGTGCCGAACGTTGGCCGGCAGGTTGATTTGTTCCTGCTGCGTTTCGTCCCAGCGCAATTCACTGTCCATTGCCAACAAATCCTGAATAGGAAGGGTGACCCACATGGCCGGTGAATACAAATGCTGGGTGACGATTTGCTGGCAAATCTCGGGCTCGGCAAAGTAGGGAGCTGCTCCCCAGTTGCCCAGTTCCTGGTTGTAGAAAAGTTGTGTTTTGGCACGATCCTCTTCCCACCATCCGCGGATGGTCGACATGTCGTGGGTCGACGTTGTGCAAACCGACAGGTACGGAGCATCGGCCGGATGCGCGAACTTTTTATTCGGGTCTTTGGGCATTCGCTGTATCTCCAGGCTCAGGATATTTAACTCGTCCATTGCTTTCGGTACGCAGGCCGGGATCATGCCCAAATCTTCGCCGCAAACCAACAGGTCGCCAACCGTTGTTATCGCTGGTAGTTTTTCCATGCCTTTAGCGTACCAAAATTCCTCGTGGCGTTTGTAGAAATAGTTGTTGTAGATTTCTGTCAATCGCTCCTTGGTCCAGTAATCCAATTCATCAAACGAGCTGGTTTTGGTCATGGAGATTCTTGGGTGCCACTGGTTGTAGCCCGTACTCACCAAAATAACGTTGGCTGCCAGGTCGAAAAGCCCGTCGCGGATTTTCCGTTTCTCATCGTCCAGATCTTCTTCTTCAATCCCCTTCAGGAAATGAGTGTTGATTTTTTGTTGCGTATCGAATTGTTCTTTTAACCGGTATTTCTGATTGTTCAAATCATCGAGATATTGCGCGATAATTTGTTCTGTTTCTTCGCCAAATCGCTCAACCAGCAAATGATGGCGGATGTACGGTTGGGTGAAACGTTCGTAATCGAATCGGATGCCGTGGCTTTCAATTTCTTCAGCCGATAATGGCAGGGCCGGGTTGAAATGTCCCAGCAGCGCTTCAACTGAATCGCTTGGTACTTCCCAAATTCGGAAGAATCCGAGGATGTGGTCAATGCGGTAGGTGTCGAAATAATCCGTCATTTTTTGCATTCTACGAACCCACCAGCTGTAATTGTCTTTCGCCATTTCCTCCCAGTTGTAGGTTGGGAATCCCCAGTTTTGTCCTTTCACGGCAAAATCGTCCGGGGGGGCACCGGCTTGCGAGTCCAGGTTGAAAAGGTGTGGCTCCGTCCAGGCTTCAACACTGTTCGGACTGATGCCAATCGGGATATCGCCTTTCAAGATAATGCCGTTTTTCCGGGCGTGGTTGGCCGCTTCTTTCAATTGTTTGTCCAGGTGGTATTGAATGAAATAGTGCACAACAACATCGTCGCGGGTCGGAGCACCGGGCTCACTCAGTGCCTCAATTTTATAGCGGTCATATCGTCGGAAGTCCCCCCATTGGCGGAAATCCGGTGTTTTGAACTGATCGCGCAAATAAACAAAAGCAGCGTAAGGAACCAGCCAGTCTTTATTGGCGCGGAAGAATTGTTTGAAACTGTTCGAGTTGAAAAGCTTCTCGCCATCCTGATCAAAAATCAGTTTGTAGTAGCGCGATTTTAGGCGGTGTACTTCCGGATAATCAACATGGATCTCCTGATTCAACTGCTCCTGATGGGCTGCAAATTCCTCCATCAATTTGGGATCGTTGAGACGCCCGATTTTATCCAGGTTCAGGTAGATCGGATGAAGAGCCATCACGGAAATCGATTTGTAAGGGTAGGAGTCGAGCCAGTTGTGTGAGGCTACCGTTTCGTTGACGGGCAGCACCTGAACCATCTTCATGCCGACTGATTTTGCCCAGTCGATAAAGTCGATCAGGTCGGTAAAATCGCCGGATCCAAAACTATTTCCGCTTCGAAGCGAAAATACCGGAACGGCCACACCGGCACCCTTCCAGTTTCCCAAAGGGTAGCGAAAATTCCGGTCGGTTTTCACGAAAACAACCCGGCCTGGTAACTCCGGTATTCCGGCAAGTTCCCGGTCAAAACCTTCTTCCAAAGTTGCGATTTTCTCTTCCCTGACATCCCAAATGCCAAATTTATAGTGAATCGGAAAGTGCAGTTCATCCAGATTGATTTGGCCCGACCAGACCGGGAAATCATCGCCGCATTCAAGTATCAGCGGTTTGGCCCGGTCCCAGTTCCCCATTTGATTCTGATTTCCGAGAACACATACTTTGTAGTTGCCTCCGATTCGCGGAACACGGATGCGGAGTTGAAAAATGCGGTCATCTTCCAAATCAGCAATCGGCGCTTTGTTTTTTCCCGGTTTCATGATGACGTTCTGAAACGAGGCTTTGTACAGGATTTTTTCTGCCGGCGAAGGGTTGTTCCACTTATCCGCAATGTAAAAATCGTGTTGGGGATGACTTTTTAAGTCGATAAAATGGTTGTTGCCCCATTCCCAGTGTTTGTTACCACTGGTGTCGAGCATGAAGTATTTGTATTCCAGCCGTTCGTCCGACGGTTGCAAATCTAGGGAAATTTCCCAGAACCCATTGGGCTTGCTTTCCAGCGGGATTGTTTTGAAAGGATCCCAAGCGCCCAATTCATCATACGAACCGGATAAAAAAATCTGTTGACCAAGGGTGGTATAGTAGTGCAGATTAAATGTAAGTCTCATGGTTTTTCATTTTGTCTTTCACGCCAATTCTACATTGACAATAAAAAGGTACAATAAAAGCAAATTTCTGAAAATTGGTTTGCCTGTTTCCTTCTGTTTACAAGTTTTAAAACATAAGGACTCGGTTTTCTGAATAGCTGATAGGCATTGGAACAAGGCTGTTGCCGGTTTCTATGTATGACGGAAAAGCTTTTGGGCTGTGAACTAAAAAAGCTTGTCAACTAAAGCGGTAAAAAACTGTTTAACTTGAAGCGTGCTGAACTGCCCGCTTTTTTATGTTGAAATCAAAAATGTTATTTTCATCCCAATAAATATCAACCCTTATGAAAAAAATCTATCAGTTCCTGACGTCCATGCCGTTTATGGGATTTTTGCTGTTGGTTTTTGCGATCTCTATGGCGGTGGCTACGTTTACCGAAAGTAGCTACGGAACCGAGGCTGCCAAAAGCATTATTTACAATACGCATTGGTTCGAGTTGGTTTTGTTGCTACTCGGCTTCAGCCTCCTGGTGAATTTTCTTCGCTATAAAATGTATACCCGGCGCAAAATTGTAGTCGGGCTTTTTCATATTTCCTTTGTCATAATTGTGATTGGTGCAGCCATTACCCGCTATATTAGTTTCGAGGGCGTGATGCACATCCGCGAGGGACACAGTTCCAACTCGATCGTGTCTACTGATACTTACCTGACCATTGAAACGCCGGATAAGAAGTTGAAAACGAAGGTGTTGTTTTCGGAACTTCGGTCGGGGAATTACAGCCAGTCGGTTGAGGTTGAAGGGCACAGGATTAAACTAAAATCAGTAGGCTTTGTAAAGAATGCGGTGAAAACACCGGTCGATCATCCGTCGGGCGAGCCGATGGTTGATTTTGTTGTTTCGGCGGGGCAGGGCATGCAACCTTTTTTGTTCAAGCCCGGCGAAACGGTGAATCTCGGGGGAATGACGGTTGGTTTCAGCCCCGAAGCGAACATCCATTTTGATCAGGATGGTGATGATTTATATATTACAACAGATCGCGATTTGGAGATTCGTAGCATGACCGGATCGGAGCCCATCCCAATGGCCGCCGGAAGCCGGCAGCCGGTTTTGCCGATGCACCTCTATGCGTTCGACAATTACTTAATGTTGGTGAAGAAATTTTACCCGCATGCCTTGGTTCGCGTTAGCAAGGATAGCCAGGGGAATTCGACAGAAGATGTGGTGATTTTAGAAGTTTCTGACGGCGATCGGATGGCGACCTTGAATGTGTTTGGACGTTCGGGACAAGTTGGCGATCCGTTGACTTACAAGGTGGGGAACACGCCTTTGAAAATCTCCTACGGGTCTGAATTGATTAAACTGCCATTTTCGCTTTACCTCGACGATTTTCAGTTGGATCGTTACATTGGTTCCGACAGCCCTTCATCGTTTGCCAGCGAAATAAAGTTGATAGATGAGACAAAGGGGGTGAATGAGAATTATCGGATTTTTATGAATAATACCCTGAAATACCGGGGGTATCGCTTTTACCAGTCGTCCTATGATCAGGACGAGATGGGAACCGTGCTCTCGGTAAACAAAGACTTTTGGGGAACTGCAATTACGTACTTGGGCTATTTGCTGATGGCAATCGGTATGATTATCGCCTTGTTTGCCAAGCATTCTTATTTCCAATATTTGGTTCGTCACCTGAAAGATTTAAATAAAGCGGGTGTCGCTGGTATCGTGGTTTTGATGATGTTTGTTACTTCACCAGCCCGCGCGGAAAATGCGACATTGAATGGTCTTCCGGGACTGGACAAAGATTTGGTGAGCGATTTCTCCGAATTGTGGGTGCACGGTAACGACGGTCGGATTGAGCCGATGTCGACTTTGAACAATGAAATTCTGCGCAAACTGACCCGCAAATCTTCATTTGAAGGAAAATCGGCAGATGAAGTTGTGTTGAGCATGAACCTGTATCCCGATTTTTGGCGTACGATTCCAATCGTCAAGGTGGAGAAGTCAGTGGTAGCAGAGTTGGGAATTGGCAATAAATTTGCAACGGTGGTCGATTTTTTCGACGAAGGAGGTCATTACCGGATTCTGGATCAGGTACAGGCTGCTTACAATAAAATGCCGGCTTTCCGCACGCAGCTGGATAAAGATTATTTGGCTGTCGACGAGCGGGTGAATATCTGTTTTATGGTCTTCAATGGCGAGTTTTTCACCTTCTTTCCGCCGGTTAATCACGCTGATGCCTGGTATGCCGTTGGCAGCAATCCAACCGGCTACCCGCGGGGGGATTCGCTGTTTGTAGCGAACAGTTTCAAATTGTTGCGCGAGTCGTTGAATCCCGGTGGCGATATTCAGCCACGGCAGATCATGGCAACCATTGCCAATTTCCAGCAGAAGTTCGGCGCAGAGATTCTGCCTTCCGATAGCAAAAAAGAAGTCGAATTATTTTACAATCAATATCAGCCATTCAAGAGAGTATTTCCCTGGTATTTGCTGTTGGGAATTGGTTTGCTGACCATCCTCTTGGTGAATATTTTCAGACAGAAGGCGGTGAGCAATCCGGTAAAATACACTTTTGGTGGATTGATCTTTTTAGCTTTTCTGGTACACACCGTCGGGCTAATTGTTCGCTGGTACATTTCGGGGCATGCACCGTGGAGCAACGGCTACGAGTCCATGATTTATGTGGCCTGGGCGGCGATGTTGGCCGGGATCATTTTTGGCCGCAAATACCCGATGGTGCTGGGGACTGCCGCGTTCCTGACCGGGATTACACTGTTTGTGGCTCATTTGAATTGGATGAATCCCGAAATCACGCATTTGGTTCCGGTTTTGAAATCGTATTGGCTGCTTATCCATGTCGCGGTCATTACGGCCAGTTACGGTTTTATCGGGCTTAGTTCGTTCCTGGGCATGCTGGTGCTCATTTTGTACGCTTTGCTGCGGGAACAGAACAAAAAGAATGTCCTTCATTTTACCGACCAGCTTTCCACAATAGGCGAATTGTCGGCAACACTTGGCTTATATATGTTGACCATTGGTACTTTTCTCGGAGGTGTTTGGGCCAACGAAAGCTGGGGCCGTTATTGGGGCTGGGATCCGAAAGAAACCTGGGCTTTGATTACCGTGATTATCTTCGCTTTCATCGTTCACATGCGGTTTATACCCGGGTTGCGCGGGCGGTTCAATTTCAACGTGGCAACGGTGATCGGTTTCAGCTCAGTACTTATGACCTACTTCGGTGTTAACTATTTCCTCAGCGGGATGCACTCGTACGGAAAGGGGAGTGTTGATGGTGTACATTGGGCGGTTTACGCCTCTGCCCTGGCACTCATTTTACTGATACTTGTAGCCTACGGCAAGCATAAGAAATACGAAACGGAGACCAATTAGGACGGCATTTTTGCCCCGGAAACGATGCTAGCTGGTGTATAACAGCACAAAATCAATTTTTCCGTTAAACTGAAATGTTATCTTTGCCCGGTTATTTAAGGGATTAATTTAGATTGAAATAATGACATTTCAGGTTACACGGACTTTTGATATACTGGATCGCATCGTGCAGGATTTTCCGCGCAAAGATGCTTTGGCCGGAAAAAATGAATCGGGTTGGTATACCTACTCGACCGCAGAATATGCTGAAAACTCGAAGTTATTTGCGCTTGGGGTGATGTCCCTGGGATTGAAAACCGGAGATAAAGTTGCCACCGTAACAAGCAACCGCCCCGAATGGAATTTTGCCGATATGGGACTGGGGATGGCCGGAATGGTGCATGTGCCGATTTATCCCACCATTGGCGATGATGAATATCGATACATTCTGGAACATGCCGAAGTGCAGTGTTTAATCGTGGGCGATAAAAAGCTTTTCGAAAAGCTGCAGCCGATCGCAAAAGAGATCGGCGGAATAAAATCCCTCTTTTCATTTGACGATGTTGCCGGCTGTCGGAACTTCAACGAAATCCTGGAGTTGGGTAAACAAGCTGAAAAGGAATTATTATCAGCCTTAGCTGAAATTCGCCAGTCGGTTCGTCCGCAGGATGTTGCAACACTGATTTACACATCGGGAACAACCGGTGTGCCTAAAGGAGTAATGCTTTCGCACGAAAACCTGGTTGCGAATTTTTCTTCCCACGCAACCATGCACGATTTGGGTAAAGATCACCGCGTAATTAGCTTTTTGCCGCTGTGCCACGTTTACGAACGTAGTGTAAATTACCATTTTCAATATAAAGGAATGGGAATTTATTACGTCGGTAACCTGGGGCAGATTGTGAATGCGATCAAAGAAATCAAGCCGCACATGTTTAACTCGGTTCCACGTCTTTTGGAGCGTGTGTACGACGGTTTCGTTTCGAAAGGAAACGACTTGACCGGCATGAAAAAACGTATTTATTTCTGGGCCTTGCACCTCACGCGTCATTTTGAATTCAACAAGCGATACAACCCCATTGTGGCGGCACAGATCAAACTGGCTGATAAACTGGTTTACTCTAAGTGGCGCGAAGCTTTGGGGAATAACATCACCTACATTGTGTCGGGCGGAGCTGCGCTGCAACCTCGGATTGCCCGGGTGTTGGGTATGGCAGGCATGTACACTTTGGAAGGGTACGGGCTGACCGAAACTTCGCCGGTTATTGCGGTGAACAACCCGGCGAGTGGCGAAATGAAAATAGGTACTGTCGGCCCGATTCTGGATGGAGTCACCGTGAAAATTGCCGACGACGGCGAGATTCTGTGTAAAGGACCATCGGTGATGTTGGGCTATTACAAAGCACCTGAACTGACGGCCGAGGTAATCGATGAAGAAGGCTGGTTCCATACCGGTGATATCGGTTTTTTGGATGAAGGCAAATACCTGAAAATTACTGATCGCAAAAAAGAGATGTTCAAAATGTCGGGTGGAAAATACATTGCGCCACAGATGATTGAGAACAAACTGAAGGAGTCTTTCTTTATTGAACAGGCGATGGTGATTGGTGAAAATGAGAAGTTTGCCAGCGCGCTGATTTCGCCCAACTTTGACTATTTGCACGATTGGTGCTCGCAGCATAAAATTCACTTCCGCGATAACCAGGAGTTGGTGCAGGTGCCCGAGGTAGTTGCGCAGTACAAAAAAGAAGTTGCTGTAATTAACAAGACCCTGGGCGAGCACGAAGAAATTAAACGTTTCAAGCTGGTTTGTGAAGAATGGTCGCCGCAAAACGGTGAGTTGTCACCAACTCTAAAACTGAAACGGAATTATGTGGTGAAGAAATACCAGCATTTGATCGACGATATTTATGCTGTTACCAAAAACGGAAACGGAGGGGGTTCAAAGTTGAATTTACGTTTCGACCTAAACGCGTTGACCAAGCGTTTCAAGTAAAAAACCAACCAATATATGCAGAGAAGCCACCCATCGGGTGGCTTTTTCTATTTCTAAAAATCAGTCGCGTTTGCATTCGAAATATAATCGTAAAGGCTATTCATGTTTTCACTCACATGATCGTTGAATGCTTTAAACATGTTCAGTGTTTTTGACCACTCTGATTCATCTTTCATCGTGATCGGGTAGAATTCAGTTATTTTTTTGGTAACGGTTCGGTCTGCAATCCACTCTTCTCCGGCATAGTGACCCGGGACAAACTCTTGGAAAGAGATATCAAGTACTTCGAATAACAATTTATAGTCCTTAATGGTGATGATGCAGGTGTAGTTGAGCGAAGTCAAATTGGAAAGAGGCAGGCTGTAGTGAAAAATGATCTTTCCATTTCCCGGATTTTGATAAATTGAATTTGGGTAAAGTTCGTTGTGGATGGCCATCCACTCGAGTGCCCGGTCAAAAATATCGGCTTTTTTTATGGCCGGGAATTCGCCAAGTAGGGAGTAATAAACATCTCCCTCGGGCGTGATCGGTAGATCAGGGTATGCACCGAAACGATCCAGTTTTGAAGCCCAGTCCTGCATTTTGGAGGCAATTTTCTCTTGTCTTTTGGATTGTTCGTATTCCTTGATGAGTACTTCTTGCTCCAGTTTCGAAGTTTGCCCCAGCACCGCGGCGGAGCATAGTAGGAAGAGAAAAAGTAGTTTTATTTTCATAGTTTATACTTTAATGAAAAGAATGATTAGGTTAAATTACAAAAATCATACCCAGTTGTGGTGTCCTCCTCGCATATTTTCGGTTTTCTACAACATGTGTATCGTTGTCGTCAGTTTTTTGAGGAATGCTTGTTTTCCTCAGTTCTCATTCGGATAGAAGGTGTATCTCTTAATTGGTTGTAAATAAAGGTGTTTTGGGCTTTTGTGGGTTGTGCGAACACAGTGTGGCACAACCTTCGCTTATTGGAAAGCGGAAACAGAAACAAACACCTATGAAAACAATTTTACTTGTGGTGCTGGCGGGTTTCATGATGGCCTGCAGTACCGTCCCGCTTACCAACCGCAAACAACTGTCGCTCATCCCAGCCGAGGAGATGCAATCGCTGGCTGCTGAAAACTACAATGCCGTGCTCGACAGTTCACAATTATCAAACAACACAGAAGCAATCAACTCTATTCGCGATGTCGGCTCCGAAATTGCCTCGGCAGTTCAGGATTATTTGAAAAAGATTGGTCGTGAAGATTTAATCGAAGGTTACGCCTGGGAGTTCAACCTGATCGAGAGCCCCCAAGTAAATGCCTGGTGTATGCCTGGTGGAAAAATAGCTTTTTACACCGGAATTTTGCCTGTTTGTGAAGATGAGAATGGGATTGCCGTCGTAATGTCGCATGAAATTGCGCATGCCATTGCTCAGCATGGAAACGAACGCATGTCTCAGGAAATGGCATTACAAATGGGAGGAGTCGCGCTTTCAGAAGCGCTTGCCACGCAGAAAACTGAAACCACGAGCCTGGCAATGCTGGCTTACGGGACGGGGGCACAATTGGGTGTGATTCTACCGTACAGCCGTAGTCACGAAAGCGAAGCCGATGAAATGGGCCTCTATTTTATGGCGATGGCCGGTTACGACCCGCGGGAAGCACCGAAGTTCTGGGAGCGCATGTTGCAATCTTCTCAATCGGGCGTCCCCGAATTCTTATCAACTCACCCGGATCCTAAAAACCGGATTAAAGCACTGAACGAACATTTACCGAAAGCATTGGAATACTACAACGAATAAACACCCCCTGCTATGAAAACATCCCATCCTATTCTCCGAAAATTGAGTATCCGTTGGCGTTACCTGATCAGACGGAACAACAAATTGTTGACGATCACAGCCGGTTTCTTTTTGGCTCTCCTGGTAACTTCAAGTTTGGCATTTTTTGTCACCATTGCTTTAATTGAACTTGAAGTTTTTGGTCCGATGCCCGACAAACGGGAATTGATGACCATTGATCATCCTCTTGCGACAGAGCTGTACACCGCAGACTCCGTTTTGATGGGCAAGTTCTATATTCAGAACCGTTTGGATATGTATCCAAATGAAATCCCCGAAAGTATCATTCAGGCACTTTTAGCAACTGAGGATATTCGGTTCTACAGTCACCATGGGATCGACTTTCGAAGTTTGGGACGCGTTTTTGTGAAAAGCATTTTGATGGGTGACCCAAATTCCGGGGGAGGAAGTACCATCACGCAGCAGTTGGCCAAAAACCTTTATCCGCGTCAGGATTACATGTTTGGCTCCATCGTTATCAATAAATTGCGCGAGATGGTTTTGGCCTACGAGTTGGAACGCATTTACACCAAACGAGAACTACTGGTACTTTATTTAAATACCGTTCCTTTCGGGGAAGACACTTATGGGTTGAAGGCTGGTGCATTCCGCTATTTCGGCAAATCGCCGGAAAAATTGAATGCACAGGAGGCCGCACTTTTAATAGGGATGTTGAAAGGGCCGAGTTATTACAGTCCCCGCCTTCATGGAGATCGGGCAATGGAACGCCGCAACGTAGTGCTGGGGCAGATGGCCAAATACGACATTTTGAGTGAGGCAGAGAAAGATTCGCTGTCGGAATTGCCGGTCGAATTAAACTACACCTTGCTGAGCAACTCGAACGGGATCGCACCTTATTTGAGAGCTCACTTAAAAACAGAATTGCAGGACATTATTAAAGAAGTAAATAATTCGCAAGATGCTTCATACAACCTGGAGGCCGATGGCCTGAAAATTTACACAACCATCAATTCAAAGATGCAGTTTTATGCAGAAAATGCGGTGCACAAGCATTTGGCTTCAATTCAGAAAGTGCTGAACCGGGAACTGGCGAGAGATAGCTGGAATCGCAAATCGGATTTGGAACGTCTGGCTGAGCAAAAGTTGAAAGGAATGTCAAAAGAGGAACAGGAAACAAAGAAGATGGTTCGGGTTTTCGACTGGAACGGCGAAAAAGACAGTTTGATGTCGCCGAAAGAACTTGTGCTGCATAACCTGCGGATGCTGAACGCCGGTTTTATGGCGATGGACAGTCGTACCGGAGAAATCAAAGCCTGGGTGGGCGGGATCAACTACAAGCATTTTCAGTACGACCACGTGTTGGCGAAACGTCAGGTCGGTTCTACCTTTAAACCATTTGTTTATTTATCAGCACTGGAGCATGGCTACGGCCCGGATGATCTGTTTGTAAACGACACGGTTTCGTATGCAGCTTACGACAACTGGACCCCGAAAAATGCGGATAATCAATATGGCGGCATGTACACGCTGAAAGGGGCATTGACACATTCGGTGAATACGGTCAGCGCCAACCTGATTCTGAAAACAGGTATTTCCAACGTTTGCCAGTTAGCTCAGCACGCTGGTATCGAAACGCGTTTGCCGCATGTTCCTTCGCTGGCTTTAGGCACGGCAGAGTTGTCATTGTTTGAGCTGGTTCGGGCTTACCAGTCGTTTGCCAATATGGGCGTACCGGTTAAACCGCAGTTGATTAAATCGGTTGCCGATCGGAATGGTGAGTTATTGTACGCAGCAAATACCAACACAACAGCAAAGGGAGACTCCATTGCATCACGCGAAAGTATGGAGACGATTGTTGAGATGATGAAGAATGTGGTCGATCGCGGAACTGCCAGATCATTGCGATATCGTTACGGATTGAAAGGCGAGATTGCCGGAAAAACCGGAACTACACAGAATCAGGCCGACGGTTGGTTTGTTGGATTTACCCCCGATTTGGTTGCCGGAGTTTGGGTGGGCGCCGAATACCCGGCAGTTCATTTCCGTAGTTTGCGATACGGGCAAGGTGCTTACACCGCTTTGCCGGTTTGGGCCAATTTTTTCAAGGAGTTGTACAGCGACCAGGAATTTAAGCAAATGGCTTCAGCTAAATTTGCGATCTCCGATTCGGTTCGGGTGCGCGTTTCCGAAAGCGCCGATTATATTCAGGCACCCACGATGGAAGACGAACTTCAGCCCAAGCAGGTCAAAATTGTAGCCGAAAATACCATGGCAACATCCATGATTAGCCAATAGTTTTTATCCGCCGATTCGCTTGGTTTTGTAGCCTTCAGCTTGCAGCATTTGAATAACTTTATCGCGAAAGTTTCCCTGAATCAGGATTTCGCCGTCGCGGGTTGAGCCACCGACGCCACATTGTGTTTTTAGCCTGCGCGCTAATTCCTTCAATTCGTCATCAGTTCCCTCAAATCCGGTAACAAGCGTTGCCGATTTCCCGTTGCGGCCCTTCTTGTCCAATTCAACATATAACGTTTGTTTGTTCGCCGGGATAGAAGGTGTTTTTTCCTGCTTTTCTTCCTTGTTTTCGTTTTGCGAATCCGGGGAAATTGAAAAAGCCATCCCCAACTTATCTTTCCAGTCTTGTGCCATCTCGAAGTTTTTTTCAAAAATAATATAAAAAGCTGTTTTTAAGAATTGGAAAATTGAGGTTGACATGAACTTTTACTTGGGCTCGCGGGTTTGAAAGGGGACCAAGCATTAAAAAGAAATGGCGAGACTAATTGAGGTTAATTCAAAGCAGGATATTCTGCCGGAATATCGGAATACGGCGATCAGCCTGCTGTTGGAGTACCATAACCTGAACAAGACTTTTTGTAATTACGACCAGGCGCAGCTGCTGATTGGAATGTGTATGGACAACCGAAAAAGTTTGTGGATTCCCGAGAACTTTGCTTACGTGATTCGATCGGGGGGAGCAAACCTGTTTTTTCACGAATTCCAGGTTTCGTATGCCATCGGAGTTGGCGGTGTTCGCGCGATTGCACTCATTGGTCACAGCCATTGTGGAATGGCAAAACTCGACGATCAGAAAGACGCTTTTGTTGCCGGAATGGTGAAAAATGCCGGGTGGAAAGCGGAGAATGCCAGCTCGCATTTCGATAACTTATCGCCGTTTTTTGAGATCGGCGACGCTGTTGAGTTTTTGTTGTGCGAGGTTGAACGACTTCGGAAACGCTACCCGAAAGTAGTCGTCGCACCGCTGTTTTTCGACGTCGAAGAAAGCAAAATCCTTCAGGTCGTTCCGGATAAATAGTTCCCGGAATTTTTCGTCAAATTTCCCGCACATTATTGACAATTCGATATATCAAAAGCGACCCCCGGAGTAATTCCGAGGGTTGCATCTCTAATTAAAACTTGAAATCAATTCCGGCAAAAAAGTTGATTCCCGCCTGCGGGAAATAACCGTCCATTTTATAACGGGTTCCGCCCGTGTAATACGAGTAAACCCATGCGTTACTTTCGTATTCCGCGTCGAACAGGTTATTCACCATCAGGTGTAATTTAATTTCCTGAAATAAGTTTCCTTTTATCGTGTAATCTATCTTCAGGTTGTTCACAAACCACGCGTTCAGCTTGCGATCTTCACTCGATGAATTGTCGATGTATTGGTCGCTCACGTAGTTTGACAGCAGGCTGATTGATAAATCCTTGACGGGGAGAAAACTCAGCTGGCTGTTCACAATCACGTTGGGTGAAAAAGCCAGGTCGGTTCTTCCAAGGTCGGTAACATATTGATAGGGCTCGTTGTCCATGTCGTACCAGTAGTCCCAGTTGTCCACGTACTCGGTAAAGTTTTTAATCTTGTTTTGGCTGAAGGTGGCGTTCACATCCCACTTCAAACTGCGGGTAATTTTCAGTCCTCCCATCAGTTCGATACCGGCGCGGTAGCTGTCGTCAACATTCACCATAATCGCCGAACCCACATCGTTTAGTTCTCCGGTTTGGATCAGCTGATCTTTGTAAAGCATATAATAAAGGTTGGCGCCAATCGAGTAGTTGCGGGTGCGGTGGGTGTAGCCAGCCTCGAAATCATTCAGTGTTTCTGCCACCGGCATGTGGTTTTCATCGGCGTCGACAAAGTTGCTGCGGTTGGGTTCGCGGTTCGCACGGGCAAAGCTGATGTAGGCTTCGTTTCCGGCGTTCGGTTTGTAATAAAGGCCTACTTTCGGGTTGAAGAAATCGAATTTGTGCTTTTGACTGATGTCGCGTAAATCATCTTCAATGCCGGTAATCTTGTAATCAATGTGGCGGTATTGAAGGTCGGCGTAGAAACTCAACGCTTCGTTCAGTTGCAGATTGTATTTTCCAAATAGGTTGAAGTCTTTTTTGATGCCTTTTCCACGGTACCATTCAAATTCACTGTCAACACTGGTGCCACCATACCAATCGGTTACTGTCAGGTTGTCGCCCATGTATTGAGCCCAAATTACCCGGCCAAAGTGACGACCGTCGTACTCGTTGTAACCACCGCCAAAGGTGAAGGCATTTTTCCCGTCGTCGTAGTTTAACGAGTAAGTTGAACCGTAAAAGTCATTATCCAACCACTTACGCACAACCATGTCGGTGACATCAATACCCTCCGGAGCTGTCATTTGGTAATCGGCATAATCCTGGTCGTACTCGTAGTTTTCGTAATAGCCACGTCCGTAGGTATAGTGCAGTGCCGCGTTCAAGTTCAGGTATTCATTGAACTTGTGCGAGAAGTGCAGTTGGTAATGATCCTGTTGGTAGTGGTCAACAGCGTTTTCGTAAGTGTAAAAGTTGTAGGTGCGAGCGTCTGAGTTGATCAGATCATCGTAACGTTTTTGGTTTTCGCGCTCCGATCCCGACCACAGCCAGTGATCCAGGTAGCGTTGCATTCCTTCGGTGTCATTATTCAGTTTGACAGAAGGTACGCCATACCAGGCTTGGTACGTTTCCTCAAATCCCGAGAAAATATTCACTTTCAGAATGGTGTTTTCGGAATAGTAGCCACCCGAAACGAAGAACGATTTGAGGTCAGAAGTGGCGCGGTCGATAAAGCCATCGGAAGAAACTTTGGACAAACGCACGTCGAAAGCGAATTTACCCATCAGTCCGGTACCGGCAGCAACCGAGTTTTTGAAGGTACCAAAAGAGCCGGCAGAGCTTTTTACTTCGGCATACGCTTGTTTGTTCAGTGTTGTGGTTTGCAGGTTGATGGTTGCGCCAAAAGCAGCAGCACCGTTAGTAGATGTTCCCACACCACGTTGCACCTGGATGTTGTCGATTGAACCAGCCAGGTCGGGAATATCCACAAAGTAAGTTCCGTGCGACTCGGCATCGTTCATCGGGATGCCGTTTACCGTTACATTGATACGGTTGGCTGAAGTACCACGAATACGGAAGTCAGTATAACCAACGCCGGCTCCGGCATCCGAGCTTGCCACGTACGAAGGTGTCATCGTCAGCAAGTAGGGAATGTCCTGGCCCATGTTTCGGTTTTCGATAGTTGTTCGGTCGACCGAAGTTTTGGCCACCGGCGTTTTGTCGCCGGCACGTGTTGCCGAAACCATGACTTCTTCCGTCATAATGCCGGACTGTTTCAGTATAGCTGTGATCGTTTGGTTGCTTTTCTCCAACTTGACGGGTTGGCTTGTTTTCTCGTAGCCAATAAATGAGATCAGAAGCTCGTAACTTCCCGAATGCAAATTGGTGATTGCGAATTTTCCGTTCGAGTCGGCAACGGTTCCGGTGTACGTTCCGGCCAAAACAACATTGGCTCCTGGCAATACTTCGCGTTTCTCATTCATCACCACACCGGAAATCGAATACTGTGCGAAAGTGAAGGTGGTCAGACTCAACATGACCAGCAGAAAAAATACTTTTTTCATTTTTTGAGTGAAAGTTTGGTTAATAAATAACCAATGAGGTAGGAATACGTGTTCCCTTCTTGCGCCCTCCCTACGCCGGCATTACCCGGATCAGGTTCTTTGGGTATGATCTCAGTCCGTAATATTAGGACACCCCATTGCATATAGGGGGCAAAGTTAAAACAAAAATCATCGAATATTCAAACAAATTTCGACATGCTGAAAATGATCTGTTCGGAAAGTATGTCATTATCAGTAAGTTGAATTCTGAAAAAATGTCTTTTTCTCCGTCAAAATGACATTGGATTTTGCAAATTTTCAGCCTGAAACTGCGTAAAACTACTTTGGAGCAACCTTTGATAGTTGATAGTCAGAAAACAAAAAATCAATGTTTAACTAATTGATAGGAGGACAAAGTTATGTTACCATTTGTAAGATCAAACAGAAACACACCAAGTTTATTTGATGAGTTTTTCGGTAAAGATGTATGGAACGATTTTTTTGAAAAATCAGGATGGAACAGCAGTCCAAATGTGAATGTGTATGACAAAAAAGACCATTACGAAATTGAGCTGGCCGCTCCTGGTTTGGACAAAAAAGACTTCCATATCGATTTAAAAGATAATTTGCTGACCATTTCTTCGGAAAAACAAGAAGAGAAAAAAGAAGAAAAAGACAGCAAGGTGGTATTCTGTGAGTTTAATTATTCCAAATTCAGCCGTTCATTCCAATTGCCTGACGGCGTTGATGCGAACAAGATTGAAGCAAACCACAAAAATGGCGTTTTAACCGTTAGTTTGCCAAAACGAGAGGAGTATAAATCGCACGAACCACGAATGATTGAAATTCATTAAATGAATTGACGTAAAAGACATTAGTAAATTTTCAAATTTGGTTTTAGTTTAGGTTTAGTTAGTTGAAGACCCTGCCTGTTGTGTGGCAGGGTTTTTCGTTTTATAGCCATTTATTTTTTCGGAAAAACCAAAATTGAAAGGCTACCACCACCAATAAAATGACCACGAAAGCTGAAAAAGCATAATGATTCTCGGCATGGGGAATACCGGAAAGGTTGACCCCGAGCAAACCGGTGAAAAAGCTCAACGGCAGGAACAGTGCCGCAATGATAGAAAGCAGGTACATGCGGTTGTTAATCTGCTCGTTGGAACGGTTGATCAGCGTTTCCTGGCTGACGGAAGCCAGTTCTCGCGCGGCCTCCAGCATCTCGAGGTAGCGCATCAGGTAGTCGCTCACCTCTCGCAATCGCAATTGTTGTTTACTGGTCATCCATCTGGTTTTCTCAATCTGCAATTTATTTAAAGCATCGCGCTGTGGAATCAGGAATCGTTTGATCTGGATGATTTGCCGGCGAAGATTGTACAATTCGGCTTTGCTTTGGTCGTCGTTACCATCTTCTTCCATCACCAACTCTTCCATCGAGATGGCCGCTTCCTCAATATCTTCCATCACATCGCTCATGTTGAAAACCAGGCGCTCGTTCAACCGGACAATAAAATCGCCTGTGTTTTTGGGTGGATTGTTCTGCTCCATGTCTTCCAAAATCGACTGGATGGCATTCAGCTTTTTCTTTTGGGTTGTGATGATCAGGTTTTTGCTGGCCATGATGCGTACCGAGATCATATTTTCGGGCTTTTCACCTTTTATCAGGTTAATGCCGCGAACGATCAGTAACAGTTCCTCGGGCGCAATTTCCACCCTTGGGCGCGAATCGTCTTTTACCAAGGCTGAAATCCAAAATTCATTGACATGCAGACTTTCAACTAAGCTCCGGGTTTCCGTGGCACTGAAATCCAGTTGAAGCCAAATATAGTCGGTGTCCTTTTTTAAGGCGGGGATGGCGTAGGCGTCGATCTTATCAACCTTTTTGGCACTCGAATCGACGTAGAAGGCATTAATGACCGCTTGTTTCATGCGATTGAAAATTTTACTGAATATACAATCTGTCTGCTGAATTTACAAAAGATGGATTTTCGGATTGTTGGATTTTCGGATTGTCAGATCAAGAAGACGTTCTTGGGAGACAGTTTCGGAAAAGGCTCTTTTTCTTTTTATCCAGCTATCCGAGTATCCGGCATTCCTAACGCCTATTTCACCAATTCGGTGAAGGTGCGTTTCTTCTCGATATAGAATTTCCAGATGATACTTTTGTATAAAATTTCGGGGTGCCAACTGGGTGCTGCTTCGGTTTTTAGTCGCCGGCGTTTCGCTTTCAATTGGGTCCAGTTTTTATATAAAGCCCAGTGTGCTTTGAAGACCGCCGAAATCCCTTTTAGATTCCCCTCAGTCAACAACTTGAAAGCAGCAATGCCATCCAATATCATGCGGACAAACAGTACTTTAACTAGTTTGTTGGGCGGACAATTCTTGTAAAGCATGAACAAACTATTGCGGAAGTTTAGGAACAGTTTGCGCGGGTTGTTGTAAGGCAAACTTCCACCACCCAGGTGATAAACCTGGCTGTAAGGGGTGTACCGAATTTGATAGCCGAAGTTTTTCAGGCGCCAGCAAAGGTCGATTTCTTCCATGTGTGCCCAAAAGTCGGAATCGAAGCCCCCTGCTTTGTGGTAGAGGCTTGCGCGAATTGCCAGGCAGGCACCACTCGCCCAAAAAATATTGGCTTCGTCATTGTACTGACCTTTGTCTTTTTCAACGACATTCAGCACGCGACCGCGGCAAAACGGGAAGCCGAGCTTGTCGATGAAACCTCCGGCAGCACCGCCGTATTCGAATTCATCTTTGTTGTGCCAGCTTAAAATTTTGGGTTGAACAGCAGCGACCGTATTGTCTTTCTCAAAAATCGAAATCATCGGTTCCAGCCAGCCTTCGGTAACTTCCACATCCGAGTTTAGCAGGATGTAATATTTGGCGTCGATTTGGCGCAGTGCTTCGTTATAGCCACGGGCGAAACCGTAATTCTCGGGAAGTTGAAGTCTGGTAACTTCGGGGAATTGCTCTTCAAGCAGTGTCATCGATTGATCTGTAGAACCATTGTCGGCAACAATGATCTCAGCACCTTCCAGTTGGCTGTATTGGATGACCGATGGCAAAAATTGAGGAAGTAGCTTTTCCCCGTTCCAGTTTAAAATGACAATTGCAATTTGCGCGTGTTCCATTCCGCCAAAGATAGTCAGGAATTCAAAATTCCGGCAACAATGTCAATGAGTTGTTCCTTGCTAAGCTGTCCCAGTTTTTCTTTTATCTCTGCCGTCTGATTTTCTGTTTTGTCCGCTAAAATGTCGGCCAGTTCTTTCCATTGCTTGCCGGTCATTTCCTGTTGTAACAGTTCTGTTGCTTTGTCTGCGTTCCCGGCCTGGCCCGGAAGTCCCAGTGTTTCCAGTTCCATGATGGCGGCATCCAGAATTTCGCGGGCCTGCATTTTCACGGGATCGTCCGACTTCTCGTTGCCGGTAGCATCACGCAAATGCCAGCTGGAATAATCGTAGCGGAGATCCAGAATCATTTTCACGATCGGATGAGAGGCCCCGAAAATCCGGTTCAGAAACAACAGGGTTTGGTTTTTCCATGCTTCCAGGTCGAAGCTTTTCTGATTTAGCTTTTCGACCTGTGCTTTAAGCAGTGCAATTTCCTTGTCGGCCATGATTTGCTTTTTCCTGCAATTTAGGTGATTGCGGCAGTATGCCCAAGCAGAGCAACGGAAAATTTAGCCCAGCTGTTCGTTTATTTTTGCAAAGAAAGCCGGGAAATAATTGCTGTTGGCCGAAACCAATTCTTTTCCAAACAGGAAATTGTCGCCGCCTTTAAAATCGGTCACTTTTCCGCCCGCTTCCTGCACCAATAATACACCGGCAGCAACGTCCCAGGCGTGAAGCGCATGTTCGAAGAAGCCATCGAATCGTCCGCAAGCCACATAAGCCAAATCGACTGCTGCTGATCCCATGCGACGCATGCCTCTTGTTTCAATCATGAAAAACTCGAGCACCTTTAGGTATTCGTTCAGCTTTTCGAAATTGTAGTAGGGGAATCCGGTGGCCAAAAGCACGTCTTCGTGTTTCGCCGATTTAGAAACCGAAATGGGTTGACCGTTGAGATAAGCACCGCCATTTGCCCAGGCCGAAAACAATTCATTCTGACCGATTTCATAAACCACGCCGGCAACCGGAACATTGTCTTTGGTGAGCGCGATGGATACCGAATGCGGAAAAATGCCGTGGATAAAGTTGGTTGTTCCATCCAGCGGGTCGATGATCCATTTGTACGCTTCGCCGCTTTCTGTGGCTGTTCCTTCTTCAGTAATGAACCCGGCTTCGGGTAATAACTCGCGCAGTCGGCTGACAATCATTTTTTCAGCTTCTTTGTCAACGTAAGTTACCAGGCTGGCTTTGCCCTTCAGTTCAATATCGTCGTTGGTGATTTGTGAACGTTGTTCGCGGATAAATTGACCGGCTTGGCGAGCCAAATCGCCGATCTCGGAGCAGATATGTTGTAAATCCATAAATCGAAAAAATAGTTTTCCCGAAAATCGGTTAAAGCAGCGTGATGCCCAAATTTCTACTGTTATTTTATTTTGAAGGATTATTGCAGTAAAAAGGTGATTGGTATCGTATAGCTAACCTTGACTGGTTCGCCTTTTTGATATCCGGGTTTCCAAAGCGGCATTTCGCTTACAACCCGCATTGCTTCCTCATCCAAAATTGGGTGAACGCTTTTGGCGACACTAATGCTGCAAACCTTGCCGGATTCGTCGACAATGAAACTAACATACACTTTCCCTTGTATGCCTCTTTCTTGAGCTTCTACCGGATACCTCAAATTTTGCGCGATGAATTTTCGCACTCCCAGATCTCCCCCCGGGAATTCCGGCATTTCTTCAACAAGAAAGTAAACGTCACCTTTTTGACCGGTAGCGGTTTTCTCGGTGACGATTCTAAAATGATACGGTAAGCCTAAACTTATTCCGCTTGTGTCCATCTCGAAAGCGAACTTTTCAATACTTTTAACAGGAACATTTTCAACCGTAGCAGGATTAAAAGCTGGTAGGTCGGCTAATGCTTTCAGTAACAAGTCGGAGAATTCCGTCGGAAGGCCTGAAAAGTCGATTGAAAGTATTTCCCCTTTTTTACCAATATTGATGGAAACATTTTTGTTGTAACGGGTTGATGAATCTAATTGTTTGATTTCCGGCCAATCCCGGGTTTTCTCGATCAAATAGTCATTTAATTTCCCGACTCCACCTTCAAATGTGGCTTTGGTGTCGGGATATTCATAAACAATGTCCTGAACCACTGGCTCACCATCGATTAGTTTGCCGGATTTGTAAGTTCCTTCCTTTAGAAGTGTTCCGTTTTCATCATAGCTCTGAAAAAAGCCGTCTTTCAAATTGTTTTTATAGTGGCCTTTGAAACTGGGGATTCCATTCGGATACCACATCACGAGTAATCCGTTTCTGACATATTGATTGCCCGAAATCAGCGCCCATTTGTTCCCGTCTTCATAAAAGAATGTTTGAGCGTTTAGTGTGTCAGCCCGGTAGGTTTGCAGATATATTAGTGAACCTTCGGGTGAATACAGACGACTTTCGCCATCTAATTCTAATGAGCGATTTTCACGGTAGGTGTACAGTTTGGATAAACTGAATGAACGCCCTGAAAATCGATACGATGATGAGGTGAACAGACTTCCGTTTTTGCGAAATTCCCGAATGATCAAATGGTCAATCAAGATCGAATCTGCATCAACGGTTCGTTCTTGAACATCATTCATTCCAACAACTACACGCGTTTTCCCTTTGATTTCGAAGGTTGATTCAGTTTGGCTCCACCCGTGTTTGGGGAAAATCGCAAGGATCATAAAAAGCAGCACACAAGTATTCTTTTTCATTCGGGTCGTGATGTATAGAGGTAAATTAGTTTTACTCAAATTTATGTATAGTTAATTAAAATGCAATATTTCCGGAATAGAATATTCTAGCTTTATATTCTCGTTTTACGAATATTGATAATAGTGACATCTAGTTTTTTTGAATTCGTGTTAAATTTTTATTGTCATTCAAAATGAATGTAATCAGTGTATTGAGTGCCTGTATTAGGCTGTTTTTTGACGGTGAGTATGTGTGGCTGAGGAAAAGGTATGATATTTGTCAGTTTGATATCAGAAGATAATTATCGACCGAGTTCTTAAGATAATGTTGAAAAGTTATAAGCCTTACTTTCAGAGTAAGTGAAAGAGAACAAAAAGTTAAACAAAGTCAAACCAAATTCTGAAGGCCATGAAAACAAAATTAATAATCCTCGTAATTGCCGGCGTTTTCGCCGCATTGGGATCTTCAGCCCAAAACTACCGTGTTAGCTCAGTTGGCTACGACATAAGCGACAATCTGGATCTGGAAGCAGTTTCTTATCTTTTTGGAGAGTCGCGAAATTTGGAGGAGTTTGAAGAGAAGTTGAATGATCCGCGCATACAGGTTTCGAACCTCGATTTGAATAACGACGGATATGTTGACTACCTGCGGGTTGTTGAGCTCTATGAATACGGAATTCATTCGGTAACAATTCAGGCTGTTTTGGGACGTAACATATTTCAGGATGTGGCCACAATTGATGTCGGCCGTCAAACGGGTAATACACTCTATGTTCAGGTAGTCGGAGATCCGTATTTGTATGGTCCGCACTACATTGTTGAACCTGTGTACCTGAATACACCGTTGATTTTTGCCTGGTTCTTCCGTCCATCGTACGTTGTGTGGCATTCGCCTTACTACTGGGGATATTACCCGACACGTTACCGCAGTTATGCCTGTTTGCCAACATATAGGTATCACAAACATTTACATGTCCATGTCGACTATCATGTGAATACGTACCATTACAGTCAAAGTCGTCGCAGTCCGAGAGCGATTGAGATTCAGCACTCTGTTCGCCGTAACGATTACGGACAGCAGCACCCCGATCGTTCATTCTCGTCCCGCAATTCGGGTTATTCCAATAAGTATGAGATGAACCGGAATCGGTCGGTGAATGAACAACGCGCCCGGGGAAATTCATCAGGTACAACAAGTAATTCGCGTCCAAGTTATTCGCAAAGAAATAGTACCTCACCCGGAACGAGCAACAAAACAGCTACGAGCACGAAGAGTACACGTTCGACTACTGCGACACCATCATCAAGTAGTCAGCAAAAAAGAACTTATCAGAGCAGTAGTTCCGGAAATGGTAATTCCAGCCGCACTCAGCCTGCTACAACCGGGCAAAGTCGTTCGACTTATCAGCGCAGCGAGACGAAAACAACTAATTCCGGTTCCGGTAATTCAGGCGTGAAAAAACAAACGAATTCAAGAACTTCGTCTTCAACGAACTCAGGTTATTCATCTTCCCGGTCAACTCGGAAAGTTGAATCCACATCAAGTAGCAGAAGTAACAACGCAAACGTAAGTAGAAGTAGCAGTTCTTCGGGACAATCCGTTTCCAGGAAGTCTTCTTCGAAACCCAAGGAAGCCAAAGCTAGTTCGAGCAGAACAAGCTCACGAAGTGATAGCAGGACAGAAAGAAGCAGGAGAAATTAAGTATCCTGATTGTAGCATAGATTGATAAAGCCCGGCTTTTGGCCGGGCTTTTTTGTGTAAAATTATTTGAGTGGATTTTTTCTATAACAAGTCGCTGGCTAATTCCGCCAAGTAGCTTCGTTCCCCTTTGATCAGGTTTACATGCGAGAACAATTCCTGCTTGCGCATGCGGTCGGTCATGTAAGCCAAACCGTTCGACTTCATGTCCAAGTAAGGAGAGTCAATCTGCTGCAAATCGCCGGTGAAAACCATTTTGGTACCTTCGCCTGCACGGGTGATGATTGTTTTAATCTCGTGCGGCGTGAGGTTCTGTGCTTCATCAACAATAAAGAAAGCATTCGACAAACTACGTCCACGGATGTATGCTAGCGGCGTGATGATCAGCCGTTCTTCTTTTAGCAATTCCTCAATCTTTTGGTATTCCTGGCTGCGCGGGTTGAATGCGTGCTTGATGACCGTAAGGTTGTCGAACAGCGGTTGCATGTAGGGGCTGATTTTCTCAGTCGCGTCGCCAGGCAAATAACCCAGGTCGCGGTTACTCAGCGCAACAATTGGACGAGCTAGTAAAATTTGCTCGTACATTTTGTGCTGTTCCAATGCAGCAGCCAGGGCAAGTAGAGTTTTACCTGTTCCGGCTTTACCACTTAGCGAAACCAGCTTAATGTCCGGGTTCAGCAGCGAATTCAAGCTGAATGTCTGCTCTGCATTTCGAGGCTTGATGCCGTAAGCCACTTTCTTTTCGACACGTACAATGCGGTCGTTGGCAGCTTCGTAGCGCGCCAAAACACTCGACTTGTTTCCTTTTAAAATGTAGTATTCATTCGGTACCGGAGCCGGTTCCAAACCCGATTCGGAGAACGGGAAGTAGCCTTCATTGTACAGGCTGTCAATCAAATTGTCTTTGTAGCCTTCAATCTCGGTGATCGACTTTTCAAAAACCTGCGGGTCCTTGATTTTGTCATTCTCGTAGTCTTCAGACATAATACCGAGCGACTTGGCTTTCATGCGCAGGTTAATGTCCTTGGTTACGAGAATTGTAGGTCGTTTGGGGTTGTCTTTGGTATAGAAATCGGCGACAGCCAAAATCCGGTGGTCAGGAATGTCTTCCTTGAACGATTGTTTCAAGGTGTCCGAGAATGGTTTCCCGGTAGCGATAATCAGTTTTCCCGACTCAGCGCCGAGCTTTATGCCGCCATTAAACAACTTCTCACCGACAATGTCGTCCAACACTCGCACAAATTCACGCGCCTGGAAGTTGATCGGATCGTTCCCCTTCTTAAATTTGTCCAGTTCTTCCAATACCGTTAACGGAATAACGATATCATTATCTTTGAACTGGTAAATGCAGTTGTGATCGTGTAAGATCACATTCGTGTCAAGCACGAAGATCTTTGTTTGTTTGCGGCCTGCCATAAGCTAACAATTTAGTGTCTGTGCTTACAATGTAGAAAAAATCGATGATTCGTTCCGTGATAAATGTCAAAAGATGCTAAGTAGTTATTGACAGTTGTGGATAACGAATCTTTAAGTGATTGATTGAGAAAATGAAAACTTACAGCGAAACATTAGACTATTTATACAGTCAACTGCCGATGTTCCAACGCACCGGAGCAGCGGCCTATAAAAACACCTTGGGAAATACGCTTGTACTGGATGAAATCTACGGACATCCGCACCGATCGTTTAAAACCATCCATGTTGCCGGAACCAATGGAAAAGGTTCTGTGTCGCACATGTTAGCTTCTGTATTGCAGGAAGCCGGCTATAAAGTCGGCCTGTATACCTCGCCGCACCTGGTTGATTTCCGGGAGCGCATTCGGGTGGATGGTGCGGTGATTCCGGAAGGAAGCGTAGTTGATTTTGTTGGGCAGTTTGAAGAGCTTAACCGAACAGCAAAACTCGAGCCTTCTTTCTTTGAAATTACGGTAGCCATGGCTTTCTGGTATTTTCAGCAAGCCAAAGTTGACGTGGCTGTGATTGAAGTTGGATTGGGAGGTCGTTTGGATTCAACCAATATCATCACCCCCGAGCTAGCGGTGATAACCAATATCAGTCTGGATCATACAGCGCTTTTGGGAAATTCGATACCGCTGATTGCAGCCGAGAAAGCAGGGGTGATTAAATCCAATATTCCGGTTGTTATTTCCGAAAGCAACGATGAATACAACGAGGTGTTTTCCCGGAAAGCATCGGAAGTCGGAGCCCCGATTTATTTTGCCGATAAGGAATATTCGGCTGATTACAGCATGTTGACAACGGATGGTAAACAGCGTTTCAATTTTCACAGGAATGGCGAGTTGCACCTCGAAAAGCTGGAAGCAGATTTGCTGGGCAACTATCAACGACGAAATGTGGCAGGCGTGTTAAAGGCGATTGAGCTTTTGAATGACGCGGATTGGAACATTTCGACTGAAGCAATTTATGCCGGCTTGAAACAGGTGGTGATCAATACGGGGCTGCGTGGCCGTTGGGAGATTGTAGGTACAAATCCGATGGTTGTTTGCGATACGGGGCACAATGAAGCGGGCATTCGTCAGATTGTGGAGCAGATCCGTCTGACTGCCTGGAAAGAATTGTACATGGTTATCGGGATGGTTAACGATAAAAGCATTGATGACGTGTTGGCGCTTTTGCCGTCTGAAGCGCATTATGTTTTTACCCAGGCCAGCATCCCTCGGGCACTCGATGCACACGAGCTTGCGGGCAAAGCTGAAGCTGCCGGGCTGCGAGGGAAGGTAATTCCCGATGTGAAGGCTGCGGTTGCCGAAATTTTAGAGGTGGCTCAACCGCATGATCTCGTGTTTGTTGGGGGTAGTACCTTTGTGGTGGCCGATTATTTTTCTTAATTTTTTTGCAATTTTTTTTTGGAAGATCAAAAAAGGATATATATTTGCAACGCCTTTCTGAAAAGGGCGTCAGTTCTAGGAAATCGGGCGGTTAGCTCAGTTGGTTCAGAGCATCTGGTTTACACCCAGAGGGTCGGGGGTTCGACTCCCTCACCGCCCACCATCGAGGAAAACTTTCGTTAGTTTTCCCAAAGTTTATCCAGCGAAAGTTGAGATAAGAACCAAGCCTTTTCCGGCTAAAAAGGAAAACGTTCAAAACAAAATCGGGCGGTTAGCTCAGTTGGTTCAGAGCATCTGGTTTACACCCAGAGGGTCGGGGGTTCGACTCCCTCACCGCCCACATCGAAGAGGAATACTTGAAAAAGTGTTCCTCTTTTTGTTTTGTGATTGGTCGAAACAACTGTTCTGATATTTGTAATGTATCGAAACGTTTGAAGCTAAGCAGGACCGTTTTGTCAAAACAGTTCATTGTGTCCTGATTCTCAATTTGAAGTATTTTAGTGACGATTCCCATGTAAGTCGCTGGCAAAAGGGAATACATGAAATAGAGTTCCTTTTTGTATTTTTAGTTGATGTATTACTGTTGTATTCTTTATTCGGAAAGCTTGGATCGGTATTATGTTGGGGCTAGCTCAGAGCTAGAAGGACGTTTGACGCGTCATAATGCTGCACATTCTGGTTTCACATCAAAAGGTCAGCCATGGCGGATTGCTTATTTTGAAGAATATTCAGATAAAGAAACTGCCTTCAGTAGGGAGCGACAACTAAAAAAGTGGAAAAGCCGAAAGATGATTGAACAGCTTTGTTTAAGTCGACAAAAGTAGGTTGATGAGTGGTTAGTTCAGTTGGTTCAGAGCATCCCGATTTTATATCGGGAGTGTTCGGGGGTTCGACTCCCTCACCGCCCACGTCGAAGAGGAATACTTGAAAAAGTGTTCCTCTTTTTGTTTTGTGATTGGTCGAAACAACTGTTCTGATATTTGTAATGTATCGGAACGTTTGAAGCTAAGAAGAACCGTTTTGTCAAAACAGTTCATTGTATCCTGATTCTCAATTTGAAGTATTTTAGTGGCGATTCCCATGTAAGTCGCTGGCAAATAGGAATACTTGAAATAGATTTCCTTTTTGTATTTTTAGTTGATGTGTTACTGTTATATTCTTTATTCGGAAAGCTTGGACCGGTATTATGTTGGGGCTAGCTCAGATCTAGAAGGACGTTTGACGCGTCATAATGCTGCACATTCTGGTTTCACATCAAAAGGTCAGCCATGGCGGATTGTTTATTTTGAAGAATATTCAGATAAGGAAACTGCCTTCAGTAGGGAGCGACAACTAAAAAAGTGGAAAAGCAGAAAGATGATTGAACGGCTTTGTTCAAGTCGACTAAAGTAGGTTGATGAGTGGTTAGTTCAGTTGGTTCAGAGCATCCCGATTTTATATCGGGAGTGTTCGGGGGTTCGACTCCCTCACCGCCCACATCGAAGAGGAATACTTGAAAAGTGTTCCTCTTTTTGTTTTTGAATATTCCCAGAAGGAGACTTGCTTGTTGCCTAAAAGCCTAATCTTTGCTGAATGTCTTTGAAGATAGGTACCGATAAACTAAACATGATTCGCCATCGGTTCCAGATAATGCGTGTGTTGTTTTCGTGATCGTAATTGGCCGAGCTAAATTCGGGGAAGGTAATCGGCCGACTCAATTTGCTTCTCGTTCCCGAGTGTGATAATCCGAGGGAAATACTTGTTCCTTTTAGTTTTAGCAGAAATCCGCCTCCCAGGTGATAATAATTGGCTCGTATTGGATTGAATAGTGACTGTTGTAAAGAGCTTTCATCGAGTGGTTTCAAACTATTAAAATCGGTGAAAAAGCTCGCGAAGGACTTCAACTTCTCTGAAACATACAGCTCAAGCCCGAGGCCAAAGTTGACAATGCTTTTATGCTGATCGATTAATTCAAAATCCATATTTTGTCCGGAGCTTTGAATGGTAAATGGATTCGCCCGAAGGATGCTGTATTCTGCGATGTGGCTATACCATTCCATTCCGAAATGAACCCGGTTTTGTTTGATGTTTTGGGAGATTCCAAAGCCAATTGCCCAGGGAGATCGGTAGGTTACCGGAAGATCTTTTTGGTTACTTAGTCCGTAAATGTCATCGATTTCGGTATAATTCTCCAATCCGGATGCAAAGTTTTCGTAACGGTATTTTCCTTTCCCGCTTATCTTGAGGGTAGGAGTGAGGATCGTCAGGCCGACATGGCCATTTTTGAAGTTTCGGGCTATACCGGCTTTCCAGAGTAGCCCGTTGAATTTAAAATCGACCCGACTGCTGTAAGCGTAGGTTGCAGTTGTTGTGTTTTCGTCCATAGCAGCCATGTCCGATGAAAGGCCTTTGGTTGAGGAAAGGTGTTTGTAGACAGCGGTTACGCCAATACTTGTTTTGTCATCCAGCGGGTGCGACCAGCTTAAGCAGCTCCAGGTATCCCGTAGTTTGTTTTTGATGTTCAAGGTGGCGTTGAAGTATTCATCGCCGGGGATCGACGTAAAAACATCACCAAATTGATCATCTTTCAGTTCCATGTCGAGTTCAGAATCGCTTTTGGACAGCACCGCCCAGGCGAAGTTGTGGCCATTTAAAAAAGGGAGTTTAAAAGTACCGGCCGTGAGGTTGGGGACTCCTCTGAATTTTTTCTCGTTGTACCCCTGCGATCCGATAAGGTCCTTGACTTTGAGGACGCTGATTTCGTATATATTGCCGGAGTACACAATAATTTGCTCGTCAATTTCAGATAGCCGTCCCGGATTGTAATAGACGGCTCCCAAGTCGCTAACGCTGCCAATTACAGAGCCTCCAAGAAACATAGAGCCGGAGCCAAATTGTTGCGTCCATTGGTGCCCGTCCTGTGCTTCTACTTTAAACAAACAGAGTAACAAAAGAGAAATCAATAATAGGAGTTGCTTTTTGCCCATTGTTCTGTTTTACCGGGTTTCGCGGTTAAGTTTTTGTCTGTGCTATTGTATTGATGCCTGTGTTTTAATAAACGGGAAGCTCACCCCGATTTGAAAGGTCGAAACTTTTGAATCCATCCCAAGTTTGTCGTTTTTGTTTATTGCCATTAAGCCCGGGCAGTATCGCGCAAATAGGTTCACGTTCATTGTTGAGGTCGAATTTTTGCTTTTCAACTCCAGCCAATAGCCAGCTTCGATCGGAAACGAGTAATCGATTGTTTTAAAAAACTTTTGCACATTTATTCGTAGCGTAGCATCTGATCCGTTGTTGTAGCTGCCATCGGTGAACTGATTGGCGGAGGTTAGGAAGCTAATTTGAGGGCCAATTGCAATAAAAAAGTCTGGTGTCACGGAATATCGGATCATCACCGGGATTTCGATATAGTTTAATTTGACTTTCGTCTTGTGTTCCGAGAACTCCGTTGGGAGATCGACAAGAGGCTGCGTGTTTCGGGCTCCTTTCTGCGAGAGGGGTCTGAACTGCGGATTTAGTTGCCAACGATCGCTAAGCTTGGCATGTAGGCCCAAACCGAAATTTAGTCCGTAAAATGTAGATCCCTGGTCGAGATTGGATATGTTTGAGATATTGATTGCTCCATCAACACTAAGGTGAAGTTCTTCTGACGCTAATTGATCGCCAAACAGAAGCAGTAAGATGGCGACTTGACCAGAACAAATTCCCCAAACACCAAGCTGCAGGAGTAAGGTGAAGGTGATTTTTAGTAATACGCGTTTTGTTTTCAAGACGGTTGAATTTAAGTTTCGAGGCTAAAATAGATTGAAGCACGATTAAAGATTCCTTTTCTTCTTTCTGGCTCTTTTCTAAGAGCTTAACATTTCATAAATTTACTAGGTGACTCACTAGTAACGTGAAATTCAAAATGGTCCCATTCGGGAATTGCAATAGTCGTGTTCTGAATTGCTTACTAAATGTAAGGAATTGTCTGCTTCCCGAAAAGAGCTGGGATGAGAATATCAGCTTGAATAAATCGAATCTTAACTTCAATATTTAAACTTGACAACGATTAGTGAAAAAGAAAACCCTTTCAGAGCGATACGCTCACTAATGACTTTTTTGTTTGTTTCTTTTTTCATGCTTGGCTGTTCGAGCTCTCAGAAAATAACCAGTACTTGGATGAAAGATGGTGGAATGCCGGCCGAAATTTATAAGTCTGTTTTTGTGGTAGCCCTGGTTCCGAATAAAGCACAGCGGTTTGCAGTTGAAGAAAAGATGGTTCAGGCTATTCGGCAAAAGGGACACATGGCCGAGAAAAGTTCAGATTGGTTCCCATCCGGTTTTACGGCCGATGAGGAGTTGTCGAAAGAGGCGCAGCTGGCGATTATTAAAAAGGCAGGTTGCGATGGCATCCTGACTTTGTCGCAATTGGATACTAAAACGGAGTCGCACTATGTTCAGGGAACGGTTGTTGCGCCGTTGCCACCTTATCGGTTCCGTTATTACGGTAGCTATTATCCTTATTACAATTACCGTTACAGTCAGATTTATGATCCCGGTTATGTGACGCAGGAAACGACCTATTTTTTTGAAACGAACTTTTACGACACGGCGAGTGAGGATTTGCTGTGGTCAATTCAATCCAGCGCTTTCGAACCGACAGATTTGGATAGCTGGTTTAAAGGTTACGAAAGCCTGATTGTGGAACAGCTTCAGAAGGAAGGTCTGTTAAAAGATTGAAGTGTTATTTCGGAGTAAACAATTAAAAATATTGACGATGAAAAATGTGGTACTATTACTCGTGATATTATTCTCGGCCTTTGTGGTAAATGCGCAGGAAGCGGAGAAAAAAAGTCGGAAAGAGCTGAAGGCGGAACGGGAAGCTTTGCAGGTTGAGCTGACTCAGAAAATGATTGAAACCAAGCGATTTGAATTCATTCCCGACAGAGCATACACAGCGCGTGGAAAATCTGTTTCGATAACTAGTTATAGTGTTGAGCTAAAGGGAGACACCATCGTTTCATACTTGCCTTTTTATGGGCGCGCCTATGTGGCCGATTACGGCTCTACCTCGTCGCCATTCAATTTCACATCAACTATTGACAGCTACAAGGAGCCGGATGTCAAGAAGGGGCACCAAATTGAGTTGGAGGTGAAACAAGGCTCGGATAACCTGACCTATCGCTTCCTGATTTTCGAAAATGGCTCCACTTCGCTTGATATCAACAGTACAAATCGCCAAACGATGTCTTATTCCGGGCGAATTGAGGAGATCAAAAAGAAAAAGTAAGCCTACCAATACCGAATTGAGTTAGTGTCGGATAGTTGTTATGGTCACTATTCTTTATTTGTGTCGAGGATTTTTCCCTTGGGTGTCAGTCGTATGTACTTACGTCCGATCATTTGTCCACCGAAAAATGCACCAATCAGGATCGGGTAGGTGTAAAGTGCAAAACCAATGTCGCTGTAGATCCGAAGCAAGACGACAAACGGAATCGGAAGGTGGATGTAGAGGAACCATTTAAACGAATATTTCTTTTCGCGACCCCTTAGTGCGCCAAAAGGAAGGTTAATCAAAAATACCAAAAGAGCGACAAGAACTATTTTCATTTCGTACAGTTTAGCCGGGTAATTTTAGTGATAATAAAGCGAATCACAAAACAAAGAGCGGATCTTAAAAGCGTCTGGAACTCTTCGGTTGTTGTTGGTGTTGATCTAAATTATTTAGTATTGAGTTAGTTTTAATTATTGAATACGTGTTTGTTGTGTTCTTGTTGCTTATCAAAAAGTATTTAATTTCGGACATTTTTATCGTAAATTGAATCTGTAAACAGGATTTTCAATGCAAACTTTAAAATTGACGATTATGAAAAATGTTATTTTTTTAATCCTTGCGACTGTGGCCATGACTGGCTGGTGCGACGCACAGGAGCTGAAGTTAGGGCTTGGTTTGGCGGCAACGGATTTTAGTAAAATAGATGGTGGTGACTCAAAAGGAAAAGTTGGCGGACAGTTCGGGGGAAGTATCGTTTTTGGCGATAAATTCTATTTTGAGCCCGGCATATACTATGTGACAAAATCGACTGAACTAACGTTTGACAGCAGTGGCGATTTGATTGATAACGGAAATACTGATGCTGCGGCGAGTGCCGGTTTTACAAAATCTGTGAGATTGCCGATTGCAAGCAATGCTACATTGACGGACGAAGATGTGGAAGCAAAAATTAAAGGAATCCGGGTTCCTGTTGCTGTTGGACTTGGAGTGCTGGGGAACAATGAGTCGCTGGCTAATGTTCGGGTATTTGGAGGCGCGTCTGGTTTCTTTGTCACCGGCACGAGTGATGATATCGATAAAGATAGTATTGAAAAAACGAGCTGGGGCGTTTTTGCAGGGGCAGGAGTTGACGTCTGGATTCTATTCCTGGATCTTTCCTACGAATGGTCGTTGACCGATGTCAGCAAGGATGTACAGGCAATTGATGTTGGTAAGCAACGCTCCTTTTACGCCAATGCGGGAATCAGGCTGAAATTTTAACTGAACCAGAATAGCAAAAAGAAAAGGCTGTCGATGGAAGTTGACAGCCTTTCGTATTTTTTTAACCGACCACCCGTTGCCAGGGGATTGCGGCGAGAATGATAATGTAAGCGATGCCGAAGAAGAGTAGCGAACTGGCGAACTTCGATTTGCTTGATGCCGCTTTTTTGCTTTTAATGCGGCCAATATGAACGAGCACTACAGCAATAAGCATCATGACCGAATGTTCGACGGCGTAAAATCGCAAATCAGCATTTTTCATAGCGGCTCCAAAGTCCTGGAAGGCGGCTTGTGTAACCGGGCTAACGAAAGCGTACAGGATAATACCAGTCAGGAACTGAAGATCCATGAGGCCGGTAAAAACGGCTCCCAATATGTTGTCCGACTTTTCCCAGGGTTTTTGACTAAACCAGCCTATAAAATATTTTAATAAAGTAATTAATGCGGCCAGTAAAATGATCCAGCGTAACGTGTTGTGAAGATGTAGTAATCCAATGTACATGATGAGTATGATTTGTTCTAGTTTAACAACGCACAATCGGGTGTTTGGTTGATATACCGTGTACGAAGATAAACTTTCTATCTGTTAATATTTGTCAATTGGGTAAGTTCTGCACAAATGGCCGGTTGTATTTGAGCTGAATTATTCCGCGAGTCGGAATATTTCGTCGAGCTCAAAAACGATTTGTTTGCTTGGGTGGAGAGCCGCTTGGATCATGGCCCGGGCAACAGTTGCACCCGGGATTGGGCGGTATTTTTTGAAAATAAAACGGGTAATTGCAGGCATGATTTTTTGCGCAAAGGCTTCGCTGCCGCGTTTTTCATTGCGTTCGCCTAATAATAACGATGGTCGAAGAATCGTAATTTTACGGAAAGGAAGTTGCAGAATGGCTTCTTCCAACTGGCCCTTAATACGGCTGTAAAAGATGGACGAATTCGCTTTTGCTCCGCTTGACGAAACCAGAATGTACTGGGCGACGTTGTTTTTCGCAGCTGCTTCGGCCGTTGTGTATTGAAAAGTGTAGTCAATTTTAAACTGGTTTTCCTGACTGCCAGCTTTTTTTATTGTTGTTCCCAGGCAGGAAAACAGGACGTCGCCTTTTACTTTGGAAGCCCAATTCTCAGGTTGGTTAAAATTGACGATTTCTTCCCGGAGTTTTGGGTGCTTCAAACCGGTTTCCCTTCGCCCGAAAACAACAACTTCGCTGAATTCGTCTTTGGTCAGTAAAGCCTTTACTAATTCACCACCTACCAATCCTGTTGCGCCAATAACCAAAGCTTTCATCCGAATTTAATTTTTATGCGGGATCAATCCGTCTCCTACCAGCTGGCTGAAGTGATCGCGAACGGTTTGCTCAAAAGGCATAAAATCAATTTTAAGATCATGTCTTGCGTACGAATTATCGAATGCAAAGTCGAACCCGGTATTCCGAGAGACAAATCTACGGGAATATCCAAGGAAAGGTCCCACTACTTTGAACAACCACTTCGGTACATATTTGTCGGGTAGCGGGTAATCCGGATTTTGTTCCCGAATAACTTCTGCCACGTCGAGGAAATCTTTCAGGTGAGCAGCTGCCAGGTGGCGGCCAGTCGCGTCGGGCAAGAATCCAGCTTTGATGTGTGCTCTTGCCGCATCCCGAACATCAACAAAAGCCTGTGCTCCCGAAGGTACTCCTCTTTTGAATTTGCCGGAACAAAGCTGAATCATCAACGAAATACTTGTTGAGTCACTTCGTTGGCTTAGAGATGGCCCCAAAATCAGGCCAGGGTTAATGACTACCAAATCAAAGTTATTCAGTTTTTCGGCCAGTCGCCAGGCTTCCTGCTCGGCAATGGTTTTTGAGTAAGGGTAGGGTTGATATTCGGGGCTGCTGCTGGTGTTCCAGCATGACTCGTCTATTTTTTTATCGGGAAGATTGTTGATTTCGATGGTGTCGCCAACCATGGCTACAATACTCGAAGTCAACACGATTTTTTTCACCGATTTTGATTCGCCGGCTGAGAAGAAAAGGTTTCTCACGCCCTGCACAGCCGGTTGGATGAGTTCTTTTTCCGGGTTTTTAACCCCGGTTAGTTGAAATGGGGAAGCAGTGTGAATAATCAGTTCGCAGCCATCAATGGCATCTTCGAACGATCCGTCGATTAACAAATCGGCTTCGAACAGTTTTAGACGTCCTGGAGACTGGTGCTGGATTTTTTGGAGATGTTTGAACTTGTTCTCATCTCTCAGGCTTCGCACGGTTGTGTGAACTGTCATGCCTTCTTCCAAAAGCATTTTTACAATCCATGAAGCAAGATAACCGGTGCCGCCTGTAACCAATACAGGTTTGGAACGATCAATGTTTCTCATAGCATCATTAGTCTAACGTTTCAGTTGTCCCTCATTCACGCGGTTATTTCTTAAATAAACTAGCAGATAGCGGAGTTTATTTTATCCAAGTTCCGAAATCTTTTGATGCTGTGCAATAGGAAACAGGCTCTCGCGATACCTCTCGGTGCCATTTCGGGCCCGAGAGGTATCGCATGAATTCATCGTTTCAGAAAGCTAATCACTGAAGTGTAAAATTGTTGAAGGACATATGCCAAAGGCTAAAAACCGTTCTTAACGAGGAGATTATTATTGTTGCTTTTTTCTTATTTTTATTAAGTTTAAATTAGAAGAGGAAAGTGTAGATTTTCTTTCAGCATGAATTCAAACCAATAAACAGAAATAAAATGATCAACAAAATTCACACTTTGGGGGGGTATTTTCACGAGTACCAAAAGAGTTATTCAAATCCGGAAGATTTTTGGGAACAACAGGCTGAATGTCTGTATTGGCGGAAACGCTGGGATAAGGTAATCGATTGGAATTTTGAAGAACCCCGGATCAACTGGTTTGTTGGTGCGAAGCTGAATATTACAGAGAGTATTTTTGAAAAGAATTTATACACCCATGGCGACAATACGGCGATCATTTGGGAGCCCAATGATGCAGATGAGCAGGCTATTTCGCTTACGTACAGGCAGCTTTACGTCGAGGTCAATAAGTTTGCAAATGCCTTGAAAAGTTTGGGCGTGAAGAAAGGCGACCGGGTGGCTTTGTACATGCCAATGGTTCCCGAGCTGGCCATTGCGTTGCTTGCGTGTGCCCGGATTGGCGCCATTCATTCCGTCATCTTTGCCGGGTTCTCGGCGCAGTCGCTGGCCGATCGTATCAACGATGCAGGTGCTAAAGTCGTATTGGTTTCAGATGGTGGCTATCGTGGATCCAAAATCACACCTTTGAAAGAAATAGCTGATGAAGCGATCGAACAATGCCCGGTTGTTGAATCGGTTGTTGTGTTAAAACGCACGAAATGCGATATTCAAATGGTCGGGGGCCGCGACATTTGGTGGCACGACATCATCGATGGACAGGATGAATATTGCCCGGCTGAGGAAATGGATGCAGAAGATCCGCTTTTCATTTTATATACATCGGGATCAACCGGTAAACCAAAAGGTATTTTACATACCATTGGAGGTTACATGGTTTACACGGCCTATACGTTCCGCAATGTTTTTCAGTACAGTCGCGGCGATGTATATTTCTGCACCGCCGATATTGGCTGGATTACCGGCCATTCCTACATTGTTTATGGCCCGTTGCTGAACGGTGCTCAAACGCTCATGTTTGAGGGTATTCCTACCTGGCCCGATGCCGGTCGTTTTTGGGATATTGTGGACAAGCACCAAGTGAATCAGTTTTACACGGCTCCAACAGCAATCCGCTCATTATTATCGCTTGGTAACGAGTATTTGGCAGGGAAGAGGCTGGACTCGCTGAAAGTACTCGGAACGGTCGGTGAACCAATTAATGAAGACGCCTGGCACTGGTATCACGACCATGTTGGGAAAAACCGGTGCCCGATTGTTGACACATGGTGGCAAACCGAAACCGGAGGTGTGCTGATTTCTCCATTAGCAGGGATTACTCCAACAAAACCATCTTTTGCTACGTTGCCACTGCCCGGAGTTTTTCCTGTTATTGTCGATAATGAAGGCAAGGAGTTGAAAGGAAATTCGGTTGAAGGAAATTTGTGTATCAAGTTTCCGTGGCCGGGAATGGCACGGACAATTTGGGGAGATCACGATCGGTTTCGGGATACTTACTTCACCAGTTTCAAAAACTATTACTTCACCGGCGATGGCGTTCGTCGGGATGAAGATGGTTATTATCGGATTTTGGGACGCGTTGACGATGTAATCAATGTTTCCGGTCACCGCTTGGGTACCGCCGAAATTGAAAATGCCATCAATGAGCACCCGCTTGTTAACGAGTCGGCAGTTGTGGGTTATCCGCACGCCATTAAAGGACAAGGAATTTACGCTTTCGTTGTCTGTCCCATTCTATCCACCGGTGGTGAAGAAGGGATTCGTAAAAGTATCAAAGAAGGGGTTAGCAAAATCATCGGGCCTATTGCCCGACCCGATTTGGTTCAATTGGTTCCCGGTTTGCCCAAAACCAGAAGTGGAAAAATCATGCGTCGAATTCTGCGTAAAATCGCCGAGGGAGATGCCACCAATTTAGGCGACATCAGTACCCTGCTCGACGAAGATATTGTTGGAAAAATAATCGATTCGGCATTGGTCGATGTGAAGCACTGAGACGCACGCCGAAAGCTATTAATAGGTATATAATTACAACTGTTAGGGCGGTGTAATTTTTGTGTTAAGCTTATTTGCGGGAGGGAGACAAACCTCCCGTGGCATTTTTTTTCAGCTATTTTTGGTGGGCGAAAGTAAAAATGGCTTTCATTCACTCATTAGGAACTTATCCAATTCGAAAACGTAGTTCAAATACTAGGTTTCACCCCGGAATTCTGAAGTAAGTACTGAGTTGGACATTATTCCTGATGATACAAATCATATCAATCATTATAAAACAAAAACCATGACTGTAAACAGAACCTTTGGAATTGGCTTGGAACTGAATGAGCCAGAGGTGTCAGAGAAAAAGAAGATCCAATACATCAACCTGAAACTGGCAGCCGATGGTTATCCCACTTGCAATACCGGAATCAAAACAGATTTAATCGAAATTGCAAAACCCTTATTGAATAACTATAACATCAAATCACGTTTGTTATCCAATAATACGTCGCCGATGGGCACGCGTATCCGGGAATTCCTGGATTCGTACCTAAGTGATGTTCCGGGTGATAATTCCATCAACTGGCCTGAGAATCCTTTCATCCTTGACCGTTACGGTTTGGCTCGTATCATTTCTATTCCTCCGGGAGCAGATTATCACGAGACCGACATCATTAAAACTTACCGTACAGCTCAGGGAGTTTTGAACAACCCGAAGGAAGACCGTCGTACTACGAAAGGTGTTTTCCACGTGGTCGAAGGCGGTTTGCCAATTCCTGATGATAAAAAAGCAGTGCCAAAAGCAACGTTCACAAAGTTGTTGCAAGCTGCTTTGAATCCACCTAAAGATTTAATGCGTTTGCCATTTACTGCAAATCTGGAACAACCGGCTGAATTGTTTGTAAGCCTGATGTTGCGTCCGATCGTTGTGCCTGAAGTGCCGGGAGTCATCCGCGAAAAATCTATGGAAGTTGCTTTCCTTGCACCGGGTTCACTGGTTTCTAACCTCGATTTCGTTGAGTCTATCTTCGGAAACGCTGGCGATCCTTTCTTGCCGGAAAACGATGCAGCTCTGGCTCCTGAAAACTGGACCGGCCACACTGGCTGTGTGATCCTGGCGACTCACCTGACTCAGTTGACGAAGAAAGAATTGGGTCTGCCGCATTACGACAATGCAACCGAACGTCAACGTCGCGACAGCATGTGCTGGAAGTCGGAAGACGAAAAATACAACGACGGCAGCGCATTCAAAATTACTTGCCGTGACGAGCGTGGTGTTGTTATCACGATCATCGCCGACAACTACTACGGTTACTGTAAAAAAGAAGTGAAAACCATGATCAGCTACTCGGCTAACCTGTTTGGTTACGCTGAAGAAGAACACGCTGGTGGTGCGATTGCTTACCGTAGCTACAACCTGGGTGAAAAATGCTACCTGGACGAACGTATTCCTGCAAACGGAATGAACTTCGCTTCGTTCATTTACCAGTTTGCCGACCTGATCGATCTGCAACCGGAAGGTTATGCGATCGATAAAAATCACTCGAATGTACTGTATGTGCCGGAAGATGCTGTTTTCGACCTGTCAAGCCAGTCTATCAGCTGGAAACAAGGTGGAGAGAAAAAGTCAATCAAACTGTTGCCATACAAATACTATATCTATCCGAACGGTTATCGGATTGAAATGAAAAAACGTTTGGAAGGACCGAAGTGGCACCTGACCGGAACATACGCTGAAGGAACTTTGTGCCACAAGCCATGTACCGTTTCTGGTGGTGGTAAATCGGAAATTTCAAAATCGATCAAAGATGCGATGATTCAAGGATCGTACATCGTTGGCGATTTGAACGAAGACCTGGACATGGTTGAAAAAATCATGGCTCACGACTTTTCAAAACGTTTTAAAGTTCCTGCAGACTATTCGGTTAACAAACCACGTCACATTTTGAGCCCGCGTCGTTCATTGGGATCTGTAATCAAATTGTTGACTCCGTCAGAACTTTATACAGACGAATACAACGACTGGTTGACTTCGTTGCCACAACGTATCAAAGTGTTGATTTACGTTATCAAAGGTAACTTTACAGAAGAATGGGATGCTGACTGGCGTAAATTTTTCTCGGTTGACAAAATCAATGGTACACCGGGTAACGAGTTGAAGTTCCAAAGCAGCAAATTGCTGTCGAACTACTTACGTGTTGGTCACGAAGAAGATGGTTCATGGCGGATCTTCCTGATGCGTCAGGATTTCAACCCATCAGCAAAAGTTCAGGTTGAAGATGACATCACTGCTTCAATTGTATTGAGTGCGGCGAAACTTCCGAAACTGAACCCGGAATACAAAAACCCGAGCGTTAAAATCGTGAAAAACTGTGAGGCTCGTTTGTTCCAGCGTCCTGATGACTGTATCATCAAAGGATACGACAAACAAGGCGAAAAAGACCTGTCGAGCCCGGGTACATTTACATCGAACTTCCAACCGTTGACTCGCGCTGAAGTACAAGCAATCAAGGACGATGCGATTGGTTTCGAATTGTACACACAGCCTGTAAAAGATATTATCAATAACTTCCTGGAGAGTGATTCTCCTGAATATTTGGTGGTTCCGTCTGAACCGCGTTTGGTGAATGGTAAGCCGTCGAAAAACCCACGATACCTGCAAACGCGTCCTGACCTGGTAGACCCGATGGAAAAATATGTTGGTGAGATTACTTCACGTATCTTCCGCAAAATTCCGCTGGATCAACCGTTGTACCAACCGGTTAACGCTGTATTGCCAGGACGTCGGAATAACCCGGCCGAGCCTGAGAACAACGTTCCGCCGTTGGCCGTTTACAGCCCGATCCACTACCAGGAATTACCAGAATTGTTCATCGATTTCATGTGTTCAATCACTGGTAAATCTCCATCTACAACCGGTTTCGGTTCAGAAGGTGCTTTGACCAAAGGACCGTTCAACAACCTGTTGCCGTCAACCGACCTGAACAACGCGTTCCTGTCGTACATCCTGACCGGATACGGTGGTTTCAGTACTGCTGCCGGTTACGTTGGACCAAAATACAAAGTTGATCACGACGTGAGCTTGTTGATCCCGGAAATCTGGTGTCGTATGTCTGTTGAAGAACGCGATCCGAAATTCCTGATCGAAAACGGTTACATGGAAAAAGTGGAAGACTTTGACTACAAAGGTCGCAAAGTAGACGCCAGCTTGTTGGGTTACCGGATTACCGTGAAATTCGTGAAGAACTTCATGGCTCGTATCTTCAGTAAACCGGATGCTGTATTCAGCGAAGACATGTTGCGTCCTGAATTGCAGGATATGGAAATGTTCGTTGCGTCAATCGACAACCTTTCAATCACTCAAAAACGTGTGGCCGAAGGTTTGATCAAGGACGGATCTGTTGAGCTGTTGTGCCCACCGTTGAAAGCGTTGGTACACATCATGATCGACGGAACTTACAAAGGAAAAGACCGCAATGATCCGGAAATTCGCGAAATGTTTACACCTGAAGCTGTTTTGAGCAGTGACTGGTACAAAGCTCGCCTGGTTGAAAAACAAAAACGCGATGTTGCATTGTGGACGAAAAACGTGGCTTATATCGAAGATATTTTGAGCCGCAAAAACTTCGCCGCAACAGCTGTTCGTTTGGACTTGCCTTCAAAATTAGCGTTGGCCAAAACGAAACTGGAATCGGTTAGTAGCCCTTCATACCTGGATGAATTGAAAGGTTCGTTAGGTGCAGATCCGATGAAACCTATTGCTGATTAATTTCGATTAATTTGAGATATATGAAAGGGAGTCCGATGGGCTCCCTTTTTTTATGGCGATAAGTTTGTGTTACGAACCATTAATTTTGCAGTTTGTGGTTGGGCATTGCGACAGGTGGCGACTAATTTTGTGTAAAATTAAATGACATGATGGATCTTCGTTATGCAGTAGTTGGAACAGGGGCCTTAGGAGGTTTCTATGGCGGGAAACTTGCTGAAGCAGGTAAACAGGTTGACTTCCTTTTTAATTCGGATTATGAGCAGGTAAAACAGCAGGGTTTGCGTGTGGATTCCGTTTCCGGTGATTTTTTGCTCAAGCCGGTCGCAGCCTACAATTCGACCAGCTCAATGCCGAAAGCAGACGTAGTTTTGGTATGTCTGAAAACAACCAATAACGGGCTTCTGAAGTCGCTTCTTCAGCCTTTGCTGCATGAGAATAGTGTCGTCATTTTGATCCAAAACGGTTTGGGGATTGAAGATGAACTGAGAGAGATGATGCCGGATATTCAAATTGCAGGTGGCCTGGCTTTCATTTGTTCCAATAAAATTGGTCCCGGCCACATTCATCACCTCGATTTGGGTAAACTAATCTTAGGATCCTATAATTTGAAAGACAAGTCGGTGTTGGAAAAGGTTGGAGAAGATTTTAAACAGGCAGGAGTGCCTTGCCAGATTGCAGAAGATCTGTATTTTGCCCGCTGGCAGAAGTTGGTATGGAATGTTCCTTTCAACGGATTGACGGTTGTTCTGAATTCAACAACAGATCGAATCATGAACGTGGACTCGAGCCGGAAACTGGCCCATGAGATGATGTACGAGGTGATTGATGCAGCCAATGCTTGCGGTGTTTCGCTGAAGCGGGAGTTCGCTGATAAGATGATCGAAATGACGGCGAAAATGACACCCTACGCACCGAGTATGAAACTGGATTACGACTTCAAACGCCCGATGGAGATTGATGCGATTTACAGCCAACCCTTGCAGCATGCTGCAAAAAAGGGATTCAAAATGGAAAAAGTAGAAGTGCTCGAAAAGCAGTTGCGTTTTTATAATTCCATCAATGGGTTTTAGAAAAAAAGATCATGATTCTGGCAGGATACCAAAAGGGATGAAAGTTGCATGTTTTCCGGAAGACTGTTGTGCTGTTGTCACAATTTGTCAGGTTTTCAATTCGTAGCTGCTCAATAGAATAGTAACGAACAGCTTTGCTGCTTCGCGGCTTTGCGTGGACTGATTTTCCCCGGAAAAAAGGACATCAGAAATCTGATGCCCCTTTTTCAGTATAAATCCATAAAACTAAGAATGGCCTTTCACTACAATTCTCATAATCTTGTAGTTCAGCCTCAAAAACTTGTATATCTGGTAGATGAAATTCGTACGCCAGTATTTAGTTGCTTTGGTCGGAACCGGAGGGTAAAACTCGTCTTTGTAAGCTTTTATTTCTTTTTTATTTTCCATGGTTGTCTGTTTTAATTATTCTGGAAGAAGCCACCAGAACGGGTAGCCTTTGGCTTTGTGAATAAACATGTAGTGCAGGAAAAGTTTGATCCAGTGGCCGGCCAGACCAACTTCACCCACAGTTGCTTTTATATCGCGTCCCCAGTCGGGGAATCGCTGCCAGTCGGGCACAATCGGTGAAACGGTCATCGTAGCACCCAGGCCTTTTGTCATGCTGTAGCCCGCCGAGACAATACAGGCAGCACCCATCCGTCCCATGCTCGCGGTATGTTTGTGTTCTGTTCCGCCGTGCTTGATGAAGTGTGAGATATTTTGAGCGACAATCTTGCCTGTAACACCCGATGGCATGCCGGTTCTTGGAGGTGCTGGAGTGATGGCAAGACCTGAAGGGCTTTTCATAGGTTTTGAGATTCCATGAGGAGGCGCAAAAGCAATGCCGGTGGCGTACATGTTCGGGTAAGCGGGACTTTGGTAGGTTTGGGGCCAGTCTGCGATGCTCCAGTCTTCATAGTCCCGAGGGGTGTAATCGGCGTCTACTTTCATGAATCCGTTTGCGGCAAATACCTTCGACGTGATGTCGTCGCCGGTTTTCGAGAATGCTTTGAAATCCTGTCCTTTGAATGCCGGAATTAACATGGCAAAATCAAACTCCGCGGTTTTTTGTTCGCCGTTCAGAGTCTCGTAATGTGCCACGCCCTCTTCCAGTTTTGTTACGCCAGCCCGTTTGATCCATTTAATGTTATTTTCGGTTAGCACGGATTCCGTAAAGACCTTGGTTGGAGTGACGTATCCGCCGCGTTTGATAAAGGCGCCACCCATGCCGAAATCGCCCAATTCGTATTCGTTGGAAATCCAGGTGATTTCAGCCATATGGCTTAGTTTTGCACGTTTCAGTTCGAAAGCAATATTCAGCGCATACTCAAACGCTGCACCCTGACAAGTGGCCATTGGGTGCCCGGTTCCGATTAGCAGGCGCTGCTTTTTACCGGCTTTCATGGCCTCCATCGCTTTGTGCAACGCTTCCCAGGCATGGGCTGCATGATCGTATGCACAAACGGAATATGAGAACTTTCCGGGGCCTAGTCCCGGCGTTGCATCGAAGTTCAATTTTGGGCCAGTGGCGTTGACCAGGTAATCGTATGTTACCTTTTCGTGTTGACCTTTTTGTTCGTTTGCAACATATTCAATCGTAACAAAGGGAGACTCGGACTGCGAATCGCCTTCCGGATAAAACTCCAATGCTTTGGCTTGCTTGAAGATTATACCCCATTTGTCGTATACTTTTTTTAGCGGAAACCGAACCTGTTCAACAGTCATTCGGCCAACGCCCACCCATATGTTTGAAGGAACCCACTGGTAATAACTGTTTGGCGAAATAACAACAACCTCGTGCTTTTTTCCCAACATCTTTTTGAGGAACGATGCGGCGGTGTGGCCCGAGATTCCGGCACCGAGAACAACCACTTTTGCCATAAGTCTTAATTTTAGATTAAACGGACAAATGTTTGAAATAAATATACGCGAAAAATCTACTTGTTCGACTTATGCTGTTGTAGATCAGGTTTAGTGGAAAAAGAAAACCCGGTCGAATTGGACCGGGTTTGTATGCAGTGTGTTGAGCGATTTCTTATTTGATACCGTGCATCATGCGCTTCAGCCACGGTGATAAAATAACGAGGATAACAGCGATGATAGCCGACTGGATGGCAATCATCCAGAATACCTGGATGTCAGCACCCATCGCTTCTTGCAATTTAAGCGAGATTGCTTTCATTTGCGAAGCCACGAAGTTACCTGCAGCAAACGATCCCATCCAGATTCCCATCATGGTAGATACAAGTTTCGGAGGCGATAATTTGGTCACCATTGAAAGTCCGATTGGAGAAAGACAAAGTTCGCCGAATGTGTGTAGCATATAAACCAGGCATAACCAAAGCGGGCTAACCAAACGAACAGCGTCGCCATGTGTTGAACGAGTAAAGGCTAAAGCCATTACCACAAAACCGGTTGCGAGGAAAATCATACCCCAGGCAAATTTCATCGGTGTATTCGGATTCAGTTTGCGTTTGTCCAGAATAGTCCAAAGCACGCTGAAGATTGGTGCAAAAATAACGATGTAGATCGCGTTGATCGATTGGAACCAGGTTGCCGGGATTTCCCAGCTACCGATCATACGCTGAGTATTGTCGCGGGCAAAAATATTAAATGTTGTACCAGCTTGTTCGAATCCGGCCCAGAAGAAAATGTTGAACAAAGCCAGGATGAGGATTACACCAATTCTTGACCATTCAGCTTTACCCGATGTGCCTTTGAAGATATTTGTTGCCAGAATGAGGACACCACCGATCGCAAGTACGTAGATAATGATGGTTGTTACCATTGATGGAAGTGCGCTCCATCCGAGGATTACACCGAAAATCAGTGCGACAACACATCCCCAGTAAGTGAGAATGCCGAACCAGTCTTTCACAACCAAACGAACGCGTTCAGCTTTTACTTTCGGAGGCATACCAATGTGCCCCAGCGTATGACTGCGCAGGAAAAACCAAATGGTTCCGATCACCATACCGACACCGGCTGAAAGGAACCCGTATTGCCATGCAACTTGCTCCCCCAGCTTACCTGCTACCAGCGGCGACAGGAATGCTCCAAGGTTAATCCCCATGTAGAAAATGGTGAAACCACCATCTTTGCGTGGGTCGTTGTTGTCGTATAATTCACCAACCATCGTCGAGATGTTGGGTTTGAAAAAGCCGTTACCGGCAATCAGAATACCCAAACCTGCATAAAATAAAGTTTGTCGGAATTCCAAATCAACATCGCTTCCGTGGATCCACGCACTTGCCGACAGCAGGAACTGTCCGGTTGCCATTGTCAAGCCACCGATGTAAATCGACTTACGTTGCCCCAAAACCTTGTCGGCCAGAATACCGCCGATAATTGGAGTCACATAAACCAAACCGGTGAAAATACCATAAATGGTGAAGGCATCCTGTTCGTTCATTCCAAATCCGCCGGAGGCGAATGTTGCAGTCAGGAAAAGTACCAGCAAGGCACGCATGCCATAGTAACTGAACCGTTCCCACATCTCACTGGCGAACAGCGTTGACAAACCAAGTGGATGTCCAAAGAAAGCTTTGTTCTTATCTACACTCATATTTTCCGAATAATTTTGTTTTATAGCCAGCAAAAGTATCAATTATCGATAAACAATTTGTTGAATCTTGTCATGCTTTTGACATTCTTCTGCCGTATAATGTTCGAATTTCGAGATAATTTTCTGAATTTTGATAGAAATATTCGGTTTTATTCTTCGGGGTTTCAGCAATTGGGATTCAGATCAACAGGACGCAGAAAGGCTGCAAAAAAGTTTAAAGCGAGATTTTATGAATAAGATATTTTCAAGTAAACAGATTGCTTCGATTGATGAATTTACCATCCAAAATGAACCCATTGCAGATATCGATTTAATGGAACGGGCATCGCTGCAAATCGTGAACTGGATGATTCAGCGCATTTCGAACGAACGGAAGCTTTTGTTTTTCGTTGGTCCAGGCAACAATGGCGGCGATGCACTGGCCATTGCGCGTCTCATGGCTGAATACGATTATTCCTGCTCCGTTTTCATACTCGACTTTGGAAAGCCGCTGAAAGGATCACCGGAGGTAAATGAAGAGCGTTTGAAAGAACAAGGCAAAGTTGGGGTTTCGTATATGCAGGTTGAAAGCGATTTCCCTGAAGTTGAATCCGGCGCTTTGATCATTGATGGTTTATTTGGCTCTGGCTTAAATCGGCCGTTGGAGGGAGTTGCCGCTGAACTCGTTGCTTATTTGAATCATTCTTCGGCCGAAATTCTGGCAATCGATATCCCGAGTGGTTTGTTTGCAGAAGACAATTCAAGCAATAATCTGGATCATGTTATCCGGGCCAACTTCACGCTCACTTTCCAGTTCCCGAAACTCAGTTTCTTCTTTCCTGAACACGAAGCCATTTTGGGCGAATGGGAGGTGCTGCCGATTGGTCTTCACCCCGAAGCCATATCCAAATTCGAAACGCCCTATGGTTTTGCTTCCGCTGGTTTTGTAGCGGGGAAGCTGAAGAGTCGCGCGCGCTTTTCGCACAAAGGAACCTACGGGCATGCTTTGTTGATTGCCGGAGCCTACGGAAAAATGGGAGCCGCCGTGTTGGCATCAAAAGCTTGCTTGCGCTCCGGTACGGGTTTACTGACCACGCATGTGCCGCACTCGGGTGCGCCGATTCTCCAGACGGCCGTTCCGGAAGCCATGTGCTCCATCGACGCTTCGGATTTGATGTTCACCGAGTTTCCGAAGTTAGAGCAGTTTTCGGCAGTTGGTATTGGGCCCGGAATCGGCACAAAGCCAAACTCGCAGCGGGCGTTGCGTGAATTGTTGTTGGCAAAACCTGGGGCATTGGTGATCGATGCCGATGCGATCAATATTCTGGCTGCTCACCCGGAATGGTACGAGCTGTTGCCCGAACATACCGTGCTGACACCACACCCAAAAGAGTTTGAGCGGCTGGTCGGGCCTTTTGCCGATTCGTACACGCGATTGCAATTGCAGCGGGAGTTTTCTCAAAAATACAAAGTCGTAGTCGCGTTGAAAGGCGCATTTACCAGTGTGAGCTTTCCGGATGGTAACGTTTGTTTCAACACTACCGGCAACCCGGGAATGGCCACCGCCGGTAGCGGTGATGTGCTGACCGGTATTGTTTTGGGGCTGTTGGCGCAAGGCTACACGGCGGTGGAAGCTACTTTATTGGCGGTCTGGTTGCACGGCCTTGCTGGTGACCTGGCAGCCCAATCGTATGGATACGAGTCGTTGATCGCGGGAGACATCACTGAAAACCTAGGGAAGGCGTTCTGTCAACTAAAAGACTTTTGAATAAATTAGATTGTAAAAGGGCAGGGGATGACGATTGACAGGATTTTCGCTGATAGGCGAAAGCGAATGACCGACAATTTTAAATCAATTGATAGCGCATTTGATTCCCGATTCATTACTTTTGGGTTCGCCGAATGTTAAAATGAAAATTTTAGTATTCTGAGATTAAAAATCCTTTTTCAAATTTCTCTTGATCGAAAACAAAGAGAACAGAACCATGAAATTAAACACGAAGACCATGAAATTCAGATTCATTTTATTTTTTCTGCTCGCTGGTATTTGCCTGCAAACCGAGGCACAAAGAAGCGATAAGAATACGGCTCCCGCAATGACTGACGGAGTCGTTTACAGCCTCCCGCGAACAGGAATCCGGATACACGTAACGGCAACCCGGGAGAAGCTTTTTGCCGGGCCATATGCCCAATTTGCCGAAGCGATGCTGGGATTGAAGAATGCGCCGATGGCCGATCGCGAACAATGGACAATTACCGGAGTGGAGGTGGAAACTTTCAGCGAGCCGGATCCGGATTGCGTTTACAAAGCCAAAGGTTGGGCCGGAGCTTTGGTTAGCTTAACGCCGGAAGGAGTCATTGCCGGAATTAATGCACAGTCAGAATCGACAGCGATGGCTGCCCCCGTAACAACGTTCCTGGAAGATCAACCTGTGCCTGATTTCCCATTTAAAGATTTGTCGATGAATCCGTTCTTCGAGAAACCGGACTCGACTTCCAGAAATGTGCTGGTTGCGAAAACTTTGCAGGAAAAAGCGCAGGAAGCTGCCCACACGGTAACAAAGTTGCGCAAACGTCGTTTCAAAACATTGGCGAACGGATACGATGAGCAATTACCTGATGGCAAAGCCTACAATGTGATGGTTGAAGAACTGGGCAAGCTCGAAGACGAATACGTTTCGCTGTTCATTGGAAAAAGCTACACCGGGACTTATCACTATACCTTCGATTTCATTCCCGACAATAATTCGGCCTCGGGAGAGGTGGTTTTCCGTTTCTCGGATACCAAAGGGGTGCTTCCAAAAACCGATTTAAGTGGAAAGCCGATGCAAATTGAGCTGAAAAAACTGGATGGCTTGGCTGCATCGCAAAGCAAATTGAAGTCGACAGCGGCAAGTTCGAGCGAAGTTTATTACCGAACACCAGGCAAGGCTGAGCTGCGACTGATGAATGGTGTCAGCCTGATGGCCTTCACCCGTTTGGATATTGCGCAGTATGGAACTGTTTTATCCGTTCCCGAAGAATTGCTCGATGGAACCCATCATATCCTCTTTCACCCCGAAACAGGTGCGATTAAAAGTATAAGCACAAAATAATCTGAACCGGATTTGAGTGAAAATGTTGAATTGTTAGTTCCGAATGTACGGAACTAAATTGTTGAGCCAGTTTGGAAGATGGTGATAAGTCTTGTCCGGTAATCTGAGAATCTGGCAGTCTGAAAATATAAAATAATTTGAAACCCAATGAGTAACGAAATTAGCAAGCTCGAGCCCACGGCGCTTTGGGAAAATTTCTATGCGCTGACGCAAATTCCGCGTCCATCGCATCACGAAGAAAAAGTACAGGAATACGTCTACAACTTTGGCGTGAACCTGGGGTTGGAAACAACGAAAGATAAAGCAGGAAACATCATCATCCGCAAGCCGGCAACTCCCGGTTTCGAGGACAAAAAAGGTGTGATTCTTCAAGCTCACCTGGATATGGTGCCGCAGAAAAACAGCGATAAGGAACACGACTTTGTAACCGATCCAATCGAGACTTACATCGACGAGGATTGGGTGAAAGCCAATGGCACAACGCTTGGTGCCGACAATGGGATTGGTGCAGCGGCTGTTATGGGCGTATTGGCTTCCACATCGTTGGAACACGGGCCGATTGAGGCTTTGTTTACTGCAACCGAAGAGACCGGCATGGACGGTGCCGAAGGGCTGAAAGCCGGTGTCATGAAAGGTGAAATCATGCTGAATACCGACTCGGAAGACGAAGGCGAATTGTACGTTGGCTGTGCCGGCGGTGAAGACCTGACAGTCGAGTTTGAATTCAAGAAGAAGGAAATGCCGAAGAATTTCATCGGTGGCCGGTTGAGCGTGACTGGTCTGAAAGGCGGCCACTCGGGTATGGATATCATCCTGCAACGGGCAAATGCCAATAAAGTATTTTTCCGTATCCTGAACATGGCCTTTGAGAAGTGCGGTGCCCGACTGATCAGCATTGATGGCGGAAGCCTTCGGAATGCGATCCCTCGTGAGGCATTTGGCTTATTGGCAGTGAAAAAGAAGAAATGGGACAAGCTGACCAAGTTGGTGGCAAAACTCGAAAAGGAAATCAAGGCTGAATTTGAGCTGAGAGAACCGGATATGAAGATTGTCCTTGAGCCGGAAGATGTGATCTCGAAGTTGATTGACAAGCGCACGCAGTTGCGTCTGACCAAATCGATTTTGGCTTGCCCGAACGGTGTCATTCGGATGTCAGACAGTATGCCGGGGCTGGTGGAAACCTCGTCTAATCTGGCCGTTGTGAAATCCGACGCGAAACACAAAACAATCAGATTGGCTTTCCTGATGCGTAGTTCCATCGACAGTGTGAAAGCTGATTTCGGACAACGCATGAAAGCCCTCTTCTCAATGGCTGGTGCTAAGGTGAAATTCAGCGGAGCTTACCCGGGCTGGAACCCGAATATGGAATCACCAATTCTGAAAACCATGCAAGCGGTTTACGAGCAGAAGTATGGTAAAATCCCGGAGATTAAAGCCATTCATGCCGGGCTGGAATGTGGAATCTTGGGAGGTACTTATCCGAAGTGGGATATGATTTCTTTCGGTCCGACAATTCGCTTCCCGCACTCGCCTGATGAGAAAGTAAATATCCCATCGGTTGCGAAATTCTGGGATTTCATGGTTGAGACCCTCAAGAACGTTCCGGTAAAAGAAGCAGTTGTTGAAGAAGCACCTGTCGCTGACGAGTCTGTTTCCGAGAATTAGATCGATTACAAAAATATCCGAACAGAAGATCCGGCCTTTTCAAAGTGCCGGATCTTTTCTTTTACAGCGTGGCGTTTATGCTTTCTTTTTTGATGTGTTTATTCCCATTGGCTTATAAAGGGGGCAAAAACGAACTAAACTCGTTAGGACGAAAACTGCCGCCAGAATCAATAAAATAATACCAATTGTGCCGGAGATCGTTCCTGTGAAATAAAGTACAGCAATGATTGCTGCAATAACTACGCGGATCAATCTGTCCGCAACACCCATGTTTTGTTTCATAATTCGTTTTTTACAGTTAGCGTTAAAATGAAAATTAGTAGTCGTTTAATAGATACTTTTTGATCTTGCTACGTCGAAAAGCGTTGACTTGTTGTCGCTAATTTTGTAATTTACTGAGGAATATGAAATTATTAAAATGAAAGACATGAAGAAAAATGCGATTCTGATATTTTTTATTTTCGTTTTGGTCGCTGGTTTTACCGCGACCGTTTCTGCACAGTCATCTGTAGACATTATTACGAAGTTGAATGGCGAGGAAATGAAAGGGAAAGTCACAGCGATTGAAGGAGACGAAGTTAAATTCGTATACGAAGGCGAGACGTTGACTTATTCCGTGAAGAAGGCAGATATCAACAAGATTCAATTTGCGAGCGGCCGAACACAGGTATTCAATGAAGTGAGTACTGTAGAAGCTGCGGCGCCAGATCAAGGAGGGATGGATATTCAGCGAAATTTGGTTGCAGTGTTGCCATTTTCGTACATCGGTGAAGGTGGCGCTAAGGATGAAAAGCTGAGTAAAAAGGTCCAGTCTGATTGTTACAACCTGTTGCTCAAATTTGCCCCGCGTTTCACGCTTCAGGATCCGTTGAAAACCAATGCATATTTGGCTCGCCAAGGGATTGATCACAGCAATATAGATGGATTTTTGCCGGAGGAACTTTGCCAGATTTTAGGTGCTGAATACGTTGTTGTGGGATCAATATTGGTTGATTACAAAGGCACTACAAACTATGGTAGTACGAGTACGGAAACCAAGAAGAATGATGAAAAAAACAAGAAAAGTACTTATTCCAGCAGTTCCAGTTCGTCAACTGAGCAGTTCGAAACGCAGGTTGATGTGAAAATATACACCAGCGACGGACAGAACATCTCGTCTCAGGCGCGACGGTCGTTTTGGCAAACAGAAGATGCTTACCAGGCCACCTTGCAATATCTGATTAAGAGAAGTCCGTTATACAGTAAGTAGCTTATTCGAAAGGAAATATTCAGCCCAATGATTTCATTGGGCTTTTTTTACCCTCTTTAGTCGCTAAAAATGAAGAAGCCCACGCCACCGGGATCGACAATGATAATGTTGTCGACAATTCCCTGGTCGTTAAAAACGGTGATTTCTTCCTGGATAGGAACACCGAGATCGCGTATCCTTTGAATGATTTTCGGGTTTTCGGTTCCGTTGAAATAACTGACTGATGGATTATAGAAAAGGTGCGGACAACTCAGGATTTTTAGGATCGATACAACAAATCCATCGTGCCCGATCAAGCTAATCCAATCGTGTTCGGGTGATCCGGCGACAATTTTGAAACCCAGTTTCAGCCAAATGGCAGCCGACTTTTTGAAATCAGTTGTTTCAAGACTCAGGCCAGAGAAGTTGCCCAGCACTGAAGGTGGGATGGACGACAAATCGTAGTTGAGGGGCGTGTAGCATTCTTCTAAATAGATTTTGCAACCCGATGGATCGGCTAACAGAAAACCTGTTGGGGTTTGAATGACATTCGTTAGTTCTTCCAACTCATCGGCAACCGAGCGCCAGCTTTCAGCACAGATTTTCAGGCCTGCTCGTGCATGTCGCTCGGGGTTCACCTGAATGATGACTTTCCCGTCGGAAAACAAGGTTTTTTCGTTGAGCTCGATCAGTTCGAAGTTCAACCTGGAGTAAAAATCGATGCTGTTGTCCAGTTTGTTTGTCGGCGTTTGAAGGATACATTTCATAGGATGAGATTGATTGATAGGCAGCATTTCCATCGACTAAGATGGAAATGCTGCATCAATTATAAGCTTTTAATTTCGGTTACCAATTTTTGCAGGGTGTCTTTGGCATTACCAAATAGCAAACGCGTCTTTTCTCCGAAGAAAAGTTCGTTTTCGATACCCGCATAGCCTTTTCCGCGTCCCCGCTTCATGACGATAATGTTTTTAGCCTCATGCGCTTTTATAATCGGCATCCCGGCGATGGGGCTCCCCGGATCGGTAATGGCCGCTGGGTTGACTACGTCGTTGGCTCCGATAACGACTACCACATCGGTATTGGGCATGTCGGGGTTGATGGCGTCCATTTCCACCAGTTGTCCGTAAGGAACGTCGGCCTCGGCCAGCAAAACATTCATGTGCCCCGGCATGCGTCCGGCAACCGGGTGGATGGCGTAGCGAACGTTGACGCCTTTGTTGGATAGCAGTGTGTCCAGCTCGTGGCAAACGTGCTGTGCCTGCGCAACCGCTAAGCCGTAACCGGGAACGATCACTACAGACTGAGAATAACTCATCAGGATGGCAGCATCGCTCAAGGTCATTTCTTTCATTTCACCCTGTTCTTTGGCTGCTGATGATGGTCCGCCGCCAAATGCTCCAATGATCACATTCAGCAATGAGCGGTTCATCGCACGACACATCAAAACGGTTAAAATTGTTCCGGCGGCACCAACTAAAATACCGCCCAAAATCATGGCCTGGTTGTGGTAAATGAAACCCGCCATGGCCGCAGCAATACCGGTAAAACTGTTTAGTAGGGAAATGACAACGGGCATGTCGGCACCGCCAATGGGCATAACAAAGAGAACACCGTAAAGGAGCGATAGAACCATCAACAGGTAAATGGCCCAATTCAGGTCGGCGGGTGTTTGGCCAGAGAAGAGCATCCAGATGGCCAGCCCAAAGGTGACGAGCATCAAGAGTATATTGACGTATTTCATCAATCCGGAGCGAATGTCGCCGACTTTGCCGTCCAGCTTGCCGTAAGCTATCATACTCCCGCTGAATGCAACGGCGCCGATAATCATCCCCAGCAGTGTGACTAAAACCGATCCTTTGTTGCTCATATTCGCGTTGGGGAATTCGAGCAGGGCGACCAGCATGGAGGCGGCACCACCGGTTGCATTGTAAAACGAAACCAGCTGTGGCATGGCCGTCATTTTAATCTTTCGGGCCACAATCCATCCTACCACGGAGCCAACGCCAATAGCCGCTAAAATAATCCAGACATTGGCCATGGGAATGGGAGTTCCGCTATCGGTTTTATGCAGAAGCAAGGTCGTGAGCATCCCCAGGAACATTCCCCCGGCAGCCCAAAGGTTTCCGCGGCGGGCCGTTTCCGGATGGCTAAGCAACTTCAACCCAAAAACAAATAAAAGAGCAGCGACCAAATAGCTTAGTTCCAGTAAAGTTTCGCCCATCGTGAAGGGCGCTCCGTTTAGCGTTCCGATTACCTGATTCATGTGCCCTCCTATTTTTTCTTCTTTTTAAACATTTCCAGCATCCGGTCGGTCACCACAAAACCACCAACTACGTTGAGGGTGCCGAAGATGACAGCCAGAATTCCGAGAACCAGTTCGAGCGAAAGGCGCGAGGCATCGGCGTGTCCAACCAAAATAATTCCTCCAATGATGATGACACCGCTGATAGCGTTAGCGCCCGACATGAGGGGAGTGTGCAAGACAGAGGGTACATTGGAAATGACTTCAATACCCAAAAAAACGGAGAGGGCGATAATGAAAATGGCTTCTTTGTAAGTAAAGAAAAACTGTAATATGGCTTCCATGATTTAGTCGATTACTGATTTGACACGTTCGTTGATGATTTCTCCCTGGTGGGTGATACAGGTTCCGCGGACAATTTCGTCGTCGAAGTTGAGGCTCATCTGTCCGTCTTCGGTGATTAGCAGGTCGAGGAAATTGGAGACGTTTTTGCCAAACATTTTGCTGGCATCTTTGGGCATTTGTGCCGGGTAATTGGATTGGCCGATAATGGTGACACCATGATGAACGACGGATTTGTTGTCCTCGCTCAGTTCGCAATTGCCGCCTGTTGATGAAGCCAGATCGATGATGACTGAACCCGGTTGCATGCGTGCAACGACTTCTTTCGAAATTAGCAGTGGGGCTTTTCGACCCGGGATTTGAGCCGTACAGATTACCACGTTTGCTTTTGCAGCATGCTGGTCGATGGCTTCCTGTTGTTTGCGTTTATATTCTTCGGTTTGTTCAATGGCGTATCCTCCGGCCGCGGCATCTTCTTTGGCGCCTTCCACTTCCACGAAACGGGCGCCCAAACTCATCACTTCTTCTTTTACGGCAGAGCGAACATCGAAGGCTTCGACCTGCGCTCCCAATTTTCGGGCAATGGCAATCGCTTGCAGACCGGCAACTCCGGCTCCCAAAATCAATACATTGGCCGGGCGAATGGTACCTGCGGCCGACATAAACATGGGGAAAAAAGAGGGGAGGTGGCTGGCTGCATCCAAAACTGCTTTGTAGCCGGCAATGGTTGCCATCGACGAAAGCACATCCATGGCCTGTGCGCGGGTCGTCCGCGGAACGGCATCCATGCTGAAGCTCGAAATTCCCGCTCGCAGAAATGCGTTGACAAGATTTTTATGCCACAGCGGTTTGAACTCGCTCAGCCAAACCTGGTTTGTTTTCAGCGTGGCAATCAATGTTTCGTCGGGCTCTGAAATTTGAACGAGCAGGTCCGATTTTTCGAGTACTTCTGTTCTCGTCAGGATTGTTGCACCTGCTTCGATGTAGCTTTCGTCAGGGTAAAAAGCATTGGTTCCGGCGCCTTGTTCCAACAGCACCGAGACTTTCCGCGCGAGCAGTGATTTCACGTTTTCGGGGATCAGCGCCACCCGGTGTTCGGGCTCGGCATCTTTCAGGACTCCAATAATCATAAGTCGTGTATTTAGGTTGATAGTCAGTGTCCGTTGCTGTATGGCCTTACTAATTTACTGAACCCTCAGAAGCAGGCAAATCTTTTGATCTGCTGTTCAGCTACTTATTTTTGCGCGACACAATTTTGAGTGAATTGGGCTTAGAGAATCTTCAACTTTTTGGAGAATTAATGGCGAAAAAACGGAGCTTAGTCGGCAAAGAAAATATCTTTGTGAGCTGATTTAAAAAGAATAGCATGCAAACTTGGTTTGAAGTAAAAGTTAAATACGTGAAAGTCGACCAGGATGGTCGCGAGAAGAAAGTGGGCGAGTCCTTTTTGGTTGATGCCGTGTCGTTCACCGATGCGGAAGCCCGGATCATTCAGCAAATGCAGCAGATTATCCGCGGTGAGTTCCAGATCGACAATATCAAGAAATCAAATGTCATTGAAATCTTCCCGGCCGAGAGCGGTGAGTTTTGGTACAAAGCGCGTATCGCGATTGTGACAATTGACGAGAAAGCCGGTAAAGAGAAGAAGATTAACAACTACTTTCTGGTAGCGGCTGATGATTTCAAAGAAGCTTTCCAACGTTTGGAGGAAGGGCTTTCTTATATCCTGGTTCCTTACCACACGACTTCGATGGCACTGAGCCCGATTGTTGACGTTTTCCCGTATTTCTCGGATGACCAACCACAAGATATTCCACCACATTTGAAACCGATAAAAGAGGTTCGGGAAACGACTGAAGACTTATTGGCGTCGGAAGAATTTGAAGAAACCGAAGAGTTTGACGAAGACGAGAACTTCGATGATGATCCTCCGATCGCAGATGGAGAGATTGATGAAAACGAATAAAAAACACAGGCCCGTCTGATTCGCTCAGTCGGGTCTGCTTTTTTAGAGAATACCACAGATTACAATGCGGCGGGCGCATTACGTTTAGTCAACGTATAATCAATTTACGATATTCATTTCAAAAGTTTACAAGAAACTGCAGAAACTTTTGAGGCGAATTGAAGTTGCTGTCCGCCTAAAACAAAAAACACCCTGCAAATGCTGCAGAGTGTTTTTCTATATGATTCAGTTTCAATTCTTAGAAATTGATTTTACCACCGCGTTTACGTTCCGCTTCTTTCAGGAAGATTTTCCGCATACGAAGGGATTCCGGTGTTACTTCCAGGTACTCGTCGTTACCGATGTATTCCAGCGCTTCTTCCAAGCTAAATACGATTGGAGGAGCCAGTTTCACTTTGTCGTCAGAACCAGATGCACGCATGTTGGTCAGCTTTTTCGACTGGGTTACGTTAACAACGATATCGTCGGCACGGCTGTTTTCGCCAATCACCATACCTTCGTAAACTTCAGTTTGTGGTCCAATGAAGAATTTACCACGGTCTTGCAGTTTGTTCAGGGCGTAGGCGAAAGTCGTTCCCGGTTCTTTGGCGATCAACGATCCGTTTTGGCGTCCTTCAATAGTACCTTTCATCGGTTGGTATTCAATGAAACGGTGTGTCATCACAGCCTCACCTGCAGTCGCAGTCAACATGTTGGTACGCAAGCCAATGATACCGCGTGAAGGGATCAGGAATTCCAGGTGAATACGGTCACCTTTGCGTTCCATATTTTGCATTTCACCTTTACGAACGGTTGCCATTTCAACAACTTTACCGCTGTACTCGTCTGGCACGTCCACGTGCATTTCTTCGATTGGCTCGCATTTGATACCGCCAATTTCTTTGAAAAGCACTTTCGGTTGTCCAACCTGTAGCTCGTAACCTTCGCGACGCATAGTCTCGATCAATACAGACAAGTGAAGTACACCACGTCCGTAAACCGTGAATGAGTCAGCTGATTCGCCTTGAACGACACGAAGAGCCAGGTTTTTCTCCAACTCTTTGTCCAAACGTTCTTTGATGTGGCGTGAAGTCACGAATTTTCCTTCTTTACCGAAGAACGGAGAATCGTTGATGGTGAAAACCATACTCATTGTTGGTTCGTCCACCGCAATCGGATCCAATGGTTCCGGATTTTCAAAGTCGCAGATCGAGTCGCCAATGTCGAAGCCTTCGATACCAACCAGGGCACAAATATCGCCATCGTGCATCGATTCAACTTTTTGACGTCCTAAACCGCTGAAAGTATGAATTTCTTTGATTTTGCTTCTTTTGATAGAGCCATCGCGTTTTGCCAATGCTACCTGCATGCCTTCCTTCAATTCACCACGGTGGATACGACCAATCGCGATACGTCCAACGTATGCTGAATAGTCCAATGAAGTAATCAGCATTTGCGGCGTACCCGGGTTTTCCTTCGGAGCAGGGATGTGTTCCAAAATCGCGTCGAGCAGAGGTCCGATGTTGTCGGTTTTTGTTGCAAGGTCGGTTGTCATCCAACCTTCTTTAGCAGAACCATAGATTGTTGGGAAATCCAACTGATCTTCGGTCGCGTCCAAGCTGAACATCAGGTCGAAAACCTGTTCGTGCACTTCTTCCGGACGACAGTTCGGTTTGTCTACTTTGTTAACAACAACGATTGGTTTCAGACCCAAGGCCAACGCTTTGGATAGCACGAAACGCGTTTGAGGCATTGTACCTTCAAAAGCATCGGCTAGCAGAAGCACACCGTCGGCCATGTTCAATACCCGTTCTACTTCGCCACCAAAGTCGGCGTGGCCCGGAGTATCGATGATGTTGATCTTAACGTCTTTGTAGGTTACCGAAACGTTCTTCGCCAAAATGGTGATACCACGCTCACGTTCCAGGTCGTTGTTATCGAGAATCAGGTCTTCACGTTTTTCGTGATCCTTAACCAGGTTACAGTAGTAAATGATTTTGTCAACCAAAGTCGTTTTGCCGTGGTCAACGTGTGCGATAATCGCGATGTTTCTAATCTTCTGCATATAATAATCCAAAATTGGTGGCGCAAAGATAGTTTTATTTCGTTTGCAGGCACCGTAGGTGTAAATTTATTGACGGTAACTTAACAGGCTGGTTCGGAATTAGTTTAAAAATCAGACTGTTTATCTCGTTCTAGCCTCATAATTCCATGATTGGACTATTGAATAAATGTGTAAATTGGCTGTTTCAGATAGTCCAAAATAGGAATACGTTTGTCTTATGATTTTAATAACCATTGATACGAAGAGTCGTCACCCATTGTTTGAACAAATTGTTGATCAGATTCGGAGCCTGATTGAGTCGGGAGGGCTGAAGGAAGGAGAGGTACTTCCTTCGACCCGTAAACTGGCCGAAAATGTCGGCGTGAATCGGGCAACAGTCTACCGTGCTTACGAGGAGCTTTGGGCTGCCGGGTACATTGAAGCGGTCGCGGGCGGCTATTCGAGGGTTCGGAAACGAATCGATCCGGTAAAACAACAAGCTGAGATTGTTGTCGATCGTTTCGGCTGGGAAGGGCATTTGTCGGATGCTTTCATGTCGATCAGCCAAACTCGGTTGTTTTCTTCGGCACAGTTGGATGGACTGATTGATTTTCGATCGCTCAGCCCGGATTCCGATTTGCTGCCTGTCGAGGATTTTCGACGGAGTATGAACGCGGTAATTCAAACTGAAGGTGCCTCTGTTCTGCAATATGGCGATCCGGCGGGCTACCTGCCTTTGCGCGAGCTTTTGGCCCGGCAGATGAAACAACACGGCATTCATACTTCGGCCGATGAGATTGTCCTGACCAATGGCATGCAGAACGGAATTGAACTGGTTTGTCGTTTGCTGACAAATCCGGGTGATTGTGTATTTGTGGAGAGCCCGACTTACGCATCGGCTTTGACGATGATGAATTACCTGGGATTAAAGGTGCAAGGCATTTCAATGACCTCGGCGAGCATGAATTTAGATGAATTGGAAGCATCGCTTCGGAAGCAAAAGCCCAAACTGATTTATTCGATGCCAACTTTTCACAATCCGACGGGGATCTCAACGTCCCAATCGCACCGGGAACGCCTGCTTCGTATTTGCGAACGCTACGGAGTTCCGCTGGTTGAAGACGGCTTTGAAGAAGAGATGAAATATTTCGGGAAAGCTGTGCTTCCGGTAAAATCAATGGATCGAAAGCAGCAGCTCATCTACCTCGGGACTTTTTCCAAGATTCTTTTTCCAGGCCTGCGGATTGGGTGGATTGTGGCGCCGGTTACCTTGGCCGAAAAACTCAGGCGGATGAAGGAAGTAACAGACCTGTCGGGTAGCCCTTTGACCCAAGCAGCTGTTTTCCGTTTTTGTGATCAGGGATTTTATGAATTGCACAAAAAGCGAATCCATCGCGCTTACCGGAAACGGATGCAGCTAGCATTAGCCGCTTGTCGGGAGTTTCTTCCGCAGCAGCAGGTTCAGTTCACAAGGCCTGAGGGAGGCTACCTTATCTGGCTGACGACTTGTTTCCCGCTGGAAAGGGAAGCCGAATTGAATCAGAAGCTGATAGGTACGGGTGTTGCGGTTTCGCCCGGAAGCCGATTTTTCGCGGCGGATCCGGAAAAGGCACATTTTCGACTATCGATCGCACACAGAAAAGAGGATGAGATTGTGGAAGGGATCAAACGAATTGCAGAGGTCATTCAAAATTTCAACTAAATGTATAAACTGAAACCGACTCAATACAAGCTCGTTTTGCCGAGCTTGAAAGAGGTGCCGATTAATCATCTTTTTGCTTTGGCGGTTGCCAATTGCAAGGTTGACGGCGAGATTTATGTCGATAATCCCGAACGACCTTCGACCTTTCTGATTCGGCACAACTACGGCATGTTGCTGCTATGGGGCAATAGTCAAAACGAGGCATTCAATCAAAAGCTCAGATCTTACCTCTTAGACTCTAAGAAACTTCGACACCAAGCTGAGTGGCTGCAAGCTTCTCCTGTTGCGTGGGATTCCGTGTTGGAGAATCTGTTGGGCGGGGAAGTGGAAAAGGATAGGCGGTTGAACTTTCAGTTTAACCCGGCGAAATTCAGGCTGTTTATGCAGCCAGCGGAAAGCGAATATCAATTGGCTAGGACAGATGAAATTCTGTTTCAGCAGATGAAAGGAATGGTGGTGCCGTCCAATTTTTGGAGCAGAGCCACTGAGTTTGCTGAAATTGGTTTGGGATACACGATCCTTAAAGATGGTGTTCCGGTTTCGACCGCATTTTCGGCTTTTGTCGAAGGTGACGAGTTGGAAATTGGAATAGAAACCCAACAGGATTATCAAAGGCTGGGACTGGCTCCGATTGCATGTTCTGCGCTAATCGAACACTGCTTGCAGCATGGATTGACGCCCCTGTGGGCTTGTCGTGAAGGCAATGCAGCTTCTGCAAAATTGGCAACTAAACTGGGATTTGAAGTCAAGAAAACAACAGCTTATTATAAATTACCAAATGCAAGAATAATGAACCAGATTAGCATTTCAACTGATAAAACAAAACTTGATGTCTCACTGATCTACGAATTCTTGAGTGAACGCTCGTATTGGGCGAAGGGAAGAAGTCGGGATATTGTGCAGAAGTCAATTCAGAACTCCCTCTGTTTTGGAGCTTATGATGAAAGCGGAAACCAACTTGGATTTGCCCGTGTAGCGACAGACTATTCGGTTTTCGGGTGGTTGATGGATGTTTTCGTTTTGGAACAGCATCGTGGAAAGGGGATCGGCAAGAAGTTAATCGAAGCCATTGTCAATCACCCCGACTTGAAAAACTTAAGTCGACTGGGCTTAGGCACGGCCGATGCACATGGTCTCTATCAGCAATATGGTTTCACCGGTCTGTCAAAGCCGGCGAATGCCATGGAACGGCTCAATATTGGTTGAATACAGAGTGACTTTAAAAATTGAAGCGGACTCGACAGCATTGCTTGCTGAGTCCGCTTTTTTTATATCTGTTATGTGGTGAATTCAGGTTTGTCAGCGTCAGAAATCTGCGGGACTTACAGGTTCGGGAACGACGTTTCGAATTGGCTTGGTGCTTTTCAGGTAAGCAAGCATTGCCTTTAGATCATCGTCCGTTAAATTCGAAAAGTTCTGCCAAGGCATTGGAGGCAGTAACTTGCGGGTTCCTTCCAACCCTTTGTATTGTCCTTCCCGCATCGCGCGAATAAACTGTTCATCTGTCCAAGTTCCGACACCCGATTCATCAGATGAGATATTTGCAGCGTAGCTAATTCCCCAAGGTCCAACGGCTGAGGTCAGACTCATATTGAATAATAGCCAGCTCGACAAGGCGTCTTTGGCTACTTTGTCGCGCAGGTCGCCTTCCATGTGTCCGGCAAAGTGATTTTCCGGATCAGGAATCGGACCGTGATCAGACATCACTTTTGGTGTGTGACAGTCCTCGCAACCGATACTCGATACTAAATAGCGGCCTCTTGCGATAATTTCTTCTTGAGTAGGAGGTGTTTCGGCGACTTCTTTTTTCTCAGTTTGGGTTGTACAGCCAATTAATCCAACGAGAAACAACAGGGAGAAAAGTAGGTGTCTCATAGTAAAGAATTTAGTGTTTAATTTGGTTTGAAAACCAGTTCTTTGTGTCTTTAAAAGACATTGATGTCCGTTACTACGAGGGAACTTTGCAGAGGTTTGTGAAATGCCACGATTATTTTAAAAAGAAATTGGAATTAGGAGCAAAAAGGAACAAGTGCAATTTTTTCGGATCTCTTGGAAATGAAGTTGTTGTCGTGCGGTGAGATTCGGGTTGATAACTCTCGATATGATTAGCGCTGTTGATGGGGCTGTTGAAAATCATTTCTGGATTTAGTGAAGGCTGGCGGCCTATACTAATAAGTGAACTAGATCTCCATCTGTTAATATAAGTGAAGAATGGGGATGTAAATTTTCGTCGTTCCTTCGTCCCCAAAAACGGAATACAATGAAGCGTAAATTGAAATTGGATTAAAAGACTCCGCCCTCGGGCGTTTCTGTAAAATCAGGATGTGTTATTTTGTCCAAAGGTTCAACTTCGGTAACCCAAATCGGCTCCAATGGTTTGAGCGATTTTTCATCCTCCTCATTTAACGGTCGCCTGGTGAATTGGGCGAACCAACTGTAAATTTCATTATCATCAAAGAGGCGGCTCAAGTCGTGTCCCTTTTTAGTCAATCGGTCATATTTAACCAATGCGTGGTGCGCTTCCAGCGCCTTCACCATCTGATCCGATCTCAGAACGGGTACCAATCGGTCTTGCACTCCGTGAAAAACCCAGGTTGGTATGTGGTAGATATTGTCGGCCCAGGAAGTATTGCCTCCGCCACACATGGGCGCAATAGCTGCAAACCGATTCGGATACATGTTGGCAAGTTCCCATGTTCCGAATCCGCCCAGGCTCATTCCTGTCAGGTAAATCCGGTCGTTATCAATCCGGTACTTGGTATTCAACTCCACCATCATCGAGTCCAGCCAGTTTTCGCTCGACCAGCGTTTGCCCCAGGGACATTGCGGCGCAACGACAATAAAGTCCATTTTTTTACCGTGGTCCAGGAAATAGGGAAGTCCGTAACGGCGCACCCGGTTCAAGTCAGTGCCGGAAACTGATCGACCATGCAGATAGATGATAACCGGATACAAATTAGCTTGTGTGCTATCGTAGTTCTCGGGTAAGTATGTAAGGTAATTATAATGCACCTTTTTGAGCTCCGGATCAGCTGCAGAAGACGACAGATGAAAGACTAGAGCAATGGCGATTAAAAAAAATGTTCTTAGGGTGCTTATTTTCATATACTTTATACCATAATCCGAAGGCGAAAATAAGAAATCGGCAGAATCGGGAAGCTCTGTTAACAATCTTTAGCTAAAAATTTCCGTCGAAATCCGCCTTTTGTTTTGTTATCTGGTTGTAGATCAGTGTTTCGTTCATGTTTAAGAATTTATTTGAAAAAGTTTGCGGGTTCGGAATTGTTACTACATTTGAGGCGATTTCGAAGCTGATTTCAGAAGGTTTTCGAAGTGTGATATTTTTAATAGTCAGTTTGTTAAAGACTCGTTGTGTTGTTGTTGGAAAAGGAGTTGAAGTATGAGAGCCCGAATTATTGTTACATTCATTTTGCTGAACATTAACGTTCTCGTGGGCTGTGGTCACCGTGCAGCGGAGGAGCGCAACCTGAACATGAACTTAAATTTGCCCTTGGTGCTGGGAAAAGATACCGAGCTAAAGCCGTTGTCGGAATTGCGAGATGGCGATTTGCAGAAAAAGCTCGATGCCGAGATTGACAAAAACGGCAAATGGAAAAAGTTGATTGACAATAAAATGATGGCAGTTGGTTTGGTCGACCTTCGCGATTTAAATAATATTCGTTTTGCCAGTATTAATGGAGACGAAATTATGTATGCGGCCAGCCTGCCCAAGATTGCCGTTTTGCTGGCAACTGCTGATGCACTCGAAAAAGGGGAGTTGAAAGAAACGCCGGCAATACATAATGATATGCGGTTGATGATTAGCCGCTCAAACAATGAGGCAACCACACGTTTGATTGATTTGCTGGGCTACGATAAAATTCGGGAGGTAGTCACATCGCCGGAATACAAACTTTACGATCCGGAGCAAGGGGGTGGTTTGTGGGTTGGCAAGCGCTATGCCAAAACAGGCACACGTGTGCCCGAACCAATTAAAGGAATAAGTCATGCTGCGACCGCTGACCAGGTTTGTCGTTTTTATTATATGCTGATACAAGGCAAGTTGGTTAGCTACGATCGTTCGAAGCAAATGCTGGATATGATGATCGATCCCGAGATTCATCACAAATTTGTTAACTCAATTGAGAAGATACGCCCCAATGCCAAGTTGTTCCGAAAATCTGGCACTTGGAAAAACTATCACGCCGATTCAATTTTGGTGTGGGGGGAAAATGATCGCTTTATCCTGGTGGGTTTGCTGCAGGATGATGATGGAGAAAGAATTTTACGCCAATTAATATATACTGTTGAGGACGTGTTGGACGAATGCGATGAAGCTTTATCTTTAGGTAAATAAGATCGCTAACCGATGAAGAATTTTGAGAGCTCAGTAACCGGCGTTTTCAAAGAAGCATTTATTTATTTTCTGAATAAGTCGTTTGATATTCGAATGGGAGAATATCGGCGGGTATTGCTGATGCAGCTCAATGTTTTTTTGATTATTACCACGCTTCTCATTATAAAGCCTATTGCCAACTCGCTGTTCCTTTCTTCGTTTGGCTATTCTTATCTGCCAATGGCGTTTATTTTGGTGGCGGTTTTGGCGATTGTGATTTCCTGGTTTTACTCCAAAATTTTGTCAACCCGGTCTTTTGGCAACATCATGGTACGGACCCTTATTGGCTCGGTGGTTTGCCTTTTTATATTTGGGGTGTTATTGCGCTTGAATGTTTTGGTGCAGGTTGTCCTGTTGCTGTTTTACGTTTGGGTCGCTTTGTTCGCTGTTGTTTCCTCCTCGCAATTCTGGATTCTGGCCAATATTATTTTTAATCCCCGCGAAGCCAAGCGGGTTTTTGGTTTTATCGGGGCGGGTGCCATTGGCGGTGGCATTTTCGGGGGCTACCTCACTTCAATTATTGCACGTTCGTTGGGGAGCGAAAACCTGATCTTTTTGAGCATGTTGGTTTTATTACCGTCAATTTGGATTACCAGGAGGATGTGGGCCGAACGCGATTCGGAAACCAAGCACTTCAAGCAATTGAAAGTGAAAGAGGATACGATACCGGAGAATCCATACCGGCTGATACGCAAGTCGCGGCACCTGACTTTCATGGCTGGGATTATCGGTGTTGGCGTTATTGTTGCTAAACTGGTCGATTACCAGTTCAGCGCGATTGCATCGCTGGCCATTCCCGATCCCGATAAGTTGACTTCATTTTTTGGGTTCTGGTTTTCCAACTTCAACCTGTTGTCTCTTTTTATTCAGCTGTTTGTTACCCGGCGAGTGGTTGGGGTGTTTGGTGTTGGGACGTCTTTGCTGTTCCTGCCGGGTGCGATTTTTTTGGGAGCTGTGCTTATGTTGTTCTTCCCGGTTTTGGGCGTTGCCGTTTTTATCAAATTCAGCGATGCCAGTTTGAAACAGTCGATTAACAAGTCGGCCACCGAACTGCTTGCACTGCCGATTCCTGTTGAAATTAAAAATAAAACCAAGTCGTTTATTGATGTTTTTGTTGACAGTGCTGCTACCGGGATTGGTGGTTTAATTCTAATCTTTCTGGTGAATGCGTTCAACCTGTCGACCAATTGGATCAGCCTGATCATTATCGGTTTACTTCTGCTGTGGGGCTATTTTGCCTTGCAGGTGCGCAAGGAATATTTGAAATCGTTCAAACTGAAACTGAGCCCGAAAGTGGCTGCAGAACAGTCGAGCAGGAAGAAGGGAACGGAGGAATCTGTGATTGGGGGATTGGTGCGCCAATTGGACAGCGCGAACGAAAAACAGTTGCTTTACGTGATTCAAAAAGTACGGGAGGTGCCGGATGAGCGATTTTACCAGGGCCTTAAAAAGTTACTGGATCATCCTTCTGCGCTGGTTCGGGCTGAAGTGATCGTAAACTTGAGAACTTACCTGAATCACAACCTTTCCGGGAAAATGAATCAGCTGATCAGTGATCCGGATTCGCAGGTGCGAGTGAATGCATTGGAGTATCTGCTGACCCTGGCACCAGGCAACCGCGTCGAGATGCTGGAAGCATACCTTGATCACCAAGACCCTGAAATTCGACGCTCTGCCCTTTTGGCGTTGGCTCGCGAAACAAGGGGGAATTACGAACTTCAGAATTGGTTTTCATTCGGCAAACATTTACAAAAGCAGATTGCTTTGCTTGACGAGGATACAACGGCGGCAGAGATGGATGAACAGCGACAATTCGTGCTGCAGGCGATTGGACTCTCATCAGCAACAGCTTATTTCAGATACATTGAGGAGGCTTTCGCTTCACCCAGGCCCGAAGTGGTAAAGCTGGCAGTTGTAGCTGCCGGAAATGCTGCCCATCCGCAATTTATCGGTCGGTTGGTCGAAGCTTTAACCCAACCAGCTTATTCCGCGTTGGCGGTGCAGGCACTCGCTAATTTTGGCATCCAGGTTTTCTCCTTTTTCCAGCAGATGATTGAGGCGGAAGACATTCAGGTGGATGTTGTTCGCAAGTTGCCGATGGTCGCCGAAAAAATTAATAGCCAGAAATCGATCTCGTTCTTGTTTTATCTGCTAGACTACGAAGACTATTTGGTGCATCTGGAGAGTTTGAAGGCGCTGACGGTGATTAAACAGAGTTTTCCGAACCTGCATTTTGACAAGCGGCTGGTGATGAGCCGAATTGTGGAAGAAGCGCATTTGTATCAGAATAGCCTGATCGTGCTCAACTCCCGTTTTTCGAATCACCAGGAGGAGGTGGCGGAACCGGAGAATATTACCGAGGCCCGGAAAAGTTTGATCAATTTGCTGGAGCGCCGGCTGGATGGAAGCCTGGAGCGAATTTTCAGGTTGTTGGAATTGCGTTATCCGCCCGAAGATATTTTTACGGCCTACAAAGGAATTCAGAGTGAAAAAGCCGAAGTACGCATGAACGCCGTTGATTTTTTGGATAATCTGCTGGAAACCCGCCTGAAAAAAGTGCTGATCCCGATTCTCGAAACCTCGGTTTCACATTCGATGACAGAGCCAATTATCGGCTTGTTTATGGAAAAAGAACCGGATGAATTTACCTGTTACAAAATGCTGCTTGAGGGTGTTGACGTGAAGGTGAAACTCGCTGTGTTTTATTTGCTCGAACAAAAAGCGGATCGAAGCTACTTGCTTTTGGCTGAAAAGCACCTGGAGGTTCGGAACCCGAAAGTTCGTTTTTTCGCGTTGAAGGCGAAGAATGCGATGCTTTCAGCCAATTAACTATTTCTTTCGGATCAGATCGTCAATGCTGCTTCCAAGTCCAAGGTGATCCAGATTCGAGTTCTTCTTCAGCACATTCGACATCAGGGCAACCATGTAAATTGTGCCATCTGGTTGCTCAACAATCACCACCGAGTTCATGTAATTTTCAACATTGCCCATGTATTTTTTGCATTCGAAACCTTCTTCGGGTTTGCACTTATACAAACTACCCGACTTAAAATAAATGGCTGCATTGGTCAGTCGGGGAGAGGAGCCGTAGCGAATACGGCGGTCGGTCATGTACATCAGGCGTTTGATCTCCAGGCTGGATTTTTGATCGACAATTTTTCCGCGTTCCATGGCAACGAGGTATTTCATCAAGCCTCGCGGCGTGCCAATACTGCCGCCCTCGCCGGGAACAATTTTCTTCGCACCTTGTGTAAACATGCTGCCTAGCCGCCATTCGTCTTCCGTGATATCCAGCTTGCGAAGTGGCGCGTTCACAACCTCATTGGCGAGCGTTTTTAAAGTTGCTTTAGGGGTTGTGGTGAAATATTCGGTTGCTTTTGCTTCGGTCAACGCTGGATAGTCTTTTCCAAAGGCCCGCATCAGCATTACTTCGCGCCAAACAATACTGGCCGCGCTGTTATTGCTCACCGACAACATGTGGTCGGCCCATTCAAACAACGAGAATACATCGTCTTCGCGAACTGTTCGTTTAAAAAACTCTCCGGTTTCCGGGTTATAAAAAGGAACCGTGTGCGAATCAAAATTTCCCCAGGTGCCGGCACGAACCATTTTCGTTTTCAGCAGCGCAATACGTTTTTCGTACGAGTCGGGGTAAAGGTTGGCCAACTCCGTAAACAAGCCTGCCAAAACGGCCAGTTTGCCCACACTTCCGGGCTGAAATCCTTTTGTTTCCTGACGACCGGCATAACGGATTTTCTTTCCCGGTGTGATATCCATCAACGCTACCGAGTAGCTTTCGTCCAGATTCGGGAACAAGCTGCTTAACTGCTGCTGTAGTTTCTTGTCAGCATCGGGCAGCGTAACCAAGCTGTCTCCTTTGGTACCCAGAAGGTTTAGTTTGATATCGTTAATCGACTTTAAAGCCCCGGGGATTGGCTTTGTGTCTTTTACTTCACCATCGATAATTTTCTGCAGTCGCAGCAGACGACGAATTCCGGAATAGGCATACCCGTCGATTGGATAAGGCAACGCTTCAACCACCGTGAAGAGCAGTAAAAGTGCAATGAGCGCTGAACGAGCGGCAGTTTTTATCTTCATTTTAAAATCGTGTTAAGTGAAATAGCTTTCGGAATGTCGCTTCCTCCGGAAATTGAATTCAGGTATCCGGTTGATTTAGCCATTTTGTTTTCCACAAACGGACGAACCTGGAACAACCACAGCTTATCGTTTTTGAAGCCGAGTTCCACGTCCCATGGCCCATTGCTGTGCACCCCGGGGGTGATTTGCATTTCCTGTTTTAAGGTTTCGGCAAACACCCGGATCTGGTTCATGTTTTCGGTGGAGAGGATCGGTGTTTCGAACGTGCAGGCAATTTTTGCTGTCCCGCCGGTAATTGGCAAACTCGTGTATTCGGGTTCACGTGCCGGAGCAACCAACCGGTTTTTACCGTCAGCCTGCAGTACGTAGCTTTCCGCAGCCTGTCCATCCACAGCACCACCCGCTCCCCGGCTAAAAGCAATAGTGAGTTCGTCGGCTTTACCCGACTGCACCCCTTTTGTAATCAGGACACCCGAGTAATTCACGTCGACGCTCGGAATAATCAGGATAGAAGGGTAGACGTTTTCCGGGTTGAGCAAATAGCTTTGACGCCATTTGTAGCTTCGCTCGGAGTAGGGTGAAGCCCAAACTTCCTTGATGCCCTGGATAATTTTATCCGCATCCAGAATATTGAAGAGTGTCAGATTCAGACCAGCACCGGTAAATTCTTTCAGGTCCTCCATGTTCGTATCACTACGCAGGAAAACGGGGACGCTTCCCAACGGACTACCCAGTACAGATTGAAATTGTGTCTTTAGATCTTCTTTAAAAGCTGGGAGCAGCTCCATTTTTTTAATCGCTTCACGAAGAATAGCAAGTTGAGCCAGCACATATTCATCGATTTCTGCTTTCGACAGACCGTCGGTTTGTTTGGCTGCTGCGGCTTGGAATGTTTTATTCAGGAATTGCCAGTACGAACCGTCGGTTCCGGGCATTGGCTGATCCATGTGCTCTCGGAAGATGCCGAACGGTACCACCAATCCTTCCACAACATGGTCAGGGAAGAGCTGCTTCAGTTGTCCCAGGTTAGCCGCTTTGGGACCGCATAATTTGCCCGAACTGTTTGCATTTACATTGCGAAGATTTACCAGTTTAACCTCATCGAGCTCGATCCGGTCGACCGGAATGGTAATTTTTTCCTCATTCCGTTTTTTCACCTCGAACAGTTTTTTCTCTTCATCAGTCATTTGTTCGGCTGGTTTCATGATGACCTTGCCTTTGGGCGACACGGCGTAGAAGACGGTAGTGCCGGAGTATTTTTTCAGATCAGCCAGGTTTTGTCCAGATAGCACAGCATTGGGGATTGCCAGGTTGCGGGCGAGCAACTGCACGTGCGAAACCATGTTCCCTTCGGAAACGGTCGCTATTCCGGCAACCGGTTTCAGGTCGGAGGGAGGGCTGTCGAACAGGTAAATTTTATCTCTCGAAACTTCCAGATCGTGTGTGTTTCCTTCAACAACAACCAATTCGCCTTTGGCAAAACCGGGGTTCAAACCGCGGAAGTGGCTTTGGTTATCGATGTCCATCACCTGGTTGGATTGGTTGGATAGCGCGTAAATAAAGTCGCCCATTCGGCCAATCGAAGCTCCCATGGGGAGTAGCATTGACGAGCGGATTCGGTCGTCGGCAAAGTGATAAGCCAGTGGCTCAAAATCACCAAAAAGTTTGATTGTCGGGCCGAACACGGCACGGTTCATGGCTGTTCCCCATTCGATCACACCTCTGGCGCTGTCGTGCAGTTTTTGTAACTGATCAAACGAAATTTCGGTTGGCTGCTGATTGTGCAAACTAGGTTTGATGGATTCCCACTCCCAGTTTTCCAGGTAACCACAACCGGTTGCGGCCAGTCCCAAATTTTCGTTCAGGCGGATCAACTCTTTGAGGTTTTCAGGTTTCCAGTTGGTTAGCTCGGTAAACAGAATTTCTTCCAGTTTGATTGAAATATCGAGAAACGGCAGGCGGTTTTCGGGAATTTCTTTTTGCAAGTCAATCCGGATTTTGAAAAGCAATTGGCTGATCGCTTTTATCCGCGCTTCTCCTTTTGTTTCAGCTTGCTCATCGGCAAATTCAAAAACAGCTTTTCGCAGTTCGGACACAGGTGATGCGTGTGCAGCCATCTTCTGAAGATCTTTCAATACAATGGGTTTGTAGTATTCTTCCAGAGCCAATACGAGTTTGTCAATCTGCTCTTTCGAGGCGTCCGACATTTGGTCGTAGTTCTGACTGCGGTAATTTTTCACCCGTTCCAGGTCGGTATGATCCGGTTGCCCGTGAATTTTAATCCGGGTATCTGAGAAGGTCGGATTGCCTTCCGCGATCAGTAGTGACAACGAGCGGATATTTTGCAGGTTGCGTGTTTCCTGTGCATGAGGGATGGTACGTGCGGCTTCCCGGATCAGAAAGAACTGGTCGTTAATCGCATCATTATTCCCCAACAGCCAGGTTAAAAACTGGATTCCCCAGGCACTTTCATCTTCGGCCTGAATGGCTCCGCGGTAGTACTGCGCACGGCGCAGAACCCAGCCGTTGTCGACACTCTGCAGGTATTTTTCGAGGATGTACTGTTTTAGTCGGGAGTGATTGTTTTCCGCATCCCAAAAATCTTCGTTGGGCGTTGTGGCCAGGATTTGACCCAGGAAGATGTGATTGGTTTTGCCCAACTTGATGATTTCATCTTTATAGCGGGCGCGTTGCACACCGCCGGGTTCGGGGCAGCGCTGTTGCGGAAGTACTGTCGAACCGTCTTTACAAAACCACAAAATCTGCTGGTATGGGCCTTTGGGGTCTTTTTTCAGAGTGCCTACCAGTTTGCTAAGCTCGTCGTTAGTAAGTGCTTGTGTGTGTCCGTTGAAACTAAAACCAATAATCAAGAGAAGAAAATAAAACAACCTGACTTTCATATCACTTCTTTAAATGGTATAAATCAAAGTTATCAATTTCCGTCAGCGATTTACACTAGTTCGAAATTAAGTTTGTGATACCAGTATGGCATAAAAAAAGCTTCGAATCCAAATTCGAAGCTTTTCAGAGGTCTCGTCTATTTATGTCTTTTCATCAGTTCGCGAGCCAAATCTTCTATCCGGTAACCTTTGTGTGTTAACAGAACGATGAGGTGGTAAAGGAGGTCTGCTCCTTCGTACAGGAAGTTTTCATCGTCGTTTGCCATAGCGCCAATGATGGTTTCAACGGCTTCTTCACCTACCTTTTGCGTAATTTTGCGCGTTCCTTTTTGGAACAATGAAGTGGTGTACGAGCCTTCCGGCATTTCCTCTTTACGCTTGTCGATGAAATCCTGCAGGTATTTCAAAAACATCACGTCTTCCGAGTTGCTTTCATTCCAGCACGTGTCGCTTCCGGTGTGGCAAACCGGTCCAACCGGGTTCACTTTAATCAGCAGCGTGTCGTTGTCGCAGTCTGAGGCGATCGAAACAACATTCAGGAAGTTTCCGCTTTCTTCACCTTTGGTCCAAAGACGGTTTTTCGTGCGGCTGAAGAAAGTTACTTTGCCCAGCTCCTCGGTTTTTGCCAGCGCGTCTTCGTTCATAAAACCAAGCATCAACACTTTGCTGGTGTTGTTGTCCTGGATGATGGCCGGAACCAGGCCATTCATTTTTGAAAAATCAATTGATGCATTCATATCTTGTTTGCTTATTGTTCGTTTTTGAAATTTGTTACAGACGAATGGGGATACCCTTATTGCTCAGGTAATGTTTCAAGTCGGGGATCGCTATTTCCTTGTAGTGGAAGATACTCGCTGCCAAACCCGCGTCAGCTTTGCCGTTTGCGAAAACATCCACAAAGTGGTCCATGTTACCGGCGCCGCCCGATGCGATGATCGGGATTTTCAGCATGTCGGCCATTTTCGACAATTCGGCATTGGCAAAGCCTGCTTTCGTTCCATCGTGATCCATAGAGGTGAAAAGGATTTCTCCGGCACCACGATCTTCAGCTTCTTTTGCCCACGAGAACAGTTCTTTGTCGGTTGGAATGCGGCCTCCATTGACAGTTACCGTCCAGCGACCATCGTAGTTTTTTGCGTCGATGGCGACAACAACGAATTGCGTTCCGAAGTTGAGGGCCAGATCGTCAATCAGTTTTGGGTTGCGCACAGCCGATGAGTTGATGCTGATTTTGTCGGCACCGGCACTCAAAAGTGCTTCGGCGTCCTTGATCTCGCTGATTCCACCACCAACAGTGAACGGAATATTCAGTTCGCGGGCAATGCGTTTTACCAGGTCAACAAAGGTTTTGCGTCCTTCGTGTGTGGCAGTAATGTCGAGGAAAACCAGCTCGTCAGCTCCCTGTTCGGCATACATGGCCCCCAGTTCAACCGGGTCGCCCACGCTTTTAATATTGACAAAGTTGATGCCCTTCACGGTCTGACCGTCTTTGATATCCAGGCATGGTATTATTCGTTTTGCTAACATCTGACTGTTTTGAGTTTTCAGTTTAAAGTTTTGAGTTGAAATTCATAAGTGCATAAGATGTGTTTGTTGCCAGAACTTCCAGACTCATTTACTACTTACTGATGTACTTTTTAATTTCTTCCAAACTGATTCTGTTTTCGTAAATGGCTTTGCCGGTAATGACGCCGGGTACGCCCATTTCGTCCAGTTCAATAATATCTTTCATCGAAGCGATTCCGCCACTGGCGATCAATTCCAGTTTCGGGAATTGCTCTAAAATTTCTTTGTAAAGCTCAATGCTAGGTCCTGACAGCATGCCATCGCGGGCGATATCAGTTGAGATCACTTTCTGAATGCCTTTTTGTGTGTAACCGTCGATAAATTCGAGGATCGGCAGTTCCGAAACTTCCTGCCAGCCGCTCACGGCGATTTTCTTGTCCTTGGCATCAGCTCCAAGTATAATCTTTTCGGCTCCGTACTTTTCAATCCAACTCAGGAAGGTCTCTCTGTCCTTCACTGCGATACTTCCGCCGGTTACCATTTGTGCACCGCTTTCGAAGGCAATGCGCAGGTCTTCATCGCTTTTCAACCCGCCACCAAAATCAATTACCAGGTTGGTTTTCGATGCGATGGTTTCCAGTACCTTGTAGTTGACAATGTGTTTCGCTTTGGCCCCGTCCAGGTCAACCAGGTGAAGACGGGTAATTCCGGCATCCTCGAACATTTTAGCTACTTCAAGCGGATTTTCATTGTAAACGGTTTTCTGATTGTAATCGCCCTGCGAAAGTCTTACGCATTTGGCGTCGATCAGGTCAATGGCAGGTATTATTGTGATCATATCTATGAATTAACGATTAGAGATTATGGATTGATGATTAACGATTAAAATCTGAATGTTTCTTTTTCGAAGTTTCGATACTTTTAACGAAGATTGAAATTAGCTCGTTGTTTTCTTGCAACAATTCAGCGATGATTTCGGTGTCCGGGCAAAGACTTGCTCCATCTATGATTCTGAGATTGATGAATGTCTCTCTCAATTCTTTCAAACAAATCCCCATTTTGTGAACAAAGTCACGGGGTGATTCAGCACTTTGCGCTTCTCCGTAATTGAGAGCAACCGAAGAGCCGGACCGTACAATTTGATCAGCTAGTCTCCTTCCTGCAATGTTGAGGTCTAGTTTCTCGGATAGTTTAATGATTCCTATCGCAAACTGAATCAATCTGTCTTCAAGTTCTTTCGGTGTCATTCGATCAATCGATAATCGTTAATCTGCAATCTTATTATAGTTTTATAAAGTTTTCAAGAATTTTAGCGCCAATGGTTCCGCTCTTTTCAGGGTGAAACTGGGTTGCGTAAAAATTGTCTTTGTGTAAGGCTGCACTAAACGGATTAATGTAATTACCAACAGCTGCGGTGTGTTCTCCAACCGTTGCATAGTAAGAGTGAACAAAGTAAACGAACTGGTCTTCCAGTGAACTGTCGAATAGGCCGCTTTTCAGCTTGGTAATTGTGTTCCATCCCATGTGCGGCACTTTGGTGACGAATTCCATTCCTGGTTCGGGTTGAAAACGTTTCACCTTTTCCTCGAAAATACCGAGGCAAGGGGTATCGCCTTCTTCCGAATGGCTGCACATCAACTGAAGTCCGAGGCAAATACCCAATACCGGTTGTTTGAGTGACGGGATCAGTTTGTCCAGACCTTCTTGTTTGAGGAAAGCCATCGTTGTACTGGCTTCGCCAACTCCCGGGAAAATGACCTTGTCGGCCGCTTTAATTTTTTCGTGGTCGCCAGTGATTTCGGCTGTTACGCCCAAACGTTGCAAGGCGTTGTTGACCGATTCGATATTCCCGGCGTTGTATTTGATAATAACTAAGTTCATTGCTATTCTTTCAGTAGTTTGTCGATCACAATTTTCATCTGGTCAAACTCTTCTTGTTTGAAAAGCCTCGTCAGAAAGACAATTTTACCCTCTTTGTCGATGATAACGTTGCGGGTGACGCCGGCTCCTTTTTCAGCATATTTGTAGAAGGCTCCACCTTGTGGGTCAAGCAGGAGGGGGTAGCTCACCGGTATTTGCCGGGCAAATGCTTCGACTTTCTCAGCAGGTTCGTCCAAATCAACCCCGTACAGGGCAAAATCCGGGTTGGCCTTGTGTTTGTCCCAAATGTCCGCTTCAATGTGGGGCATTTCTTTGCGACAAACGCCACACCAACTGGCGGTAAATTGCAACATCACCACTTTGCCTTTCAGATCCGACAGTTTCATAGTCGTTCCCTCGGGTGTTGTCGTTTCAAAATCCGGAGCTTGTTCTCCAACTTTGACGATGTATCCGTAATCGTCCTGCGCACACGCCTGAATTCCGATTAGTCCCATAATGATTGCACAAATAGCTTTTAGCTTCGAAAGTTTCTGAAACATGTTAAAGTCGTTTAATTGAAGACAACCGTCTTATTTTTGTATACTAATATCTTTCGTTGGATGTGTTTGAATACCGCATGCGACAGGACTATTTTTTCCAGATCACGCCCTTTGCGCACCAGGCGGGGGACAGTGTCGATATGGCTGCAGCGGGTAACATCCTGCTCGATGATCGGGCCGCCGTCCAGTTCGCTGGTTACGTAGTGGCTGGTAGCTCCAATGATTTTCACACCACGCTGGTGTGCTGCATGGTAAGGTTTCGCACCGGCAAAAGCTGGCAGGAACGAGTGGTGAATATTGATGATCTTATTTGGGAACTGATCTACAAAGTCGGCCGAAAGAACTTGCATATAGCGGGCCAGTACAATAAAGTCAACCTCGTGCTGTTTCAGCAATTCAATTTCTTTAGCCTCCTGCTCCGCTTTGTTTTCACTGGTCACTGGAATATAATGAAAATCGATGTCGAAACGCTTGGCAACCGATTCCAGATCCATGTGGTTACTGATGATCATCGGAATCTCAACATCCCACTCTCCTGCAGTGTACCGCGAAAGAATATCGAACAAACAATGTGACATTTTCGATACAAAAATGGCCATGCGAGGAATTTGTTTCGAGAAGTGGATGGAATAGTCCATTTCCAGTTTCGATGCAATCAGGGTATCAAAGTATTCCTCGATTTTGTCAGCCGGGATGTCAAAGCCCTCAAGCTCCCATTCAACGCGCATATAGAAAATCTTTTCAACGCGATCCACGTACTGGTCCAGGTAAATAATATTGCCGTTATTCTTATTCAAAAACTCGGTTACTGTCGCCAAAATTCCTTGTTTGTCAGGACAGTGAATTAAAAGAATTGCTGTATTCTTTTTTTCACGAAGTTGCTTTATGCTTTTCATTTTGAGTTTATAGTTTGCAGTTGGGAGTTTTCAGTTACTTCCAAAATCATTAATCAATAATCAATCTAGAGGGTTCCTTTGGTTGAAGGAAGCTCAAAGTTAAACACATCTTTCTTAATTGCCATTTTAATTGCACGTGCCAAGGCTTTAAAGATTCCTTCGATTTTGTGATGCTCGTTTTGGCCTTCGGCTTTAATGTTCAGGTTCGAAAGCGAGGTGTCGGAAAATGACTTGAAGAAGTGGAAGAACATCTCCGTTGGCATGTCGCCGACTTTTTCGCGATTGAACTCGGCATCCCAAACAATCCAGGGACGTCCGCCAAAGTCGATGGCTGCTTGTGCTAAGCAGTCGTCCATTGGCAGGCAATAGCCGTAACGTTCAACGCCACGCTTGTCGCCCAAAGCTAATTTGAAAGCTTCTCCCAGTGCCAGTCCGGTGTCCTCAATCGTGTGGTGCTCGTCCACCTGCAAGTCGCCGTCCACTTGAATCGTGAGATCAACTCCGGCGTGACGGGCAATTTGATCCAACATGTGGTCGAAGAAGCCGAGCCCGGTGCTTATTTTGCCTTTGCCGGTTCCATCCAGGTTCAGCTCGACGAGGATTTTTGTTTCTTTGGTATTTCGCTCAACGCGGGCGGTGCGCTCCGGCGCTGCAACGCGGGCGTATATATCGTCCCAGTCGTTGGTCACCAATGCACAAAAATCGTCCAGCCCTTTTTCTTTCATTTCATCTACCAATGAACCGTCGCTGATCAGGATGCCTTTTGCTCCAAGGTTTTTCGCCAGCATGATGTCGGTCAAACGGTCGCCAATAACAAAGCTGTTGGCTAAATCGTAACTGCCGTCCATGTATTTGCCCATCAAACCTGTGCCTGGTTTGCGAGTCGGCGCGTTATCGTGCGGGAAATGGCGGTCGATCAAAATATCGTCAAAAACCACACCCTCATTTTCGAGCGCTTTCAGCATTTTGTTGTGTGCCGGCCAGAATGTGTCTTCAGGGAACGAGGCTGTTCCTAGACCATCCTGGTTGGTAACCATCACCAACTCGTAGTTGAGGTTTTTCGCAATGAAATGCATGTTGCGGAAAACCTTGGGCAGGAACTCCAGCTTTTCCAGCGAGTCGATTTGCTCGTCTGCCGGCTCAATAATCAGGGTTCCGTCTCTATCGATGAAAAGAGCTTTCTTCATAGTATCAATAATTTCGAATAATGAATAAACAATGTAAAATATCCAATTAAGACAGTCGCGACTTGGCCGTTTTTATGCTTTTCGCAAAAATGGCTATCAATTCTTCGTTTTGTTTTAGAACAGAATCAACGCTATCGCAAGGTAGTAACGGTTTGCGGAGGATAATTTTTAATGTTACCCTTGTCTCCCGAAGTTCTTTCAGGATTATTTGCATTTTGTGAATGAAATCCCGCTGCGATTCAGCAGACTGCGTTTCTCCGTAGTTCAGTGCAGGAGCAGTGCTGCTTCGAACAACCTGACTTGCCAAATGATTGGCTAACTTCGTGTTGGGAAGTTTTTCGACGATTTCATCAACTTTTAATGCAAAGTCGATTAAACGGTCTTCTAAGTCAAAGGTTCTCGATTCCGTGTTCATTCTTGGATATTGAGTTATTGAATATTCAATATTGGTTATTTTCTATATTAAATCGTTTAGTTTCTCAAGCAGAATCTCGTTTTCTTCCGGCGAACCAACTGTGATTCGCAGGCTGTCGTCGCACAAAATTACCTTGGAGCGGTCTCGAACGATCACGCCATTTTCAACCAGGTAATCGTAAATGCCGCGAGCATCGTGCATTTTTATCAGCAGGAAGTTAGCATCTGAAGGGTAGATTTTTACAACAAAAGGAAAGGCTTTCAGTTGTTCGCCAAGTTTTGAACGTTCAGCTAAAAGCGTTTCTACCCAGGCGTTCTTCTCTGTTTCTTGCTCGATCAATTCTAACGCTTTTTGCTGCGTCAGAATGTTGATGTTGTAAGGGTATTTAATTTTGTTGAAGATGCTGATGATTTCCGGCGAAGCGAAGGCCATTCCCAATCGGATTCCTGCCATTCCCCATGCTTTTGAGAATGTTTGCAAGATGACCAGGTTCGGATATTTATCGAGTTCGGGCAACAAACTGGCACCGGGCGCAAAGTCGATGTAAGCCTCGTCAACAACAACCAGACCTTTGAAATTCAGAATGAGTTTCAGCATCTCCCCTTGATCCATCAGGTTTGCTGTTGGGTTGTTGGGCGAACAAACAAAAGCCAGTTTGCTATTTTCATCCGCTTGAGCCAATAGTTCGTCTGCTGAGAAACTGTAGTCTTCTTTCAGTCTTACTTTGCGTACTTCAATGTTATTGATATCCGCAGCAACCTGGTACATGCCGTATGTTGGGTCGATAGAGACGATGTTGTCTTTGCCCGGTTCGCAAAAAGCCCGGAAAAGGAGATCAATTGGTTCGTCGCTGCCATTTCCCAGGAAAATTTTATCCGGGGTGCAACCTTTGATGGCCGATATTTTCTCTTTCAACTGACGTTGCAGCGGATCAGGGTAACGGTTGTAAGGCGCATTGTAGGGGTTTTCGTTTGCATCCAAAAACACCATCGCTTCACCCGAAAACTCGTCTCTTGCCGACGAGTATGGTTTCAGGTTTTTAATGTTAGCGCGTAAGAGTTTATCTAAGTTCATCGTTTTTGATCTCCATTACTTGTTTGAAAGTACTTTTAAGCGCAGGGTTACTGCATTTTTGTGTGCATCCAGTTGTTCGGCTGCAGCCATGGTTTCGATAACCGGGCCGAGTTTTTGAATTCCTTGTTCTGAGATTTCCTGGAAGGTTATTTTTTTTGTGAAACTGTCGAGATTAACACCGCTGAACGAACGAGCCCAGCCGTTCGTTGGCAATGTGTGGTTGGTTCCCGAGGCATAATCGCCGGCGCTTTCCGGGGTATAATTTCCCAGGAAAACCGATCCTGCGTTGGTAATCAGTTCGGCTACCTCGAGGTATTTTTGCATCGAAATGATCAAGTGCTCAGGAGCATATTCGTTAATCATTTCAATCATTTCTTCTTCTGAATTCAACAGAATGGCAACGCTGTTGTCCAATGCTTTTACAGCGATATCCGCACGACTCAGTTCTTTTAATTGCTTCTCCAGTTCAAGGTCAACCTCATCAATCAGTTTTTCGGAGTTGGTGACCAGGATCACCTGTGAATCAGGTCCGTGTTCAGCTTGCGAGAGCAGGTCGCTGGCAATGAAGGCAGCATTGGCTGTCTCATCGGCCATTACGGCTACTTCAGATGGTCCGGCTGGCATGTCGATTGCCACATCGCTGATGCTGATAAGCTGCTTGGCAGCCATCACGTATTGGTTACCGGGGCCGAAAATTTTGTTGACTTTCGGAACCTCTCCGGCTCCGTAAGCCATCGCACCGATGGCTTGTACACCACCCAGCTTGAATATTTTTGTTACACCGACCAACTGCGCTGCGAATAAAATTGCTGGGTTAATTTTGCCATCCTTTCCGGGAGGAGTGCAAAGAACAATTTCTTTACAGCCTGCAATTTTCGCCGGCAAAGCTAGCATCAATACGGTCGAAAAGAGTGGGGCAGAGCCGCCGGGAATATACAAGCCAACTTTTTCGATGGCCACGGCTTTTTGCCAGCAAACCACACCCGGGCTGGTTTCAACCTTCTTCAGTTCTACTTTTTGTTGTGCATGGAAACGATGAATATTCCCGGCTGCCGTTTCGATGGCCGCTTTCAGTTCTGAATCAGTCAGCGCAACCGCTTCCTCGATTTCTTCGTTGGTAACTGCGATATTGCTGAGAACTACGCCGTCGAATTTTTCAGTATAGCGACGAACGGCAGCTTCACCTTCAGCTTTAATTTCATCTAAAATAAGTTGCACCCTGCCTGCCAGGTCGGAGGCATTGAACAGCGGCCTTGCCAGAATTTGTGGCCACTCTGCGGGAGATGGATTAATATAGCGTTTCATGCACGAATTTGTTTTTTGATCAATTTGTTTTTGAGGGCAATCACGTTCCCTGCAATTAAAAGCCCGGCGCCCAGTATCCCGGCCATTTTCCATTCGTAACCTTCGAAAAAGGTGGATATGAATAAGGCGATTACCGGGGTAATTAACGCCACGTAGGCTGATCGGTCGGGACCAATTTCGCCCAGCAACTGCAGATAGGTTGAAAAGGCGATGATTGAACCGAATATTGCCAGGTAAAACAGCGAAAGCACGTAGCTGGTTGTGTACTCGAAAGCGATTTCTTTTTGCAGGATGAGTACGGTTCCAAACATCATCAGTCCGCCGTAGGTCATAGCGAATGCATTGGTTTGAATGACCGGCAATTTGTTGCGTTGATTTAAGGCCGAAGTGATGTTGCCCAATGAGGCAAAAAGCACACCTGCAATACAGATTAAGAGTGCTTTCAGGTTTTGATTGTTGAGGTTGAAGCTAAGGAGGTCGTCTTTAAAAAGCAGAGCTGTTCCCAGTATTCCCAGGCTTGCACCCAGCAAAACCTCTTTTCGTATCACACCTTTCAACAACAAGGCATTCAGGAAAATATTTGCCAGTATAATAATTGAAAACATGACGGCGACTAGTCCGCTGGTCAGAATTGTCTCGGCCTCGTAAACCATCCAGTAGTTTACTCCAAACAGGAGTAAGCCAAGTAGGGCAATCATACCATGTTGCTTGATGTTGAATCTCAGATTCAGCCCGGCAATTTTGCAGTACGCTAGCAACAGAATTCCGGCCAGCATAAAACGGTACGAGACGGAAACCAGCGGATCAATTGTTCCCACCTGGAATTTGATAGCATACCAGGTGGACCCCCAAATGAGGGTGGGCACAAGGAACAATATGGCGCTTCTGGTTTTCATTTAGAAAATCATTTTTTCGATTGGCATCACTAAAATTCCCTGGGCTCCGGCTTCTTTCAGTTTGCCGATGATTTCCCAGAATTCTTTTTCAGCAATTACCGACGACAGGGACACCCATCCTTCTTCGGCTAGCGGCGTAACAGTCGGACTTTTCATTCCGGGAAGAATGGCGGAAATTGCTGCGATTTTTTCTTTCGGTGCATTCAGAACGATGTATTTTTTTCCTTCAGCACGTTGAACAGACTCCAAGCGGAAGATCAGTTCGTCGAGGATGGCTTGTTTTTCCGCAGAAAGATTCGGAGTTGCGATTAAAAGTGCTTCAGATGGCGTCACTACCTCTACTTCTTTCAGACGGTTAGCAACCAGCGTTGAACCGGAGCTGACGATGTCAAAAATAGCGTCGGCTAAACCAATTCCGGGAGCTATTTCAACAGAACCCGTGATGACATGAATCTCGGCGTTTACATTGTTTTTGTTGAGCCAGTCTTTCAGAATAACCGGGTAAGAAGTGGCGATTTTCTTGCCGTTAAAATATTCCGGTCCTTTGTAGTCGTCTGATTTCGGGATGGCCAGCGATAAGCGGCATTTACTGAACCCAAGACGTTTGGCAACAACAACGTCCATTTTCTTTTCAAGCACTTCGTTTTCGCCAACAATACCAATGTCGGCAACCCCGTCGGCAACGGTTTGCGGAATGTCGTCGTCGCGCAGGAAAAGTGCTTCCATTGGAAAGTTTTTAGCCGAAGCCAGAAGTACGCGGCTGCTTCCCAAAGAGAATTTGATTCCGGTTTCTTTAATCAGATCCATCGAATCTTCAAACAATCGTCCTTTGTTTTGGACAGCAATCTTCAAATTTGTCATGATCAGGTCTAAATAAATAAAAAAGGCTTACCATCTGGTAAGCCTTCTTTGGGTTAATATTTTCATTTCAATTAAGACAAAAGAATTACGGCCTACCGTTGAATAGGAAAAGATGATGGTGGCCGTGATGTCCTAAGTTGAATTTCATTTCTTTTATTTTTTTGACGATGCAAGTATAGTTATAAAATGAAACTGAACCAAGGGTTTTGTTGTTAATTTAAAATTAAGAAATGACTTTTGTTTGTTTTTTGGGAAAAGTGGATTTGCGACTTCTTGGAAATAAAAAAGCCTCCGTCAGCGGAGGCTTGAGATCTATCGAATTGATCAATTTAATCGAATATGTCGCGCATCTTCTCAAAGAAGTTTCTGTCGCCTGATCCCGGAGTTGTTTGGAAGTTGGCTGACTGCTGCAATTTTTCCAGCATTTTCTTTTCTTCCGCACTAATTTTTTTCGGTGTCCAGGCATGGATGCGTACCAGTAAGTCACCGGTTCCGTAACCATTCACTTCGGGTAGACCTTTTCCGCGCAGACGAAGAATTTTTTCCGGTTGTGTTCCGGCTTCAATCTTCACTTTTACCTTGCTTTCGATGGTTGGGATTTCGGCGGTTGTTCCCAGTATAAAATCAGGCATGCTCAGGAATAAGTTATATATCAGGTTGTTTCCGTCGCGGATCAATTCCGGATGTTGTTCTTCCTGAATAACCACCTGTAAGTCACCATTTACGCCGTTGCGACGTCCGGCATTACCCTTACCCGAAACGTTCAACTGCATTCCTTCAGCAACCCCAGCCGGGATTTTGAAGGTCACAACTTCTTCACCACGCACAATGCCCTCGCCATGACAGGCTGTACATTTGTTTTTAATAATCTGTCCTTCGCCATTACATGTGGGGCAAGCCGAAGTGGTTTGCATCTGGCCCAGTAATGTGTTGGTTACACGCGTTACGTGACCACTACCGTGGCAGGTTGTACAGCTGGTGTAGTCAGAACCGCCTTGTGCTCCGGAGCCGTGGCAGGTATCACAGGTAACGTATTTCTTGAGTTTCAATTTCTTTTCAACGCCTTCTGCAACGTCCTTCAGGCTGAGAGTAACTTTTACCCGCAAATCCGATCCGCGGTGAACGCGTTTACCCTGACTGCGGCCGCCACTGAATCCACCGAAACCGCTGAATCCGCCACCGAAACCACCGCCAAAAATGTCGCCGAACATCGAGAAGATGTCGTCCATCGACATGTCATGACCACCGAATCCACCTCCGGCAGCTCCGCCCATTCCGGCATGTCCGTATTGGTCGTAGCGTTGTTTCTTTTGCGGGTTGCTCAATACCTCGTATGCTTCGGCTGCTTCTTTAAACTTCTCTTCGGCTTCCTTATTATCCGGGTTTTTATCCGGGTGATATTGAATTGCCTTTTTGCGGTAAGCTTTTTTAATTTCTTCCGCCGAAGCATCTTTGCTAACGCCTAAAATTTCGTAATAATCTCTTTTTGTCATGCTCCTCAGGGTTTTTCTTTATTATTCGCCGATTACAACTTTGGCAAAGCGAATAACTTTCTCGTGTAACAGGTATCCTTTTTGAATTACATCGACCACTTTGCCTTTCAACTCTTCAGTCGGAGCCGGAATTTTGGTAATGGCTTCGTGAAGGTCCGTGTCAAAGTCTTTTTCCTTCGCCTCAATCTCTTTGATACCGTTTTGTTTCAGGAACTCCTGAAACTTGTTGTAAATCAAGGTGACTCCCTGTTTCAGTGGATTTTCGTCTTCCACATCTCTGAAGGCAACCAAGGCTCGTTCCAAATCATCAATAACCGGAATGATGTTCATCAGTACAGATTCGCCGCCCGACTTCATCAGTTCCATTTTTTCTTTCAGCGTACGTTTCCGGAAATTGTCGAACTCAGCCTGCAGACGGATGTGTTTATCCTTCATGTCGGCCAGGTCGTTCTGCAATTTCTCAATTTCGTCGTGCGCTTTATCTTTCTTTGACTTTTTGTCGTGTTTATCTTCGTGTTTAGCAGTGTTTTCAGGTGCTTCTTTTTGCTCTTTTGTTATCTCTTCAGCACCGTTTTCTTGCTCATTTACAACTTTTTCTTCTGCCATGTTGAATACATTTTTTTATTTAACAGACTGACAAATTACAAAAATGCTGCCAGCTTGTTTTTGGGACAATTTGACATTGATTTTCCACGAAAAGCTGACAAAATTAAAAAAAGAAAGGCAGTACCAAGTACCACCTTCCTGATTTATTGCGTATTTAGCAATTATTTCAACATACTTTTCAAGGCTGCTTCCAGTGCTGGTCCCCTCAGGTTTTTGGCAACAATGATACCGTTGCCATCGATCAGGAAGTTGGCCGGAATACTGCGAACACCATAGACGGCTGCAAATTTGGCACTCCATCCGTTCAGGTCGCTCACGTGGTTTTCCCAAACCAGGTTATCATCTTCAATGGCTTTTAACCAAGCATCTTTCGATTTGTCGAGTGACACACTGTAGACCGTAAAGCCTTTTGCGTCTTTGAATTTCTCGTCCTTGAACTTTTTATAGGCATCAACAACGGTTGGGTTTTCGCGTCGGCAAGGGCCACACCAGGACGCCCAAAAGTCGATAAGAACCATTTCTCCTTTTAACGAGGATAATTTCAGCTCTTTCCCGTTAGCGGTCTTTTCCGCAATCTCGGGTGCTTTATCGCCAATGTTTAAACCAATTTTTGCTTGAGCATCTACTATTTGAGGCAATGCCAATCCAATCATGAAAAGCATTGCAATAACCAGTTTTTGTTTCATAAAGCGCAATGTATTAAAATTCAAATATATTCATTCTGCCTCTCAAACAAAATTTAAGCCGAATGGATCAATTCCAAACACTCGTTTAGAAATCTTAACAAATATGCTTCTTCTAGTTGATCCGTTCAATGGCTGCACCAATGGCATTTAACCGGCTGTCAATCTGCTCATAACCACGGTCGATTTGTTCGATATTGGAGATCTTGCTATTGCCTTGAGCCGACAAAGCTGCAATCAACAGCGCAACCCCTGCACGAATATCGGGCGAGGTCATGGTCGTACCACGTAGTTGTACTTTTTTATTTAGACCAATCACGGTAGCCCGGTGCGGGTCACACAAAATGATCTGCGCACCCATGTCAATCAACTTGTCGACAAAGAACAAACGGCTTTCAAACATTTTTTGGTGGATGAGTACGCTGCCTTTCGCTTGAGTTGCCACTACCAGGAAGATACTGAGCAAGTCGGGTGTCAATCCTGGCCACGGAGCATCGGCAATAGTCATGATGGAGCCATCGATAAATGTTTCGATTTCGTATTCGTCCTGTGCCGGAATATGAATGTCGTCTCCAATGATTTCCATTTTAATTCCCAGACGTTTGAATGAGTCGGGGATAATTCCCAGGTGTTCAATTCCTGCATTCGGAATCGTTATTTCAGAGCCAGTCATGGCTGCCAATCCAATAAAACTACCAACCTCGATCATGTCGGGAAGGATTCGGTGTTCACACCCTTTCAGGGACGAAACGCCCTCGATATTCAATAGGTTGGAGCCAATTCCGGAGATTTTTGCTCCCATGCTGACCAGCATTCTGGAAAGCTGTTGCAGGTAAGGCTCGCAGGCCGCGTTGTAGATGGTTGTTGTTCCTTCAGCTAATACGGCAGCCATGAGGATGTTTGCCGTACCGGTAACGGAAGCTTCATCAAGCAACATGTAAGCTCCTGAAAGTTTTTGGGCTTTAACGCTGTAGAAATGCTTCTCCGCGTCGAATTTAAATTCGGCCCCCAGTTTTTGCAGACCCACGAAGTGCGTGTCCAAACGGCGGCGTCCGATTTTGTCGCCACCCGGCTGAGGGATGTATGCTTCGCCAAAACGAGCCAACAGCGGCCCAACAATCATGATCGATCCTCGTAGGCTGATCGCCTGCTGCGAAAAACGCTCGCTTTGTAAATAGTCGAGATTGATGTTATCGGCCTGAAATCGGTAAGAACCTTTGGCAAGTCTCTCGGTTTTTACGCCAAGTTCGCCCAATAATTCGATTAGTTTCAGAACGTCCCGAATTTCGGGAATATTGGTAATTGTGATCGGTTCGGGACTAAGCAGGGTGGCACAGATGATCTGCAGGGCCTCGTTTTTCGCGCCTTGCGGTTCTAGTGTCCCTTTTAATTTTTTGCCCCCTTCAATATGAAATGTTGCCATTCCGGAGTAATAAATTAATCGTGGTTATTTACGATGCTTCTTTTGGTTGCGGTTGTTGTTGTTTTGCGGTTGTTGCTTTTTACGAGGACGGAAAAGCAAATCTTTGGTTTCTGTCAGCCCAAGATCACTTCGTTTAATTGATCCCTTGGATAGAATTTCCAAATCCTCATAAATTTTTTCGTCGTCTACGGCGTCCTTGTTCCAAGCTAAATAGCTTTTTTTCATGTGGTTCGCCAAGAGTTTGATCAACACTTCCTTTTCTTCTCCCGATTCATAATTTTTGGCTTTGTCAACCAATGATTCAAGGATTTTGCCATAGTGTCGTAATTTGATGCGACCAACTGCGTACGGAATCCGTTGAGGTGGTTCGTTGAATGTTTCGCGACGTGGCGGATCGTAAGGATAATCGATATCAAGTTGGAAATCGGACATGATTGCAAGGTGGTCCCAAAGCTTATGCTTAAAGTCGTTGATGTCACGCAGATAAGGGTACATGTTTCCCATAATATCGATGACGGTGCGAGCTGCACGATTTCTTTCTTCCCGATCTTCGATGGTCATAATGTGATCGACCATATTTTGAAGATTGCGCCCATATTCGGGTAGGGGCATTTTCTTACGATTTGAATTGTAATCCATGCAAAAATGTTCAATAATAAAAACTGAGGTCAACTTAAGGTTGAGTCAATCGGGTAATATTCTTTACTGATTATCAGTAGTGAAGGTGATTCTTATCTGCAAATCTAATCGAAATAATCGGTCTGCCAAATCTTTTACACTAAAAACTCACCCTTTAAACCCTTCGTTAGCGGACGATTCGGAGCTTCGCAAATTTCAACAACAACTGCTTTTGTCCGGCATTTTGGAAGAAAACGGTTGCTTTCAAATTCGGGAACGCACCTTCTACCTGTTGTACTTTTCCTTTACCAAAACGCTGATGTTCCACGGTCATTCCGCTTTGGATATCGCGCGGGTCGTCGCCATCAAAGTTTTGATTTTGTTTTTTGGCTTCACGCAGCTGCATCAGCTTTTGGTTCATCGCTTGCGGATTGGCTGCCGTTTGTCGTCCAGGCTGTGTCGGTGCTGCAGGTTGTTCCGGTTGCGGTTTTCTGAAACCGGCGTAACCACCTGCAACAGTCGGTTCCCGTTCGTAGCCAATACCATTGTCCTCCGGTAAATCCAAAAACTTGGGATCAACTTCAGTGATGAAACGACTCGGGTTGCAGAAATCCAGTTTTCCCCAACGGTACCGTTGTTTGGCGAAACTCAGGTAAGCGTTTTCCTCAGCACGCGTAAGTGCCACGTAGAACAAACGACGTTCTTCCTCAAACGACTCAATACTTGGACTGGCACCGCCCATTGGCGCCGAAGGAAACAGGTTTTCTTCAACCCCAACAATAAATACGTTTTTAAACTCCAGACCTTTGGATGAGTGCACCGTCATCAGGGTTACTTTGTCGCGGTCTTCCTCTTTGTCGCTGTCCTGGTCGGTCAAAAGGGCAACGTCCTCCATGTAATTTCCCAGTGCATTTGGCGACCCTTCTTCGCGGGCATTGATGGTAAATTCCTGGATACCATTCAACAATTCCTGGATGTTTTCGAAACGGCTCAGGCCCTCCGGCGTTTGATCACGGTACAGGTCTTTCATGATGCCCGTTTGCGTGGCGATCAATCCGGCCAATTCGTAGGCATCGGCAATCTCGGTTTTCTCTTCAAATTGCTGGATGATGCCGGAGAATTCAACGAGCTTGCTGAGTGTTCCTTTGTTTAGCCCTGCAGGGTTTTCCTGTGGACTTTTTTTGACTACTTCGAAAATTGAAACGCCTTCGGCCAAGGCTGCCTGTTCCAGTTTTGCCAAAGTGGTATCACCGATCCCGCGTGCCGGGTAGTTGATGATTCGTTTCAGTGCTTCGTTGTCCTTTGGGTTGATAACCAGTCGAAAATAAGACAGCAGATCCTTGATTTCTTTGCGTTGGTAGAAGGATAAGCCACCGTATATTTTATAAGGAATGTTTCGTTTTCGCAGGGCTTCTTCAAAGATACGCGACTGCGCGTTGGTCCGGTAAAGAATGGCGTAATCCAGGTAGTTGTAGTGGTGACGCATGCGCGTTTCGCTGATTTCATTGGCAATCAGGTAGCCTTCTTCGTTATCAGTCAAAGCCGAGAAGACCTTGATGCGGTTGCCATGCGGATTATCTGAAAATACATTTTTTGGTATCTGGCGTTTGTTCTTGGCAATCACGCTATTGGCCGCGTTCACAATCGTTTGGGTCGAACGGTAATTTTGTTCGAGTTTGAAGATCTTGTGTTGCGGGTAATCTTTCTGGAAGTTCAGAATGTTTTCAATTCGCGCGCCACGGAACGAATAAATACTTTGTGCATCGTCGCCAACTACACACAAATTCTGGTGCAGTGCCGCCAGGTTTTTCACAATCAGGTACTGCGCAAAGTTGGTATCCTGGTACTCGTCTACCAAAAGGTAATCGAATTTTTGCTGGTACTTTGCCAGAATGTCTTTGTGATCGCGGAAAAGAATGTTTGTCTTCAGCAACAAATCGTCAAAGTCCATAGCGCCGGCCAATCTGCATCGCTTTTCGTATTCCTTGTAAATTTCAGCAATTCGTGGCATGCGGATACTCATATCGTATTCCATAATTTGCCCGTTTTGCTGGTATGCGGGTGGGGTAATCAAGCTGTTTTTTGCTGCCGAAATACGTCCGGCAACCACGTTGGGCTTGTAAACTTTCTCGTCGAGCTGCATGCTCTTCAAAATCGTCTTCAACAAACTTTTCGAATCAGCCGAGTCGTAAATGGTGAAGTTGGACGGAAAGCCAAGCACTTCTGCTTCGGTGCGCAAAATGCGGGCAAAAATAGAGTGAAACGTACCCATCCATAAATTGCGGGCTGTTGAGTGGCCGACAATGGTTGCAATACGTTCTTTCATTTCGCGTGCCGCTTTGTTGGTGAACGTCAGTGATAGAATACTTCCGGGTTTTGCGCCCTGTTGCAACAGGTGGGCAATACGAAAAGTAAGTACTCTGGTTTTTCCGGAGCCGGCTCCGGCGATAACCAATGACGGTCCGTCAATGTTGACAACGGCTGCCCGTTGGGCTTCATTTAATCCATCCAAATAATTCATGCAATCTTTTCAGGTCTTCTATCGAAACCGGCATTAAACAACTTGTCTGTTAAAATTTCGGTTTCCTTTTAAGTTGATATTAAGCGGAGAGTAATTCATCCATCTTTATGTGGTTCAAAAGTAAAACCTATTTCCCGTATTCATTGTTTAGGCTGCCGATAGTTTTCAACAAGAATTTAAAAGAATATTTGTAAGTCGCTTGTTGCCTGTGTTTTTGAGAATGAAAATAAATCTGATGGGATACAAAAGATTCCGGCTTTTTGTGCGTTAATATTGTTAGATTCACGAAATTAAAAACGATTCTCTTGAAAATGAAGCGCTTGTTTTCCTGTTTCCTATGCCTGACGATGTGTTTGTTGGGTGGTACTTTGAGAGCTCAAATAACCGCAAATTCAGATGGTGTTGCAACAACTTCTTACAGCACCGGCCCTCAGGATAATATCTATATTTTTTGCAGTCAGCAAGGTGGCTCAGTAGGAGCCTTGACAGCGGCCTATTCAAGCGGAGATCCTGCCAATTACGAGTGGTTGAAGTATAATTCCGGAACGAATTCGTTCGAGGCTTTTCAGTCTGACAACTCCAATGCGGTCAGTTCTACGATTAATAATTTAGCCGATGGTTGTTATCGGGTGAATGTGGTTTCGGGCGGCAACACGGAAACTTATACGGCCTGGGTTTTCAATAGTTGGTACGAGGTTTCGGCTTCGATTTCCGAGTCAACTTGTGAATATTTCCAGCTAACCGGTGCTTTTACCGAGGCTAGCTCAACTTATAATGATTTGGGAACCGGTGGAACGCTTCAGTTGTATAAAAATGTCCAGGTGAAATGGGAGGCAGGCTCTGACTTGCAAAGTTCGTTGCTGAGTCCGGCAATTTACAATCCGCCGGCCGAAAGTGCAACCTACAAGCTGACGGTGTACGACCAGTTTGGCTGTTCCGGTGAAGCGGATGTTTATTACGAGTCGATTGTGCCGGAAGCGGCTTTTGTGACCGATTATAATTCGACTGCAGCGGAAGCGCCTTTGACTGTTAACTTCACTAACCAGTCGACGAATGCTGACGAGTATGAATGGTTTTTTTACCGGGATTTGTATGAAATGATTGACGAAGCGGAATCGCAGGGATCAGTTTCCGACAGTATCATGGACGTAGCTTTGGATCAAAATCCGGTTTATACCTACCAAAGTACAGGTAAGTATATGGTGAAGCTGGTTGCAACGAAGAATTCGTCATCGGCGGTTTGTCGGGATACGACTTACCTGGATTACTATATCATCGCGGATTCATCGTTTATTGAAGCTCCCAACTTCTTCACGCCTAACAATGATGGTACGAATGAGACTTTCTTAATTAAATACAGCTCCATGAAGAGCATTGATATCAAAATATTCAATCGATGGGGGAAACAAGTCTTTTCCGTTAGTCGAAGCAACCTGGGAACCTTTGATAATGATGGCGCAGATTTAGGTTGGGATGGAAAGATTGGTGGTCGTTATGCGAGTCCCGGGGTTTATTACTATGTCGTAGAAGGGCGAGGGCGAGACGATCGCAAGCGAAAAGCCCAGGGATTTTTTCACTTGTTTCGAGGGAAATAGCCGCTCATTGGGTTAATCGAATTATCTGCTAAAAAAAAAATAAGCCCGGATGGCAAATCCGGGCTTTCTCAACAGTACACTTAAATTATTTGTATGATTAGAAAAGGTGACTTTTAGTCTTCTACTAATTCGGCAGCATAGGTGTTTAGCAATTCTTCCTGTACTTCCTGCGGAACTTTTTCGTATCCGTCAAATTTCATCGAGAAACGGCCTCTCCCTTGTGTCAGTGAGCTCAGGGATGTCGCATATTTGTACATCTCCTTCAGCGGAACTTTTGCTTCAATCTTTTCATAACCTTTTTCGCTGCCCATGCCCATGATTAATGCGCGGCGACCTTGCAGGTCGCTCATGACATCACCCATGCGGTCGCTTGGAACAACAACTTCGAGATTATAGATTGGTTCCAGGATTTTTGGCCCTGCTTCTTTAAAGGCTTGCGAGAAAGCGTTGCGCCCTGCCAGTTTGAACGAGATTTCGTTGCTATCAACCGGGTGCATTTTTCCGTCGTACACATAAACCCGGATGTCGCGGGCGTACGATCCGGTGAGGGGACCTTCTTCCATTTTTTCCATGATACCTTTCAGTATTGCCGGCAGAAAACGTGCGTCAATTGAACCACCGACGATACAGTTGTGGTAGATCAATTTTCCACCCCATGGAAGCGGGTGTTCCTGTGTATCGCGAACAGAAAGCTTTTGATCTTTGCCATTCATTTTGAATGAGGTTTTCGGTTCCGAGCCTTCTTCGTAGGGCTCGATGATCATGTGGACCTCTCCGAACTGGCCGGCGCCACCCGATTGCTTTTTGTGACGATAGTCAGCCTGGGCCGATTTGGTGATGGTTTCGCGATAGGGAATTTTCGGTGCTTTAAATTCGATATCGATTTTGAAAATGTTTTTGTAGTACCAGTACAATGCATTCAGGTGGTACTCGCCCTGGCAATGAATCAGCATTTGTTTCAGTTCTTTCGAGTATTCAACAACGTAGGTTGGGTCTTCGTCGTGAAGCTTGGCGAACATTTCGCCTACCTTTTCTTCATCAGCTTCGTTAACTGCGTAAAGAGCAACTGAGTGTCGTGATGAAGGGAATTCAATTGGTTTGAAATTGTATGCTGCTTCTTTTTCACTTAAGGTATGGTTCACTTTTGTCTCCCTTAGTTTGACGGTTGAACCGATGTCGCCGGCGATCATTTCGCTCACTTTGGTACGGTTTTTACCGGCATTGACGAAGATTTGGGAGATTCTCTCCTTGTTTCCTGATTTCGAGTTGGTCAAATCCTGGCCTTCTTTTACGGTTCCGCTCATTACTTTGAAGAAGGTGATTTCGCCAACATGTTGCTCAATGGTTGTTTTGAAAACAAAGAGTGAAGTTGGATCCGATGGGTCAACTTTGGGGTGTTTGCCGTTCACTTCGGGAACTTCAACTGCTTCAGCAGGCGAAGGTGTGATGTTTGTGATGAATTCCATCAGGCGGCTCACACCGATATCGTGTTTGGCGCCGGCGCAGAATACGGGGAATAGAGAACGTTCAATCATGCCCAATTTGATTCCCTGGCGCATTTCGTCTTCGGTTAATGTCCCTTTTTCGAAATAGAGTTCCATTAGTCCCTCGTCGTTTTCGGCTGCCATTTCTACCAATTCGTTGTGCAGTGCATCAGCCCGTTCTTTTTCATTTTCCGGGATTTCGGTTATTTGGGCCGGTCCGCCATCCAGCGGGAATTTATATTGTTTCATTTTCAACACGTCGATAATTGTGTCGAAACCGGGTCCGGCATTGACCGGGTATTGGATCGGGGTGACTTTGGCGCCGTAGTTGGCTTTTGCCTGTTCCAATGTTTGTTCGTAGTTGGCGTTTTCGTGATCAAGATGATTGAACAGGAAAATCACAGGCTTGTGTGCGTTGTGCGTAATTCGGTAAGCAGATTCAGTTCCTGACTCGATTCCGTGTGGTGTGTTGACAACAACAAGGGCGCTGCCAACCACATGAAGAGCGGAAATTACTGACCCTCGGAAATCGTCCATTCCCGGGGTGTCGATGATGTTGATTTTTTTATTGTTGTATTCGGTATGAAGTACGGTAGAGAAAACGGAGTTGCCATAGTCCTGCTCGATGGGCTGGTAATCCGATACGGTGTTTTTGGCTGTTACTTCGCCCCGGCGGTTAATTACTCCACCCTCAAGCAGCATGGCTTCTGCGAGGGTGGTTTTCCCACTGCCGGCATTGCCAATTAAAGCAATGTTCCGGATTTCGTTTGTCTGATATACTTTCATGTTTGTTGATTTTTATTGGTTAGAAAAAATCGTTTCAAAAGTGGTTTGTTTTGTTCGGATGCTCTCAAATTTAGTAATAATTTCTTAACAAATTGGCGCTTGTCGATCGTTAAAATATGTTATTGAAAAGTCGACCTGGAAATGAGTTTTTGTTGTGTAATTCGATAAGTTTCAGTAAATAGTATGCGGTGTGATTAGGTGTTTCGTGGCGAAGGTGGAATGCCCGTCAATCATAGGGTTTGATTCGTTTAGGAGATTCTTTTCGCGAACTTTTAGGGGCCAGATATGTTCTTCTATTCCTAAAAACCATTTTAATCTGTTTAAGTGATGAGTGAAGAAAAATCAAAGCCGTTGATTGCCTTTTTTGATACGAAACCCTACGATCGTGAAGTTTTTAATCAGCTGAACGAAGATTATGGTTACCGCATTAAATATTTCCAATATCATATTACTCCCGATAACTGTATTTTGGCCAAGGATGCCGATGTTGTGGTGGTGTTTGTGAACGACATTATATCTGCGGAAGTTATTGATCAGCTTTCTGAGTTTGGCGTAAAGTTGGTCGCTTTGCGTTGTTCCGGTTTTAACAATGTGGATTTGAAGCACGCTAAAGGGAAAATGCAAATTGTTCGGGTGCCTGCCTATTCGCCAAATGCAATTGCCGAACATACCGTTGCACTGATGATGACGCTGAACCGGAAGATTCACCGGGCTTATTTCAGAACCCGCGATGCGAACTTTACGCTAAATGGCTTGATGGGCTTTACCATGCAAGGAAAAACTGCTGGGGTAATTGGAACCGGAAAGATCGGGAAAGCATTGGTGAAAATCCTGAAAGGTTTTGATATGGAAGTGTTGGCTTACGATCCCTACCCGGATGAGAAGCTGGCATCAGAGATTGGGTTTACCTACGTTGATCTGGATAGCCTGTTGCAAAAGTCGGATGTTATTTCGCTGAACTGCCCGTTGACTCGGGAAACTAAATGGCTGATCGATAAAGATGCCATCGCTTTGATGAAAAAAGGTGTGATGATTATCAATACCGGTCGTGGTAAGCTGATTCGAACTTCGGATTTGATTGACGGTTTGAAGTCAGGGAAAGTTGCCTCTGCTGGTTTGGACGTTTACGAAGAAGAGAGCGAATATTTCTTCGAGGATTTGTCGGATCGTGTTTTGTTCGACGATACTTTGGCTCGTTTGCTGACCTTCAATAATGTAATTATTACCTCTCATCAAGCCTTTTTTACGCGGGAAGCTTTGATGAATATCGCCGGAGTTACCTTGGATAATATCCGCGATTTCTTTGATGGTAAAAAACTGGTAAACGAGGTGGTTTATTCGAAATAGAACAGCACTTGTTTTTGCGGTTTTTCATGTTGGAATGGATGGAGAGGCTGTTGAGTAGTTTGGGGTAACTACCGACTCTCCAGTATCCATTGCTTTGCTGCTTCCACTGTTGCAAAGGGCTTTGATTCGTAGCCGGAATCTTGTTCTCTGACTAGCATGGGGACAACAATCTCTCTCGGTTTGTCGACGATGATTGCTATCTTTTTGTTTTCGAAGATTTCGGGGTGAGATTTGTAGTATTCAGGAATTGCGGTGAACTCATTCAATCCTATTTGCAAAGATCCTTTTCTGTAGTCGAGGATGAATCCTTTGGTGTTAGCGGGAATAAGTTGTTTTGCGATGGCATCGTCCCAGGAGGAGGTGAGCGATTTCAAACTAACGGGCCCGAAATAATACTTGAAGAGAATGCCTGTCTGTTCGTCGAATTCGTAAGTAAATTTTGTTTCTTTTGCTTTTTCGTCTTTCGTTTCCATTGCTTTGGTCGGGCTGGAGCAAATGCATCCAGATGTAGGTGTTGAATAATTGGTATTACAAATATACCATTTCGATTTGAATTTAAAGGGCTTGAAGTCGGTCGGTTTTTCAAGGTATTAACGGGGATTTGTGGATAAGTTGTTGGGGGTGGTGGTCGAGGGAGCTTTATTTCACCCTATATTTATTGCAATTAACTCTGCGTGTATGTCCCGTTTCCCTCATTTTAAACAACCTGATGCAATGGACTGTGGGCCAACTTGCCTGCGAATGATTGCAAAATTCTACGGGAAAAGCATACCGCTCGATTATCTTCGGGATCAATCACACATTTCACGGGAAGGAGTTTCGTTGCTTGGGATTAGCGACGCGGCTGAGGCGATTGGCATGCGGTCGATGGGAACCAAGGTCACCTTTGAGCAACTGGTGAAAGATGTGCCCAAGCCCTGTGTTGTGCACTGGGATCAGAATCACTTTGTGGTTTTGTACGACGCCGGGAAGGGGAAAATGCACGTGGCCGACCCGGCTTTCGGGTTGGTGAAATATACCGACGCCGAGTTTAAACAACATTGGCTGGCAACCGCCAAGGACGGAGTGAGCAAAGGGATTTGCCTGTTGTTGCAACCAACTCCTGCCTTTTACGAACGCGAAGATGAAAAGAAACCGCAAGGTGGTTTCTCTTTTTTGTTTCGCTACCTGCGTCCGCATCGACGACTGATATCGCAATTGCTCGTAGGGCTGGTGGCAGCAAGTATCATCCAGTTGATATTTCCGTTTTTAACACAGAGTTTGGTTGATGTTGGTATCAATAACCAGGATCTGGATTTCATTTACCTGGTGTTGATTGCCCAAATGGTTCTTTTCATTGGCCAGATGTCGATTGAGTTTATTCGTTCCTGGATCCTGCTACACATTTCAACACGGATTAATATTTCCATCATATCCGATTTCCTCATTAAGTTGATGAAATTGCCAATCGGCTTTTTCGATACCAAAATGATAGGCGACCTGATGCAGCGTATTCAGGATCACCGGCGCATTGAGCGATTTTTGACGACACAAACCCTAGGGGTGTTGTTTTCAGTCATTAGTTTGTCTGTCTTCGCCATTGTTTTGGCAATCTATAGCTGGGTAATTCTGTTAATCTTTTTGATCGGTTCTTTGCTTTATATTTTTTGGGTGTGGCTGTTTATGCGGAAACGCCGGGAACTCGATTACAAACGGTTCTCGCAAATGGCCGACAATCAAAGTATGCTGATTCAGCTGATCAACGGAATGCAGGAAATTAAACTGAATAATTTTGAAAAGCAGAAACGCTGGGAGTGGGAACGAATACAGGCCCGTCTGTTCAGGGTGAATGTGCAAAATCTGTCTGTTGATCAGTATCAGCAGGCGGGATCTGTTTTCGTCAACCAAACCAAAAACATATTAATCACTGTTGTAGCGGCCATGGCTGTGTTAAATGGTGATATGACACTGGGGATGATGTTGGCTGTTCAATTTATTATTGGGCAGATGAACAGTCCACTGAATGAGCTCATTAATTTTATGCACCTTGCGCAGGAGGCTAAAATTAGTTTGGAGCGTTTGGGCGAAATTCATAATAAGAAAGAAGAAGAAGAGAAAGATAAGCCTTTGCTGAATACCATGCCGCTGGATAAAACACTGTATCTCGAAAATGTGGTTTTCCAGTATGAAGGTCCCCACTCGCCCAAGGTGCTTGATCGTATCAATTTGACGATACCTGATAATAAGATCACGGCAATTGTTGGTACCAGCGGTAGCGGTAAAACTACGTTGGTGAAGTTGCTGCTTGGGTTCTATCCTCCGGTTGACGGAAAGATCAGGGTAGGCGAGACCGATCTGCAAAATTTCTCGCAACAGTGGTGGCGTACCAAAGTCGGCGCCGTGATGCAGGATGGATTTATCTTTTCGGATACGATTACCTCCAACATTGCCGTTGGTGTAGAGCGGTTGGATAAACAGCGTTTGCTGTTTGCCGCCAAGATGGCTAACCTGATGGATCTAATCGAGCGATTGCCTCTTGGCTTTAATACAAAAATTGGACAAGATGGTCACGGTTTGAGTCAGGGGCAGAAGCAGCGTATTTTGATCGCCCGTGTAATCTATAAGAATCCCGATTACCTGTTTTTCGATGAGGCGACCAATGCTTTGGACGCTAACAACGAAAAAGTGATCATGGAAAACCTGAACGAGATTTATCAGGGCAAAACGGTAATTGTGGTGGCGCACAGGTTAAGTACGGTGAAAAATGCTGACCAGATTGTTGTGCTTGAGCGCGGTGAAATCATCGAGCTCGGAAATCATGAAGAATTGACCGCCAAACGCGGAGCCTATTATAATTTAGTGAAAAACCAATTGGAACTCGGAAGTTAATTGAATGCCAAGACACGACGGACATAATATTACGCGCAGCGATGAGGTTCAGGAAATCATCGGCAAATCGCCCTCGTGGTTACTACGCAGCGGACAGACAGCTCTGTTGATCTTTCTGTTGTTGCTGGTGCTCGGTAGCTGGTTGTTCCATTATCCGGATATCATTCGGGCCAGAGTTGTTGTGCTTTCCGAGAATCCGCCGGCGCATATTGTCGCCCGTACCACGGGGCGTATCGATCATCTTTTGGTTGATGATAAAGATACGGTAGAGCGGGGTGATGTGATCGCTATTTTGGAGAATGCTGCCAATTACGACGACGTTTTAATGTTGAAAGAAGCGCTCACTGGTGTAGACCGTTTCCTGATTTCATTTGATACGATATATTATAAGGTATTAACTCCGGATTACCGTTTGGGTGACATTCAGTCGGATTATTCTTCGTTCTTGCGCTTGTATAATAATTACATCAGTTTCATTCGCTTAGGATTTTATCCGCAGAAAGTGAAGTCGCTGGAGCAGCAAGTTCGAATGCAGCGTATTTATTACGATCGCTTGTGGAGTCAACGCCAGATCCTGGAGAATGAGTATCATATTGCGATGGAGCAATTTCAGCGCGATTCAGTTTTGTATAAAAAAGAAGTGCTTTCGTTGGTTGATTACAAAGCGTCGGAATCGGCCATGTTGCAAAAGAAGTACAGTTTTAATGAATTGCGCACAAGTTTGGCCGAAACACAGAAAGATATCATTGAGCTGGAGCAGGATGTGATTGGCGCGCAGAAGGAGTATGAAGATCAAAAGCAAAAGCTTCAAACTGAAATTATTGAATCGAACAATATTCTAAAGAGCCGGCTCGACTATTGGTTTAAAGCGTTCGTACTGCAAACGCCAATTGATGGCAAAGTGACGTTTACCAATTATTGGAGCAAGAACCAGCAGGTGAAAACCGACGAAATTGTATTTACGGTTGTGCCTTTCCACGAAAGCCGGATTATTGGCCGGGTTAGTTTGCCGCTGCTTGGTGCCGGTAAAGTAAAACCCGGGCAGCAGGTAAATATTCAGTTTGATAATTTCCCCTACATGGAATATGGTATGGTGAAGGGAGTTGTCAAATCGATCTCACTGGTTCCGTCCAACGATAATTACATTGCCGAAATAGAACTTCCGCAAAACCTGGAAACCAACTATCACATTCCGTTGGTGTTTAGCCAGGAGATGAAGGGAGACGCGGAAATTATTACCGAAGACCTCCGGTTGATCCAGCGTTTCTTTAACCCAATCAAGTCGCTTCTCAGGTCCAAAGTCATGGATTAGCCTGATACCCAATTAAGAATTTTCTAAAAAATATCAAAAAACAGTAGGAAAAGCTATTGTTCTTTGTTGAAAATTAGTACTTTTGCCAACCGTTTTTGGAGGGTTCTATCCAAATGCGAACGAATTTGTGATTGTATTAGTCGAAAAATCAGGGCTTTTACAGTCTTTAAAAGTAGAAACTTAATTATTATAAATTAAATAGTTGTATGCCTACAATTCAGCAGTTAGTTAGAAAGGGAAGACAATCAAATGTAGTAAAGAGTAAATCTCCTGCATTGGATTCTTGCCCGCAGAGAAGGGGCGTATGTGTGCGTGTGTACACTACAACTCCTAAAAAACCGAACTCGGCTATGCGTAAAGTAGCTCGTGTTCGTTTGACAAACGGAAAAGAAGTGAATGCTTACATTCCGGGAGAAGGTCATAACCTTCAAGAACACTCTATCGTTTTGGTACGTGGTGGTCGTGTGAAAGACTTACCAGGGGTACGTTACCACTTAATTCGCGGTGCTTTGGATACGGCCGGTGTTGCCAACCGTACACAACGTCGCTCTAAGTATGGTGCTAAACGTCCTAAAGCAGCGAAATAATTTGATAGAGTAGAGTTTTAGTGGTTTGGTTGAGTAAATGATCCGGGAGAGGCCTGGGGAACTGAAGCTCAATTTTAGTCACAACCAATTCGAATAACACTAAAGAAAAATTGCAATGAGAAAAGCAAAACCAAAGAAGCGGATCACTCTTCCTGATCCAAAATTTAACGACGTTCTTGTAACACGTTTTGTAAATGACTTGATGATCGACGGTAAGAAATCGATCGCTTACGGAATTTTCTACGATGCATTGACTATCGTTGAAAACCGTATGAAAAACGACGAAGTCGCTCCACTTGATGTGTGGAAAAAAGCTTTGGAGAATGTAACTCCGGCTGTCGAAGTAAAAAGCCGCCGTGTAGGTGGTGCAACTTTCCAGGTTCCAATGGAAATCCGTCCGGAACGCAAAGTTTCTATCTCAATTAAAAACTTGATCTTATTTGCACGTAAACGCTCAGGCAAATCAATGGCTGATAAATTGGCTGCTGAAATTCAAGCCGCGTACAACGAAGAAGGTGGTGCTTTCAAGAAGAAAGAAGAAACTCACCGTATGGCCGAAGCAAACCGTGCATTTGCTCACTTCCGTTTTTAATTAAGAGATAGCACAATATATAAAAATAGGTAAACATGGCTAGAGATCTAAAATATGTAAGGAATATCGGTATCATGGCTCACATCGATGCCGGTAAGACAACAACGACTGAGCGGGTTCTGTATTACACAGGTCTGACTCACCGTATTGGTGAAGTACATGATGGTGCTGCTACTATGGACTGGATGGAGCAAGAGCAAGAACGTGGTATTACCATCACTTCTGCTGCTACTACTACGTTCTGGAAGTACCAGGATATTCAACACCAGATCAACATCATCGATACTCCGGGACACGTTGACTTTACTGTTGAGGTAGAGCGTTCATTGCGTGTATTGGACGGTGCTGTAGCTTTGTTCTGTGCTGTTGGTGGTGTAGAAGCTCAGTCAGAAACTGTATGGCGTCAAGCTGAAAAGTACGGTGTACCTCGTATTGGTTTCGTTAATAAAATGGACCGTTCAGGTGCTGACTTTTTCGATGTAGTTTCACAGGTAAAAACTAAATTGGGTGCAAACCCGGTTCCTGTGCAAATTCCAATCGGTGCAGAAGAAAGCTTCCTGGGAGTAATCGACTTGTTGGAAAATAAAGCAATCGTTTATACTGATCAAGGTGATAACGGTTCAACTTTCGAAATTCAAGATATTCCAGCTGATATGGAAGAGCAAGCGGCTGAATACCGCGCTAATTTGATTGAAGAAGTTGCTGTATTGGACGAAGCTTTAATGGAACGTTTCTTCGAAGATCCGGATTCTATTACAGCTGAAGATTTGATCCCGGTTATCCGTAAAGCTACAATCCAAGGTTTGATTGTTCCGATGATGTGTGGTTCAGCATTCAAAAACAAAGGTGTTCAACGTTTGTTGGATGCAGTTTGCGAATTCCTGCCTAGCCCATTGGATAACGGTCAGATTAAAGGTATCGACATCGAGACTGGTAAAGAAGTAATGCGTAACCCGGATGTGAGCGAACCTTTGGCTGGTTTGGCGTTCAAAATCGCAACTGACCCTTATGTAGGTCGTTTGTGCTTCATCCGTGTTTATTCAGGTGTTCTGAACGCAGGTGATTCAGTTTACAACTCACGTACAGGTAAAAAAGAGCGTATTTCACGTTTGTTCCAAATGCACTCTAACAAGCAAAACCCACGTGACCTGATTGAAGCTGGTGACATCTGTGCTGCGGTTGGTTTCAAAGATATCCGTACCGGTGATACATTGTCTGATTTGGATCACCCGGTAGCATTGGAATCAATGGACTTCCCGGAACCGGTAATCGGTATCGCTATTGAGCCAAAAACTCAAAAAGATATGGACAAGTTGGGACTCGGATTGGCTAAATTGGCTGAAGAAGATCCAACTTTCAAAGTAAACACTGACGAAGAAACAGGTCAAACTGTAATTCGTGGTATGGGTGAGCTTCACTTGGAGATCATCATCGACCGTCTGAAACGCGAATTCAAAGTAGAATGTAACCAGGGTAAACCTCAGGTTGCCTACAAAGAAGCCGTTAGCAAGGAAGTTCAGTTACGTGAAGTATACAAAAAACAATCTGGTGGTCGTGGTAAATTCGCCGATATCATCGTTAAGGTTGGTCCTGCAGACGAAGGTAAAGAAGGTTTAACTTTCATCAACTCTGTAACTGGTGGTCGTATTCCTCGCGAATTCATCCCTTCAGTACAAAAAGGTTTCGAATCAGCAATGGTGAACGGTCCGTTGGCTGGCTTTACGCTGGACAGCTTGAAAGTAGAATTGCTGGACGGTTCGTTCCACGCGGTGGACTCTGACCAATTGTCATTCGAAATTTGTGCTCGTCAAGCATTCAAATCAGCTGCATCGCAAGCTGGACCAAAATTGCTTGAGCCAATGATGAAAGCAGAGATCGTAACTCCTGAAGAATACATGGGTGATATCATCGGTGACTTGAACCGCCGTCGTGGTAACGTTTCAGGTATGGAAGAGAAATCAGGTGCGCGTTTAATTAAAGCAACTGTGCCTCTGTCAGAAATCTTCGGTTACGTGACTACATTGCGTACACTGTCTTCAGGTCGCGCAACATCGTCTATGACTTTCTCTCACTACGAAGAAGTGCCACGTCAGTTGGCTGTTGCCGTATTGGAGGAATTGAAAGGTAAAGCAGAATTATTATAAAATAATTTTTTATTCATCTCATTATGAGTCAAAAGATCAGAATTAAGCTGAAATCGTATGATCACAACTTGGTTGACAAGTCGGCTGAAAAGATCGTTAAGACTGTAAAAACTACTGGTGCTGTAGTGAGCGGACCTATTCCGCTCCCTACACACAAACGTGTTTTCACAGTGTTGCGTTCAACTTTCGTGAACAAAAAATCACGTGAGCAATTCCAGTTGTCTTCTTACAAACGTTTGATTGACATTTACAGCTCTACAGCAAAAACCATCGACGCCCTGATGAAATTAGAATTACCTAGTGGCGTTGAAGTAGAAATTAAAGTTTGATAACCTGTAAAAAAGAAAAAAATGACAGGATTAATCGGTAAAAAAATCGGAATGACTTCCGTATTCAGTGTTGAGGGAAAAAATATTCCATGCACTGTGATTGAAGCCGGTCCTTGTGTTGTTACACAAGTGAAAACGGTAGAAACCGATGGTTACGAAGCGGTACAAGTTGGCTTCGGAAGTAAAAAAGAAAAGAACACCAGCAAAGCTGAGTTCGGTCACTTCCAAAAAGCAAACACAGAACCAAAACGTGACGTAGTCGAGTTTCGTGATTTTGACGGCGAGTATAAGCTCGGCGATACCATTACTGTTGATGTAATTAACGCAGAGAGCTGGGTTGACATCACAGGTGTTACCAAAGGTAAAGGTTTCCAAGGTGTTGTTAAACGTCACAATTTCGGTGGTGTGGGTCAGTCTACTCACGGTCAGCACAACCGTCTGCGTGCTCCAGGTTCTATCGGTGCATCTTCTTACCCATCTCGCGTATTCAAAGGTATGCGTATGGCTGGTCGCACTGGTGGTAACAACAAAACAGTTCAAAACCTGAAAGTATTGAAAGTAATCCCTGAATCAAACCTGTTGATCGTAAAAGGTTCAATTCCGGGAGCAAAAGGTTCAACCGTAATTATTTATCAGTAATGGAAGTACAAGTATTAAATACAGCCGGAAAAGAAACCGGAAGATCAGTTGTATTGAGCGACCAGATCTTCGGTGTTGAGCCCAACGACCATGCCATTTACTTGGATGTAAAACAATTTTTGGCAGCACAACGTCAAGGGACTCACAAAGCAAAAGAGCGCGGTGAGATTGCCGGAAGTACCAAGAAAATTAAAAAACAAAAAGGTACAGGTGGTGCCCGTGCAGGTAGCATCAAATCTCCGTTGTTCCGTGGTGGTGGTCGTGTATTCGGTCCTCGTCCTCGCAACTACGACTTCAAATTGAATAAGAAAGTTAAAGCATTGGCACGTAAATCAGCATTGACTTACAAAGCTCAAGGCAGCAATATTCTGATTCTGGAAGATTTTGTACTGGAAGCTCCGAAAACAAAGGAAATTGTTTCAATCAGCAACAATCTGAAAATTAACGATAAAAAGTTGATTTTCGTTTTACCAGAACAAAATAAAAACATATATTTGTCCTCCAGAAATTTAGAGGGTGTTTCTGTTGTAACTGCTTCTGAATTAACTACTTATCAAATCATGAACGCTGGCAAAGTTGTTTTGTTGGAAAGTTCACTTGGTAAGATTGAGGAACAATTTAAGATTTAAGGGGGATAAAAAATGAATATTTTAATTAAACCCATCGTGACGGAAAAGATGACGGCACAAGGCGAAAGCCTGAACCGTTATGGTTTTATCGTCAAAAAAGATGCTAACAAGCTAGAAATTAAAAAAGCGGTTGAAGCTCTTTATAATGTTAATGTAGCTGCGGTTAATACCATGGTTTATGGCGGTAAAAACAAAAGCCGTTATACAAAAGGTGGTGTTATCAGCGGTCGCACAGCTGCGTTTAAAAAAGCAGTTGTAACATTGGTTGAAGGAGATGCAATTGACTTTTATAGTAATATATAATAAATAGAAATGGCAGTAAGAAAATTAAAACCAGTTACTCCGGGTCAACGGCACAAAATTATTGGTGCCTTTGATACGATTACTGCATCAACGCCTGAAAAATCATTGTTGAAGCCCGTTCAAAAGTCCGGCGGTCGTAACAACCAAGGACGTATGACAATGAGGTATATAGGTGGTGGGCACAAGAAGAGATACCGTGTGATCGATTTCAAACGCGAAAAAGACGGTATCCCTGCACGTGTAGATTCAATTCAATATGACCCGAACCGTTCGGCTCGTATTGCATTGTTGGTTTATGCCGATGGTGAAAAACGTTACATGCTTGCTCCAAATGGTTTGGTAGCAGGTCAAACAGTTTTAAGCGGTTCTGGTATCGCTCCTGAAATCGGTAATGCCCTTCCACTAGCTGAAATTCCTCTGGGTACGTTGGTTCACAACATTGAACTTCACCCTGGACAAGGTGGCGTGATGGCACGTAGTGCAGGTACTTATGCACAATTGACCTCTCGTGAAGGAAAATACGCTATCGTAAAATTACCTTCCGGCGAAGCTCGAATGGTACTTGTTTCTTGCAAGGCTACTGTTGGTACTGTTGGTAACACTGAACACAACTTGGAACGCTCTGGTAAAGCTGGTCGTTCTCGTTGGTTAGGACGTCGTCCTCGCGTTCGTGGTGTGGTTATGAACCCTGTTGATCACCCGATGGGTGGTGGTGAAGGCCGTTCTTCAGGTGGACACCCACGTTCTCGCAAAGGCTTGTTGGCAAAAGGTTACAAAACCCGTGCGCCGAAAAAAGCTTCCAGTAAGTATATCGTAGAAAAACGCAAGAAATAATAAAAGGAGAAGAATATGAGTCGTTCATTAAAAAAAGGCCCTTTCATTGCGTATAAACTTGAAAAGAAAGTTTTAGCTCAGAATGAAGCAGGTAAGAAGTCTGTAATCAAGACTTGGGCCAGAGCATCAGTAATCTCTCCTGACTTTGTAGGACACACCATCGCAGTACACAACGGAAATAAATTCATTCCGGTTTATGTAACTGAGAACATGGTTGGCCATAAATTAGGCGAATTTGCACCTACAAGATCATTCAGGGGACACGGCGGAAACAAAAGGTAATTCCTGAGTTTCTTAATAACTATTAAAAGAAATCACGATGGGTGCTAGAAAAAGAAATAAAGCAAACGAACTTAAAGAGGCTAAAAAGACGCAATACGTTGCAGTATTGAAAGATTGCCCTACTTCACCTCGCAAAATGCGCCTTGTTGCAGACATGGTGCGTGGCGTTGAAGTAAACCGCGCTCTTGATTTACTCAAGTTTTCGTCAAAAGAAGCTTCCAGAAAAGTTGAAAAACTGTTGATGTCAGCCATTGCAAACTGGCAGGCAAAAAACGAAGGAACTCGTTTGGAGGAAAGTAATTTGTATGTGAAAACTATCGCTGTTGATGGTGGACGCCAATTGAAGCGTCTTCGTCCGGCTCCACAAGGCCGCGCACACCGCATTCGCAAGCGTTCGAACCACGTAACACTTTGCCTCGATAGTAAAAACATTGAAAACGAAAACGCATAATTAGTAATACATGGGACAAAAAGTTAATCCAATCGCAAATCGCTTAGGAATTATCCGTGGATGGGATTCCAACTGGTTCGGTGGAAACGATTATGGTGATAAGCTGGTTGAAGATACCAAGATCCGTGAATACTTGAATGCCCGTTTGGCAAAAGCAAGTATCTCAAAGATCATTATCGAGCGTACCCTGAAGCTGATTACCATTACTGTTCACACCTCTCGCCCAGGTATTATTATTGGCAAAGGTGGTCAGGAAGTTGACAAGCTGAAGGAAGAGTTGAAAAAGATCACCAGCAAAGAAGTTCAGATCAATATCTTCGAGATTAAACGTCCTGAACTCGATGCCCGTATCGTTGCCAACAATATCGCACGTCAAGTTGAAGGTAAGATCGCTTATCGTCGTGCTGTGAAAATGGCTATCGCCTCTACTATGAGAATGGGAGCACAAGGAATCAAAGTAATGGTTTCTGGTCGTTTGAACGGTGCTGAAATGGCACGCTCCGAAATGTACAAAGACGGTCGTACTCCGCTGCACACATTGCGTGCCGACATCGACTACGCTTTGGCAGAAGCTTTGACTAAAACAGGTTTGTTGGGTGTTAAAGTTTGGATTTGTAAAGGCGAAGTTTACGGAAAACGCGACTTGTCTCCAAACGTTGGACAAAAATCCAATGCACCGGGTGGTAACCCACGCGGAAACAGAGGCGGCGGTTTCAAAAAGAAAAGAAAATAATTCGAAAACCTTTTAATTAAAAAAGGATGTTACAGCCGAAAAGAACAAAATTTAGAAGAGTCCAAAAAGGCCGGATGAAAGGTAACGCTCAACGCGGAAACCAATTGGCATTCGGTTCTTTCGGAATAAAAACGTTGGATGAACACTGGATTACCGGTCGCCAAATTGAAGCGGCGAGGGTTGCGGTAACCCGTCACATGCAACGTCAGGGTCAAATTTGGATCCGCATTTTCCCCGATAAACCTATTACCAAGAAGCCTGCGGAAGTACGTATGGGTAAAGGTAAAGGTGCTCCTGAAGCATTTGTTGCACCGGTAAGCCCGGGCCGTATCTTGATTGAGGCCGATGGCGTTCCATTCGAAATGGCAAAAGAAGCCCTTCGTTTGGCAGCTCAGAAGTTACCTGTGAGAACAAAGTTTGTTGTTAGACGTGATTATGTTGAAACTGAAAAAGAAGACTAATTATGAAGACTTCAGAAATTAAAGAATTAACAGACAAGGAAATCCTGGAAAGAATCCAGCTTGAAACTGAGACCTTGGTACGTCTGAACATGAACCATGCTGTATCTCCTCTGGATAACCCAATGAAAATTAAAGTTGCCCGGAGAAATGTTGCACGCCTGAAGACGGTATTGCGTCAACGGGAATTAAATCAAAATTAATTTGTGTAATTAATGGAAACAAGAAATCTGAGAAAAGAGCGTATCGGGGTAGTTGTTAGCGACAAGATGGAGAAAACCGTTGTCGTTGCCGTAAAGACGAAAGAAAAACATCCGATCTACGGTAAATTCGTTAACAAAACGACCAAATTCTACGCTCATGATGAAAAAGGAGATAGCCACGTTGGCGACACTGTGAAAATCATGGAAACTCGTCCATTGAGCAAAAGCAAACGTTGGAGATTAGTTGAAATTTTAGAAAGAGCTAAGTAATCATGATACAACAGGAATCAAGATGTTCAGTAGCCGATAACAGCGGTGCCAAAGAGGTGCTTTGTATTCGCGTATTGGGCGGTACAAGAAAGCGCTATGCATCGTTGGGCGATGTTGTGGTAGTTACTGTAAAAAGTGCTATCCCAAGTAGTGATATGAAAAAAGGAACTGTGTCGAAAGCGATCGTTGTTCGTACGAAAAAAGAAGTTCGTCGTCAAGACGGTTCTTACATTCGTTTCGATGATAACGCTGTTGTGTTGTTGAACAACGCTGGCGAAATGCGCGGTACCCGTATTTTCGGACCTGTTGCAAGAGAGATTCGTGAAGCAAACATGAAGATCATCTCACTTGCGCCAGAAGTACTTTAATGCATAAAAGAAAAGAAATGCAGAAGAAATTACATATCAAAAAAGGAGACACAGTTGTCGTTACTGCCGGTAACAGCAAAGGCCGTCAAGGAAAAGTCCTGGAAGTAATCCGCGACAAAGACAGAGCAATTGTGGAGGGCGTTAATATGGTTAAAAAACATACCAAACCGAATGCGGAAAACCCACAAGGTGGTATTGTTGAAAAGGAAGCGCCAATCCACATTTCTAACCTGATGTTGGTTGATCCTAAATCTGGATCTCGCACTCGCATCGGTCGGAAACTCGGCGACAACGGTAAATTAGTTCGTTATTCAAAAAAATCTGGAGAGGAGATTAAGTAATGGCTTATACACCAACACTTAAGAAGAAATATTCGGAAGAAGTTGTACCAGCTTTGAAGCAAGAGTTTGGATACAAATCTGTTATGCAGGTTCCGAAGTTGCAAAAGATCGTCCTGAACCAAGGGGTTGGAGCTGCAATTGCCGACAAAAAAATCATTGAAGTTGCTACTGAAGAAATGACAATGATCGCTGGTCAAAAAGCAGTTCAAACCAAGTCAAAAAAGGACATCTCAAACTTCAAACTGCGTAAAAAAATGCCAATCGGGGTTCGTGTGACACTCCGTAAAGAGCGCATGTATGAATTCCTGGATCGTCTTGTAAACGTATCTTTGCCACGTACTCGTGACTTCAAAGGTATCGAGAGCAAAATGGACGGACAAGGTAACTACACCTTGGGTATCCCGGAACAAATCATTTTTCCTGAGATCAACATTGATAAGGTTAACCGTATCAACGGTATGAACATTACTTTCGTTACTTCTGCAGAAACAGATGAAGAAGGCTTCGCCTTATTGAAAGCATTAGGTTTACCTTTTAAAAACGTAAAAAAGAACTAAGCAATGGCAAAAGAATCAATGAAAGCCCGCGAGGTTAAACGCGCAGCACTGGTTGAAAAATACGCTGAAAAAAGGGCACTACTTAAAGCAGAAGGTGATTATGTCGGTTTGCAAAAATTACCTAAGAACTCTTCAAAGGTACGTATGCACAACCGTTGCAAATTAACCGGTCGTCCGAAAGGATACATTCGTCAGTTTGGTATTTCACGTATCAACTTCCGCGAAATGGCATCTGCAGGATTGATTCCGGGAGTTAAAAAAGCTAGTTGGTAATCGTTTAAACGTAAAGTAATGAGTAAAATTACAGACCCAATAGCAGATTTCTTGACTCGCATCCGTAACGCCCAAAAAGCGAAACACCGCGTAGTTGATATTCCTGCTTCAAACATAAAAAAGGAAATGACCAAAATCCTCAAGGACAAAGGTTATATCCTGAACTACAAATTTGAAGAAGAGGTGAACTACCAAGGCAATATCAAAATCGCCTTGAAATATCACCCTGAAACAAAGACTCCAGCCATCAAATCAATCAAAAGAGTTTCTAAACCTGGTTTGAGACAATACTGCGATAGCGAGAACATTCCTCGTGTATTAAACGGCTTGGGAATTGCAATTCTATCTACATCTAAAGGTGTTATGACTGACAAAGAAGCTCAGGCACAAGGCGTAGGTGGTGAAGTATTGTGTTACGTTTATTAATCAAGGAGGAAAAACAATGTCAAGGATAGGTAAATTACCCATTGAAATTCCAGCCGGTGTAACCATTAACGTAACTCCAGAAAACCTGGTAACCGTTAAAGGAAAACTGGGCGAGCTTTCGCAGCAGGTAGACCCTGAGATTGAAGTAGCAGTAGAAGGAACCCAATTGACGGTTACACGCCCAACCGATCAGAAACGTCACCGTGCACTGCACGGCCTGTACCGTGCCCTGATCAACAACATGGTTATCGGCGTTTCTGCTGGTTACGAAATTAAATTAGAGTTAGTCGGTGTTGGTTACCGTGCAGAAAACCAAGGTCAATTGTTGGACTTGGTACTTGGTTACTCTCACCACACTTATTTGGAACTTCCGGCAGAAGTAAAAGTTGAAGCTGTTACCGACAAGCGTAGCAACCCAACCGTAACTCTGAAAAGCTGTGACAAACAGCTTATTGGCCAGGTTGCCGCAAAAATCCGTTCTCTGCGTGCTCCGGAACCTTACAAAGGTAAAGGTGTGAAATTCGCTGGTGAACAATTGCGTCGCAAAGCCGGTAAATCTGCAGGTGCTAAATAGTAAAATTTGAAACCATGGCTTTAACGAAACAAGAAAGAAGATTTAGAATAAAAAAGAGAATCCGGAAAATCGTTTCCGGAACTGCAGATAGACCTCGTTTGAATGTCTTCCGCAGCAACAAACAAATTTATGCCCAATTGGTCGACGACCTGGCAGGTACAACTTTGTTGTCAGTCTCTTCATTGGATAAAGATATTACTGCTGCTACAGGCACAAAATCAGAAAAAGCTGGCCTTGTAGGTAAAGCTTTAGCTGAAAAAGCTGCTGCTGCCGGTATTATCGACGTAGTATTCGACCGTAACGGTTATTTGTATCACGGTAGAGTTAAACAATTAGCTGATGCTGCCCGTGAAGGTGGCCTTAAATTTTAAGAATTATGTCAGGAAATATCAAAAAAGTCAAAACGACAGACATAGAATTGAAAGACCGGTTAGTTGCTATTAACCGTGTTACTAAAGTAACCAAAGGGGGTAGAACATTCAGCTTTTCTGCAATTGTTGTTGTTGGTAACGAAGACGGTATCGTAGGCTGGGGACTTGGTAAAGCAAGTGAAGTAACAGCTGCCATCGCTAAAGGCGTTGACGCTGCGAAAAAGAACCTGGTGAAAATTCCTATCAACAAAGGTACTATTCCTCACGAACAAGTTGCTAAATTTGGCGGCGCTAACGTATTCCTGAAACCGGCATCTCACGGTACCGGGGTAAAAGCAGGGGGTGCGATGCGTGCTGTACTGGAAAGTGTTGGTGTACACGACATCCTGGCGAAATCAAAAGGATCGTCTAACCCACACAACTTGGTAAAAGCTACTTTCAATGCATTGCTTGAAATGCGCGATGCTTACACTGTAGCTCAGCACAGAGGTGTTTCATTGGAAAAAGTATTTAAAGGATAAGGAACTATGGCTAAAATTAAAGTTACTTTAGTGAAGAGCATTATTGGTTCCGAAAAGAGCCAAAAAGCAACAGTAGAAGCTCTCGGTATTAAAAAGTTGAATCACTCTGTTGAACATGAAGCTACTCCAGCGATCATGGGGATGGTAAACAAAGTGAAACACTTAGTGAAAGTCGAAGAAATTTAAATTTTTTTAGGATTGAAATTATGGAATTAAATAATCTTAAACCTGCAACAGGATCCGTTAAACGGGAAAAGCGTATTGGTCGCGGTCAGGGTTCGGGACATGGCGGTACTTCTACAAGAGGTCACAAAGGTGCCCAATCCAGATCAGGCTATAGCCGCAAGCGTGGTTTCGAAGGCGGTCAAATGCCGATGCAACGTGTGGTACCGAAATTCGGATTCAAAAATGTAAACAGGGTAGAATATAAAGCCATCAATCTGGAAACATTGCAAACATTGGCTGAAAGCAAATCGCTTTCAGCTATTGATGTGCAAACCTTGGTTGATGCTGGTCTGGCTTCAAAAAATGACCGCGTAAAAATTTTGGGAAATGGATCTTTAACATTAAAATTGGAAGTTAAAGCTCATGCCTTTTCTCAAAGCGCAAAAGAAGCCATCGAAAAATTAGAAGGAACCACTGAAATACTCTAAACCGAATGAAAAAATTTATCGAAACCCTAAAGAATATCTATAAAATCGAAGATTTGAGAGCCCGTTTGGGATTAACCTTATTTCTTTTGTTAATTTATCGATTAGGATCGTATGTAGCTTTACCGGGAATCGACCCTGCACAACTGGGTCAATTAAAACAACAGACTTCAGATGGGTTGCTGGGGTTATTGGATATGTTCTCGGGAGGTGCATTCTCAAACGCATCCGTATTTGCTTTAGGGATCATGCCTTACATTTCTGCTTCTATCGTAATTCAGCTGTTGGGAATAGCCGTTCCATATTTTCAGCGTTTACAAAAAGAAGGGGAATCAGGAAGAAGAAAAATCAACCAGATAACTCGTTATCTGACCGTGTTGATTCTTTTATTCCAGGCACCTGCGTATTTGGCCAACTTAACATTTCAATTACCGGCAGAAGCCTTCGCTGTTAGCGGCTGGATGTTCAAAGTAACATCAACAATTATTCTGACAGCTGGGTCGATGTTCATTATGTGGTTGGGCGAGCGCATCACCGATAAAGGAATAGGTAACGGTATTTCATTAATTATCATGATCGGTATTATCGCCCGTCTGCCATTTGCTGTCTTCGCCGAATTTATTTCGCGCCTCGAACAACAAGGTGGTGGTATGGTGATGTTCCTAATTGAGTTTGTATTCCTGTTCGTCGTGTTCATGGGAAGTATTCTGCTGGTACAAGGTACCCGCCGTATCCCTGTTCAGTACGCTAAACGAATTGTGGGTAACAAACAATATGGGGGCGTACGTCAGTACATACCGTTAAAAGTGAATGCTGCTGGGGTAATGCCAATTATCTTTGCCCAAGCTATCATGTTTGTTCCAATTAGCCTTGCCGGCTTTGCCAACTCTGACAGCATGAGCGGCTTTGCATCTGCAATGTCCAATCACACTGGCTTTTGGTATAATTTCTCTCAGTTTGTATTGGTCGTTTTGTTTACGTACTTTTACACCGCCATTACAGTAAACCCTGTGCAGATGGCTGAAGACATGAAAAAGAACGGTGGTTTTATTCCCGGTGTTAAACCAGGAAAGAAAACAGTCGAATTCCTCGATACCGTTATGTCTCGCATTACATTACCGGGATCTATTTTCCTGGGTATTGTAACTATTCTGCCAGCTTTCGCTATGATGGCCGGAATTAACACCCAGTTCGCCTACTTCTATGGCGGTACATCACTGTTAATTTTGGTAGGTGTTGTACTCGATACATTACAACAAATTGAGAGTCATCTTTTGATGCGCCATTATGATGGTCTGATGAAATCAGGTCGGATTAAAGGACGTACAGGAGGTGGTGCGGCAATGTATTAATAGTCTTAACATCTTTCTTTAAAAGAATATATCAACCGGTACAGGGAACTGTACCGGTTATAAAAATAAAGAGATAAGTAAACTATGGCAAAACAAGCCTCGATAGAACAAGACGGAACAATCATTGAAGCATTATCAAATGCCATGTTCAGGGTTGAACTTGAAAATGGACACGTGATAACAGCGCATATCTCTGGTAAAATGCGTATGCATTATATCAAAATTCTTCCTGGAGATAAGGTGAAAGTGGAAATGTCACCTTACGATCTGACTAAAGGACGAATTACTTTTAGATATAAAAATTAAATAAGGAATCATGAAAGTAAGAGTATCCATTAAGAAACGCAGTGCCGACTGTAAGATTGTACGCAGAAAAGGCCGTTTGTACGTGATCAACAAAAAGAATCCTAAGTTCAAACAGCGTCAAGGATAATTAATTAACTTTGTAAAAATTTTTTTTATGGCTCGTATTGTTGGAGTTGATATTCCTGATAATAAAAGAGGAGAAATAGCCTTGACATATGTTTTCGGCATCGGCCGGGCCCGTTCACGCTATATCCTCGAACAAGCTGGTGTTTCTCCTGATATGAAAGTAGCTGACTGGGATGATGACCAGTTCGCAGCTATCCGTTCAGTTATCAGCAACAATTTCAAAGTAGAAGGTGAACTTCGCTCTGAAAACCAGTTGAACATTAAACGATTGATGGACATCGGTTGCTACCGTGGTATCCGTCACCGTATTGGCCTTCCAGTACGTGGACAAAGCACTAAAAACAACGCTCGTACACGTAAAGGAAAGAAGAAAACTGTAGCTAATAAGAAAAAAGCCACTAAATAATAGATAGTTAAGTTATGGCAAAAAAAACTGGAACTACAAGAAAGAGAGTCGTTAATGTAGAAGCGACTGGCCAGGCGCATGTTCATTCCTCATTCAACAACATTATCATCTCTTTGACTAATAATAACGGAGAAGTTATTTCTTGGTCATCGGCTGGTAAAAAAGGATTTAGAGGTTCGAAGAAAAATACGCCTTACGCTGCACAGGTGGCTGCCGAAGAATGTGCAAAAACTGCATATGATTTGGGTCTTAGAAAAGTTAAAGTCTTCGTTAAAGGACCGGGCAATGGTCGTGAATCTGCTATCCGTGCTATCAATAGCGTTGGTATCCAGGTAAACGAAATCGTTGACGTGACTCCAATGCCGCACAACGGTTGTCGTCCTGCAAAAAGAAGACGTGTTTAATCTTTTTAATTTGGTAGAATAATGGCAAGATATACTGGACCAAAATCCAAAATTGCCCGGAAATTCGGTGAACCGATTTTCGGACCTGATAAAGTATTAGAAAAGAAAAATTACCCTCCGGGTTTCCATGGGTTAGCAAGCCGTCGTCGTAAAAAATCAGAATACGGTCTGCAGTTGAAGGAAAAGCAAAAAGCAAAATACACTTACGGTATTTTGGAAAAACAATTTGCGAACCTGTTCCACAAAGCATCAGCTTCTAAAGGTATTACCGGTGAAGTATTGTTGCAATTGCTCGAATCTCGTTTGGATAACGTTGTTTTCCGTTTTGGTTTGGCACGTACAAGAGCTGCTGCTCGTCAGCTAGTTTCTCACAAACACATCACTGTTAACGGCGAAATCGTAAACATTCCTTCTTACCAGTTGCGTCCTGGTGACGTGGTTGGCGTTCGTGAAAAATCAAAATCATTGGAAGTAGTTGCCGATGCGTTGACTTCACACCGCTACAACAAATACGCTTGGTTGGAATGGGATGGTTCAGCAATGACCGGTAAGTTCCTTAACCGTCCGGAACGGGAAGAAATTCCTGAAAACATTAAAGAACAACTAATCGTCGAGTTGTATTCTAAATAATAAAATTACTCAGTATTATTATGGCAATATTAGCGTTCCAAAAACCTGACAAAGTAATAATGGTAGAATCTGATGAGCGGTTCGGTAAATTCGAATTCCGTCCATTGGAACCTGGTTATGGTATTACAATCGGTAATGCCTTGCGCAGAATCCTGTTATCATCTTTGGAGGGCTACGCAATCACAACTGTAAAGATTGAAGGCGTAGACCACGAATTTGCGACCATTAAAGGCGTGATGGAAGACGTAACTGAAATCATCCTTAACCTAAAGCAAATTCGTTTCAAAAGAGAAGTTGAAGATCTTGACAGTGAGAAAGTTTCTATCACCATTACTGGACAGGAAACCTTTACTGCCGGCGACATCAACAAGTTTATGACCGGTTTCCGTGTTCTGAACCCGGAATTGGTTATTTGCCGTATGGAAGCTGATGTTAAAGTGCAAATGGAAATCACCATCAACAAAGGTCGTGGTTATGTTCCTGGCGCTGAAAACAAGCCGGTAGATGCTGAGTTTGGTTTAATTCCGATTGACTCGATTTTCACGCCGATCCGTAACGTGAAATATGCAGTTGAAAACTATCGTGTTGAGCAAAAAACTGACTACGAAAAGTTGGTTTTGGAAATCAAAACTGATGGTTCAATTCATCCGAAAGATGCGTTGAAAGAAGCTGCTAAAATTCTGATTTACCACTTCATGCTGTTCTCTGACGAGAAAATTACTTTGGACTCAGACGAGAAATTTGCCAACGAAGAATTCGACGAAGAAGTACTGCACATGCGTCAGCTTCTAAAAACGAAATTGGTAGATATGGATCTTTCAGTTCGTGCACTGAACTGTTTGAAAGCTGCTGATGTTGAAACTTTGGGCGAGTTGGTTACTTACAACCGTAACGACTTGTTGAAGTTCCGTAACTTCGGTAAGAAATCTCTGACAGAGTTGGATGACCTGCTGAATGCGTTGAATCTGACATTCGGAATGGATATTAGTAAATATAAATTAGACAAGGAATAAGCACAAATGAGACACAATAAAAAATTCAACCATCTGGGAAGAAAAAGTGCTCATCGCAAAGCAATGTTGTCAAACATGGCTAACTCTTTGATTTTCCATAAGAGAATTAGCACGACAACAGCTAAAGCGAAAGCATTACAGATATATGTTGAGCCGCTTATTACAAAGGCAAAAAGTGATACGACTCACTCTCGTCGTATTGTCTTCAGTTACTTGAAGAGCAAAGAAGCCGTATCAGAACTGTTCCGCGATGTAGCAGAAAAAGTAGCTGAACGCCCTGGAGGTTATACAAGAATCCTGAAAACCGGAAACCGTTTAGGTGACGACGCAGAAATGTGTATTATCGAATTGGTTGACTTCAACGAAAACATGCTTGAAGCAAAAGAAGCCAAAACGAAATCACGTCGTTCTCGCCGTGGCGCCAGCAAGAAAGCTGAAACAGCTCCTGCTGCACCGGTTGCTGAAGCTCCTGCAGCACCTGCTGCTGACGAGGCTCAAGCTGAAGAACCAAAAGCTGAGTAAGGTTTTTAAACCAAATTGCATAGAAAAAGCTGACCTATTGGTCAGCTTTTTTTGTTCCCCAAGGATTGGGTCGTTTTAGTGAATAAAAGGTCGAGGAAACAAAGTTTTTTTACTTTTGTGGCGGTAGACAAAGCCTCTTTCTTTGATGACACCTTTGAGAAGTGATGGAGAGCTTTTAATACACATTTAAAAACAAGGCATGGTTGATCGTATTGATTCGTCTAAACGAAGCAAGAAACTAACAAAGTTGCGCTATAGCTTGTGGGGTTTGACTCAGAAGAACCTGAAACAAGTCTATTATATCGTCGTTTTTTCCCGTTTTCTTGTACCGCGGTTTTGGTCGCAGTTTATACTGCGTTTCAAGCTAAAGCGCATTCAAGCTTTCGATGCTGATTACGTTTACGAGCGGGTCAATTACTACAATAAACTGACAGAATGTAGTACGATTAAAGACAAACTCGAATCGTTGAAGGATTATAAGCTACCCGAGCGGCAGCGTGTTTACTATTTCGACAGCTATCAGTATATTCGGTATTTTAGCTTTAAAAAACGTGCTAACTTTTTGTTTGGTGACGTAACAACAGTTCCCGATTTACCAGCATTTGTGAAGAGCCGCCCTATTCATGGCGACAACAGAAACTCAGTCGTGTTAAAGTTGGTTAAAGCACGGCATTTCTTATTTGTGAACGACCCGGTTCCCTTTGCCGAAAAGAAGGACATGCTGATTGGGCGTTCTGCTGTGAGCCAGCCGCATCGACAAAAGTTCTTGGAAATGTATTTCGATCATCCGATGTGCAATGTTGGACAGATCAACCTGAATGAAGATAGTCACCGGTGGCAGTTACCGAAGATTACTTTACGCGAACATTTGAACTACAAGTTTATTTTGTGTCTCGAAGGAAACGATGTAGCAACTAATTTGAAGTGGGTGATGTCGTCGAACTCGTTGGCCGTAATGCCGAAGCCAATTTACGAAACCTGGTTTATGGAGGGGAAGTTGATTCCCGACTATCACTATGTAGAAATTAAGTCGGATTACAGCGATTTGCAGGAACGTTTGAGCTATTACATCGAGCACGAGGATGAGGCATTGCAGATTATCCAGAACGCGAACAACTACGTGAAGCAGTTTAAAAACAAAAAACGGGAAAGCCTGATTTCGCTGATGGTTATCAAGAAGTATTTCGATATGACAGGGCAGGGGCCTTTCGCAGGAGCAAACTAGAACATCCTGCGACAGTTGTTTCTCTTTTACTTGATAATACGACGTTCAATCAATTCATTAAAACTTTGGCGATAGTTGTTCCCGATTGGTAGCTTTTGCTTGATAATTTCAACTTGATTGCCCTCTATCGCCTGGATCGAGTCTAACCGAATGATGAAGGATTTATGGATTCGAATGAAATCATTCTCCGGCAGTAACTCTTCCATCTTTTTCATCGAAAGGTTAGTGACCAGGTGCTGATCTTTCAAGTGTATTTTGATGTAGTCGCCTAAACCTTCAATAATGCGGATATCTTCAATTTGAACACGGACTGTCTTTTTGTTCGATTTAATAAAAATGTACTCCGGTTTGGCATTATCTTTTTGCGAACTTGTTTTTAGTTGCAACAGGCTCAGTTGTTCCTCAGCTTTTTGAAATGCTTTAAAAAAGCGGTCAAATCCAAAAGGCTTTTTCAGGTAATCCAGAATATTCAGTTCGTAGCCTTCTAGTGCGTAATCGGTGTAAGCAGTCGTCAGTATCACTAGCGGGGCATGGGTGATGTTTTTCAAAAAGTCCAGACCAGATAATATCGGCATATCAACATCCAGGAACATCAGATCAACCTGCGTTTCTTTGATCGTTTTGTTTGCTTCCAATGCGTTCGGACAAGTGCACACTATTTCGAGGTTCGGAATGTCTTTCGCATATTCCAAAATCACTTGTCTTGCCAGTGGCTCGTCGTCAACAATTATCGCTTTTACCAGCATGTTTTTCTATTTCAGCGTTTATTTCAATTTTACGTTTAGTTTGACAGCAAAGACGTTTTCTGCAGTGTTGATATCGAGTTTGTAGTCTTTGCTTCCGTATAGCATCTCAAGTCGTTGGCCCACATTTTCCAGTCCAACGCCATGGGCACCTTTCGCTTTGCCGATCATTTCCGGGTTGCAACTGTTCCTGACTTCAAAAGTCAGGTCGTCCTGCCGGATATCGAGCCGAATATCGATAAAAACATCGTCGGTTGATGTCTTGGGGCCATGCTTGAATGCATTGTCCAAAAACGGCTCGAAAATAAGCGGCATTATCTTTCGCTCCGACACTTCTCCTTTCAGTTCATATCGGATTTTTACCTGTTCACTCAGTCTAATACGTTGCAATTCAATAAAATTTGTTACAAATGAAATCTCTTTTTTTAGCGGAATGAAGTTTTCGCGCGATTCGTAAAGCACGTGTCGCATTAAATCCGACAGTTTCAAAATCAGGTGAGGGGTCTTGTCGGACTTGATCAAAGCGAGCGAGTAAATGTTATTCAAACTATTGAAAAGGAAGTGCGGATTGATTTGTGCTTTCAGTGTTTTCAGCTCTGCCTCCAGGCGTTGCCGTTCGGCCTTGTTGTAGCGTAACCAAATATCCTGAAGCTCGATCCAGTCGGCCAGGAACTTAGCCAGCGAAGTAATCAAAACGTAGCCTGCCGACGTGAAAAAATTGGCAGAGAGCAGGAGCCGGGTAAAATTTCGCTGGTCAACCCACGACAGGATCAGACTTGCAGCCAACGATGCCACAAACAAAGTCAGGATTAACCAGAAGGTATAAAAGATGTATTTTTGATTTTTAAGGAACCGCGGGATAAGCAGGTAAAAGTTGATGTAGACGGAGAGCGCAAAGCCCATGTTCAAAATAATTGCCTTGAGAATTAAATCCGGGGAGATATTGAGTTTGTGTTCCGAAACAATATCGAACGAAAGAAGGGCAAAGACCAGACTAGCGATCCAAAACAGGATATGGCCTGTATTTTTGAGTTTGCGGTATTTTTCGGGTTTAGGCATGCAGCATTCTCTGGTTCATATTGTCGGTTTATCGACGAATAAGTTCGTGAAAAATTACAGCAATTTACATATTTTTTGTTGTATTGGCTCCGAATCCAATAACCGACCGGGAGAGAAATCCGGATGTAAGAGGTAAGTCGCTATTTTTAGGGTAGGCTCTTTTTTTACTGGAAATAGAGTATTATTCGGGCTTTAATCTATTTTTGTCCGAAATAGGAAACGTTAATTGTGGTCAAACTATCAGTCATCATTGTAAACTACCGCGGGTGGAAACATCTCGGCAACTGTCTGGAATCGTTGCAGGGAGTCGCTTCTGCGCAAAATGAATTGGAGGTGATTGTTGTAGATAATTGTTCCAATGACGGTAAATTGGACGAGTTTAAGCAGCTGTTCCCCTTTGTCCGTTTCATTTTGAATAGCGGGAACAATGGTTTTTCAAATGGCTGCAATGTCGGAGCGGCTCATGCTTCCGGTTCGTATTTCCTGTTTATGAATTCGGACATCATCGCCAACAAAGAAGCAATATGGGGCATGTTGGAGGAATTGACGACTCGGCCCAATATCATGTTGTTGTCTTGTCGTCAGAAAAATAATGCAGGCAAGGAGGAGAATCCGTACAACCTGTTTCCCGATTTGGCAACACTCAACGGAATTCCGCGATCCATCTATAAAAAGGTGCATAAGCGGGAATTGGCTGAAAAGCATGCGAGCACGAAAGAGCTGATCTTCCCCGATTGGGTATCCGGTTCGGTGATGATGATCTCTGCGGATCACTTCAGGCAGACCGGAGGGTGGTGTGAAGATTACTGGCTGTACTACGAAGATGTAGAGTTGTGTCGCAGGGTGTGTGATCTCGGGGGAAAGGTGGCCTTGACAAACAAATTCTCGATGATCCACAATCATGGTGGTGCCACCCGGATCAATCCTAAAACGGCAGCGCTGACTAAGGCTGAAGTGCGCATCTCGAAGCATGTTTACGTGTCCCGTCATTTCACAGGGCTGAAAGCTTTTGTAATGCACCTGTTTACCATCATTGGTGGATTGATTGGAAAACTGTTGCCGGCTTTGCTGAGTATTCCTTTTTTTTTCAACCGAAAACTACGGGCATACGGGCGTTTGTACGTTCGTTTGCTGACTTATTACTTCAATGCAATTGTAAATCGCAGTTGGATGAGTCCCCGCGCGATGAACTTCAAAAAATGACCGACCTGTTTTTAAATATAATTCGGTTTCGATACCCGGAAGCCCTGAAACGACTTACATTGAGTCAGCTATCCCAAGGTTGACTGAAACTGCAGATTGCTTGCTGCTCGCGGGAAATGATTAACTTTGTTCCCGTAATATTCATTGAAAATCTAACATTAAACTGAGATGAAGATAGAAGTATCAAATGGCGAAATCGCTGATAAATTGACGATTATTGAAATCAAACTGGAAAATATCAAGGACGAAAAGAAATTGGTAAACCTGAAGGCTGAATTCGCTGTTTTGGACGAAGCAGTGAGCAAAATTATTGCGAAAGACCATCCGCTTTATCAAGAGCTTTTAACGATCAACAAGCAGTTGTGGGATATTGAGGACCGGATCCGCGAATTGGAAAAAGCAAAAGATTTTGGCGCCGAATTTATCGAGGTGGCTCGTTCGGTATACTTTACCAATGACAAACGTTCGGAGGTGAAGCGCAAAATTAACGAGCTGACCGGTTCGTCGTTAATTGAAGAAAAATCATACGAAGATTACGCATAGTATGACGAAAATTTTGGTGTATCGTTTTTCGGCGATGGGGGACGTGGTGATGTTGCTCCCGGTTTTGAAAGGTTTGCTCGATTCGAACCCGAAACTGGAGATTTACCTGCTGACCCGTCCTTTTCTTTTTCCTGTATTCGAAGGAATAGACCGACTGCATTTGGTGGCTGCCGATTTGAAAGGCAAGCACAAGGGAGCGCGCGGTTTGTTCAGACTTTACCGACAGTTGAAAAAGGAAATCAATCCCGACCATGTTTTCGATTTGCACCAGGTTTTGCGTACGCACATTCTCAATTTTTATTTTCGGCGCGGTGGCTATTCGGTTCATAAACTGAATAAGGGGCGAGCAGAGAAGAAGCATGCCGTGAAGACCAAGTCGCACGAAACACTGCCTTCGTCAATAGATCGCTACGCAGCTGCTTTTTCCAGCGCAGGCTTTCGTTTCATCCTTCCGCCTCCTCCGCTGTTCCCAATTGGCTTAAGGAGCGAAGCGCTCGGATTGCTGAAAATCGATGCTGCCGAGACAAAAGTGCTGGTTGGAATTGCACCTTTTGCCAAGCACAAACAGAAAGTCTGGGGTGTTGAAAAGACCCGTGAGCTGATTTCGTTGTTACAGCGAATCCCCAATTCGAAAGTCGTTTTATTTGGGGGCGGGAAGGAAGAGATGGAGATTTTAGACGATTTGGCGTCGGCGTTCCCGAACTGTGTAGTTGCCGGGCGGTACGTCAAACTGGCTGATGAAGTCAAGTTGTTGCCCCTGATTGATTTGATGGTTTCAATGGACTCGGCCAATATGCACCTGGCGGCAATGGCCGGAATTCCGGTTGTTTCGGTCTGGGGAGCGACGCATCCATCGCTTGGTTTCGCGCCTTATCACCAGCCCGATGAAAACATGATTCAATACAGAGGTGATGCACTGCGTTGTCGTCCGTGTTCTGTATTCGGGAATAAGAAGTGTATTTACGGCGATGTTCGCTGCATGAAATACATCTCGGTAAACCAGGTCGCAGAGCGAGTCGGTTTTCTGCTGGACCATCCGCTTCAACGCTGATTTTCGCGATGGCGGATCAGTTTATCCAGTAGCCCGCCAATTTCAGTTGCGCACAGCTTGTTTGCTTCCGTTAGCAGCAAAATTAATTCCTTCGCTATCTCCTTGTTTGGTTTGTCGGTTGTGGATTCGGCAAACTGCTGAATTGAGTTTTTAAAGACTTCCGTATCGTGCCATGAGCCAAGCATTGTTTCTAATTTATCAAATTCGGATCGATAGATTTGATTGCGCGGAGATTCTGCTTTGTCAGACGCGTAGCGTAGCACAATCCCAATTTGTTTCAAGTGTTTCCGAATCCGGTGATAATTTTCGAAACCCGTTGAAATAGCTCTAAGCTCTGCTATTTGTTGTTCCTGCTGCTGAATGAAATGCTCGGTATCCGATAACAATTTGTCTTCCTCAATGGTCTCGATAAGCGCAGTGAAGTATTCTGTTACTTGTCCGTACCGATCAGTCGAAAAGTTCTCCAATAATTCCAATAGTTCCCTTTTACATTGCGTCTCCTGGTCAATCAGGGCCATTTTGTAGTTAGAAAGATCCATTTCTTTCAGTTTTCCGAGTATTTTCCGATTCATCTGAATCTCCCGAAGTCGTCCGGCGATCTCGAAAATCTCGTGCACTTCACCAAATTCCAATGTAAAATGATACGGCCATTCTTTGAAAAATCCTGCCAGCTTAAAAATGGCCCGCATATGCTTTACAGACAAACGCAGTTGGTGAATATCCTTGTCATTCACTAACGAAACGCATTTTTGCAGGTTTTCCCAAAAGTCTTCTGCATGTCGCCTGTATGTTTCAGCCAAACTGTTTGCCATTGTACTCCTATTGTTTTGCAAGGTTGAATTCCGGTATTCAATTTCTAATACTTCGGATTTGTACAAATGTTTTTGAGTAGTTCTCTCAAAGTCGGAAGGGAAATAAAAGCTTTCCGTGCTTTCGATTTCCATTGTTCCTTGGTAACTTTAGCTGTCCAACAAACTGACTAACCGCTTTCGAATGCAGAAAGCCAAATCCAATAAATTACCATTGTCATGAATGTTGTGTTGAGCGTAGGAGTACTCATCTTTACGGGTTATATTTTGGGTGAACTCGCAGGAAAGGTGAAGCTGCCCAAAATATCAGGTTATATTTTGGCCGGAATTCTTCTTAATCCGGATCTGTCGGGGATCATGTCGAGCGATTTTGTGGATCACACTGATCCGTTGCTTTCGATTTCCCTGTCGTTTATAACTTTTTCGATTGGCGGTTCATTGTCTGCTCAGAAGTTGAAAGCGACGGGTAAAACCGTGTTCTCACTTACTTTGCTGGAGTCGCTTTTCGCGTTTGCCAGTACATTCATCTTCATATTTCTGGCGCTTCAATTTATAATCCCGCGTTTCGAATCGGTATACATTGCCTTGGCGGTAAGCCTTGTGTTGGCATCATTGGCTGCACCAACCGATCCTTCGGCTACGCTGGCAGTTATTCACGAGTACCAGGCCAAAGGTGAAGTCAGTTCAACCATGTTGGAGATCGCCGCATTCGACGACTTGGTTGGAATCGTCATTTACACGCTGGTCACTTCTTTTGCAACTTTCTTTTTGGGGAAGAATAGTCTTGAGTTTGGCGACGTTATGCAGGAGCTTGGAAAAGGAATTGGAGGTGCGCTGCTTATCGGGACCCTCATCGGATTGCTATTCAACTTCGTTGTTAAGATATTCACCAAACAACCCGAGGGGACACTGATTGTGCTGACCTTTGGTTTGGTATCGCTGAGTTACGGTATCTCCGAGTATTTAGGGTTCGAGTCTCTGCTTTCCACGATGGCTCTGGGGGCTGTGGTCGCTAATCTCAATCCGATTGCAGATAAAATATTTAAGTTGATTGAACGATACACTGACGAGCTGATTTTCGTAGTCTTCTTTACCTTGTCGGGCTTGCATTTGCAACTATCGTCAATCACAGGCAGTTTTCTGCTGATTGTCATTTACATTGTTGCCCGGGCAATTGGTAAATTTGGCGGAATTTATACCGGAGGTCTCTTTTTCAACCTTAGTCCAAACGTAAAGAAGTATACCGGTGGCGGGCTTTTACCACAAGGAGGTATTGTTATTGGTTTGGCGCTTTTACTGACCAAACAAGACGGATTCAAGGATACAGCCTCGATGATTATGGGAATTGTAATTGGTGCAGCGTTGATTCACGAAATTATTGGCCCGATCGCCTCCCGCTATTCTTTGAAAAAGGCTGGTGAGATTGAATGAGTAACATACCGGTTTGTATTGAAGACTTCCGGAAATGGTGAAATGCCGGTATTGTCTGGCATTTTTACTGTTTTGGATCAAATTTCTATTTGGCTTAATCGCTGAAAATATCGTTTAAACTGGTGAAGCAGTCTGTTTGAACAGCAAAAAGGGCTATTCATACAATGGTGGCAAAATGCTCTTGATTTGAATGGTGCCTGTGGCTTAACTTTGTTATGCTTTTAGAATATACCACGTATAGTTAAACCAGTTTTATTTTTCTCTTTCATTCCACTCTTAAGCGCACAAGCATTCCAAGCCGGTAATTCTACCGGCTTTTTTCTTGTCCTTTTTTTAGCTCGTAATTCTTTTTTTGGGATTTGGATCTTGTCCATACATGAAGAAAGGCAGCCCGTTGCCAAGCTACCTTCCTTATTGGTCGTATTCCTAAAAGCCTTTGATGATAATCTGACTATTTCAGATCGAATCGGTCAAGGTTCATCACTTTGTCCCAGGCGGCCACAAAATCGCAGACGAATTTTCCAAGAGAATCCGTGCAGCCATATACTTCTGCGAGTGCCCGCAATTCCGAGTTCGACCCGAAAACCAGGTCAATACGGGATGCCGTATATTTCAACTCTCCGGTTTTGCGGTCGCAGCCTTCAAACAGATCTCTATCGTCACTTGTGGGCTTCCAAACAGTGTCCATATTAAGCAGGTTGACAAAGAAATCGTTGGTTAATGATCCGACGCTATCGGTGAAAACACCGTGTTTTGTTCCACCAAAATTGGTGCCCAGAACACGCATACCTCCGATCAAAACGGTCATTTCCGGAGCTGTCAACGTCAGCAATTGAGCCCGGTCGATCAATAGTTTCTCTGCCGGAATTGAGAACTTCCGTTTCAGGTAATTCCGGAATCCGTCAGCTTCGGGCTCCAGAACATCAAATGCTTCCACATCGGTCAGTTCCTGGGTGGTGTCCGCACGTCCCGGAGCAAAAGGTACAGTGATATCGAATCCAGCGTTTTTAGCAGCCTGCTCAACGCCAGCACATCCGGCTAAAACAATCATATCGGCAAGCGAAATCATTTTGTCACCGGTTTGGGCTTTGTTGAAATCCGCTTGGATACCTTCGAGGATTCCGAGTATTTTACTCAGTTCAGCAGGGTTATTGACTTCCCAGTCTTTTTGCGGTGCTAAACGAATGCGTGCACCGTTGGCACCACCTCGTTTGTCGGACCCACGGAAAGTTGAAGCCGACGCCCAGGCTGTTGATACCAGTTGCGAAACCGATAAGCCTGAAGCCAATACTTTGGCTTTTAGGTCGGCGATATCTTTTTTGTCAACAAGCTGATGGGTGACTTCCGGAATCGGGTCTTGCCACAACAAATCTTCTGTAGGAACTTCCGGGCCGAGGTAGCGGACGCGTGGTCCCATGTCACGGTGAGTCAATTTGAACCAGGCGCGGGCAAAGGCGTCGGCAAACTCATCCGGGTTTTCGTAGAAACGGCGTGATATCTTTTCGTAGATTGGATCAAACCGGAGTGAAAGGTCGGTGGTCAGCATCGACGGTGCAATCCGTTTTTCTGGATCGTGGGCATGAGGAACGCTTCCTGCGCCTGCTTGTCCTCTTGGTTTCCACTGGTGTGCTCCGGCCGGGCTTTTGGTTAATTCCCATTCGTAGTCAAAGAGGTTTTCAAAGAAGTTGTTGCTCCATTTGGTCGGTGTTTTAGTCCAGGTAACTTCCAGCCCACTGGTAATGGTGTCGCCTCCTTTTCCTGAACCGAAACTGCTTCTCCAGCCCAGTCCTTGTTCTTCCATTGGGGCAGCTTCCGGCTCCGGCCCAACAAGGGCAGCGTCGCCGGCACCGTGTGTTTTTCCGAAAGTGTGACCACCGGCAATTAATGCAACGGTTTCTTCGTCGTTCATCGCCATGCGGGCAAATGTCTCACGAATATCTTTTGCAGCAGCAATCGGGTCGGGATTGCCGTCGGGCCCTTCCGGGTTCACGTAAATCAAGCCCATTTGTACGGCAGCCAATGGGTTCTCCAGGTCGCGGTCGCCCGAATAGCGGCTATCCGGTTTTTCGCTGGTTGCCAGCCATTCTTTTTCGGCTCCCCAGTAAACGTCAACTTCAGGTTCCCAAACATCCTCGCGGCCACCGCCAAAACCAAAGGTTTTAAAGCCCATCGATTCCAGTGCGACGTTCCCAGTCAAGATGATTAGGTCGGCCCAGGATATTTTCTTGCCATATTTTTGTTTGATCGGCCAAATCAACCGTCTGGCCTTGTCGAGGCTGACGTTGTCGGGCCAGCTGTTCAGCGGAGCAAAACGCTGTTGTCCGGCTCCGGCACCACCTCGGCCATCACCGGTACGGTAGGTTCCGGCACTGTGCCAGGCCATGCGGATGAAGAAAGGTCCATAATGCCCAAAATCGGCCGGCCACCATTCCTTAGAGTCTGTCATCAGTTTCTCCAGGTCTTTTTTTACAGCCGCTAAGTCGAGGCTTTTAAATTCTTCAGCGTAATTGAAATCTTCGCCCATCGGGTTTGATAGGGATGAGTTTTGGCGAAGAATATTTAAATTCAATTGGTTAGGCCACCAGTCGCGGTTCGAAGTTCCGCCACCTGCGGTGTGTTTTCCGTGAGCTCCTGTAACCGGGCATTTGCTTTCACTATTCATGTCGTAGGCAGATGTGTGAGGATTTGTCTTGTTTTCCATGCTTTATTAATTTTTATTTTACAGGTTTCCATCTAAGTTACGACAATATTTCCGCTTGTGCCTATTGAAATTTTTGATTGAGTATAACTTAAGTCTATTCCGAAATCTTATGAATTAGGGTGTCAATCTGATTAAATTGATCAAATTCCTTCTTTCGTTAAGTTCAGTTTTTAATTTTGCGATTATACTGTTCGTCATGGAGGGAGAAAACAATAAAACATTTAATAGAAGTATGATTAAAAGTTGTTTGATTGCAGCTTTATTGCTGCTTACGCTGAGTGGATTTTGTCAGACTAAAAAGGATTCGGAGTCCTATGTTATAACAATCGACGGAGACACCATTTACGGTGTTTTGAAAAAGAGAAGCGAGATTGACATGTGCAAAGGCATTCGATTTTACAGCAATCAAGATCCATCGATCGAAAGTCGTTACACCGCGGCTGATCTTGAAGGGTTTTATCTTGGATCGAAGGATTTGAGCTATAGGTCATTCACAAATGAAAAAGTTATTGGCGGTTTTAGTAAAGAGTATGACGGCTTCTGGAAATTATTGTTTGACGGAGAACTGTCATTGTATAAATTGTCGTTGCCGCCGCAGGAACTTGACGGAATCAAGCGCTACGTTTATGCCTATATGCTTCAGACTGATACAGCGAGTTTTTTACTGACAAATTCAGTCGCAGTTAAAAAGAAAGAACAAGAGTTTTTTGTTTCGGCCAATCAGTCTTTTACGAATGTCAAAACTTTTCATGGTGTTAAAAATGAATACCTTCGAATACTAAACTATGCCTTTCAGGATTGTGATGAGGTGTGTTTAAAATTAGCTCGGGTGGGATTCAATGATGATGAATTGACTCAAATCGTCAAGGATTATGTCGATTGTAAACAAACCAAACGGAGGTAAAAGTACACTTTCCGAATGGTAGGGAAAATTCGGGAGCAAATTAATTAGGGATATGAGAAAGGCTGAGAATTCAATCTCAGCCTTTTGTGTTTTATTGTTGGCTCTTTTATTTCGGCTCGAAATTCAGTCCGAACTTTTCAGCGAGTGATTTGAGGTCGTCAATCACAGCCTGTTGCACCGGAACACCGTTTTTCAAACGTTCTTCAGTCATCTCGCGTTCAGGATCACCGGGCACAAGAACACGCTCTTGTCCATCGGAAACTTCAGCGCTCCGGAAGGTTTTAATCCAGTTGTCCATGTGTGCTTTGAATTCGTCGGCCGGGCGGAAGGCGTCAACGCGCCATGCACCAACAAAGTGGCCAATTCCGTCGCCAACCGGGTTTGCCGGAGGATCGAGGAAGGCAACAAATGGCGGTACCCAAGGGCCGTAGTTGGCACCCGATAACACCGCCGAGAAGATATCAACCCAAGCACCCAAACAATAACCCTTATGACCTCCGTGCTGGCGGTCGCCGCCAAGAGGCAACATGGAGCCGCCTTGTTTTAAAATCGTCGGATCTGTTGTTGGATTCCCGTCTTTGTCCTGGGCCCAGCCAATGGGCATTTCTTCGCCTTTACGTTGCAATACTTCCAGTTTGCCATTGGCAACTGTTGTTGTTGCCATGTCAATCACCAATGGTGGTTCGGTGGCAGCAGGAATGGCTACGGCGATGGGGTTTGTTCCCAGGTAGCGGCTTCGCGAAAATGTTGGCGACACCAATGGGCTCGCATTGGTTAGTGCGAAGCCGATCATGTCTTCTTCCAAAGCCATCATGGCGTGAAAGCCGGCAATACCAAAGTGGTTCGAGTTTTTCACGGCTACCCAGCCACTACCGGCTGTTTTTGCTTTTTCCATGGCAATGCGCATGGCTTCGGGGGCGGTAACTAAACCCAAACCCAAATCACCGTCCAACACAGCGGTTGATGGTGTTTCATGTACGATTTTCATGTTTGGGGTAGCATTCAAACGCTTTTGTTCCCACAAACGAATATAGCCGCTCAGGCGTGCAACCCCGTGTGAGTCGACTCCGCGCAAGTCGGCTTGATTTAAGCAGTTGGCAGCCACCTCAGCCTGAGCTTCGGGGCAACCCATTTTTACAAAAACCTGTTTGGTAAATTCCTTCAGGTATGATGCAGATATCGTCATCTTATTTAGATATTAGACTTTTAGAAATTAGACATGAGACACGAAGTAATAGGATCCGGCAGATCCTGAAATGAATCCAGAATGACACGCTTTCTTCTTTACTCGCAAATCATGACTCGTTACTCAATACTCAGTTAATTATTCTCTTACAAAATCCCTAGCCGACGACTGGGCGGTTGGCATCACCAGGATATCGTCGATATTGACATGTGCCGGACGTGAAACAATAAAGTAGATGGTTTCAGCAATATCCTGCGCGAACAGGGGCGTGAAGCCTTCGTAAACTTTGGCAGCTCGTTCTTCATCGCCTTTAAAACGTACCAGCGAGAACTCGGTTTCGACTGCTCCCGGGCAAACCGTGCTCACTTTCACGTTGTGCGGAGCCAGTTCAATGCGCATTGCTTTGCTAATGGCCGACACAGCGTGTTTTGTTCCGCAATAAACGGTTCCGTTGGGGTAGGCTTCTTTGCCGGCTATGGAGCTGATGCTGATAATGTGGCCGCTCTTTTGTGCAATCATCCAGTTCGAAACGGTGCGTGAAACGTAAAGGAGCCCCTTTACATTGGTGTCGATCATCTGTTCCCAGTCGGCAACGTCGGCACTGTTGATTGGGGCTAAACCGGCAGCTAAACCTGCATTATTGACCAGCACGTCAATTTTGCGCCAGTTCCCAGGAATCGAATCCAAAGCGCTGTCGACCTCTGCCTTTTGGCGAATGTCGAAATGAAGCAAGATCACAGCAGCGCCTTCCAGCGTGAGTTCTTGTTTGATTTCTTCCAAACGCTCCAGACGACGCCCGGTAAGGATCAGGTTGTAGTTGTTTTTTGCCAGAATACGGGCTGTTTCAAGTCCAATTCCTGCTGTTGCTCCGGTTATTAAGGCGATTTTCTTTGTCATATTGTGTCAAATTGAAACAGTCAAAAGCAAATTAAAATTCCCAATTCTTATGGAAAAATCAACTACTTGACTATTTTTGTTTTCATTATTCAAGCTTTAAATAAACCTATTATGGCTGAAATTACTGAAAATAAAGAGGTATTCTCAATCGATCAGATTGAAGAGCCCAAAGATATTCATGAAATTGTTTTTAACCTAATGGTGAATCCGAATTTGGCACCGGTTAATTATTTCAACGATTTTAGTGAAGAAGGTGTTGAGCTTGAAAGTTTAGCGGATGAAGACACCGACGATGCCGGTATTTTTACGACCGACAGCGGACAGGTGATGTCGATGACAACGCATGCTTTTCATCACCACCTGGAAGCAAACCCGAAAGCAGCCACTGAGATTCTGATCAGCCGTGCAGCCCGCCGGATGATTTGCTTTGGTGCAAAGCCGCAAGCTGTAAGTGCATTCCTTTACCATATTAATATTGCTGACCCGAACGGCCAGTTCATTGCATCCGGTGCGAAAAAAGGGCTGGAAAACGCAGCGACTAAGTTTGGGATTAAAGTCTCTGATCGCAAAATACGCTTCGACCATTACACGACTCATGGCCCGGCGATGCCAACAATCATCATCAGCATGATGGGAAGTGTGGACGACAAAGACAAGGTGTTGACTCACCAGTTTAAATCGAAAGGCAATAATATCTTTATGATCGGACAATCCTACGACGATATCAACTCATCAGAATACCTGGAATTTTACCACGAGATGGTTGATTCAGATTTGCCTGTTTTCGACATCGATACCGAAGCCAAACTGCACGAAGTGATGTGCGGCCTGATTCAAAAAAGCTTGATCAGCTCGGCCAGCCCCGTTGGAAAAGGTGGTTTGTTCTTCTCATTGTTACGCGCTGGCATGCCGGCAAAGCTTGGTTTCGACATTACAACAGATGCTGAAATCAGACGCGATGCCTTCCTGTTTGGCGAATCGATGGGACGATTGATCGTTGGGGTGCCGCAGGACAAAGCCGATGACTTTGTTGACTACATGAGCACGACTAAATTGCCGTTCTTCACCTTGGGGCACGTAACCAAAGGTGAAATCCGAATCGATGACGAATCATTCGGCTTTATTGACAAAATGAATCCTCTAGCTTAGATGACAGTTTCTCCTTATCAGGGTTCCGAGAAAAATAAAAAGCAGCAGGTCGAGCAGATGTTCGATAATATTGCTCCCAAATATGACTTCCTGAATCATTTTTTAAGTTTGGGTATAGACAAGTTGTGGCGGAAAAAAGCGGTTCGGATTTTAAAAGGGTATGATCCATCGAGAGTGCTCGATGTGGCGACCGGAACCGGTGATTTTGCCATTGAAACTTCACGCATCCAGCCGAAGGAAATCGTTGGTTTCGACTTGTCGGAACAAATGATTAAGGTGGGAATCGAGAAGGTGAAACGCCTGAAACTGGATCACCTGATCAGCTTCAAAAAAGGCGATTCTGAAGACATGCCTTTCGAGGATCAGTCCTTCGATGCGATTACCGTTGCTTTTGGTGTGCGTAACTTCGAGAACCTGGAGAAAGGCCTGCAGGAATTTTACCGGGTTTTGCGTCCGGGGGGCGTGGCGATTGTACTCGAATTTTCGAAGCCCAAATATTTTCCGTTTAAGCAACTGTACAAATTTTACTTCTTTCATATTCTGCCTCGCCTTGGAGGTATGATCTCCAAGGATGCTTCGGCTTACAGCTATTTGCCCGAGTCGGTCATGGCATTTCCTGACGATCAGGAATTTCTGAAAGTTCTGGCTAAAGTCGGCTTTTCCGAAAGCCGCCAGTGGCGCCTGACCATGGGGATTGCGACCATTTACCTGGGCCGGAAATAAATTTTGTTTTCAAGGTACACCGGACAATATTTTTGTAAAATTCGTGTTTTGAATAAGAATGCAAACGTGTATCCTTTGAAAAAACAAATAACACTTTACCTGTTTATTCTGATTGGCCTGGCAAGCTACGCGCAGAAGCCTCATGTGCTGAACCTGACAAATTTCGACAATAAGAAAATTCACTTCGGGTTTAGTTTGGGTATGAATGTGCAGGATTACCGGTTGGAGAGCTGGTCGCCGATTGGAGCTAACCCTGAATTTGTTGAGAAAGATTTTACCAACCCTGAAGGCGGACAGGTGACCATGGTGGATACCGTTCGGACCGACATTGCTACAACGGTTCCCGGATTGACGGTAGCGGTGGTAATCAACCTGCGTTTGGGTGAATATTTCGATTTACGCTTCCTTCCCGGTCTTTCATTTGGCGAGCGCCGCCTGACATTCACCAAGAATGGCGAATACCTGCCGGTTTACGATATCTATGCCGGAACAACTGATTTGGAAGTTGTATCCGTCAAATCGACTTACCTTGATTTTCCGCTGATGGTCAAATATAAGTCGAGCCGATTGAACAACCAGCGCCCCTACATCATCGGTGGTTTTGCTTACCGACTCGATATTTCGAAGTCGGGTGAGGAAGATTTGGTGCAGTTGAAAAAAGGCGGGCTTTACCTCGAGGCCGGGGTGGGGCTGGACAGTTACCTGCGTTTCTTCCGTTTTTCAACCGAATTGAAAGTGAGTCTTGGCTTGAATAACCTCATTGGCGACACGCCCATTGAGCAACGTCAATACTACTCGCAGTCCATCAAAAGCATCAGCTCGCATATCTTTACCCTCAGTTTCCATTTCGAATAACTGACTCTGCCTTTTTATCCCTATTTTTGCGGCTTAGAGTTTTGACGATTCATGAAGAAAGATTTCAATTTATCGCTGACGCCGAAACAAGCTTCGGAGGAGCAGTATTATCGCCCGATTATAGCCACAAAACTGGGAGTTGATCCCGAAGAGATTACCGCGATTGTCGTTCGCCGTCGTTCTATTGATGCGCGCCAGCGACAAATCAAGATTAACCTTGGGGTAATGGTCTACCTAGGTGAGGAACCCGAGGCTCAATATCAAACTTACCATTACGGCAATGTGGCCGGAAAAACGCCGGTCGGAATTGTAGGCAGTGGCCCTGCAGGTTTGTTTGCGGCCTTGCGTTTAATTGAATTGGGCTACAAGCCGGTCGTGTTCGAACGTGGCAAGAACGTGAGCGATCGCAAACGTGACATAGCCAAAATCCATCGCGAGCATTTGGTCGATCCGGATTCGAATTACGGCTATGGCGAAGGTGGTGCCGGAACTTTCTCGGACGGCAAACTCTACACACGCTCCAAGAAGCGGGGAAGTGTTGAAAAGATTCTGGAGATTTTGGTTCAGTTTGGAGCCGATCCGCAGATTCTGATTGACGCCCATCCCCACATCGGAACCAATAAACTGCCCGGGGTAATTGCCCGGATTCGTGAACAGATTCTGGCCAGTGGTGGCGAAATCCATTTTAACACACGGGTGACCGATTTAATATTGAAAGGTGACCAATGTACTGGGGTGGTGCTGAATGATGGCACCCGCTTCGATTGTGCGGCAGTTATTCTGGCTACCGGCCACTCGGCACGCGATATCTACGAAATGCTTTACCGAAATGGCGTCAACCTGGAAGCAAAACCATTTGCCATGGGTGTGCGGATCGAACATCCGCAGGAATTGATCGATAGCATTCAATATCATCAACCGCAACGCGGACCGTACTTGCCGGCGGCAACTTATTCGTTTGTCGAGCAGGTGAATGATCGCGGCGTGTACTCCTTCTGTATGTGCCCCGGTGGATTTATTGTGCCGGCAGCAACCTCTCCCGGCGAGTTGGTGGTCAACGGGATGTCTCCATCAAAACGGAACTCACCCTTTGCTAATTCTGGCCTGGTGGTTGAGGTACGTCCGGAAGACTTGCGAGAATTTCAGCATTTGGGTGTTTTTGCCGGTCTGGAGTTTCAAAAGTCGATTGAGAAATTGTGCTTTCAGCTGAATGGCAATACCCAGTTTGCTCCTGCCCAACGCATCAGCGACTTTGTGGCTGGACGGAAATCGGCCGATTTGCCGGAATCATCTTACAAGCCGGGATTGGTGTCATCGGCTTTGCACGACAAACTGCCCAAACGAATCAGTTCGCGGTTGCGCGAAGGTATTGTACAAATGGACAAAAAGGCCTACGGTTTTCATACCGATCAGGGGGTTGTAGTGGGTGTTGAGTCGCGCACGTCGTCGCCTTTGCGTATTCCCCGAAATGAAGATACGCTGGAACACATTCGCATCAAAAATCTCTATCCTTGTGGTGAAGGTGCCGGTTATGCCGGAGGGATCGCGTCGTCGGCCATTGATGGTGAGCGTTGCGCCGAAGCGTTTGTAGAGAGAGCTAAGAAGTGATCAGTGATCAGTCTCAGTGTTCAGCTGTGGACAATATCGAAGTTGAATGACTGAAAACTGCGACTGTATACTAATTCCTTCTCCGAAATTCCGATAAGCAAATTCCGGTGGCCATCGACACGTTGAGCGATTCGCTACCGGTTCCGTTGGTGGCGAAGGACGGGATGTGGATCTTGTCGGTAACGGTTTGCTCCACTTCCGGGCTGATGCCATTTCCCTCGTTACCCATGACTAAAATGCCCGCCTTGCCTAGGTTGTGCTCGTAAATGTTTTCCCCTTCAAGGAAAGCACCGTAAACCGGTAATTTTTCAGTTTGTGCTTTTTTCAGCACTTCGGGAAGGTTGAGGTAATGCACTTTGACCCGGAAAATAGCGCCCATGCTGGCCTGGATCACTTTCGGGTTGAAACAGTCGACCGTGTTTTCGGAGCATAGCAGGTGTTCAATGCCAAACCAGTCGGCCAGGCGAATGATGGTGCCCAGGTTTCCAGGGTCCTGGATAAAATCGAGTGCCAGGCTAAGTTGACTGGTAAGCATCGATTGCTCGAATCCGGTTTGCGGCATCTCCACTACGGCCAATGCATGTTGCGGCGATTGCAGCAAACTCGCTTTGCGGATCTCCTCTGCGGTGGCGTCAACAACTTCGGCGGCTTTTCGTGCGATCCGGCTATTGGTGGCTAAAAAATCGTCGGTGGCAGCCAGCAGCCGAACCGAAAGCGACGACTCCAATGCTTCGACGACCATTTTATCACCTTCAACCAGGAACAGCTTCTCGGCCTCGCGGTTCTTCTTGCGCGCCAGCGACTGGATAAACTTGATCTTGTTTTTACTTAGCATGAACAGAATTTGCTTGAGAGGGTAAAAATATAAAGCTTGAAAAGATTTGATAGCCAAACGATGTATTTATTTTTGTTGGTGGGTGGTCTCAAAGGAAATTTCCAGCATTTCTGGAGATTTCTCTTCTAAATTCAAAATTCTTTCAATCTTTGCAGTCAGACGGTTCGATTGATTAATTACAGAAAACAGAAAGACAGCGAAATTATGACTTTGATGGCGTGGAAATATAGGAAAAGACTACTGGTGGTGCTACTGGTGGTTGTGGTTTCTGCCTGTTCTTCCACTAAGTTTGTGCCCGAAGGAAATTATTTGCTGAACAAGGTTGACATTAATGTTGACAATAAAGCGGTCAGCAAGGAAGACCTGAAAAAGCAGGTTCGGCAAACCGAAAACCTTAAAATCCTCGGGTTTTTCAAATTTCACCTGGGCTTGTATAACTTATCGTCGAAGAAAAAAGACAATGACTGGTTTAAACGAATCGGGGAGGCCCCTGTCATTTACCAGGATTATCAAACCGATCGTTCGCTTCAACACCTGAAGGTGTACCTGCAAAACAAAGGATATTATGATGCTGCAGTAAGCGATACGGTGATTTATCATTCGCGCAAACGCAAAGCACATCTCATTTTTGATATTCGGACCGGAGATCCTTATATCGTTCGAAATTACGATTACGAAATTGAAGACTGGAAACTGGAACCGACCATTTTAGCAGACACGGCCGAACAGGTGGTGAAGTCAGGCGACATTTTTGATGTTGACCAGTTGAACAGCGAACGGGCCAGGCTGGCGACATTACTGAAAAACAAAGGCTATTATGGTTTCAGTACCGACCACATTCAGTACGTGGCAGACACGGCGCTAAACAACAAACAGGTTGATTTGACGATTCAAATCAGCGATGCGGATTTGGAAGATACCAAAGAAAGCGTGCAGCACCTTCGGAAGTTTGTAGTGCGCAACTATAAATACAATACGGTATTTACGCCGCTGAAGGCCTTCGGTGATCCGGAGGATGCACCGACAGATACCATTTTCGAACCGCCGTACACCTTTATTTACCACAAAAAGCTGAAATACAAACCGGAGTTGCTGGAGAATGTAAACCGATTGAAGGACAGTACCTACTATTCGTTGCTGAATGTGGAGCGGACTTTTCGTTCGTTGAACCAATTGCAGCAGTTTAAGCTGGTGAATATGAGTTTTGATCCGGTACCGGAATTGGGCAATGATTCGGTTGGGGTGTTGGATGCCAACATTCAATTGAATTCGTTGCCGCGGCAGGGTTTTACGGTGGAGGTTGAGGGAACCAACTCTTCGGGAAACCTCGGGGTTGCGGGTAATCTTAGCTACCAGCATTTAAACTTGTTCCGCGGAGCCGAGCTTCTCAACATCACCCTGAAATCGGCTTATGAACGGCAAGAGGCTTTTATTTCGAATAGTGCATTGAACTTCAATACCCGCGAGTTGGGTTTGGAGGCTTCCATTACGCTCCCGAAGTTTTTGAGCCCGTTTAATGCCAAACGCTTTTTTAATTACCAGGTTCCGCAAACGGTTTTCTCTGCCGGTTACAACTACCAGCGGCGTCCCGATTACACCCGGACCATTACCACTATGCGGGCGGGCTATGTCTGGAAGAGCAAGGCTTTCCGTACCAATTACCTCAATGTTTTTGATTGGAACCTGGTAGACATGACCGAGTTTAACGAGGATTTTATTAATTCGATTGAGGACTTGTATATCAAGAGCAGTTTCACTTCGCACTTGATTATGGCGATCAATTATGCCTTGGTGGATAATACCCAGAATACGGAGAAAGACTATACTTACCATTATTTTAGATGGACGGCCGAGTCGGCAGGTAACATTCTTTCGGGCTTGGTTCATTTAACGGGGCGTTCGAAATACGAGGAGGTGGATGAAACGACCGGCGAAACGACGAGTTATTACCGGGTGTTTGGAAACCGCTATGCACAGTATTTGAAAACTGACCTGGAGTTTCGGTTTGGTTACCGACCGGACAAGGCAAACTCGTTCGTTAGTCGCGCATTTCTGGGGGTTGCATTGCCTTACGGTAACTTCGATTTGATGCCGTTTGAGAAGAAGTACTTTGGCGGTGGTGCCAACGGAATTCGTGCCTGGCAGGTACGCACGTTGGGGCCGGGAACATACAAAGCAGCCTCGGATGAGTACCCGAACCAATCTGCCGATATCAAGCTGGAGGGCAACCTGGAATACCGTTTCCGCCTGATTGGTTTTATCGAAGGAGCTTTCTTCCTGGATGCAGGAAATATCTGGGCGATCAATTCGAAGGATAACCGGGAAGGTGCTCAGTTCAAGTTCAATCAGTTTTACAAACAAATCGCGATTGGTACAGGAACCGGTCTGCGTTTCGATTTCAACTACTTCGTTTTCCGCTTCGATCTCGGTGTGAAAATGCGCGACCCCTCGTTGCCTGCCGGAAAACGATTCATTTTCGGAAATTATCCACTTTCAGGCGATCAACTTAACTTCAACTTCGCAATCGGCTATCCGTTCTGATACTGGTTGCTTGTTGCTCATTATTGGATATTGAGCATTCATCATTTATTGAATCTGGGATTTTGGAATTTGTCCTTTGGAATTTCTCCCATATTTCATTTGCCTTTGTAGGCTTTCCACCAAATCAGGAATCCGCTGATCAGTACCATTAACAGGCACAAACCCGAAAGTGGAACGTACAGAATGTAGAATGGCCCAACTAGGTGTTCAAAGATGCGTCCAGTGTGAATTTCCAGGGCTGTATTCCACAATGAAAACGGGGAAGAAGCCAGAATATTAGCGGGCATTTCCCAATTCCGGTTTTCTCCCAGGTTTTGCATTCCCTGACTGTAATCGAAAAGAATGTGATCACCTTCAGACGTTTCAGCATAACCGCTAATCAGGTGGTCGGAAATCGGGCGTCCGCCGGTGTTGATAGGAGTCTTCCCGGTAAACGCATCTACAACTACATTCTTCCGAATATCCCAAATAAACAGGCCGCTGAATGAACCAACCAAATACTGAGCAGGAGCGGTTTGCTGCAGGACATTGCACCCCATCACGCTTACTGGCGGCTCGATCGTTGCCGGTTGAGGCTTTTCGTTCAAACTTTCATTAAAGAAGTAAAAGCCTTCGGAAGTTGAAAGGATGAATTTTCCGAGCTCCTCATCCCAAGTGCCACAGCGCAGCTTGTCAAACCAGGGATTCGGGTTGTCGAGTGTTGTGCCGGGAATCAGGCCGACTTTGCAGTACGCAATCGGGATCAACAGTGGCGGGCGCAGGAAAATTCCTGCAGTTGTATTGATGATCAAAAAGGCGATTGCTACATAACCAACTACATTGTGCCAGCGCAGGTTGAGGCGCCGTGCGGCCGTGAGCTTTTGCGTTGCTTTTTGCTTTTCCTTGCGTCGTCGCGCAATCTTGGGAAAGAAAAAATGCAGCAGGCCAGTGACCGCTAAAAAGATGGTGACCAGGCCGAGCACATCCACGAAAAGCTTACCGGGCAAGCCGAACAGCTCACCACTGTGCAGTTGCCACAAGGTTTGGAAGAGCCCCGCTTTTCGCAAGTAGCCTTCCGGCTCAGGCAACCGGATGCATTCAAAATCTTTTCCGTTGGCTGATTTAAGAAGAAGGCTTCTGCTGAGAACGATCAGACTGTCCTGTTTCAGAAACAGGTCGGTCAGGCGTTCCTCCCGGATCGGTATTGCAACCTTCTCCCAGTTTTCGCCTTTCGCCGGGCGTTTGTAAAGTCCAAACAGGGTGGCTGCAAACAAATCGCCATCGGGCATTTGGGCGAGCTTGGAAATCTTCCGGTGATCAACTCCATCGGGAAATCCCTGGTTGAAGTCCGAAAAATCTTCACCATTTCGCTTCCAAACGCCGATGCTCCCGTAAATGAGCTCGCTGCTATCCTGTGTAACCAGGTTTCCTTTCACCGCAGCCAGATTCCAGTTTTCATACTGGTAGCCGGGTGGCAACAGGCTTCGGTTCACATCAACCGATGAAAACAACGACCGGTGATTCATGACGACACCGGACAGGGCAAAAAGAATGGCCAGAACCGCGATAACGATCCCCGGCCATTTATGTAGTTTACGAAAAAGCCTCAGCGATCTGTTTTTCATAGTTCGTGCTAAAATAGTGTTCCTCGAAGCTTGCACACTGTAACCGATGTTACAAACGAGGTATTTTGTTTAAATAAAATGTAAAATCAGGGTTAAAGTACATGCCGACTTGATGGTTATGCATCGAAAGCGAATACATTTGCGGCCGATTTGAGAGGATGAAAGCAGGACAAGTTTTGTGAATTGTGAAATTGGCCGAGTTCCGAGCATTCTTCCCGGAAAAGAAAAACCATCAATTAACCGGATTTATCTCATGTACAAAAAGATTACGGGAGCGCTCGTGGCGTTCTTTCTATGTATTTCTGTTTTTGCGCAAGATATTAGCAAAGACGACTTCAAACTAAATTTCTACGGCTTTGTCCGCACCGATTTTTACCTGGATACTTACAAAGGCAATGATGTTGCTCACGAAGACTTTTACCTGGTTCCACTTTACACCGGACAGGACGCGAATGGCGAAGATTTGAATGAGCAAACCAGTGCCAACCTCACGGCTTTGGCGTCGCGTTTGGGCTTGAAAATTCAGGGACCTGAATTGTTGGGGGCAAAAACCAGCGCTGTTTTCGAATTTGATTTTGGCGGTATCACCAAGTCTGAACCTACTTTGTTTCGTATTCGTCACGCCTACGTTGTCTTCAACTGGGAAAAGGACAAGTTAATGGTTGGCCAGGGATGGCACCCTTTCTTTGGTGGAGGCGTTTTCCCGGCAGTGGGAGCATTTAACACCGGTGCACCATTTCAGGCTTTCAATCGTTCGCCGCAAGTTCGATACGATTATAACTTCGGAAAAATGTCGGTTGCAGCAGCTGCCGTTTACGAAAGTCAGTATACTTCGAAGTCGTTCGACTCGGGTTCTTATTCAACAGCAAACCAGGCAAAAAGAAACGGTATTTGGCCGGAGCTGACGCTGACAGCGGAATATAAATCAAACGGACTGACAATTGGTGCAGGTGGCGAGATCAAGCAAATAAAACCTCGCATGAGCACAACAGGAACAGCCGGAACTTACAAAGCCGATGAGTACCTGACAAGTAAAGCTGCAATGGGTTACCTGAAGTATCAGAGTGAAATGTTTCAGTTGACTGCCAAAACATTCTACGGACAGAACATGACTCACCTGTGTATTTTGGGTGGTTATGCCGTGGCAACAAAAGACGCTGAAACCGGTGCCGAAACGTATACCAATTACAACACCAGTTCAAGCTTGCTGAACATCGTTTACGGTAAGAAATGGCAGGTTGGAATGTTCGTCGCCTACCTGAAGAACCTGGGTACAACCGACGAAGTATACAACAACTCTGGAGCAGCTTTAACCGCCGGTTTATTGCCGAATATTCAGGAAGCAGCCAGAGGATCTGTTCACCTGGCTTACAACATCTCGAAATTGCGTTTTGTAGCCGAGTGCGAGGTAACATCGGCTAACTATGGAATTGGTGGTTTCGATTTCAGCGACGGAACCTATGCCGATACACACTGGACAACCAACAAGCGCGTTAGTTTGTCGATGGTCTACGCTTTTTAGGCGACTGTAAAATTCCCAATACGGGGAATCTCAAAATAGGGACAGGGGAAAATTAAACATGAAGATGACTTTGTGTTAATTTTCCCCTGTTGTTCTTTTTACTGCCGCCTTTCGAGCGGCTTTTTTGTGTAACTTGTGCCGATCAAAAATCCAAGGAGGATTTTAAAACTACTGTGTAATTATGAAGAAAGTTGCAATACAAGGAGTGGCGGGTTCTTTCCACGAAGATGCTGCCCGAAAATATTTCGGAACAGATGAAATTGAAATTGTGGAATGCCGTTCATTTCAAAGTGTGTGCGAATTGGTGGATACCGACCAGGTGGACATTGCGGTGATGGCCATCGAAAACTCAATTGCCGGAAGCATCCTGCAAAACTACTCCCTGATTCGCGATTATCATTTAAGAATTATTGGCGAGACATACGTGCATATTCAACTCAATTTGATGACGTTGCCGGGAGTAAAGCGTGAAGATGTAAAAACCATCTATTCGCATCCGGTGGCAATTCGTCAGTGTGTGGAATACATTGAAAAATACTTTCCGAATGCCCGCATTATTGAAAATCAGGATACGGCCATGTCCGGCAAGATCCTGGTGAGAGACCAACTGATGGATGCTGCAGCTATTGGCAACCTGCGTACAGCCGAAATTTACGGGCTGAACGTTTGGGACAGCGGCATCGAAACCAACAAGAAAAATTATACCCGTTTTTGGGTGCTGAGCAAACACGCCAACCAAAATGGTGGTGCGAACAAGGCCTCGTTGGCTTTCGAGGTTGGGCACTATTACGGAGCTCTGGCTCGCGTTTTGAATATTTTTGCTGAAAATCAGATCAACCTGAATAAAATTCAGTCGATTCCGATTGTGGGTAAGCCAAACGAATACACCATTCATGTGGACGTTGAGTTCAACGCCGAGGAAAATTATGAAAAAGCGATCCACCGAATCTTGAAAAATGTTTCCAGTTTGTCTATTTTAGGGGAATATGTCCGTGCAGAAATGGAAATCACTAACCAGTAAAAAATAGTAATATGAGTAAAGTAGGATTATTCTTTGGCCCAGAGAAAGGATCAGTTCACCGGGTAGCTCAAAAGGTACAGGCTGCTATCGGCGAGGAATTAGTTGATCTGGTATCGGTAAACGATGCTTCTGCGGCCGATATTGAAAAATACGATAAAATCATTTTCGGAATTTCAACAGTTGGTAAAGAAACCTGGGATTCTGAATATTCAAATACCGATTGGGCTAAGTTTTTTCCTGAAATCTCTCAGGCTGACTACGCCGGAAAATCCATCGCGATCTTTGGTTTGGGCGACCACATTACATACCCTGGACATTTTGTGAATGCTATGGGACGCTTGTACAAAGAAATTAAAAGTGTAAGTCCTGATGCTGCTATTGTTGCTCCTGTTGATACCGAAGGCTACGAGTTTGATGATTCGGAAGCTTTGGTCGACGACAAATTCGTGGGACTGCCGGTTGACGAAGATTTTGAACCGGAATTGACCGACGAACGCGTAGCTGCCTGGGCGGCTGAAGTGAAAGCTGCTTTCGGTCTCTAAGAAGATCACCTTTAAAAAATAAGAATAGTCATTTGCGGGCAAGTTGTATTGCGGTACATTTGTATGCAAATGGCTTTTGTTGCTATAGACGCAGCAGAGTTGCCATCGATCTGAAAAAACTAACGACCGCGCGTGGCGGTTTCTGAAAGATTTTACACAATGAGCACACCTTTTAGTCGGGAACTGGTTGATGAATGTATTTCTCAACTGCGTATTGACGAAGTCGGAAATGCGACGATCCGCGAAATTGTAGCACTGGTCAATGCGGTCGAAGAAAAAAGTTCGGATAAGTTTATTCGGATGGAAATGGGGGTTCCCGGATTGCCACCAGCCAAAGTCGGTGTTGAGGCTGAAATTGAAGCGCTGAAATCGGGCGTAGCCTCCAAGTACCCGATGATCGACGGTATCAAACCGTTGAAAGAAGAAGCTTCCCGTTTTGTAAAATTATTCATGAATGTGGATGTGAAGCCGCAGGGTTGCATTCCGTCCGTTGGTTCCATGCAGGGAACTTACTCGGCCTTTATGGTTGCCAGTCACGTAGATCCGAAGAAGGACACGTTGCTGTTTATCGATCCGGGCTTTCCGGTGCAAAAGCAGCAGATGTTCGTGATGGGCTGCCGTTACGAAACTTTCGATGTGTTCAGTTACCGTGGCGAAGGTCTTCGGACAAAACTCGAAAGTATCCTGAGCAAAGGAAACATCAATTCGATTGTTTATTCAAACCCGAATAACCCAAGCTGGATTTGTTTTACCGAGGCTGAATTGCAAATTATTGGCGAATTGGCTACTAAGTACGATGTGATTGTGATGGAGGATTTGGCGTATTTCGCCATGGATTTCCGACAGAACCTGTACACACCGGGTGAGCCGCCCTACCAGCCAACGGTTGCACATTACACCGACAACTACGTGCTGTTCATTTCCAGCTCTAAAATATTCTCCTACGCCGGTCAGCGTATTGGCATCATGGTCATTTCAGATGCTTTGTACAATCGCGATTACGAAAACCTGAAGCCGCGTTTCCACAGTAATTCGTTTGGAAATACCATTACGCAGCGTGTGCTTTATGCCATCTCATCCGGAACCAGCCATTCGGCGCAATACGCTTTGGCAGCCATGTTTAAAGCGGCCAACGAGGGCAAGTTCAATTTTGTGGACGATGTGAAGGAATATGGCGAGAAAGCCCGAATCATGAAAGACCTTTTTCTGAAAAATGGTTTTCATATCGTGTATGAAAAAGACGGCGATCAATTGGTGGCCGATGGCTTTTACTTCACGGTTGGCTACCCGGGCATGACTGGCGAAGAATTGTTGCACAATCTGCTTTATTACGGGGTTAGCGCCATCAGCTTGAAAAACACAGGTAGTGAAAAAGAAGGCTTGCGCGCCTGTGTGTCACATGTGAGCCGCGATCAGTTTGACGATCTGGAAAAACGATTGGTCCAATTCCACAACGATTTTCCTCTAAATTAATAAACTCAGAATATGACTGGCATTGGATCGGGATACAAGCAAACATTTGAGCAACTCAAAGATTTTTTCGCTTCTCGCCAGCCAATTCAATTGAAAAAAGGCGAAGTATTTCTGGACTACGGCGAACCCAATCGTAAGCTGGGTTTGTTGCTGAACGGACTGCTATACGCCTCTTATACTTCCGAGTCGGGACAAGAGTGGATCTCCCGCTTTTTCTATTGCCCCGACAATGGCATCATCAGCAGTCACGAAACTTTTATGACAGGGCAGGAATCGACCGAAATTATTCGGGCTTACGAAGATTCCGAATTGATTTATATCGACCGTAGCGAGTACGACGACTTGCTCGAAAAGCACCCGGATCTTCACCGGCTTGTGCGCATCATGGCCGAGGAAAGTTATGTTATGGCCCTCCGTCGTGTTCACACCCTTCAATCACTTACGGCATCGCAGCGGGTAAAAATGTTTGTTAAAGAACATAGTGAAATTGTTTCCCGCGTACAGCGCCAACATGTTGCTTCGTACTTAGGTATCCATCGCAACATCTTCACTCGTATACTCAATAAGATTTGATCGGTTTTGCAACAATTGTTGCGGTCTAAGCTGTCGCTATCGAATAGCTTTGTGAGAGAGTGAACAAAGGTTTATCACCGAACGGCCTTTTCATGTTGTGCGGCACGTCTAAAATTTGTCATGTTTTTTCTGTAAAACTATGAGCAAATTGGTGGAAACGGTATGAAAAGACCGCTATCTAAAACAATAAAACTATGGCAAATGTAATCGGTGCTGTTGTGGTTGATGTTGAAGCCTGCAAAGGATGTGGCCTGTGTGTGGTCGCTTGCCCTCACCAGGTTTTGGCGCAGAACAAGCAAGTCAACAGCAGGGGATATCACTATTCATTTATGGACAATCCGGAAGCATGTATCGGATGCGCGAATTGCGCGGTCATATGTCCGGATACCTGCATTACGGTTTACCGAGTGAAGAAACCTCAAAATGCTGAACTATGAAAGAGTTAAGATTAATGAAAGGTAACGAGGTGATTGCCGAAGCTGCGATTCGTTGCGGCTGCGATGCTTACTTTGGTTACCCCATCACGCCACAGTCGGAAGTAATGGAAACCCTGATGGCCCGCGAGCCATGGGACGAAACCGGCATGGTGGTTTTACAGGCCGAAAGTGAAGTGGCCTCCATTAATATGGTTTATGGTGCTGCAGGCACCGGAAAAAAAGTAATGACCTCGTCGTCGAGTCCGGGGATCAGCCTGATGGCTGAAGGAATCTCGTACATAGCAGGGGCAGAGCTGCCTTGCGTCATTGTCAACGTGCAGCGTGGCGGGCCGGGCTTAGGGACCATCCAACCTTCACAGGCCGACTATTTTCAGTCGACCAAAGGGGGAGGACATGGCGACTACCGCCTGATTGTTTTGGCACCATCTTCGGTTCAGGAGATGAATGACTTTGTGGAACTGGCTTTTCAACTGGCCTTCAAATACCGGAATCCGGCGATGATTCTTGCTGATGGTGCTATCGGTCAGATGATGGAAAAAGTAGAGCTGAGCGAATTCGTCCCACGAAAATCGGATGCTGAAATAGAGGTTGAATACGGAAGCTGGGCAACCACCGGCAAGAAAGCCAATCGTTCCAAAAATGTGATTACATCATTAGAGCTGGATTCAGCCCTGATGGAACAAAATAACCTGCGTTTTCAGCAAAAATACCAGAAGATGCAGGACGAGGAAGTTCGTTATGAAATGATTCAATGCGACGATGCCGAGTACATCCTCGTGGCTTTTGGATCTTCATCACGCATCTGCCAAAAATCTGTTGATATTGCACGGGCAAAAGGGCTGAAAGTTGGCCTGATTCGTCCGATCACGCTGTTCCCCTTCCCTAGCAAGCCGATTGCAGAATTGGCCAAACGGGTAAAGGGATTTTTGACTGTTGAGATGAATGCCGGACAAATGATCGAAGATGTTCGGCTGGCTGTTGGTTGTGCCGGCGAGTCGAAGCCGGTGCTGTACTTCGGACGGATGGGAGGTATCATTCCTTCACCGGGCGAAGTGGTTGAAGCGTTGGAAAAAAAACTAATCGGAGGGTAAGCCATGGAACTAAAGGATATCATCAAAGAAGAAAACCTGATTTATTCGAAACCAAAGTTGCTCAACGATAAAATAATGCACTACTGCCCGGGCTGTAGTCACGGGGTAGTGCACAAACTGTTGGCCGAAGTCATCGAAGAACTGGAAATCCAGGATAAAACCATTGGCGTGTCGCCGGTGGGCTGTAGCGTGTTCGCCTACAATTACATCGATATTGACTGGCACGAAGCTGCTCACGGTCGTGCGCCGGCCGTTGCTACCGGAATCTCACGCGTGAACCCCGAAAAGGTCGTGTTTACCTATCAGGGGGACGGTGATTTGGCGTCGATTGGTACAGCCGAAATTATGCACGCAGCCAACCGCGGCGAGAATATCGTGGTGGTTTTCATTAACAATGCCATTTACGGGATGACCGGTGGGCAGATGGCGCCAACCACTTTGCTGGGGCAAGTCACCGCAACTACACCTTGTGGCCGGGATTTGGATCGCAATGGTTATCCGTTGAAAATAACCGAGCTGATTGGTCAGCTGCCGGGCACAAGCTACGTGACCCGTCAATCGGTTCACACACCCGCGTCATCGCGCCGGTGCCGCAAAGCGCTGAAAAAAGCGTTTGAAAATGCGATGGCGAAAAAAGGAACTTCCTTTGTTGAGGTGGTCTCCACCTGTAGCTCCGGGTGGCGTCTGACGCCCATCGAAGCCAACAAATGGATGGAAGATAACATGTTCCCGTTCTACCCGATCGGAGATATCAAAGACGGCGAGAAAGCGGGACCGGAAGCTTATTTTCAACAAAACCTTAAATCTGAATTAGTATGACAGAAGAAATTATCATAGCCGGATTTGGTGGTCAGGGCGTGCTATCCATGGGAAAAATTCTGGCCTATTCGGGTGTTATGCAAGGGCAGGAGGTAACCTGGTTTCCTTCCTACGGACCGGAGATGCGTGGCGGAACAGCTAACGTGACAGTCATCCTGAGCGACGACCGAATCAGTTCGCCCATTCTGCACGAGTTCGATACAGCCATCATCCTGAATCAGCAGTCGCTGGATAAGTTTGAACACGAGGTGAAGCCGGGCGGTACTTTGTTGTACGACCCCAATGGAATTGTACACCCGCCAACACGTACCGATATCAATATTTACAAAATTGACGGGACCAAAATTGCCGCCGAGATGGGCAACGTGAAAACCTTCAACATGGTGGTGCTTGGAGCTTACCTTCGAGTGAAGCCGGTTGTGGCACTCGATAGTATTCGCAAAGGACTGGAAAAATCACTTCCCGAGCGTCACCATAAACTGATCCCGATGAACCTAGAAGCGATTGAAGCCGGGCAGGAACACCTGGAACCCGTTCTGGAACTTTGACATTTTTATTTTTATCGCCTATATTGAATAGAAGAGTCTGTCTTGCACGCAAGGCAGGCTTTTTTGTTGAAAAGCACAGTTTATTCTAGCCATTCAAACAGGTAACGTTCGTCGTAGTCAACTTGAAACTTAGACAAGAATCCGATATATTCTTCCTTGAAAGTCTTTGTTTTGTGGTGTTTATCTTGGTTCAGAATATATTGATACACGTGCTCGATTTGTGACTCAGAGTATGAAAATGCGCCATAACCCTCCTGCCATGCGAATTTTCCGGGTAGAAATCCTTTTGAGTTGATGAAGTTACTTGAGTTATTTTTGATATCTCTCACCAAATCGGATAGAGCTCTCGACGGATTTAATCCAACAAATATATGAATGTGATCTTTTGCCCCGTTGACAATGATTGGTTTGTGCCCTTTGTTTTTAACAATGCCTGCAATGTAGCTGTAAAGTTCGTGTTGCCAGTTTGTGCTAATTTGGTTTGTCCTGCCTTTTACCGCGAAAATGATTTGGATATAGATTTTGGAATAGGTTCCGGGCATGGTTGTTGGCTTAGTCTGATATTTCACCCCTTTGGGGTTCGTTTCCTTAAAATTACAGCATTTCTACAATAATTTCAATCCTTCGGATTTTGCCTTTGATATGTTTTTTATTCTCTATGCGGAATCTTTCTCAATCCCGAAGGGATGGTATTATTTTAGAATAGAATTGGCAGAATAAGACCAACCCTGAAGGGGTGAAATAAAAACGATGCAGGAAAAGAGGCTGGCAAAAAAGCTCACTGGTCTTTTGGACAGCCTTTTTTTGCCGTTTGTTCCTGTCGAAAATTTCGAAAGGCTCAAATCCGTTATTTTCTTCCTGTCGAAAATTTCGAAACCCGAAAATTGAAACGTTTCAACTTTTCGAAAATTTCGGCTCGGCAAGAAGTCTCAGAACGACAAAAAAGCTATGACGGACAAATGCCCGTCATTAACTCATGATTTTAAATGTCTTCTACCTGTACAAGCCAATATCATGCAAATACGCTGCATCATTCATTAACTTTTGCTCCGGTTTGACGATTCCCTGGTTCACCCAAGGCTCAATTTGGTAAGCTGCATCTTTTACTAGCATGTGTTTACTTTGAAGGTCTTCAATCAACAGGTCGGAATTTTTCTGAGTTAAATTTTTATAGCTCCGTTGGCTTTTCCCGACGATTGACAACCGGTTGTTGAACTGCAGGTAGTTTTGCCCATTCACTAAAACAGTTAATTGTCTGCTGGTTCCCTGTAGCTGAAGTTGTCCGTTTTGCATAGCGTAGCTAGCCTCGTTGTAGTCGTCTGTTACCTGCACATCGTATTCCATCGGGTTGGATTGCAGGTAGCTGGTGTAGCTGACATATTTGCGCTTATCGGGCGAAGTACCCCAGGCTGCGTAGCGCAGGGCTCCGCTTTGTTTGCCAATATAGAGAATGCCGCTTTGCAGCGCCAGAACCAATTTATCGTTCTGCCTGAATTGTATTTTGTAGCAAGGTTCACCGTCGTATTCAACTTGACCGATCTCTTCGTAGTCGAAATCATCGGAATTTCCTGCTTGCCAGAACTCGGGTGCCATAGCCAGCACGTCGGCTTTCAGCGGATAGAATAAGCTGCGGTGATTGGGCTTCAGCATCATCAGCTTATGCCCGTTTTTATCCTCCATGTTTTTGAACTTGGCGGTCTCGAATCGAATGGCGGAAGGGATGCCGGGAGAGCCGGCGTTGGAATAGTTGAAGGCCATTTCGTAAATGCCGTAAACATTGCCATCAATAGCCACAGTTTCGCGGTTGTAGCCCTGGTAAGTTTCTTCAGAGGCATAAAGTTGTCGTGAACTGCGAATCGCGTTCCGAACAATGCTGATCGCTTTGGTTGACTTTTCTGCCTTTGCAATTGGTTCTTTTTTCAGTTCAATATGAATAACCGAATTTTTATCGGCTGGTAGGCTAATATTTTGCGATTGATAGCCCGGTGATGACACCTGAATCGGCTGATCCTTTTTCAACCTGTCGGCTGAAATGAAAAACTCGCCGGCGCTGTTGGTGCATTCGTGGTAATACGGCGAAGCCTGGCTCAGGTCGGCAAACGAGATTGGGGACCCGGTTTCAGCATCGGTAATTTGGCCATAAAACAGGTTGAGATTTGCAAATGGATTGGTTTCTCCCGATAGTGATTTCTTACTTTCGGCAACTGGTGGTGCTGCCGACAGATTTCTAACCGGCTCTTCTGTTTCTTCAAAGGTAAATGTCTGAGAGCCGCTTTCTCCCAGTGCCGAAATACCCTGAATTTGCAGGATGGTATTTGAATTAATTACTCCTGTAGGGATGGAGATTGTAGCGAATCCTGCTGTGTCGGTTACGATTTCAGGTTCCCAAAGAGCTGTTTTTCGGAATTGGTTAGCCGGATTGCTAGCGGAAGCTCTGTACTTGGGGACGTAGAATTCCCGTTGAGGTGAAATTCCGGTGAGGAAAAGCGATTGCAGCCCTTTGGCACGGTCGTAAATGAGGCCGGATTTCGACTTCGTCCGGATAAAAAGGAAGGAGGGCGGAAAGGCAATACGGTCGTCGAGCTTTCGTGTCAAATCAAAGATGAGTGTTGATACATCGGTTGAAAGATGGTTATCGATTTCTTCCCCGATATTTTCCCGCAATATGTTTCCGATGATATCGGTTGTTGATTTGCTGGAATTGAGGCTCGCATCGTAGTATTTTGGACGGGCTATGAAATCGATGGATTCAATTTCGCCCGGATCCATGTTCTCCAGGTAAGTATACTTCGGAATCCGCGAGTCATTGACCAGGTCATGGTCAACGAAAATATACAAGTAACCAGAAGGATTATCAGGTACCCTGAAGTAAATGCTTCTTGAAGGATCAATTGAAAATACAAGATTGTATTGAATGCCTTCGACAAAGAAACCTTCCTTGATTCCTGCTGGGTCAAATAAGTTTTGCTCGATTTTAAGGCCGGGAATCTGATCGTCCAGCAAATCCCAAATATTGGAATACCAGGGGCGTTCTTCGATGATCTGGCGAAGCTGCGTCGATTCAATGGCAGCGTCGGATTGACCAATTAGATCGATTAGAGAATCTCTTTTGTTGATATAGTTTGACCGGGCTTCCACTTCTTCAATCAGAAAGGTGTCCTTTCCGGGATAGTAATAGTTATCCTTTCGGGGCGGATGAATCTCGGCAATTAAATCGGCTGCATTAGCTTCTTTGGCGGCGTTACTGAGTTCTTCTACCTTTGACACGGAAGCGCGGTTGGATACTAATGGGGCCGAATAGATCTTGGTTACTTTATCGAAATTGATGGAATTGATGTGGAATTGTTCGAGGTTTGTTTCTAAATCAACAAGGTAGTCCTTGGGTTTTTCTTTCTTATTTTTAGTTTGAAAAGTCAAATTAGCCGAATCAGCAAAAGCGGGAATTGTGAAACGAAATCGACCGTTTGAATCTGTAGCGGTTTTGTCAATATGCACAGAGTTTTTCTGTTGAAGTACAATTGATATTTCAAAATTTTCGGGAACAGGTTTCCCGCTCAGTGCGCGGTATATCGTCCCTTGCATGTAAAGCTCTTTTTCAGGTTGATAGGCGAGTTGTTCGTTCCCAAACCTCATAATATCTACCCAGTTAAACCGACGCCAACCGTAGGTCATCAGCATCAGGTCGCGTAGGTGGTTTCTGTTTGGATTGGTTGAATTGAAGACCTCCGTATTGCTCAAAACTTCACCTTGCAAGTCGGATGAAAGCTGGAGGTAGTTGTGGATATTTTCCAGGCTGTCCAGCGAGTTTTCGAGTTTACTGTTCCAGCCAACAACTGAAAAGTTACCATTGACCGGGCTACCGTCTTTGCGGGAAGCCTGAAGCCTGTAATTGGAAGTTGCATTGGAATCTGCTGTCAACGATTTCATCAATTTGAAGCGGATTTCCTCGTCTTTGTCCAGGTAAACCAGTCGTTCGGCCAAAGGAATGCGGTTGACAAAAAGGGTGAAAGTCAGAATGCCCTCGGGGAAGTCTTTGGTTGGAACAGTGATTTCGGTTCGCGGGCTTTCCAAAACACCGGTTCCCATGTATTTGGTATTGCCGCGGCAGTGCCCCAGTAACAGGAAGTTGGGCGTGGTATCGCCGCTTTTTAGCATGGCAAAATGGACGCTGTCTGCATCCTGTTCGATTAATTGCAAACTGTAAGCATTCTCGTATATCTCGGGCAAGTTGTAGCTGAAAACTGAGTCCCGGTAGGTAATCAGGGCTGAATATGTTTGTCCGGCTTTTGGGGGCAAGTTCAAACTACCTGTGCCTTCGTATTCGGTGGCAAACGAGCAGACAGTTGTTCCATCATTCTTTATTATCGCACCTTCTACATTTAGTGGATTACCATCAGAATCAACGCATCTGAATGCGACTCGGTTTTCCTGATCCGGAACCAGGTTGCCACCCTCCGGCAGGAACTGAAGATCGGGCTGTTGAACCGACAAGCTGATGCGATATTTCTCAGAAGCAGTTGTCGCTCTTTTCGGCTTTACCGATAGCAGTGCAACGGGAAGTCTCAATGAATCCGGAACAAAAAAGTGAAAGCTTCCGGCATTGTTGATAAGCGGGCAACTGCCACCCAGAATCGTCCCGCGGGCCAATTGCAGGTAAACGTTAATCGATTCATTGAGCTCGCGCCCGTTGCGGGTTTTAGCGTACATCTTCACATAAACGGAGTCGCCGTTTTCCGTTGCTTTGATTTTGGAGCTGAACTCCCATTCTGTTTGATCGTTGGCATTGGATAACACCGTAATTGTTTTTTGGAAGAGAAAGTCGGCGTCAAAATTCCGCATATAGTTCGTGTAGGCCAGCAGTTTGTACTTGCCGGCTGCAAGCTTTTGATCGAGGATAAGTGCCCCCTGGGAAAAACCGTTTTCCAGCGTGAGAAGCTGGTGAGCGACAAGTTTGTTGTCGGGTGAAATCAGATCAACATAAAACAGGTATTCGATACCAACTGGTTTGTGGTTAATCGCATTTACCAGGCTGGGCTTCAACCAAACCGTATCACCCGGAAGATATTGGTTTGAGTTGGTCTGGACATAAAGCTTCTCCTGAATATTGCCCAGAATATACCGGTTGAGTTGGCTCACTGCTTGTTGTGGGAAATTGTTCTGTGGGTAGGCTTTGCATACGCTGATGACGATGAAGAGCAAAACCAGTTTAAGTTTTGATTGCATGAGTAGTAGCTTTAGTAGTCGTTCGAGGTTTTTAGACTTCTAAATTTACAAAATGTTTAATAGGGGTTGATGAAGTTTTCTGGATTTAATGTTGTTTTAGGAAAATTTGTTTTCGTACAAGTTCGCAGCTGAGTGAAAAACTCAGGGAAACAGTCTTTTTACAGGTGAACGCCCTCGATAGCTTTTCTTCCCATTCTGAAAATGGCGACCGCAGAAAATGAAAAAGCCGATCTCAACAGACCGGCTTTAGGAATGAAAGGGATATGTATGGACAACTAACGAGAGCGAATTTCGCGGCGCATAAAGCTGACGTAACTGAGGGCAAAACACACAACAGTTGCAGCAATGAGGCCGGTAACCTGTGGCCATACCAATAGTAAACTCTGCCCCAGTGGCAGCGGGCTTGGTATGGCTCCCTGCACTTGTTGCACGGTTAACGGGCCAAGGCTGCGTACCGATGGCATCAGCATGGTTGACGTTGCTTCGCTAAACAAAGTGCTTGGCGAGATGCGTGTCAGGTTCAACATCAGGTGCTCATGCCCCATAATGAAAGCTGGTGCTGCGTAAGGCGACGGCATGCTTGCCTTGTTGATCAGGTTAATGATCATGACAAAGAAGACACTGAAGAACAGCCAAACGGCAATACCGGCCAGCGCCGATGTAGCAGCCTGCTTAAACCTGACGGAAAAGAAAATAGACAGGTTGAGCCAGAAAGCCACATAAAAAATGCTCAACACAATGAAGAAAACGATTCGCCAGAATTCTTCCGCAGTGGGCTGAATGCCGATGATGGTCATCCCAAGTCCCATGACCAGGAATCCCAGTGCGAAAAACAACACGCTGATAACAATCAATGATGCCATGAACTTGGCATTGATCAGGTAGTCGCGGTGGATGGGCTGGGCCATCACCCGACTCAGTGTACCCCGGTTGCGTTCCGAGTTAATGGCATCGAAGCCCAGGCTGATACCCAGCAACGGCCCCAGGAAACTGATGAACACCGTGTACGATGGCAACGAGCCGTCAGTCAGCGTGAAGAGTTTCAAAAAAAGGAATTCAGCATCCGGATCATTGGGCTTAATGGCATGCCCGATGTTGCTTAGTGAGGTGTACAACGATCCCAGACAGGTGAGTGCAATAATAGCAAGTAAGATAACAAACTTCCAGCTTCGAACCTGGTCCGAAACTTCCTTTTGCACCAGTACCCGAAACGGGTGAATGGGCTTGGTGCTGAGTTTTCGCTGCCGGGTTTTTGTTGGTTCAGTAACGCTTTTCAAATCAATCGCAAGGTTGATGTTACGCATAGGCACCTCCCTGGAAATAGCGGTTATAAATATCGTCGAGCCCGTGTTCGCGTTGGTGCAGCGACCGCAATCCGGCTCCGCTTTCAACGATGGTTCGGGCAATATTTTCAGAAATGTCGGCCGAGCAGCCCAACTGCATTTTGGCCCCGTTCTGTTGCAGGGTGAGAACACCTTCCAGCTGTTGCAGCTTCTCGGTCAAAGCCTTGCTTTTAACTGCTTCGGTTGGAGCAATTTCAGCATGAATGGTGTACGGTTCATTTTCGAACAGCTGTCGCGATAACTCATGAATATGTCCCTCGGCAATCAGCTTTCCGCGAACAAAAATGCCCACGCGGTCACATACTTGCTGCACCTGATGCAGGTTGTGCGAGGAGAACAGCACCGTAATGCCTTCCTCTTTACTCAGCTGAACGATCAGCTCGAGGAACTCCTGGATTCCTTTGGGGTCGATGCCCGAGGTGGGTTCGTCGAGGATAATCACTTCCGGATTTTTGATCAGCACCTCGGCCAGTCCCAGGCGTTGACGCATCCCGCGAGAGTAGGCACCGGTTTTCTTGTTGGCCTGCTCCAGCAGCCCGACACGTTTCAGCAATTGTTCGGCCCGGTCGGCCGATTCTTTGGGCGACAAGCCGTTTAGCTGGGCAATGAACATCAGGTTTTCCCAGCCAGTGCGATCCTGGTAGAAACCCACATCTTCGGGCAGGTAACCGACTCTCCGTTTGACCTCAATCGGATTTTCGGTCGAGTTGGTCTGGCACACGCGTACCGTGCCTGAAGTGGGTTCAGTCAATCCCAGCATCATCAGGATGGTGGTTGATTTACCGGCACCATTGGGACCGAGCAAACCAAAAACTTCCCCTTTACGGATCTCCAGGTTGAGTTGGTCAACGGCTGTGAACGATCCGTATTTTTTGGTCAGACCGACGAGCTCAATAATTGACTCACTCACAACTTACCTCCTTCCGTATTTGCGAAACAAAAAGGTCACACTTCCGAGGGCGAGCATAATCACAAGGATGCCCATGCCTCCCAGGATAGTGGGGGTGCGAACCGAAATGCGGAACTCAGCATTGGAAGTTGCTTCGGGTGTTTTTGCCGTAATTTTGGCAACATAGTCGCCGGCAATGGCATTTTTCGAAGCTTTGACTTTGGCATGAACGGTCATTTTTTGACCGGGCTCAATGCGGATCACGGCATTCGGATCAAACGAAACATCCCAGTCCGACGGCTTGGCCGAGCTTAGTTTAATGTCTTCCAGCGGCGCCGTTCCCGTGTTGCGGATCACTAAGTCGAGCGTGCGCTCATCGCCGGCGGTAACTTTGGTACTCAGCAAGCCTGTTGGTGTGCTCATTTCCATACCGTACGATCCGGTAATCACTACTTCCAGGTTCAGCTGCGAAGTCATGCCGTTTGTAGCTGCAGTCACCGGAATTTTGTACCTGCCGGCTTCAACTTCTGCCGGCGGCTTAATCTCGATGGTCACATCCTTGGTGCTGTTTTCGTCAACATTTACCGAGGCAACTTCCTTGTAGTTGGCTTTAAAAGTCACGTCCCAACCACGTGGCGAGTGTGCTTCGAGCGCATAAACCTGTTTGTCGTCGGTACTGTTGTTGAGGTTTGCCTTGAAGGTAAACGACGAGTTGGAATGCCCCGACATGTTAGCCTGGTCGGTGGTAAATTCCGTTTTGAACGTACCTTGTTTGGAAACAGTCACCGTCAGTGGAAGCTGGTTGTCAGCTCCGGCCGAAACAGTGAAATGATAGTTGCCTTTGTTGACTTTCAGCGGAACCTGAACGTCGAGTGTAAAGGTCTTCTTGTCACCGGGTAGCACCGCCAGTTGCTCGATGTTGTAGTTCCCCGATTTCAAACTGTAGTCCCAACTCCGCGGCAAGCCGGTAATCCGGATGTTGTCATCCAGCACGTTGGGCGTGTTGTTGATCAGCTCAATCGTATACTTGATCGATTGGCCGGGGGGAACCGAAATCTGGGTGTACGGCGTGTAAAGTGTGACAGATGTTTTTTCGTCGGCAGCATTCGAGTTTGCTGCGACTACGCCCAGCAGGGCAAAGAGAAATAAACGAGAAAAGGTTTTCCGTATTGACATAAAATTTCCTCCATGAATTTTGGTTAGACGTCTCAATACGGTCAACAAGTTTAAGCATGAATTAAATTCGTTCGCTGTTAAAAGATATCAAAAAAATTAAATGAAATTTTAAATTGACAGTGATACTGAGTGTTATAGAGATTTGTTTTGTTGATGAGGAAGGTGAAAAGCACTCGCGAAAATATGCTTTTTGATGTAGAAAACGAGAAAAAGGGGACTGTTTTCGCCTAAGTGTTATCTTATTAGATTTTTATTATGAATATAATTTGTGTCGAAAAAGGAAGCACTCACGTTGGTCTTCAAACGTAAAAAACGATTTTTTAGGCTATTTCGAATTCTGATTGTCTGGGCAATTCCTCACATGGCTAATCATGAAATAGCACTGCGCTAAACGGCAGCTTACCTCATCGATGTTTTGTAAAATATAAATGGTAAATTGGGTGACGAAATAGTTCCCGTTAATAGCTGGAGATATTTATTTGGTTATATAAACTACACTACAACTACAACAATGAAACTAAAGCTTACCTTATTTCTAATTTCTTTATCCCTTATTGCATTTGCTCAAAAGTCACATATTGAAGGAACAATTGATGGAATTGACAATGCTACAATACATATCCTTGCTTTACCATTAAAAGAAGGGGCAAAACCAATTTTTGACACCACCTCGTGCACGGATGGGAAATTTAACTATACACTGAATTATGGTGTTAACATGTGGCACTTGGTTATAATTAGTAGCGATTCGTTTAATGCTTTTTTCGGTTCAGAAAAAAGTAGTAAACAAGAACTTCAAAACAGGGATATCCGATTCTTTATAAAACCCGTTGAGGACATAGTGGTTTCCGCTTCATTTGCCGATTATGGAATCAAATGTAGCATCACAGGAAACGATATTGGTCGGCAAATGAATCAAGTAAAAGAAGCAAAATTTCCGTATTCCGAAAGATTTAACCAATTAACGATTCAAAAGGAAAAGGAACCTGAAGGAAGCAATAAGATTGCGGAATTAGATAAAGAACTACAATCCGTTAACGATCAATTAGACAGTATTGATTTACAAATAATAGCCAAACATTCGGATTGGGAATACTCTGCAGATTTACTCGCTAAGTTTCCTAATGATACGATTGAGAAATATTACAATAGATTCACGCCAACAGTTAAAAACTCAATTTTTGGTGCTCATGTTTCAAATGCACTGACTGCGTCTAAAAAAGATTTACCTGCCCCATCGTTTTCCCTTCCTGATACAACAGGTAAAATTCATTCGCTATCTGATTACAAAGGGAAATATGTGGTTCTGGATTTCTGGGGTACATGGTGTGGCTCTTGTGTGGGAGGATTTCCAAAATTAAAAGAGTATTATTCAAAATATAAAGATCGAGTTGAATTCATCGGAATAGATTGTCAGGATCATGAAGAGCTTTGGAAAAATGCAGTTGTAAAATATGAACTGAACTGGACAAATCTCTTTGCTGCGAATAAAGTAATCACTGAAAATTACGGCATTACCAATTATCCGACAAAATTTATAATTGATAGGGAAGGGAACATCGTATTGAAAAGTAGCGGAGAGGACCAAGAATTTTACGATATGCTGGATGAATTATTTAACTAACAATTCTCCTGCGCTTCATCTGAACTTTAATGAAAGCCACCGCTCGACTGAATCGTGTGGTAACCAAGGCCTAGGGGATTTTGTATTGAGGTTTCGGTGCGCTGCACCTTCATTTCTCTATTCGCATTTGTGGCTACAAGTATTTCGCAGCTCTGCTACTAAAAATGATCCGGCTTTTAGGAGAAACGCATATTCACAAGGTGTAGCGCACCGATCTATTTGTAGGGTTTTAGAGTGCGACGCGGAGCAGAGGTGCAGCGCACCGATAACATTTATGGATTAAATATCACTAAGACAAACACGGGTACGTCGCATCGATACATTTGCAGGTTGTAAATCAGGAAGTCGCAAAGGTGCAGCGCACCGGTAAAATTTGTAGCTTTATGTAGTACAAACAAAAATTAGGTGCAGCGCACCGCGACCTTTTAAACCGTTTTCCGATGGCAAATACCTATTCACAAGCCTATTTTCATCTGGTATTCTCACCCAAAAACCGCGATGCTTTGATCAGCAGGCTCTGGGCTAATGAACTGGAAAAATACATTACGGGAATTATACAAAACAACAATCATAAATTACTGGCAATTGGCTCCATGCCCGATCACATTCATATTTTTATCGGCTATAATTTAACCCAACTCATCCCCGATTTAGTAGAAAATATCAAAACATCGAGTAACGCCTGGATAAAACAAAACAACTTATCCAACAGTAAATTTGAATGGCAAAAATGGTATGGGGCTTTTACACATTCACACTCACAAATAGATGCGGTGGTGAAATATGTGTTGAGCCAGGAACAGCATCACAAAAAGAAATCGTTCAGAGAGGAGTATTTGGAAATTCTGCAGAAAAACGATGTTCAATATAACGGCGATTACTTATTTGAATATTTTGATTAAACGTTTCGGTGCGCTGCACCTTCGTTCATTCGACGAACGCACGGTCTACAAGTATTTAGCAGCGCTGGTGCTGAATTCACGCTGGTAGGGATGACATTAAAAACTCCACTTTAACCTTGCAAAAGCCAGTTGCCCAACCGAGCCGTATTCGCTCGTCGTATCCCCGAAAAACAGTTGTCCGGAAAGCATCAACTCCAGGTTGGTTTGGAGCGAGTAGCTAAACGATGGCCCCAGGAAAAACGAACCGTCGCCGGGATTGATAATCGTTGAAAAATCAGCATTAAACAAGGGGGTGATGGGGAAGGAGCATTGGGCAAACAGCTCGTATTTTCCTAACGACAGCGATTTGGCACTTAGCTCCGGATTGAGAATCGGGCTTAGCCCACCGGATTGGTCGTTTTCGCCCAAACTGTTGTACAGCCCTGAGATTTGCAGGTACAACGAATTGGGGAACGAATAATCGGCAGAAATGGACGCCACGGTAGCCGCTTCCGAATCCGAGTTCGAATCGCGGGGAATAAACTGGCTCAGTTCGCCTCGGAATCCGGCACCTTTGATGTCGCCCGCCCAGCCAACGCCAGCCATCCAGTCGGGGCCAACCCAACCGCCCAGAAACTGGAAATCGTAACTCCATTGAGAGAAGCGGTAAAGACCGGCCAGCGCCATTCCGTAGGCATTGTTGCCCAGTTTGTAGACCAATTCTGCCGACGAGGTGGTGCCAGTGTAATATTGAATTCGTGCCGCGTCGGTGCCGGGGCGTTCCTCATAGTCGAAATCGAAATAGGAGAACGAGTTAAACACATCGTTGGGATTCCAAACCAGGTTGACACCCCAGTTCACGCGCTGGCGTCCCAGCCGGACTTGCCATTTGCCGGAAGTCCAGTCAAGGTAAGCGCGGTCAATCATGCAATGCAGAAACCAGGAATCTCCCTCTGCAGGCACCACCGACAGATCAAAGAAGCCGTTGTCGGTAGCCACGTAGCTTTGGTATTCGGGATAATCGCGAACCAGATTACCATTGATAAACCGGTTGCGGTTTTCGATGACGACCGTGAGCTTGTCGGTCGGATACCAGGCAAAGTTGAGGCGGTTGTGAATGGTGTTGGTATACTGGTTGTCGATCTGGAAACCGGGTATCTGTTTGGGATGGTAGTACATAAACAGATCCTTCACATAGCCGGTGAGCGTCCAGTTTCTGTCTTGCGCGTGTGAGGTTGTTGAGAACAATATCAACATAGCGCATAAAGCAAGAATTTTTGGTTTCAACGCTCTATGTTTTAACTCAACGGATCCGTTTCCTTTTGAAAGTCTCATCAATATTTTCTTTTTAATTGAGAGGTTATTCATGTTCGTCTTCTTGCCTTATCAGGCGGATTTTACGCTGCCGGCTTGACACAAAGAGTAAACAGAAAAGTCAAGGCTGATTTTTATCTGCAATCTCCATCTTCATAAAAGCTAAGTTCAACGAGTGATTTCTTCCTGTCGTCGGAACTTCTCGTTTGCACTAAGCTTTCATTTTGATTCCGGTTTTGATAAAAATAGGCCGGCTCGCTTCGAGAAAACGGTCACTTGTCATGTCTGAAAGTTTATTTTCCGGCATCTCCATCTCAATTTTTATTCTTGTCTATTCTGATTGTTCTTTGCGGACATCGGAGATGATCTGACCATCCTCGAGGGTGATCACGCGGCGTGCTTTGTTGACAACGCGCTGATCGTGTGTGCTGAAAATGAATGTGATGTTTTCTTTCCGGTTCAGCTCTTCCATAATGTCCAGCAGGTTAGCTGTCGATTTGGAGTCGAGGTTGGCTGTTGGCTCGTCGGCCAGCACAAACTTGGGTTTCGAGGCCAATGCCCGGGCCACGGCAACGCGCTGTTGCTGTCCGCCCGATAGTTTCGATGGGCGGCTGTTGATCCGGTCACCCAAGCCGACTTGTTCCAACAGAACCTGGGCCCGCTGTTGTCGTTCTTTCTTCGGAATCTCCTGTAGCTGCATGATGAATTCCACGTTTTCCAATGCAGTCAATACCGGAATCAGGTTGTAGGCCTGGAAAACAAAGCCAATGTTGTGCAGGCGGAAATCGATCAGCTTCGACGATGAAAGCGTCCGAATGTTGGTTCCGTCAATGTTGATTTCCCCTTCACTGGGTTCATCCAATCCGCCCAGCATGTTCAGCAAGGTCGTTTTCCCAGATCCGGAAGGGCCAACAATGGCGGCAAATTCACCTTCATCGAAAGTCAGGTCAACGCCGTTTAACGCGTTTACTTTCACCTCGGTGGTGTTGTATATTTTTTTCAGTTGTTTGACTTCAATTACTTTCATTGTGTTTCGTGTTACGGGTTATGCGTTTCGAGTAGCAGGTTTTGAATTCCACGTTTTAAATTTCAAGTTCCAAGACCCGATTCTCCTGTTCTGTTTTGTATCTATTTCATTTGTAATAGTCAATGGGCTTTTGGGCTTGCCTTGTGCCTTTTGACTCATATCTCACGTCTCTTCTTCTACTACATGTCGATTCGGATGGCTTCGCCAGGGTTTAAACGTAAGGCTTTCACGGCCGGGTAAATGGATGCAATGATGCCGGTGATGAATACCATGGCACCAATTTCGAGCGAGATGGACCACGAGAGTCGGGTGTAAACGAGGGTTTCGAAGCCCATGGATTTGTAGGCCGTGGACCATGCGCCGAGGTCGATTCCTTTTACGCCAAAGTAGAGGTTGAGGAGCCAGCCGAGTGCCATGCCGCACATACCACCAAAGACGGATAGCATCACCGTTTCGGCCATAATCATGGAGAAAACGCGGATGCGATTCATGCCGATGGCCATCAGCATGCCAAGCTCTTTGGTTCGCTCGAGCACAGCCATTAGCATGGTATTGATGATCCCGAAAAGCAGGGCCAGCAGGATTATTCCGATGAAGATTAACATCGTCAGGCCGAAGCTGCTTTCCAATAGGCTGACTTCGGGCATGACTTCGCGCCAGGATTTGATATCGAGTTTCGGCAGCTCATTTTGCAGGTCGCTTTCAACGCTGGCTAAGTCTTCATTTTGTTGCAGCAGGATGGCGATCTCGTGGCAACTGTTCATGTCGAGTCCGAGCACCCGGTTGATGTCAGCGTTGCGAACGAAAACGTTCATCTCGTCGAAGGTGGTATTCGAGGTTTCGTAAATTCCCGCGACTTTGAACGCGGCCCCGGTAATGTTGCCATTCAGATCCTGCAGGGTAATCACGACCTTCGACTTCAGTTTCACCTTCAGTTTGTCTGCCAGTTTTTTGCCAATGATGATCGGGTTGCGGCGGTTGGTGTCGAAATAGTCTCCATCAATCAGCTTGGAATGAAGATTGGTTACCTGCGCTTCCTGCGTCGGATCAATTCCGGTGACTTTCGCGCCAGATCCGCTTGTTGGCGACTGGATCATGGTATTGACAATGGTGCGGTAGCTAACAGCTTTCACGTCTTTTTCAGCTTGAATAAGCTGAATGACCGAGTCCGTTGAGGCAATAACAAATTTCTTGTCGGGGTTTTGCAAGTATTGAGCATGGTGGATTTGGATGTGTGACGCTTCGGTGCGAATCGCCGAGTTAATCCGCTGATCGATCATGCCCTTGTAAAAGGCCATGTAGAAGATGCCGGATGCGAGTCCCAGCGTCAACGCGGTCAGGATAACGAGGCTCCGGGTTTTGCTTCTCCAAATATTTCTCCAGGCAATTGCGAGTATCATTGTGTTGGTTTTTTCAGGTTATGCGTGAAGTGCTTTTGTCAGTTTCATGCCGTAGGTTTTCACCAGCGGGTAGAGGTAAACAAGCAGGGTGATGATGAAGATGATCAGTACTTGTCGGGCAAAAATGAACCATTGAGCCGAGAAGTACATGGCCGGTTCAAAGCCGAATTCTTCGTAGGCTTTGGCTGATTCGCCCGTCAGCGGAATAGGGTGGTAGACGAAGTACGAGATGAACGGCAGACTAACCGCAAAGCCGACCAAAACGCCGATGAACCCGATTAGCGCGATCTCGAAAAAGAGAATGGAGCTAAGTCGTTTCTTCTGCATACCAATCGCGATCATGATGCCCATTTCTTTGCGGCGCTCGGCCATCATCATGATGACAGTACCGAAAATACCGAATCCCACCAGTGCATAAAGAATCCCTTTAGTGATGTAGGCTCCGGACCGGTCGGCATCGATCATATTTTTGGTGAGCGGATCCATTTCATCCCAGGTCATGATTTCGTATTGATCCTTAAATTCGTTTTGCAGCAGGTGCTTTTGTTTGTTCACTTCCGAATAATCGGTGACCATCAGTACCAAGGAACTGTACTGATTGGGAACCGAAAAGAAGTTTTGGGCGTTTTTAAGGTCGATGTAACCACCCATGTTGTTCATGGCTGGTGAGGGGAACTTCAGGATGCCGCGAACGGGAAAGAGTGCCGCAGCTGTGGAACCGTGGTATCCCTGGCTAATCAATACAAGAGTATCGTTGACTTCGACGCCGAGGTTTTTCGCTAAGTTGACGGCGAGTAAAATCCCGTCGTCTCCGGGTTTCAGGTAGTTTCCTTCAATAACCCATTGCGAGAGCTTGCTCATGTTGTTTTCTTTCACCGGATCGACGCCGATTAAAGCACCACCTTTGGTATTGCTACCATAGGATAGGAGTGCGAAAGATTGCAAGCGGGGTACGAACGAGGTGATTTTGGGATTCTTTTCGAGTGCTTCAATCAGGCTGTCGCTCGGCGTGAAGCTGTAGTCGATCGTTTTATTGTCCCAGTATTCCGGGTGATGAACTTGGATGTAGCCGGAGTATGAACTGACCACATTGTCGATCATTTTCGAATAGGTTCCTTCCTGCATCGAGGTCATGAAGGTGCTCAACAGTACCCCGAAGAAAACGGAAGCCACCGTGATGACCGTCCGCTTGCGGTTGCGCCAAATGTTTCGCCAGGCCAATTTAAAAGCCTCCCCCAGCCCCTCCAGAGGAGGGGAGAAAAGAAAACCCCGAGCGTGTTTTTGATTATTTGGTTTCATTTTATTTTGAGTTTACCTAAATGCGTTGTTAAATTCTCTCCCCCAAGGGGGAGTCGGAGGGGGCTCCTTACTTTATTCTTTTCATATTTTGAATGGAGAAGAAATCTTCCTTCAGGTCCACATTGAATTTGATTTGCTCAAATACCATGATGGTTTTTTGTCCCGGTTTGTCCTCGGGAATCATCTCCAGGTGAGTTGGCATCATGCGGTCATCCATGTGCTTGATGTCGGAGAGAATTTCGGTGTTGATTAACTCGCCGTCTTCGTCGTAGTATTCCGCTTTCAGCCACAAGTAATCTTCCTTAGTTACCCACATTAGGATTTTGCCCCAAACAACAGCGGCATCTTCATGTGGCAACAATTCAATTTTGTAGCATTGGTAACCTTCGATCTCATCCGTTCCCAGCAGTTTATGGTCGTAGTCTTTGACGAGCGATGATTCTTTTACCAGGTCATCATTGGTGAAATCGGAGCCCATCCACGATTGCATCATCATTGATGGTGGAATTTTAATGGTTCGCTCGATGTTGGGCATCCAGTTCCACATTTCGCTTTCACGCTTCAGAAAAACCTGTCCACGCTCTTTTGCCGGTGCTGTAATGTAAATCATCGAGTACTCGGTCCCCAGGGTCCAGCTTTTCATCTCTACTGTTCGTGACCAGCCGGGGCGTTGAATGGTCATGCTCATCGTGCTTTCGCTCGATTGCCCCCTGAATTTTTCGTCGGCGCGTTGAACGATCGTTTTGATATCCAGATCCTGCGCTTGTGCAAAGATACAGATTAGCAAAAAGGTGAAAAATGAAAGGATTCGCTTCATGGTTTTATTTTTTTCCTGTTTCTACAATTCTGAAAATGCCGTCGATGACTTTGCGCTTCATTTGCTCCAGCGGGAAAATTCCCGGAGCAGCCACCGCATATAAAAAAGCGCCCTCGATCATCATACTAATGATCATCAGGTCGCCTTCAGGATCCGTGTTACCTTTGGAGGCGATAAACTGGTAGATCATGGCGAAGAATGGTTCGGCCGCCTGTGCATAGCGTTCGTTGAAATTTTCAACGATATGAGGCTGAAGCATCAGTGAATAAAAAAGCTTCCAGTGCTTGATATCTTTACCAACCCGATCGAAACTTCTTTCCACGAATTCAATCAGTTCTTCTTCAGTAACAAGTTGATCTTGTTTGACAGAAGTGAAATTGGTAATCTCGTTGAAGCCCATGTCTATGATTTCGATCAGCAGCTCATTCTTGCTTTCAAAGTAGTTGTAGGCTAGGCCTTTTGAAATTCCGGCTTGCTTGGCAATCTGGCTCATAGAAGTGGCATGAAACCCGTTGGTTGCAAATAGTTCCAGCGCAACCTCCATGATTTTCTGTTTCTTCTCGGTTCTTATTTGTTCGAATTGTTCTTCAGTGCGAGGCATAAAATTTATTTTTGACTGAACGGTTGGTCAAAGTTAAAACCTGGAAGTGATTTATCAAAGAAAAAGGTGTTAAAAATGACCAGTTGGTCAATTAAAACACCTTTTGAATATATTTTATCCCTTCAGGGCTTGTTTGGTAATGATCGTCAGGATGACTTTTTTCCGACAGTTTCTTTTTTCTGCACCAACTCAACCGGGAAGTTCTTAGTGGCTTCGCCGGTATAAAGACTGACGTGCGGGAACGGAATTTCGATACCTTCTCGGTCGAAGGCTTCTTTGATGTCGATGATAACGCTGTTCTTCACATCCCGGAAGTTGTTCTTTTCAAACCAAACAGCGAAGAGAATATCAATACTGCTGGCACCGTAACCCTGTAACAGGATGAGTGGTTCCGGCTCTTCCAAACAAAGCGGATTTTTGCGGGCCACTTCTTTCAGTACTTCAAAGACTTTCCGGAGATCTTCCTTGTAGGCCACACCAACATTAATGTCCATGCGCCGGATGGGGAAGCGGGTGACGTTGATCAGTTCGCTGCTGATAACCGTTTGATTGGGAATCCGGAGCAATAGGTTATCGTAGGTTCTGATTTTGATACTCAGCAAATCGATGGAGTAAACGGTTCCGGCTTTATCGCCGATCCGCACAACATCGCCCAATTCGAACGACTTTTCGGATACGAGGAAAAAGCCGCTGATGATGTTGCCGATGCTGGTTTGCGAGGCCACACCAATGATGATACCAACCACTCCGGCAGCACCAAACAACGCGGTAATGTCGAAGTTTAATTCCTTCAGTACCATGAATGAGAGCAGGGTATAACCGGTGTAAACGATGATGCGGTTGATGATCATTCGGGATTGTTTGGACAGGCGATAAGTGATACTTCGCTTGACCAGGTAGGCCACCCCTTGAATGACGATGACGGATATGAGAATTAAAATGGCAATCCGAATGATTTTGTCGAGATTGGCGATATTAAAGTATTTGGAAAAATCGAAATCCATAGTTCAAGTGATTAAAGCTGGGTCATTTGTTTAATAAAATGGAAACTGTGTCCCAAAATGGTTCGGTTCGACGCCTGTCGTGCTTTGCTGATGAGCAGTGGCGAGCTACCATGCACGGCTTTGTCGGTCGAGAAGTGAAGATTGCCGACCTGTCCCTGTCCTTTGAATTCGATGGTTTCCAGATCAGCCATGAGGTGATCACCGACCAGGTAAACATTCATCAGCTCCACGCGGATTAGCAGGCGCTGAAGATCCAACAATTGTGTAGTATTGTTCTGGATGTTGACAGGCACGATGATTTCATATTTGGTTGCATCCAGTTCTTCCGGGGTAGTCGCGAAGCGCGAGCCAACTGAAAATGCCGGTGATCCGCTGTCGGGTTCGCCAAACCAGGTGTCGGTGATGCGCTCGGTTTCGTATTCTGCCAAAAAATGATCGGCATCAACTTGCTTGTAGTAGAGCTGAATGTAGATCGGCGTGGCGATGTAAATTCGCAGGGTTTGGTGCGGGCGGATGATAATCTTTTTGTTACCCCGGAATACGACCGACTTCGGAGGCAAAGCAGGTTGAATGAACAGGTTTGCCGATCGGCCCGTTTGAAACAAATGCGCATCCGGCAAATTTGTATCTTCATTCAGGATCTGGAAGGTCGCCTCGGCAACAGGTTCCGCTTTTTTTTGCTGGACCACAGACCAGCCACCGGTAAAATATTTAAGTTGCAGGGAACAAAATCCACTTTCAAACTGAATTTGTTGATTCAGTTTTCCTTCGTGTTTCCCCCAAATGTTTTTTTGTCTTGGCATGGGATTATTTAAATGCTTCACACAAAAATAAATTATTTTGACTGATTCCATATAACCAGGCTCACAACGGAAGTTAACAGCAGAAAATAAAAAAGAAAAAGCAACCCCCTTTCAGAAATTGCTCTTTGCTGTTGTGTCCTGAATATTGTTATGGGTTGATGTCGATATCGAGTGCTCCGGTAATCTTTCCGATGTTGGCGGGGTCAATCAACCCCTGGATGCTGATGAGTGTATTTTCATCGCCTCCAACGATAAGCAACAACTCGGAGAATTTGCCGCCGTCGGCTTTGCGGGCATAGAACCGTACAATTTCATCTTTGTCGGTGATTTCCATCAGCGATTCGTAATTGTTATTTTTAAAGAAACTATCGCCTTCCATTTCTTTGAAGAAATCGAGCTGTTTGTTAAGCTCGCTGTCTTCAACCGTTAGAATCCGAATTCCTTTCAGCTTAGAGATCATGTCGGCTTCGGCCGAGTTGCCATCGGCTTGTGCTGCAAACGACAGCAATGCGCCACTGATGTTCACCGTTGTAATGCCATCGCGGTTGGCATATTTTTCGAATAGTTTATCCACCGGGCTCTTCTGTGCCATTGCTGCGATGGGGGCCAGCAGCAGAACGAAGATCATTGCGCGAAAGATGGATTTCATAGTTGCTTTCATAGCTATTCTTGTTTTAGTTTTTTATGAATCTGTTGCAGTGATTCCACTTCGCGGAATCCTTTATTCACGGATTGAAGTCCGTTGTCGAGTGGCTTGACAGCCTGGTTTATTTTGCCCATGGGTTTCAGTTGTTCCATTCCGGCCAGGTACTTCCCGGCAACATATTGCAGGGTTTTGCTGGCCTCAGTGTACGCCATGTTCGGATCGCTGTAGGTATCTTCCCACTTGGTATCGCTTTGTTGCCAGTTGAAAACCAACAGTGCGACGATTAGGATTGCTGCAACAGAGCTAACGGCTTGCCACAGGAAACGTAATTTGTTCTTTTCCTTGTGTTCACTTTCGAGGATGAAGTCCATCAGGTCATCCTCCAAAACTGAATCCCGATCTTGTTGAAGTTCGTCCAGGCTACCAAACAACTCTTTGTATGGACGAAGCTCGGCGTCGACTTCTGCTGAAGCAAAATACCTGTGGAGCAACTGTTCTTCCTCCAGACTGCTTTGCCCTTCGAAGTAGCGTTCCAGCAATTCTTTTATTTTGTTAGTTTCCATACTCTCTTTTAATTAATTCATCCCTCACTTTTTTCCGAGCCCTTGATAAATTGACGCGGATGGTATTTACGGTCAGGTCGGTCATTTGGGCAATTTCTTCGTATTCGTATTGCTCAATGTCTCGCAGGTGCATCACTGTTCGTTGAATGTCGGGTAAATTCCGGATTAATTTCCGAACGAGCAAGGCCGACTCCGATAGTTCAATTTCGTTTTGCAGGTCGCGGCTTTCGGTACTATTTCGTTTTAGAAAATCATCCTCGGCCAAAACCGGCTTTTTCGCTTTAAACAGATCCAGACAGCGGTTGCGGGTCATGCGCATGGCAAAGGCTTCCATGTTGTCGACCTCCCGCAACGAGTCTTTCTTTTGCCAGAGTTTCAGGAATACATCCTGAATAATGTCGCGCGCTTGTTCTTCATCGTGCAACATTTGTGTGGCAAAACGCATCAGCTTGTTACTGAGCGGGAGTACCTTTGTTTTAAATTCGCTGGCTAGCATCCGCTTGTTTGTTTCTCTGTTTGTTTCAAAGGTAAGACGAGCGGCTCAGGAATTCATTACATGGGGAATGTATTTTTGTGGGAAGTTGCTAGATGACAGCGTCTTGTTGGTTGAAGAGATTTTTGAAGACCATAACTCCGGTCCCTTTTAGGCCTGAATTTTCAGCCAGTTCCGAGATTTCGATCTTAACATTGGAGAGGATGTTGCTGAGGCAATATTGTTGCAGGGCTTGTTGGATGGTTACCTGCAGGTATTGTTTCGGCACGGAAAGTGGTCCGCTAAGTAGGATTAGCTCCGGGTTGTAAAGCTGAATGAGGATGGATAGCCCCCAGGCCATATTTTTACCGATGGTGTTGATCAGATTGATGGATAACTCGTCGCCTTTGATCGCGCTGGCAATAATGTCTTTGACGGTAAGTTCGTCGGTTCGTCCGATGAAATCGTTGGTGAGTTGAGAAATGTTTTCGTCGTTAACGGCTTGTCTGGCTAGGTCGAGTAGGTGACGTGCACCGGCAATCGTTTGCAGACAACCTCGTTTCCCGCATTCACAAAGATCTCCATCCTCGACAATGCGGATATGACTGAATTCGCCCGAGCAGCCGTTGCTGCCCTCAAAAATTTCGCCGTTGATAATCATCCCTAAACCAAGTCCCCAGCTCCAGTTAATGACCAGGGTGTTGCGTGTGTTTTTGGCTTTCCCGAAAACAAATTCACCCATGGTTTGCATACGGGCGTCGTTTTCAATGTAAGTTGCCAATCCAAAATGACGCGAAACCCGCTCTGCAATATTTTGCTTTTCGGGATCTTTGATGGTTTGGTTGATTCCGTTTTTGGGGTCAATCAAACCAGGCATGCCGATTCCGATGGCGTGAATTCGCGATTTGTTGACACCGGAATCCTGTTGCAGTTGGTTGAAGGCTTGTTCCAGTTTGAAGATAAATTCGGGATCGTTGATGTTCGTCTCAAATTCGACGGGAGCACCTGACGTTTCATTCAGGCAATTCAGGAAGATTGCTTTGGCTTTGTACTGGTCCATCTCGACAGCCATAATGTAGAATGCCTCGCCGTTCAAACTGTACAAAACAGGTTTCCGTCCTCCGCTCGATTCACCCGTTCCGGTGATGAAGACAACTTTTTCTTCAATTAATTCATTCAGAATACTGCGTGCTGAAGGAAGGCTTATGTTGACCTTTTTACACAAGTGAGCGGCCGATTGCGGGCTCTTTTTGTAAAGCAACCGGATGATTTGCATGCGTAGCTTGTGACGCTTCAGCTCACTCAAAGCTTGGTTGGCAGGATTTTTTAGGGATTGTGGCGACATAAGTTCACTTTAGCAGGTTCACGAAAGTAATGAATAATTTCTTCACTGAAAAGCTAGTGTAAAGGCATTTCTACTTGGGAAGAATGAAGGGGTGGGCATAACAGCTTTTGTTGAATTATTACCTTGACTTTTGTGATTCCGAATACTTATATTTGATTGTTTTCTAATGAAAAGGTTGCAAGTCAAAAACAGACTTGCAACCTTTCTATAGATTGAATGATAGCGTATGGCTATTCAAATTAATTGTTAGGACCTTCTCCAAAGTTCGGAGCATTCAGGTCTTGCCATACCCGTTCGCTGTTCAGCAAGCTGGTTGCGATACCGGTACCAGCAGTAAATCCTTGGCTTGCGTAAGCTTCGGTTTTGATTTCGTACATGATGTCGGTAACCGACGGAACAAGTACTTCAAAACGACGAGGAATTTCTGTGTATGCTGGTTCTGTGTAGTCAGTCCATTGGAAGAATTCACTTGTTCTGGTTGGTACTCCAGAACGACGAACAGCAACAAACTGATCAGTTGGAGCAAACATGAAATGCAGGATTTCCTGTACATATACTTTTTCCAGTTTCTCAGCAGTAGTTCCTGTAAACTCAACGTTAGGCATGGCCATCATCGTTGCGATTTCGCCATCTTGCAGGTCGATTTCTTTGTCGTATGGGTCGTAACCGTATGTTGTTCCATAGTATGGAATCTGGTTCAGGTTCGCCAAACGATCGTATTCTTCAACTGATGCCTCAACAGCTTTTTCGTAGTAGTCTTGGGCACTGCTTGGGAGCGTTGCACCCAATAACGACAACTCGGCAAAATAAAGATTAACCTCTGCGGTTGACATGTACATACCATACCAAGGGTTTTCGTTTGTGTCAGTTACTGGTGTATCATCCGGTGCATTTGGAACAGTATAGTCATAACGCCCCTGGATCATCTCTGGGTTAATGTATGACGTTGCGGTATAGTTGTATTCAACATCGCCAGCTGAGTTTACCAGAGTATAAGGAGTTGTCTTGAAATAACCGTCGTATTGACTATCCTGGTTTGCGTTCATGACAGTTGGCATACCATAGTAGCGTACCCAAGGTTCGCCCAGACCTTTCCATCCTGTGAACGTTTTGTTACCTTCTGCATCTTCAGTGTATTCAACATTATCAGAAACAAAAGATGGCAAGTCTACTCCTTGGTCAAAGAATGCTTGTACTACTGTTGAGTTGTAATCATTCTTGGTGAAGAAGAAACGAACACGAGGGTCTTGGTTTTCAATCATGAAATTGGTAACCATTTGTGTCGGATAGATTGTTGTAATAGAGTTACCAAAGTGGTAAGTTGCATCACCATCATCAGAACCGGCAGAAGCTTTGTTGAAAAGGAAATCATCATCGCTTCCGTCAATCACACCAACTGAACTTTCAGCGACTGCCTGAGCAATCTCCAATGCTTTTGCTTTATCTTGTGAAAGCAGGCGAACAGCAATTTTCAAACGAAGAGAGTTCGCCAATTTAGCCCATTTTGTAGCATCAGCACCGTAGATGATATCTTGCTTTGCAATCCAGGTTTGATCTTCAGATGTTGCTAAAGTCGTCATGTATGTTTCAAGATCTTCCAACCATCCGGTGTACAAGTCTTCAACGGTGTCATAAGCCGGTGTCAACAACGATGGACTGGTGTAACGGGCCAGAGAAGCTTCGCTGTAAGGCATATCTCCGTACATGTCGGTGTCGAAGATCCCCAGGTAGATACACAGGATTCTTGCTGCTGCAAGTTGGTTTTGGTAGGTTGCAGCGTCTTCCTCTGACATTTGACTAACCAGGTATTCCATATCTCTGGCATAGTTCAGAACGTTCAACGTTTGAGAACCCTGACTGCCATATTCGGTGGTCTCCTGGTAAGTTGAAGAATAGCCGCTAGAGCCGATACCAACCTCGCCCCATTTGTACATCATGGGTGCGTTGTAAAACCAGAATGTATAACCAGACGGCTCAAAGTTGAGCTCTGCCTGAGTGAACAGAAAGTTAACGTCCCCTGTGGAAACAGATGCGGGATCTGAGTTTATTTCAGCGAATTTGTCGCGACATCCGTTAAAGGATAGTGCAGAGGCCGCAATCACTGTCATCGCTGCTATTTTTTTGTAATTCATATTCATTGTTTTAAAGTCGAGAACTTAGTTATCAGAATGAAGCATTAATTGAGAACATGTAGCTTGCTGTAAAAGCAGAGTATGAACGCATGCGGAATGAGTACGCTGTTGTTCCACGAACTGATTCCGGGTTTTCGCCACCGGGAGCAGTATTTAACAAGTACCCCAAGTTATGTCCTGATAGTTTGAAGCCCAGGCTTTTTGCGCCGATTTTGCTGGCGAATTGTTTAGAGCAGTTGTATGAAAGCGAAACTTGACGAAGAGAAATGTAGTTCAATTCTTTCACCCAGTCGTCGTTTACAACACCTCTGCTCCAACTGTTTTTGAAATAGGTCCAGGCAGAAGCATGAGTTGGCTCAATAACGCCTTTTTCGTAAAGGGCTGCGTAGGTTTCACCACCGTCGGCAACAGTATAAGAAGAACCACTAGGGAGAGTAATGCTTGTTCCTCCGGCAAAAATACCTTCAGGTACAACACCGTCAGAATATGTCTGGTTGTCGTACTGAGAAGTCCAGGTAATACCGCCGTATTCAGGTGCAGAATATTTCAAAGATGCTTCGGTATAGCCATAAGCTGTACCGTATTTGCTACCGTAAGAAGCAACATATCCCCCAAAGCGCATATCCAAACCAACGCTCAGAGTGAAGTTTTTGTAGCGTAAAGATGATGAAACAGATCCCAGGAAGTCTGGATTTACAGAACCGATTTCTTCTTCTTCTCCGCTACGAGACATGTACGCAAAGCGACGAGTATCTGACCATGAAAGCAATGGAAGACCAGTTGTTGCGTCTAATTTTGCTTTTGAGTCGGTCATCAAAGTACCATAGGCACCACCAACTTTTGCAACCGATCCGATGCGATAGTTACCATAGTTGGTGTAACCATCCAGCAAAATGTAGTCTGCTACGTTCTCGTGCAGTGAGATGATTTTGTTTTGGTTGCGTGTGTAGGTGAAATCAACATCCCAGTTCCAGTCGCCATTGTTAATTGGCGTTGTGTGCAAGGCAATCTCAATACCACTGTTTTGCATGTTACCAGCGTTAACCAACTGGCTGCTTACGCCTGATACACTTGGAACAGAAATAGACATGATTTGATTTCTTGTATTTTCCTTGTAGTAAGTTGCATCAATGCCTACACGGCTTTGTAAGAATCTCCAGTCTAAACCAAGTTCCCAAGATGTTTTCTTTTCTGGTTGAAGATTGGTTTCATACATGGTTGAAGAAAGTTCTTCAGAACTAATGTAGTCACCGTCTTTATAGGTCGAGTTCAGCGAGTAGGCCGAGTTAATCAAATATGCTCTAGTGTCGTTACCAACTTGTGCCCATGACAGGCGAACTTTACCAAATGATACCCAATCCGGCAAATCTACCATGTCGCTTACGATTCCGGAAAGGCTAACAGAAGGGTAGAAGTATGAATAGGTCCCTGTTGCATCAGAATAAACCATTGCTGATGACCAGTCATTACGTCCGGTAACATCGAGGAATAATCTGTTTTTGTAAGCAGCACTTGCTTGACCGGCAACAGAAAGCATTCTTTTCTTCCCTGTTACATAGGAGTCATAGTCGGCATTGTCGACGGAGTTTGCAATAAAGTACTGATCTGGGACAACCAAACCACCACTGGTAGAAGTATACATGTAAGTTTGTGTGTTGTCGTAGTACTCACCACGGACGAAACCTGAAACGTTCAAATCAGCGTTTACATCTTTGTTGAACATCAATGCGGTATTTGCATTGGTTTGTTTTTTTGTGGTTTGAGTCATTGAATACTGACCTGCTCCCAACTCGTAGGTGCGGCTAATACCAGAGTTCGGGTTTTTAACTTCCCGATTGGTATAATAGTAGTTGTAGTTCGCTTCCGATTTCCATTTCAACCAGTCGTTCAGGTCGATGGTTAAAGTCAGATCAGGGCGGAACGATGTTTCCGTTTGAATAGAAGAATTTTCGTTTAAAGCCCAGTATAAGCTAATGCCCGGGTAGCTTGCATATTCGTCGCCAACGCTTGAGTTTGCAAGTCCTCCGTGTGTGCCTTTGTATTTATTCTTGTAATAAGAAGGATCGTATTCACGTTCGAATGTGCCGCTGATAAAGTATTCCCCGATGTTGGGCTGAGGATTTTTCGGTGTTGACTCAGCAAAATTGACGCTGGCTTCAAGCAATACATTGTCAGCAAGTTTGTGAGAAGCTTTTGTCAGGAAAGACAAACGGTTGAATTCGTTCTTTCCTAAAGTTCCTTTGGCGTGTTTGTAAGAAACAGAAGAATAGAAAGTCGTTTTGTCGTTTCCTCCCTGGATGGCTACGTTGGTGTTCGTGTTGAATCCGAGGTCGTACATATCGCGGTAGTTGTTTTTTACCGCATTGTAAGTGGTCATTTTGTTGTCGTAACCCAGGATTGAGCTGCCGTCAAATTTAGGTCCGAATCCCGTTCCCCACTGGTTAAATTTCTTTTCATCATTTGAATTCAGGTAGAACTGACTCTGGTTGCCCCATGCATAATAGCTGCCGCTGTCATCAGTTTCACCGTAGTCAACATAGCCCGAGATTGCACCGTCACCATAAACGTTCTGAAGGTCTGGTTGCTTATATACGTAGTCAACTCCGAATGTTTGCGAAACAGAGATTCCAAGACCTTTTTGAGCTTTTCCACTCTTTGTTGTAATGATCACAGCACCGTTCAAACCTCTGGAGCCGTAAAGTGCAGTTGCAGGAGCACCTTTCAATACAGATACTGAAGCAAAGTCGTCAGGGTTTAGGTTTTTCAGTTCGTTACCGTAGTCACCAGATGTTGAAGACCAGTCGGCATCTCCGGCATCTGCAGTCGAGTTCTCAAGAATTACGCCATCGACAACAAAAATTGGCTGATTGTTGCTACTGCTATTTAGGGACGAAGCTCCACGGATCAGGATTCTTGTAGAACCGAACATACCACCGTCTGATTGAGATACGTCAACACCCGCAGCTTTACCTTGGAGTGCATCTACCGGGTTAATGGCGTTGATGTTGATGTCATCACCTTTCAGTTCAGTCATAGCATAACCCAGCGCTTTTGCTTCACGCTTAATGCCAAGGGCTGTAACGACTACTTCGTCAACTTGTTGGATGTTGTCTTTCAGCACAACATCAATCTCTGTAAGTTGTCCTACGGTCACTTTTTGCGTTTCGAAACCGACAAAAGAGAATACCAATACGCTGTTTTCGTCCGGAACTTCCAGTTTGAAGTTACCGTCGAAGTCAGTAATAAGTCCTTTCGAAGTTCCTTCAACGGCTACGGCAACACCAATCAAAGGCTCGCCATTGCTATCGGTAACCGTACCGCTTACAACTTTGCCTTGATTTTGCTGTTCGCCGACCAGATCTGTTTTGTTCGCCGGACTGCTTGCTTGCGCTGTTGTCATAGCGCATAGTCCCAAAACCACCATCATTAGTTTTAATGATCTTTTTAGACCATAATGACGGGATCGTAACAAGGTTCTTTTCATAAAAATTGAATTAATGTTTGATGTTCATTTTGCTTGTAATGCTGTAATAAATGAGCGTGTATAATTGTCTACTTTTTTTCGGCTTCGAGACTACAGATGGGGTTAATGTTTTTTAAGATTTGACACCATTAAGTCCTTTTGAATTAAAAATTATTAACCTATCGATGGCAATATTAAGGAAATTTCACATTCATCGCGTATACTTTAGAAAAATATTTCAAAAGAATTAATAGAAAAGGAAATAATAGCAATAATGTAGGGGCTTTTTAGGTTTGATATTTTAATTAATATTTTTAGGTGTTTATTTCTTATACTACAGAAATACAATGTGATATACGATATTTGAGAGGTTTGGATATGTTAAACCTCTAAGTTGGGTTTAAGACTTTCGGTCGGTTTTATTTTATGTCGTTTCTGTTGATGTATTCTTAACAAATAATGCTGTTTTGCCTGTTTCGTGTGTTAATTTGTTTTTTTTAAGATGGCAATTTTGTCTATTTGATTGGTGTTTACATAGGGCATAGTTGAGAAGCTAGCGCGTATTTATTTCGGCGACACAGAAAGTGGATTTTAAAGCATTCGTCTATCTTTGTGCTCGTAAATGAAAATTCCTCGATAAATGAATGATCGTCCCCTTATACTAATTACGAATGATGATGGTATTTATGCCAAAGGCCTGAAAGAACTAACCGAAGTGATGCGGTTGTTTGGCGATGTGGTTGTCATTGCGCCCGAAGCAGCGATGTCGGGCATGTCGAATGCCATTACAACCGGTAAGCCTTTGCGTGCTTCAAAAATAGAAGAGGAGGACGGTTATATATTATATAAATGCAGTGGTACGCCGGTTGATTGTGTCAAGATGGGCTTTAATCAACTGTTGGAGCGCAAACCTGATTTTGTGGTGTCAGGTATCAATCACGGCACGAATTCTTCAATCAGTGTCGTGTATAGCGGAACCATGGGTGCAGCTATTGAAGGCTGTTTGCACGGTGTTTCATCCATTGGATTTTCGCTTTGCGATTACGATCCGGACGCCGACTTCACCCGGGCCAAAATGTGGGTTGCTCGCATTTTTCAGTCGGTAGCCGAGTATGGCTTGCCGCATTTCACCTGTTTAAATGTAAATATCCCGAAAGGAGAGGTTCGCGGAATCGAGGTCTGTCGTCAAACTTCGGGTAAGTGGGTTGAAGAAATGGAAAAACGTACCGATCCGCACCAGCGTGATTACTACTGGTTGAGTGGCTATTTCAAAAACTTCGAACCCGATGTGCCGGGAACAGATATGCACGCGCTCGAAAATCAGCACGTATCGGTGGTTCCTGTTACGGTTGATATGACTTGTAATAAAACATTGGAGCAAATGAAAAACTGGAGGTTCTGATTATGGCGGGTGGAAAAAACAGAAATAAACTGGGATTTGGTTTTTTACTGGGGCTGGGATTGCCTCTGGTGGTTTTCATTATACTTTATTTTTTGAGTAAACAGGAAGTTTCTTTAACTGATTACCTGGTCAGCCTTTGGCGCTTGGGAGCGCTCCTGAAAATCATGAGTCTTTCGGTTTTGCCTAACCTGATCCTTTTCCTTCACTTTTACCGGATTAAGTACGACCTGGCCGCGAGAGGCGTTTTGATGGCTACCTTTTTTTATGCTTTCGTTGTTGTTCTTTCGAGAGTAATTTAAAAGCTTTGAGTAGGTTAGCGTCAGCTTGTATTGGGCTGGCTGCTTAATTTTTGACATTATTTAACACTTGCGACGCTGTTCCCGAGGCAACTTGGCTTGGGGCGATGTGGCGCTTTCATCCTAAAAAATTACTTTTGGGGTCTGATTCGCAATTTCAGTATATGAAGTATTTCTTTATTGCCGGCGAGGCGTCGGGCGATTTACATGCATCAAACCTCATCAGCGAGCTGGTAAAAGCAGATCCGGATGCCGAAATCCGTGGATTTGGCGGTGAGTTGATGGAAGAGGCAGGGATGAAAATTTTGAAGCACTACCGGGAGATGTCCTTCATGGGTATTATTCCGGTTTTGATGCATCTGCGAACCATTAAGAAGAATTTTCAATATTGCGAAAAAACGCTCAAAGAGTTTAATCCCGATGTTTTAGTGCTGATCGACTATCCCGGTTTTAACCTGAGGATGGCCAAATACGCGAAGTCGCTCGGCATAAAAGTATATTATTATATCTCGCCAAAAGTCTGGGCCTGGAAATCCAGTCGCGTCAAGCAAATCAAAGAACGGGTAGATGAGATGTTTACCATCTTTCCGTTCGAGACCGATTTTTACCGCAAATTCGGCTATGAAGTGAATTATGTCGGAAACCCGGTTTTGGATGCTGTTTTGAAAAGGCGCATATCGAAATCTTTCGATGATTTTTGTGCGGAGAATCACCTGAATGAGAAGCCGATCTTGGCATTGGTTCCCGGAAGTCGTTTGCAGGAAATCAAGTCGTTGTTGCCGCGAATGCTGAAAGCGGTGAATTCCGTTCGGAGTCATCAAATCGTTGTGACCGCTGCTCCCGGAATCCCCGATCACATTTATATTGGTTTGGTGAATGGTTACCAGGTGAGCGTGTTGCGCGATAAAACCTACGAAGTTTTGCAAATGGCCGATGCGGCTGTGTTGGCCTCGGGAACCGTGACGCTTGAAACGGCGATCTTGCGTTGTCCGCAGGTGGTTTGTTACCGCATGGCTGGGGGGGCCTTTTTTTTTGCCATCGGTAAGTTTATTCTGAATATTAAATGGGTGTCTTTGGTGAATATTATTTTGCGGCGCATGGCGGTGAAAGAGTTGTTGCAACACCATTGTACTGCAGCTAATATCCGTAAAGAGGTGAAGCGCTTGTTGGAAGACCAGTCTTACCGCGAGCAGGTCGCAGCCAGCTACGACGAGTTGCACCAGGTGTTGGGCGAGGAAGGCGCCTCCAAGCGAGCGGCCCAAATGATTGTGCAAAAGCTTCGGTCGTAAGCCGACTTTTTTTATCTTCGTTCATCTTCAAATCAACCCTCTGATATGTATAGTCTGTTTCGGAAAGAAATTACCAGCTTCTTCGGGTCCCTAACCGGCTATTTGGTAGCCTTCGTTTTTTTGATCGCCAATGGTTTGTTCTTGTGGGTTTTCCCCGGTACTTATAATTTGATAGAGAACGGATATGCCTCGTTGAGTCCCTATTTTCAGTTGGCTCCCTGGATCTTTTTATTCCTTATTCCGGCTTTAACGATGCGCCTTTTTGCCGAAGAAAAGCGCCTGGGGACACTCGAAATTCTGATTACCCGGCCGTATTCATTGTTGCAGTTGGTTTGGGCCAAATACCTGGCTGGCCTGTTTTTGGTGGTGGTCTGTTTACTCCCAACTTTGGTCTATTTCTACTCCATCTACAGTCTCGGTAACCCGGTTGGGAACTGGGACAGTGGTGCTGCCTGGGGCTCATTTATTGGGCTTTTTCTGCTGGCGGCACTTTACGTCGCGTTGGGCGTGTTGGCATCTTCGCTGACCGACAACCCTGTATTTGCTTTTATCACAGCTCTAATTTTGTGCTTTATTTTCTACTCGGGTTTTGATTTTGTTGCGGCGATGGAAGTGCCGATGGTCGTGAAAACCTTTTTTCTGAACATGGGAATTAGTGAGCACTACGACTCGGTTAGCCGGGGAGTGGTTGATTCGCGTGATGTGCTGTACTTCGTTTTGGTAACCGGCATCGTGTTGGTTTTGACCAGCCTGTTTTTGCGTCGCAAGCAGCAGAACCTAAAGCGGCAATTGAAGAAAACCGGCTTTCTGGTTGCAGTTGTTATTGTGGTGATGTTTATCGGTTCGGCCTGGTTCTTTCGTATCGATTTGACAACGGAAAAACGTTACAGCCTTTCAACCGTATCGAAAACACTGCTTGAAAAGCTGGACGCGCCGATTAAAGTTGATTTGTATCTGGCCGGCGATTTGCCTCCGGGATTTCGGCAGTTGCAGCGCGCCGTGGAAGAAAAGGTGCAGGATATGGATGCCTGGGCCGATTTTCGGATTCAGTCGGTTCGGAAGGATCCTTACGATATTTCGAATAATGACGAACGAAATAAGTTGTTCAATCAGTTGGTGAACCTTGGATTGCAGCCCACCGATTTACGCCAGAATAAAGAAGAAGGAACAGTGACCAAGCTGATTTTTCCGGGAGCTGTGCTTCGGTATCGCGATCAGCTGGTTGGTATCAATCTGTTGAAAAATAACCCGTCTCTGTCTGCTGACGAGAACTTGAATAATTCGATTGAAACGCTCGAGTTTGAATTGATGAATGCGATTCGCCAGGTTGAGCAGGGCGATAAGGAAGAAGTAGCATTTCTGTCCGGACAAGATGAACTGGGCGATCCCGAAACCTGGGATATTCGCCAGGGCTTGTCCGAGAATTACACGGTGGTTGACCGAACAGCGGAACAATTGTTCCAAAATGATACCTTACCGAAAGCGTTGATTATTGCCGACCCATCGAAAGCTTTTGGTGAGCAGGAAAAATTTTACATCGATCAGTACCTGATGCGGGGAGGTAACCTGCTGTGGCTGTTCGATCCGGTGCAGGTGAGTCTGGATAGCTTGAGCCGTGGTGAAACGACAATCGCTTTCCCCCGAGACCTGAATCTGATGGATCAGCTGTTTAAGTACGGCGTTCGGGTGAACCCGGATTTGCTGCAGGATGTGGAATGTGTTCTTATTCCGGTGAACACTTCGCCGGTGGCATCGCAGCCCAAATTCACGCCGGCACCCTGGTATTATTCGCCCTTGCTGACGCCAGCGGAAGATAATGTGATCAGTCGGAATCTGAATCGCCTGAAATCTGAATTTGTAAGCTCGATTGATACGGTTGGAAAAAATCCGGAGATCCGCAAATCAGTTATTCTGCATACTTCAGCCTATTCCCGAAAAATAGGAACACCCGAGCAAATTAGCTTGCAAAGCATCAACGATCCACCGGCGCAGGAGCTGTTTCATATGTCCAATATTCCGGTCGGCGTGCTACTGGAAGGAAGTTTTCCTTCTGTGTTTAGTAATCGCATGACCCGGGAATTCAATCCGCTTGGTATTGATGTTTTGGATAAATCGGAACCTGCCAAACAGATTGTTTTGGCAGATGGCAGCCTGATTGCCAACAAGGTTTCGCGACGAAACGGACAGGTGCGCACACAGCCTTTGGGATACGATGAATATTCGCAACAAACCTTCGGTAACAAGGCCTTTTTGCTGAATGCCGTAAACTACCTTTGCGATAACTCGGGAATAATGGAACTGCGGTCGCGCGTGTTTAAAATTCGACTGCTCGACAAGGTGCGCTTGCGCGAGGAGAAAACCTTTTGGCAAGTGCTGAATGTGGTTCTTCCGCTGCTGATTATCGTGGTATTCGGACTGGTTTTCCACTTCGTCCGGATACGGAAATACCGTGGTTAATTACTTTGTATAAATTGTGAATATAAATTCTCGGGAAACCAATGCAAAGTTTGTATATTCGTGTATTCACGAGGCGCAGGAGTTGAATTTCCGCTTCCTCTTAAAATGATAAGTCAAACTAAAAGAGAATGTCAATGAAATTTGTTGTTTCCAGTACCGAATTGCTAAGTCACCTGAATGCGATCAGTAAAGTGATTAGTTCGAAGAATACATTACCCATTTTGGATAATTATTTATTTCAACTGGAAGAAAACCGATTGACGGTTACTGCTTCAGACTTGGAGTCAACACTGATTACCAGTCTTGAGCTGGATAACACCGAAGGAACTGGTGATATTGCTGTTCCCGCAAAATTGTTAAACGACACCCTGAAAGAATTCCCGGATCAACCGTTGACTTTCAAATTTGATTTGGACACTTTCGGCATTGATATCTACTCTGAAAACGGTAAGTTCAGTATTGTTGGACAGGACGGAGATGAATTTCCGCAATTGCCCGAACTGAACGAAGCGGCAGCTTCTACCATCCAGGTTCCGCACGATGTTTTGCAAAGTGGTATTCAGCGTACCTTGTTTGCAACCGCCGACGATGAGTTGCGTCCGGTAATGAACGGGATCTTCCTGGAACTGGGAAATAACGATTTGACTTTCGTTGCTTCGGATGCTCACAAATTGGTTCGTTACAAACGTGCCGATGCAAAAGCTGAAGTGGAATCTTCTTTCATTTTACCTAAAAAACCGGCGTCGTTGTTGAAGAACCTGTTGGTGAAAGAAGACTACGATGTGAAACTGCAGTTTGACGAAAAGAACGCCTTTTTCACGCTAAGTAATTTTAAATTGATTTGCCGTTTGGTTGAAGGAAACTACCCGAGCTACAATTCGGTGATCCCAACCAACAACCCAAATAAACTGATTGTTGACCGTTTGGAATTCTACAACACCATCAAACGTGTTTCGGTATTTGCCAACCAGGCCAGCAACCTCATTAAATTCCACATCGATGGCAACCAGCTGGTGGTGTCGGCACAGGATGTCGATTTCTCCATTTCGGCTGTTGAACGTATCAAATGTCAATATGAGGGCGAAGAGATCGAGATCGGCTTCAAATCAACCTTCCTGTTGGAGATTTTGTCGAATCTGAGTTCGTCGGAAGTTCGCGTAGAACTGTCAGACCCGACTCGTGCAGGTCTGTTACTCCCGGCCGAAAAAGACTTCGACGAAGAAGATGTGTTGATGCTGTTGATGCCAATGATGATCAATGCTTAATAAGTAACTTAAATAGTTCGGAAGCCTAACAGGAGACATCTTGTTAGGCTTTTTATTCATAACCGGCCGCCGAGCCGAATCAGAAAACAAACAAAATGAAACTGAATCTTAGAAATCCACTCATCTTTTTGGATTTGGAAACAACGGGAATTAATGTTGCTACGGACCGAATCGTAGAGCTCGCGTTGATAAAAGTCCACACGGACGGAACAGAAGAAACCAAGGAAATGCGGATCAATCCGGAAATGCCGATCCCTGAATCTTCCAGCAAAGTGCACGGAATTTATGACGAAGACGTGAAGGACTGCCCAACGTTTAAGGAAGTGGCCAAGTCGTTGGCAAAATTTATGGAAGGCTGTGATTTGGCCGGTTTCAATTCGAACCGCTTCGACATTCCGCTTTTGGCTGAAGAGTTCCTGCGCGTTGATGTGGATGTGGATTTCAAAAAGCGCAAGTTTGTTGATGTACAGGCAATTTTCCACAAAATGGAGAAACGCACTTTGGCTGCAGCTTACAAGTTTTATTGCCAGCAGAATTTGGAAGATGCCCACAGCGCGTTAGCCGATACCAAGGCTACTTACGAGGTGCTGAAGGCTCAGCTGGATGTTTATCAGGATGCCGAGTTCGAAGATGCGAAAGGTAAAATTACCAAGCCGATTCAGAATGATGTGAACGCGTTGAGCGAGTTTTCATCGTACGACCGCAACGTGGATTTCATTGGTCGCATTGTTTATGATGAGAAAGGTGTTGAAGTGTTCAACTTTGGCAAGAATAAAGGAATCCCGGTTGAGCAGGTGTTGCGCGAGCAGCCCGGTTACTTTGGTTGGATTATGAATGGCGAGTTCCCACTTTACACCAAAAAGGTATTGACCGCCATCAAGCTGCGAATGAAAGACAATTAGCAGGGGGCGAAGTGCAAAGGGCTTGGAGCCAATAGTGTAAAGTCTCAGTCTCAGTCTCAGTCTCGCGACTAGGCTATTTTTCAATATCCGAGTTTGTCATTTTAGATTGGTTGGGATGCTCTTGTGGCTTGCAGCCAATATCTTGGAACTAGTTTAGAATTTGAATCATGAAAATTATTTGCATAGGACGGAATTACAGCGAGCACGCGCGCGAATTGAATAATGATATTCCAACGGAACCGGTGATGTTTATGAAGCCCGACTCGGCTTTGTTGCGCAACAACGATCCGTTTTATATTCCTTCGTTTAGCCAGGATGTGCATTACGAGTGCGAATTGATTGTGCGGATCAATCGTTTGGGCAAGAATATTGAGCCCAAGTTTGCCAGTCGTTACTACGATGAGATTGGACTTGGGATTGATTTTACAGCACGCGATTTGCAGAATAAATTAAAGGACAAAGGTCTGCCTTGGGAAAAGGCCAAAGCCTTTGACCGTTCAGCAGTCATCAGCACCGATTTTATTCCGAAAACGGAATTGCCCGATGTGAACGCGATCAAATTTCAGTTGAAGAAGAATGGCGAACTGGTGCAAAACGGCGATAGCTCGTTCATGCTGTTCCCAATTGACGAGCTGATCAGCCAGGTGTCAAACTATTTCACACTGAAAATCGGCGATTTGATTTACACTGGTACTCCCGCAGGTGTTGGGCCTGTGGCTATTGGCGATCGTTTGGAAGGTTTTCTGGAAGGTCGCAAGATGTTCGATTTCGAAGTGAAGTAGTTTCACTCTAAGGTCAAAGATGACGCTTTCGGAATACTACAACCAGCTTTACGATCGGGCCGTTTCGAAGATTGCTTCGGGCGAGGAAGAGTTGGATGACCGAATGAACCGGGTGCCTGACGAGATGGGGCTGATTTTGCGACTTCGGCCACCAACCGAAGTTCGGGCCAGGATCGAAGCATTTTTGGCCGAGCTGCGTCATCTTGAACCCGAACAATATTATTATCCTGATTCGGATATTCACGTGTCGGTGGCCTCGTTGATTTTACCCAATAAAGCGTTCCAATTGTCGCAGATCAACACGGACGAATACATTCGCACGGTCCGCGAGTCTGTGTCTTCTATAGAACCCTTTGAAATTTGTTTTCGGGGAATCACAGCTTCTCCAGGAGCGGTGATGATTCAGGGATTTGAAAACGAACCGTGCTTGGCTGCGATTCGATACCATTTGCAAAACAAGTTGAACGAGAATAAACTGGAACATGCGATCAGCGGTAGCTACTCGGTTCAAACGGCCCATTCTACAGTTGTTCGTTTCCGAAAAAAACTCCAAGACAGACAGGCTCTTCTAGCGCTGCTGGAGAAATATCGCAATTTTGATTTTGGTTGTTTCCCGGTTTCTGAACTGGAGCTCGTTCACAACGATTGGTTACACCGGAACGAGTATTTAAAGCTATTGGCTTCGATAGAGTTGTCCGGCAACAGTTAATGGATCATCTTCCCTGAATTCCGGAGTTAGGCCATATTTTCCACTTGGATAATTAAGAATAATTTTGTTTATTAGGGTAGTTCAAAAGCACCCTAACCTTTTAATGATCCTCGAACATGGAAGACTTGAGCTTGAAGGCCTATCCCGATGTAAAACAGAGCTTTGGAGTTCTGGGCATGTATTTCCTATTTACTTTACTGGCCACATTGATTATTATACCCTTGAATGGTTTGATCGATAAAGAGCTTCAGTTCTTTCTGATCTATTTGTTGATCAACGGAGCGACGCTAGCCTGGGCTTTTTTCTATCGCGCAAGAAAGTCGGGTAGCAGATCTTTTTCGTTCGAAACAAAGGATTATCGGTTAATTGTTCCGGTTGTAATTGCAACAATCGCGCTGTTAATTGGCGTCGTCAGCCCGATTTTAAGCGTCATCCCGATGTCCGATTTTCTGAAAAAGGTATTGCAGGAGATGGGCGAAATGAAGGGCATGTTTGGCTTTCTGACAGTTGTTATTGCTGCTCCTATTTTTGAAGAGTTGATTTTCAGGGGTATCATTCTGGATGGCTTGCTGAAAAAATACGGGGCGACGAAAGCAATCCTTTTGTCGAGCCTCTTGTTTGGTATCGCTCACCTGAATATTCCGCAGTTCGTGGTTGCTTTTACGGTTGGGGTATTGATGGGCTGGGTTTACGTTAACACCAAAGACCTGTGGTTTACTATTTTAATCCACTTTACATGCAATTTAACTTCTTTCATTTCAGACTATTCCGGCGAAGATCCGACCTCCGGCGGTAGTATTACAGACTACTATGGCGGCGTGGATCGCTTTCTTTTTGTCACACTGTTGGCTCTAACAGTTTTAGGAGTGAGTTTGTATCACCTTCGTCATCTTTTCAGAGATAAACAATAAGGATCAATTTGTTTGGTTCCTGGGGATAAAAAAAGCTGAAGACAATCGGGTTGTCTCCAGCTTTCATTTGAGTCTCCGTTTATCAACTTTCGTGATAAATCAGTACAGGTATTGGGCTGTCTTTTACTAAATCTTTGGTTGTGCTTTTCCCGAAAAACTCGCGAATGAAGTTTTTGTTCTCTTTCAACAGAACGACTAAGTCGGCATAATTCCGTTTACTGAAATCTTTGATTCCGCGAACAATCTTTTCTGATTTTGTTTCGGTAACTTCTATCCCTCGTAAGGCGGGATTTTGTTCCAACTGCTCCCTGAAACCATCGTTCTTCAAATGCGCTTCGTACTTGTCATCTTTATTAACATGGAAAACAGTAATTGAAGCAACAACTTTTCGGGCAATGTTTGAAAGATGTTTGACGACTTCCATATCTTTTTCGTTGTAGTCGGAGGCGTAGACAATTTTTCGGATCGGGTGGTATTCCGATTCAAGAGGGAAGGCGTACACCGGATGATCGGTGCCTTCAATCAGGTCAATTGACGGTTGGTTCGAATCCTGGTCGGGCAGGTTTGGAACCAGTACCATCTCAATATCATTTCGCGATGAAATGTCGGCTGCCAAAATTTGTACGGAGCCTGGTACAACTTTGAAACTATAAGAAACCGGGATTTCCATCGATGCATTTTTTATGCTGAGTACCTTCTGCAGCACACGCGAGCGATTTTCAACAAAGTCGTTCGGGACGGTGTCGGCTGTAATACCTCCAGTGTTGAAATTACTGGTCATTGGATCAGCCGGAATAACCGGTTCTTCGACCACATGGACAAACTCGAGTGGCAAGCCCAGGTCGCGGGCAAAACGTACAGAGTAGTCTACAATCCGTTCAATCTGATTGAAAGGATAGGCAAATACTAATATCTTTTTCATGGCAATTATTTTTAGTTGTTATTGTTCTGTCTTCTTATTTGGTAAAAAGAAGAAGAGCCCTGTTTTGCAGAGCCCTTCTTCTTTGCAGTATGCTGCAAATCAGTCATACCTGTCGTTGGCGGAGGTGAAACCGCCAGTACAATTTTTTACAATTTATCTCCTGTACCGGAAGATGAGACTCTTGTCATTTTAGTTGTCGTTTCTGATTTTTTGTTTAGTCTAACCGTTTCCGGCTAGTAGGCTTGACCGCAACAATTAGTTCGACGAAACTTTGTGAGCTTCTTTGTCTATCTTGTTGTTGATGGTTTGTTTCACCTGCTCGGCTTTTGCTTTGATTTCAGCTTCTGTTTTGTCTTTCACGTGTTTTACCTGGTCTTCCAAGTCATCCAGTTTTTTGTGAATAGATTTTGAAACCTCATTGGTCATTTTGCGTGTTTTGCGCATTAGTTTTTTGCGTGTTCTGCTTCCTTTGTTAGGAGCAACCAAAATTCCTGTCAATACACCTGCTGCTGCGCCGGCAGCCAATCCGATTACTAAATTCACTGTTTTGTTCATAGCTTTTGAAATTTAAAAATTAATAACTGTTGTTCTGTTTTCAAGTTCCTATCGGAAACCTCTTATACCGCCTGCTATTACCGAAAGTAGAAGCAACACGATGAAAATGAAGAAAATAATTTTGGCTATTTCGGCAGCGCCGGCTGCAATTCCGCCAAATCCAAAAATTGCAGCAATAATGGCGACAACGAGGAAAATTAAAACGTAACGTAACATGGTAATTTGGTTTTAAAATTTAAGGCCTGCAAACACTTGGATAACTCTGTTCTTGGCATCTCCCAGCAGCATTTCTGCTGATTGATCATCGCGGGCAACAGGGTTGAAGCCCATGCTGTAGTCGAATCCGATCAGGAGCGGATCCAGGTCGAAAGTCATCCCGGCGGTCAGACCGTAATCAAACTTGTTAAAGTTATCCCGGTCAATCTCCTCGTTCTCATTGATACCGAAGTTGTTCAAAATAGTTGCATCTGTGTCCACATTTGCATGGGCCAGGTAGCCAACGTATGGGCCAACCTGAAATGAGAAATCTTCGGCAAGATTGAAAACCAGCAGTACGGGTAAATCAATGTAGTGGAGTTTAAACTGGCTGTCGCCATCAACTCCGGTGGTGTTGTCGTAGGAGTAGTTCAACCCTTTCACCGAATACAGTAATTCGGGTTGAATAGCGAATCGATCGCTGAGCGGGATCTTATCAAATGCTCCGACATGAAATCCGAATTTCAGGTTTTTGTCGGAATTATCATCAATCGTTAAACTGCTCATATTTAAACCACCTTTCAATCCAATTGCCGAATTTTTTCTGTCAGTATAATCCTGTGCTCCGGCTGGCTTTGCTGCCATCAGTCCGGTAAAAACGGTAAGCGCTACAATAATTTTTTTCATGTTGTTTGTTCAATTTTATTAGACGTCCAGGTCGCCGCGTTCGGCTGCCCGTTGAAGTTTCTTATTGGCCATGATGGCAACTTCCACTCTTCGGTTTTTCTGGCGACCCGCTTCAGTTGAGTTGTCAGCAACCGGCATGCTTTCGCCGTAACCTTCTAACTGCAGGCGGGATGAAGCCACATTCAGATTGGTTAACCGCAAGGCAACCGATTCGGCGCGGGCTTCCGAAAGTGCCAGGTTATATTGTTCTGATCCTTTGTTATCAGTGTATCCTTCAATCAGGATATTAGTGTCATCATATTTTTGCAATGTTTCGGCCAACTCGGCAATATTTTCTTCGGCCTCGGGTGTCAAAGCGCTTTGGTCGAAGCCGAACAAAATACCGGAGTCGAATGTGATTTTAATTCCTTCGCCAACTCGTTCAACTGTTGCGCCCTCCAGGTCTGCGGCGAGTTCTTCCGCCTGTTTGTCCATATATCGTCCAATCAATGCGCCGGCTGTTCCTCCGATCGCGGCCCCAATAATTGCTCCTTCTGCTGTGTGATCGGATCCCGATCCGATGATTCCCCCGATGGCTCCCCCGGCTCCGGCACCAATTGCTCCACCTTTCAAAGTACGTGAGCTGTTACACGAATTCAGGACGACAGAGCCTGCAATCATCAGGCTTAGAAAGAGTACCCGTTGGGGTTTAAAAGTTTTCGTTTTCATAGAACTGCTATTTAGTGTTTCGCTTACCTTTAGTTCGATATCTGTGCCATTTGTTTTGGGAAATGTAATTTTGCTGTATCTAATGAACAGTAGATCAGTGCTTAAATTTGTGTTGGTGTCATTTGTGGTAAATTGTTTCTGCAACGGTTTTATGCTTCGGAGCCTCCACAGTTTGATGCAATTTCTACACAATTGCGCTTGGATGAAGCTGGGGGGCGGGCAGATTTGGTGAATGCGACTAGTGCAGGATAGCTGTGGTTTCGCGTGAAATTCTTTCCACAATTTCCACAACTTTGTGGCTTGTTCGTTTGTATTAGATGATATGTGAAGCCCCGGAACCCTTGGTTTGAGCTGCCTTGCCTTGTTGGCACAATTCTTTCTTTCAGGAATAGTAAAATAATACCTGTTTAAATATGAAAACTCCAAGCCTCACCCAAGTTGCTCTTTTTCTTTTCTGCAGTTCGATCGTTATTTTAGGACTCATTCTCGCCAAGAATATTTTAATACCTCTGGCGGTGAGTGTGTTTTTTGCTTATTTATTATATCCGGTCGTCGAAAAGATTGAGCATTGGGGTGTACAACGTGGTTTGGCGATTTTCCTCATTATTCTTTTAGCTCTGGCTATCATTGGTACGATCATCCTGTTAGTCTCGATTCGGATATCGAATCTGAATTTTGATTTCTCGCAGATGAAAGCACAGGTTGATACGAAGATCGATTCGCTGATTGCGATTTTGGAAGAACGACTTCGGCTAAACTCTCATACGCTGGATGGCTATTTCAACCGGATTTCAGAGAATGTTTTTAAATCTTGGGAAACCAAGTTGGGAACTTTTTTCTCGGCGACAACAACGACCATTTTTCAGGTGCTCATTCTGCCGGTTTATACGTTCTTTCTTCTTTTCTATCGCACCAAAACAGCTCATTTTATCATCCGCCTGGTTCGGCGTAAGGATCGGGCAAAAGTAGTTAAAATTATGCGCGAGGTGTCGCACGTAACGACGCGGTATATGGGTGGCTTGCTGATTGTAATTTTGATACTGGCGGTATTGAACAGCATTGGTTTGGTAATTATCGGGGTACCACATGCCATTTTGTTCGGAATCGGTGCAGCGGTCTTAAACCTGATTCCCTATATCGGTACGTTTGTTGGTGGCTTGCTTCCTGTTTTGTACGTGTTTTTTACCGAGCAGGAACCATTTCAGATGATTGTCCAAATCTTCCTGCTTTTCTGGATCGTTCAGCTCCTTGAGAACAACCTGATCACGCCAGGAATTGTGGGGAGCAATATCAAGATCAATCCGTTTGCCATCATTTTTAGCTTATTACTCGGGAACTTGATTTGGGGTGTCGCCGGAATGCTGATTGTTGTGCCGCTGCTGGCTATTCTGAAAATTATTATGCGCAATGTTGAGGATCTTCAACCTTTTGCCTATTTAATTAGCGACCGCGGGGTGGAGAATCATAAAATTCGGTTTAATAAATGGCGTAACTTGTTGAAGCGAAAGAATGGAGAAGGAGGAGCTAACGATTAAACATGAAGCAGAAGTTAAACAGTATTTGGAAAATTTTTAGAAAGGCGATCGTACATTTTCTGGATAATCGTCCGATTCAGCTGGCCGGAACAACGGCTTACTTTGCCATTTTCTCGACAGCTCCAATCCTGATCATTATTATTTCGGTTTTCGGGTATCTGGCCGGGCAAAGCACGATTCGCGGAAAGTTGTTCGACGAATTGAATGTGCTGGTTGGTTCGGAGAGTTCAAGCCTGCTGCAGGATGCCATCGATAATTATAAAATTGCCGAAAACAGCGGGATTGGTTCTATTATCGGGATTATTCTGTTCCTGGTTTTTGCCACCACTTTGTTTACGGTAATGCAGGATTCGATCAACTATATCTGGCGGGTAAAAGTGAAGTCAAATTTCAAAATGAACCTGCTGAAACTGGTCATGGATCGCCTGGCATCCTTCGGCGTCATCTTGAGTATTGGTTTCGTGTTGCTCATTTCGCTGGTTGTCGACGCCGGTATTTCGGTGCTCAGTAATTTCCTGACTAACCACTTTTCGTCCAATTTCGTGTTTCTGGCCCGGTTGACGAATCATGTGTTGACTCTGGGGATTATCATGAGTGCATTCGCGTTAATCTTTCGTTTTTTACCCGATGTGGAGGTGCATTGGAGTGCCGCCTGGTTTGGCGCCGGTTTCACAGCCCTACTATTCACACTCGGGAAAATTTTAATCGGAATTTTGGTTGGCTCCAGTAATCTGGGGGCGGTCTACGGCGCAGCCAGTTCCGTCATCGTACTGCTGATGTGGGTTTACTATTCTTCGCTGATTTTCTATTTTGGCGTGCAACTTTCGTACGAGTTTTCGCGCTTTCGCCAGCATCGCAACCAACCGAATAATTACGCAATACCATTCCGTATCGATAAGGATGTTTGAGTTGAAAACATCATTTTTATCGTTCAAAAGCCTTGCCTTTATGCAGCTCAACCCAATTTGTTTAGAAAGAAGACAAATTACGCTTGCTAATAAATATGTTTTGCAAAGTTTTGTAAATTAACCTCAAAATGCAGTTCGGGTGAGAGAAAACAGAATGAGGAGATTGCTATGCCGGCGAACCGATGCCGGTGTTCGAGATCATCTTTAAACTTATTTTTGTCCAGCCCTTTGCGTTGATCATGGAATTCAAGTTTAACCAACTTTGCACTACTTGTGAAAAACGCTTATCGTAAAATAGCATTGCCGGTCGCTTTCTTTTTCTGTGTGTTGGCCGCTGCAGGTCAGAATATGCAGATAAGTTCGTACTCGGAACTGATTGAAGTGAGGGAAGACACCAGTTTCACCCGGCAGATCAACATTTTCCTCAAACAGACTGACATTCCGGTCATGTACCCGATCATTTATGATTCGGAACTTGAAAAAGTGTCCGGTCTGACAGTGTCGTATAAATCGGGGAAACGATACAAGCAGGAGAAAAGCCCGGTGATTGCGGAGAACGTGATTGATACCGATGTGGTATCGAGTAAAAAACTGAAGTCCATTGCGATTCCACCCGGAACGGAAGCACAAATTTGTTACGCGGTTTCATGCCCCGAGTTGATGTATTTTTCAAATTTGCAGTTCTTTTCATACGATAATATTGACACGCTCAAATATGAAGTCATTGTGCCGAATTCGTTCCGAATGGTACATGATATTGTTTGCCGGGATTCGTTGAGCTACCTGGTGTTGGATTCCATTCAATCGGAACAGAACATGCGATGGAAAATTGAAGTTGCTCCTCAAAAAATTCAACCTGATGCCTTGACTTTGCTTGGGATCTACAAAAACATGTCGGTGCCGTTGATGCGGATTTTGGTTGTACCTGCAAATTACCCGAAGGAAGGGGAACAGTATCTGAAAGACTGGTACCTGGGCAAGCTCGAATCCACCAGGGGACTAAGCCCGGAGGTGAAGGCGAAAATTGATGAATTAACGCAGGGCATTACTGACCAGAGGGCGATTATGGATACGCTTTACAATTACATTCGCTCGAATTTCAAGTACGTGGCTATTGAAATCGGTATGGGCGCTTTTATCCCGTCAGATGTGAACGAGGTGTTTACGAACAAGCACGGAGACTGTAAGGATTTGTCGAATCTGTTGTCAGACGCTCTGAAATACAAAGGCATCAAAAGTACGGTTGCCATGGCGTCAACCCACGACAATATTGCCGACTGTAACTTCCCTTCGATCGGTTCTGCCAATCACATTATCTGCGTTGCTTACATCGATGATCAAATGATTTTATTGGATCCGACCGACCCTCTGCATGTTCCCGGGAAATCCATTCAGGCGATCCAGGGGCGTTCCATCTTTATTTTCAATCCTGATGGCGGCTTCTTCTACGATACAGGCATTCCTCCGGCAGCCGACAACCTATTAAACTATGAGATTGATTTGACGGCGGATTCGGAACACAAAGCTATGAATGGCGTTTTTAATGCCCGGTACGGCGGTATTTCCGGTAATTTTCTGAAAGCTGTCATGTTGAACCAGAACGAAGACAAGCGGCGGTCGATTGGTGAAGATTATTACGAAGATGTATTCGGGAATCAGCGGATTTCGGATTTGAAGATTCAGCCAAAAGGGGAGAATGGGGTAGAGATTTCCGGAAATTTGGCGGTCAACGGAAAGATTTTGACAGATAATCAGAACCTGTTTCTCTTTGTCGACTTTTTGCCACCCTTGCTTGAAAACGAACCCCGCGATAAGTTGACTCCTGGAACCTACCTGGGCAACACGCTCGACAAAAAAGTCAAGCTGCGGATAAAGCTCGGTGACCCGGTAGAGTCATTTAGTCCGATTGAGAAGACTTTTACCAAGGATGATATTTCGGTGACCTATTCGGTGAGTAGTCTTTCCGAATCGGAGGTCGAATGCAAATACGAGTTTCAGCTTGGTTATATTTTGGTGAATAAAGAAAATATTGCCCGAACAAACGAGATCTTAAAATACTTCAAAAAACTGACCAATGACCCGATCTTGCTTAAACTTAAGAATTAGCAACCTGCTTCTACTGGCTTTCACTTTGCTGGTTTGTAATCGAGTGATTGCCGCCGAAACCGGAGTCGACTCCGCATTCCGGAAGCGGTGCCAAAATTCCGATGCCTATTTGCTGTATTCATACTCCGATGTGACTTTTTCGAAGTCCTTTAGCCGGTATAAAAAATACACGTCCTATCAGAATAAACTGGTAGTGAATACGAAAGCAGGAGTGGAGAAGTTTGCGTTACTCGAGCTGAGTAAGTCGGTTGCTGATCACCTGCAAACGATCCACGTCAGCACCTTGAAATGCGACGGTTCCGTTGTCGAAATGGATTCGAGCCTGGTATTCAGTCATCGTGATAAATTTGAGCAGGACGGGATACTGACTTACCCGATTCCGGGGGTTGAACCGGGCGATACAATACAGATTTCGTATGAGTATTCGGAGTTTAAAGGCGAAAATGAGACCGGTGAATTTGTGAACCTTTATCACGAGGTGCCGAGTTTGAATACCGAGTTTTCGATTCGTACGGCACCGGGGCAAACCATTCGCTACAAAGTCTACAACGGTTTGGGAGATCCGCGGATTGTAGCGAACGATACGATGATTTACTGCTTGTTTAAAAAGGAAGCGGTTGAGGGCCTGGAAGAAAATCAATACGCCTGTTTACCTTGCGAGTTGCCTTACTTTTATTACTCGGTGGTAAAAAAGGACAGTGAATACAGGGCCTGGAAGGATGTTTACAACCAGGAATTTAATTATTTGACGCAACCAATATTGTTGGATCGGGAGAATTCGACCTATTACAAACGATGGAAAAAGGATGTACTTGGCGTAGCTGCGGATAGCAGCAAGTATTACCAGCTCAATTTGTTGTTGGACAATGTGCGGAAGAATTTCGACATCCTTCCGGTGCAGGAAGGTGAGTTGTTCAAGTCGAGTGGCTATTTTCTGAAAGAGAAGCATTTTGACCTGATCAGTATTCGACGGTTTTATCGGCAGGTACTGGAAGATTTGGGAATTGATTACTGGGCAGTTTTTGCGCGGAGCAAAAGAGCCGGTCCGATCGATCCGTACTACATTCGGATTGGTGAATACGATCACATTTTTTTCGCTTTTGAGAATGAAAAGGGCGATTTGACTTTGCTTTATCCGAGTGATATGACTTACAAATACCAGATTGACGAGATTCCGACAGCCTTGTATCACACAGATGCTGTTGCGGCAAAGCCTTTTTTAACCGAGGAGAAGAAACGGAAGGACAAGTTTATCGATTATGACTTGCAATTGGCTGAGGCGGATTCGGTGACGATCAGTCTTTTTACTTTGCCGGGGATGAATGCGAATGTGAATTTCGCCAAGCAGATCCTGATTTGTCAGGTCGATTCAGCCTCGAAGGAAGTCAGTTTTAAGTCGAGCTATCAATTGTCCGGTGGTTTGTCGACTGATGTTCGAAATTTCTTCAGCACCTTGAGTCAGAACGAGGCCATGAGCAATTTTTATGGTGCAGTGGCCGAGTACGAAGACGGTGAATCGGCGATTAAAGTGGATACCATAACCGACGTCAAACTGGACTCGATCAAGCCTTTTTCGTTCCACTTGAAAGCAGAAGGACGGATTGAAAATGCCCTCACTTTTGTGAATGATAGTTTGGTCAGCCTTTCGCTCGATCAACTTATCGAGCACACCGAGATTGAAACTCCGAATGATTCAACCGAGCTGGATTATTACCTGGATTACAGCTACAGCGATTCTTTTGTCATCATTCTGACTTTTCCCTACGAAGTCGAATTGCTCGGGGCCAACGATCCGAAAAGCGAGTTGAAGAATGAAACTGGCGAGTATTCATTCAATATGAATTTGGTTGGTAACAAACAGTTAGTTATTAATTCGAGTTACAAAATTTTTGCGGATTTGATTCCCAAAACGGATTACGACCAGCTTGTGCTATTGAATGATCAGGTGAAAGAGGTGAAGAATATTCGCTTGCTTTTAAAACGCAGGAAATCGTAGTTAAAACGCTTGTTCGCGATTTGTAACGACGGCCTTTGTTTTTCCGTTAGAGCAGTTAAACCTGAAAATGAACTTGCCGATTTTGTTTAATCCGGAAAATCGAAAGTTATGATCATGCAAATCATTCGTTTGAAAACGAACTTGTCGGAGGAGGAGTTGTTGAAACGCGCTCATGAGCGAGAGCCACAGTTTAAGGCCATTCCGGGCCTGGTTCAAAAATACTATGTAAAAATGGGAGAACCCAACAGTTTTGGAGGGGTTTATGTTTGGGATTCGGAGGAGTCGTTACAGACGTTTCGGCAGTCGGAGCTGGCGGCTTCAATTCCGAAAGCTTATGAGCTTGCTGAGGCCCCCGGGATTGAAGTGTTGGATGTTTTGTTTTCGTTGAGGGAGTAGTTTAAAAAGAGAAGTCCGGGTGAAAGTATTAATCCTTTCAGCCGGACTTTTATAGTAGTTACGAAGCAAATGTTGCTTTACCTGCCTTTGATCAGCGAGATTAAAATAGAGATAACCGCGAAGACCAAAAGGATGTGGATTAAGGAGCCAACGGAGTAGACGAACACTCCCAGCAGCCAGCCGATGATTAAGATCACGGCAAGGATATATAAAATTGATCTCATGACTACAGGCTGTTAATTTCGTCCACCAATTCTTCCCGGGCTTTTCCGGTCGCTTTCTGAAGACGGCCGATCAATTCGTCTTCTTTACCTTCAGAGTAACTCAAATCGTCGTCGGTTAAATCTCCGTATTTCTGTTTCAGTTTTCCTTTAACAATATTCCATTGTCCTTTAATTTCTAATTTATCCATGACTTTATGTTTTAAGGTTAATAATATCTAGGCGTGTTGTCCTCTAAGTTGAAACAAGATGATGCCGACCAGGGTAACAAAACCACTAATGATAAGCGGAGTCCAGTTAGCTGAGCTAACAGCAACGTCCAGTCCGAGGAAGTTAAAACTGTCGGAATCATTGATTGCCTGGATCCCGAAAAAGATGATGCCGATGAATCCTGCGATGAATAGAATTGTTCCAATAATTTTCATAACGATTGGTTTTAGATGTTTGACAAGAATAGGTTCAAAAGTGTGCCAAATGCAAAAGGCAATAGCATTTTTGCGTGTTTAATGTGTTGTTGGTTAGGTGTTTGTCGGTGTTTTGGTACCTGTGCTGTCAATGTTTGATTATGTGAGATAGTGTGGTCAAATTTCCTCAAATAGAGGAACGTTAGTGCAAAATGTTCATCTTCCTATTGCCGAAAAAGAATTGTTAACAGATGGAGGTTTCGTATGTAGATTGATCGATTTGTATTGGGTTTTTCCTAAATTTAGGATGCGATCGATAACTTATTCAGGAAATTGTTGTTGTAATACATGTGGGGAAAGGTTAAACAATCTTTTGCTTGGCTGTCATTTCCCTTTGTAAAAAATCTTCCGTTAAATGGCAGAACGGGAGAGAAACGATTTCTCGAATTCACAGGCAAAACAATCAAAAACTGTTGTATGACAAATCAGTCAGAGAATTTGAATACTTCTTTATTTCAATTATCCGAGCTTATTCGTGAAACAGTAGCCAACGAAAGTCGGCCGATAAAGGAAATCCAGGAGTTGGAGACCTGGCTGTTGCAACAACTCGATAAAATAAGGGTAAGTAAGCTGGACGCAGTGGTTGAGTATCCCACCATCGAATTGCAGGAGAACAAAAAGCAGGATAGCATCTGGGTTCTGAATTCCGAGTTCGAGATCTTACATTTTGGTGGCATGCATGGTTTGCTCGAGCAAAAGTACTCGCAGCTGGAGTCGCGTCTGTTTGTTCGGGACATTTTGGAGGAAGAGGATTTTAAGCGATTCCAAGCTTGCTTTCGCGAAGCTTTGGATAAAAATACGACGCAGGAAATAGACGTTAATCTGAAATCGAACCAGGGAGAAATTGGCAATTGCAAGCTGGTTGTGGAGATGAAACTCAGCAATCCTTCCGAAGATCGCTTCATTGTATTTATCCGATGTCCCAGTAATCCCTTGGTCTACCTCGAAAATTACCAATCCGTGATTTTCGAGAACATGCCGGAAATCGATATCTATTTATTTGACAAAGAATATCGCTACTTGTTTGCTGCGGGTGGCGAAAAGAAACGCTTCAATTTTACGAATATCGATTTCGTAGGGAAGACCATTTTTGAGGCTTACGATCGCAAGACTGTAAGAAGCATTTACCCATTCTATAATAAAATTTTAAATGGTGAAAAAACCGAGGGTGAAGTTCGTTTCCGCGACGAGATCTATTACCTGGTAGGTTCTCCGCTGAAAGATGCGGAAGGAAAAACCGTGGCGGGAATCCTGATTGCACAAAATGTCACGAACGACAAGCTGATAGAGGAACAGTTGCGGAAAAGCCGGGAAGAAGCCGAAAAAGCGAACCAGGCTAAGTCGATCTTTATTGCCAATATGAGTCACGAAATTCGGACTCCGCTGAACGCCATTGTGGGTTTTTCGAACCAGTTGGCCAAAACCGATTTGAATGGAGACCAGCGGCGTCTGGTCAGACTTGTGCAAAATGCCTCGGACCACTTGATGTACCTGGTAGGGGAAGTGGTGTTTCTATTTAAACTCGGGATGGGGAAAGTCTACCTCGAGAAAGTGCCCTTCAGCCTCATGGATATATTGAGTGAGTTACAGGTGATGTTTGAAGCGCAAGCCATCGAAAATCGGCTCGACTTCGAGTTCGAGTGCGATGATCAATTGCCGGAAGCGTTGATCGGTGATCCGTTCCGTCTACGCCAAATTTTGATGAACCTGCTTGTGAACGCCATTAAATATACCGAGGCCGGTAAAGTTATTTTTCGCTGCAAATTAAAAAAGAACCTAAAACGTCGTGTTGAGCTGCGTTTCGAGGTTGAGGATACCGGCATCGGAATCAGTGCGAAAGATCTCTCCAATATATTCAACGTGTTCGAGCAGGGATCGGCGAGTACCCCCGGGCGACGGACCGGTGCCGGTTTGGGACTCGGAATCTGTAAGCGCCTGGTCGAAATGCTGAAGGGGGAAATCAAGGTCAAAAGCAAAGTGGGTGTTGGTTCGACCTTTATTGTTGAGCTGCCGTTTGAAAAGGCTAATCGGGAGTCATTGCCTAAAGATTCCAAAGAATTCTCAATGGAAGATAAAAATCTGAAAGGAAAGCGCATTCTGATTGCAGATGACGATGACCACAATTTGTTGTTGGCCGAGATGATTATGACGGGTTGGGAAACAGACCTGACGATGGCGCGTGATGGAGGCGAAGCGCTGGCTTTGCTCGAAAGCAGAGAATTTGATGCGATTTTGCTGGATATTCACATGCCGGAGATGACCGGGGTGGATCTGATAAAGAAGATTCGCTCATCGGGAAAGCAGCTCAATCACAAAACTCCCGCAATGGCTGTGACGGCGAATGCGCTGCATTCCGATTTGGCAAAGTACTTGAAAGCTGGTTTTGACGATTATTTGATTAAACCTTATAAAGAAACGGACTTGTATAACAAAATTTGTAATGCGCTGGGAATCGACGCCAAGCTGACGACCCGGAAGGCGAAAAAGGTGGAGGCAGTTCAAGCGGCTTTACAGGCTGACGAGCTGGATATGTCGGAGCTTGAAGCTACAGCTGCCGGCGATCAGGAATTTATCGGGATGATGATCAAAAACTTCCAGGGCAATGCCAAAGCGTTGATGGAAAGATTGGAACGGGAATTGGCTGATCAGAATTTCGACGGGGTAGGAGAAGCTGCTCATAAAGCGATTCCTTCTTTCAAATTCTTCAAGTTGAACGGAATTGTCGAGCGCCTTCAAAAACTGGAGGATTTGGCTCTGCGGGTGCGCAATTTCAAAGATATTCCATGCCTGGTGGACGAAACTTTGGCCGCTGTCAGGAAAGTGGATCAGGAGATCGATTTAAAATTCACGAAATCATAAAAGGAACAACGAGATATGGGAAAAATTTTGATCATCGATGACGACTCTTTCATCTGTGAGATTTTAAAAAAACACTTGAAAAACCGCAAATACCAGGTTGAAACGGCTTATTCAGCCCAAAGTGCCTTTCAAATCTTTAAAGGAAGTGCTATCGATTTGGTTCTCTGCGATTTTCGCCTGCCCGACTCAAGCGGGCTGGAAGTGTTGCAAAAAGTCCGGGCGATGAACGCCGACATTCCCGTCATTATCATGACGGCATATGCGGATGTTCGGATGGCGGTAAAGCTGATGAAAATGGGCGCCGATGATTACATCACCAAGCCAATTCAGCAGGAGGAACTGATGGGCCTTATCGAGAAACTATTGAAAAAGCCGAAGACTCAGGAACGGGTCGAATCGAAAAGTAAGCCTTCGTTTACTAATGGTGATTTTATCGTCGGCAACAGCCCTCGGATCAAGCAGGTGGTGGAATTGGCTAAAAAAGTTGCTCCCACAAACATGTCAGTAATCATTGAAGGTGAAACGGGGACCGGGAAAGAATACATTGCCCGTTTTATCCACGAAAATAGTCTGCGCAGTGGAAAACCGTTTGTGGCGATCGATTGCGGTGCGATACCGAAAGATATTGCCAACAGCGAATTGTTTGGCCACGTGAAAGGATCGTTCACCGGTGCGGTTACTGATAAGGAAGGGGTTTTCCAGAAAGCTGATGGCGGTACGCTTTTTCTCGATGAAATTGGAAACCTCACTTACGAAATTCAGTTAAAGTTACTGAGGGCGATTCAGGAGCGGGAAGTATCGCGGTTGGGTGACGATAAGAGCCGAAAGATTGATATCCGGATTATTGCGGCAACCAACGAGCAGCTCGCCAGTGATGTGCAGGAAGGTACTTTCCGCGAAGATTTGTATCACCGGATCAACGAGTTCAAATTATCCTTGCCGCCGATTCGCGAACGGGGAAATGATGTGCTGGTTTTTGTCGACAGCTTCATCAAGCAGGCCAATACCGAGTTGAGCCGTTCTATCATCGGTCTGGATAAAGACGCCGAGCAAATCTTCCTCAATTATCCGTGGTACGGTAACCTGCGCGAGTTGAAAAACGTGGTCAAACGTTCGGTGCTGCTGGCTAGCGGCGATCTGATTGATAAAACCTGCTTGCCGGTCGAAATCGTCTTTCCGGAGAAAGAAGAGCTGGCTGTGGCAGAGGTCACTGTCAATCGTTCGGACTCGATGCTGAAAAACGCGTCATCCGAAATTGAAAAACAATTAATCATGAGAACAATTCAGGAGGCTGGCTACAACAAGTCGAAGGCGGCACGAATCTTGAATATTGATAGAAAAACACTATATAATAAAATGAAGCTTTACGATATTGACTTGTAAAACTTCACAAATAAAAGTATTTGTTGAACGTTAGGATTCGGTTTATCCGCAGCGGTAAACGGATCCATTAGGGTAAATGATTATTTGATGGTAAGAAATTCTGAATATAAAACAGTAGTTTTTATCGACGATGACAGGGAGATGGTAAATGTTTATAATTCAATACTTGAACGAAAGAATCTCGCTGATTATTTAGTTCATTGTAAAGATGGACAGGAGGGAATTACGTATTTGAGCAAGCTTAAGAAAAAGGAACTGCCCGATTACATTTTGCTGGATTTATACATGCCTAAAATGAATGGTTTTGAGTTCCTTAAGGCTTTTGAGAAACTAAAGAATCTCAAAGATTCGGTTGAAGTTTTTGTATGCACGTCTTCGCGAAGCAAAGAAGACCGGGATAAGGTGATGAAATATCATTTTGTGAATGCCTATTTAGAGAAACCGCTGTCCAGCGAGTTCCTCGAACTTCTAATTAAGGATGACATCAATTTGCAGAATTAGTCCACAAATTGAGGATAGAATTCCACAACTAAGAAATGAACAAAAAAGAGAGTCTGAGCAATCAGGCTCTTTTTTTTTATTTCCCAAGATGCTGATAACAGGGAGTTTCAGCCGAAGTAGTCATCGGTTTTCAAATTTTGGCATCATATTCCGACTTAAGGGAAACAACAGGATGTTTTAACCCTTAAATATTGCGAACTATGAAAACAAGAAACACACTAAAATTAGCTTTTGCTTCATTGGCCTTTGCGGCTTTATTTGCTGCCTGCAGCCAGACGTCTCCTAAAACACCGATGGATAAAGCAAAGGATGAACTGTCGGAGTTGGAAAACAAGATTGACAGTGTTACGGAAGATGACCCCAAACTGATGGCGGAGCTCGAACAGCGTTTGGATCGTCTGGATGAATCGATTGATGAAATCGGGAATGATTTGGAAGAGGCCGGTGAAAATGTTGGCGAAGAAACCAAGGAAGCTTGGGAAAATATGAAAGATGAAAGTCGCGAACTTCGTGAGAAGCTGGACGACTGGTCAGACAAAGCCGGTGACAAATTAGAAGATATGGGCCACGATATCAAAGAAGGAGCCCAGGATGTAAAAGAATCCTTGAAAGATAGTTTGTAGTCGGTTTTCGACTCAAGCATTCGATAGCAGGGGAGAATTTTACAGCGTTTTTCTCCCCTGTACTTTTAATCTCAAACAAACAATCCCCAATAGCCATGAAAACAATAACAGAAGCCTTAAAAGATCATCACGACGAGATGCGTGATCTAATGAAAAAAATTGATAAAGACCCTGAGAATTTTATTCTCCTGAAAAAAAATTTGGATGTTCATCACGAACTCGAGGAGGATTTGCTCCTGAGTGAACTCAATACGATGGACGATGTGAAAAAAGAGTCGTTGGAGTCGCAGGAAGAGCACTATGTGTTGAACGTTCTTTTGCTGGATCTGGCTGATTTCCCCAAGGACAATTATCGATGGAAAGTGAAAATGGGGGTTTTGGAAGAAATTCTCAATCATCATTTGGATGAGGAGGAAGAAGATCTTTTCCCTGAAGCAGAAGAGAAGTTGAGTAAAACGAAATTAGAGAAGTTGGGAAAAAAATTTTTAGATCTGAAAAAAAAGCGTTTAGAGATGGCTTTGGAAACGAAAGATCTTTAGCGAATATAAATTGCTCAATCATATAAACAGGCAATTACCCAGATTTTAAATTGCCTGCACATTTTTAGCTTAGTCCCGCCGGTGCGGTGTTGTGTTAATTGTTAAATAAGGGAAACAGGGATTATTTAACTGAACATGGATTTCGAATCCGAAGTAACCAACACTAGCCGGCGGTTTTGCATTTTTTTGGTATATGTTTAACAGCGCGTTTATGGCATCGGATTTGTAATGTCAAGGCGTAACAATTGACAGATCAGAGACAATGAAAGCTTTATTAATTATCGACATGCAGCGGATTGCGTTCAATCCGATGACATCAAGACACGACGCGGAAGGGGTGATTGAACGTATCAATCAGCTTTCCGAGCGGTTTCGGGAGGAATGGATGCCCGTTATTTTTATTCAACACGACGGCACCGCCGAAGGCTATTGCATGCCGGGTAGCCGGGAGTGGGAAATAATCCCCGAATTGACGCGACAACCTGACGATATTGTTATTTCCAAAATAGCAAACGACGCTTTTTATAATTCTTCACTTCAAAGTATACTGACCAAATGTGGGGTTGACGAATTGGTGGTGACCGGTTGTGCAACCGACTTTTGTGTTGACGCGACGGTGAAGGGCGGTTTGAGCCGCGACTATAAAATCACGGTGATCAAAGATGGTCACACCACGGCTAATCGTCCGCAAATTACCGCGCGACTGGTAATTGATTATTTCAATTATTTATGGTCGGAAATGGCTCCGACCAACGAAAAAATCAAACTACAAAGCTGCAGCGAGTTTCTTACTGAACGGCCGGTGCTTGCCTAGGAAAATATATTTTTCGCAGGAACGAACTAATATCTCCGGTTCGATGTTTTTGATCCATCAAAATTTATGAGACGGAAATAAAAACATGGAGCCGGAGAATTTTTTTCATCAATTCGAAGCGATTATTGATGGAATTGTAGATCACAACTATGCTGTTGTGGAAGGGCTTTTTGAACAGGAGGTATTAACTGGTTTAAAGCAGGAGTTACTTCGGTTACTAAAAGAGGAAGAGTTTAAACGTGCCGGAGTCGGCAATCAATTCAATTTGACAGAGGAGCGAGCCATTCGATCGGATAAAATCCACTGGATTGAAAATGGCACAGAGCAACCGTCCGAAAGCGCATTTGTCGATCGGATCGGGCAGTTCAGCAATTACCTGAACAGGACTTGCTATACGGGGATTCACGATTGGGAATTTCACTATGCCTGTTTCGAAAAAGGAAACTTCTATAAACGGCACCTCGACCGGTTTAAGAATGACGAGAGCCGGAAGTTTTCGGTGGTTACTTACCTGAACGAAGACTGGAAAGAGGAAGACGGAGGCACGCTGGTGCTCTATTTGCCTTCGGGAGATGTGAAGGTTACGCCCCGCTGGGGAACGACCGTTATTTTTAAGAGTGAACTGATTGAGCACGAAGTGTTACCCGCAAACCGAAATCGTTATAGCGTTACGGGTTGGTTGAAGTAGTAGCTTCAAGCTTGAATTAAAATGATCGGGCTGATCTTGAGAGAGCGGCTGTTGAAAACCTTACTGATACTCGGTAAGTGATTTTCGTGGTAGATAGCCGGACTCAGATAGATTAGCCCGATTGTAACATTAAATAGTCGCTCTAGTATATTGAATTAATCGTTGCTGCTTTCAGAGATAGCTGGTTTGAAGGTGGTTTAGGTGTTGGCGAAGAGCAAGAAATGAACTTCAAATCAGTTTGTATTTCTGGAATTTTTGCAAAGCTGGAAGAATGATGCAGATCGTTTTCAGCAGTGATTAGCTGGTTTGTCAATTTCTCGAAAATAGTAACCTAACACCACACTCATTATGAAGCCGTCAATTCAATTTGGTTTGCTCTTGCTCGGGCTGGTTATATGTAGCTGCGCAAGTTTCCGCTCGCCGGTGAGCGGGCTTTACAACCAGCAACCGGAAATAAACAAAGAAGCGGAGAAGGTTTCTGTCTTGTTTGTCTTTCGACATTACAAGCAATCGGTCGGCTACGACGTGGTTCCCAAATTAAGCACACCTTACCTCAATGGATTCGGTCAGATTTTCAACGGCGCGCTGGACGAATTCAGCAACATTGAGAAATTCGAGACATGGAGTCTTACGGCAAATAGTATAAATGATTCGCGTGAAAATGCGGAATTGAATGACTTGAAAAGCCAATACGACTATGTTATTGATATGAAATTCAGCAAAGAGAATTCGTTTGTCAGTTTTTCGATCGGAACGTTGATCGAGATTGGTGGTTTAACGCTGATTCCTTATCGATTCCGGGATAAGTACAAGGCGGAGTTCAGTGTGAGTGACAATGCCGGAAACTTGTTAGCGACCTACAATCGGGAAGCACACCTGGACACCTGGGTGCAAGCGTTTCTGTTAGTTGTTTATCCGTTCCACAACGATCAGGAGAATGGCGAAGAATTGTATCTCGAGTGCATGCACGATATCTTTAGACAGATCGAATCCGAGGGGGTGTTGGCAAAAAAAGCCCGCTAGTAGTTTTGCAGGGCAAAGAAGTGAATAGCCGTTGAGGCTAATCTGTGGTCAACTTCTGCACCAGCTTCAGGCCGTCTTCCCATTCGCCATAACCAGAAACGGCATTGATGTGTCCGGCGTTCGGGAGTAAAACAAAATCGCTGCCCCACTGCTTGGCCATGTATTCAGCCCGTTCCTTTTTAATCCACGGATCATTATCAGAGGACACCAAAATCGTTTTAAAGGGTAAAGTCGTCAATGGAGTTGGAAGGTATGACTGAAAGTTGTGTTCCTGGTTTTCGAGATCGGGTGGAGCAACCAGTAGTGCAGCTTTTATCTTCCGCTGAAAACGCGCAACCCAATGGGCAAGTGTAATACAGCCCAGGCTGTGCGCCAGAAGAACAATTTCCTCGTCCTCGCATTGGGCGATTTTTTGCTCCAGTGTATTGACCCATTCCATGCAATTGGGGTTGTCCCAGTCAGCTTGTTCAACCCGTTCGCAATGCGGAAGGTTCTTTTCAAAAAAAGTTTGCCAATGTTCTGCTCCTGATCCGCCGTAGCCGGGAAGTGTAAAATATTTCATGTTCTGTTTATCGTTTTAATGTCTGCACATTTCAGCCCCGGCAAAATACACAAAACTTGTCGTTTTACTCAGTTGGCGGGCCGAAGCGGCGATTTCTTTTCGTAATCGTAAAATTTACATGCAAGGTTTCTACCAAAAACAAACCCCTGCAAGGGGTGCTTGCAAGGGTTGTACCTTTTCTCTGTTATCTGTTGCTTATTCTACCGCCAATTTCACGGTCAGGTAGAAGTCGTCGTAAATCACTTTGTCTCCCAGGTTGTCGAAGAATGATTTAGAACCATAGCGAATGTCGTATTTTGAACGGTCAACAGTGATTTCAGCTGTGTAAACTTTACCGTCTTTTGTTACATCGAAAGTTACCGGGTGAGTGGTTCCTTTGATGGTCAAATCGCCGGTTACAGTTGCTTTGTCGCCTGAGAACGGAGCTTTCTTCGTGATGACCAATTTCGCTTCCGGGTATTTTTCAACTGCGAAGAAATCGTCTGATTTCAAGTGGCCAACCAATTTACCATTCCATTCGGCGTCTGTCAGGTCGGTGTTTTTAATGCTGGTCATGTCAACCACAAATTCGCCACCGGCAATCGCGCTACCGTCTAGTTTTAACTCGCCGCTTTTCACGTCGATGGTTCCGCTGTGTTCGCCTGTTACTTTTTTACCCAACCAGGTAATTTCACTTTTCGATGCGTCAACCTTTAATGTTTGCGCTTGTACTCCGTAACCCAGAGTCAGCGCGACTACTGCTAATAATACTTTAACTGTTTTCATGATGTTTTGATTTTAAGGATTGTTATTTCTATTTCTAATTAATTCAAATTCATCGGTACTTCCATCAGGAGCAATTGTGTGCCTTCTTCAACTTTAAAATCGACTGATGAAGCATCCCAGATTCCCAAACCGTCGCGATCGGCCAATTCTGTTCCGGCTACCTCGGCTTTGCCTTTCAGTACAAAAACATACAGGCCGCTGGTTCCGCTGTGGAATTGGTAACTCGTTTCGGTGTTGGCGGTAAAGTTACCTAGGCTAAACCAAGCTTGCTGATGTACCCAAACTCCCTGGTCTTCCGGGCTCGGAGAAAGAATTTGGAAAAACTCGTTTTCTTTTTCCAGGTCACGGATCGAGATTTGGTCGTAGCGCGGCGTTACATTTTTACGGTCAGGGAAAACCCAGATTTGTAAAAATTTAGCGGTAACGTCTTTGTTCTTGTTGTATTCGGAGTGGAAAATACCAGTTCCGGCACTCATCACCTGTACTTCGCCCGTTTCAATCACAGCTTTGTTACCCATGCTGTCTTTATGCTCGATGGCTCCCGAAAGCGGGATGGAGATAATTTCCATGTTGTCGTGCGGGTGAGTTCCGAATCCGGTTCCCCCGGCAATGGTGTCATCATTGAGCACTCGCAGCGCGCCAAAATGAACCCGTTCGGGGTTGTAATAATTGGCAAAGCTGAAAGTGTGGTGAGAATCCAACCAACCGTGATTGGCATGTCCTCTGGTGCTGGCTTTGTGCAAAATTGTTTTCATCGCTTTGTCCTTTCTTTTCAATTGCCTTGCGGCGTTGTTTTAATTTGATAGTACAAAGATAGAGGACCTGGATGTCTTCTAATTTATAAAAATCAGGACAGGGATTGCAAAAAACCGATGTGAAGAAGATTTACGAATCAATTATTGACTATTTACCATTGAAATACGCAGTTCTTTGGCCTTTGGACCGGATTAATGGTCAATTGTAAATCGTCCAATTGTAAATGAAATTAGGCTTGTCTGGCTGCGTTGCGAAAATCTAATGGGGAGCTATTGGTGTATCGTTTAAAGAAGTTGCTGAAGTGCGATGGTTCTTCAAAGCCGAGCTGAAAAGCCAGTTCTTTGTTGGTGGTTTCAGTGAAAAGCAGCACACGTTTGGCTTCAACCAAGATGCGATCCAGAATGAATTCTTTTGCCGATTTCCCGGTGATTGATTTTACTGATTTATTCAGGTAGTCGCTCGTTACTGCCAGCATGTCGGCGTAGTCGCTCACTTTGTGTAGCTCGTTGTAGTGTTTTTCAATCAACTCTTTAAAATGACGCACCAGTTGATTTCCCGCTTCAATGGTTTGCGGGTTTTTCTCTTTTTGCAGCGAGCAATGGCTGTTGCTTTGTACCAGCATCAGTTTTAATAAGGCTCCAAGTGCATCGTCCTTCATGCTGGAATCGAGCTGACTGTACTGCTGAATCTGGCGAATGATGTCTTTATAATGTTGAAAGTTATCCTCCGAAACCGGCAACGGTGGCGTTTCGCCATGTTTGTTGAACAGGTACACATCATTGATCATTCGGTCGGGAATGCTATGCTGAACCAGGAAGAGTTGTGAAAAGTTGATGACCCAACCTTCCGGACGGCCTTCGGCAATAAGTTGGTGCACTTGTCCCGGATAGATGAAAAACAGGCAGTGATCGAATAAATCATACGACTTGAAATCAACAGCGTGGACTCCTTTGGCCTTTTCAATCAAAAGGATGGTGAAGTAATCGTGACGGTGAGGGCGGTCGGCCTGCCCGCCAAACGAATCGTACAAGGCGCCCATGTCTTTCAAAATGAAATCAGTGGGCTGGCCCGCTTTGTCCACCAGGCCGTATGTCTTTATTTCGGTATGCATCGTTCGCTAAAATAGTGAATAGCTCGAATTAATCAACAAGAAAAAGACGGTGTTTGTTGAGCTTTCAGTTTCGCGGTTTAATATCTCTCAAGTACTCATTGGCTCGAGTTCTTAGTACAAAGGTGCTTATTCTGAATTAACAATATTTAGAACTCTTAGGTCATTTTTATTTCAATTTTTTGTCAAAATCAAGGGATGATTATTTACATTACAACATAATTTTGAAGTTCATCAACGCTGAAAGATTAACCTTACGAATGAAACCCATATCCGTCGTCATTTTAGTTTTGCTCGGTTTTGGCTTTACCGGCTGTGATGTGCAATGTGGAGGTCTTTCTCCTCTGTTTATTGGTTATTTCCCGTATGAAAGCGGTGATTCGCTATTTTTCACTAATTCGAATGATACTACTCTGTTTATTGTGGAATCTGTTTATATTGGTGGACCAGAGAAGATGGGCCCGGCCTGCGACTGTGATTGTACCGATACTGATATCGGCTATTTTAGCACATCAGATGATCACTATTTTAAAGAGTATTTTGATTTCTGGATCGGTAGTTCTAGTCCAGACTTCTCGTTGGATACAAATGACAGCTACGTTAGAATTGATTCACCTGAGGTCACTGTGGTTTTTCAGGACAGCTTGAGTGAGAATACTTATAGCAACGTTGTTGAAATGCCGGTAACTATAGGGAAAATATCAAAAGTGCTGATTTCGGATGGTGAAGGCATCATTAGAATCGTTGAGCGGGAAACCGGCGATGTTTGGTATCTTGTTGAGAATTAGCAAATAAGGCTGACATTGGAAGGTGGCAGCCTTATTTGTTATATGAAAAACCGTATTATTTGATATAGTTCGTCAGAATATCTTTTTTCTTTAACTCATTGATTACCATTTGAGCTACTTCGTGAGCTCCTTCGTTGTTCAGGTGAGTATCGTCCTGCACGCCATCCGGGTAGTTGGGATTTTCACCCGGCTCGAGCCAGTTGTACAATTTTTTCGAATCGTCCGGCCCAAGTTCAGTCACGCGGAATTCAGTCAGACGTTGCAGGTCGATGAATGGAACATCCATGTCGTCGGCAACCAAACGCGTAACCAGCGGATAATCGGTATGGGTGTCGATGAGGCATCCATATTCATTGAAGTTGCGGCGAACAATTGATGACAGCAAAATTGGTATCGCACCTTTTTCGCGTGCTTCGGTAACATAGCGTTCCAGGTTTGCACGGTAAGTGGTAAACGGGTTGGTGTAACGATCCGGACTCTTGAATTTTTGGTCGTTGTGACCGAACTGGATGAACAGGTAATCGCCGGGTTGCAATTGCTCGTAAACTTTATCCCATCGGCCTTCACCAATAAAACTTTTCGAGCTTCGGCCATTTACCGCGTGGTTGTCAACTTCTACCTTATCATTGAAAAACTCGCTGAAAACCATTCCCCAACCGGTTTCCGGTCTTCTGTTTTCTTCTTTATTGGCCATTGTGGAATCACCAATCATGTAGATTTTCACATGCTGCTCTTCTTTTTCTTTGCTCTGCTCACTGCTTTGGCATGCTCCGAAAAGTAGCGTAATTGCAGCAAGTAAAATCACTCTTGCTTTCATTCTTTATTGATTTTTTATTTTCTATCAAGATTGAAGATAAACGTGTAAAGGCAAAAGTGATAAGTAAAAAGTAAAAAGAAGGAATGTATCCTGCGTTACTTTTGCCTTTGCACTTTTGCCTTTTGCTTTGGTTTTTATTCCACCCGGAACCAATCAATGTCGGCATAGCCAGCGTCGTTGGTCACCGAGGTGCTGGTTGCAAAAAGTCCTATTTTTGCTCCGATCCACCGGCCGGCGCGTGGCTTAAACTCATCGCCAAAGTCTTTGAATTTCTTTCCGTCGTAACTGTAGCTGAATTGTGCTGTTGCATCGTGTTCCGGCGAGTTGGGAACATGTTTCACGGTGACGCGCAAATAGATTTCGTTGTGCTCCGCATCAATGGAAGCATGCTGCTTTTCAAGTCCGCCGGTACGCGCATCTTTACATGAGCGTTGCACGAGTTTTAGTTTCCCTGCAACCTGGTGCAGTCCGATGTATGCATAATCTTCTCCCATTACCAGCAAGCCGGTACGGTCGTCTTCTTCGTGATTATTGAAGGTTAGTTTGGTTGTTGCCGTGAAATCCGGAGCGGGGAATTTCTGCAGGAACAGGTTGGGCAGTTGCCACAAGCTCTTGTAATCTTCCGGTTGCGCAATGCAGTTCAGGCGCAGGTAACCGAGGTTTGCCGACATGTAACCAAAATAGACGGTTGGGTTGGCATGCCACTGCCATTGAAGTCCCCATTCGTGACCATTAAATTCATCGGTTGTAACCAGGGGAGTTGCCGGGTAAGTTTTGCCAACATCCGGTTTGGTCCATTCAGTTACGGGTTCGCCAATACCATCCTTGTTGGTGTCAACTCCGGGGATTGGCCATCCGTCAACCCAGGTAACCGGTTGCAGGTGCACAACGCGTCCGTATGCCCAGCGATCCTGGAAGTGATAGAACCAGCTGTCGCCGTTCTCCTGCACCACCAACGCGCCCTGGTGCGGTCCGTTGACATCGGTGTCGCCCTGGTGAAGCACAACTTTCATTTCGTATGGTCCCCAAATGTTTTTGGACCGTGTAGCAATTTGCCAGCCTGGTTTTACACCGCCGGCCGGGAACATGATGTAATAATAATCGCCGTGTTGGTATAATTTGGTTCCTTCGCAGGTGGTGTGTCCGTCGTGTCCATCGAATATCAGCACACTATTGCCGATGGCTTTGGTTCCGTCGGGCGTCATTTCAGTCATCAGGATCACGGTTTTGACGCCGGCACGGCTTCCTGCAAATGCATATGACAAGTAAGCTTTGCCATCCTCGGTCCAGATCGGGCACGAGTCAATCAAGCCTTTTCCTTCTTTTACCAATACTGGTTCGCTCCACGGGCCTGCGGGATCTTTGGCCTTCACCATGTAAATTCCAAAGTCGGGATCTCCCCAGTAGATGTATAATTCACCTTCGTGATAGCGGATGGATGGAGCCCAAACACCGTTTCCGTGTTGAGGCGTATTGAAGTGATCGACCGGAGGCAATTGCTCCAGCGCATAACCAATCAGTTCCCAGTTAACCATATCTTTTGAGTGCAAAACGGGTAAGCCGGGCACACAGTTAAAACTCGACGCGGTCATATAATAGTCGTCGCCAACGCGGCAAACATCCGGGTCAGAGTAGTCGGCGAATAGGATTGGATTTTTATATTTTCCATTGCCGAGGTCCGCATTCCATGGTTGAGCTTGCAGTTGCGTTGCCACAACGAAGAACAGCGCGAAGAGTAAGTTTAAATTTTTGAATTTCATTGTTAATCGTTTTATTGGAAGACGTGATTTAAGAAGTTCAAAATAAATGAATGTGTATCTTCAAACCACGGGTGAAAAAGCCAAAAAGTATGTGGCGAATTGTCAATCGTATGTTGTTCATGGTAAATTCCATATTGATCGAGTACCTTGAAAAGCTCGTCGCGGCCGGCATGGAAGCGAGGCTGCGCGCTGTTGACATACAAGGTCGGGGGCGTGTCTTTTCCGGCATATTGAATAGGTGAGGCTTCAACCCATTTCTCCGGGCACTCTTTGTAAGTACAGCCAAAAAACAGGGCGCCCGCCGATGGTTTATCCGGATTGGTGTCTTTCGCGCTTTCGTTGGGATCGGTAAAATCGACAACGCCGTCCACATTGATCAGCGCTTGTACTTCGGCTGTATGATGCGGGTAGACCGATTCCGGATCGTCGAATTTGTCGATAGTTCCGGTTGTCGCCATCAGGCTCGCCATGGTTGCCCCGGACGAGGCACCCAACACGGCAATGCGGGTCGTGTCTATTCCGTAAACATCGCAGTTGTGCTTTAGATAGCGAATGGCTTCTTTCAAATCCTGAGGAGCCGCGGGATAGAGCGCTTCCATCGAAAGGCGCTGCTCAACACTGGCAGTCACGTATCCTTCCATAGCCAGCTTTTGAGCCAGAGGCACCAGGTGCGATTTGTCACCCGAACGCCAGCCTCCACCATGAATCATCATCACCAAAGGGCGCTTTTTCCCGGGATCACAGTTGGGGATGAAGACATCCATGCGCAGAATTCGGTTGTCGCGAACCCGATAAACCTGGTTGGGCAGCGTCAAAAACTGATCACTTTTGAATTCTGCAACCGGAATAACTTCGGGGTAGTCTTTTTTTATTTTTTGCCAGTCGGACCAAACGGCGTAGGATGTATCTCTTGGAAATTCGTTTTGACTAAATCCGGCTAATGGAAATAGAAGAACGGTCAATAAGATTACTAGTTGATTTTTCATTCACTCTTGTTTTGGTTTGTGCTGGTTTTCTGTTGTTTGAATTGAATTGGGGATCAGGCCTTGGTGTTAGTAGTCGTAGTCGGTGCTCGCATTTTCAAGCAGTTTTACCGGATCCCAAACCACCTCTTCATTGTTAACCACAACATTCTCGAAACGGATATTTTCAGCATGTTCAACATGTACGCCACGGCCGGCGCTGTCTACTTTGAAATCCTTGATCACAAAGTCATGCACATCTTTTAGCTCGTGCCCTTTGATGTAAATTCCGTATTTGATGGCCTTTTTACAGCTTACATTTTCAAGGTAGATGGAGTGAATATTTGTCGGGAAATCCGTTCCTTCATTGTGGTAGTTCGACGTTACCATGAAGCAATCCTTCACTTCCCCGAGGTGTACATTTTTGACAAAAATATTCGAGATTTCGCCACCCCGATCAGGGTTTGATTTCAGGTAAATTCCTCGTTGTGCGTAGCCTGCAGCATCGCAATTTTCAACAAAAACATTACGAACCCCCGATGACATTTCGCTCCCCATCACCACTGCATTCAAGCCTTTGAAATGACAGTTGCGGATGATGATATTTTCGCTCGGCCGTTGCATGGCCCGGCCTTCGTCATCGCGTCCGGCTTTCACGGCTACGTTGTCGTCGTTGTTGTTGAAGTTGATGTTTTCGATCAGGATATCGCGTGAGTACTCGGGGTCGATGCCGTCGTTATTTTTATTTTGGGCGTCGTAAGTCAAACCTCGGAGGGTTGCATTTTCGCACATCAAAAGGTGAATGCACCAAAAAGGAGAGTCTTCGATTTTAACACCTTCAACCAGGATGTTTTTGCAGTTGTAGAATTGAACCAGTTGCGGGCGGAGGAAGTGTCCTTCTCCGAAAATCCGTTCTTCAACCGGTGTGTTTTGGTGGTTCATGTCGCGACTGAGCAACTGGTCGGGCTTCTGTTGACCGTGCCAGCCTGCAAATGTTTTCGAGCCTTCGCCGTCGATGGTGCCTTTGCCGGTTATGGCAATATTTTCTTTTCCGTAAGCGTAAATCAGGGGGCTGTAATTATACACAAGCGTTCCCTCCCAACTTGTGGCAACGACCGGCAAATAGGACGCCGGATTGGAGCTGAACCGCAGGGTGGCTCCTTCATCAATCTGAAGATTGATGTTGCTTTCGAAATGAATGGGACCTTCAACATACCAAATACCAGCGGGAATGATTACGGTACCACCTCCGGCCTCAGCGCAAGCTTGAATGGCTTTATCGATGGCCGGTTTACAGTCGGCCAATGAATCGGATGTTGCTCCAAAATCGGTAATCTGAAAATTGTTTTCGGGGAACTCGGGAGCTGAAATGCGAGCCAGTATTTCTTCCTGGCTATCCAGTTGCAATGGTTTTGACTTACAGGCTGAAAAACCAAAAACAAACAGGCAAAGAATGATTAGGTAACTGGTTTTCATTTGAGTCGGTTTGAAAAGAAAAACGAAGTATTGGCACTTGCTCTACCCACAAATCCTGCATCGACGTGCCAATACCCGTTATCTTCGTTCGAATTATTTAATCAGTCCGGCATTCATCATCGCCAATTGATGATCTAAGAATACCTTCAGTTTATCTGTGTTGTTCATGTTTGAGGCATCAAGTTCCCAGGCGCCACCGAAATAGTAAGTCAATTTCTGATCTTCAGGGCGCAAGACAATCACATGGCTTTTTACATCTTCCGCCAACACTTCCAGCTGGTCTTTTTTGTAGAAGATAAACATGCCCAGGTGGTCTTTGTTAAGCGACTGCACACCGAATGTGGCATAGTAGGCCCACTCTCCGTCGCCCTCAGCTGATTGTAAAATTTCAGTATCCGGCAAACGAATAATTCCGGTTGCCAGGCTGTCGATCGGGTTGCTGCTGGTCAAATCACATTTGGTCAGGTAGCTACCGGCTTTGATCGTCAACACGGAAGTCAGATCAGTTTTTCCACCGTCGAATTCCCAGCCCATATAATGGGTGGTAACTTTCGATTCGAGGTCGCCATTCATCGTGATTTCGGAGTACAAGCTATCGGTAACAGCCACGCGGTTTGCTTTGCCGTTTGCCCAGTGCGCAATTGTACCGATTCCTAAAGCATCTCCAACTTTCAGTATGTCGGCACCCCAGTCGCTCATTTCGTGGTACGAGTCAAAACCGTCAAGGCCGACTTGTTGCAGAACCATGCTGTCTGTTTTCTTACCGAAGATGTCAGTTGCATTTCTCCAGTCGAGGTAGAAGCGATAAGCAATTTTATCCGATTCCCAACCCGGGCCTTCGTAACGAATGTCGAAGGAGTGGTCGGTATGTTTTGGGTCAACCCACAAAGAATCGACGTTTTTCCAGGTTCCGCCAATGTATTCGTATTGCTCTTTTCCGCTTTTCTTTTTCACCCATTCCCAAACACCGCCTTCTTTAATTGAGATTTCGGCTTGGGTTTTCTTTGCGAATTCTGCCGGGTGTCCGCTTGTAATGCTGATTGTTTTTTCTTCGTTTGGTGCGAAATTTACTTGTGCCAGTATCGAACTAATCTGGTCTCCGTCGGCAATAAGCTGGTAGGGAACTTCAGTGTCACCATCCATCAATTTGAAGTGCTTCATTGTCGCTGCTTTCTGCAGGATTTCGGGAGCCGTAATTTCAACAACTAACTCGTTGACTTCTTCGTTCAGCGGGTTCGTAATTGTTGTGCTGACTGGTGATGAGCAGGCTGTCCAAAGCCCTGCCAGCAGCACTAAAAAGAATGCAATACGAGAGTTCATGTGATCTATTTTTGGTTAATTTAAGTCAGTGTCGATACTAGTTTGCCTCTACTTTTTTACCGTTAATGATGACGTTCTCCAAATGCAGGTTTTTAACGTCTTCGATTTGACTCACTTTTTCTACTCCGTTGAACGTACAGTCGCTGATGTAAATATTTTCAACGGCATTTTCGCCCTTAATTCCTTCCAGTCGCAAACCGTATTTTGCCGGTGTTTTGCCTGTCATGTCTGCGGTGATGTTCGAAATATACACATTGCGAACCATTGGCGGATAATTGCCTTGTCCTTCTTTCGGATCGTAAGAACAGTTAATGCGAATAACGGCATCTTTCACCTGGCCAACCTCAATGTTGCGAACGTAAAGTCCGTCGGTAACTCCCCCCCTGTGGTTGTTTGTTTTCAAGCGAATCGCGCGATCCAAATCAGGGCTGCTCATGACGCAGTTTTCCGCGAAAATATTGCGGGCACCAGCCGAAATTTCACTTCCGATTACAACACCTCCGTGACCTTCAATCATTTTACAATTGCGAATCAACATATTTTCGGTTGGAACATTGGGTTTGCGGCCATCTGAATTACGGCCCGATTTGATGGCGATACAGTCGTCGCCGGTATCAAAGATACAATTTTCAACCAAAACGTTTTTACATGATTCCGGGTCAAATCCATCGGAGTTTGGTCCCAGGCTCTCAATGTGAACACCGCGGAAGATGACATCCTTCGACAAAATCGGGTGAACCACCCAGAATGGTGAGTTGATGATTTTAATGTCTTCGATTTTCACTGAAGTGCAATTGATGAAGCTAACAAATTGTGGACGCAGGTAGAAACCTTCGCCGGCTTGACGCTCGAAAAGCGGAGCTTCTTCACGTTCCCATTTGTCCAATGCAGGGCGGCCAACGCCTTCGTCCAGCTGACTGGGCATGCCTTCTTTCCAACCGTATTGCGATGCACCTTTCCAAGGCCACCAGTTTTCGCTGGAACCTTGTCCGTCGATCGTTCCTTTGCCGGTAACCGCAAAATTGTTTTGTCCGTTTGCGTAGATAAGCGGGGAGTAGTTGAAAACGTCGTTACCTTCCCAGCGGGTTTGTACCAGCGGAAGGTAGTCGTTGGGGTTGGTTGAAAATTTCAAAACAGCGTTTTCGGCGATGTGCAGGTTCACGTCATTTTTCAGGTGAATCGCACCTGTCAGGTAAGTTCCGGCAGGAACCAACACAGTGCCGCCGCCAGCTTTCGAGCATTTGTCGATGGCTGTTTGAATCGCTTCAGTATTCAAGGTACTTCCATCGGCTTTCGCACCGAAGTCAACAATGTTGAATGTCTTGTCCTGGAATACAGGTTCTTTAATATTGTCGATTATTTCATAAATCTCGGCCCATTTTTTCTCGTCCTGGATCGCATTGGCTGACCAGCTTAGGCTTGAAAAAAGGAGAACTGCTAGAATAAATTTGAAAGATTTCATCGTTTAAGAATAATTGTTTTTTGAATTTACTGTTTCTGTCTCTGACAATCGCGTCAGTGTTCTCGATTTGAATCGGTAGCAAACTTAGTTGTTCTCCGGTTTATTTATTGGAGATAAATTGACTGTTATGTGGGGGTGAATTGTTACATGCCTTTTCTAAAGCCTTGTGTCGCGGGCGGATGATCGGGTTGTCGTAATGGAAAATGTCGTAATTTAAAACCGTTAATCTTTGCCGGAGCGTTGTTTTTTTTCAACTTTGAGGCACCAAAAATCGAAGGGCGTGAAGAATATCCTCAGTCTCATTTTATTGGTTGTTTTGTTGCTGTGCAGCGGTTCGGGTGGAGCTGTTGAGGTGGAGCGCTTCGAGGTTTTGAATACAACGGATGGCCTTTCGCAAAACGCGGTGCAAAGTATCTTTTGCGACAGTCGCGGCTACATGTGGTTTGGTACCATGGACGGCTTGAACCGCTACGATGGCTACAACTTCAAAGTTTATAAGACAGAATACAACAATCCGTACTCACTAACCAATAATCGGATCGTTTCGATTTGGGAAGACCGGCGCGGTTTTATCTGGCTGGCTTCGCACGATGGGCACTACCATTATATGGACATGCGCACCGAGCGATTTTATTCGTTTCCACCAACAGCAGAACCGGGAAACCCCCGTAACACACAAATTACCTCCTTCCTGGAGTTGAAGGACGATATTTGGTTGGGAACCAATAATGCCGGCGTGTATCGTTTAATGGCATCCGACGACGAGCAATTACCATACAAACTAAAAGAACTAAAAGGAACGAGCTCGGATGAGATTTCAAATCTGGCCGTTAACTTTATTATCACGGATCAGGATTCCTGCGTTTGGGTTGGAACACAAGCGGGATTGAATTTTTACACTGCCAGCGATCTGAGTCGGGAAGACGGTTTGAAGCCTGAAATGTTCTCTCGTGATCTGAATTTCACTTGTGGTGTGGCAAGCGGGCAAAACCTGTATTTCGGTACAAAAATGAACGGGTTATTGCGCATGGAACCGGATGAAAAAAAGTTGGATCGGCTTGCGATTGCCGGCTTGGATGATGTTGTCAGCCTTTTGCAAGTTAACAGGAAAGGTCAGTTGCTGATCGGTACACAGAGCAGTGGCCTTTTTGTTTGTGATGCAGATGGACATGTGCTTGATCATGATTTGGATGGCAAAACAATCGTTGATATCTACGAAGACAGTAAAGGTTATCTGTGGGTCACAACCGATGAGTTCGGTATTTACCTGGTAAAGCCTGATCTCGGCAAAGCACGTTTTTACCAGCTGGTTCCCGACGATATTCAGACGTTGGTTGACCTGCAGCGGCAGTTTTTATTCGAGGACCGCGATTCCAATTTGTGGGTGGCGACACATGGCGGTGGATTGGGGCTATTTGATCAGGAAAAAGAGGAATTTCGGTTTTTCAGAAACGACCCCAACGATCCCAACTCGCTGAGCTCAGATATTGCCTATTGTATTGCTCAGGATCATTCCGGACTGCTATGGATCGGAACCGGACAATTCAATGCGGGCGTCAATAAGCTCATTCCGGCAAACCCGCTGTTTCGGCAAATCAAGGTTGAACGAAGAGTAAAAAGTTTGACCGATAACGTGGTCCGGGCAATTTCGCAGGATAGCCGGGAAAATGTTTGGCTCGCGACAAAATCCGGACGACTTTATATTTATGATTCGGATTTCAATTTGCTTCATAAATTCGATGGTATTCCAACCGATCGGGGACGCTTGGGCCGGTTCAACGTTTATTCCATTTTGCAGGATAAGCGAGGTTACATCTGGTTGGGGTCTAAAGGAGGTGGTTTGGCACGTAGCCAGCGACCGCTTCAGAATTACAGGAACTATAACGAGCTTTCGTTTCAAATCTATCAGCATCAGCCATCCAACGAACAGTCGTTGTCGAACGATAATGTGTATTGCATCACCGAAGACCAGCAAGGGCGAATTTTAGTCGGAACTTACGGTAGCGGGATTGATGTGATTGAGAATCCAACTTCTGATCGGCTGCGATTTAAGAATATTTCAACCCAAAACAGCAACTTGTCGAGCAACGATGTGCGCTATATTCTGGAAGATTTAGGTGGTACGATTTGGGTAGCTACCACGTTTGGGCTGAACGAATTGATGAACTCGATTGCGGACGAACACCCGAGCTTTAATTCGTATTTCTACGATGTGAATTATGACCAAAGTTTGAGCTACAATGACTTGATCTATCTTTATGAAGATGGAACTCACCGCATGTGGCTCGGTACGTTTGGCGGTGGTTTGAATCGCATTCTGCAAAACTCGGACGACGAGGTTATTTTCAGCCACATCAACGAGCAGGAAGGTTTGATCAGCGATGCCGTATTCGGAATTTTGGAGAGTACCAACGGGGATCTGTGGATTAGCACGGAGAATGGGATTTCGCGTTATAATATTCAGTCGAAAGAATTTGAAAACTACGATACCAACAATGGATTGATGTGTAGCAATTTTTCAGAAGGAACCTGCTACAAGTTGAAAGATGGCCGCATGCTGTTTGGAACCTTGGACGGTTTGTTGATTGTGACTGAAAACGAGGTGAAGACCACTAATTTTCAACCGCCGGTTGTGTTGACGTCCTTCTCGCTTTTTAACCAGGAAGTGGATTATAAAGATGAAAACTCGCCGCTGCATACACACATCAACTTTACCCACGATTTGGTGCTCAAATACAACCAGTCGAGTTTTAGCATCGAGTATGCCGCTTTGAGTTATTTTGATCCGCAGAAAAACAGGTACTCCTACACTTTGGAGGGATTTGATGAAGGGTGGTATGACGTTCGCAACGAACGCAAAGCGACCTACACCAACCTTGCTCCGGGCGAATATACATTTAAGGTAAAAGCGGCAAATTGGGATGGTACCTGGTCGGAACAGCCACGCGAATTACACATTGAAATATTGCCGCCCTGGTGGAAAACAACATTGGCTTATGTCGCTTATTTCCTGCTTGTCCTGCTGATTTTCGAAATCTCACGCCGAATTTTCGTGAAATACAATCGGCTGAGTACCGACCTGCGCGTTGAGCGAAAAGTGAATGAGATCAAGCTGAAGTTCTTCACCAATATTTCGCACGAAATCCGCACGCCGCTGACCTTGGTTTTGGGGCCACTGGAAGATTTGAAGCGGATGAACAATCTGCCGGAGCAAGTGAAACAGCCGATTGCCATGATGAGCAGTAACGTTAAGCGGATGCTGCGATTGATAAATCAGTTGCTGGACTTCCGGAAAGTGCAAAATCAAAAAATGAAGTTGAAGTTGTCGGAAGTCGATCTCGCACCTTTCGTTTGCGAAATCTGCCGCAATTTCGATCAAATGGCGGAACAGCGGCAGATCGATTTTCAGCTTCCCGATTGCAGCGAATCTGTTTCGGTTTGGGTCGACCGCGAGAAGATGGACTCCGTTCTCTTCAACCTGTTGTCGAATGCGTTCAAATTTACCGCTCCCGGAAAACGGATTGCTGTTCGAATCGAAAAATCAGCTAACGAGAAGGAAGTTCGGATTTTGGTGGAGGACGAAGGAAAAGGGATTGCCAAAAATAAAATCGGTATGCTTTTCCAACGGTTCACAGCCTTGTCGGACGAGAATTCAGAGTACAGCGGAAGTGGAATTGGACTGGCTTATTCCTACGAATTGATGAAGTTGCATTACGGCGACATTGAGGTGCAAAGTGAGGAAGGGCAGGGCAGTGCGTTTACGATTTCGCTGAAAACCGGGAATAAACATTTTAGTGCGGATGAGCTGAATTACAAGGTGGCAGATCAGTCGAAAAGCATTTCACATACCGACGAACTGGAGTCGGATGCAGAAAGAGGTACAGCAACAGAAACAGTAACAGGTTCGGAAACACTTGCCGGTTTGAAGGTGTTGGTTGTTGAGGATCAGACCGACATTCGTCAGTACCTGACTTCCATATTGAATGGGCATTTTCAAATCCTTCAAGCCGGAAACGGGCAGGAAGGCTTGGAGCTAGCCCGTGCAAAACACCCGGATTTGATTGTGACTGATTTGATGATGCCGGTGATGGACGGGAATGAAATGACACGTGAGATCAAAAACGATTTCGAGTTGAGCCACATCCCGGTTGTCATGCTTACGGCGAAGTCAGCGATTGATTCGCAGATTGAAGGAATTGAATCGGGTGCCGAAGCTTATGTCATTAAACCTTTCAACTCGGAATATCTGCTGACTGTCGTTCAGAACCTGATCAAGCAGCGCAAAAATGTGCTCGACTATTTCAACAAGTCAAATCCATTCGCCGGCGACATAAAGATCACGAACAAGGACGAGGAGTTTTTGAAATCAATCGTCAATCTGATCACCGAAAATTGCCAGGATTCGGAGTTCAATGTTGATGCGCTGGTAAAAGAAACTTCGCTGGGACGGACGGTCTTTTACAACAAAGTAAAAACACTCACTGGCATGAGCCCTGTGGAATTTCTGCGAAATACGAAACTTCAGGTTGCTGCGCAATACCTGGTCTCCGGCGGTTATAATGTGTCGGAAGCTGCTTATCTATCCGGCTTCAACGATCTGAAATACTTCAGTAAGAAATTTAAAGAGCGCTACGGCGTTACGCCCAGCAAGTACGGAAAAGAAGATCAGTCGACTTAAATTATATTGCTTTGAAAAGAATTGTTTTCCTCATAGCTTTCATCGTAATCACTTGCTTGGCACAAGGGGCTGGGCAGCGTAAATTTACCCGTGCGGAAGACGCTTTCCTGAAGGAGCTGACCAAGGAACTGGAGGGTAAAGTGAAACGGAATGAGCCGGGCAAGCGCGACATCCGCATTGACAAATACATCCCGCAGTCGGTTGTGCAGCTAACGCTGACGGTTTTGGTGAAAGAGGATGACAATGTAGGCATTGATGAACCCTGGTTTTTGGTGCAGGAAGGCGAAAAAAGTATCGCCACTGTGTTGCGGGTACTTGGGAAACGAATCGTAATCTCCTATGACGATGAATTGAAACTGCTGATTTGTATGACGCTGGGCGACAGTCCTTCAGCTCAGTAAACTTTTCCTGAAACAGAATTGTTCCTTTTCTTACGTGTTGACGTATATAAAAGGAAAAGAGCTAACTATACTTACAAATCTAAAATCCTAAGGCTATGAAGAAATTCCCTGAACTATGGATTATCGGCTGCATTGTATGCGCGTTTTCGTTTTTTCAATCGTGCGAGAAACCAGTTGAAGAGGTTGAAAATGCCGATTCAGCAATTCTAAAATCCGCAGACGCTTCAAAAATCTCATACATTATCACCCTCTCAGATGAAGAGTTGGATTCCGAGTTAATCGAAACACCAGACTACAAGCAAAAGAAAGATAAGGTTTTGGATACGGCGACAAAGCTGTTGAAAAAGCTGGATATTACGGACGGAGAGATCGAATATGTCTACGGTTCGGCGATCAAAGGATTCGCTGTTAAGTTACCTCCCGGGCAGCTCCGCAAGCTGGAGGGAGAGTCGATTGTTAGTCGAATTGAGGAGGATCAGATCGTTAGTTTGAGTCCAATCCAAATAAAAAAAGGAAAACCTGGTGGCGGTACAACAACTCCGCCGCAACAGTCCATACCTTGGGGAATAGCGCGCGTAAACGGAGGAGTTGATGCAAGCGACAAAACGGTTTGGATAATTGATACCGGTATTGATTTGGATCACCCGGATTTGAATGTAGATGTTGAGCATAGCGTGAATTTTATTTCCCGCGATTATACTCCGGATGATCTTAACGGACATGGAACGCACGTGGCAGGAACAATAGCTGCGTTGGATAATTCGATTGGTGTTGTTGGTGTTGCTGCCGGTGCGAAAGTGGTTGCTGTTAGAGTGCTCGATCGCCGGGGAAGCGGAACCGTTTCAGGCGTCATTGCCGGAGTGGATTATGTTGCTGCTAATGCCGCCAGCGGGGACGTTGCAAATATGAGTTTGGGGGGAAGTCCGTCCACGTCCCTGGACAATGCGGTGATTGAAGCAGCAAAAGCTGGAGTACTCTTTTCATTGGCCGCCGGCAATGAGTCTGACGATGCTAATAATCATTCACCGGCAAGGGCTAACCATGCCAATATCTACACGGTGTCAGCAATGGATAGCAACGATACATTCGCTTATTTTTCCAATTACGGAAATCCGCCGATTGAATATTGTGAACCAGGTTACCGTATTTATTCTACCTATAAAGATGGCGGATATGCTACTTTGAGTGGAACATCGATGGCGGCACCGCACTTGGCTGGTGTTTTAACCCTAGGTACAGTAAAAACGAATGGTTACGTGAAATCAGATCCTGATGGAAATTCGGATCTGATTGGCGTGCATTAATTGGCAATTTTTTAAGCAGTCATAACAAGTCCCGGCTAAACGTCGGGATTTTTTTGTTAGTGGCTGTCAATTCCATGAATCATGTACAATGAATGTTCAATGGTTGGGAGAATCTCCTGGCAATATTCGGTAACCGCTTTTACGCTGCCCGGCATAGCGTAAATCAGGCTTTGCCCAATCAACCCTGCAATTCCGCGGCTCAGAAGGGCGGCTGGCTTCTGCATCCCATATTTCACGCGGATCAGTTCCATGATACCCGGAATTTCTTTATCCAGCATGGGACGAATCGTTTCGGGGGTGATGTCGCGCGGTCCGATTCCGGTACCTCCGGTGGTGAAAATAATGTCGAATTCGGTGTTTACGGCTGCTTCAATCTCGCCTTTTAATAAATCTGCCTGATCAGGAATCAACGCCTGCTCGAATGCAACGTGGCGGTTGATGCTTTCGAAATGCTTTTGACTGAGATTCTTGATCTGCGGGCCACTTTTATCGGCATATTCACCTTTGGATGCCCGATCGCTAAGCGTGATGATTTTGATGCGGACAACTTTGGGTTTGTACTGAAGTTTTGCCCCGGCTTGTAACTCACCTTCCTGCATTACACGGGCGAAAATACCTTCCTTTGGCATCACGCAGTTACCCACTTCCCTGAAAATAGAGCAATTGTCGCCGTGGCACTTTTTACCAATCTGAGTCACTTCCAGTTCCACGTTTTCTCCGACGAAACGATCCAGTGGCTTGGCGGTGTGTAGCAACAAGCCTTCGGTTGTGATGTTCTCGGCGAACTCGCCAAACGCGATATTGCGGCCGGCTTCCTTTGCGAATTTTTCAATACTTTCGCAGGCAAGCAAGCTCACCTGTCGGTGCCATTTTCCGGAATGCGCATCACCCACAACCCCGATATCTGTAAGTTTAATGGTGTCAACGGGCTTTTTGATTGTTCCCTTTTTTTCGGAAATATTGACGGAGCGAACAGCGATAGAAGTATTCATGCGGTTAGTTTTTACAGGTCTGATTTTGTTTTTTCCAATAGCCGAACCTGGTTGATCACCATGGCTTTGTCGACGGCTTTACACATGTCGTAAATGGTGAGCAGGGCGACCTGCACGCCGGTGAGCGCTTCCATTTCTACACCGGTTTGGCCAATACATTTGGCTGTGCAGGTTGCACGAATACCATCCTCCAGCAATTCGCAATGAACTTCTACTTTGGTCAGCAGCAGTGTGTGGCAAAGCGGAATGAGCTCGCTGGTTCGTTTTGCCGCCTGGATACCAGCAATTTCGGCGACAGTAATGACGTCGCCTTTTTTTATTTGATTTTCGCCAATTAGTTTGACGGTTTCCGCATTCAAGCTAATGAAGCCTTCCGCTGTGGCCGAGCGACTTTGTTGGTTTTTGTTTCCAACATCAACCATATTGGCTCTTCCTGCGTCGTCGATATGTGTTAGTTTTTTCATAAAATTTCATATTTTAATTTAATAGTCTTGAGTCTTGAGACATGAGTAATGAGACTGAAAAACAAAGCTACTTACTTTTCTATCTCTTGTTTCTCGCTATTCATTACTCAGTTCTAACGACTCGTTACTCATTCATCATCCCCCGATATTATAAAATTCGCCCGATTTGTTGTAACTACCGGCTTTCGGTTTGTGCCCGATTGCCCGATTTAGCGCTTCTTCGGCTCCGAGTTGGCGAATGTTGAAAGCCAGATCACTGAAAAGGCAAGGCTTAATATCACCGTTTGCCAGCAACCGAACGCGATTGCAGCGGTTACAGTTTCCACCTTCGCCTCCTTCAACTTTGGAGAACTCGCCACTTTGGAGGTCCATTTGATGAATGAACCTCAGATCAAGCTCGTTGGCTTCACAGAAATCTTTCAGCAGCTTGATCTCTTCATCGGGCTCTCCTAACAAAACACAGTTTACTTTGATTGGCGCAAAACCAGCCTTTTGTGCTGCTTCGATCCCGGCAAAAACATCTCGAATGTCACCGTTTCTGGTAATCTGGCAATAGCGATCCGGGTTCAAGGTATCGAGGCTGATGTTGACACGTTTCAAGCCCGCGGCTTTCAGTTCGTGCGCAAATTTGGGGAGCAAAATGCCATTTGTTGTCATCGCTAAATCTTCCAAGCCATCGATAGAGGCCAATTTCTCAACCAGCGTGACGATGTCTTTTCGAACCAAAGGCTCGCCTCCGGTCAAACGGATTTTGGTGATTCCGCGGGAAACTGCCAGGCGCGCAAACGCTTCGATTTCCTCGTAGCTGAGAATCTCGTTGTGCTCCATCAATTTGATGCCATCGGCAGGCATGCAGTAGGTACACCGCAGGTTGCAACGATCGGTGACGGAGATGCGCAGGTAGTTGATATGTCGTTTAAAGCGGTCGTACATAGACGGTTGTTCCTTTTGGAATTGAACTCGTTCCTTCGGGGATTACCATAAACCCGAAGGCTTCATGATAGGCGTGAATGTGAGCCGAACCATGGTAGCGGATCGTCTCCACCTCATTTTGGTCGTTAATTTTCACCGGAATAAATTCCTCGCGGTCTGCTTTGCGTCGCTGGTAATCGGTAGCCAGAGGGAGTGGCAGATTCACTTCGGGAGCCGAATAACCCATGAGTTGCCTCAAAAAGGGCTTGGCAAATATTTCGAATTGGATGAAAGACGAAACCGGGTTGCCGGGAAGCCCGATGATGTATTTGTTTCCGTTGAAAGCAAAGGTGGTGTGCTTGCCGGGTTTCACGGCAATTTTATTGAAAAGGATTTCGAATCCCAACTGCTCTATGATTGCCGGTACGTAGTCGAAATCGCCAACCGAAACTCCACCGGAAATCAGTGTCAAATCATTCTCATCAACCGATTTTTTGATCGCGTCGCGCGTCAGGTCTTCGTCATCCGGTACGATGCCGTAATAGTTCACGGCACAATGGCAGGAAGCCGCCTGCATGCGCATTTGGTGCCCGTTGGAGTTCCGGATTTGGGACGCCTGCGGAAAGACATTTGGCTCCACCAGTTCTGATCCGGTGGAAATAATGCCAACGCTCGGCTTTCGATACACTGACGGAGAAACACAACCAACGGAAGCCAGCATGGCCATGTGTTGTGCTTTCAGGACTGTTCCTGTTTTTAATACCAGGTCGCCGGTTTTGACGTCCTCGCCTAATAGACAAATGTTGCTGTTTGTTTTAGCGCCGGTAAAGCGAACTTGCTTGCCCGCGTTTACTTCGCTTTGTTCGACCATAAATACCACATCTGCACCCGCGGGCACTGCTGCTCCGGTCATGATTTTCGAACATTGTCCTGGTTTTATTTCGAATTTTGGTGGCTTACCTGCTGGAATAATTTCCAGCATTTCGAGCCATTGACCCAAATCCTCTTTTCGACAGGCGTACCCGTCCATTGCCGATTTGTTGAAGGGTGGCATGTTGACGTCGGAATAAACATCTTCGGCCAAAACTCGCCCGCCAGCCTCATTAAAAGCAACTTGCTCGGCTGGTAAAACCATTGCTTTTGTGGAAGCAAGTTGTATAGCCTGTTGCAGTGTTATCAAAGTTTGAGCTTCCATTCGTTTTCAAAAATTAGATGATCGACGGTGGGCGAATAGCGCTCTCCATCGGAATAAACAATTAGGTCAGCGACTTTTTTATTGATTTCCGTCGATGGTTTTTGCTCTGCATTTTCGCGAAGTACAAAAACAAATAAGCCGGCATCAATTACATGATGCATCGCTGCCGATTCAATGATAATGGGCTCGTTCGCCTCCAAGTAGGGGAGCAGCGCCATGAAAGCGAGCTCCAGTTGTTTGTCCTTCGCCTGGATGTAAAACGAGCGGTGTGCACCGTTTTGCAGGTACAATGAGCTGTCTTTGTTTGTTTCGCGGTTCGTTTCCTCAAATAGCTGAAAGTTGGTGTCTTCAGCCAGAATTTTTAATCCGGGTGTCGGATCGTAAAAATGCGAGGATACTTTGACGGTGATTGGCTTATGGCCGGATAACTTTTCGACCAACTGACAGATAAAAGTTGTCTTGCCGGAGTTTTGTCCGGAACCTGCCACCAATAATATATTTGCCCAATTTTGTTTCATGTCTAAAAAGAAAAACCCCGTTTCAAATTTCATGAAAAGGGGAATCTCAGGCAATTTATACTATTTAATTCGAGCCGTGATTTTCTCCTTTCCAAAGTCATTCACCCCCTGGTGAAATCGGGAGGCCAAACCGTTTCCGGTTTAACCCATCGGTTTAAAAAACTTATGCCTGGCACTTAGCTTTATTAAACTCGGAGTCTGAACACAAATATACAAATATCTACATCTGTTGTTCGGTGTGGCTGCTATTTAGAATAATTATAGCGCCTGTTATAAAACAACAGGATGGGATACAAGTTTGCCAAAGTGGATGAGTTGTGGAAAATACTCTTCGATTTCTCAAATTTTCCCCAGAGTAAATCAGGTGTTGTTTGAATGTGCTCGGATTTAATTTGCAGATAATTAGCATTTTGCGTGCTTGTCGCCTGATCCGGAACGAGGGTTGCATTTTAAAGAGCAAATAGAAATTAGAAGCTATGAAAATTGTAATTGTAAATGATATTAAAGGAGACCATGAGAGTATTATCCCATATGGCCTGAATATGGCGAAGTATTTGGAAGCTGAAGTGATTTTGGTTCACGTAGTAGACCCACGGGTGCAACAAGCTGTACCAAGTGTCGTTGCCGATTCGTCGAGTATTTCACCGGGCGAAAAGCAATTGGCGGATGAATTTTATCGTAAGGAATTGGAACAGAGCAAACAGGAGCTCGATGACTTTTTGAGTCATGAGATTTCCCGTTTGAACTACCCGCTGAAGTGGGAGCTGGATTTGCGTATCGATAGTATTGAGAATAGGTTGAAAACGATCGCCGAAGAGTATCCGGATTCGATTTTTGTGATGAGCAAAACGCCCGACAATTATATTTTCGATTCGCAGAAAGAAACGATCGACATCAGTCAAACTTTTAGCGGTCTTTGCTTGTTTGTACCGGCCGGAGAGCAATTTGTTCCGTACAGTTCAATCCTGATTCCAACCGGATTTACCAACGAGGAGAAAGATGGAATTAACCACTTGGCCTGTTTACTCAATCATTTTCTACCAGTTGTGAATTTACTGGGGAGACCTGAGAGAAAAGGCGAGAAAGAAATGACAACGTTGATGGATATTGATCAACTATTTCCGAAGGCAACTGTTAATTATAAGGTCTTGCAAGAAGGCAATTTTGACGATGAGTTCATTGACCATGCCCGGATTTTGTCGCCCAGCCTGGTTGCTGTGGTCGAAGAAAAAAAGGGTTTCTGGAGCAAATTGTTTAAAAAGGAATTGATCCGGAAGCTTCTGAAATCCAGCGATTGTCCGGTTTTATATTCCAACTACGATGCGAATTAGACACAGTTTTCATCATAAATTAAAAAGCTGAGAAAATGAATAACAGAAGATTAGTAAAATTAAGTTTTTGGGGAACGATGCTATTGTTGGTCGCTCAGGCATGTACGTCGGGTACAAAGCCGGCGGATCATGATCACGACATGGTTATGCACGATAAAGTGATGCCTGCTCCGGCTGATAACGGAGTTGAAAAAGCGATTTGTGTGTTGCAACCGACCGAAGGAAATACGGTATCGGGAACGGTGACGTTTACCAAAACCGATGGCGGTGTGGTCGTGAAAGCAGAAGTTTCCGGTTTGACACCGGGTAAACATGGTTTCCACATTCACCAATTTGGCGATTTGACTGCACCTGATGGTACTTCAGCAGGCGGTCACTTCAATCCTGAAGGCCACGATCATGGTGCGCCAACCGGCGAAATGAGACACGTTGGCGATTTGGGTAACCTGGAAGCCAATGCCGAAGGCGTTGCGATTTATGAAGTAACTTACCCATCGATGACCTTTGCCGGTCCTGAATCAATCCTGGGACGCGGAATTATTGTGCATGCTGATGAAGATGATTTGGTTTCACAACCAACAGGAGCGGCTGGAGCCCGCGTTGCGATTGGTGTGATCGGTGTGGCAAAACAATAAAAATATCGATTGATTTATAGTGATACCTGACCGGAATGCTATTTGTAAAAATTCATTTCGCTCAGGTATTGCCATGTTTTGTAGGGTAGGAAATGGCGGACGTTTTTGCCCTCTTTTATTGAATTCCGGATAAACGAAGCAGAAACCTCCATTAAAGGGGCATCAACGAGTTGGATGTTTTCGAAGCTCGCCCAGTTATTTGGATCAAATCCGGGCCGCGGGTATACTAAAATCCGGTAGTTCGCCAGAAGTTGTTCGTAGTTTTTCCATTTGTGCAGAAACTCGAGGTTGTCGGAACCCATGATCAGCAAAAATTCATGCTGCGGGTACTTCTCCTGCAGGTGAGCCAGCGTATCGATCGTGTAAGACGGTTTGGGCAAGCCGAATTCAATTGAATTAGCTGAAAACCGGTAGTCGTCGTCGATTGCCCTGTTCACCATTTCCAGGCGCTGATAATCGTCCAGCAAATGTTTTTTATTTTTGAAGGGATTCTGCGGACTAACAATGAACCACAATTTCTCAATTTCGGTAAAGTCGAGCATGTAGTTGGCAATGGCCATGTGCCCGATGTGAATGGGATTGAATGTGCCGAAATAGAGACCTACTTTCATGGTTGCGATTTCAAAATTTAGTTGTTCAATTTCAAAACGATGAAATGCAGTTTTGGTTTAAGTTTTTTAATTCCAGAGGAACTGTGTTTGCCCCGAAAACGTTTATTGGCGGATGAAATCAGTTACCAGTTTGTCGGCATTGGCCAAGGTGACAGGTAACTCTTCGCTGACCAAAACGACATCGAATTGCGGGGCGAAAGTCAATTCATATTCAGCTTTTGCCACGCGTTTTTCAATCACTTCCGGCGCATCGGTTGAACGGCCGACCAAGCGTTTACGAAGTTCTTCGATGGAAGGAGGTTGCACAAAAACAGCCAAAGCCTCGTTGCCGTAATATTTTTTGATATTCACACCACCAACCACATCCACGTCAAACACAACGTGCTTGCCTTTGTTGCGGATTCGTTCCACTTCAGCTTTCAATGTTCCGTAGCAAGTGCCTTTGTAAACTTCTTCCCATTCCAGGAATTCGTCGGCCTGCACTTTTTGTTGAAACTCGTCAGGACTCAGAAAATAGTAGTCAACACCATGTGTCTCGGTATGTCTGGGAGCACGGCTGGTTGCCGAAATCGAAAATTCCAGTCCGAAATCCTGCTGTAATAAATGCTTGACGATGGTTGTTTTGCCTGCCCCCGACGGAGCTGAAAATATGATTAGCTTACCTTTTTGCATAATAAAGTCAAAAGTGTAAAGTCAAAAGTCAAAAGTGAGAGGCGCTCATTGGGCTTTTGATTTCTTTACGATTGAGGCCAATATCTTCTTTAATTCTTCAGATTCATTTACCAAAAATTCCAATTCCGCTGACGGAATTTCGCTGGCTAAGTGAGTAGCTTTAATAATTCGTAACCAATAGTTGCTTTCGCGCATTTCCTTTAAGCAAATCTCAACCTTGAAAATAAAGTCCGCTTTAGAGCTGCCAGCTTGCGATTCTTCGTAGTTGGCTCCTGATGAAGTAGCTGATTTCGTCAGTTGGTAGCGAATAACTCGATTTTCTTGATTTGAAGGAATTTCGCGCAAAAATTTGATTACATGAACAGCAAAATTGAAAAGCCTTTCCATCAAATCTCTTTCCATAGGTCGATTTTTGTTTTTTTGACTTTTGACTTTTGCTTTCTCACTTTATCTTCTACAATACGTTCAACAGCTGTTCTTTGATTCGCTCCAGTGCGTCTTTCATTTGAACGACTAAGCGCTGAATGTTGCTTTCGTTGGCTTTGCTACCAATGGTATTGATCTCGCGTCCGATCTCCTGTGCAATGAAGCCCAGTTTTTTACCAACATCCTGCGTGTTATCCAGTGTTTCCAGGAAGTATTCACAGTGGTTGGTCAAACGCACTTTTTCTTCGTTGATATCCAGTTTCTCCAGGTAATAGATCAGCTCTTGCTCGAAACGGTTTTTATCCATATTGCCGTTCAAGGTAATCTCGTTCAAGCCATCCTGAATTTTAGCTTTTACATTTTCGATGCGTTGCTTTTCGAAAGGCTCAATTTGGCTCAGCAATTGCTGAATATCGGAGATGTTCGAGCGGATGTCTTTTTCTAAGGCAGCACCTTCCTGAACACGGAATTCCTCAAGAGTGGCAATCACTTTCTGAATGTTTGCGAAAATAATCAGCCATTCGTTTTCATCCAGTTCCTCATAAACTGTCTTAACCGTATCGGGCAAACGCATCACGTTTTGCATGATTTGCTCCGAAACCGGAAGACCAAGCTTTGTTTGAAGCGCGCTCAGTTGATTGAAATACGCGGTAACAATTGACTCGTTGATCGCCGAATTACTTTCTGTTCCGAGGTTTTCGAGGAATAGCGAAAAGTCGACCTTACCGCGAATCAGTTTTTCAGAAATCTCTTTCCGAATGATCAAATCTTTTTCGCGATAAAGCATTGGCAGACGCGAGTTGATATCCAGTTGTTTACTGTTCAGTGATTTCAACTCCAGTGTAATCTTCTTATTTCCGCTTTCAAATTCGGCTTTACCATAGCCGGTCATCGATTTGATCATGTGTGTATTTATTTAAAGGTGCCCAAAGGTACAATTTTTAGTTGAATAGTGTTCGCCAAATAATCGCTTGGTTTAGCCATCAAATCAGGCGATCACGCCGGAGCCGATTAACTCGTCGCCCTCGTACCAGGCAGCGAATTGGCCGGAGGTAATCCCGCGCTGCTCGTCGTCGAACAACATGTAAATTCCATCCTCATGGCGGTAGAGTGTTGCCTTTTCCAGCGGTTGGCGATAACGGATCCGAACATCGTATTGACGCGTTTCACCAACTTCCATGGCGATATCGGTTCTGATCCAGTGAATTTCTTCGTTGGAAATAAATAGTCCAGGACGATACAATCCAGGATGTTCGGAGCCTTCACCTACATAAATGATATTGCGTTTCACATCGGTTCCGATGACGAAAAGCGGCTCGTTGTGCCCGCCAATATTCAGCCCTTTACGTTGGCCGACGGTATAGAAATGGGCGCCTCCGTGTTCGCCAATGATTTTGCCGTTCCAAGGTTTGTACGGGTAAGCGAAACACAATTTCCGGAAATTCTCGGGTGTGCGTTCTACCTGTTTTTTCTTGGCGATGAATTCGGTCGGTATTTCAATGACGTTGCCGGTTTTCGGTTCCAGCTGTTGCTGAAGAAAAGTCGGCAAGTCAACTTTTCCGACAAAACAAATTCCTTGCGAATCCTTGCGGGTGGCAGTGGGTAATTGTTGCTCAGCGGCAATGCGACGAACTTCGGGTTTGTCCAAATGGCCAATTGGGAATAGCGCTTTGCTTAACTGGTCTTGATTCAATTGACAAAGAAAATAGCTTTGATCTTTATTGTTGTCGGCACCGGCGCGAAGCTGGTAAATCATTTTTCCGTCTTTTTCGAATTCGCTTTTTTGGCAGTAATGTCCCGTAGCAACAAAGTCGGCGCCGTGTTTCAGACACTCGTCCATAAAAATATCGAACTTGATCTCACGGTTACACAGTACATCCGGGTTTGGCGTCCGCCCTTTGCTGTATTCGTCGAACATGTAGTCAACGACCCGCTTTTTATAGTGTGTGCTCAGGTCGACAATGTGAAAAGGCATATCCAGTTTTTTTGCAACCATCTCCGCAATCAACGCATCATCTTCCCAGGTACACTGCCCGGTAAGCGTGCCGGTACGATCGTGCCAGTTAATCATAAATAATGCGATAACCTCGTAACCCTGTTGTTTTAGCAGATACGCTGCCACACTCGAATCAACTCCCCCCGATAAACCAATAACGACCCTTTTCATATTTCAAATTCCAAATTTCAACAGTGAAAAAAAACTTACTTTTTGCCCGAATTGATTACATTCTTGCTATCAGTAAATTGAGCGCAAAAGTAGGACGAAAATCGGAAATAGACAATTTATAAAGTAGGGTGACGAGACTTTGTTTGGGAATATTGGAATAATCATTGTGGAGAGGTGGCCTGTGGATTCCCCAAAATTTGGCTAAACGTCGGTAAAATCTCTGATTCGATCGGTTTGGTTTGAAGTTTTGGTAGTTCCTATTCAACTTTGACACGGATTATTTTTTAAGACAAATAACTATTAGAACTACCATGAAAAAGTATTTGATTTTACTTGCTATTTCTGTTATTCCCTTTGTAGGATTTTCGCAATCCCGTTTCTTCGTTAACCTGAATGGCGGTTGGGACTACACAACCGATAAGTATTATAATTACAACAATTATGATATTTATGAGCACGACGGTATGGAATACAGTTTGGGTGCGTCAGTTGGGATGAAATTCTCGGATGTTGTACGTTTTCGGGTTGAGTCGAGATTTGGACAGTACAGCTACGGACAGTCCTATTCTGGAGCCGATTTGTTAAACACTACCATGACTCTGGACTATTTCAGCATCAGCCCCTACTTTGATTTTCGGGTTTGGACGAAGAACAAGTTTGAACTGTTCTTGTCGCCCGGTTTGAAATTGGAGTACATCTCTGATTCAGATCAGGAAACACAAAAGACAGATGGATCAGTTTCTGACGGGAGCTACGTTTCATCAGCTTATTCCGAAAATATGAGTGGTTTTGCAACTGCTGCGATTTTAAAATACAATATAAACAAGCATTTGGGATTGACACTTTCACCGGAATACACGCTCTACTTTAAAAAGTTGTATGATGGCAACGATTCGAATATGAAGCGTTTTTCAACCCGTCTCGGAGTTGAATGGTATTTTTAAACCGGAGGAAGACATGAACATGGGTTAGAATAATCGTTGGCTTTATAGCCAGCGATTTTTTTGTTTTAGTGACAACGAAAAAAGGTATCCCACCACAGGATACCTCTATTTGCTTTTAGAAATATATTTACACGTATGTAAATACGGTAATTCAAAACTTAGGCGAGGAAACTTGGTTCCTCTTTTTATTCAGATACAACAGTTGCGGTCAACGCGGCGTCAACAGTTGTTGTCGTCGCATCGCTAACAACCGCGTCGGCAACAGTTAATACATCGTAGCCGGTTGCTGTGAACTTAACTGAATAGGTTCCCACTGGAATGTTTCCTGCTGCGTAAACTCCATTTTCGTTCGTCGTTGCTGTTGCAATCACAGTGCTTTCTCCATTCAGGATTTCGACTGCTGCAGCTTGAATCAATGCTGCTGTGCTCACATCTGTAACAGTTCCTGTAATAGTTCCTAGTGGCAGCTCGAGCAGAACGTTCGCTGTAGCGACCATGTTTGTTTCAACATTCGTGGTGGCTGAGAAATCTTTGTAACCATCAGCAGTTGCTGAAACAGTATATTCGCCGGGCAGCACACCTATGATGGCGTAGTAGCCGTTGTCGCTGCTAATGGCGATGTAGGTGTTTGTTCCGTCGGTAACAGTTACCTGAATACCAACACCGGGGACTTCAGACACAACGCCGTCAGTTAATTGCTGAACGGAAACGTAGCCTTCCACAGTTCCGCTAATATCTTCAGCAGTTGCGCGGATAACCGGTTTGAATTTGAATCCGGTAATTTCTTTTCCGTTTTTAGTTGGGTTTCCTTGTACCAGGAAGCTTTGAGCCACGTCAAAATCAACGATTAGAGCCGCAGCGTTCCCTCCGCGCACTTCCAAATTGCCATCGATTTTTACTTTCAGGCCGCTGCTGGTGCCGCTGGGAATTTTGAGATCGTAGGTTTCGCCACCGGCATCTTCAGTCAGCACAACCTCTGCACTAACAATATGAAGTCTGATTTCGCTGTAAGTGCCAATCGGGAATTCTTCAAAGTCGGCTAAGACAGCTACCGCGCCATTTTGCAGATCCAACAAGTTGAAGGAACTTTCTTCTGATGAAAGGACAGACCAGCCGGAATCGTCGTCTTCCGAAGAATCGTCGTTTACTTTTTTGATCGATACTTCGTCAATTACCACATTAACTTCAGCAACCAAATCACTTGGGAATGGAGCGTCGGTCAGTAAAATTTTCAAACTTCCCTTTGTTGAATCATTTCCTGAGATACCGTCGTCGGTACTCGTACATGATGAGAAAATACCTAACGTAATAGCAGTTAATAATACCAGGGCCGATTTAATTTTTCTTTTCATAACTCTTCTGTTTTTCTGTTAAAAGGATTTCGTCATTCGATTTGAAAGAGTAATGAAGGTCTAATGAGCGGCTAATGATTTTCAAGGCTGAATCCAGATTGGCAGTTTCCAGGTTTCCACTGAAAAAGTGGCTACCGGCGGTTTGCAATTGGATTTTTACCTGGAAGAAATTTTCAAGGTCGGAAACAACCTGCTGTAAATTTTCGCCGGAATAATTTGTCGAGAAAAGAGCGGAAGTAGGGTAGGCTGACTGTATTTGTTGCGTCGTTAACAAGTCATCTTTTTTGAACTCTTTAGAGTAGCCTGCCGGAATTTCCTCTTCCAACTTTTTGTTTGCGTACAAAACTTTTCCTTCGAAACAACTTACTTGCAAGTTGTCTTCTTTTTCGGTCACCAGAAAACGGGTGCCCAGAACGCTCACACTACCTTCATCGGTCTTTACAATAAACTTATTCCCCTTTTTTACCTCGAAGTAGGCTTCGCCCTGCAATTCTATTTTTCTATTCCATCTATATTTGGGAAAGCTGATCGAGCTGTTTTCGCTTAGCACGACCCTTGATTGATCGGGTAAGCGAAAAGATGCAGCCTGACCAGTACTCTCGAAACGCGTCTGACTAAAAAGAAGAAGTTGAAGAAGGAAAATCAGGATGAGAGAAGCAGCGGTTGAAATTGCGATTCGATAAACAGGACTTAGTAATAGTGCTCCGTGCTCAGTCCGTCGTCTTTTACCTTCTTCAATCTTTCTCAGAGTTTCTTTGTAAGCAGCATGTTTGTCTTTTCGTGCCGGAATGCTGTAAGCACGAATTACTTGTTCAATCCTGTTTTCTGAATTCGGAAGAACAAGTAAGGCAGAGAATAGACTTATTTTGCTTGCTTCAAACATGTCGTTTTTTTCGTTGTCTGAAGCTATTATCCTTTCGAAGGGAAATACCCTACCCCTAAAATCGAAATTTTTTCATTTTTTTTCTCGGAGTAAGTTATTGAAGCAAGATATTGAGGAAAAAAACCGGTGTAAACCGCATGGCGGTTACGTCTGTTCTGACTGAATATGAGCCGGTAGCATCTGACACGTTGAAGTAGTCGACTTCCAAAATGTTTTCCCGGTTGGTAATATTCATTAATGAAATGCCTGTACTCAGATTGAAGAATTTGTACTGGAAGCGTTTGATGAATGAGATGTCGGCCTGCATGAAATAGGGTAACCGATCGAACTCCGAATTACCCGAACCGGATTCCGTTACCAGATACGGACTGCCACTGTTGTAAACCAGGTTTGCAGCGATTACAAATCCTTTTATTTTGGCCATTTCTGTCCAGCGCAGCCGTACGCGCTGATCGTCGAATGACGGATAAGTTTCACCATTATTGAAGACTTCGAATTGCTCTTCTGATTTCGAAACCGAGGTAGTCAGGATGTGTGTGAACTTTCCGTGTTTGTATTGAAGCAGGAGATCCATTCCGAAGTTGTTGGATTTTCCGTTTCGCTGGTTGTATTCAATCAACTTTTGTTGCCCGCCTGTTTGTTCGGCAAACAGGTTAACGCGGCCATCGGTCTTTTTGTAATATCCTTCCACGTTGACGGCCCAGCCATTTTGATCGAACTGAAGTCCCAGAACATGCTGTTGTGCTTTCAAGATTCCTTCGCCCGATTCGTCGGGTAGAAACCAGACCAGATCGCTGTTTCCATCGATATCTACTTTCCGGATTCGCGTCAGGAACTGGTTGTAAATACCACCGGCGTAAAGCACAGCCAGATAGTCATTAATCTCGTATCGCAGTCCGAAGCGTGGTTGCAGGTAGAATTTTTGTGTTATGTCAAAGTAGTTTCCACGAACACCAAGACGGGCCTCCAACTTGTCGAACAGCGTAATTTTTTCCTGCAGATAAACATGGTATAAATTCGTTTCTGAGTCGAAAACGATCGAGTCAGTCAGCTTGTTGCCGGTTGATCTTTCGGAGCGGTAGTCGTAGGTTACCTGGTTGATGTTGGCTCCAAATCCGGCCTGGTGCGTAAACCGCCCGGTTTTCAGCTCGCCCGACCATTTTGCAGAGAATTCCTCGAGGTAGTTATTGCCTTCATCTTTTTCATCTTTACCACCATTGCCCTGGCTGTTGGGGCCCATGCCCGAGTGTGCGTAGGCATCGCGGGTAAGGTCGTTGTAGCCGGCGGTAATTTGTTGCTGGAAATTCGGAGTTGTTTGGTAGAACCAGTTGGCACTCATCCCACGGTTTTCGCTCACGGCATCTTCGTAGCGGAAAAGTCGGGAACCGTCCTTGAACTGGTAGTCGCGGACCTGCAGGTCGTAACTGTTCAAGAAGTTGAAGGAGATCTCGTGTTTGTCAGACGGCTTGATACCCACTTTCACATTCACGTCATCGTATTGAATGAATGGCGAGACGGTGGATTCGTCGTCGCTGCTTCCTTGCTCGAGTATTTGTTTGTACAGGTAATTTTCCCAGCGGTCGATGTACGAAAAGCGGTATGATCCGCTTACCGAAACGACTTTGCCGATCGGAACATTGGCGGTTCCACTTACATTCAGGAGATTGGCCGAAAGATCGAGGCTTGGTTTGTAAAAATTGTTTTTCCCTTTCAACTCAACCACTCCGGAAGTTCTTTCACCGTAAGTGGCGTCAAACGCACCGCGCGAAACAAATGCTTGCGATATGTATTTTGAGTTTAGTACACTGAGGTTGCCAAACAAGTGGCTCGTTTCCAACACCGGAATTCCGTCGAGCATGACCATATTTTCCGACGGGGAGCTGCCGCGAATGGAAATCCCGGAAGTTTGCCCGCCCAGAAAGTTGACACCCGGAATCAGGCTCAGCGAGCTGATTAGGTCGCTGTCGTCAACGCGCGGCAAATTAGCCGATTGTTTCGGGTTGAAGGCAATTCGTTCGGATTGGTTTCCCATTTCAATCACGTTTTTCTCTTGCTGAAAAACCTGGATGGCTTCAATATTAATAGAGAACGGATGCAGTTTGATGGTGAAAAATTGACCCGTCTGCAGGTTTAGCGTGGTATCCAAACGCTGGTAGCCGAGGTGGCTGATCGCGATTTGGAGTTGCGCTTGTTTTTCAATGGTCGCCGTGAAAATCCCGAGTTCGTTCGTTGTCGTTCCTTTCATTTCCGAATCGACAAAGCCAACATGACAGAAAAGCAGCGGTTCGCCTGTTGTTTCATCCTGCACAACCCCCGATATTTTGATCATTTCTGCAACGGGTTCCAGGAGTGGAGCCGGGTTTTTATAAAGAATGATGGTGCCGTCAATGGTCTCCGACAGCAGGTGATATTTGTCGCAAATGAGGTTGACGAAATCAGCGATGTCTTGATTTTCAACCTTTAGATCAACCTTGATTTGTGAAAAATAATTGGCGTCGAAAGCGAATTGAATGTCGTTTTTAGAAGCGATATCCTCCAACAGTGAACTCAGCGATTGTTGTTTGGCGTTGACGGTTACTTGCTTCTGCTGCGCAAATGCCTGCACCGATAAGAAGCAGGCGATCAGGCAAAAGATAATTTGAGTTTTAATTGCTTTCAACAATTTTTAGTTGGTTTTTAGTCAGGTTATAGTCAAGGTTCATTGCTTTCGTTAAGATTGTCAGGGCCTGTTTGCCGTTCGTCAGATTCAGCGAGCCGGTAAAACGTTTCTCCAAAATGCTTTCTGAAGCGCTCAACTGGTATCCCTCGCGCGCACAAATGAGCGACAGGATTTCTTGCAACGGCCGGTCAGACCAATGATACAGGTTGTCGGTGATGCCGGTCAGGTTGTCGGCCTTTATCTCAAACGGCCCTTCGATATGGTCCGGGCTGAAACTCACTGCCTGACCCTTTGTCAAAACAATATCCTGCTGGTTGATCTTCAGTTTTACCGATCCTTCAAAACAATCAACGCGACCCATGTCTTCAGAATAAGCCCGAATGTTGAATTTTGTTCCCAGTACGTGCAGGTTTCCACCCGGGAAATCGACCTGGAACTTTTTGCCTTTGGTAACCGAGAAGAAAGCCTCTCCGTCTAAGTTAACCAGGCGGGCTCCATCGATCAGTCGCTCGTGGTATTCAATTTTCGAGTTTGTTTTCAGCACAACCTGGCTGCTATCGGGCAGAATGGTTTCCTGAATGGCCATTTGTTTGTTGCTGAATTCTTCTTTGGGCCGGAAGAAATTGAACAGAACCAAAACAAGGATGACGGCAGCCGCGGCAGCTCCGGTCAGGTAATAAGCGAAGTTGATGCGACGAACCGGTTGGCGTTTTGGCAGCTTCTCGTTCGCGGATATTTTACGGTTAAGTTGCTCCCATGCTTCCCTCCTGGACTTTGTTGCAGGAACTTCGTAGCCTGAAAGCAACCGATCGATATGTTTGTCAGTATTTTTCATGCTAATTAAAGTTTTCTGTCCATTTTGGTTCGTAATATCTTCAGGGCTTTGGTCATGTGCTTTTCAACCGCTTTCTCGCTTATTTCCAAATTTACAGCTATTTCTTTATAACTCATGGAGTCGATTCGACTCATGAGGAAGATTGCCCTGGTCTTATCCGGAATCTCTGCAAGTACGAGTTGAAGCCTTCGATCAAATTCTTTTAGCTCCAGAATAAATTCAGGCGACTCGTTATTGTCCTCTTTTGCAAGTGAATTGACAAAATTGAGTTTTACATTCTGCCTTCGGTAATATTTGAAGTATAAATTTTTAGCAACCGTAAAAAGGTAGGAGCGAACGGTATCGCGGTTGATTTTGGTTCTTTCTTCCCAAATTTGGAGGTAGACGTCCTGGCTCAAATCTTCAGCGAGCACAATATCCCCGGAAAGATAATACAGGTAATTCCTGATGTAGTCGTAATGCTTATCGAAAACAAGCGCGAACCATTCTTTTTCATCTAAGTCCTGCAACATCCGGGTCTCTGTTGGATTAATTTGTTGGTTGACAAATATAGTAAAATAACCATAGGAAAAGCATCACATATGTAGATATTAATCTTAATAATAATTGTTTGAAGTTTCTTATTGAAACGATTGAAAAACAGCTCTGTATATCATGATAAATTAGAAAGAGGTACCGAATGATACCTCTTCCATTGTTGCTTTTAGAAATATATTTACACGTATGTAAATCGTGGTTTTAGATGTTCCTGTGTTGGGTAATTACCAATCAATCACACTATAGCGGATTTGTCGGTAAAAAGACACATTCATCCGTTATTTAGCACTGTGAAAAATAGATTAAGAAATTGCGCACAAGTTTCGAGTTTAAACGCACAAACCCGATTTTAAATTGTGGTGTAAAGATATTTTTATTTTTCAAATAGCATGTTTTGGTGTGTGAAAATGTCATTTGAGATATCGAAGTTGATTTTTCAGGCTTTTGGAGACAGGCGTATGCTCTTTTGTCTTTTCGTGGAAAGCCTGATTCGTTATTCGTGGAAACCGGGGGTAATGGGAAATAAAGTGCATCTTTGCAGCATGACTCAAAAATCATTTTTTTCAAATACCGTTTTCCTGGCGATTGTGGCCTGCTTGCTTTGGTCTTCCGCCTTTGTTGGGGTTAAAATTGGCTTAAAATATCATTCGCCTTTTCAGTTTGCGGGTGTACGGTTTATGATTTCGGGTCTCTTGATTATGATGTACTTCAACAACCGGAAGTCGTATTGGGGGCAATTGAAAAGTAGCTGGAAATTCATAGCCAAAGTAGCGGCTTTACAGACAGTATTGATTTATATGCTCTTCTATTCCGGTATTAATTTGTTGCCGGCTTCGGTTTCTGCCATGATTATTGGTTCATCTCCTTTATTCATCTCGTTGGTTTCCCATTTCACACTACACAACGATAAAATGGATTGGCTGAAAAGTATCAGCATCATCTTCGGTGTGGTGGGCGTCGCGCTGATCACTTTTTCTCGTTCGAGCTTGCCGGTGGGGCAGCAGATTAGCTTATTGGGTGTTTTGCTGTTGTTGTGTAATAACCTGGTTTCCGGTTTTGCCAATGTTTTGGTGACTAAAAAGCCCAAGGAATTGTCGCCTGTTGTATTAAGTTCAGCGTCCTTGTTTTTCGGTGGCGTAGCTTTGGTTTTTATTTCGATCCCAATCGAGGGATATGGATTGAAGGCCGTCTCTGTTGAGTATTTCGTTTCGTTAGGCTGGCTGAGTTTTCTTTCAGCCGCGGCTTTTGCGATTTGGTTTACTTTGCTTGGTCGGCCGGGAGTGAAGGTATCTGAATTGAATACCTGGAAATTCCTGATCCCGGTTTCGGGTGCCATTTTGAGTTGGTTAATAATGCCCGATGAAGAGCCGGAGCTTGTCTCTATCATTGGTATGCTGGTGATTGCTTCATCGCTATTGGTGATGAACTACTCGAATCGAAGAAATAACCGGATAGCAGCAGGCAAGAGGTAATATTGATTCCGTGGAGGAGGCCTGTTTTCGGGTTCGCACTGTAGAATCAGGGGTGTAATAATAAGGTTCGATACCGCGATCAGGGAACCAACTATAAAAGTCGTTTGCCCGCTTTTTTCGACAGTCTACCTATTTTATTCCGACTTAAATCTGAAAAATAGTTCAAATGAAGTGGATTAATTTCTACTTTTAACAAAACTATTATTTAGACCTGTGCTATGCTACTTTCTATCTTACCTAATTGGGCTGAATTAAGCCTCTTGCAGCAAATCTACTGGGTTGTTGCTGTTCCGTCGACGCTCATTTTCCTCTTTATTTTAGTAACTACAGTCATCGGATCAAGTGTTGATGTTGACGTAGAAACGGATATGGATTCTGTTTTAGCAGACGGGGACAGCATCCCGTTCCAGTTTCTGTCATTGAAGAACATTATCGGCTTTTTCACCATGTTTGCCTGGTCGGGCCTCGGCTTTATCGGGTTGGGTTGGCCGGATTACCAGGTTATTCTGGCCTCAATTGCTTGCGGCTTTCTGATGATGCTGGCAATGGCAACTGTTTTTTACCTCATGTCGAAATTGGTAGAAACCGGAAACCTGAACCTGAATAATGCTGTCGGAAGGCTGGGGGAAGTTTACCTGACTATTCCTGCTCAATCGAAGGGCTTGGGGAAAGTGCAAATTACCTTCCAGGAAAGTCTGCAAACGCTTGACGCAATGACCGAAGACGAGGAGCCGATCCCGACTGGTTCCATTGTACGGGTTGAGCGGATAATCGACAATCAGATTCTCGTTGTCAAAAGAAACCTTTAACGCATAAATCTAAAATTACTATCTATGGACAATTATTTTGTTGTAATGGTCAGCGTTGCTGTACTGTTCTTGTTTATCATTATTATGGCTATGGTCAAGCGCTACAAGCGCTGTCCGTCCGATCGCATTCTTGTTGTTTACGGTAAGGTTGGGAAAGGTATTAACAGCGAATCCCGCTCGGCTAAATGTATTCATGGTGGTGCCGCTTTCATCTGGCCCATTATTCATTCGTACGAGTTTCTTGATCTGACTCCGATTTCTATCGAGATTAATTTGAAGAGTGCTTTGAGTAAGCAAAATATTCGCGTCGATGTTCCTTCGCGTTTTACGGTTGGTGTTTCAACTGAGCCAAGCATTATGACCAATGCTGCTGAACGTTTGTTGGGCTTGTCGCAGGAATCCATCAGCAACCTGGCAAAAGACATCATTTTTGGTCAATTACGTTTGGTGGTTGCGACCATGGATATCGAAGAAATCAACAGTAACCGCGATAAGTTTTTGGCCGCTGTTTCGTCGAACGTTGAAGCTGAATTGAAAAAAATCGGTTTGAAGCTCATCAACGTAAACGTCACCGACATCAACGACGAGTCGGGTTATATTGATGCTTTGGGTAAAGAAGCTGCCGCAAAAGCGATTAACGATGCGAAGAAGAGCGTTGCCGAGAAAAACCGTGATGGTGAAATTGGTCAGGCAGAAGCGCACCAGGAACAACGTGTGAAAGTGGCGCAGGCTGATGCTGTTGCTGTAGAAGGGGAAAACATTGCGAAAGTAACGATTGCAAACTCGGATGCCGATCGTCGTGAGAAGGAAGCTGAAGCTCGCCGGAAAGCGGTTGCCGCCGAAAAGGTGACTGAGGCAAAAGCCCTGGAAGAAGCATATGCGGCTGAGAAAGAGGCAGAAACAGCTCGTGCTGCCCGCGACAAGGCGACGCAGATTGCGAACGTGGTTGTGCATGCCGAAATTGACAAGCAAAAAGTTGAAATTGCTGCTGAAGCGATTGCCGAGCAAACCCGCCGCGAAGCGAAAGGGGAGGCCGATGCGATTTATATGAAGATGGAAGCACAGGCGAAAGGTATCTACGAAATCCTGAGCAAGCAGGCCGAAGGTTTCGAGATGCTGGTGAAAGCTGCCGGAAATAATTCGAAAGATGCCGTGATGATGATGATTGCCGACAAGTTGCCGGAGCTTGTTAAAACCCAGGTTGAGGCCATCAAAAATATCAAAATCGATAAAGTTACTGTTTGGGAAACCGGCAATGGAAAAGATGGTAAAACTTCCACTGCGAACTTCATGCAGGGCATGTTGGGATCGATCCCGCCACTGGATGATGTATTCAAATCCGCTGGTTTGGAGTTGCCCGATTACCTGAAAGGAACCACAAAGCCGGAGTCAACTGAAGTTGTAGCGGACGAACCGGAAGAATTGAAATAACCGAAAATGTTAGATATATGAAAGGGCAACGGATGTTGCCCTTTTTGTTTTTTGCTAATTTTTGTGCTCCACAATGTTGAATATAAAACAGGTTCCTTTTCCTTTTTCGCTTTGCACACGAATGTTTCCTCCGTGTTTTTCGATAAACTCTTTACAAATTATCAAACCTAATCCGGTTCCTTTTTCGTTTGCGGTGCCGTAAGTCGAGTAGTTGGTTTCGGCTTTAAATAGTCTACCTGCAGCCTTATCGTCCATGCCGATACCATTATCCTCAACCCGGAACTCAATTCCATCTTCGTTTCTCAATGCTGAAATTCGGACCCAGCCTCCCGGGTTCGTGAATTTTATGGCATTCGAAATCAGATTGCGAAGAATCGTTACAATCATGTTGTAGTCGGCGTAAACTTCAAAATCAACATTGCTCACGGTTTCAATCTTGATTTCTTTCATGCGGGCTGCAAAGCTTAAGTTCGTCGACACCCGATCGATAATCTCTTTAAGTTGAATTTGTTTGGGGGAGTATTGTAATTTGCCGGTTTGAGTTTTCGCCCAGTCCAAAAGCGTTTCCAATAAATTCAGAGCCTCGCCGCTTTCTTTTTCAATTAGACTCAACAGGATTTCGATGTTTTCAAAGTCCTGTTCTTGAATTGATTCAATCATGATACCGGAGGCTGATAAGATATTCCCAATCGGGTTTCGCAGGTCGTGCCCGATAATGGAAAAAAGTTTGTCTTTCGTTCCGTTTAACTCGACTAGCCGGACGTTATTTGATTTTAACTCGTTTTGTTGTTTGAAGAAATTCAGAATGAGTTCTTTTAGTTTGACAAATTCCGGCGTTTTCGACCGAAGACGATGCAAGTGCTGTTGGTTGTGGGTTTCAAGAGTTCGGTTAATAACAGAGAATGGCTCCACTACAATGCGCCGGAAATAAAGTATGAAAACAAGGAGAGCTAATGAAGCAATCAAGGAAACCAGTATGGTTAGGATCAGAAAATTTTTTAGATCCTGTTGAATGGGGCTCACCCGGCTGAAAATAATTTTAGCAGAAGTCTTCCCGTCAGCTCCGTGAAGTTCCTTGATAATGTACTCTCGGTTTTTATCGAGTTCGATTGGAGTAGAATCGGCTGCAGCAACTAGTTCAGGCTCAAATCCTGTCGACTCGTAAAGATTGTTCAGGTAAGCTTCATTCCATTCTTCGCCGACAAGCAAATAACCTTGTGGCACTGTTTGTCTATCGGTCGCATCAGCAGAAGGAACAATTGTAGCTCCGCAGAACTCAATCAAACGATTCCCCGAATATTCAAAGTAATGACAGTAGGGCGATTGCGCAAATAACTGTTTTATTTTCGTTTCGTCTGGCTGAAAATGCTGACAAAGCAGGCTTGAATCCGAAAACTGGTGAATAAGTTCGTCATCTTTGTTAAAAACCATAACGGTTGAGTGGTTGAAAACGTTGACCATGAAGTCGATGTTGTCGATTGCCCAAACCGAATCGGGCTTGCCGGTAAAATCTACCAACTCATCCCAGGCTGAATTGTCGTCGACAATTTGTTTGAGGGAACCGAATTTGATGGCAATAACTTTGTCTATGATCTGAGCTTGGTTGCGTTGATTTTCCTTCATGAAAACATCCTGTACCGATCGGTTGATGTAGTTCAGCGAGGTGAAAGCAATAATCAATACAGCCGCAAACGAAAATAGTAGCAGCGAAATTTTTAAGTGAAGTTTCATTCCAAGGGGTCTTTTAAGCGCCCTAAAAGTATAATTAGAGAAGAATATCTACAGTTTTTCATGTGTGTCTTTGTAACACTGTTTACTTTTTATTTACATTAAAAAAATAGATTACCCGTCTGCTCGTCACTTGATTTCATGCTTATTGTTCATCTGGATTAAAAATTAACCAAATGGTTTAAATATTTAGTCAATAGTGTTGACTTGTGTCTTGAAATGTTTTACGTTTGCTGAAGATTTAACCAAGTAGTTAAACCAAATAGAAAATGGAAACTAAAAAAGACAATACAGAGGATAAGATTATCGATGCAGCTACCGATGTGTTCGTTCAGAAGGGAATGGACGGTGCTCGTATGCAGGAGATTGCTGACCGTGCGGGGATTAATAAAGCATTGCTGCACTACTATTTCAGAAGTAAAGAAAAGTTGTTTGATGCGATTTTCGCCAAGTTAATTGGTATCGCTTTCCCCCGGATTGGACAAATCTTGTTCTCGGAACTGCCGTTTGCAGTAAAGGTGGAGCAGGCGATCGATACTTATCTCGACCTACTTGTAAGATATCCGTTTCTGCCTGCTTTTATCATCAAGGAAATGAATCGTGATGCCACCCCGTTTTTCGGATTTGTTGAACGTTCCGGTTTCACGATCGCCCCGATTATAAAAATGTTTCAGGACGCCATGGATCGCGGAGAAATCCGACGGATGAAACCGGAGCATCTGTTGGTGAATATCATTGCATTGTGTGTCTTCCCGTTTGCTGCTCGCCCGATGATTCGATACGTCGCTTTCCATGGTGATGAGCAGGGATTGAAAAATTTCCTTGAGGAACGGAAAGCAGAAGCGAAGGAGTTTGTTCTCAAAGCTATTCAACCCGAATAATCAGATTTTATGAAGACCAGAATTAGTCTAATTATGTTATTGTTGCTGCCTGCTCAATGGTTGTTTGCACAGCAGGGGGTGACTTTGTTCGATTGCCAGCAGTGGGCGCGTGAAGTCCATCCGTTACTCAAACAAAAGGAAATTTACCAGAAAATGAGCGAGCTGAAACTGGATAATATTCAGACAGCCTGGTATCCAACGCTCGACCTGAAAGCACAGGCCAGTTACCAGTCGGATGTGACGCGATTGGGAGCGTCCTTGCCCGGAATTGATATTCCATCTGTTTCCAAAGACCAGTATAAAGCATACCTCGATGTGAAGCAAAATATCTGGGATGGAGGCGTGTCGAAAGCGAAAGGTGAGCTTGAAAAGGCACAGGACCTCACGAATCAGCAAGGTGTTGAAGTTGATTTGTACCAAGTGAAGGAGCAAGTGAACAACCTGTTTTTTTCATCATTCCTCATTCAACAAAACCTGGACTTACTGGCTAAAAAACAGGAAACACTCGAGGCTCGGAAGAAGCAAATGGAGAGTGCATTGTCTAACGGGGCAATTCTTCAATCTGATTTGGATCAGGTTTTGGCAGAGTTGGTAAAAGTGAAGCAGCAACAGTTGGAGCTGCAGTCTGGTCGGGAAACGACCTTGGCCGCTTTGGCTATCCTGACCGGCAAAGAGCCTTCTGATCTGCAAAATCTTCAGATTGAAACCAGCGAAGTGAGAACGGAAAATGAAATCGTGCGTCCCGAAATCGACCTCTTTCGCCAACAAACCGATTTGCTGTCTGCTTCGGCCGACTTGACTCAAAAGGCGCGCAATCCGAAATTGTTCGGCTTTGGGCAGGCAGGCTATGGTCGTCCGGCGATAAACATGTTGAACGATGATTTTGATACCTACTACCTGGTTGGCATTGGCCTGAACTGGACACTGTTCGATTGGAAACAAACCAAAAGGTCGAAAGAAGTGATTCAGCTGCAGCAAGAAATGGTGCAAACACAACAGACACAATTTGAACGAAATATTACGATTGCTTTGGATGGCCAAAGGCGAAAAATAGAGCAATTGCAACAAATACTAAAAAGTGACCGGGAGCTGATCGAACTGCAGGAACGCATCACTAAAAGTTCGGCCTCAAAGCTAGAAAACGGAACAATTACAACAGCAGATTATTTGCAGGACTTGAATGCAGAGTTGGTCGCCCGGATCACTTTTGAAACGCACAAAGTGCAGCTGGAATCAGCAAAAGTTAATTATCAGAATTTACTCGGACAATAAAATACAAGCATAACCATGAATCGAATTTATCTTTTACTCTTGCTCGTTGTAATGGCATCAGCGTGCAATAATGGTGATCAGACATCCGACGCATACGGCAACTTTGAGGCCGATGAAACAATTATTTCTTCGGAGGTTGCCGGAAAACTGATCCGTTTTGACGGTGAAGAAGGTCGACAGGTGAAAGTGGGAGACGTGCTGGCCATTATCGATAGTAGCACGGTAAACCTTCAAATTCAGCAACTGCAGGCACAGATGAAAGCGGTGGCTGTAAAAAAGGTCAATCTTCGCGGGCAAATTGATGTGTCGCAGCAACAGTTGCAGAATGCAAAGATCACGAAGGATCGGGTGCACAAATTGTTTGCCGATAAGGCGGCAACGCAGCAACAGGTCGATGATGTGGACGGGCAGGTTCGTGTGCTTGAACAGCAGGTTTTGAGTCAGCAGACCCAGTTTGCCTCCATCGACAGCGAGCTGGCGGTGCTGCAGGCTCAAATTGCATCTGCCGAAAATCAGTTGGAAAAATCGGTGATTACTAGTCCGGTGAATGGGACGATTCTGGAGAAGTACACCGAATTGGGCGAATTGGCAGCACCTTCCAAAGCCTTGGTTAAGCTCGCAGATTTGTCGGAACTTGATCTGCGGGTGTATGTTAGCGGAGCTCAATTGCCACATGTGAAACTCGGACAGCAGGTTGAAGTATTGATTGATGAAGACAAGAAAACGAATCAACACCTGATTGGAGTTGTGAACTGGATTTCATCAGAGGCAGAGTTTACGCCCAAAATCATCCAAACCAAAGAAGAACGGGTGAAGATGGTTTATGCTGTGAAAGTAAAAGTGAAAAACGACGGCCGCCTGAAAATTGGCATGCCGGGCGAAGTGAATTTTCAATAATTTACAAACTAACTATTTACGATTTACCATTGCACGCTCACAGTGGAGCTCTGTGTTTCCCCCTGTGTCCTCTGTGATTAAAAGAGTAAAACGATGATAAAAGTCGAAAACATATCGAAATCTTACAACGATGTACAGGCCTTGAAAGACATTTCTTTTTCGGTTGAAAAAGGAGAGTTGTTTGGTTTGATTGGTCCCGATGGTGCCGGTAAAACCAGCCTCATGCGCATCCTGATGACTTTGCTTTTACCCAATGGCGGGCAAGCCAGCATGAGCGGCTTGGATGTGGTGAAATACTATCGAAAGATTCGTCGGATTGTAGGCTACATGCCCGGGAAGTTCTCGTTATATCAGGACTTGACAGTAGAAGAAAATCTTTCGTTTTTTGCGACGGTATTCGGAACAACAATCGAGCAAAACTACGAACTCATCCGCGATATTTATGTGCAGATCGAACCATTCAAAGATCGTTTGGCCGGAAGGCTTTCCGGTGGGATGAAGCAGAAATTGGCTTTATCCTGTGCTCTGATTCACAAACCTGAGATTTTGGTTTTGGACGAGCCAACTACCGGTGTGGATGCCGTTTCGCGGAAGGAATTTTGGGAGATGCTGAAAAAGTTGCAGCAGCAGGGAATTACGATCCTGGTTTCAACCCCCTACATGGATGAAGCCGGGTTGTGCGACCGGGTAGCCTTGATGCAAAAAGGAGAGATCCTGAGCATTGATACGCCGCAGGGGATCATCGATAATTACCATCGCCCGTTGCTCGCTGCCCGCTCCGATGAGATGCACCGACTGATTCAGGATTTACGGGAATGGAACCAGGTAGAAACAGCCTATGCTTTTGGTCAGTTTGTGCATATCACGCCGTCGAATGATCAACTTCAACCGGAGGATGTAAAAATACATCTGGAAAAGCTCAGTCATCAGCAGGTGAAATCGTCATTCATCAAAGCTGGAATTGAAGATGTGTTTATGGCACTGATGGGGGAGAGTGAGCGTTGAAAAATGAGAAGGTGAGAAACGACTCGGTGAAACTCTGAGTCCTCTGTGGTTAAAATTGAAAATATGAACAAAACAATTCCTGTGATATCAGTCAAAAATCTTGTCAAAAAGTTTGGGCACTTTGTGGCCAACGACCACCTGACTTTCGAGGTTTACAAAGGGGAGATTTTTGGTTTCCTCGGAGCAAATGGTGCTGGAAAAACCACGGCGATGCGTATTCTTTGCGGCTTGAGTAGTCCCACATCAGGAGAGTTGACTGTTAGCGGTTTCGACGTTTACAAACAGGCCGAATTAATCAAGCGGAATATTGGCTACATGAGCCAGAAGTTTTCCTTGTACGAGGACATGACGATCGCTGAAAATATCCGGTTTTACGCCGGTATATACGGATTGTCGCGTCAGCAGCGAAAAGAAAAGGAAGATCGGATGTTGAAAAAACTTGGGCTCGAACCCGAGCGCGACAAGCTGATTGCATCGCTGCCACTCGGATGGAAACAGAAGCTTTCGTTTTCTATCGCCTTGTTACACGATCCACAAATCGTATTTCTCGATGAACCAACAGGAGGCGTTGATCCGATTACCCGGCGCCAATTTTGGGATTTTATTTACGAAGCTGCCGCTGAAGGGAAGACCATTTTCGTGACCACTCACTATATGGATGAAGCGGAATACTGCGACCGGGTTTCCATCATGGTGGATGGCCGCATTGCCGCACTCGACACACCCGATGCCCTGAAAAAGCAATTTAACGCCGAAGATATGAACGGCGTGTTTTTGCAGTTGGCGAGATCCGCGCAGCGGACAGAATAGTTTTCAGTCGCAGTCGCGGTTTGCAGAGAGCTTTACTGGATACTGTGACTGAAAACTGAGACTTTTTGCTCGAAACAGAACAGTAAAAATAAATTAAAACAGAATAACGAAACTATGAACCGTTTCTGGGGTTTTGTCAAAAAAGAATTCTTTCACATTTTTCGCGACCGGCGAACAATGATTATCCTGTTTGGGATTCCGATTATTCAGCTTATGCTGTTTGGAACGGTGATAACCAACGAGATTAAAGATGCTCGCATTGCGATTTACGACCAGTCGAAAGATGAAGTAACAGCGGAAATCACCAGCAAGTTATTGTCCTCGGGCTATTTCCTGCTCGACCGAAACCTGGAGAGTACAAAGGATATTGAAGCCATTTTTAAGCAAGGTACCGTCAAGGAAGTGCTGGTCTTTGGGCGCGATTTCAGCCGAAAATTGCAGCGCGAGGGAAAAGCAGATGTGCAAATTATTGTCGATGCTTCTGACCCAAATCTTGGGAAGATGCTGGCCTCTTACACCACCGGAATTATTAACGATTACATCCTGAAGCAAATGGGCGACTTGCACCTGCCTATGCAAATTGAGCCGGAAGTACGCATGGTTTACAACGAAGGACTGCAGTCGGTGTACATGTTTGTTCCGGGTATTATGGCGATGATCCTGATGCTGATCTCCGCCATGATGACCTCCATCTCCATCACGCGTGAGAAGGAACTTGGAACCATGGAAATTCTTCTGGTTTCACCACTGCGTCCGGCACAAATTATTCTGGGGAAGGTGACGCCTTACCTGGTTTTATCTTTCATCAATGCACTCGTCATTTTGGGGATTGGGCATTTCATCTTCGGAGTTCCGATCAAGGGAAGCTGGGTGTTGCTGTTGGGCGAGAGTATCCTGTTCATCATGATGGCCCTAAGTTTGGGAATCATGATTTCGTCGCTGGCCAAAACACAGATGGTTGCCATGTTTATTTCGGTAATAGCCTTGATGCTGCCGACAATTCTATTGTCAGGTTTCATCTTCTCAATCGAGAACATGCCCCTGCCGTTACAAGTGGTCTCCCATATCATTCCACCGCGTTGGTTTATTGTCATCCTTAGAAATATAATGTTGAAAGGAGTTGGCCTGGCTTACGTCTGGAAAGAAACAGCGGTGCTGCTCGGAATGACTGCGTTTTTTGTGGCAGTTGCCGTGAAGAAGTTTAAGACGAGGTTAGAATGAAGCCGCAAGAAATAGATATGAGTAATGAGTCGTGAGAAATGAGTGAAGAGGGAGAGAGGATATGAGTGATTTTATTCTACCCCGAAGGGGTTAGACAGCAATAGCCCCGGGTAAATGAACCGACGAAGGAGGTGATTGCCACCCGGGGATGAATATAAGAAATGAAAAAAGGCGCAACTGCAAAGTTGACAAATGATCAATGCTTTCATGCGCCGCAACGAAAATAGGTTCATTGTAAAAAATGTGGGCAACGTTTTCAAAGAGCGAAAAAACTAAATACTCTCTGTGTAACTCCGTGATAAACCATGATTACTAGGTGGTTAGCTCTTGTAATTAAAACCGAAGAGTGACACGGAGTAAGGCACAGAGCTTACGGAGCGAAACAAAAAATAGAAAGATGAGAACGATCAAATACATCCTCCAAAAGGAATTCATCCAGGTTTTGCGGAACAAAACCATGTTGCGGATGATTGTTATGTTGCCGTTGATGCAGATGCTGGTGCTGGTTTTTGCTGCCACTTACGACCTGAAGAATGTCGATATTTACGTGGTCGATCAGGATTTGTCGGACACCAGCCGCGGCTTGATTAATCATTTCGAAGCATCTCCCTTTTTCAATATTCACGATGCCTCGTTCGATTTGGAGGATGGCATGAATCAACTGAAAAAGGAAGAGTCAGACTTTGTGCTGGTGATTCCGCCGGACTTCGAGCGCTCTCTGATTCGGGAGGATGAAGCCGATGTGCAACTACTAATTAATGCGATCGATGGCAACAAAGCTTCATTGATCTACCAATACACACGCAGTATTATTTCAGCTTACAACAAGCAAATCATCATGCATTGGAAAAGCTTGCCCGAGTTCAATCCACCGATGCGTGTGGAAGCACATGACAACTATTGGTTCAACCCCGAACTGGATTACAAATGGTACATGGCACCGGGAATCTTGTCCATTTTGGTGACTATTATTGGTATGTTCCTGTCGGGAATGAACCTGGTGCGTGAAAAAGAAATGGGAACCATTGAACAGCTGAACGTCACGCCGATTAAAAAATGGCAGTTCATCCTCGGTAAGCTGTTGCCCTTCCTTGTGATCGCTTTGCTCGATTTGGCTTTTGGTTTGCTGATCGCCCGCATTGTTTTCAACCTGCCGATTGAGGGAAGCCTGGTATTGTTGTTTGGCTTTGGTGCGCTCTATTTGGTTGGCGTGCTAGGACTCGGATTGTTTATTTCCACCGTGACCGAAACCCAGCAGCAGGTCATGTTCATCACTTTCTTTTTCATGATGATCTTTGTCTTGATGGGCGGAATTTTCACCCCGGTTGAAAGTATGCCGCATTGGGCGCAACAACTCGACCGGCTCAATCCCATCTACTATTTCATTCGCATCATGCGCATGGTTTGTCTGAAAGGCTCCGGCTTTGGTGATTTGATAACCGAGTTTGTTTCACTGACCATCATCGGCATTTCCTTTCTGACTTTAGCCATTTGGCGCTACCGCAAAACGAGCTGATTAAGCCGCTGTTTTTCTTGTTTGTTTCTGTTTTGGGGGTGTGGAATATGAGTTTTTGTTCACATTTCCTAAAACTGATACTCTATTTCTGAAAAGTGATACCCCCTGCGCTGCTTTTCAGGAGATCTTTGTATCACAATCATTGATCAAAACAACACAAACGATGAAAACAAAAAAATTAACCATCCGAGTAGCAGCAATGGCTGCTGTTATTGCATTCATAAGTACACTATCGTCTTGTAATACGAACCCAAACCAGGTTACGGTTAGCAAAACCGAACTAGACTCATTGCGCAACCAGGTAAACGAAATGGTTGTCGGCAACGCCGTCTTAGCCGAAAACCTGATGAAATTTGATACGCTCGATTTTACGGTGTTTAGTCATCGGGAGTGGGTTCGCCTGCACGAGAGCCATGCCAAAGACATTAAAGTGCACTGGCCCGACGGACGCATTGTAGTCGGAATTGAGCAGCACATTAAAGATCTGGATGCCATGTTCCCGTATGCTCCCGATACCCGTATTACCGAGCACCCCGTAAAATTCGGTAGTGCCGACGGACAATGGACTGCTGTGACAGGCGTGTTTGAGGCCACCTTCACCGAACCCATGGCCATTGGAAATGGCAAGTTCATTCAACCTACCGGTAAAAAAGTGAAAATGCCAATGTGTACCATCGGCCGCTGGGAAAACGGAGTTATGGTTGAAGAATGGTTGTTCTGGGACAACAAAACGTACATGACGCAATTGGGATTAATGTAATAATGAAATATAAAGACTGTTGCTGACGAGTTTGAGCTACACTCTTATGTTGATTTCTTTGTCGACAACAATTTATCGCGAGCCATGACTGCAATTGTTGCAGAAAACAGATAAGTTTTAATTTTGGAGTAGAGCAACGAGAAGTAATTTTTGTTGCTCTGCTTTTTTCTAAGAAACCAGATTCTTTCATTTTTTTGTCATGAAAACAAATAATACCCTATACCTGCATATTGGCGAACAAGCAAGTGACTTTGTTCAGAGTCGTAACAATTCGGAAATTAGAACCACCTTGAATATTGGCTGGAAACAATTGGCTGAGCAGTTTTATACAGCCTTTCCGCCGACTTATGATGACGTGGATCGGGCCATCAATTTTACCGAAGAGGTTCTAGCGGAGTTAGAAGTGAAGTTTAGAGACGAATCGATATTGCAATCCGATGATCCGCAGGTAGAGGTGATTGCAGAACTGGCTTTTAATACCACCAAAACGGAAGCAGGAGAGACTTTAGTGCCTCAGATCGAACTCGAGAATGTATTTGATCGTTTTGCCGAGATTGTTAAAGGCCTGCCCGCAAGCCAGGATGTCATCCCCGATGATTTGGGTTTTGCGGCCTACCTGTTGATTATTCGGGAGGTGATGCATCACCTGGACTTCAGAGAATTGCTGGTTAAAGCTTCATTTTGATAATAAATTTGAATTTTGTTACTTCTGCATTAACAGGTGTCAGGTAGATTCACAACTCTATCATTCGTAGGATTCGATTTCCCTGATTAGAATTGGGTATTGATGACACTCCCCTCAATGAGGGATGCGTCAATCTTTTTATTGGGGATTATTTCTATCATTTAGCTGCTAAAAATCCCAATATTTAGCGATTGTGTCAGTCTGGGGAGGTCAGTACTTTTGAACTGAAACAGGACGACGATATAAATCACCGAAATAATTTAATCGCGGGAGTGGTCGAGCGCTACTTCCTAAACGCAATTTTGTAATGTACAGGATCTACATATTGGGATAAAATTGTTGTTTCTGTTTTACTAGTTATAATAAATATCTCTTTTAAGACATGAAAAAAACCACCCCCAAATCAAAATTCATTTACAGAGTATTATCTGTTCTTTTTTTTAGTCTTGTGTGTCATAGTTATGTATTGTCACAAGGACTTAGTGGCTCAGTGACAGGAACCATTGTTGCAACTAGCGGAGAAAGATTGGCTTTTGCCACTGCGAGTATTAAAGGCACAAGGATCGGAACGACAACGGATGATTCCGGTAATTTCAATTTGGATGTGCCTGTTGGTAGCCATATTTTGTATCTGTCGTTTACCGGTTACAAACCCGTTGAAAAGGAAGTAATCGTGAAGGCTGGAGAGACAACCAGTGTAGGAACGGTTGTCCTGGAGGAATCGAGTGAGATGATCGATGAAATACGGGTCGACGGAATGATTACAAAATTCTCGAAAAAAGAATCGGAGATCGTAGCCCGCATGCCTCTGAAAAATTTGGATAATCCACAGGTATACACGGTCGTCCCGAAGGAACTGTTCACAGAACAGATAGATGTTGATTTCCGATCAGCTCTGATGTCTTCTCCGGGTGTAGCCAATGTTGTGCTGGGAGTAGGTTCCGGAGGTACAGGTTTGTCAATGCGTATGCGTGGTTTTAGCGGGGCGAACGGCGCCGGAGCAATACGTAACGGAATGGCTACAAACTGGGTTTCTTTGTCCGATCCGGTAAATCTGGAAAGCCTTGAAATTATCAAAGGGCCATCGGCTACATTGTTTGGCTCGACTCTGATTTCGTACGGTGGTTTGGTTAACCGCGTTACTAAGCAAGCTTTTAATGGTACTGGTGGAGAAGTTGGCTTTTCAACGGGAGCCAACGGCTTGGGCCGTGTTACCATGGACTACAATACGCCCTTGAACAGTGATAAAACGTTATTCTTTCGACTGAACACTGCTATTCATCGTGAAAAAAGCTTTCAGGATTACGGTGTAAATAAAACAATGATGTTTGCTCCGACCTTCACCTACCTGGTATCGGACAGACTAACTTTGAATTTTGATCTTGAATATTTCGAATCGAACAGAAATACCACTTATGTGCGTATTTCGGGAACTCCGGTAACTAATTTGGACGAGCTGAATTGGAACTTCGAAAAATCATACACGTCAAATGAGTTTCTAAGTTCGGCCAAAGTATTTAATACCCTGGCTAAGGCAACCTACAAATTGTCAGAAAACTGGGAGTCGCAAACGGCTCTTTCGTATTCAAATACCGATAACAATGCCAACTACCTGTTTTTGTTGCTGAGAGAAAGTGCTCCGACAACCCTAACCCGGATGGTGATGAATATTCCCAGCCTTTTCAATACGCTGCAGTTACAACAAAACTTCATAGGGAAGTTCAAAATTGCAGGAATGGATAACAAGTTGCTGGTTGGCTTAGATTATACACAGCTACAGACAACGGATACCCGCTACCGGATAACATCATTTGATCAAGTTGAAATTAACGCTGAAGATTCAGAGTTCGATGCAGGACAGGCGAAACAGGAAATGGCGTCCAGTGCACCTTTCCTTCGCAACAAACGTTCCCGCCGAACTTATGCTGCTTATGCATCGGATGTTTTGCATGTGACCGATCGCCTGATTGCAATGGTCAGTCTGCGGTTTGATAGCTTCCACGATATTGTTGAAGACTACGACCAAACAGCATGGTCGCCCAAAACCGGCTTAATTTATCAGCTTGTCGACGATAAAATTTCCTTGTTTGGGAACTACATGAACGGGTTTTCCAATGTGGCTCCCGGTTATACCGAAGCGAGTCCCGACGAAACAGTTGCCTTTAAACCCGAACATGCCAATCAGTTTGAAGGAGGTATCAAATTTGAGCTGATCGGGAATAAATTGAATGGTACGCTAAGCTATTACGATATTCAGGTTGAAAACAAAGTACGTAGCGTAACCGGCGAGGACAACATTGCTTACAGTGTTCAGGATGGAACACAGAAGAGCTCTGGTTTCGAAATGGATTTAATTGCCAACCCGGTGAAAGGGATGCACATTGTGTTGGGCTATGGTTATAACGATAGTGAATACACGAATATTTCTGAAAATCTGGATGGAAATCGTCCTTACTCAGCACCGGAGCAGGTTGCAAATTTCTGGATTAGCCATCGCCTTACAAAAGGGCAGTGTGAAGGACTGGGAATTGGATTTGGAGGAGATTATTCCAGCGATTATTACCTGAATGACGCCAATACGATAACAGTTCCCGGGCACTTTAAATTTGACGGAACGCTGTTTTTGGATCGCCCCAAGTTCCGGATCGGACTTAAATTGAATAACCTCACGGACAAAGAATACTGGATGTCGGACTACGATGCAGAGCCGCAAAGTCCGCGATCATTTATAGCGAATTTCACAATGCGCTTCTAAGCGCGACCCATTTCATAATCGAACTACCGGAGTTGCTCCGGTAGTTTTTGGCTTTCTTTCAGATTCGAAAAGCAGAACTGCAGTGGTGGTTAAGTTCCCGGACTGCAAAAAAAATCACGAATAATCTCAGCAACCAAAAATTATCCTATGAATTTCTCAATCCGCACCCTCATTGAAAAATTGCACCTCTGGCTGGGGCTGTTTACAGCACCGCTTGTATTTTTTATTTGTATCACCGGAACGATTATCGTCTTTTGCGACGAGATAATGGATTTTTCCGCCGGAGATGCGCGCTACGTGAACGAAGTGAAGGCAGAGCCGATGGAAACCGAAGCTCTGATTTCAATTTTGAAGACGGAGTTCCCCAACCGATGGAACCCAAGTTACATTGTTTATTACCGCGATCCTCGCCGAAGTGTGCGCATTAATAGTTTCGGCCCAACGGAGGGCTTGCACATGGTTTATATGAATCAGTACACCGGTGAGATTTTGAAAGACGATCCCACGATTAACTTTTTTTACATAGTCGCCCATCTGCACCACTCGTTGTTGTGGCATGGTCCGGGCGAGTGGATTATTGATATCGGTACAATCGTTTTTCTGATCGCCTTAATAACTGGCTTGGTGCTTTGGTGGCCCCGAAGTCTTGAACGGAAGAATATGAAAAAGGCATTCACATTCAAGCTGAGTGGCTCCCGCAAACGCCTGAATTATGACCTTCATTCAGTCGGCGGATTTTATGGTCTGGGCCTCGGGTTGTTGTTAACGATCACCGGCCTTCTCATTGCCTTCAAACCCTTCTCCGATTTCACTCAAAAAAGCTTTGGCGGAGATCCCGAAGTCCAAATGAGATCTGTTTTTGTTTCAGTCAACGACAGTACGAAGACAGCTTCACCTATTAATGAGGTTGTGCAGCAGGCTTTTGTTGATTTCCCGGAAAAAACGGAGATTCAGTTATACACTTACTGGCTGGATGATTGGGGCTATTATGCGATGTATGTGGCCAATAAAATTGGAATAAAAAGCGCGATGAATGGAAAACTTGCTGCTTACGACAAATACTCAGGTAAGCGTGTACCGTTACAAAAGGAACTTGTGATTAATGAAGCAGTCAGCAATATGTATTGGACACTGCACTTGGGAAATTACCTTGGTTTGTTCGGTAAAATAGTAACGTTTCTTGGTGGCCTGATTGCTTCGAGTTTGTCTGTTACCGGATTTTTTGTCTGGTGGAATAAGCGTAAAAAAAATAGAAAATCGAGAAAGTCTCGGCATCTCGATATTCCCTGATGAAATAAAGAGGTTGTTCAGAAAATAGGTTGAAGAAATGCGTACTTTTTTAAAAGGCTACGAAAAAACTCTTCGGACCGTTTGGACAGCCTCTTTAGTTAAAATCTATTCTTTCAGTTCCACTTTCGGTAAGGCGATATCGAAACGCACAACCACAATCCGAATGGCAATGATAGTAACGACGGTTGCCAGTTCGCAGATGTGTTCGTTCATTCCGAGGTAGTTTAAAAGTAAATAGACTAGTGCGCCAATAATGCAGGCTGTGGCGTAAATCTCGCGGTGAAAGATCAAGGGTAGTTCGTTGCAAAGCGTGTCGCGGATCACGCCGCCGACTACAGCCGATGCCAATCCCATCATCACAGCCATCGGAATGTTGATGCCCATTAATAGTGCTTTTTTTAGACCGATGATCGTGAACACAGCGATCCCGATGGTGTCGAAGAGGAAGAGTGTTTTTTTCAGTGTCATCACCACTTTCCCGAAGACAATAGTGACCAACACGCCCGCAATAATCAGCCAAAAGTAGTTGAGATCGCGCATCCAGGCAACGGGTGTATCGCCCAGCATCACATCGCGCAGCGAGCCACCGCCAACCGCTGTCACAAAGCCAATCATGGTTGCCCCGAAAAAGTCGAGTCGCTTGTTGGCGGCAGTCAGTGTGCCACTGATGGCAAACACAAAGGTTCCGATATAGTCGAAAAGCAGCAATAAATTCATGCCGCAAAGAAATAAAAAATGAAACTAGTTCGGAAGGCGATGTGCGCCGATTTCGGTTGATGTATTCCTGAACATATTTGGAGTTAACTGATTAACTGGCGATTTTCCCTAAATTCGTTCAAATCGGTTGCATATGGTTCTGATGCCCCTTTGGGATAGGATTTGCAGCCGATATCAACCTATACCAATCAATAACCAACAAAAACATGAAAACAAACTTGTTGATGCTATTGGCAGTTTTTGCTTTGCTGAGCTGTCAGTCTAAAAAGCCAAATCCTAATCCCGAAGTCAATCAGGAAGTACCAAAGAGCCACGAATGGCAGTATTTGTTCGATGGTACATCGCTGGATGGCTGGCGGGCTTTTAATGGTGACAAGCTTCCGGAAAGCTGGATTATCGAAGACGGTAGTCTGAAATCGTTGGGCCGTGGCGGTGATATTGGTGGCGATATTGTTTACGGAGCCAAGTCATTCGAAAACTTTGAACTGGAGCTGGAATGGAAAATTGCCGATAGCGGAAACAGCGGAATTTTCTATCATGTGTTAGAGGGCGAACAGTATCCTGCACCTTATTTTAATGCGCCGGAGTACCAGGTGATCGACCAAATTGGTTTTCCCGAAAAGCTGGAAGACTGGCAGTCGGTTGGTGCCGATTATGGCATGTACACGCCGAATATTGAAGGAGTCGTTAAGCCGGCAGGTGAATGGAACAGTGCCCGGATCGTGTTTACACCTGACTCTGCTGCTTATTATTTGAACGGGCAAAAAACGGTGAGTTTTGTGCCTTGGTCCGATGACTGGCAAAAAAGACGTGATTCCGGTAAATGGGAAGATTACCCGGATTACGGGCATGAAAAAACGGGCTTGATTGGCTTGCAGGATCATGGCAGTTTTGTTTGGTACCGCAACATCAAAATCCGGGAGTTATGAGGATCGGATGGCTATTTTTAATCCTCGTATCATTTGCTGGCTGTAAGTCGGCCGAGATGTCCTTGTTTAACGGAAAGGATTTGCGGGGATGGGAGAAACATGGAACCGAAAAGTGGTATGTGGCCGATGGCTTGCTGGTTTCGGAAAGCGGACCCGACGCCCAATACGGCTACCTGACCACCGACAAGAATTACCGTGACTTTGAGCTGACTGCTGATTTTAAACAGGAAGCCGAAGGGAACAGTGGAATCTTTTTTCGATCTGGAATTGAAGGTTCAAAGATTTCGGGCTGGCAGGTTGAAGTGGCTCCGCCGGACATGCACACCGGTGGAATTTATGAGTCTTACGGGCGTGGTTGGCTCATTCAACCCGATGCAGAAAAAGAAAAGTTGCTAAAATACGGTGAATGGAATACGATGAAAATCCGGGTTATCGGCAACTCGGTTAAAACCTGGCTAAACGGGCAGGAAATGATTCATCTGGAAGATGATAAAATCGGTGAAGGCAACGGGAAGATCGCCCTTCAGATTCACGATGGTGGCGGCATAAAAATCTACTGGCGCAACCTGCGGATAAAAGAACTCTAATACTTTTTTGTTTTGAAAATAGAAAAGCACCTGTTCAGCTGATGTGAGCGGGTGCTTTTTATAGTGGATTGTTTGTCGTCGAAAATTACCAGCTAATTGGGAAATAGTCCTTCAGGAACTTACCGCTCCAGTGTTTGCCGGTGTTGATGCCATCGATAAACGGATCGCACACACGCGCTGCCCCGTCAACAATGTCGAGCGGCGGTTGAAAATCGTGCACTTCCTGTTTGTACTTGGCAATATCGGCTGGGTCTTCGTCCGTTACCCAGCCCGTATCCACGGCGTTCATGAAAATGCCGTCCTTCGCTAGGTCGCTGGCAGAAGTATGTACCAACATATTGAGGGCCGCTTTGGCCATATTCGTATGCGGATGGCGATCTTCTTTGCGGAAGGTGTGAAATTTCCCTTCCATCGCCGACACGTTCACAATGTGCTTTTTGCCCGTGTAATCTTTGCGCATTAAGCTTGAAAGACGGTTACACAAAACAAAAGGAGCAATGGAGTTGACCAGTTGCACTTCCATCATTTCAACCGGGGCGATTTCGCCAATACGAAGACGCCAGCTGTTTGTTTTGCGCAGGTCGACTTGTTGCAGGTCGGCATCCAACTGGCCTTCAGGGAACACTTCCGCCACGTCCAGCGAGTTGTCGATGCGATATGGAATTTGCGACAGCTGTGCCGAGGCTTTGATACCCATCCCCGGTGTTTGGCTGTTCCAGTTTACCGACAACGCTTTTTGGTGATCGCCTTCCTGAACCGAGTACCCGTCAATTTCCAGCAAACACTGGTGGTGGTGTGCCAGCAATTGTTGCACTTTCGGCGAGTGCTCGTGATAGCCGATGTTTTCAGCCGGCATCAGGTGAGCGTAAAAGGTTGAAGGACGACGCACGGTCTGAGCGGCGTTGTTGATGAGAATGTCCAGGCGCTGGTACTTTTGCTCGATGTAGGCAGCAAACAGTTCCACGCTGGGAATATGGCGCAGGTCGAGGCCGTAAATGTGCAGGCGGTCGCCCCAGTCGGCAAAGTCTTTTTCTTTGGCAAAGCGAATGGCTGAGTCGGCCGGGAAACGCGTTGTCGCGATAACGGTAGCGCCCGAGCGAAGCATCATCAGCGTGGCATGGTAGCCAATCTTCAACCGCGAGCCGGTAATCAGGGCAATCTGTCCGGTCAGGTCGCAGGTTTGGAATCGCTTTTGGTAATTCAGGTCGCCGCATTCGGTACACATGGCATCGTAAAAATGGTGTACCTCGGTGTATCTCTTTTTGCAGACGTAGCAGTTGTGCTCTGTGGTCAGAATGTGTTTGCCGGTAGCTTCCTGTGCTTCTTCAAGTGCAATTTGTTCGGGTGCCTCGAATACGCTGGCCAAGCGGGCAGTACGGATGCTTGATGCCGCACGGGCTTTCCGGTTAATTTCCGAAAGCTCCTGCTTTTTCACTTTATTGACGCCCTTGTTGCGTTTTTTGCGCTCGGCTCGGTCCGGTCGGGTAATTTGTCCCGCAGCCTTCATCAGTTTGATGCGTTGTTCATCGCTGAGGTGAACAAGCTGGTCGCCGTTTTCAAGCAAATGCTCCAACACCGAAATACACTTTTCAATTTCTTCGGCTTTCAGTGCCTGCTTCTCTGCCTTGTCATTCTCCATTTTAATCATTCAAATTTGCGGCAAAAGTAATCGAGTTTATCATTGGTTGTATGGTTTTTAATTGAATTGTTCGAAATAAAAAAATGCTTGGTTTTGTGCTGATTACAGTCGGGATTGAATTGAATGTGGAAACATCGCATTTAGTTGTAATTTTTGATCCGAGGAAGTGAGCTTGAAGCCGATCCAAAAAGCTGCCAAAAGTCCGGGGTAGTTGCTCATTTATTCGTTAACTTCGGCTGCAACTTGAACGCATTTGTTAAATCCTGAAAAATAAAACCATGAGTAAAAGAACGTCATTTCCACCGGTATTTTGGGTGGCTAACGGCATTGAAGTACTGGAACGATTCGCCTATTACGGTATTTACCTCAGCTTTGGTATTTACCTGGGCGAGCTGGGTTTCTCGAAAGGAGACCTGGGAATTATCCAGTCCATCTTCCTGGCATTGTCGTATCTCATGCCCTTGTTCTCGGGCACCTTTGCCGATCGCTACGGCTTTAAAAAAATGTTGCTGATCGCTTATGTCGCGTATTTGCCGTCCATTTTGTTATTGATTCTGACCAAAACGTTTAGTGGCATTGCCCTGTCGATGCTGACGATCGGTTTTGCTGCCGGGATTTTTAAACCGTTAATTGCATCGACGGTTCGGGCAACAACCGACTCGACCAACAAAACCCTTGGCTTTGGTATTTTTTACGCCATGGTCAACATTGGAGCTTCCTTTGGGCCGATCGTCATGGGGAAACTGCGTGGCTGGTCGTGGGACGCGGTATTTTACACCGCTGCAGGTGCCATCGCGGTGATGTTTTTGGTGACTTTGTTCTTCTACAAAGAACCTGCTCGCGATCTGGAAGGAGTTACTTTGAGACAGAAGTTTCGGGATATGGGCGAGGCGCTTTCCGATGGAAAGTTCCTGGTCTTTTTGGCTTTGTTAGGTGTGTTTTTCTGGTTGCCTTTCTGGGCTTTCTTCAATACACTGGCGGTCTATATCAACGATTACATGGACACAAACCTGTTATACGAATCGATTCGTTCGGTATTGGGAGGGCCTGTAGCCCGTTTTATTTCGACGAATGACAATGGTGTTTGGAAAATCAACGCCGAGGCAATTTCGCAAACGGGCTATGTCATTATATTGTTCCAGATTCTGGTTTCACGAATTTTTGAAAAGCGAGCTGCTATTCCATCGTTCTTGCTTGGTTTCTTCATTATTGCGTCGGCTTTTGTCGTGTTGGCTTTGTCGGTAACAGTATCAAATAACTTTGTTTTCCTGGGAGTCTTCCTGTTCTCAATTGGCGAAATGATTTCGTCACCGCGTATTCAGGAGTATATCACCTGGATTGCGCCGAAAGAAAAAGCGGGCTTGTACATGGGAACAAATTTCCTGGCTACGGCAGTTGGAGCATTTTTCAGTGGTTCGTACACTGGCTTAATGGGCCACTTTGAAGAAGCCGGAAAGCCGGAATACATTATGTACACACTGGCCATTCACATGGCATTGGGCATTGTTGCGCTCTATGTTTTCTCGAAAACAATGGGAGAGTTTAAAGAACGTGCCGAATAATTCCGGAGTAGAGTTATCAATGACTCATTTTTTACGAGTAACTGATAACTCTATTCTATTTGATTTTTTCGGTTGAGGTGGATGTGAACCAAGTAAATGGTGTTATTCGTAATTTGGTAAAATACGGTAGTCTGCTTGCTCAAAACAGCCTTCCTCAAATTTGGGTTACTCAGCGATACCGGGAAAAGCGTTGGAAATCGAATAATCAGATTCAGTTGGCGCCCTAATTTCTGCTTGAATCCTCGGACTTCCTTATCTGACCATTTTTGTTGAATGTCGTTGATGACTTCTTCTAAATTTCGAATCGATTCCGCAGACCAGCGTAGTTTATAGGCCATATTTTTTCATAACATCTTCGTGGGCAACTGTTTGTTCGTTTTGAATGTCATTTAGACCTCGTGCAATTCCTGCCTTTTCTGAATCGCTAAGATCGTTCCACCAGTCTTTATTGCTGTTTTTTGAATCCTTAACGATTTTCAGATATTCAATGGTTTCAGGATCTTCCAATTTTGAAAGCCATTCAATTAATTCCAGTTTCAATGCGTCGTATCCCATGCTGTTTTTTATTCAAAGTTAGCCTTTTAAATGAAATAAGCTTTCCCGAAAAATCGGATTCGGTGATTGCTGTTGGTAAGGTAAAGTGAATAGAAAAGGATGTCAATTATTCGTTTGTTTGACATCCCGTTTCTTTCGAAGATCTTTCGAGTCTCTTTTCAGACTAGCTCCAGTCTAATTCGTTTTCGTCATCTCGAAGAGGTGAGTAGCCTGTTCTCCCAGGAAACCTGAGAATAGAATCTGCTCTCCGTTTTGGTCAATGTAGCCTCGTTCCGCCAACTCGTAGTAGGCATAGGTCCAGGGGATTTCGCCAACAGCTCCGTCAGGTTTCTTCACTTTCACCATTTCAGTGACTGCTTGAGTCGACGATTGCTGCAGCTTGCTTCCTTTTTCACCTTCGATCGATGTTTTCATCGGTACGCCGGAATCAGCAAGTGCTTCGCAGGTTGTCTGCAGATCGGGCCAGTCGGCTACATTCTGGTAATTGATGAAGGCCGTGAAATGGTTGACTGAATTACCGTGCAGCAACGTCCATGCAGCGTACTGAGATATTTCGTTGAGTTGTTCCACCACCATTTGATCCGGAATACCCCATGGCCGCGAAAAATAGGCGGTTAATTCGCGAACTAGGTTATTCACGGCCGCTTCTTCCAGCTCGCCTTTTTCATTGATCTCAAGAAGATCCAGCACTGCAGTTTCCGACAAGTGGTAAGGCGTGTCTTTTACATGTTTGTTAATCATGTCCTGCGCCCATTTTGGCAATTCGCCTACCTCCAGCTGGCTAACAAATATTTTTGGAAATTGAGGCTCGGGATGCTGGAAATGCACCGCGTGTAATTTTTTCTCGGTGAAGGTGTAATTGCCCGACGGTTTATAGTCGAATGCATCCAGAATATGCCAGATGCCGCCAATGCCGTGTGGCTGTTTCCCGGTTATGGTGTTGAACGTTCGAAAAGCAATGTGGTCGTTGACAACTCTTCCGCCTTTGCTTTGAACTAAATGAGCGTAAGTTTTTGCGTATGAAACCCGCTGGATGTATTTCTGCCAAAGAGAATCCAGCAACCTGGTCAAAATCTCATTTCGGTTTATCTTCATGACTTCAGAATTTTTGATGGTTTTCGATCCTGTTTACGACGGAAAAGGGAAAGAGTTGACTTCAGTTTATTCCGGGTTTTTAAAGCTTTCCTTGAATTGGATGCCGTGTTCTTCAAGTTCGGTCAAAACCGGTTCGTATATTTCCGGTAGGGTTGGGATGAAGAGTCCCGACCGCTCTATTTTGCCGGTTAAAATGAGTTTGGCGGCGATACCCAATGGTAAGCCAACTGTTTTCGCCATAGCCGTGTTGATTGGATCTTCACCAGTTACAACCAGCGAAAGGTGTTTCTCGATAACCCGTTTTGTTGAGTTGTCGCGATAAGTGAATTTGTGCCACATCACGGTCATGTCTTTGTCGGTAGGTAGTAGTAGCCATTTTTCTTTCAATAAATGTTCGAGTACCTGAGCGGGAGTTCCCCGTTCGAGCCCAATGGGTTCGTTGTCGAAAATGCCCAGCCATTTCAGCTTGGGAATGATCTCCGAATCCTGCGCGATGTTTTGATCGTGAAAGAGTTTGGTCTCCACCGAATCGCTGGGGTGGTAGTACAAAAACGAGTTGGTGAAATCCCTGCGGGTCATTTCCTGCAAACCTTCCATTTCAAAGCTGTCGTCGGTCATGCCCAATTGCACAAATACGTTCCAGGCCCGGCAAAATCCAGGGCGCCGCAGCGTGCCACGATAAATGGTTGGAATTCCGTGCAGATGATACCGGTCAATGTATTGAAGAGAATCGCGATTGGCATAACCTTCGAAGGTGCCGTATCCTTCAATTTCAATGATCTCGGTACGACGAAAAACGCGGTTGTACGGAATGTATTTGTATTTTCCTTCCTGACGGAATTTCACAATTCCTTCCTGCCCGGCGAGCACCACGTTACGCGGATTCCAGCTAAGCTTGTAGTGCCACGGATTATCGTCCGACTCGGGAGCTACCAGGCCACCAGTGAACGACTCGAAACCCAGAAGCTCCAGCCCGGCGGCTTTAATGGCATCAATTTCTTTCATGGCCGACATGTGGTCGATACCGGGATCGAGACCCATTTCATTCAAAAAAAACAATCCTTTCTCCTTGATTTCAGGTTCCAGGGCTTTCATTTCGCTTTTTACATAGGAAGGTGTCAGCAGATTCTTCCCGTGTTTTAGGCAGAGCTTGGCTACCAGGATATGAAATTTTGCAGGCAGCATTGAAATTACGAGGTCAGCCTGGGCGATAGCCTGGCTACTTGCTTCTTCCTGAAGAATATCAAAGCGGATGAGTTTGGCAGTATGGCCGATTCGTTGACCAGTCGTTTCGGGATCGAGGTCGCCAACAACAATTTCCCAGTCAAACCCGGCGGCATGCTGATGCAGGTATTTGATCAGGCTGGAGGAGGAGCGTCCTGCCCCGATGATGAGAATTCTTTTCATTCTGTCTCTTTTTTGCGCGAATTAAACATTGAACTCGATTCCTTGCGCCAAGGGTAATTCGGTGCTGTAGTTGATGGTGTTGGTTTGTCGTCGCATGTAGGTTTTCCAGGCATCGGAACCGGATTCGCGGCCGCCACCGGTGTCTTTTTCGCCGCCAAAAGCACCGCCAATCTCAGCGCCCGAAGTGCCAATATTGATGTTGGCAATGCCACAGTCGGAGCCCTCACAGGACAGAAATTTTTCGGTTTCCAGCAGATTGGTGGAAAACAATGCTGATGATAAACCCTGCGGAACATCATTGTGGATAGCGATCGCTTCGTCGAGTTCTGTATATCTGATCAGGTACAGCAAAGGGGCGAAGGTTTCATCCTGCACAATGCTGTAATGATTTTCGACCTCGGCGATGGCCGGAACAACATAGCAGCCTGATTCAAAACCTTCACCTTCGACAATGGTTCCGCCACAAAGGATCTCACCGCCTTCCGCGGTCACTTTTACAACCGCTGCGAGGTAGGTTTGCACCGCAGCCCGATCAATCAGCGGGCCAACCAACGTTTTCGGATCGAGTGGGTTGCCGATTCGTACGCTTTGGTAAACGGCTATGAGCTTGTCTTTTAACTGCTGATAAACCGACTCGTGGACGATGATGCGGCGGGTTGATGTACAACGTTGTCCGCAGGTGCCAACAGCGCCGAAAACAATTGCCCGCATCGCCATTTCCAGGTCGGCATTTGGGGTGACGATGATCGCATTATTTCCTCCAAGTTCAAGTATCGCTTTTCCAAGCCGGGCACCGATCAATCCACCGGCTTTTTTGCCCACTTTGGTCGAGCCGGTGAAGGAGACCAGCGGAATGTTGGGGTCGCTGAACAGTTCGTCACCTAAATATTTTGAACTGGTTGCTACCAGGTTGACCACGCCTTCGGGAACATTGTTTTCTTTCAAAACCTTGGCAATTATCCGGTGCACGGCAATGGCACAAAGCAGCACCTTGGACGAAGGTTTCCACAAAACCACATCGCCGCAAATGAGCGCCAGCATGGCGTTCCATGCCCAAACTGCCACCGGAAAGTTGAAAGCGGAAACAACACCAACAATACCCAGCGGATGATACTGGTCGTACATGCGGTGCGCCTTGCGCTCGCTGTGCATGGTGAACCCGTACAACTGGCGCGATTGGCCAACAGCGAAGTCGCAGATGTCAATCATTTCCTGAACTTCACCCAAGCCTTCCTGGTAAATTTTCCCCATTTCGTAGGAGACCAGTTTGCCTAGTGGCTCTTTGTACTTGCGTAGTTCCAGACCAATCTGGCGAACAATTTCGCCGCGGGCCGGAGCCGGAATCTTCCGCCATTTTGGGAAGGCTGCTTTTGCCGTGTCCACAACAGCCTTGTAATCGTCGAGTGTGGCTTGTTTGATTTGAGCGATTTTTGTCCCGTCGGCTGGTGAGTAGGAGGAGATGGAATCTCCGCTTCCGGCCATCCAAATAGTTCCGGTGCAAATGCCATCGTTAACAGCCTGTATTCCGAGTTGATGCAGTGCATCCGAGATGCCAAATTGATCTTCAGCTTTCATAATGTTCTATGTTTTTGAAAAAGGATTTTTTACTGAATGTGTCTGTCTTAATATTCAAGTTATCGATTTTTGCCCGGATTTGAAGACGGATAGCAGCCTTTTTTCTCTTTTGTTACATAAAACAGGTGCACAAGCTCCTTCCCGTTTCATGGGAGCAAGCTGTGCACCTTTGCTACTTTGTAGAAATTTAATCGACGGTGGAATTATTCATCCACTTCTTTTATTAATTCTGCATAGCCATCCAAATCGCTGTAAGTACTGGCCAGCGATTTCAGATTGTCGATGTTTGTTTTTTCTTTCACAATTTTCCAGTCGGCGATAGCTCCGTCACGATCGCCTGCCGCAAAACGAGCATAGCCCCGCAAAACCAACAGGTTGGCATCGTAGGGCATGTAGCGGATTCCTCGATCGAATTTGGCAATTGCCCGTTGAGGATGATGTTTGGTGTAAAGCAGTTTAGAGCCTTGTCTGAAATAGTTGGTAGCCACAACTTTGAAGTTGGTCTGCGTAGTTTCCAGACCTTCATTCAGTACTTTGCAGGCAATTGCGACTTCCCGTTCCATAGCAACGTCAACGTCGTTGTTTTGGCCAGGTAGCCAATAGCCGCTGGTTGAGCTCAAAACACGAATCAGTTCATCATCCATCGCACGGGAAACACTATTAACTACTTCATAGTTACTCAGGCGTCCGTCGGTTTCAACGGTGAAGCGAATCACTTCGGTTCCTTCGCGTTTGTAGGTGAGATCTTCTGCCGGATACTGCATGTTTTCAATAATGTAGTTTTGAATTGACATCTCATTGCTTTGAAGTTGTACTTTTTCTCCGGTAAACTTCGGTGGTTTCACGGTCACTTCTTCAGAAACAAGTGGTTCCTGGGCCCACAAGCCCAATGTCATCAAGAGTGTAAAACTCAATAAAATAATTCTTTTCATGGCTGTGAGAATTTAAGTTACTATAAAACGGGGTGGTAAGACAACAGGAAAAACTAACGACACAAAGATACCCGCACAGGGTGTCCGGAGCTTAGCAGCCATGTTCTGATTAACTTAAAATTGCGCCATCGGATAGCAACTATGTTTCGAAACTAGCAATTATGTCCAAAAATTGGTTCAAATTAGTGAGGATCGTGGAAAATTCAAGGGTGGACGGCTAATTTGAGATCAAGTTCGGGAAGGTTTAATTTTCGACGAAGTTCATTTAAACGCCTGTCTGTGGCGAGCGATTCGGTGAACCCGGAACCGTTTACAAAATAAGGAACAGGGTATATCTTTCGATCGACGGCCTCGTTCAATAGCTCAAAGGCACGATCGGTATAGCCAAGGAATGCAGCCATAACTCCTAACATACAGGGGTTTTCGTTGGGGATATTTTTGTAATGCTCCCAGTAAGCTAATGCTTTCTCTCGTTGTCCGACTTTCAGGTAAATGTAGGCTCTGTACATATCCCAATAAATATCGTCAGGTAGGTTCTCGAGATAGGCGATTGCCTGATTGAATTCCTTGCGATCCAGGCTTACTTCGGCCAGAAGTATCCACGAGTAAGGCGTTTGGTTGTTTAGTTCAAGAGCACGTTTCGCTGTTGCAACTGCTTTATCTTCTTGTCCATGATCTCTGTAAAGCAAGCTCAGCCAGGATTGGTAACCTGCAGACATTGGGTCAACCTTGATCGCCTGTTCTCCATAGTAGACGGCTTTGTCAAAATCGTTAAAAAGGACGTAGTACCAGGCAAAGTGAGCATTGGCAACAGCATTGTTCGGGTTGTTTTTCAGGGCTTCCTCGAAGGTTTGTTTTGCTTTGGGCCAGTCCCAAAGATCGTAAAGGTAAAGTAGCGCCATAGCGGTATAGGCTTCGTCTTGTGACGGGGCGAGTTTGATTGCTTTTTGTGCTGCACTCATCGCCCGCTGAAACGATTCAGCAGGATCAAGTACGCCGTGCCCTTTGGTCGCGTAGCATAGTGCTAACCCTGCGTAAGCCAGCGGATCACCCGGATCGTTTTTGATTGCATCTTCCAGATAACTGATCCCTTTTTCGAATTCTTCTTCGCTGCCCTGTTGCACGTAATACATGCCACGCAAGTAAGCTTTATAGGTTTCCGGATTCACGGTTCTGACCTGATCCAGCTTGTCCGATTCCGTGTTTGTCAGTTTCACCCGGATTGTTTGTGCAATTTCTTTTACGGCGGAACTTTGAACCGACAAAGCATTTTTCATAACATCGTTGTACTCTTTGGCGAGAAGGTGCCGTTCGTTCGGGTAAACATCGATAAGCTGAATCAATACCCGGAGCGAGTCACCGGCACCGATCAACGAACCTTCCATGATGATGTCGACGTCGAGTTGTCTGGCAATATCTTTGAGCAGGAGATTACTTTTGCGAAAACGAAGAGTGGAGGTTCTTGAAATTACCCGTAGCGAACTGATTTGTCCCAGTTGGCCAATAATAGCATCCTGAAGTCCATCGGCAAAATAATCATTATCAGGGTTACCGGTCAGGTTATGGAGCGGCAGAACAGCAATTGATTTTTCCGTTTTTTGGTTTTGCGACCACAAAGAGGTGGTCATGAAAACAGACATCAAAATCAACAGGATCAATATGAACGAACTAATGATGATTGGTTTCCGGATTTTTCGTTTCTGTTGAACCGGCTTCGGTTTGTCAATGGGGAGCTCTGTTTTTTCGAGTTTATCGCTGTCTTCCGGTTTCACTTCGCCCGGAGGAAAGCCGTAGTAGTCGTGAAAACATTTGATGAAATAGGTGGGGCTGCCAAATCCGACCTCATAAGACACTTCTGAAACATTCAGCGCGGTTTGTTTTAAAAGCTCCATGGCTTTTTTCAAACGAATTTCGCTGATAAAACGGCTGACTGACTTGTGTGTGATTGATTTGACTTTTTGGTATAGATTGGTGCGGCTGGTTCCAATTTCCCGGGCAAGTTCGGAAACACCGAATTTCTCGTTCTTCAGGTTGTCTTCAATAATCAGGCTTAGCTTGTCGACGAATTCAGAATCCGAAAATTGCCGTCTATTCATCCCTTTTCCCGGTTTGGTGATAATGGTTTTTTCGGGGTGGCTGTTGTGAATAGTGCGTTGCCGGATTGTACGGATTTCAAGCTATTTTGTTTAACTCCCAAGGTGCCCGGTAATTGCCCGTATCTACAGAAAACCCCTTTGCCCAACATGAATCTTTTGTCGGACAAAGGGGAAAACTGTATCGCTGGGGAGTTTATCGGATTAAATCGACAAGGAGAGAAATCCAGGACCAGTTTTTACGTTGATTTTAATTCTTTTAAGTTATAGATATGTGACAAGGGGAAATGTAAGTTCTTATCGCTTTCTTTCAATCAACTGCATTTGTGCAATGATCGGAAAACTGAACCCCAGGTTTCTCATAGTCAACTTGACTTTCATCGTTCGAATTAAATCAGTTAGCATTATTTTGCAGACAGACGCCTCGAATAAATTCAAATGTCAGATCATTCGGATCGAAGTCGAAGAATAGATTTACATGAGAGCCGTTGTCACTCTTCGCATGAACGTGATAGGTAATCATACCCATCTCCCCGTTTTCATCAAAGGTTAGAGTCGTTTGGTCGTTTACTCTGTAAGTCTCGCCGGTTAACTGACCGGTAATTGTTACCATAAAATGAACCTTCATCCAGACTAGCTTTCCATCGGACGTGTGGAGTGTTGCATGTGATGTTAGTTCTGACTCCAGAGGTACGTACAAAATATCCACAACTTCGCCATCGCAAATTAGCGGTCCGTAATATTCACTCAAAAAGTCAATATTGACAGATCTGGTTTCTGCAGATTTCAAATTGTAATCGTTGCTGTTTTCCGGAGCAAAGTCATCATCCTTGGAGCAACTTGCTAAAATGAGGAGAACAGCGAATAATAATCTGACTATTGTTTTCATTGTTTTGGTTTTTACATAGAATTAGGTCAATATTTTTTACCGGGTTTGTCTTTTACAAATTCCCAAATCATCGGATTTATTTCTTCATGAAACATCCAATGAATGACGTGCCCGCCACCGGGGAAAAAGTAAGTGGTGTTATTTGGATAGACCAGGTTCACCTTTTCCATATCGGTATCCGGATCAGAATAGAATGCCAGAATCGGGTAAGCCCAACCGACCAGTTCCTGAACATTCTCAGCTTCGATGTTATAAGCCATGTCGGCAAGAATATCAGACGGATAGGTGATAAAATATTTTCCGAACTCTTTTAGCTCTTCGGCATCGTCTCCTGCCAGTTCCGGCGGAATCAGAAAGGCAACCAGCATTTCTTTGATTGTCTCATCCCAGGAGAGTTCTGCCCAATAGGTTGCTTCGCGGACTGCCTGACGGGCATCTCTTTCAGTAGGATCGGTTGGCCAAGGAGCAATGTCGCCATCAATGGCAACCAATTTCGTGATCATACCGGGGTAGTTGCGTTCGAACATTGCCCAGATTGCGGGACCCATGCTGAATCCAACCGCAACAAATTGGTGGAGTCCTTCTTTTTTCACAACATCGTAGACCGCTTCGGCTAAAAGCTCAGCTGTATACTGGAAACCCGGATTGTCGGCATCCATCGGATTACCGGGCACCGGAGCATTGCTCATTCCTTGACCAGGAAAATCGACATAAATGCAGCGTGCCTTATCCCGGAAGTAGTCAAATTGTTTGCTGTAAACAGTCAGAGGGTTTGTCCATCCCGGAAGAAATACAAGGTCGATGGGACCTTTCCCGATGATCCGGTAGTGAATATCAAGATCAAGATTTTTCATCGTGACCCAGCGGTCCTGATCCAGACCGGGTGCATCATGATTCACGATGCGGGCGCTTTTCAGATTTGAGTCAGACAGGTCTTCATTAATGATGTCGGATTCGGAACACATCACGGCGAGCCCCATGCCTGCCAGTAAAAACAGGAGTTTTAACAATGCTTTCATAGTTCTTAGTTTTTGGTTTAACATGTCGGCTTGAAATCGATTTAATCCGACCTATAAGTTCCGAAGAAAGCCCGCGCAACACATATGACACATGTTCCATAGGCTTTAAAAATTGACGAATTGATTTAAACTATGTCGCGTTGAAGCAGAAAAGTTGCGATTTCGTCTGCGTTGTTTCCTGTCGACGCTGGGATAAGTGCATAATGATCGAAGTTGTGCTACATGTTTTCCAACCCCAGTTTTTTTATCAGCGCATCAAAGCGGGGATCATCACGAAGTGGTTTAAAGTCGAGGCTGTATTTATTGCTGAAGCGTGTTGGTGATGTAGACAAAAAATGCTGCTTCAGAAATATCAGACTCGAGTCCGGTTTATTTTCAAGCATATATAAGGCAGCAATTTTCCCGTTATCGTTAAATAATCCGGTTCGGTTATTGTCCGAGCCTTTTGTTAAAAGCCAACGAATAAGCCAGTCAATAATACCTGTTATCCCTTTAGCGGCATAAATTTTATCCAGAATTAGTGGATCGGAATCGGGCTCTTCAATTTGGAAAAGTGCTTTCAGCTCATCGATAGCCTGTTTATTTTTCCCGGTTCGTACGTATATTTGAAAGTTTAATACTCGCGTGGTTTGGTAAAAACCGTTCAGTTCCGACACTTTTTTGGAGTCTTTTAACGCTTCTTCAAAATTTCCTTGATTGTAACAAACACGGGCTCTGACGGCATAGGTTGCCGGAGCATTTGGATTGAGTTGAATTGCTTTATCCAATTGTTCGGTTGCTTCCTCGAAACGGCCTCTGATCATCAGATATTCCCCGTAATATTGATGGGCAACTGCAAAATTTGGGTTAAGTTCGATCGCAAGTCGAAATTCATGTTCCGCCGTTTCCAGGTTGTTTAAGTCGAACCAAAGCGCTATACCGCCTAGTACGGCATGTGCTTCAGCAAGGCGATTGTCCTGCTCAAGGGCTTTTAAGGCAAACTCCTTAGCCCGGATATATCCTTCGCGTTGCGGATACCAACCCCAGTATATCATGATAAAGTATGAATCAGCTAAACCTGCGTAAGCCAGACTGTAATTTGGATCCGTTTGAATTGCCCGGTTGAAATAGACGACACTTTTTTGCAGGTCTTCGGGGGTTCTTCGAGACCAAAAATACCGGCCTTTCAAATAGTCTTCGTAGGCACTGGTATTTAGAGTGTATTGTTTCTCGATATCTTTTTGTTCCTGAGGAGTCAGTACGGCCTCGAGTTCATCTGCCACTTGTCGAGAAACCTCTGCAACAAACACCAGAATTCCCGTTAAATCTCTTTCATAGTGAGCAGACCAGATATGATTGTCGTTTTTGGCATCGATTAGTTGGATGTATAGGCGGATCTTTTCACCTTCTCTTAGCAGACTGCCTTCCAGCACATATCTTACATTCAGTTCTTTTGCAATTTCTGTCGTCGTCTTTTGGGAGTCTCTATATTTTTCTGTCGAGCTACTCGATTTGATATGAAACATGCTAACGTGCGTCAGGCGGGTAAGAATATCTTCCATAATGCCATCTGCTAAAATTTGAGTTTCCTGGTCTTTGTTGAGGTTTTTCAGAGGTAGCACAGCGATGGATTTTGTGCCGATATCGTTGGAAGACGAAAAAGGTTTAATAGCAATGATTGAAACTGCGATAAGAATCATTGCCAATGCTGCTACGATTCGATATGTCCATTTGCGTTTGCTTTTCGAGCTGGTAGGCTTCTTTTCGCGCGTATGAACGGCATCGGGATTAATTTGTGTATTCTCGCCTTGTTTGACTTCTCCCGGGGGAAAACCATAGTAATCGTGAAAGCATTTGATAAAATAGCTGGGACTGCCAAAGCCAACTTCATAAGCCACCTCCGAAATCGTCAACTCTGAATTTTTCAACAGGTGCAAGCCCTTTGCCAAACGAATTTCGCGGATGTAACAGGAAACAGACTTACGGGTAAGCAGGTTAACTCTGGCATACAATGCGGAACGGCTCATCCCGATTTCTCTCGCCAGTTCAGAGACTCCGAAATCGCTGTTGGAAAGGTTTTCTTCGATAACTCGCTGCAACCTCTCCAGAAATTCCTGACCGCCATTTTGCCGCTTATACATGTGCCTTCGCGTGATTCGGGTTTCTCGATTGGTAATTAGGCATACGATATTACTCGAGCTTGGGTTAATTCACTTCTTCAAAACAAATCGAAGATGTTTTCAGCGGAATCAGGCTTTCCCGCGGGAATCTTTTTCGTAAAATCCACTTTTATACGCATCAGGTATTCGGCTAAGCTTGGTAACTTGGGGGATTCAAAAAATAAGAGATTATGTCGAAAATAGAATTTCAGATCGGGGAGAGGACGAAAGCGATTCATTGTGGCGAAGAACCCGATCCGGTGAGCAGGGCTTCTGCTCCCAATATTGCGATGTCAACCACCTTTTTAACCGATGCCGATGCCGGTTTTTCGGTGGAGGAGATGGACGAAGATGCGGCCTGGATTTACACCCGCTGGGGTAATCCCACCATCCATCAGTTGGAAGAAAAAGTGGCTGCGCTGGAAGGAGGGGAGTCGGCGATTGCCTTTGGTAGTGGTATGGCCGCCATTTCGGCAACGCTGTTTCATTTTCTGCAGGCCGGCGATCATGCGGTGGTGAGCGATGTGGCTTATGCCGCGATGTCCGAAATGACCAACGAGCTAATTCCGAAGCTGAACATCAGCGTCACCAAAGTGAATACATCTGATTTGGGAGCCGTTGAAAAAGCGATTCAGCCCAACACGAAGCTGGTCTACATTGAAACGCCCTGCAACCCGCTGTTACGATTGACGGATATTGAAGCGGCTGCCAAACTGGCTCATGAGCATGGGGCACTGCTGGCTGTCGATTCAACTTTTGCCACACCACTGGCAACACAGCCACTGGAACTTGGTGCCGATTTGGTCATTCACTCGCTAACCAAATACATGGGCGGCCATGGCGATGCCATTGGTGGTGCCGTTGTGGGGAGTAAACGGTTATTGGCACCGATGCGCAAAAGCACGGCCATTCGTTTGGGTGGAATTATTAGTCCGTTTAATGCCTGGCTGATTATGCGGGGCATGGCAACTTTGCCCATCCGCATGAAAGCCCATGCCGATCATGCGATGGCGGTGGCTCGTTTCCTGGAAAGCCATCCCAAGGTATTGCGCGTGATCTACCCCGGGCTGGAGTCGCACCCGCAGCACGAGTTGGCGAAAAAGCAGATGCGGAATTTCTCGGGCATGCTGACTTTCCAGCTGAAGAACGGTCAAAAGGCAGCGGTCGATTTCTCGAAGCAGTTGCAGGTGATTCACTATGCTGTTTCGTTGGGGCATCACCGCTCGCTGATTTTCTACCTGCACTCGGCCGATTTACTGGAAACCTCCTTCAAATTTGCAACTGAGCAGCAGCAGGAATCCTGGAATGACTATGCCGGAGAAGGAATTTTCCGCCTCTCGGTGGGATTGGAGGATGCCGACGATTTGATCCGTGATCTGAAAAACGTGCTGGATCAATTGCCTGATTAAAAGCAAAGCTGCTTTCTTTGTATTGACGACGAAATAAAACCAAACATGAAATCAATAAAACCAATCATCCTTTTCTTATGCCTGGCCGCATTGGCCGCTTGTATGCATCAACCCGAAGCCAAAAAATACAGCTACATCGACCTGTCGAAATTTGAGGACGGCATTCATCACTGGAACCTGTACAGCCGCATTCACAGTACCGACCGGTTGGATACGGCCGATATCATTGGTATTGCCGACAATCTGCTGGCCTATCAAAATGAAGATGGAGGCTGGCCCAAAAATATCGACTGGCTGACCCTGGTTCCGCGCGACTCGGTGGTAAACGACCTGAGCGAACACTATCGCCAAAGCACTTACGACAACCGGAACATTTTTCCACAGATTGAATACCTGTCGGCGGTTTACGGACAAAGCGGCGACCAGAAATATCGCGATGCAGCCGAAAAAGGCTTTCAATACATTCTGAATACCGAATACCCAACTGGAGGCTGGCGCGGTTGGGATGCCGACGTGGTCACCTTCAATGACGATGTGATGACGGGCATCATGGACCTGCTGTTGGATGTGAAAACCAACGATTCGAACTACAACTGGCTGCAGCCCGACATGCGTACCAAACTGTTGGCGGCGTACGAGCGCGGATTACAGGTGATCTTGAAATGCCAGGTGTCGATTAACGGTGTGAAAACGGCCTGGTGCCAGCAGCACGATTTCGACACCTATGCGCCGGTGCAGGGGAGGGCTTACGAGCACCCTTCGGTGACTGCGCGCGAAAGTTGCGACATCATCCTCTTCCTGATGCGGATTGAGCAGCCCGATTCGGCTGTTATGGCTGCCATCGAATCATCGGTCGCCTGGCTCGAAGCAGCCAAAATCACCGGCCACCGTTACGGCAATTTCCCGATTGAGGAGCGCCCTTACCACGAAACCACCATCGATTTCGACCGCGAGTTTGTACCCGACTCTACCGCACGGCCTGTGTGGGCCCGTTATTACGACCTCGAAAAAGGAGAACCGTTCCTGTCGCTGATTGACGGTACGATTGTGTACGACTTGAAAGACATTTCCTTCGACCGCCGCGTGGGCTACGAGTGGTATGGTTTCTGGCCCGAAGTGGTGCTGAAAGATTATCCGGAGTGGAAGGAAAGACGGTGATCAGTGATTGACCGGGCGAATCGGGCAATTGTAGGATTTGAGTGGACAAACGATTTCTAAAACCTAACGACCGACTGAAAAATAAATGGATTAATTTAACGTAAATGTTATGAGGAAAAAGAATCAAATGAAGAATGTATTCTGCCTTGAAGGCATGTGGGATGTTAATTTGAAATATCAATCTACGATTGAGCCAGTTTTACAGCTTCTTGAGAAAAGAGGAACTGTCAGATACATTCATAAAAACTGCGCTACAAAAGTTGAAATGAAGTTTTACTTGAACAAATGGGGATTGAAACAGTATGATGACTTTCCAATTCTATATCTTGCGTTTCATGGTAGTGAAAATTCGTTGTCCTTAGCGGATGATGACATCACACTCGATGAACTATCCGAAATCCTTGAGGATAAATGTAAAGGAAGAGTTTTAATTTTTGGTTCATGCAGTACGTTGAATATAGATAGGAGAAACATAGCAAGATTTCTCAAAAGAACGGGGGCATTAGCTGTTTGTGGCTACAAAACAGATATTGACTGGGTGAAATCTACCGTAAACGACTTATTGCTAATTGAAGCACTTCAGGAAAATGAATTCTCAGGGCGTGGGATTGAAGCTATTGTCAAAAAACTCAAGAATATTACAAAAAAGTTCAAGGAACTCGAATTTAGAGTTGTTTCTCAACTGGAAATAAACAAGAAGATGTCAATTGATGATACCGTCCATTAAATTAGGTAAAGTGTGTGAGCTAAGAAATTAATATCTACTGAGCATGCGCGCTCCGATGTTGTGTCTATTCACACCATCATGTGATGGAGGACATTGGGGGCGAATGCCTAGGAAATTTGAAGTCATTGGATCAATGTGTGTTTTGTAAGAGTAACGTTTATTATCAGCACAGTGTCACGGAACTTTGCCGATGCGCTAGGCATGTGTCTCATTGTGTCCCGTTTTTCTTATGAGTAAAAGTACTCAACCGTCCCCAAAAACTTGAACTTCAATAACTCGCATACCCATTTCCAATTAATTGCGTATACCTTATTCGGAAAAAGGGAGGAGGTAAAGCGATGTTACCACAAATTACGAAAACGGGGTTCGGAAGCATTGAAGTTGGCGGAAAACGCTATGAATACGACATCCTCATTCGGTTGGATGGTCATGTGGAAAAACGCAAGAAGCGTCTGTCGAAAGCCAAGTATGGCACATCACACAAAATTTCGCTGGAAGAGGCTGTGCAGATTTACGAAGAAGGTGCACTGGAGCTGATTATTGGTACCGGGCAAATTGGCTACATTGAACTGTCGACGGAAGCTGACTTATTTTTTCGGGAGAAGGAATGCCCGGTGAAACTGGTTACAACACCAACAGCAGCCAAAGTGTGGAATGTGTTGGAAGGAAAAGTGATTGCCATGTTTCATGTTACCTGCTAGCAAATTCAATTGAGGGCTTCACTTGAAGTGAAACCCTCAATAACTAGTCTCAAATCGCTATTTATTTTTTTTCTCCAGCTCGTTGAGGTGTTCCATTTTTTTACGGGCCAGGAATTCGGTCACGCCCTCCAGGTGTTCTTTCACGCGCTTGTTTCCAAATTCGTACACTTTGGACACCATGCCATCCAGGAAGTCGCGGTCGTGGGAAACGAGAATCAGTGTTCCGTCGAATTCCAGCAACGCCTGCTTCAGAATGTCCTTTGTGCGGATGTCCAGGTGATTGGTCGGCTCATCGAGAATGAGCAGGTTCACCGGTTCCAGCAAGAGTTTAATCATCGCCAGACGGGTACGCTCGCCGCCCGAAAGCACGCCAACTTTCTTATCCCAGTCCTCGCCCCCAAACATGAAAGCGCCGAGAATATCTTTTATCTTGGTGCGGATGTCTCCCACAGCCACATCGTCGATGGTTTGGAAAACCGTGCGTTGCTCGTCGAGCAATGAAGCTTCGTTCTGGGCGAAGTAACCGATCTGCACATTGTGGCCCAACTGAATGTTGCCTTCGTGCTCCAGTTCCTTCATAATGGCACGGATCATGGTCGATTTCCCTTCACCGTTTTTTCCCACGAATGCTACTTTTTCTCCACGCTGAATGGTAAAGCTGGCATCGTTAAACACCAGGAAATCGTCGTAGCTTTTACCCACATGTTCGGCAATTACCGGGTAGCTACCCGAGCGAGGTGATGGCGGGAAACGCAGCTTCAGGTGCGAAGTATCCACTTCGTCCACTTCAACCAGTTCCAGCTTTTCGAGCATCTTCACGCGCGACTGCACTTGCAGGGTTTTCGAGTAGGTTCCTTTGAAGCGCTCAATGAAAGCCTGGTTCTCGGCAATCATTTTTTGCTGCTCGTCGTATTGTTTTTGCTGATGCTCGCGGCGCTCGGCACGCAGCTCCAGGTATTTGCTGTAGTTGACTTTGTAGTCGTAAATGCGGCCCATGGTCACCTCGATGGTGCGGGTGGTGATGTTGTCGATGAATTTCTTATCGTGCGAAATCACGATCACCGCTTTCGAGTTGTTGATCAGGAATTCTTCCAGCCACTGCACCGACTCGATGTCGAGGTGGTTGGTAGGCTCATCCAACAGGATCAGATCCGGGTTTTGAAGCAGGATTTTGGCCAGCTCGATACGCATGCGCCAGCCACCGCTGAATTCGCTGCTGGGTTTGTTGAAATCTTCGCGCAGGAAACCAAGCCCCAGCAAAATCTTTTCAACCTCAGCATCGAAATTAATCTCGCCCTGGCTGTAAAGCTTCTCGCTTAGTTCAGATACTTGCTCAATAATCTGGCTGTACTCGTCCGATTCGTAGTCGGTGCGCACGGTTAGCTCATGATTCAGCTCGTCCAGCTTTTTTTGCATGTCCAGCACTTCGGCAAAAGCCTGCGACGCTTCCTCGAAAAGCGTACGGTCGCTTTCGTGCATCAGGTGCTGGGGCAGGTACGCAATGACGGCTTCTTTGGGAGCCGAAACTTTACCGCGCGTCGGTTTTTGCACACCGGCCATCAACTTTAAAAGCGTTGATTTACCGGCACCGTTTTTCCCCATCAGGGCGATGCGGTCCTTTTCATTCACAACGAATGAAATATCCTTGAATAGCGTTTGGCCGCCAAATTCGACCGTTAATCCGTCTGCTGAAATCATGCTTCAATTTTTAAATCGGCGGCAAAGATAGTTAAATGAAAGACAGTTGAACTATCCGTGTTCAAGGAAATCATTGTAATGGCGGAAGGCAATTGGAAGGGATTGGAGGCTATTGAAATCAATAGAATACAAGTGACGGAAGTAATAAATTGGCTTGGATCGCTTTCGGCCTACTTTTTATTGAAGGTGAGAAACGAACTGGAAGCTTAGTGAAACCGGGAAGCTCCGACGTTAGGAGGAGATCACCCGGCTGAACTTAGCTTTCAGGAGTTGACGCCTGATGATAAAAATAAGTCTTGAGTTTTTTGTTTCCTTTTAGGGTCAAGCCAAAAAGGAAAATCAGTCCGATAGGACGAAGAACTCGTATGTTGAGTCTGGTTTCGGGATCAAGGTTAATTCCCTTTTAACCCCAAGTATGGCTTGAGGAAATCTCCGCTTACTAACTCATGAAGAAGCTTTTCAGGCCCGAGAGAATACTTTGAGTGGCATACGAAGCCAGGATGAGCCCCATGATTTTACTGATGACGGTAATGCCCTGCTCGCCAATCCAGCTTTGGATGTAGCGGGCAACGACCAGCAGCACGGCAGTGATGGCGACAACGATCAGCATTAAAAAGGTTGTGACAGCCTGCTGCCCGATCGAATACATGTGGTTGTCGGTTAGTAAAACTACGGCCATAATGGCTCCGGGAGAAGCGATGGACGGAATGGCAATCGGGAAAATGGTCACCCGCTTGAAATCTTTGATCATGTGGATTTCGTTCTCCGGTTTTCCTTCACCAAAAATCATGGTCAACGCAAAAAGGAAGAGGATGATGCCACCGGATATCTGGAACGCATCCAGGGTCACTTCCATGCCTTCGATAATGAGTTGCCCAACGACAATAAAAAAGATTAAAATGATGGCAGCCGTGATTGAAGCCCGCACTGCGATCTTTTTCTTCTCGGGCACATCGAAATTTTGAGTGGCCGAAAGGAAGACAGGTACTGTACCAATGGGGTCGATGACGGCGAAAAGGAGAAAGAAAGTATTAATGATATCCAGCATACGAATCAAATAGGTATTTGCAGATGCAAGATAATGGAAGTTGAATAGAAACACAGTTTCGTTTGCTGTGTTTCTATTGAAGATCTCCGGGGAGATGTTATTTCTTGTTAACGGGCGAGGATTTCGCGACTGGTTTCGCCTTTGGCAACAAAGTCGCACAAACTCTCGACGCCGCATTCTACCATGGTTTCAACGGCAGCATCGGTATAAAAGGCAATGTGTTGGGTCATGATGACATTCGGGAACTGGCGAATGTAGGCCATGTCGCGGTTGCTGATAATGTCTGTCCGACGGTCCTGGTGGTAAATGCCGGTTTCGTTTTCAAAAACATCCATCGCCAGCGCTCCAATTTTATGCGACTCAATAGCGTCGATGACATCGCTCACGTTCATCAGTTCGCCGCGAGAACAGTTGATCAATACCACGCCGTCCTTCATTTGTGCCAAGGTTTCTCGGTTAACCATGCGGTGAGTACTTGCGAGCAGCGGCACGTGGTAACTGATAATGTCGGCCTCGGCATACAGTTGTTCCAACGGCATGTATTCTACCAAACTTTCCACTTTGGGGTTTTTGCGGGTGTCGAAAGCTAGCAGGCGGCTACCAAAACCTGAAAGATTTTGAATTACCTGTGCCCCGATATTCCCGGTGCCAACCACGCCGATCGTAAGGTTGCGCATTTCACGGCCTTTCAATCCTTTTAGCGAGTAGTCGTTTACGTTGGCGCGCCACATTGCTTGCTTGTATTTGCGTAGCGACATCAGGATCAGCATCACCGTGTAGTCTGCAACCCCATGCGGATCGTAGTAAGCATTGGCAACACGGATGCCCAGTTTATTGGCTTCTTCCAGGTCGATGTGGTTGTAGCCAACAGTTCGGGTTGAAACGAAGTCAATGCCATTTTCCTTCAACAGGTTCAGCAATTCCGCATTTATCTGGCTGTGTCCTAAAATTGAAATGGCAGTGGCTCCTTTCGTCAGTCCAATATTTTGTTTCGATATTTCCTCCGGCAGGCAAACAATCTCAATTTGGTGTTTTTGTTCCAACTTCCTGAACGTCGGGCGTTCATCCTCTCTCGTCTCAAAAGCAACAATTTTCATCTGTGTATTTTTATTGTTTGGTGGGCGCAAAATTAGTCGGACTTGTAAATCGTAAAATGTGTAAAGTCATTTATTGATAGCGTTTTCCATGTTGAAAAAGCAGTTAATGGGGACAGGAGTGAAATAAAATGCAGATTTTCAGTTACTAAGATGTTAATTTATCCATAAATTAGAGGCGTGGATTAAGATCAGTTTAATAATATTGTATCTTTGTGTGCGCAAACATGCCTAATTCACAATTCATTTTTGCATCAGCTAGACGTTAAATTTACAGACTCGAATTATTACTAGATGGATCAGTTTAAAAATATTCGTATCAAAGATGTGGCCGAACTCGCAGGTGTTTCGGTAGCTACCGTTGACCGCGTTTTGCACGAGCGGGGAAAGATTTCGGAGAAGGCCAAGGCAAAAGTGCTCGAAGCACTCGAAAAGACCGGCTACAAACCGAATCTGATCGCCAGTACCTTGGGATCGAATAAAGTTTACAGAATAGCGGCGATGTTGCCGGATCCGGCTTTGGATGATTACTGGAATCAATCGGGTTCCGGAATATTTAAAGCAACCGAAGAATGGGCACAGTACAACGTTCGTATCGAGTCATTCTACTTCAACCTGTACGATAAAAAGTCGTTTAAACAGGTGTCCAAGAAAATTCTTGATTTCAACCCGGACAGTGTTTTGCTGGCACCGATTCAGTATCACGAATCGCTGGAGTTTTTCGGTGATTTGAAAGAACGGAATATCCCCTATGTGATTTTCAACACGAACATTCCCGAAGCTGATCCATTAAGCTTTATCGGCCAGGACCTTTACCAGAGCGGTAGAGTGGGGGCCGAAATGATTGCGACCAAGTTGGGAACAAAAGGGAATATTTTGGTGGTGCACGTGTACGAAGAGAAACTGAACGCGATGCACGTGAAGGAAAAGGAAAAAGGGTTTCGCGATTATTTCACCAGTAACAATCTGACCGATTTTAATATTGAGTCGTACGAATTCACCGATTTCAACGATGCTGCTTTTATGCGCGAGCTCCAGGATGTACTGAGTAAGCGAACAATCGACGGTATTTTTGTGGCAACATCGAAAGGTACTCACCTGACAGCCCAAGTGTTGGACAAGGCCGGCAAAAAGAATGTGGCGCTGGTTGGTTACGACTTGCTGAAAGACAACATTCACTATATGTACGAAGGGGTGATCAACTTCCTGATTCACCAGAATCCGCGCAAACAGGCGGTTCGGGGAATTAACTTCCTGGTGAATTACCTGTTGTTCAAAAAACAACCTCCGGTAAACGATTTGTTCCCGTTGGAGATCATCACACGGGAAAACATCAAATCGTATTTGCACTCCGATTCAATTTAGAACAAAAGAATAACTCAAATACAGAGCATAAAAAATCCGGGATTGTCGTCCCGGATTTTTTTATGAATATTTTCTTCGCGAATTAGCTTCTTACTTTGTGGCCTTTCAGCGCGTAGTAAAGAATATACAGGAAGCATGGAATACAAACCCAGTAAGCTTTTTGCGGTCCAAAGCTGTCTTTTGCAAAACCGTACAGCGTTGGGATTAATGCACCACCCACAATGGCGATGACCATCAACGATGAACCTGCTTTGGTGAATTTACCCAGTTCAGTCATTGCCAGCGGCCACAGAGCCGGCCACATCAATGAGCAACCCACGGCCATAAAGGCGATGAACCAGATTGAAATGGCTTCAGGAGTAAACACCACCATGATGGATCCGAAGATGGCCAAGATAGAACAAATCAACAGAGCTGTTGCCTGTGAAATGACACGCGGAATGAAAATGATACCGCAAATGTAGCCGATAACCATCCCGATGGGGGCAATCCACGCGTAATACTCAGCGTTCGGCAGATTGATACTTTGTGCATAGTCAACCAGGGTACTCAGCGAGATTGTTTCAACCCCAACATACAGGAATAAGGCTAAAACACCCAGCAGCAAGTGCGGGAATTGCCAGATTGATGTTTTGTTGGCAGCATAGGCACATTCTTCGGCGCTGTCTTCGTCTTCACCTGCAGCTTTCACTTCAGGAAGCGGTGAGAAGTAAGCCAAAACACCCAACAACAGGAAGATGCCGATAATAATGTAGAATGGCAGCGTGATGTCGGCCAACTGTACATTTTCAACACTTTTACCAATTACCAGCGACAGGAATAAGGGTGCTACCGGCCAGGCCAGTTTGTTGGCAATACCCATGAAACTCATACGTTTTGCCGCACTGTCAATAGGTCCTAAAATGGTAATGTACGGGTTTACTGATGCCTGAAGGAAGGCATTTCCCATACCACTTACGAATGATGCCAACAGGAAAAGCGGCAGACTTTCGTTACTTGCCGATGGCAGGTACAGCAAAAAACCAACGGCAAACATCAGGAACGAAAGGGTCATCGTGTTTTTGTAACCGATTTTGCCGATCACCAACGAAGCCGGGTAACCAAAAATCAGGAATGCAGAGAAAGTAGCAGCCAGGATAAGGTAAGACTCACCTGAAGATACGTTTAGTGCATTTTTAAGCAACGGAATAAGGTAGCTGTTGATACCAAGTGCAAACCCAATAGCAAAGAACATGACGCCCACTACCAGCAATGCAACCACAATTTTGTTGTTCTTTTTCGACATAAAAATTCAATTTGAAGTTATACTGTTTCTCAAGGATTATTTCACAAAGCAGGTTGAGGATAGAGGAGTGACCGGCAATATAGTCAAAAAATGATGTGTCCGCACACATTTTTTCAAATTCGCTGTGACTTTTTTGACAACTTGAAAGTTAGTTTGTTCTTTTTCAGTTAAATAGTTAGAATGACGGTTTGTTAAGGATTTGTATGGATTTTTGAACTTATCAGCGCATTTTTCTTATTTTTGGGACTTTTCAAGAACAAACAGCTATGAAAATATTATTCAGAGAACTTTCAATCTTCCTAATCCTGTCTGTTTTCAGCTTTGGTGCAGCTAGAGGGCAATCTTCGGCCAGCCCGAAAACCAAGTTGGTATTGGTTATCAATGTGGAGCAGATGCGGAGCGATTACCTTGTGCGATATGCCGATAAGTTTCAGAACGACGGTTTTCTGCGCCTGGTCAATCATGGTGCTGTTTGTTCCAACGCCAGCATGAACCTGCACATTCAGAAATGTGTGACTGGCGTTCCCACTTTGATGACCGGAGCCTATCCGGACCGTCACGGGATTATCAATGAAATTTGGATGGATCGCCTGAAAGAGAAACAGGTGGATGCTGTAGAAGATAAGAATTACATTACTGTTGGGAGTGACTCGAATGAAGGACAACGTTCGGCGAAACAGCTGTTAAGCCCGACTTTAGGTGATGGACTAAAACTTTCGACCAACGGAAACGCCAAAGTGTTTTCGGTTAGTTTGAATGATTACAGCGCCGTACTTTCGTCCGGTCACGCGGCGGATGGTGCCTACTGGATGGATAACCAAACCGGAAATATGATTTCCAGTTCTTATTACGTGGATCAGTTTCCATCGTGGGCCTTCAGCTTTAATGCCAAGCAGATGGTTGAATCATTCGCCAATCGTGATTGGACAACCTTGTTGCCGATGGGGAGCTACGAGGCAAGCGTTGAAGATGACAATACATTTGAACGAGGCTATTACGAAAAATGGAACACCTTCCCGTATGATTTGAAAAAATTGATCTCTACAGAAGGTAGTTACCGGGTGCTGAAGACAACGCCCTACGGCAATCGCCTGATCAAAGATTTCGCGGTCAACCTGATTGAAAATGAACGCTTGGGACGCGATGATGTTCCTGACTTGCTTACTATCAATTTTTCGTCTATGGACTTCGCCAATAACCTGTTCGGGCCGTCGTCTGTGGAAATGGAAGATACTTATTTGCGCTTGGATCAGGATATCGCCGGTTTGCTCGATTATGTGGATAAAAACATTGGATTGGCTAACACATTGGTCATTCTTACCTCATCATGCTCTTCTTCCTACTCAGTCGATTTTTTACAACAGCAATACAATATGCCTGCCGGCTACGTGTCGCCTGAAAGTATGGTTGCTCTGTTGAAATCGTATTTGAATATCACTTACGGACAGGGAAACTGGGTTGAGTTTGTGATGGATCAGCAAATCTATTTCAACCGGCAATTGATCGAGAAACAAAAGATTTCGATTGATGAATTCATGAGCAAAGCGGCGTCGTTCATTAACCAGTTCGAAGGGGTGAAAATCGCCTTGCCGTCATCGGGTTTTGAACAAGGAGACTATGCGACCAGTTTGCTGACGACAATTTCAAAATCATACAACTTTAAGCGTTCGGGCGATATTCTGTTTATGCTCGAGGATGGCTGGCAACCACAGTTTAAATACCGCAAAGTGGTGTACACGGACAATACGCACATTCCAATGATCTGGATGGGAAGTGGCATTCACAGCGGTCGTTACCGGGGCGAAGTTGATGCCATCGATATGGTGCCAACGATTTTCGATATCCTTGGCTACGACATCCCATCGCATTGCAGTGGAAGGGTGATTGAAGAGATTTTACGCTAACTAAGCGGTAATAAAGTCAGCAATCTTTCCGAAAATATTTCGAAACTCCCGATCAATCAGTTCGCTGTTTTTAGCCACTGCCGGAAAGGGGGCAATGTGGTTGTAAGGAAACTCAAAATCGACAATGTGAACCGGAATCCGGATATCCCGGTTGGCGCCTTGCAGCGTGTTCACAATCTCGTACGATGGAATCACTTCGTCCTGTTCGAGTCCAATGGCCATTAAATCGTCGCTCACATTTCGAAAAAGCTGCTCACGGTACGCGCGATTTTCATTGTAGTTCAGCATGGCGTGAAAAATATGACCTTCCGCGTGAGGGCCTTTAATGTAGTGTTGAAGATGCTTATCCTTGGCAGTGTGTTTCTCGAAATGCTCAATCAAATACGAATAGAGGGCGACGTTGGCCTCGCTGTCGATAATGAATTTTGATACCGGCGACAGGCGGTTGAAGACCGGCCCTCCGCAAAATAAGGCCAATTTGGATTTGGTAAAATAGCCTTTAGGGTTGGCTAACTTCAAGATTTCCGAAAGCAGACAGCCAATAGAATAGGCGACCACATGGAACTGTGTGTCAGCGTGCAATACCGTATGACTACCTTCCCGAACCTGATCAATAAATCGAATCACATCGTAGTAGCTTTGCAGTCCTGACCAGATAAAACGCTGCGGGCGGCTGTGCAGTCGCATACTAATCGCGACATTCGTCAGCGACGAGTTGACAATATTGGGAAACATTTGCCGCCGCTTTTCGCTCATTAGGAACATTTTTCGTTTGTCGCTCCAAATGGAAAGTGTTCGGTTCATGTGAAAAGCCATAGGGAAAAGGATGACCGGTTTCCGGGTTGTTTCGGCTAAATACTGGGCCCAGGTCAAATATTTATTCCAGTTTTTCTCATTGAACCCGTGGAACAGGAAAATGGCTTCCCGAGAGATCGACTCACTTTTTGGTCGGAAGATCATGTATTCAAATTGCTTGTTCTCGGCGATGTCAATGTCTTTAATCTGAATCTGGTTGTCGAAGGTGCCAATATCGTGAAAAAACGATTGGTTAGCGTCGAAATGGTCCTTGTGTTGATGGCAGCAATATTCTTCCATTCCGGGCAACAAATCGTGCGCTTCCGACTCGAAATCAAAGCGCAAAACATCCAGTTCGTCCAGTTCAATCTTTGGGGAATTCTCTTCCAGTTTTCCGATCAATTCCCAATAGGCTTCCAGGTATTGTTTCATCTTTTTTGCTACCCTTTTGTTTCGTTTCTATGACTTTCAAATGTCGAGAACTTTTTGTCCGGTTCCCGCATTGGGAAAGTAGCAAATAAAATTTCGGGGATTGTTAAATTGAGGTTATTCCGACGCAACAATTGGTGCAAAATTCCTGAGTGAAAGAAGGGGGAAGTGATGGATGGCGGAATTTCTTTATCTCGGTTTTCCCACAGCTGTCATGCGATCGATCTCAACAGCTTCGAATAGGAAAGTCTTCAGTAAATCCTCATCGATATCCTCCGGCTTGTAGTAAGTTTTGCAGTACACTTCTTTTCGGTTCTCTTTTTCGAGGTAGTTCAGCTCGTCGTGAAGCAAGTGGCCTTTGCAAAATCCGAGTTTGATGCCGTGGCGCTCGACTTTACCCCAAGGGATGGCCGAAGGCCAGATGAAGCAAATGCGCGAATGAATGGAGAAATAGGGAACATTGTAGGATAGCTTCTCGCGAACTTCGGGAATGTTTGCATAAATCATATCCCGAAGTTTTTCCACAACAGCCAATTCATTCTCGGGAAGAAAATCCAGCATTTCTTCAACCGATCTGAATTTCATTGGCTGCATTTTGCCCATGCTAACTGATTTTAGCTGCGGCGTCTTTGTCGAAGTAAAAGGTCAGCTGACCGTGCGTTGGATTGATGTAGGTCGACGGCAATTCTTTGTAGCCATCCAGTTTGTTGAAGATCTCGTTCACGCGGTCGGTCTTCGATTTACCGGTAACCAGAAAACTCACTTCTTTTGCATTGTTGATCACCGCTCCGGTCAGGCTTACGCGCTTTTGTCCGGATTCCGGATGGGTTGCTACAGCGCAGATTTTTGCATCGTGCAGCAATTGAATTTCGTGCGGGAAAATGGAGGCAGTGTGTCCGTCATTTCCCATGCCCAGGATGATGAGATCAAACTCTGGCCATCCGTTTGCTTCAGGAACCAACTCGGAAATTTCGTGGATGTAAGCTTTGTTTGCTTGTTCCGGAGTCAACTCACCCAACACACGGTGAATGTTTTCTTCCGGCATCTTGATTTTACCCAGCAAATGGTCGACCGTCATTTTGTAGTTGCTTTGTTCGTCGGTCGGGAGTACACAACGTTCGTCACCCCACCAAAAATGAATCTTCTCCCAAGGCATTTTTTCCACGTAATCTTTGGCTAAAATGTCGAACAAAAGGGCCGGAGTCGATCCGCCGGATAAGGCGATATGTACCGAATCTTCGCGGCTGGATACAAATTGGTAAAGGTCTTTGGCAAAAGCTTCAGCAACTGCCTGGTTGTCGTTGTATATTTTTACTTTCGGTGATTCCATGTTTTCGCTTGTAATGAAAAAAGGAAGCCTGAATAATCAGGCTCCAGTTGTATTATAATTCGCAATAGTTTCCGTCGTCCGACAGGTTTTTGCAGGGGTATCGCCAGGTGCCGTCTTCAACAAGATCGTCGGCAACATCCGGTCCCCAGGTTCCTGCTGGGTAACCATATACCGGTATTTCGGGGTTGTTTTTCCATGCATTCAAAATGGGCTGCACATACTCCCAGGCTTTCACAACAGCATCGCCACGTGAGTAGAGCGTTGCGTCACCTTGCATACAGTCGAGCAGCAAGCGTTCGTAAGCTGATGGGAGGTGTACATTCCGAAGATCGTCGTAGTGGAAATCCATGTTCACCGTTTGAACATTGAATCCGGCGCCCGGAACTTTCATGCCGAACTTCAGCAAAATACCTTCATCGGGTTGAATACGAATAACCAACTGATTGTTGGAATGTTCGTAGCCGGCGTTTGTGCCAAACAGGTGGTGAGGCGTTTTCTTGAAGTGAATAACAACTTCGGTTACACGGGTCGGCAATTTTTTTCCGGTGCGAATGTAGAACGGCACACCGCTCCAGCGCCAGTTGTCGATGAAAAATTTCATCGCCATGAAGGTTTCAGTGCGGCTTTCAGGATCAACACCTTTTTCCTGACGGTAACCTTTCACCAAATCTCCTTTGATGTGCGATTCGATATACTGGCCACGAATGACGTGGTTTTGCACATCTTCTTCTTTAATCGGGCGTAAGGATTGGAACACCTTGAGCACTTCGTTCCGGATCGCATCTGCTTCGACAATAACCGGTGGTTCCATCGCCACCATTCCGACCACCTGCATCAGGTGGTTCTGCACCATGTCGCGCATCGCACCAGAGCTGTCGTAGTAACCGCCACGTTCTTCAACACCAAGGCTCTCTGCCGAGGTAACTTCGACGTGATGAATGAAATTGTGGTTCCAGATCGGCTCGAAGATACCGTTGGCAAAACGTGTCACCAGCATGTTTTGAACGGTTTCTTTCCCCAGGTAGTGGTCGATACGGTAGATTTGATCCTCGTTGAAGTAATTCAACAAATTTTTATTCAGCTGTTTTGCTGATTCCAGATCTGTTCCGAAAGGTTTTTCTACAATCAGTCGACGGAATCCGTCTTCTGTCTTATTCAGATCAACGCTGGCCAGGTTTGCCGGGATAATCTCGTACAACTTAGGCGGTGTTGAAAGATAGAAAATGTAGTTTTCGGCAATGTTGTTTTGCTTGGCAATCGTCGTCAAACGATCACGCAAAACCGGGTAGTCGTAAGCATCCTCGGTTGCCAGTGGCTGGTAATACAACATTTGCAGAAATTCGGACACAGCTGTTTTCTTGTCGTCCTCTTTCGGAAGAAATTCTTTCATTTTCTCCCGGAAAGCGTCGTCATCCAGGTCTGTACGGCTTACACCCAAAACGGCGAACTCTTTGGGTAACAATTTCTGTCGGAAGAGCTCGTACAGAGCCGGGATCAGTTTTCTTTTGGTCAAATCGCCGGAGGCACCAAAAATGACCAATATTTGTGGTTTTGTTTGACTCATGATCTTTCTAATTTTTCTATTCGATGATGTCTGAACCAGAATTGATTTTTGCTTTTGCCGGTCGCAAAAAGATATCGGACGGGGGAAATTAAAATCAATTCGTGTCCTTAAACAAGTATATCGGACTTATGTTTTCGGAATTTTTTGAATACGGGGTACTAGCCGCTTTGAAGGCTAAGGCAAACAATCAGTTGCCCGTCTATCTTTTTCTGATGAATTTTGAATCTGAGTGTATGATTGCCCATGACTATTGCTTGCAGAGTTCCGTCAATTCCTTTTTCAATTTCGATCTGCTTGTTAAAAATTAAGCCCGGGATTCCCGCAGCTTTGTACGCCGCTTCTTTGATGCACCAAAACCAGGCCAGTCCATCGGGAATTTGAGCTGCCAGTTCAGATTCAGCCGCGCTCAAATATTTGCGTTCAACTTTGGCAAAATTTCGTTCTGCCGACTCAATATCCAATCCGGCCATTTCTCCGGGATGCAAGAATACTCCAGCCATTTTTGAAGAATGACTAATCGAAATCGACTTGAACGTTGGATGATTGATCACCGGTTTACCGTTCTCGGTATAGCTGATCTGATGATGGTGGCAAGCCGCAGATTGAAGCAATTTTCGGACGCAGAGCCATTCGCGTTGTCGTTGCGGGTGGGTTATCTGCTTGAAATTAGGATCTCGCTCAAATTCGCCCGCAAACATAAGGATCTCCTCTTTGCTTTCTGTCATCTCCCAAAGAAGCAGGATTCCGTTTTCGATATGATATTGTTGAAAAAGAGGCATTTTCTGTTTGGCGAATGAAAGGTAAATTTACGATTATACATCCAAAACTATTCCCATTTGAATGTTTCGATGAGGTGGATTACATCAGGCTCCAGGAAATCGATTACCGGTTGAATACTGTCGATATTTGGGATTTCACGGATGTAGAATGCTCCCCGCAAAAAACGGCTGGTGCTGTCGGTTAAATAAAACTGCAGGGGAGAAGCTGCGTTTCCCTCGATATAATAAATGGTTCCGTAGACGTGTTCCTTCGGATTGATGTAAAGACGCTCGTTAATCGCGTCGGCTTTGATCGAGTGATCGTATGCCAGTTTGCGCGATTCTTCGATATGGTGATTCAGGTCGCCGTCAACTTTCAGGTAGGTTAAATGAAGGTCGGCTTTGTTAGCCGGCGTAACCACATTTACCCATTCTTCTCCCTCGGCATGTTTGCCTTGTTTGTATTCGATTTTCGAATAGTCGGCCAGCTCGAATGAGTAGGGCAACTTTTCGCTGGTTTCGTGAAATGATTTCTCCGGGAAACTGATTCGGAAATAACCTCGCGGCTTCGGAATATGCGTTTCGTTACAGGCCGAAAAGAACAAGTACAGAATAAGAATAAATGTCAGTTTCTTCATTGACGAGCTTGAATGCTATTTAATTTCGACTTTAATTTTTTTAATCCGTCTGTTGTCGACACTATCGATGGAGAAGATGAAGTTGAGGCACGAGATTTTCTCGTTCAGCGCCGGTATTTCACCTTTCAGCTCCAGAATCAACCCAGCCAGGGTATCTGCTTCACCTTTGTAGTCGTCGAAAACATGGTCGTCGACCCCGACAATCTTGTAAAAATCGCTAAGTAGAATCTTCCCATCAAACAGGTATTTATTCTCCGCTATTTTGGTGAAGTAGTTTTCATCTTCATCAAACTCATCGGCAATTTCGCCAACAATTTCTTCCAGAATGTCTTCGAGTGTCACAATGCCGGAGCTGCCGCCGTATTCGTCAACAACAATGGCCATGTGCACCTTGTTCTTTTGGAACTCCTCCAACAGGTCATCAATTTTTTTGGTTTCCGGAACATAGAAGGGTGGCCGGATGATGGACTGCCAGTGGAAATTTTCGCGATTGTGTGTATAGGGGAGCAAATCTTTGATGTAAAGAATTCCCCGAATATTATCGAAGGATTCCGAATACACCGGGATACGCGAGTAGCCAGAGTCGTTAATCAGGTTGATCAGCTTGTCGAGTGATTCTTTGATGTCGATGGCTTCAACATCAACGCGTGGCCGCATGATTTCAACAGCATTTTTATTCCCAAACTTGACGATTCCTTCCAGAATATCTTTGTCTTCTGAGATCTCGTGGTCGTCGGTTAACTCCAGCGCCTGTGACAACTCATCAACAGAGATGTTTTGTGAGTGCTTTTGAATTCTGCGATTTACAAATGAAGTTGAGTAAATCAGAATGGCGTTGATCGGGCTGAAGATCCGTTCCAATACATTCAGCGGAAGTGCCATAATTCGAGCGACGCGCAACGAGTGCCGCGTGGCATAAACTTTCGGAATAACTTCGCCGAAAAGCAGCAGGAAGAAAGTAATGACAATGATTTGGAAGATGAAGCCGACTGTAGGCGCATTCGTAAAGTCAACCAGCATTTCAGTGGCGTACGACGACAGAATGACGATGCCTACATTCACAAAATTATTGGCCACCAGGATGGTAGCCAATAATTTTTCCGGATTCTCCAGATTGTGTAATATAAAATGACTATTCTTTTCCTTTTGATTGCTCAACATTTGGCGGTCCTTAGGGCTTATCGAAAAATAAGCGACTTCCGAGCCGGAAATCAGAGCAGACGAAATAAGTAATAATGCAATTAAAAAAAGGCTGATTACAGCCGAACCTGTCAATGGGTGGAAGTACACATCCCACGACAGGGAAAGTAAATGAGGTAAAGGGTCCGTTTCCAATTAGTTAATGTTTTGGTTACTAAAATGGCAGGTCATCTTCTTCCGATGAACTAAAATCAGGTTCATTAACCGATTCTGCCTGTTGATTTTTTGGTTCCGACATTTGCTGGCCACCACCGGTCGACTGTCCTCTCGGTGTCAACATTTCCAGGTTGTCAGCATATATCTCAGTGGTATAGCGCTTATTGCCGTCTTTATCGTCCCACGAGCGGGTGCGAATACGGCCTTCAATGTACAGTTTGTCACCTTTGCTTACGTATTGTTCCACTACTTTAGCCAATCCTCGCCAAACAACGATATTGTGCCACTCGGTTGTGGTTACTTTTTCACCGTTTTTGGCGGTATAACTTTCTGAAGTTGCCAATGAAAAGTTAGCTACAGTCACATCTTTATCCAGATGTCTTACCTCGGGATCCTGTCCCACATTGCCAATTAGAATAACTTTGTTTACTGACATAGTTAGATTCGTTTTAAATTAATAACATTCAATGTACGAAAAATGATAGTCTGTTTGTTTCTGTAACTATCAGTATTTCATGAATGTAGCTATTCTTGTGATGAACGGTGTCATTTCTCAATACGAATGCATCAAAACCAGTTCAAATAATTTAGTTGTTTTTCGACCGGTTTTGGAACAGCGAAGTTAAAAATATCTTTTTTATTCACTTCGATCAAATCGGTTGGGAGATTTTTTTTGTTTTTTAACTGAACGTGAATAAACCGATAGTGAATGTGCTGGTGGCTTAAAACTTGTTTCTTCCAATCGGTCACCTCTGAGATATCACCGATACTATTATTAATAGGTAGCTCTGATTCCAGGTGCAAACTTTCAACTTCCGCTTTGTACGCTGTTTCAATCAAGGGAAATTGATAAAGATTTTTCCAAATATCGTTGGAGGTTCTTTTGGTCAAAAAGGTAGATTCTTCGAGGTCGTAAACCAGATAATTAAAATAACGGTGGCGGATCTTTACTTTACCTTGTTTGACAGGCAGGCGTTCTATCGCTTTTCCCTGCAAAGCAAAACAGCGGTCGCAGAAGGGGCAGGCAGCGCAATTCGGATTTTTTGGAGTGCATTGTATTGCTCCGAATTCCATCACTGCCTGGTTGTGGTCTCCCGGATTATTGCGATCCAGCAAATCTTCCGCCAGTTGTTTGAAGGCTTTTTTTCCCTCTGTACTATCTATAGGTGTGTCGATCCCAAAAATGCGTGAAAGTACCCGGTAGACATTTCCGTCCACCACTGCATATGGCTGTTTGTAGGAGATTGAGGCGATCGCGGCAGCCGTGTATTCGCCAACTCCCTTTAGTTTTATTATATCACTGTATTGTTTTGGGAATTGTCCACCAAACTCCCTGGTGATTGTTTTCGCGGTAAAGTGAAGATTTCGTGCTCGGGAGTAGTACCCAAGTCCTTGCCACAATTTTAATACCTCGTCTTCGGAGGCGGCCGCCAGTTTTTCAACCGTGGGATAGTTCTCTGCGAACCGGTTAAAGTACGCCAATCCTTGATCAATGCGGGTTTGCTGGAGAATAATTTCCGACAGCCATATCAGGTAGGGATCAGATGTTTCACGCCAGGGAAGATGCCGTTTGAATTGTTTGTACCATTGTTGAATAATCTGTCCGAACCCCTCGAAATACACCATAACTATTTAGAATCTACGTGAATTGCAAAAATAATTCATTTCATATGTTTCTAGTTCTCAAATAATTTTTATTTTTGCACACCATTTGACACGATTTTATAATTTATTGAAAACTAAATAATTTTAGAGATGACTAAAGCAGATATTGTTAACGAAATTAGCAAGAACACTGGCATCGAAAAAGTAACGGTGCAAAAAGCTGTTGAAGCTTTCATGGAAACTGTAAAGGATTCATTGACAGAGGGAAGAAACGTGTATTTGCGCGGATTTGGAAGCTTCATCGTAAAAAAGAGAGCTGAGAAGACTGCACGCAATATTTCAAAAAATACAACAATCATTATTCCTGAGCATTTTATCCCAAGTTTCAAACCGGCTAAAACGTTCGTATCTCAAGTTAAAGACCAAGTTAAAAAATAAGAATTATGCCAAGCGGAAAAAAAAGAAAAAGACACAAGATGTCTACGCACAAGCGTAAAAAAAGACTACGTAAAAACAGACATAAGAAGAAAAAATAAGTTTTATTTTAGGTAAAACTTATGAGCTGTTGGTTAAACCTAAAGTACAGGGTGCTTTAGGTTTAATCCGTTTTACAAGTCGTATTTTATACGCTTAAAAATTTATCAAATTAAGTAACGTTGTGAGTAGCGATCTGATTATTGATGTCACTGCCTCAGAAGTCGTTATTGCCTTATTAGAAAACAAACGCTTAGTTGAACTATCAAGGGAAAGAAGCGGAGCAAAATTTGCAGTTGGCGATATCTATTTAGGTCGAGTCAAGAAAATTATGCCGAGCTTGAACGCTGCATTCATCGACGTTGGGTACGAAAAAGATGCATTTTTGCATTATCTCGACATGGGCCCGCAATTTTCAACCTTAAACAAGTTTATGAAAATTGCCGGTTCGAAAAAGAACCGTATTTCTTCGGTATCAAAGATTCACTCCGAGCCCGATATTAATAAAGAGGGCAAAATTACGGAAGTGTTAAAAGCAGGCCAGAACATTTTGGTGCAAATTGCCAAAGAGCCAATTTCAACCAAAGGCCCCCGTTTAACTTCCGAACTATCGGTAGCGGGAAGAAATTTAGTGTTGATGCCATTTAGCGAAAAAGTTAGTGTTTCGCAGAAAATTAGCTCAACCGAAGAAAAAAACAGGCTGAAGAAGCTGATTCAAAGCATTAAGCCGAAGAAATATGGAGTCATTATCCGAACTGTTTCCGAAGGGAAACGGGTTGCCGAACTAGACCAGGAGCTGAAGAAACTGGTGGCAAAATTTGAAACCATCTTCCAAAAATTAAAGAAGGCGTCAGCACCCTCGCTGATCGTTGGGGAAATGGATCGGACAACGGCTCTACTTCGAGATATTTACAACCCAAACTTCAATAGCATCATTGTTAACGATGCTGAAGTCGCCGAAGACATTGCAGAGTACCTTGGTACTATTGACCCGGAAAAGAAAAAGATTGTGAAGCTTTACAAAGGCGGACAACCAATTTTTGAGCATTTTGGGGTTGAGAAACAAATTAAGTCGTCTTTCGGAAAGACCGTTTCGTTTAAAAACGGGGCGTATTTAATCGTCGAACACACGGAGGCTTTCCACGTGATCGATGTAAACAGCGGAAACCGGTCGAAAGCCGGTGTGGATCAGGAAACGAACGCACTGGAAGTGAACCTGGCCGCTGCCGAAGAAATAGCACGACAATTGAGGCTTAGAGACATGGGGGGAATTATCGTTATCGATTTCATCGATATGCATAATTCCGAAAACCGACAAAAGGTTTTTGAACGCATGAAGGAGGCGATGGATGTCGATCGAACAAAACACAACATTTTGCCACTGAGCAAGTTTTGTTTGATGCAGATCACCCGCCAACGGGTTCGCCCTGAGGAACATGTGGAAACCGCAGAGGTTTGTCCGGCATGTAAGGGCACCGGGAAAGTGACGCCGACGATTCTCTTTACTGATGAACTGGACAACAAGGTCAATTACATTTTCAAAGATTTGAATAAGCGGAAGTTGACTATTAAAGTTCATCCTTATGTTGCAGCTTACCTGACACGTGGATTTATGTCACAGCGTCGGAAGTGGGCTTTGAAATTTATGCGCAAAGTCGCAGTAGAAGAAGTAAACTCCTTGAGTTTTCTCGATTACCAGTTTTTCGACGAGAACATGGAGGAAATAATACTCTAAATAATTGTAAATCCCGGGTTAATGTACTCGGGATTTGCTATTTTTAGGGGGTCTAGAACTCGATTTATGCAGAAATTTCTGTTTTTACTACCATTTTTATTACTGTCCATTCAGTCGGTACACGCTTATGAACTGAAGGGGCAAGTGAAGCTGTCGGAGGATTGGCAGCCCCGTGTTTACCTTGCATCAATACAATCGCCGGAAAATCTCTTTGTTGCTTCTCCCGATTTTGTCATCAATGAAGCCTTTGTTGATCCGGATGGTAATTTCACCCTTTCCGGAAACGATTTGCCTGAAGATCCTCGCTTCTACCGCCTGTATTTTGTCCGGAATAATTCATTGGCTATTGAATTCACAAACGATTACCAACGTAACTTCATTCACTTGTTATTGGATAATTCCACACAGTTGATGGTTACAGATACAGGTGGAGGGGAGCTGTTTGATCATGTTAAGATTGAAGGTTCGGAGGCCAATACGATTTTGTCCGATTTTGAACAATCGTATTTTCAGAAGAGGATTAAGCTCAACGAGATCAACACCATCGCGAAACGCGATTTTCAGAGTCAGAGTTTGAATCGTAGTATTCGTGATTTTGTAGTGAAGTGCGAGGATCCAATGGTTGGATTGTTTGCCGTGTACCATATCGATGATCGGGAAACTGACTTTTTACGTAATGCGAATTTCTACTTCGATTTTCAGGAGCGCATGAAAGCCGCATATCCGAAAGCGTTGTATACCGCCGCCTATGACGATTTGCTGAACAGCTTGGTTGGCTATCGGGATTTGGTCTGCGAAATTCCGAAAATTACGAAACCCTGGCGAACCTGGATTATCTGGGGGCAGTCTATTTTAATTATAGCTTTGCTGCTTTGGATCTGGAAACTAAAAAGTCGGAAAGAAGTAGAGGAGAAGATTGACTATGGCCAGTTGTTAACCGAGAAAGAACGCAAGATTTGGGAAAGTCTTGCTGCCGGCAAAACGAATAAGGAGATTGCAGCCGATCTTTTTATCGAGCTGAGTACCGTAAAAACGCATATAAACAACCTCTACAAACGACTTGGCGTGGCGAACCGCAAAGAGGCTATCCTCCTTTTTAACAGCCAGAAATAAACTAAATTAAAAGGGTCTAGACCCTTTTTCAACCTTTTCCAGCCAGTTTTGGAACCTTGTATAATTGACGATTAGTCGCAGAGCATTTACTTTTGAGCTGTGGAATGTGAGGAAGTAATGTTTACGCTCACATAGAGTTCGAATTTTTGATTTCTACGAAATACTTTAACGTCAATTATGAAGAAATTTTCAGCTTTAATTTTGCTAGCGTTGATTGCGCTGCAATCTTTCGCCCAAATTCAGGAACCCGTGAAGTGGTCGTTCGACTCGAAACAGAATGGTGACGAGGTTCAATTAATTTTCAAAGCCACAATCGATGAGGGATGGCATCTTTATGACACCCAATTGCCGGAAGGTGGACCTGTTCCAACCTCGTTTCATTTTAATGACAATTCGCAAATTGAGTTTGTTGGTAAAATGACAACTAATCCCGCGCCGATCGATAAGTTCGATGATACCTTCCAAATGGAGTTGCGGTATTTCGGAAAAAAAGCGGAATTTATTCAAGTTGTAAAATTGAAAACAACCGAGCCGGTAACGATTGACGGTTACCTGGAGTTCATGTGCTGTAACGACGAAACCTGTCTGCCGCCAACCGAAGTTGATTTCAGTTTTAAAACAAAAGCATACACCGCTACCGAAAAGGAAGCAGCAAAACCAGCTGTAAAGGAAACTGCGGTTCCCGAAAAAAAAAAGGAAGTAACTGAAGTTGTCGAAACCACTTCAGGGGAAGTGTCAGAAGCGGTAACTGAAACAACAGATGATAGTGCTGCAGGCGCAGTGGCGTCAACAATTGATATTGCAGAGAAAGTAGAATCTACTCCTGCTGCTGAAGGCAAAGTTTTAACTGATAAAGGAAAAGAAGGATCAGCCGAAAATCTCTGGATGTTCTTGTTCTTTTCTTTTTTAGCCGGCTTGGCAGCCATCCTTACGCCCTGTGTGTTCCCAATGATCCCGATGACGGTTTCGTTTTTCATGCATAGTGGCGACACAAAAGCCAAGTCGCGCATGTACGCGATTTTCTACGGAATATCTATCATCGCAATTTATACCATCGTTGGAACAGTCGTTGCGCTGATCTTTGGACCTGACATCGCAAACTGGTTGAGTACACACTGGATTCCGAATATTATCTTCTTCCTGGTGTTTATGATTTTCGCTTTTTCATTCTTCGGAATGTTCGAGATTGTATTGCCAAGTTGGTTGGTAAACAAATCGGATAGTCAGGTTGATAAAGGCGGTTTTATGGGCTCCTTTTTCATGGCCTTGACGTTGGTGTTGGTGTCATTCTCGTGTACCGGGCCAATTGTTGGTGCTATTTTAGTGCAGTCGGCAGGTGGTGCCGTGTTGAAGCCGATTGTTGGAATGTTTGGATTCTCGATGGCCTTCGCTTTACCGTTTACTTTATTCGCGCTTTTCCCGGGTTGGTTGAACAGTCTGCCCAAATCAGGCGGTTGGTTGAATTCGGTGAAAGTAGTATTGGGTTTCCTGGAATTGGCCTTGGGCTTGAAATTCCTGAGCGTTGCCGATCAAACTTACCACTGGGGTATTTTGGACCGCGAGGTGTACCTGGCGATCTGGATCGTTATTTTCACTTTGCTCGGTTTTTACTTACTGGGTAAATTGAAATTCTCGCACGATAGCGATGTGAAACACGTTACGGTTCCCCGACTAATGTTGTCGATCGCGTCTTTTGCTTTCGTCATTTACCTGATCCCGGGTATGTTCGGTGCACCACTGAAAGCTATTTCCGGTTATATGCCGCCAATGTCGACGCACGATTTTGATTTGCGCACGGTTGTTCGCGAAGAAATTAAGTTGAGTGGGGGTGCCGGCAATGGAAAAGTGACTGGCCTTGACGTGAAACCCAAATACCGTGAATTCCTGCATTTGCCACACGGTCTGGAAGGTTTCTTCGATTACGAAGAAGGGATGGCTTATGCCAAGAAAGTGAACAAACCCGTGTTCATCGATTTCACCGGGCACGGCTGTGTAAATTGCCGAGAAATGGAAGCCAATGTGTGGTCGGATCCGCGCGTGCTTCAACGCATGATGAATGACTACGTGATTATTGCACTTTATGTAGACGATAAAAAGGAATTGCCCGAAGGCGAGTGGGTGACTTCAAGCTACGATGGTCGTGTTAAGAAAACGATCGGTAAGAAGTATGCCGACTTCCAGATTACGCGTTTTGGTGTGAATGCACAGCCTTACTACGTATTACTGGATCATGCAGGCAAGGAATTAACTGAGCCTAAAGCTTACGACCTAAATGCGGATAACTTTGTGAAGTTCCTGGACGAAGGACTCGCGAATTTCAAAGCACAGGCAAACTAACGACATTTTTACTTTTTCACCATAGTTTAGTTTAATTTACAACGTAATCTCCTGAAAGTCCTGGCCATTGGTCGGGACTTTCTTATTTGGGGTAAAGAAATTCGACAAAAATTTTGAAGTGATTTGAGTTGTTTAAGCTGTTCTCGCTGATTAACCGTTGCGGACACCGAAAACTGCTGGCATCGGATGTTTATAGAGCAGAAATACCTTTTTAAACGACATCGTAGGAGTCGCATAGTACTACGAGGGGGGGTGATAGCTACAAATGTGAAAATCCGCTGGATTTCATAAAGACGAAAAGTCGGATTCAAACGGTGTTCAAATCTTAATCCGGGTACAGCGGGTTCCGCCTCGCCGGTCGCAAGTTCATTTTGACGGTCGGCAATTGGAATTCCCGGCTCCTATTATTCAAATCGATTTCCCTTGATGAAGGAAGTAGAGAATATTATAAATAGCGCGCGACTTGTGATTTATAATCCAGATAGACTTCTCCAAAAGCGGATTTCAAATAAACTTCTTCTTTTTTAATGATACGATGATGAAGAATGAGAGCAACCAACATCAATACCGCCAGTAAAATTGAAGGAATCAACAGGAAACCGGCCGCAAAGAAGAAAAAGAAACTGGTGTACATGGGGTTTCGGGTGACCCGGTAAACACCTTCTGTTTGCAATACATGCTCGCTTGTTGGTAAGCCAACGCGCGTGAAAATTCCCATGGTGTAGTAAGCTGGCAGCAGTAAAATGTTTCCGGCGAAAAGGAAGATCATACTCATCAGTTTTTGAACGGCGGCAATGTCATTCTGAATCAGAAGAGGCATTGCCAGAAAGAACCCCGGGAAAAAGGATACGATGATTAATAAGGCAAATACGAGCGCAACAACCGATTTTGAATAATAGAAAAGAGCGCTGTTGATGCTCGGTTTTCCCAATGCACTAAAACCTGCCCGCATGATTTGGTAGGCGAGCAGTAACGTGGCCAAGGTTGGAACCAGGCTAAGAATAATTAAACCAAGTTGAATGAATTGCATTAAATTTCGCCTTTGTAGTGGTAGCCAATTTCGTCGACTACTTTTTCAATTGCTTTCAAATCGATTTTCTTACCCGATACTTTTACCTCCGACGTATTTTTGTCGGCAATCACTTCGTCGATTCCGTCCAGTTTCATCAGGTTGCGGGTAACGCTTGCTTCGCAGTGTGAGCAAGTCATGCCTTCGATTTTTAATGTTTTGAAGTCCATAGCGGTGGCTTTTTGATTTGTTTTTTCGTAACGCTGGTAAAAGTAGCCAAAAATAAGCGAACCGATCAGCACGATAGACGAACCGATTTGCACCCACATCGGAAGCATTTCGTGCTCGCCGTTGTGAATATGCATGACTTTGCTTAGAATGAAATCGGCTGGAATCAACCAATTCGTCAACATGCCAAAGATAATGGCCCCGCCGATGATTGTTCCCAAATAAACCAGCAGGGATTTGCGCCCCATCGTGTTGCCGATAACCGAGATCGTAGCCACATTGGTTGCCGGGCCAGCCATGAGGAATACCAGCGCTGCACCGGGCGAAACACCTTTCAGCAACAACACGGCGGCGATCGGAATTGACCCGGTTGCACAAATATAGATTGGAACTGAAGCTGCCAAAATCACGAGGATTTCCAGAAACCCGAGCCCATGAAACCGACTGAAAAAGTCGTCTGGAAGAATAACCGAAATCAATGCTGCAATCAGGAAGCCGATGATCAGCCATTTGGCAATATCCTGCAACAATTCGATAAAAGCGTAGTGCGTTGCCTGCACAAAAGCATTTCCTTTTGGTGGCTCGCTGTGACAACCACAGGAGGTGTCGTTGCAGGTAGCACCATTTGTTGACTTGGATTGAACCTGAGGTGCTACCGTCAGCAAGCTTCCGGTTGCCGGTTTGGTAGGCTGTGCAGCCATGGCAAAGCCCGCAAAAGCAGGTTTCGGCGCCACTTTGGGAGCCGGTTTTTCTTTCACCAGCCAGTTGGTCAGAATACCACCGGCAATACCGGTTACAAAAGCGACAATCGGGCGCAGAACCGCGAAAGGCCAACCCAGCATCGAGTAGGTGGCGAATATTGAATCAACTCCGGTTTGCGGCGTTGAAATCAGAAATGAGTTGGTTGCACCTTTAGAGGCTCCGTTCCGAAAAAACGAGATTCCGGTAGGGATGACCCCGCAGCTGCACAAGGGCATAGGGATTCCCAGAATCGACGCGTTAACAGCCGATTTCGTGTTCGACTTTCCCATGTACTTTTGAACTTTGTCCTGCGGAAAAAACACTTTGAGCAATCCTGCGAAAACAAGCCCGAGCAAAAGCCAGGGCGCCATTTCATTCATCAGGTAAACCAGCTCGTTAATGTATTTCAATAGAAAGTCTGTCATTTCAAATCCTCTTTTGTAATCTATAAATGTTCCAACCGGGAAATTGTTCTCAAACTTACCGAAAACATTCAGTTATTTAGAAATTTCGATATTCGTTGCGATGGCTTATTTAACGTTGGCGTCATGTTTAAACGAGTTGCACTTGTCTGCGTTTCTTTTTAGAACGAAGTTTCTTAAACCACAGCAGTAGGCCGGTAACGGGAAGGGATGTGGCGATCAATGCGGCGAGGAAATAAATGATTTTCGACGTGAGGCCGATGAAAGATCCGATGTGAATTGTCCGGATCAATGCCGCCACTTTCTGTCGGAAACTCCAGTTTTTAAACTCATCAACTGAAAGTATTTCTCCATTGTAGGGATCGATCTGGATTTTGTCGGCGGCATCGTAGGCCACGAACGCTGCACTTTTTTTCCGGATCATGATGCTCTCATCCTTCGTTTTGGGGAGGTCGATTCGATAAATCTTTGTTTGATAGGGGAGTGCTTCATCTGCGTCGGCAATCAATTCTTCGATGGACAAGCGCTGAGCCAGGCTATCGGCTTGATAATTCAATGGGATGGTTTTGTCGAATCGTTGTTTCCCCAATTGGTCGCCGAGCAATTTCTCCAGGGCGGAATAGTAGCCCGGGTACGACCAGATTAAAGCAGAAAAGCCCATCAGTAAAAGTGGCAAAAGCGCATACCAACCGTAGTTTTTATGGAGAATCAGGTTGGTATTCCCCGCCTTTTTTAACCCAATTATTGGGAACCAGCTGCCTCGTTTCAACCATCTTGAAAGTTTGGCCGGAGCGTATAAAATAAGCCCGGTTATCGACAATATCAGGAAGATGACCGTGGCTGCACCTGTTATTGGACGGCCCACTTTTTTGTCGAGCAAAAGCCAGCGGTGCAGTTGCATCACCCAGTGGAAGAAGCCGTCTGCCGTTCCGGTTTCCGGTTTGGCAACCAAATCGCCGGTGTACGAATCAATCCACACCTGCTGCGGGCGGGCGTGTCCGCCTTCGGGGGTTCCGGTGCCCGATGCAGACAACACAAAAGTGTGGTTCTTTTCTGGTTCGGGGTAAATCATCATGCCGCTCACCGTCTTCCCGGTCGACGCTTCTACTTTGGCAATCTTTTCATCCAGCGTCAACCTGTTGCTCCCTTCGTTTTGCGAAACGCGGTAGGATTGATCGAACGCATCGATAAACTCTTCTTCGAAAACAAGAATGGTTCCCGTCAGACACAAAACGATCATGATGATAGAGCTGGCGATTCCCAGGTACAGGTGGATTTGATAAATTAGATTTTTGAACATGTGGCTTCTGTTTTCTGTATTGTTGAATTAATTGGAAAGCTTCTGACTGTATTTCACCCAGGCGTTACTTTGCGGGTATTGCTCTTGCCAAAAGTTCAGGAACTCTTTTGCCTGAGCTCGGGTTTGAGGTGTGCGCATAAAAAAACGAACCAAAGTCTCCAGTTGATCTTGTTGCGGAACAAGTTTGAAATGGATTCGTTCGCTAATGGTTTGGTAGGTTTTGAGTAGCATGGCCAGGTTAAAGCCTTCTAGTTTGGGGTTGATGGAATAACCTTCAAAAAAGAAGCAAAGGCCGTCGTAAAAAGTGGGGATCACCACCGAGCCATGACTGCATTCCGGGTAAAACCGGGTTTGCAGATGAAAGTTTTTCATTGTTGCTTGAAGTTGCTCCGTCATCGTGCGGTTGCAATCGGCCATTAAAGTCGTGTCGATACCTGGCGGAATGCTGATGGAATTGGTGTACCCGATGTACACAGTTGTTGGTTTGAAGGTGCGTTTGAGCAAATCCTCCCGATCCCGGAATAAATGTTCCTTGTCCCACCAAAGGCTAGGATCGGCAATCAGCCAGGCGTTGAATTCCGCCTTTTGATGAAGCAACAAGTCCATGGCATACAAACCACCGAAGGAGTGGCCAAACAGCATGTTGAATCCATTGGTTCGGTAGTTCGCTTCGATTTGAGGTTTTAATGTCGTTGTCAAAAACTGCGTAAAGCGATCGGCACCACCGCTCACATGGTAATTGGGAGGAACTGGAGTGTCATCGTTATTCAGTTTTGCATTGGTTGGGGTAAAATCGCGGAAACGATCGTTTGTGCTGATACCTACCAAAATAAATTGTGGTGTAAATGGTTGAATGCCTCGCGAGAGCATCTGGCTGGTGGCAGCCGCATAATCGAAGTAGAAGTCTCCGTCGAGCAGATACATTACCGGGTAATTTTGGTCAGGGAAACGCTCGTAGCTGTCTGGCAGTTGAATGTCGATTCGGATGGAGTCGTTGATTTCGGGGCTAAAGACGGTTTTGTGGATACCTTCGGAAACAGCAAAAGCAGTCTGCTGACTGCTCCAAATAAAAAGTAGAAGAAAAGTATGGATGATACGGTATTTATACCGCGAAAAGGCTGTTCTCTGTTTCATGCGTTCTTCTTGCTGGTAAAAGGAAGAAAAGAGCAGCGAAAGCGCTGCCCTGATCGTCCTGTTTTCAAATCAACTTAACTAACTATAACTGGTAGGTAATACCAATTTTAAAGTTGCGGGGCTTTTGTGCTTGCCCGTATGGATTGTAATATTGTTTGTCGCTCAGGTTGTCAACTTTCAGGCTGAAGCGGATCTTCGGCAGATCGTAAAATACGGTTGCATCGGCAACGGTGTAGGCTTCAGAACCGAAGGTGTTGGTCGTGTTCACGAAGGTTTCGCTGGCGTAGTTCAAACCAAGACCACAGCCTAATCCCTTCAAGTCACCTTTCATCACCCGGTAGCTTCCCCAGAAATTGAACAGGTTTTCCGGAGAGTAAGTCATGCGGTATTCCGGCGTTTCGTCGTAATAAGCTTTGTTATGCGTGTATCCGCTCACAAAGTTTAATCCGGGAATTGGGTTGGCAATCAATTCCACTTCAACCCCTTTGCTGGTTGTGTTGGTTCCGTTTTGGAATTGTTCTCCGTTTGAGGTGATCACCTGGTTTTCGATGTTGATGTGGTAGTAGCTGATGGTACTCATCAACTTTTTTTCGAATAGGTCGATTTTCGTTCCCACTTCCCATTGTTTGGCATATTCAGGATCCCAGTCGATTTGTTCGCCGGTGTTATCTGCTCCCGGCGAAACCAGATTGTAGCCATTCATGTAATTCCCAAAAACAGAAACCTGGTCTTTTACCGGCGAAATCACCAAACCTGCTTTGTACGAGAAGGCATTCAGGTCGTAGCCGTTTGTACCTTCAACGCCGTTGGTGAAAGTATTGTCTAAACTATTGCGATCATAGCGAATACCGCCGAGGAAGGTCACGTAATCGTTAAAGCTGATGGCATCCGACAGGTAGGCTGAATAAGTATCGTAAGAGGTACGTGTCGCAGTAATTCCGGCTGCGTCCGCCAGTTGTTGATGTGCATCCGGCGAGTAAGTAGGACTTGTGCCGGTGGTCATGTCAACCACATCGTAACGAATCCATGTCCCGGTATTTCGTTGATAGCGATCGTAAACACGAACGTAGCTGGCACCTGCCAGAAACTTGTTGTTTAATTTTCCGAGGTCGAAGTCGCCGCTGAATTCTTGTTTTGCGTGGATTGATCCCGCGGTGCGAGGCATGTACTGTAGAACCCAAGGCTGAACAGTTGTGTCGCTGGTGAAGTAGAGGCGAAGGAAATTCGCTTCAACATCAATTTCAGCAGTCGACAAACCTGTTGTCGATTTGATTCGCGGTGAAATCTGGTACTCAACAAAACCAGTTACTGTTTTCGAGCTCATTTCTCCGGCCATGGCATTCGACCAGTATGACTTGTCGTAATCCCACGCCAGGTCGTTCCAGGTTTTAGCTGTAACAGTGTTGGCAACGCCGTTTGCAAAAGTCAAGGTACGTTTGGTATGGAAGAACTCGGTTAATAAGCTGATCTTTAGTTTGTCGTTAAATTGGTAGGTCAAAGAAGGTGCAAAAAGGTAGTCGCGCTGCATGCCAGCGTCTTTGAAACTGTTTTCAGAGTGGTAGGCGCCATTAACGCGGAACAGCGCTTTTCCCGCGCTATCCAGCGGTGAATTGATGTCGGCAGTCAGTCGGTTTAATTCCCAGCTGCCGGTGCTGTACGAGAGTTCCATGCTTTTATGCTCCATCGGCTTCTTGCTCACGCGGTTCAATACACCACCGTATGATGATACATTGTTGTTGGCTGATCCGTACATCACAGCCGAAGGGCCTTTGATGATTTCCATGCGCTCCACATTTTGCGGATCAACAGGTACGCGAACGAAAGAAAGCATTCCGTCTTTTACGTAGGCATCGGAACGGAAACCACGCAGGTAAACACTGATGTTGCCTTCATTCGACTTCACGTAGCCACCACCACCGGTGATGCTTTTCATGGCGTCGGTGAGGTCGGTCACCATTTGTTCTTCCATCAACGCACCGGTGATTGAAGAATAGGACTGTGGATTGTCGATATTTTTCAATGGAATTCCGGCTACATATTCGGTGCTTTTGGCAGCAAACTGGTTGAGTCGGTTGGCAACAACCACTGCTTCTTCCAGCACACTTAATTTTTCAGTCAGCACGATGGTGCCGGCATCGGTTAGCTGATTTTCGTTCACGTCCAGTTTCACCGTCTTGGTTTCGAGGCCGATTAGCGAGAAGGAGATCTCTTGTTGTCCGGCAGGAACTCCACGCAATGTGAAGATACCGTCGTTGTTGGTTGTTGTTCCGTAGGTCGTTCCGGGAATGAAAACATTCACAAAGGCTGCTTTTTGCTCGTCGGAAGTGACGACTTTACCTTGGATTGTTCCGGTTTTCTGAGCGGAAAGATTGAGATGTAAAATTAAAGCGAGCAGAAGTTGAACTGCTGCCTGGCATGTTATTCTTTTCATGGATTTTTGAAGATTTGTTATTTTGCTGTTGAGCAGTGGTCCTGATATACCAAATTTCAACAATGTAAAATTGAAAAGATCAACAGACCTTTGAAATCCCAAGAAGTGGGGATTTTACTCAAACCAAATCTTCAAAATGAGACGAAAAGTCAAAACAAATACATACTAATTGTGATTTTAACACAAGTCCGAAAGTTTAACCTTCCGCTTTTTCAACATACAATTGTGCCGCTTCATCCCGAACGACGATGATGGTTTCTCCGCGATCGATCATGCCTAAATTGGCAACTGCATCGTAGATTTTCCCTTCAATTTGTACTTTCCCGGATGGGCGCAGAACGGTGTAAGCAAGCCCGGTTTTCCCTTTGAGGGTTTTGATTGTTGAATCGACGCCAACAAAGCCTTTTTCTTTATCCTGGATTTCGTGTAGCGAAAGGTTTTGGAAGATGCCTCTTTCAGCCGAGAATATGCGCTTACTCAGCATGAGGCTTAAAATAAACCCGCCGGCAAGTGCAATCAGAACGGTGGCAAGTGCAGTCATTATTTTGTCCGGGTGAACGCCGTCGAAATCAAACACAACATTTTCAATCAAGCTTAAGACCAGTCCGGTAAACGCAAATAGAGTACCAACAGCTCCGGCAATACCGAAACCCGGCAAGACAAATATTTCGATAGCTATTAAGATAAGACCGACTATGAAGAGCAGTATCTCCCAATTGGCAGCCAAACCTTCAAGGTAGAGCGGGGCAAAGTAGGCGAATGCTGCGATGATGGCAACGACGAGGGGAAACCCAACACCCGGCGTTTGCAATTCAAAATAAATTCCACCCAATATAGCCATGATCAAAATTCCCGATACAATTGGATTTACTAGGAAGCCGATAATCTTTTCAATGAATGAGGGTGTGTATTCAACAATGTCGTAGTCTTCAACTCCGATTTTTTCCAAAACCTGCGGAACGTTTTCTGCAATTCCCTCACAAAAACCGTATTTCATGGCTTCGGTCGGGGTGAGGGTCAGCACTTTTGTCGAGTCGATAACCCCAGGGATATATACGCTTTCGTCAACCATTGCTTCGGCAATTTTAGGATCGCGAAACCAATGAAAGGTTGTATCCTGCCCGGCAATGATGGTATCTCCTCCATGCGACTCTGCTGTTGATCGCATAATCGAACGCATGTACGACTGGTACTTGTCCGGCATTTTCTCTCCCGTTTGGTTGACAACAGTTGCGGCTCCTATGCTCGCGCCTTTTCGCATGTAAATACTATCGCAGGCAATTGAGATTAATGCACCTGCACTGGCTGCGTTGTTATCAATAAATACATAGACGGGAATCGGGCTGTTCAATATTTTAGTGCGGATGGAGTCGGCATCGAGCACGGTTCCGCCGTAGGTATTCATGTGGATCAGGATAAGGTCGGCACCGAGACTGTCGGCTTCGGCAAACGCATGTTGCGTATCCCGCCAGGTTTTGGGCATGATGTTATCCTTGATGTTTAACTTGTAAACCAGTTTTTTAGAAGAGTCCTGCGCGCTTATTTGTGTATAGTTTAGGAGGAAGCCGAAGGACAGTATTATGACAGCCAGTACCAGTTTCATCGCGTTTCATTGTTAGTGGGTTTTCTCAAAAATAATACATAATAAGCGCATTACGAAGGAAAGTCGACATTATAATTCAGGTTGGGGTACTTTATATAATTTTGACGTATCGTATCCGCGTCGGGCAGCTTCGTTGACAAGCTTTTGATAGAGTTTGGGATCCATTTGAGGCTGACGCCCCAATATCCATAAATAGTTAGGATCGGAACTTCCGATGAGCGCATACTGGTAATTGATGGTGTCGAGATCCAGAATGTAGTAGTCGGCATAGAAGAACAAGAAGAAAGAAACCTTCAATTTCGCAGGATCTGATGGATCCGGAATTTTGGCAACCCCGTCGGCCGCGTCGTACTCGCCCTCCAACGTTCCTTTCCAACCCGAATTCAGAACTCTGATTTTACCGTCATCACGAAGCCTGTAGTTTGCCGTTACTCCAACCAAATCATTTTCGAATGAATGCGGAAAGCGGGCAATCTCGTACCAGGTTCCCATGTATCGGTTTAGGTCGAGGCTTTTCACGGTCGTCGTATCAATATCGCTTTTTTTAGCGCACGAAGTCAGAATCAAAAACAGTAGGACTGTTATTATTGGAAGTCGGGTCATAGATTGGTGCTTTTTGTTTATCCCAGTATCAACCCAATATACAAAATGTTAACCAAAGGGTAGGAATGTTTTCTTCTGAAAATAACTACTTTTTTTGATAAATTAGATTTAGGTAATCTTCGGATGGTTTTTGCAGAAAAGGCCTTCAATTTTCAATCGAGATATTGCGGGATTCGGAGGAAGTTGAGCGGTTTATATTTGAGCAAGGTTAAAACTAAATATTTGCTAACTTTGCGACTCGAAAAATTAAAAACATGGAACTGAATTTATTAACAGCAATTACCCCTATAGACGGTCGTTACCGTTCAAAAGTCAGCAGTCTCGAAAATTACTTCTCTGAATACGCGTTAATCAAGTACCGCGTTTTTGTTGAAGTTGAATATTTTATCGCCTTGTGCGAATTGCCTCTGCCTCAGTTGGCAGCGTTTGATAAAAGCTTGTTCCCGAGCCTGAGAAAATTGGTTGAACAGTTTTCGGTGGAGGATGCGCAACGCATTAAGGATATTGAGAAAGTGACGAACCACGACGTGAAAGCTGTGGAGTATTTCCTGAAGGAGGAATTTGATAAACTGGGAATTCAGGCATTCAAAGAATTTATCCATTTCGGATTGACTTCGCAGGACATTAATAATACAGCTGTTCCAAAGTCAATTCACGATGCATTGGATTTCGAATATTTCCCGGCAGTTAACGATTTGGTAGATAAACTGGATGAGTTGGCAGAGGAATGGAAGAGCATTTCAATGTTGGCCAAAACGCACGGTCAGCCAGCTTCACCAACCAACTTGGGTAAAGAAATCCGGGTCTTCTCTGAACGCATCAAAAAACAATTGGAGCAACTGCGCAACATCAACTGCGATGCTAAATTCGGTGGTGCAACGGGTAACTTCAATGCTCACAATATTGCGTATCCTGAAATTAGCTGGAAAGCTTTCGGAAACCATTTCCTGAAAAATTACCTGGGGTTGGAACGTGCGCAATACACCACTCAAATTGCCAATTACGACAACCACGCAGCGATTTTCGACGCACTGAAACGCGTGAATACAATTATCCTGGATTTGGATCGCGACATGTGGACCTACATTTCCATGGAATACTTCAAGCAAAAAATTAAAGCAGGCGAAGTTGGTTCGTCGGCGATGCCACATAAAGTGAACCCGATTGACTTCGAAAATTCAGAAGGTAACCTGGGCATGGCGAATGCGATTTTCGAGCACTTGTCGGCAAAATTACCAGTTTCTCGTCTACAGCGCGACCTGACCGATTCAACTGTTTTGAGAACAATTGGGATGCCTTTGGCTCACACGTTGATCGCGGTCAATTCGACCATGCGCGGTTTGGATAAATTGTTGCTGAACAAAGATGCGATTGATGCTGATTTGGAAAACAACTGGCCGGTAGTTGCCGAAGCTATTCAAACGCTTTTGCGTCGCGAGGGCTACCCAAATCCTTACGAGGCATTGCGTGACCTGACTCGTGTGAACAAGAAGATCAATCAGCAGGTTGTTCACGAGTTTATCGATACGCTGAATGTAAGCGATGAACTGAAGGCTGAATTGAAAACAATTACTCCTCAGAATTACACAGGTATTTTTTAATTCGGGGATTGGAAAAGAAGAGAACTGGATGTCTCTTTTAAATATTAAAAATCTGTAATGAAGGATTTTATAAATATCCTGCGGCGGTTTATACCACCCTACAAAAGCAGGATGTTGTTGAACTTTTTATTCAACTTATTATCTGCCATTTTCGCTGTTTTTTCAATGGCACTGATGATCCCGATTCTGGAAATCATTTTCGGGCAATCGCGGGATGTCATGGCATTGCAGCAATGGACGTTTGATCTCGGTACCATCAAGAACAACCTCTATTATTACGTCACCTTTGTGAAAAACGAATATGGCGGTGGATATACTCTGCTTTTTGTTGGCATCTTTATCATTCTGATGACTTTGCTGAAAGTTGGTTTTGCCTATATGGCAGCCTACGAAGCGGTGCACATCCGGAACGGAGTTGTACGCGATATTCGCAGCCAGCTTTACTCGAAGGTATTGCGGCTTTCCATGCGTTTTTTCTCCGACGAGCGTAAAGGTGACATCATCGCACGGGCAACCGGCGACGTGGCCGAGGTGGAAACCTCCATCATGTCGTCGCTGGACATGTTCCTGAAAAACCCTGTCCTGATTATCGTCTTTTTGATTTCCATGCTAGTCATGAGTCCTACACTTACTCTGTTCATTTTCCTGGTGCTGCCGGTTGCCGGCTACATCATCGGCCGAGTTGGTAAGTCGTTGAAAAAGGTTTCGCGTGAAGGACAAGATAAGATGGGCGTTATTCTGACAGTTATAGAGGAAACGCTGGGCGGCCTGCGAATCATCAAGGCTTTCAATGCCGAGAAAAAGATGGACGAAGTGTTCCAAAAGGAACTGGACGGCTACAAAGGCACAATGAACCGACTGATGAGTCGGCGCGAGTTGGCGCACCCGATGAGTGAGTTCCTGGGTACAATTGTGATCGTTGTTGTTGTCTGGTTTGGAGGAACGCTGATTTTAGGAAATAAAAGTTCGTTGACAGGACCGACTTTCATTGCTTACATCGGTATTTTCTACCAGATCATCAACCCGGCAAAAGCCTTTTCAAATGCGTTGTACAGTATCCAGAAGGGGCTTGCTGCAATGGATCGGATTGACATGATCCTGAAAGCACCAATAACGATTAACGATAAAGAGAATGCGAAAACGGTTCAGGCATTTAAGAACCAGATCGAATATAAAAACGTCACTTTTGCTTACGAAGGTAAAGCAGTACTGAAAGATGTTTCGCTGGTGATCCCAAAAGGAAAAACAGTGGCATTGGTTGGGCAGTCGGGGAGTGGTAAAACCACTTTTGTGGATTTGCTGCCTCGTTTCTACGACGTGGATCAAGGATCGATTACCATTGACGGAACAGATATTCGCGACCTGAAGATTCACGATTTGCGTGAGCTGATGGGGAATGTAAACCAGGAAGCGATTCTTTTCAATGATACCATTTTCAATAATATTGCTTTTGGTGTTGAGAATGCGACCATGGATGATGTGATTGCGGCAGCGAAAGTTGCCAATGCGCATGATTTCATCTCAGAAACCGAAGACGGTTACAATACCATGATTGGTGACCGCGGGAGTAAACTTTCCGGTGGACAGCGTCAGCGCTTGAGCATTGCCCGAGCGATCCTGAAAAACCCATCAATTTTGATTTTGGACGAAGCAACTTCTGCTTTGGATACCGAGTCGGAACGTTTGGTTCAGGAAGCTTTGGAAAACCTGATGAAAAATCGTACGTCACTGGTTATTGCACACCGTTTGTCAACGATTAAAAACGCCGATGTTATTTGTGTGATGCACGAAGGCAAGATCGTTGAAATGGGGACCCACGACGAGTTGCTGGCCACTGAGGGCCAATATTTCCGATTGCACCGGATGCAAAGTTTCTAAGCAAACATTACAACACTATATGAGGGCGTCTGCAAAACAGGCGCCTTTTTTATGTGCCATTCAATCGCGATTGCGTATCTTCATCCTCCTAACCAATTATCCCTTAAAATGAAGATGAAGCAATCACTCCTTGCGCTTTTTTTTCTTGTTGTAACAACAAGCTTTTCTGCATATGCTCAAGATGCGGCAGATTATCAAACTAAGTCAGACATTCTTTACCGGGAAGGAAGCGAGCTCACGGATTACATGAAGGAACGATGTCGTTTGGATATTTACTATCCGGCAAATAAAACCGATTACACAACAATTGTGTGGTTTCATGGTGGCGGTATTACCGGTGGCGAAAAATTTATACCAGACGAATGGAAAAATAAAGGAATCGCCGTTGTCGCGGTTAACTATCGTCTAAGCCAGAAGGTGAAATGCCCGGAATATATAGAAGATGCCGCTGCAGCTGTGGCTTGGGTTTTTCATCATATTGACGAGTACAACGGATCGGCCGAAAAAATAGTTGTTTCGGGACATTCCGCAGGTGGCTATTTGGCAAGCATGATTGGACTGGATAAACATTACCTAGAAGCTTTCGGGGTAGATGCAGACTCAATTGCGGCATTGGTTCCCTTCAGCGGACATACGATCACTCATTTTACCGTTCGGGCCGAGCGCGGAATTCCCGGTACCCAGCCAATCGTGGATGAATATGCACCACTTTATTTTGTTCGTGCGGATACACCTCCGTTGTATTTGATCACCGGTGATCGGGATCTTGAAATGTTGGGTCGTTATGAAGAGAACGCCTACATGTGGCGGATGATGAAAGTAGCTGGTAACAAACATACTTACCTGTATGAAATGGATGGCTTCGACCATGGAAGCATGCCTTTGCCAGCCTACCCGTTAACCTTGCGCATATTGAACGAATTAGGTTTGAGATAACCGATAAGCAAAAGAGCAGCTACGATTAACGAAGCTGCTCTTTTTGCATAAATGCTGGTGCATTATTTAATGTAAAGTATCTTTGGGCTTTTTCTCGCCTACCTGCCAATCTACAATGTATTCAAATTTATCTCCCTCGCAGTGGATTCCATTGTGGTTGGCCATTAGCTGATTGAGCTTATTTTCATTGGCACTGAAATAGCGTACATGATGAAATTGGTCGATCCATGATTTCTTTTTGGTTTGCATTTTAGTCTTCATTCTCTTACTGTTTGTTGGTTAACTCTTCATTTCGTCAATTTGTTGGAAAAGTGATAAGAGAGAATATGGGTTTTTCTAATTCATTCAGGAAAAACGAAAATTAAAAACCACTCAGGGGCCAATACTTTTAAACTGTTTCTAAGATATAAAAAATAATTTTAAACATTTGTTAATTTCTCTGAATATTAATCAATTTGAAAATAAATTAGGCTTCCTGCCCCTTGCAAAATGAGCTTCTTTTTATGCTTGATGAATGGGGAAATAAGAACCTGATTTACTGTTTTAGAAAGACGAATGCGCCCCCAGTATCGAGGCGGAACACCATAAAAAAAGCACTGTTAATTGGATTTTCACATCTAGCTCAACAGTGCGTTTAAAGTTCCTGCGGTATACGATCGGATCAGATAAATTCAGCCATGTATTTGGCCTTCTTTTTATCTTCAATTTGCCAGGGAACAATATAATCGAATTTGTCTCCAGTGCAGTGAATTCCGTTATCATCTCTGCAAGGCGTATAATTGATTTTGGTTCCGATGCGCAAATAGTGTAAACGATGCACCTTCAGAGGAACAGGATTGCTTTTTAGTCTTGCGATTGTGTTCATGTTGGTGAGTTTTGCAATTAAAGGTTAGTTGATTCAATATTCTGTATGAGATTCGATCTTTGCAGTAAAGAGAAATGGTCGCAGCATTACGCTAGCGGGCAATTGTTGAATCGAAACGAACTAAGCCTGCTAGTGATGGCGTATACGAATTTCATGGGGTATTTGTTTGTTAAATAGCCACGACAAAGCAAGCACCCTAAGTAGAATAGGAGCGGAAACCAATTAATTAAGACGATTTCCTACCAACCGCTAGCTAAAATGTCGGCAATATGGATCGGTTTGATCGGCAACTTATTTTTCAGGATATATGCCTCAATGTTCATCAGGCAGGACGATTCGGTTGAAATAATGTATTCAGCGCCGGTGGCCAAAGCTTTTTCAACTTTTTGCTCTGTCATCGCACTTGAGATGGAGTGAAATTTGGCCGAAAACGTTCCGCCGAATCCGCAGCAAGTTTCGGTATCTTCCATTTCAACTAATTCCAGTCCCGCAACTTTCGACAGCAATAGGCGAGGCTCTTTTTTAATGCCGTATTCTCGCAGGGCAGTGCAGGCATCGTGGTAACAAACTTTATGAGGAAAGATTGCACCAAAATCAGTAAAATTCAGTTGATTGACCAGAAAATCAGTGAATTCGAAGAGGCGGGCTTTCAATTGGTTTTGCGGCCCGAAGTTTTCATCGCCCTCTGTGAAAAGGTGTCCGTAATAGTTTTTAATAAAACCGGTACACGATGCAGAAGGGCTGACAATTGTTTTTGTTCCTTCGAAATCTTTGATGAATTTTTTAGCCAGTGTTTTGGTCTCGTCCCAGTAGCCGCTGTTGTATGATGGCTGACCGCAGCATGTTTGCTCAGGATTGTAGGCGGCTTGTACACCGGCCTTTTCTAAAACTTTAATTACATTGAAAGCAGTCTGCGGATAGAATTGATCAATAAAGCAGGGGACGAATAAATCAACAGTCATGTTTACTAAAATTTTCGTAAAGATAAAGGTAAATAGAAAGAAAAAAAGTGATCAGGTGATCACTTTTTGATATTTAATAACGATTTCTTATTCGGCTGGCTGAACCCCTTCGCTGGTCATGATTATGCGTTTGATTGTCCCGTCCGGATTGTAGTAAAGTTCGTCGATACAGACTGACCGTCTGAAACTGTGTCCATGGGGCTGGATACCACCGTTGTGGTAAATAAAATATGTTTTTCCCTTGTAATCGATGATGGCCTGGTGGTTGGTATTGCTGTTGCCGGCCAGCTCATTCAGTATACCTTTAAACTCCCATGGGCCTTCAATGCTTTTACTCATCGCATAGGCCGTTTTTTCGGGAAACTGGTAGGCGTACGACAAGTAATAATTGTCACCGTGTTTGTGAATCCATGGTGCTTCGGTGTAATTGGGCAGATCGACCGTGTGAATCGGGCCGTCCAGTTCAATCATGTTTTCTTTCAGTTTGGCCCAGTAGCATTTGGTATTTCCCCAATATAAATAGGCTTGTCCGTTACCGTCAATCCAAACAGTGGGGTCAATGTCGTCCCAGTCAATCGGCGTATCTGTTGTCATGTCGTTTGTAATGAGTGCCTTTCCAAGCGCGTCTTTGAAAGGGCCAACCGGACTGTCGGAAACCGCTACGCCAATCGCTTTGCCGGGGATGGTTGCGTGTGTTGTTGTAATGTACCAGTAAAATTTGCCGTTGCGTTCAATGACTTGAGCCGCCCAGGCATCGTCCCTGGCCCACGCAAAATCGGTTACCTTTAACGGGGTTGGGTGCTCCGTCCAGTTCACCATATCGGTCGATGAATAAACCAGCCATTCGTGCATTACATAAAAGTTGTGGTCAAGCGGGCATTCGTCGTGCCCTGCGTAGAGGTACACCGTATCATTATAGACCAGTGCGGCAGGATCGGCGGTGTATTTTTCGGTAATCACCGGGTTTTGTGCCTGTAGCTTTAACGAGAACAGTACAAGCAAAAACAAGGCGGATGTCAGCGTTCTTTTGTTCATGATTTCAGTTTAAGGTTTGTTATAAAAGTATTTTGTACTTTTATGCAAGTATACGAAATTTTGGTGAAATGAAGTTGACGGTGAATCAAAAAATGCTGTGTAATAGGAGGCCGGAGGAGAGGATGTTTGTAAACAAAAAAAGCTGTCCTTTTGGACAGCTTTTGCACGGGAGGAGCGACTCGAACGCCCGACACCTGGTTTTGGAGACCAGTGCTCTACCAACTGAGCTACACCCGTTTCTCAATTGCGAGTGCAAATATAATAATAAGTTCTAAACAACCTAGAAATAATTTGAAATTGGAGCGCTTTTCTTTCCGTTGTTTTACTAAGCTTTTGATAACCAGATTGTCATTTTTTAGAATTTTTTTGAATGACTGTTCAATGCTTGTTTCCTTCTTCCTTTTGCGTGTTTCGCAAATAAGCAAATGGCCAGTTTCAGGTTTTGTAAGATTGACAATAAATGCTGAAAACTGAAATAACCAGTCATATTCGACCGAAAATTTTCCCATACTCAGAACTATTGTTATTTTTGCTCTCGTCGTATTTCGACACTACTATTAACTACTTTTACTATAATAGACATGAGAGCTTTGAAAAAAATGACTGACAAGTCGGTATTTGGCTTGTTTGTAATTGCACTTGCGCTGTCGTTTGCTTCGTGCCAACAGAAAGAAACAGCGAAAGTAGACACCTTTCCCGATGGTACTCCCATTCCCGCTTGGTTTTCTGATACAACTAAAATTGATCCTTCAACATTAGGCAAAATGTATTCAATTGCCGATTTTGGAGCAGTTGCTGATGATTCAACAATGAATACTGTAGCTATCCAGCAGTTGATTGATTCAGTATCTGCAAACGGTGGTGGCGTAATTGCTGTTCCGCAGGGAACTTTCCGCAGTGGTGCTATCTTTTTTAAACCCGGCACACACCTGCACGTTGAGAAAGGTGGGATGTTGAAAGGATCAGATGATATTGCTGACTATCCGATTATGCCATCGCGCATGGAAGGACAAAACCTGGATTATTTCCCCGCATTGGTTAACGCTTATAATGTGCCCGGATTCACAATTACCGGGGAAGGTACAATTGACGGAAACGGCAAAAAATACTGGGAAGCTTTCTGGCAACGCCGGAAAGAAAATCCAAAATGTACGAACCTGGAAGTTTCGCGTCCACGCCTGGTTTTCATTTGGGGCTGCGACAGTATTCAGCTGCAGGATGTAAAACTGCACAATTCCGGTTTTTGGACAACTCACCTGTACCAATGTAACTACGCGAAATTGCTGGACCTGAATATTTTTGCGCCGAAAGAGCCGGTTCCTGCACCAAGCTCGGATGCATTGGATTTGGATGTTTGCTCGAATGTTTTGGTTCGCGGCTGCTACATGTCGGTAAACGATGATGCAATCGCCATGAAAGGCGGTAAAGGCCCCTGGGCTGATGAAGATCCGAACAATGGACCGAACGAAAATATTCTGATCGAAAACAACACGTACGGTTTCTGTCACTCTACATTTACTTGTGGTAGCGAATCGGTACACACGAAAAATGTCTTGGTGCGTAATTGTACCGTTGAAGGTGTGAGCCGCGTTATTTTCCTGAAAATGCGTCCGGATACGCCACAAAAATACGAGTTCATCACCTTGGATGGAATTTCGGGAACTGCCCGTACAGGTATTTACATTCGTCCGTGGCGCCAGTTCTTCGATTTGCAAGGCCGCGAGACTCCGCCGATTTCATCGTCTGAGAATATCACCTTCCGCAACTTCAATCTGAAATGTGAAAAGTTTACCGAAGTGGGTCTTACGGAATACGATCGTTTGGAAAACATTACGTTTGAAGACATGACGATTGAAGCAGGCAGCGCGACCTTAGACACTTCGTTGATCAAAAACTTCGTTGTCAAAAATGTGATGGTTAACGGAGAGCCATTCCTGCAATAAGAACAAAAATTATCTTCCCATATATATTAAAAGCCGGCTGTCCCCAAGCCGGCTTTTGTTTTTAGTATTTCATGATGAAGTCGATCAGGTTGTCGTCGTGATCCATTCCCATTTTCTTCCGCAGCCGATAGCGGTGGTTTTCCACTCCGCGAACAGAAATTCCCAACAAGGGAGCAATCTCCTTCGACGAAAGGTTCATACGAATGTAGGCACAGAGGCGTAAATCTTTGTTCGTCAGGTCCGGGTAATCCTCTTTCAGTTTTTTCAGAAACTGTTCGTGGGCCCGCTCAAAGTTGGTTTCAAAAATACTCCAGTCGTCGTGGCTGTCAATGTTCTTATCTATCTTATTGATGAGATTTGTGTAATATTTGTCCGGATACCTGGAGCCGAGTTGTTCTTTTTGGTCAGTCACAGCGGCTTTAAGATCCATCAGGAACTCATTCTTTTTAATAATCGCCATCGTTGAGTTGGCCAGTTCTTTACTCTTGTAAGCAACTTCTGAGTTTAGCTTCTCGTTTCGCAACTCTACCAGTTCTTTTTCACGCCGGTCGTGCTCCAGCTGCTCCTTGCGTTTAATCTTCCGAACACCCCATGCACGGAATAAAATCAAAAGCGATAATGTGAACAGGATGAATACAACCCGAGCCACCAACGATTTGTACCAAGGAGGAAGAATCTCGATGGATAGCAGTTGCTCCTGGCTTTCGCTTCCCCAAATATCAACCGCTTTTACTTTCAACTCGTACATTCCAGGGGGAAGGCGATCGAAGCGAAAAACCGGGTTTGTTGTTTTCTCAGACCACTGCTGGCTAATTCCTTGTAAATAGGATTGATAATAAATCGGCTCGTTGGTGTAATGTGGAAAAGAGAATTTGAAGCGTAGATTATTGTAAGGATTTTTTACACGTAGAAATTTGTTGGTCGGCAAGGTGAAAATCATCTTGTCCTTGTTGTTCGATAACTGGATCTCTCGTAGTTTGGGATGATAGTAGTTGATTGTCGGATTCTCGTCAACCACTGACGCATCGAGCCAGGCAATTCCGTTTTCGAGGCAAACAATCGCTTTGGTATCCGTAATTGGGTAAATATTCTCGTATTCATCAATCGGCGGATTCGACTCAAAAATGAGGTTAGGGTATGTTCGGATAAGTTCAACGCTGTCATTCTGGATTTTAAACAGAGCAAACGAGTCGTTGGTGATAAACCAGTAATGATGATTCGGAGCCTGGATAATTCGATGTGCTATTTTGTATTTCCCAAGGTGCTGGTTCAGAAAGTCGTAAGGAATGATCGTGTCATTGATGTCGACGTAGGTGTAAAGTTTTTCTTTGGTTGTAAACACAATTCGGTTTTCAACATTGAAAACATGTAAGGAGTGATCTTTTCCAAACAGCGAATTTTCGCCGAAATATTCCCTGCTCACCACTTTCCTGCGGCTATCGTCGAGCAGCATTTTATACACGCCGCGGTGCATGTGGCTGGCCCAGATGTTGCCGTAATGGTCAATCTCCAGGTAGCGGATCAGGTCGTTGAAGTTGGCAATGTAGTTCCGGTATTGGTATTCGCCGTCTTTTTTCTCGAAAACGATCAGGTTCGAATAAGTTGATTGGATGAGCAGGTTGGGATTCTGTGTGTCTTGCCGAATAGAAAAGCCACCCGAGTGCCGGGTGATGAATTTCGACTCAGTTGGCGTTATCAAGAAGGTTCCTTGGTTGTGCCCAACCAGCAGTTGGTTATCAATTACTTTGATGTCCCAGATTTGGCTTTGTGTTTCGGGAACCAGTTCAAACGGGGCTTGAGGGCTGTTTAGTTTCCGGTGGAAAAGCCCCTGATTAGTCCCGAGGTAAAGTTGGTCGTTATAGATCGCGGCGGTGTAAACTGCTCCCACATTCGGTATACTTTCGATTTCAATTCCCGCCATCTCTGAAGATGAAATCACGCTGACGCCGCGATCCAGTGCCAACCAGATATTATTGAACTGGTCGGTCGAGATTCCCAGTACGGTGTTGTTTTGAAGCCCGTTTTCAGTATTGTACTTTTTCTTGAAATTTCCACTGGCATCAAAAACGACAATCCCATCGAGTATTGTACCAAAAATGAAATCTCCTTCCGGTGAAATGTAGCCGCGATTCAGTTCTTTCTCTTTAAAATAGTTTGTCCAGGTTGGGAGCCACTCTTTTAGGTCTTTACCATCGAATGCAAAAATTCCGTTTGAGGCAGTGCCGATCAAGATCGTTTTGTCATCCAGGGACAAAATGAATCGCACTGTTTTACCGGTAAAGAAGTCGGTTTTTAAAAAAGGGCTGACCGTATTTCCGCTGATCTTGTAGATTCCCATATCGCGTTCAGCAAGAAAGAGATTCCCATTTATGTTTTGCATGGTGTTGGTAAACGCAGCCAATCCGATTCGTTTGATTGAATCATTTTGGTAGACCAGTAGCCGGGTGAATGCATGGAAATAAACTTTCTGATCAATAACGCTGATGTTCCAGAATTCGTCGTTGTCCTCAATGTAATTTTGTGCTTTTGCTGTCAGCGAGTGATATTGTAAACGGCCCAGTTTATCCCGAACCCAGTAGCCCAATTCCCGGTATCCGCTCGTGTATATCGAGTCGTTGGTTACTGCGTAGACTGATCGCAGTATTGTTTCATTTGGCAGACGGTGTAGTTGCCAGTTCGTACCATCAAATTCGAGCAGACCATTGTGGTTGGCAAAAAACATCATTCCGTCGGTACCGCGACTCACTGCCCAGTTTTGGCTCGCAGCCCGGTAGTCCATTCTGGTGAAATTTTGGACAGCCTTATCGTGGATGATTGCCCAAGCCGGATTGGAAAGGGCAATGAATAAAGTCAGAAGTGTTGCTTGTATGACAATTTTACGAGGCATTCGAGTCGTTTTTAGATGGAGTAATCAAACCTTTTCAACCAAAGTTCAGTTTCAGAACACTGCTTTTTGCACAATTAAAAATAGATTCAAATAGCTTAAAATGGGTCTTCTGCAGAATGTGTTGTATAACCTATCATTGATTTATTACATATTTTAGAAAATAATCGTGTTTTAACTTGTTGATATTTAGGGATCTATTTTTGTGTTTGTTATTGGTGGCGTAGTTGGGATGAGGTGGTGTTTGCACTTCATCATCATGGGAGAAGCAGTGGTGTATTTGAAAAATTCACGAAAACAGTTCGGCCTGTTAATTTTAATTTCCAAACTGATTCAAAAATTTAATCTTATGAAAAAACTAATGATTCTGCTCTGCCTGAGCTTTGCAGTTGCTTGGTCTTATGCTCAACAGGAGCGGACCGTAACAGGTAAAGTAATTCAGGCTTCCGACAGTAAACCAATTCCCGGAGTTAGTGTCGTTGTGAAAGGAACTACAATTGGAACGATAACTAATTTCGATGGAGACTATTCCATCAAGGTTTCTGCAAATGCCACCCTATTATTCAGTTTTGTTGGAATGAACAGCCAGGAGATAGCGGTTGGGGGACAATCTGTAATCAATGTATCATTAACGGAATCGACCGAATTTGTGGATGAAGTCGTTGTCGTTGGATACGGTGAGTTGAAAGTGAAAGACCTCACATCCTCGATCACAACTATAAAATCGGACGAATTGGTAAAGACACCTGCCGGACAAACCATGCAGGCCCTTCAGGGAAAAGTTGCCGGTGTTCAGATTGTCAGTGCCGGTGCTCCCGGTGGCGAGCCAACGGTGCGGATTCGCGGGGTTGGATCTTTCCCGAGTAGCAGTAATTCCAATCCGCTTTATGTCGTCGACGGCATGTACTTCGATAATATTGATTTCCTGAACCCGTCGGATATTGAAACACTTTCAGTATTGAAGGACGCCTCAGCTTCGGCTATTTATGGTGTTCGTGCGGCTAACGGTGTTGTGCTGATCACCACAAAACAAGGTTCTCGAAACTCAAAAACAACAATTACTTACGAAGGCTACATTGGGGTTCAGGTGCCTCAAAATGTCATGAAGATGGCAAATGCTGCTCAGTTTGTTGACTACGTCAATCAGACCGGAGCATCCGCCGATATTAGTTTTGTTGAAAATGCCATGCAGCGTTACGGTCGTAGTCGCGTCAATCCGAACATCCCGGATGTAAATACCGACTGGTATGCACAAATCATGAAATCTCATGCTCTGCAGCAAAACCATTCCTTGACGGTTCTTGGTGGAAATGACAAAACCAACTACTCCGTCGGCATCAGTTACTTCGACCAGGAAGGCCTTTTGGAAACAGAGAATTCCTACAAAAGGATGAATATCCGTTCCAAAATTGACCACCAGGCAAATAATTGGCTGAAGATTGGCGCTAATTTCAATGTCAGCAACGGAATCCGGTACATTGGTAACGATGATGCCTGGTTTAGTGCTTATCACGCGGTGCCTATTTTGCCAGTTCACGATCAGGAAAACTACGACGAATTGGTTGCAGCCGGAATCAGCTATCCAAGTGACTATTCCAGCGCTCAGTTGTTGGGCTACCGTGGTTCTCAAAACCCATTCCTGAATTTGGCTTTCAATAACAACCGCCAGGATATTCGGAAGGTGCTTACCGGGATTTATGCGGAAGTGGATCTGGTACCCGGAAAATTGAAATTCAAAACGAATTACAATAGTTCGATGATGTTTGTGAAGGCTCGCGAAGTGAACTTACCTTACTACATTACCAATTCCACAAACGTAGCGTTGTCAAACATTTCATCTTCACGGACTACTGAGGTCAATCAATTTATTGACAATACGCTGACTTACAATGATAATTTCGGCAAGCACAACTTGTCGGCGATGGTCGGAACTTCCTATCGCGATGAGTGGTACGATTACCTCTACGGTTATGCAGAAGATATTCCGTTGAATGAAAATTCGTGGTATATCGGCCAGTCTCAGTCGGAAACATCCAAGCAAGTTGACGACAATGCAGAGCGCATTTATGGACTGTCGTACTTTGGACGGGTGTCGTACAATTACGATAGTCGCTACATCGCTTACTTCACGTTTCGTCGCGAAGGTACTTCCAAGTACCAGGAAAAATGGGGCAATTTCCCGGCCTTCGGTTTAGGTTGGGTGATTTCCGAAGAAGATTTCTTTGACGGAGTAACCTTTGTGAACTACCTGAAGTTGCGTGGTGGTTGGGGTAAACTGGGTAACGACAAAATTGCCCGTCAGGATGGTGCAAATACCACGAACCCGGTCTACTTAGCGATTGACGACACCCAGGTGAACGGAACCACTACGACCAGTACTTTTGGCTACCTCGGTTGGGAAACCGTGAAAGGAACCAATGGTGGTATCACTGCCCAGTTGTTTGACAACCGTTTAAGTATTGAAGCTGACTACTACGTTCGTGATACCGAAAATGCAGCGATCCCGGTTAGCTTGAAACTGCAGTCGGGTAGTGTGTTGCGGAATGTTGGTACCATTCGGAACTCCGGTTTTGAGTTGGCTGCTTCCTGGAGTAGCGAAACAGCCTCAGGTCTAAAATATTCGTTCGGTGGTAACATTGCGACGTTGAAAAACGAGGTGCGCGACCTTTACGGTCAGACCTACATTAATGGTGGATCGGCAGAGTTTCGGCAGCGCTCACAAATTGGCGAACCACTGTTGTCATTCTATGGCTATGAAGTTGCCGGAGTGTATCAGAACGATACGGAAATTGCCAATGATCCGGTTGCTGTAGCAAACAGCCTCGTTCCCGGTGATTTGAAATTCAAAGATCAGAACAACGACGATGCCATCGATGACAATGACAAAGTGTTCCTGGGATCTTACATTCCAACTTTCACTTACGGTGGTTTTGTCGGACTTTCCTATAAAAATATCGAGTTCTCTATGAACATCATGGGGCAAACCGGCAACAAAATCCTGAACCGGAAAAGAGGTGAGATCATTTGGACCAATGACACGAATATCGATGCTGATTTAGCGACCGGTTTGTGGAATGGTGAGGGAACTTCGAATAAGTATCCTTCAGCTTCCGGCCTCAGACGCGGATGGAACCAGAATTTTAGTGATTACCTGGTTGAAGACGGTGCTTTCTTCCGGATTCAAAACGTTCAGGTTGCTTACAATATAAAAGGTGAAGAGCTATTGGGCAAGGGGATGCCTGATGCAAAAATCTACTTCACAGCTGAGAGACCGCTGACTTCATTTAAATACAATGGCTTTAACCCGGAAGTTCCCGACGGAATCGACCGTCAGTTCTACCCGGTTCCGGCAGTGTACACCTTGGGTCTTAATCTTAAATTCTAAATTCCACAAAGATGAAACGATTTCAAATTATAAAATACTATATGCCCATCGTTTTGGGTGGGATATTGATGTTGTCGGTGATTGGTTGTACCGATAAACTGGATGAACCTTTCGAAGATGAAGCATTTACCAGTGATGTGGACTACACCATTGGTGAGGACATGATTAAGCCCTTGCTGGGTGCTTATTCTGCACTATACACCCGTGCCTGGGAAGAACCGCTGACGCTGGGAATTCGTGGCGACGATGTTAATGCTGCGGGCGACCAGGTGCCCATGCAGGAACAAGATGCATTCAATTATCTGGGCAGCCAGTGGAACCTTAATTCCGTTTGGCAATTGCACTACAACGATATCGTAACCATGTTCACGGCGATGGAGGAGATTGAAAAGTATCGGCCTGCAGCTGCAAACGACGCCTTGGCCGATCAGTACATTGCCGAGTGTCGCGTAATCCGCGCTTTTCTGTACCTGAACGTGGCGCGTGCTTTTGGCGGATGTATCGTGATTGACCAGCTGGATAATATCCAGAGCACTCCGTTGAGTAATAAGGATGAAGTGATGCAATACATTGTTGACGAAACAACTGCTGCTATAGCTGATCTGCCGGATGTAGCTCCAAATAAAAGAACGGACATTCCCGGCGGAATAACGCAATACACAGCTTATGCTGTAATGGCTCTCGCTTACCAGGAAATGGAAGATTACCAGGGCGTAGTGGATGCTACATCGCAAATTATCAGCTCCGGTGAGTTTGAATTGTCTTCAGACTTTTACCACCTGTTTAAAACGGCTGGTAAGCTCGCCGACGAGAATATTCTCGAGTTCCAGTATTCGGACTTTAATCAAGGTGAAGGAGACCGCACTTCGTTTCTGTTTGCGCCGTTCGGTATCGGGGGGTGGACTCCGGTTGTAACAGGAGCCGGCTCCGGTTGGGGTTTCTACGAACCAACAATGAAATACATCGAATTCATGCTTGATCGTGGTGAGACTGTTCGCCTGGAAACCAGCGTTGTATTTACTCCTGACGGAATCACGGAGCTGGAGGAGGATTACGGAACAATTCCGTCCTGGATTACTAATGCCAATCGCGAAGGGGACGTTTTCAACAACAATGCCCGCTTGAAATTTGCCAGCGGTAAGCACTTCCTGCCCTCTACCGAGTTGATATCAGGTCGCTTGTCGTTCGGCAGTAACAAGAACTTTATTGTCATCCGTTATGCCGAAATGTTGCTGATGTATGCCGAAGCATTGACTCGTGGTTCCACAAGCAGCATATCGATGACTGCGGCAGATGCGGTTAATTTGGTTCGCACACGTGCCGGATTGAGTGCTCTCGGAACGGTGACAACAGACGATGTGCTGGATGAAAAGTTCGCTGAATTGGCGATGGAATGGGGAACCCGCTTTTACGATATGATTCGCACCGAAAATACCTCGGAGCTAAGTCACGAAGGGAAAACCTTTACGATGGATAAAGCCTATTATCCGTTCCCTGCCGATCAGGTTTCTGAATTACCACAGTTGGAAGATGGAATCAATTAAAACTAACGGACATGAAGAATTATAACAGACTAATTATATTGGCGTTGAGTTTATTCATGCTCAATGCTTGCGATCAAAATTATATTGACGGGATTTCAGCTGTGGATCCGGGAACAGATGCTTCTGCTCCGGTGGTAACGGTAAACTTCCCGCCCGAAGGCTACGAACTTCAGACCAATGATGCCGTGGCATCAATCGACATCGACCTGGAAGTACGCGATGATATCGAAATTGAATCCATTGTATTGCAGATGGATGGCTCAGAAATAGCGAGTTTTACGGAGTTTAAGGATTACCGCGTAGCCATGGAAGAATACACGTACGATAATGTGACTACCGGTTCGCATATACTCTCGGTTGTAGCAACCGATACCGATGATAACATCACCACAAAGAATGTGAACTTTACGAAAGCACCTCCTTACGTGCCTAAATACGACGGCGAAATTTTCTACATGCCGTTCAACAACGAATACAAAGACATGGTGAGTTTGAGCGACGCTACGGCGGTCGGATCACCGGGTTTCGGTTCCGGTATACAAAGCGGAACAGGCTACGAGGGAGCGACAGATTCATATCTGACCTTCCCATCAGCCGGACTTACGACCGGGCAGGAGTTCAGTGCGAGTTTCTGGTTGAAGATAGATGCGACTGATACACGTGCTGGTATTTTGTCAATCTCTCCGGCCAGTCCGACCAGCCCGTCCGATAAACCAAGCGGATTTGGATTTATTCGCGAAGGATCTGCAACCAGTCAGAAGTTCATTCTACTTGTGGGCAATGGTACCAATGCATCCTGGTTTAACCCCGGAACACCAGCAACAATTGATCCGACAGTGCAAAATGGATGGATTCACTTTGCCATTTCGATTTCTGCAACTGAAGTAGCCTTCTATATGGATGGTGTGCAGGTTAGTCAGGGAGCGTTCACCGGTATCGATTGGTCTGATGTCGGAGATTTGTCGATCATGTCGGGTGACCCGAACTTCTCCGGTTGGAGTCACAAAGCGGAGCAAGGTGGCATGGATGAGTTGAGGTTGTTCAACAAAGCGTTGACCCAGGAAGAAGTGCAAACAATCATGCTGAAAGAGCAGGCCAGTTTCTATATGGACTTCAACGGGGATTTTAAAGAAACATTAACCGGTGACGACGCCACTGAAGTTGGCAGCCCGGGCTTTGCTTATGGTGAAGGTGTGAGTGGCGATGCCTATCAGGGCTCTACTGATTCGTACCTGACTTTCCCGTCGGCTGATTTGGCAACAGGACAGGAATTTAGTACAAGTTTTTGGTTGAAAATAGATGCTTCAGACACTCGTGCTGGTATCCTTTCTATCTCACCGGCCGACCCAACCAGCCCATCTGATAAACCGAGTGGTTTCGGTTTTATTCGGGAAGGATCGGCGACCAGCCAAAAATTCATCCTTTTGGTCGGAAACGGAACGAATGCATCCTGGTTTAACCCGGGGACACCGGCAACAATTGATCCGACAGTACAAACAGATTGGATTCACTTCGCGATATCGATTTCTGCAACTGAAGTGGCATTCTACATGGACGGAGTTCAGGTAAGCCAGGGAGCGTTTACCGGCATCGACTGGACCGACGTTGGAGATTTGTCCATCATGTCGGGCGATCCAAACTTCTCCGGATGGAGCCACAAGACGGAGAAAGGGCAAATGGATGAGCTTTACTTTTTCCACAAGGCCCTTACAGCTGACGAAGTCACTTTGCTGATGCAAGACGGTATGTAACCTAAGCCAGCTTTCATAAATAGTTTTCAAAGTCCCGCTGTTTTGATGCAGCGGGACATTTATCCCAATCACAAAAGTTAGTCTGAACTGATGCGATATCCCTTTTTGTTTTTCCTGGTTGCAGCGATCCTTTTTAGTTCTTGTGGTAAAGGCGACGACGGATCTGAACCGACTCCTGAGCAGTTGGCAATCACATACGTGTATGTTGGCGATGTGGCGTTGAGTGCCGGTGCAACAACGGAGAATGTTCCGTTGGAAGATCCGGTTGAAATTCGTTTCGACAAAGTATTGGATGTAGCTTCAGCCGAAAGTAATATTTCGCTGCTTGATGAAGCCAATCAACCGTTGACGGCGACTTTTTCGTTTTTCAGTCAAAACCAGCTGGTGAAAATTGCGCATCCGGCGTTTAGCGAAGGAGCCTCTTATTCCATACGGATTTCGGAAAATCTGAAGGGAGCGGATGGCGAAACCTTTGCCGGACAGACTTACCGTTTTAAAGCCTTGATTCCGCCGCTAACAGTGGAGCAGATTTCAATCGACGATGTGGTCGTTAATCCCTTAAATCGTATCAAGGAAATCGGGCGAACACCGCAGCTTAAACTGAATTTCAATACGGCGATCAGTAAAGACGATGTGATGCCTTACGCATCTTTTAAAGCGGGCACTTCGGCTGTTGGATTTACGCTGAGCCAGGTTGATGAAAATACAATTGCAGTTGACGCGAGTGCAACACTGGATGGGTTTGCCAAATACAGTTTTGCAATTTCTTCGTCCATAGAAGATCGCATTGGGAAACCTTTCGATGGTTTGGATCTGGATTTTTACACAGAAGTTGATCTGACACCGAAATTTCCAACGATCAGCGATGACGAATTGCTGACCCTTGTTCAGCAGCAAACATTCCGGTATTTCTGGGATTTTGGTCACCCGGTAAGTGGTTTGGCTCGCGAGCGCAACACATCCAACGAAACAGTCACTTCGGGCGGGTCGGGTTTTGGGGTGATGGCGATTTTGGTGGGCATCGAACGTGGATTTATCACCCGCAGCGAGGGGGTTGAACGATTGCAAACAATCGTCGATTTTCTGGCAAATGCTGATCGTTTTCACGGAGCCTGGTCGCACTGGCTAAACGGCACAACCGGAAAGGCATTACCCTTCAGTACAAAAGACAATGGCGGCGATTTGGTCGAAACTTCGTACATGGCTGCCGGGTTGCTGGCTGCCCGTCAATACCTGAGTTCGGGAAATGCAACCGAGAGTGCATTGAAAACAAAAATCAATGAACTCTGGGACGCCATCGAATGGGATTGGTACACGCAAGGCGGACAAAATGTGCTTTACTGGCACTGGTCTCCCGATTATGCATGGGACATGAACATGAAGATTCAGGGTTACAACGAAGCGTTGATCACCTACATTATGGCTGCTTCTTCGGAAACGCATACCATTGCAGCTGACGTTTATCACCAGGGCTGGGCGAAAAGCGGTGCTATTGCGAATGGCAACGAATTTTATGGATTGACGCTGCCGCTCGGAAGCGATTATGGTGGCCCCTTGTTCTTTGCTCACTATTCGTTTTTGGGGATTGATCCGCGGCAGTTGGTTGATCAATACGCCAACTACTGGGACCAGACTCGCAATCACAGCCTGATCAATCAGGCCTATTGTGTGGCGAATCCAAAGAATTTCGTGAGCTACAGCGATGCCTGCTGGGGATTGACAGCCAGTGATAACCAGGATGGCTATTCGGCTCATTCGCCTACGAATGATTTGGGAGTCATTACACCGACTGCAGCCATTTCGTCCATCCCGTACACGCCGGAGGAGTCGATGCAGGCGCTTCGTTTCTTCTACTACCAACTGGGAGATCGTCTCTGGGGAGATTATGGTTTCTACGACGCGTTTAATGTAACCGAAAGCTGGACGGCCAGCTCGTACCTGGCCATCGATCAGGGACCGATCATTGTGATGATTGAAAATTACCGCTCGGGCTTGATTTGGGACTTGCTCATGTCCTGTCCGGAGGTGAAAGCTGGATTAACCAAGCTTGGTTTTACCTATTGATACATGAAAAAAATGAAAAATATACTCATACCTCTTCTTGTAATTACGATCGGATTCTGGGGCTGTAATGCACCGAAAAAGCCGTCGCCTGAAATTGCAGGCCAGGAGGAACAAGCACTGGAAGATTCACTGTTGAATTTGGTACAGTACCAAACCTTCCGGTATTTCTGGGATGGAGCGGAGCCAAGCTCGGGCATGGCTCGTGAGCGCATCCATCTCGATAATGTCTATCCGCAAGATGACCGGGACATCGTCACCCTGGGTGGATCCGGTTTTGGTGTGATGGCCATTTTAGTAGGTGTTGAAAGAGGCTTCATTAGCCGGGAGCAAGCTTTGCTGCGCTTGCAGCAAATTGTGGACTACCTGGGGCGAGCCGATCGTTTTCGCGGGGCCTGGCCGCATTGGCTCGACGGTCCAACCGGAAAGGTGAAGCCGTTTAGCACGAAGGATGATGGCGGCGATTTGGTTGAAACTGCTTTCATGATTGAGGGGTTGCTCACGGTGGCAGAATATTTTAAAAACGGCAACGAAGCCGAGCAAAAATTGGTGAGTGATATTCAGCAGTTGTGGCAGGAAGTTGACTGGCAGTGGTACACCAAGGGCGAAGATGTGTTGTACTGGCACTGGTCGCCTGATTATGGGTGGGAGATGAACTTCCCGGTTGGCGGTTATAACGAGTGTATGATCATGTACATTTTGGCAGCGGCATCGCCTACCCACGGTGTGGAGCCGGCGGTTTACGACAAAGGCTGGGCGCTTGATGGTGCAATTGCCAAGGACACTGTCTACTATGGGCTGCCAACGGTTCTCAACTTTTACGAGCATTCCGACGATCCGACCGGGCCGCTCTTTTGGGCGCACTATTCCTATTTAGGTTTAAACCCGAAAGGATTAAAAGACAAGTACGGTGACTATTGGCAGCTGAATGTCAATCACGCGCTCATCCATTACAAATATGCGGTTGATAACCCCAAGCATTATGCGGGTTATGGCGAAAAACAGTGGGGATTTACGTCCAGCTATTCAATGAACGGTTATGCCGGGCACCGACCGGGGGAGATGGATCTCGGTGTCATCTCGCCAACGGCGGCATTGTCGTCCTTCCCCTACACTCCAAAGGAGTCGATGCAGTTTCTCAAATACTTGTATCTGGTGGCTGACTCGTTGGTCGGAGAATATGGGCCATACGACGCCTATAGCCAGGAACATCATTGGTACTTGCCGCGCTATTTGGCGATTGATCAGGGGCCGATTCCGGTGATGATTGAGAACTACAGAAGTGGTTTGCTGTGGAAACTGTTCATGCAAAACACAGATGTACAAAACGGATTGGCGAAACTCGGTTTCAATTATCCGGGTGAATAACCGAACTCAAATTACGATGAAATACGATTAAACAAATAAACCGAATACGATATGAACACAATTAATGGGCGTTGTTTTCGATCAGGTGAAAGGAATTCGAGTCCGATAAAATCGGGTTGGTTGAGGCAGTTGGCGTTTGTCGCGATTTTGCTCATCGGAGCTGCTTGTGCTACTGAATCAGCCAAAAAAACGGGCGACATGGACAAGAAGGTGAATCAGCTGATGTCACAAATGACCTTGGAGGAGAAGCTGGGACAATTGAATTTGCCGGGCGCTGGAGACATCACAACAGGGCAGGCTTCCAATTCCGACATTGCAGGAAAGATTAAAGCCGGTTCGGTTGGCGGGCTTTTCAATATAAAAACAGCAGAGAAGATTCGCGATGTGCAACGTATTGCCATTGAGGAAAGCCGGTTGAAAATACCTCTGATTTTCGGAATGGATGTCATCCACGGCTATAAAACAGTGTTCCCAATTCCGTTGGCATTGTCGTGTACCTGGAACATGGACGCCATTGAGACGGTTGCCCGGATTTCGGCGGTTGAAGCAAGTGCCGACGGCATCTGCTGGACCTTTTCACCAATGGTAGATATTTCGCGTGACCCGCGCTGGGGACGTGTCGCGGAGGGCGGAGGTGAAGATCCGTACCTGGGCGCTCAAATTGCAAGGGCGATGGTGAAAGGCTATCAGGGCGATGACCTTTCGGCCAGCACCACGATCATGGCTTGTGTGAAGCATTTCGCGTTGTATGGTGCAGCTGAAGCCGGGCGCGATTACAACACCACCGACATGAGTCACATTCGCATGTATAACGAATATTTTTTACCCTATCACGCAGCCATTGAGGCCGGTGTCGGTAGCGTAATGACTTCGTTTAACGAAGTTGACGGAATCCCGGCCAGTGCGAGCAAATGGTTGATGACAGACGTATTGCGCGATCAATGGGGATTTGACGGATTTGTCGTGACCGACTACACGGCCATTAACGAAATGATTGATCACGGCTTGGGTGATTTGAAGACTGTTTCAGCCCTGTCGTTGAAGGCAGGAGTCGACATGGACATGGTGGGCGAAGGTTTCCTGACTACCCTGGCAAGTTCGCTGGATGATCATTCGGTGACGATAAATGAAATTGATGCCGCCTGTCGGCGGATATTGGAAGCCAAATACAAGCTGGGATTGTTTGACGATCCGTATCGTTATTGCGATCTCAGCCGTCCTGCAAAAGATATATTTACACCAGAACATCGCAAGCTTGCCCGCGAAATAGCGACCGAAAGTTTCGTGCTGCTGAAAAATGATAACCAGCTTCTTCCGCTTCAAAAAGGAGGAACGATAGCATTGATTGGGCCGTTGGCCGACAACCGGTTGAACATGCCTGGAACATGGAGCGTGGCAGCCGATTTCGATCAATCCGTTTCGGTACTGGATGGTATCCGGAACGTTGCCGGTGACCAGGTGAACATTGTTTATGCAAAAGGGGCCAATGTGCTGCCGGATTCAATTGCCGAGTCGCGCGTGGCCATTTTTGGGAAACCCACCTATTGGGACACGCGCAGCAATGAAGCGATGATTCGTGAGGCTGTCGCTGCAGCTCAGAAATCGGATGTGGTGGTTGCTGCTTTGGGGGAAGCAGCCGAAATGAGCGGAGAGTGCTCTTCGCGCTCCGATATTAATTTGCCAGAAAACCAGCAAGCGTTGTTAAAAGCATTGCTGAAAACCGGAAAGCCGGTTGTGTTGGTTTTGTTTACCGGTCGGCCATTGGCATTGAGTTGGGAGAACGAAAATGTTCCGGCTATTCTGAATGTTTGGTTTGGCGGTACCGAAGCGGGCAATGCCATTGCCGACGTTCTTTTTGGCGATGTGAATCCATCGGGCAAACTGAGTGCTACTTTCCCGCAAAACCTGGGGCAGGTTCCGATTTACTACAATCACAAAAATACCGGACGCCCTCTACCCGAAGGAGCCTGGTTTCAGAAATTCCGCTCCAATTACCTCGATGTGTCCAACGATCCGTTGTACCCGTTTGGCTTCGGCTTGAGCTACACCAGTTTCAACTATGGCGAGCTGAAATTGAGCAGTGCTGAACTGAAAGGCGATCAAAAGTTACTGGTTTCAATCCCGGTGACTAACACTGGAAAAGTAGACGGCAAAGAGGTCGTTCAACTTTACATTCGCGATTTGGTGGGAACGGTTACCCGACCTGTGAAAGAGCTGAAAGCTTTCCAAAAGATTAGCTTGAAAGCGGGGGAGACGCAAACAGTTGAATTTGAAATTACGCCGGAAGATCTGAAATTTTATAATTCTGAATTGAACTATGATTGGGAAACCGGGGAGTTTGACGTGATGGTCGGCGGTAATTCGCGCGATGTTCAGACTTCCCGGATCAATTGGGAAAAATAAACGTTCAACCGGAATACAGAATTACAAAACCAATGAAACACAAAAAATTGTTGAAGCTGAGTCTGTTTGTCGTTATCATGATGGCCAGTCAAATAGGTTGGGGGCAATCCATGCGAATGGATACCTACTGTAACCCGTTGAATGTTGATTACACCTACATGATTTATAATTCCAACAAGGATCTTTCCTATCGTTCGGGTGCCGATCCGGCGGTGGTTGAGTTTCGCGGCGAGTATTACATGTTTGTGACCCGCTCGCTCGGCTACTGGCATTCGGCCGATTTGCAGAACTGGGAATTCATCACGCCTGAGCATTGGTATTTTCAGGGCTCGAATGCACCTGCTGCTCATAATTACAAGGACTCGGTGTTGTATGTTGCGGGCGATCCTTCGGGATCGATGAGTGTGTTGTACACCGACGATCCGAAAAAAGGCGATTGGAAGATTGTTCCCGCGATCCTGAATAACCTGCAGGATCCGGATCTGTTTATCGACGACGACGGTAAAGCGTACATGTTTTGGGGATCGTCCAATACTTATCCGATTCGTGCTGTTGAGCTGAACCGGGAAAAGCGCTTCATCGCCAGTGATGAGATTGTTGAGCTTTTCAATCTCGATGGTGAGAAACATGGTTGGGAACGCTTCGGCGAGAATCATTCGGATACTGTTTTGGGTGGTTACATGGAAGGCCCCTGGCTGACCAAACACGCGGGCAAGTATTACATGCAATATGCCGCGCCGGGCACCGAGTTCAATGTTTATGGCGATGGCGTTTATATTGCCGATCATCCATTGGGGCCGTATCATTACCAGGAGCACAACCCGGTTTCGTACAAGCCCGGTGGTTTTATGAATGGTGCCGGCCATGGTAGCACGGTAGTTGGTCCGGGCGGACAATACTGGCATTTTGCATCCATGGCTTTGTCTGTCAACGTGAACTGGGAGCGCCGGCTGTGTATGTATCCGCTCGGTTTTGATGACGACGGCATCATGTATTGCGATACCCGCTTTGGCGATTATCCACGTTATGCGCCGGCCGTGCCCGGTAAAAAGGGCGAATTTCGGGGCTGGATGTTGCTTTCGTACAAAAAGCCGGTTCGTGGTTCTTCGGAAGTTGACGATCACAAGGTGCAAAATATCACCGATGAAAATGTGAAATCATTTTGGTTGGCTGAAGCCAACAACGACCAGCAGTGGCTCGAAATCGATTTGGGATCCGAGCAAACAGTCTGTGCTGTGCAAGTCAATTACTTTGATTACAAATCGGATTTGTATGGTAAAATTCCGGGCTTGAAACATCAGTATCAGATACTCGGATCAACCGATGCGCAAAACTGGACGCCGCTGGTTGATCGCAGCAACAGTTTCAAGGACACGCCGAACGATTACGTGGAGTTGGCTGTGGCAACGCAGGCGAGATACATTCGCTATGAGAATATCCATGTGCCGACGCCGAACCTGGCGATTTCCGACATTCGGGTGTTTGGAACAGGAGCAGGAAAAGCTCCGGCTAAAGTAAAACAACTGACGCTCGACCGGCATGCCGACCGTCGGGATATTTCCATTTCGTGGAGTCGGGTTGCCGGAGCGCAGGGCTACAATGTACTGTGGGGAATTGCTCCCAACAAGCTCTACAGTTCGTGGATGGTGTACGATGATGTTGAATTGCTGTTAAAAAGCCTGGGGACTGACCAAAGCTACTATTTCGCAGTGGAAGCATTTAATGAAAACGGCGTTTCTGTTTTTTCTGAAATTATCCGGATTGACTAAATTAATCTGGTAACAACTAAAAACCTAACTCATGAAATACGATCGAAATTTGGTACAGTTCATTTGGCTGGCTTTTGGGCTAGTTGTCCTTTTTTCATCTTGCGTACAGCAGGAACCGGAGCCGCAGCGCCCAAACATCCTTTTTATCATGAGCGATGATCATGCGTACCAGGCGATCAGTGCCTACAGCGACCGACTCATCGAAACACCGAACATCGATCGACTGGCGGATCAGGGGATGCTCTTTACCAATGCCTGTGTAACAAATTCGATCTGTGCGCCGTCCCGGGCGACCATTCTGACCGGAAAACACACGCACATCAATGGCAAAATCGACAACAATTTCCCGTTCGATACCACCAATGTCACGTTCCCGCAATTGTTTCACCAGGCCGGCTACCAAACTGCCATGTTTGGGAAATTGCATTTTGGCAATAGTCCGAAGGGGTTTGACGAGTTTATGATTTTGCCCGATCAGGGCGACTATTACAACCCCGAATTCATCACCAATAAAGGCGATACCACGATTATGGGCTATGTCACGGACATCATTACGGACCTCACTTTGAAATGGCTGAAAAAGGATCGAAAAGCGGATCAGCCGTTTTTGCTGATGTACCTGCATAAAGCGCCGCATCGGGAATGGATTCCCGCTCCCCGTCACTACAAAGAATTTACAAAACGCACGTTCCCCGAACCCGAAACGCTTTTCGACGATTACAGCGGGCGTGGCACTGCAGCACACACCGCAGAGATGAATTTGCTGAAACACATGACGGTTTCGGCCGATAACAAAATCTATCCCGAGGTTGCTGACGAGCTTGGAATTAAAGAGCCAAGCGAATGGGGTAAGCATGTGTTTCGCCAAAAATATGCTCGTTTAAAGCCGGAACAAAAGGCGCAATGGGATTCTGTTTACGGACCGATTAATGAGCAGTTCAAACAGAATTACCCGGCGATGAACGACAGTGATTTTATGCGATGGAAGTACCAGCGCTACATGCAGGATTACCTGGGCTGCATTGCCGCTGTTGATGAAAACGTCGGTCGGGTGCTGGACTACCTGAAAGAAAGTGGTCTGGATAAAAATACCATCGTTGTTTATACTTCTGATCAAGGTTTCTATTTAGGCGAGCACGGTTGGTTTGACAAACGTTTCATTTACGACGAGTCGTTTAAAACGCCGCTGCTTGTTCGTTGGCCTGAGCATATTGCGCCCGGTTCGCGCTCGGATGAGATGGTGCAAAATCTCGACTTTGCACAAACCTTTTTGGATGCTGCCGGAATTGAAGCGCCGGCCGATATGCAGGGCGAAAGCCTGATGCCGCTGCTAACCGGACACCCCGAACAGTGGACGCGTGATGCCGTTTATTACCAGTACTATGAATATCCGGGATTCCATATGGTGAAACGCCATTATGGAATTGTAACCAAGGAGTACAAGCTGGTACACTTTTATTACGATGTTGACGAATGGGAACTGTACGATCGCAAGAACGATCCTTTTGAATTGAAAAATGTGTACGATGATCCGGCTTATGCATCGGTGCAAAAAGAACTGCACCAAAAACTGGATGAGCTGCGACGCTATTACAAAGATTCAGATGAGTTGGATCAGTTCTATATCGAAAAGTACAAGGAGAAAGGACTGATTAAATAGCAGTTTTGTTTATTACTCCTGTTTTATTCCGTTGTGATGAGGTGAGTGTTTTTGTCGGTTTTGGCTGGAAATCAGGGCTGAATTGAAACTTCTTTTTTTTGCCAATGTAAATAGAAGTACAATTCAGTTAAAACTCTTTGGATGAAACCAGTTCCAATTCGTTTGCTGTGCGCGCTTGCCTTATTTTTTACAAGTTGTGCCACTGTTCCGGTAACCCGTGAAATAAGGAACGTTGAAGAAATCTCTTCGATGAGTTCATCCAGTTCCTACTTGAAAGCCCATATTAACGACGGCTCGGTTTACGTGCTGTACCAGTGGCGAGCCCACACCGAGGAAAGTACAATAACCGGATTCGGAAGGTATTTGGATTTAAATCGGAAAGTGATTGAGGAGCGGTTGAAGCCGAAAAAGAGTGCAACAGATGTGATTCCATTTGATATTCCGTTTGAACGCATTGCCCTGGTTGAAACAAATGATCCCGGTACGTCGATTGCCGGCGGTCTGACCTTTATGACCGGAGTGACGGCAGTGGTTGCTGTAATCTGCCTTACCAATCCCAAAGCGTGTTTTGGCTCGTGCCCAACCTTCTACGCAAGTAACGGCGATTCGCTGGTATTGATGGCAGAAGGTTTTTCGACCAGCGTATCACCATCGCTGGAGAAAAGCGATGTCGACATGCTCTATCACGCACAATCAGCAAAGAACTTTGAGCTTCTGGTGACCAACGAAGCGCTGGAGACACATTCCATTTGTTCGGCCGATATTCTCGCGTTTGAGAGGAAGGCCGGTGAACGTGTTTTTGCCACTTCCGGGGATGAATTTTATCGTTGCCGTGATCTGATCGGTCCAACGGCAGTTGCGGGAGTAACGGAGCCTGATCTTTCTGATTTTTTGGCGGCAGACGACAAAGAGTATTACAGCCTTGCTGACGGCGATAATCTGTGTTCGAAGGAAGAATTAATCATCAGCTTTGACTCTGGAAGTCCAAGCGCACAAAAGGGGCTGGTAATTGGAAAACGGCAGACATTGCTGACCACCTACCTGATGTACCAGGGCTTGGCCTACATGGGCGGTGGCGTTGGCTATTGGATGGCGGAGCAGGAAAGAAAAGGCTTTGATGCGGGCGAAAGTATTTTCAGCCTGTTGGGCGGAATTGAGGTTTATGCAGAATCGCCAGAGGGGAATTGGCAACTGTGCGATGTGATCCATGAAACGGGGCCAATTGCTACCGATTTTAATCTCGTTCTGTTACCCGACCAGCAAGCCGAAACCGTTCGGCTGAAATTGAAAATGAACAAGGGATTGTGGCGCATCGATTACTTAGCACTCGCGAATATCGAAGGGAAAGCTGAGCCTATTATTGTTGAGTCATGTCGGGTAGAAACGCTGGTCGGGCAGGAAGAGGATGCGTTAGCCCGCTTGTTGAATGACGATGAATACCTGGTGACGATGCCCGGTGATGCCTACACGATTCACTATGAATTGCCTTTTGAATCGGCGGAGATTTTTCTGCGGTCCCGTGGCTATTACCTCGAATGGATTCGCGATGAATGGGTAAAGGAGCAGAATTTTAAGAAACTGAACCTGATGGTGAACAAGCCTGAGCTGTTTTTAAAAAGGGCAGCCAAGGATTATAAGTTGGTTGAGCCAACCATGGAAGAGACTTTTTGGAACAGCCGCTATGTTAAAAATTAAACATCTAATCTGGTTTTGCCTTGTGCTGTCGCTGTGGAGTTGTAAGACAGCAGTCAATGCGCCTCGGGGCACTGTACCCCGGAGGACAGAGCTTGCCGAGAATACCTTCGGAGGGTGGATCTCTGTCAACTACCTGGTCGGCGTGAATGAATTGACAGGGGAGTTGATCGCCCTGACGCCGGAGAGTGTTTATGTGCTGACCAATACGGGGGTGGAGACGGTGTTACTTCAGGATGTGAATAAGGCACGTCTGATTTTCTATAAAACGGATGCGCAGCGATTCACAAGCTGGACGGCAGCGGGAGGATTTCTGTCCATAACGAATGGATATTTCTTTGTCTTTTCGTTTCCGTTGTGGATGATCACAGGAGCAGTAACGGTTAACGAGGAAGCGAAGCGGGTGAACTACATCGATTTTCCGGAGCAACCGTGGGCTGAATTTCGCAAGTATGCCCGGTTTCCGCAGGGGCTGAGTGCTGAGATAAGTCTGAAAGAGCTGGAGCCGCGTCTGTTTATTCTATCTGAGCCGGAACGTCAATCTCCCTATAAATCAGGGCCAGGGAAAAGATCCCGTTAGTCCCCTTGGAGGTTCCGAGACCTTCAGGCTTTAGATATGTTTAAGGACATTTGTTTAAAATAATGAAACCAAAAGACTTAAAAACAAAAAAAGCCGAAGCAATTTGCTTCGGCTTTTGATCGCGGAGAGAGAGGGATTCGAACCCCCGGACCCGTGAAGATCAACGGTTTTCAAGACCGCCGCATTCGACCACTCTGCCATCTCTCCGTGGATGTGGCGGCAAAAGTATATGAAATTTTTAAACTGCAAAAATTTGAACCCAAAAAAATCCAATATTTTCAAAAAAAAAAAAAGCCCGATTGGTTTGCATATTTAAATGTTATTTTAGAATTTTATGAAACTTAAAATTTAAGCAACCGAAAGTATTGATTTTACTGAGGTTTTGGGATGGGGCAGTTGCTTTTTAAGAAAAATAATGGTAACTATGTCAATAAACAAATAATAATAATCAGTTTATTTTTTTAACCCTAAACATGTTTTCCTATGAACAAAGCTCAATTAATTGACGCCATCGCTGAGAAAGCTGGTTTGACCAAAGCCGACTCAAAAAAAGCCCTCGATGCATTTGTTGCTGCTACCACTGATGCATTGAAAAATGGCGATCGTGTTGCCCTAATCGGATTCGGATCATTTTCTGTATCAACACGTAGTGCCAGAACTGGCAGAAACCCACAATCAGGTGCTCCAATTGAAATTCCTGAAAAGAAAGTGGTGAAATTTAAGCCAGGAGCTGAATTGGACGACGCAATCTAAGACATTTCCGATAGAAAGAGATTTGAAAGGGAGGCTTTTTAGCTTCCCTTTCTTAATTTTGTGCCATCACCAAATTGTTAGCATTTAAAATGGATTACCAACTAGTCGATTATCTCTCCGGTTTTATCACTGACGAACGCAACGAATTGTTTGAACGGATTTTAGATCAACGCACCAAATATTTAACGGTTGTTTTGGAAAATATTTACCAGCCTCAAAACGCCAGCGCCGCCATGCGGTCGGTCGATTGTTTCGGTTTGCAGGATGCGCATGTGATCGAAAACAGCAACTCGTTTGAAGTGGATCGGGAGGTGGCGATGGGAGCTACAAAATGGCTGAGCGTGAAGAGTTATAATAAAAAAGATGATAATAGTCTGGACGCCATCCGTAGCTTGCGTCAAAAAGGCTACCGCATTGTGGCAACAACACCGCACGAAGGCGACACCAACCTGGAAGACTTCGACTTGAGAAAAGGAAAAGCTGCATTTGTTTTTGGAACTGAGCTGACCGGGATTTCCGATGTGGTGAAAAATGAAGCCGACGAGTTCCTGAAAATTCCCATGCATGGTTTCACCGAAAGTTTCAACATTTCTGTTTCCGCTTCTGTTATTCTACATCACCTGACCTGGAAGATGCGGAACGATCCCGAGATCGACTGGCGACTGAGCCCGGAGGAACGGGCCGCGATTAAGCTGGAATGGTTACGCCGGACGATCAAATCTTCCGATTTAATTGAAGAAGAATATTACGCACACCAGGGCGGAGCAACTTCCAGTAAATAGTGGTTGAGAGATGCATACCGACAACCCAAAAGTTACCCCAAACCCCTAAAGGGGCTTAATGCTCCGTTTATAATTTGAGGTGGTTGTGAACCCGAAACCCGAAACTTGAAACTGAAAACTTTAAACTGTCAATTGATTATGACTGTATTTGTTGAGAAATTTGTTGATATCAAAATATTGCGTTATGAATTGCCGGGCTTCGAAAAGTTGAGCCTTCAGCAAAAGCAATACATCTACTATTTGAGTCAGGCGGCTTTGTGCGGCCGCGATATTTTGTTCGATCAGAATAACCGCTGGAACCTGCGGATTCGTCAATTACTGGAGACGGTCTACAAAACTTTTGGTGGCGATCGGGACTCGGACGAGTTCAAGGCTTTTCACCTGTACCTGAAACAGGTATGGTTTGGCAACGGCATTCACCATCATTATTCCACCGAGAAGTTTAAACCGACTTTGAGTCGCGAGGCATTTGAACAACTTTTAGCGCAGGCTGATTTGAGTGGTTTGAGTTTTCAACATGAATTGCCAGCGGTGCTGGATGTGATTTTCAACCCGGAACTGGACGCGAAAGGAATCAGCCTCGACAGCAACAGCGACTTGCTGAAAGCATCGGCCATGAACTATTACCAGGGCGTGGCGCAGGAGGAGGCTGAAGAATTTTATGAAGCCAAGCGCAAGAGCGTTCCGAAACACGCGCCTTCGTTTGGACTGAATTCAACCTTGGTGAAGGAAAACGGGACCTTGAAAGAAGACGTTTGGTTTAGCGGCGGTAAATACGGGAAGGCCATTCAACAGATTGTTTCCTGGTTGAAGAAGGCCGTTGAATTTGCTGAAAACGACCTGCAAAAAGAAGTGATTGCCAAATTGGTGGATTATTACGAAACCGGCGATCTGAAGCGCTTTGACGATTACAGCATTGCCTGGACAAACGAAAATGAGGGGCTGGTTGATTTTGTCAACGGCTTCATCGAAATATACGGCGACCCGCTTGGCATCAAGGCCAGCTGGGAGTCGATTGTGAACTACAAAGACCTGGAGGGAACCAAACGGGCACTCATTTTGTCGGAGAATGCGGGTTGGTTCGAAGCCAATTCTCCGGTCGATACGAAGTATAAAAAGACGGAGGTTAAAGGAGTCAGCGCCAAGGTGATTCACGTGGCCATGCTGGGCGGCGACTGTTACCCGGCTACCCCGATCGGTATTAACTTGCCCAACTCGGAGTGGATTCGCGAGGAATTCGGTTCCAAATCGGTGACCATCGAAAACATTACACAGGCTTATTTCCAGGATTCGCTGGGCAACGGCATGCTGGAAGAGTTTGCCGGTTCGGAAGCCGAAATAAAACGTGCCCGGGAATTTGGGCAGTTGGCCGGAAACCTGCACACCGACCTGCACGAATGTTTGGGACATGGTTCGGGACGTATGATGCAAGGCGTGAAGCCCGAAGATTTGAAGAACTACTATTCGACCCTGGAAGAAACCCGTGCTGACTTGTTTGCCCTGTACTACATTGCCGACGAGAAGTTGCTGGAGCTAGGCCTGGTGCCGTCGGTTGAGACAGGGAAGGCTGAATTTGATGCCTACCTGCGCAACGGACTGCTGACCCAGTTAACCCGCATTGAATTGGGTAAGGACTTGGAGGAATCGCACATGCGCAACCGCCAGCTGATTGCCAAATGGGCTTACGAACACGGCAAGGCCGATGGGGTGGTGGAACTGGTAAAGCGCGACGGCAAAACCTATGTGCAGATTAACGATTACGCCCGTTTGCGCGAGCTGTTCGGTGAGCTGCTGAAGGAAGTGCAGCGCATTAAATCGGAGGGCGATTATGCGGCGGCAAAGACATTGGTTGAAAGCTATGCCGTTAAGATTGATATCGACCTGCACCGTGAAGTGCTGGAGCGTTTCAAAAAGCTGAATATTGCGCCTTACGCCGGTTTCCTGAACCCGGAACTGAAGCTGGTAACTGCGGCCGACGGAACGGTGACCGATGTGGCGGTGGAATACCAGTCGGACTACACGGCGCAGATGCTCCAATATAGCGATCAATTTGGTTTCCTGGTGAAGTAAGCTTTGCCCAATGAGTCATCGGATGATTAGCTCCGGATTTTTTCTGAAGCTAGTTGCCTAAAATTCGATGCACGAAAGGAAGAGAACTGAGCATTGAGCACTGGGAAGTGGAGAAAGGGTGGTATCACTACTGATTGATCAATGGGCGATTGCTGCCTGCCTATCGGTTTTCGATCGAGTATTCAGAATAAGCTATTTTTTGACTAACCCCGTCGTTCGCAGAGCTCGCGCCACCCCTCTCTGCCCGCAGAGAGGGGATAGAATTAAAACGATCCGTAGGATTGGTTCAATTCAGGGGAGAGTTATGAGGAAGTGTATTTTTGTTTTGAAAGTCTTCTTTTAACCGATTCCGAAGCTGTTTCTCCGTTTCTATTACAGATAAAAATCAGCCTTGACTTTTTTGTTTACTTTTTGTGGCAAGACAAAAAGTAAAATCCGGCTGATAAGCCATTTAGTCATTGACGTGCCGGGTTCTGGCTTTAATTAAAATACAGATTGAACCAAGTTGGTTGGTATTGGATAGACTGGATTTTAAACTGCCTGTTTTAACTGGCGGTTGCCGCTTGCTTTGCTTTTAGCTCCGCCAGTTCCTGCAATTCATCCGAATACTTGGGCAGTGTAAAGCTAAAGGTTGAGCCAATTCCTTCGGTGCTGGTAACGTCAATTTTGCCGTTCAGGATATCGCAAAACTCCTTACAGACTGACAAGCCCAATCCACTGCTTTTTTCGCCGTCGGTGCCGTAACGCACATCTTCCCGGTCAAGGCTGAACAGTCGCTGCAACTTTTCGGGCTTGATACCCAGCCCGGTGTCGCTCACCGAAACCCGGGCTTCCGCTTCGTTGCAGCGGTAGTCGATACGCACTTTTCCGTCTTTTGGGGTAAACTTCAGCGCGTTGTTAATCAGGTTGCGGCAGATGGTGCGTACCATATCGCGGTCGGCCCAAAGCTGACAATCATCAGCATCGGTTAGTTCCAGGGCGACCCCTTTTCGCATGGCAACCGGAAGATACAGTTCATAGCATTCATCCAGAATTTCGTTCAGGTTAATGCGCTGCAGTTGAGGGTTCATCCCACCCGACTGGCTTTGTGCCCAAAGCAGCAGGTTGTCGGTCAGGTCAAGTACCTGCTCGTTTTTGCGGTCCATGTCGACAGCCATTTTCGAGATATCCTCGTATCGGCCGTCGTGGAGGTAAAAGTTAAGTAGCTGCACAAAATTGGAAACCGAAACCAATGGGCTGCGCAGGTCGTGCGCAATAATGCTGAACAGTTTGTTCTGGGTGCTCACCGATTTTTGCAGTTGCACGTTTTGGTCGGTAATTTGCTCTTTCTGCTCAAAAATCAGTTTACTCTGTTGTTTGAGCATGGCGCTCACTTTGCGGTAGTAGAACATGAAATAAAGCACCACTGCCATTACCAACAGCAGGAACCCGATGCCCAGCCACATCAGCAGCTGGTGCTGGCGTTCCAGTAGCAGCTCGTCGGCCTGCAACTGGTTTTCCTTGCCCAGTAAGGCAATCTCTGCATTTTTTTGATCGGTTTCGTATTTCTTTTCCAGCTCCAGTAACTGGTTCGCTAAATCAGCTTGGTAGAGGCTGTCTTTTAGAGCGCTCCATTCACTTTGATAGTCGAGCGCTTTGGCATAATCAGATAGGCTTTTATTGGCTTTGGCCATTGCGCTGCTGCATAGGTAAAGATTCTTGAGGTTCCCGAGAATCGATTTGCGGTTTTCAATCTCCTCTGCAATTTTAAGTGCTTTAAGGTAAAACTGATTAGCGCCGGAATAGTTGCTCTGATCGTATTGTATTGCGCCTAAAACCCGATAGCACCTTTCGATGCGCAGTTTGTCTCCTATTTCGATGTAAGCACTAAGTGCTTGTTGGGTGTACGTCAAGGCCTCGGGATATTTTTTTTGACGGTAATAAAGCGCTCCCATGTTGTAGGTGAGCTGGGCCATTTCTTCAGGTTCTCCTAACTGCTTGCATTCTTGATACGCTTTTTGGAAAAACTCTTCCGTTTTCAAATAGTCTTTTTGATCTGCATATACATTTCCCTCATTCATGAAAACCAAATATTTTTGGCGGTTCGAGAGTTGAAACGAGAAATCTAACTCCAGAATGCGATAATATTTCAAGGCACTTTCATAATCCTTCATTTTTCTGTGTGTCTGGCCAAGTATGTTTAAAACATCAAAGCGCAGGTCAAAAGGTGTTGAAGCAGACAATAATTCCTGGGCTATCAACAGGTTTTCTATTGCAGATTTGAAATCGTAGTTTCGTTGTTGAATACTGGCTTTTAGTGAAAAGGCTTTGAGTTGTTGGATAGTGTCAGCTTTGTTTTTTGCTTCATTAATTAGCTCATTGAGCAAAAACAGGGCACTATCTTTTTGTCCTAGCTTGCTTAGAATCTTACTTTCTTCATAACGAGAATCCCAAACCAATTGTAAAAGGTTTGCTTTAGCGGCTTCTACAACAATCTGTCGGTTTAAGATCAAAGCACTGTCCAATTGTGTATCGCCCATCGTTTTTGCCTGTTCAATTAGCAGTCTCAAGATACTGCTGTCTGGCATCAGGCTATCTTGAGAAGAAGCACTAATGGCCGAAATTAGAAGCAATAGTGAAGCAAGCATTTTGGGAAACCTAAACATAGCTTATTGGATGTTGACTATTGTTAAAGGCTTGAAGATAGTAAAAACAAATTCAGTTTGATTTTGTGGCAATTAAATATTGCAGTAAATGAGTTGATAATGTGGTTTTTATTGAAACTAAAAAAGGAGCGGCTGGAGCTCCCTTTTTTTGTGATAAATTTCAAGGCTATGACTAATCTCCGTCACCAAAGTCAATATCCGTTTCTTCGTCGTCAACACCCTCGTATCCTGCTGATTTTGTTTGTTGAACGACGCATTTCACGGTTCCGTAGCTGCTGGCGCCACTTTCAATTTCTACCGAAGTAAACAGCACATTTGTTTCCGGGCCGCACATCAGCTGGATATCGGTGGATACGCTGATGATGACGCCCCAATAGGTTTTTCCGCTTTGGGTAATTTCCTGCTGGGCAATGCTGACAATGTTTTGGGTGCGTGGGCTTTGGAAAACCACGTCGAGGGTGTAGTTACCACTACTGCCTTTGGTTAAGGCGAGATAAGGTTTATAAGTCTTCATAATTAATTTAATTGATACTATAATAGTCGAACGGTTAAACAGACTTGTTATTGTAAAGTAATGATGAAGATTTTGTAAATATAAATTATGGAGTTCGTCGATTGGGGCTTGAGATTGCTTCTTGATACTCGTCATTGCGAACGCAGTGAAGCAATCTGTCGGCTTTTAGTAAACTGATACTTGCCGGGTGCTCCGTTCAGAGGGAGTTGATTTTGGCGGCAGCTTCGCGCCATTCGGTTAACTCGCGTAATTCGTCGGAGTAAAGTGGAATGGTGAAACTGAAGGTACTTCCAACGTCCTCGGTACTTTCTACCTCAATTTTACCTTGCAGGATGTCGCAAAACTCCTTGCAAACCGACAAGCCCAAGCCACTGCTTTTTTCGCCGTCGGTGCCGTAGCGCACATCTTCCTTGCTCACATTAAACAGGCGTTTTTGGCGGTCGGGACTGATTCCCATCCCGGTATCCCTGACCGAAATGCGGGCGTTGTTGCCTTCGCAACTGTAGCTTATGGTAACGGTTCCTTCTTGCGGTGTAAATTTCAGGGCGTTGTTCACCAGGTTGCGGCAAATGGTGCGCACCATGTCGCGGTCGGCCCACAGTTGGCAGTCGTTGCCGTCGAGCAGTCGCAGTTGAATTTCTTTGCGCTCGGCAATCGGCAGGTACAGCTGGTAGCATTGATCCAGGATCTCGTTCAGGCTAAAACGTTCCATTCGCGTTTTCAAGCCGCCCGACTGGCTGCGGGCCCAGTTCAGCAGGTTGTCCGTCAGTTCCAGCACCTGTTCGTTTTTGCGGTCCATTTCCTTGGCCATGCGGGTAATGGAATCGTAGCGGCCATCGCGGATGTAGAAATTCAGCAGCCGCACAAAATTGGAAACCGACACCAGCGGACTGCGCAGGTCGTGCGCAATGATGCCAAACAACTTGTTCTGGGTGTTGATGGCCTTTTGCAGCTGGACATTCTGGCTCGAGATCTGTTCCTTTTGTTCGAAGATGAGTTGGCTTTGCCGTTTCAGCTGTGCATTCACCCGGCGGTAATATACCATGAAATACAGTACCACCCCCATGATCATCACCAGCAGACCGATGACCACCATCATAAACTTTTGGTTTTGCCGTTCGAGCAGCAGTTCGTCGGCTTTTAGCTGGTTCTCTTTTCCCAGCAATTCAATCTGGGCATTTTTCTTATCGGTCTCGTATTTTTTTTCCAGCTCCAACACCCGGTCGGCCAAATTCTGCTGGTAAAGGCTATCATTCAATTCACTCCAGGCTCCTTGATAATCCAAAGCTTTTTCGTAAAAGCTATTATCTGAGTTTGCTCGGGCCATTTGCCGATAAGTTGAGAATAGATTTTTGTAATTAGCTTTAATTGAATTGGGATTTTGGATGTCCCTGGCTATTTCGAGGGCGGTAAAATAATAGTTTTCTGCACGCCGATAGTTACCAAGGCGATATTGAATTGCCCCCAATAGGCGATTAGCCAATTCAATAGACGATTGTTTCCCGATGTTTGTATAACGCTCCAAGGCTTTTTGGGCATATTCAATCGATGTACTGTATTTTCCCTGCTTGAAGTAAAGATTCCCGAGGTTATAGGTAATGAGTGCCAAATTTTCGGGCTCGTCTAATTTTTGAATTTCGGAATAGGCTTTCAAATACAATTCCTCTGCGCTTTCCAGATCGTTTATCTCAGCATAGACGTTTCCGGTGTTCATATACACAAAGAATTTTTCCAAATCATCGAGCTGGTAAAAGTATTCGTTGGCTAGTTGGCCGTAGTATGTTAAGGCAGAACTATAGTCCTTCATTTTTTTGTGAGCCTGCCCCAGGGTGTTCAGCACATTGAAGCGGAGGTCGAAAGGAGAAGTGCTGTTCAATAACTTTTGGGCAGCAACTAAATGATTAATGGCCTGTTCAAATTCGTAATTGTCAGAATAACATCCGCCAAGCTTTGTTAAAGCCTTGATTTGATAAATGGTATCCTTGTTAGCAACAATGTCCTTAAGGGTAGTTTGAAGGATCGTGAGCGCACTGTCTCTCTCTCCCAGATCGGAGTAGGTCGTACCTTCGTTGAGTTTAGCATCCCACTTCAGTTTTTGGTAACCCGCCTGCTCTGTTTCATTCGCGATCTGTTTGTAAAGTACCAACGCGCTGTCGAGGCTAAGTTTAGATAAACTATCGGCTTGTTCCAGCCTCGTTTGGAAATAACTCCTGTCATGAATTTCCCGGGCTCCAAGGGGAGGAGACAGGTGTGTAATGAATAGAAAAACAAGTATTTGAATATACCTGGACATCGGAGCTGTGGGTTATAACTGTTTTGCGCAGTTAAGATACAAAAATCCCTGCAGTTCGGTTTTCCGAAGATGAATATTTACGATAAATAGATCGTTCTTTCAGTGCTTGTCTCGTTAAAAAAAAAACGAGAAGGAATTTCATAACTCCTTCTTGTTTTTACCGTCTTAGTTTTTTCCACCGTCATCGGTTGTTGTGTCCGGATCATCCGGATCCGATGGTGGATCATCGGGCGTCATCAAATAAAATTTGTAATCTTGAACCATCGTGTTTCAATTTTAAAAGGTGAATAATTAAATCGTTGCCAACGAAGAATCCGCGAAAGTTGAATCAGAATCTGCGTTGGCCAACGATCTCCATGTCTGATAATTCTAAAGATAAGACGAATTAATTAAACTTAAGTCCTATTCTTGTTAATTAAATTTAAAATGTGTCGGTAAGTGTTCTATAACAATTCGGCAAACAGGTGTAGTGAGTTTTATTAGATTTGATAAGTATTTGGATTCTAGTGTGTCGGTTTAAACGATCCGAGCTGGTTTTCGGTCGCTTGCTACATCGAATGCCAGGTTTACGGCAACCGGTGGTTCTCGTTTTCAGTCATTGAAAACGAAGTTTATTATTCGGTATTGCAACCGGATTTACGTTCTGTTAATCACGTTGAATTGAATGCTATGAGAAATTTATCGAGGTATTTAATCGTCGCCCTGTGTTTACTGGCTGCTTCCTGCCTGGTTATTTCCGTTCATCCGCTGTACAAGTCGGAGGATTTGTTTGCCAACGATTTGTTGCTGGGTCAATGGGTAGATCAGGACACGAGCATTTGGCAGTTTGAGTATGGTTACACGGGTGAGCCAATTCCCGAGAATACCGATAGCACGGCTTATTTGCTGCGCTTTCTCGAAAAGGGGAAAAGTGAATTTTCTTCGTCCGAATTCAAAGTCCACCTGATCAATTTGAGAGGTATTTATTTTCTCGATTTTTACATTCAGGAATATGGCGAGGATTCGGGAAACGGGCAAGAACTGTTCGATTTACACCTGTTTCCGGTGCATAGTTTTGCACGCCTCGATTTGAATGAAGACGGGGCGACCATCCGGTGGTTCAATCCCGATTGGCTGAAAGGTTTAGCCGAAAGCGGACAGTTGGAGCTCAACTACGAACTCGAAGACGGCACCTACCTGCTGACTGCGCCCACCGAACAGCTGCAGCAATTTGTAGTAAAATACGCTAACGACGAAGCTGCTTTCGACGATGGGTTCACATCCGTTTTGAAACGGCAGGATTAGGTCAACGGTTCCTGCCTGGATCGCTCGCTGTTTGGGGCGCCTCAACGGGTTTTAGCTGAAACCAATGGTCAACAATTTGGGTGTAATTTTTTTCGTGCTTGTGCCGGTAAGTATTGGTGCGTGGCACTGGCTCGTAATTGTGGCGGTATTTTTCGATGTTGGCGATAATGCTTCGCAAAGCACGAATAAAAAGATCGACCTCTGCATTGGTCGTCGTCGGATGCAGCGACCAGCGCACCCAGCCCGGTTTGTCGGACAGGTCGCCGTGGTTGATCTTTTCGGTAATCTCCGATGATTCCTCGTAGCTCACTTCCAGCAAAAAATGCCCGTAAGTTCCGGCGCAGGCGCAACCGCCACGAGTCTGGATTCCATAAAGATCGTTCAGCAAACGAACCAGCAAGTTGTAATGAATGCCCGGCACGTAAAAGGAGATTACTCCGAGCCGGTCGCGCTGGTTGTTGGCCAGAATCTGAACTTCGGGAATGCTGTCCAAACCGGCGAAAGCCAGTTCCAGCAACTCTTCTTCGCGCTGGCGGATCATGTCAACGCCCATCTGTTCTTTCAGCTGGCAGCACAATGCCGTGCGGATCGATTGCAGAAAACCGGGTGTGCCGCCGTCTTCCCGCGCTTCAATGTCATCCACATATTTATATTTTCCCCAGGGATTGGTCCAGTCGACTGTGCCGCCACCGGGCTGGTCGGGCACTTCATTGTGGTACATCGATTTGTCGAAGATCAAAACACCCGACGATCCGGGACCTCCTAAAAATTTGTGCGGCGAAAACAGGACGGCATCCAGTTTCATCATCGGGTCTTCCGGGTGCATGTTGATGGTGTCGTAGGGTGCCGAAGCCGCAAAGTCGATAAAAGCCACGCCGCCGTGTTCGTGCATAATTTTAGCCAGCTCGTAGTAGGGCGTTCGTATGCCGGTTACATTGGAACAGGCCGTGAAAGCACCGATCTTAAAACTCCGGTCCCGGTATTCTTCCAGCTTTTGGCGCAGGTTTTCTGGCTTGATCAGCAGATCCTCGTCCGGTTCAATGATCACCACATCGGCGGTGGTTTCGTACCAGCTGGTGTGGTTGCTGTGGTGTTCCATGTGCGAAATAAAAACCACCGGCTTTTCGGTTTCGTCGTGCTTGCCGGGAATTTGTTGTCCCTTGTTTTTCAAACCAAGCATGCGCTGAAATTTATTGATGACGCCTGTCATTCCGGTTCCGGCTGTAATAATGACATCGTTTGGCCCGGCGTTGACATGCTGTTTGATCAGTTTGTGCGAAAGGTGGTAAGCGCTCGTCATCAAGGCCCCGGTTTCGCTGGTTTCGGTGTGCGTGTTGGCTACAAATGGCCCGAATGTTTTCCGGATCTTTTCTTCAATGGGCCGGTACAGCCGTCCGCTGGCAATCCAGTCGGCATACACGATTTTTTGTTCACCAAAGGGGCTTTCAAAGCTTTGGTCGATGCCGATAATCTCGGCTCTGTACGGTTCGAAGTAGTCTTCCAAATTGCGCATAGCTGAAGTTATTTTTCCGGTTTCAGCTTAAAGTAAGCAGATTCTACTGACATAAAAACAGAAAAATATCAGGTTTTGAACGAGATGACGGAACGACATTTTCATCGGGGTGACAATTCGTCACCTTTTGCCAATGGCACAGGCTTTGAAAAAGAGAGGGGGTAAATTGTAAAATTCGAAGTTTAAAATTTAAAAATATGACGACGATGCAAAAAGGTAAAATTGGCGTATCAAGCGACAACTTATTCCCGATTATTAAAAAATTCCTCTATTCTGATCATGATATTTTCTTGCGCGAGATCGTGTCGAACGCGGTGGATGCTACTCAAAAGCTGAAAACCCTGGCGGCTCGTGGCGAAACAGCTGTTTCGGTTGAAAACGCGAAAGTGCGCGTTTCATTCGACGCTGAAAAGAAAACCATCACCGTATCGGACAACGGGATCGGGATGACGGCTGAAGAAGTCGAAAAATACATCAACCAGATTGCCTTCTCCGGCGCGAACGAATTCCTCGATAAATATAAAAACGATGCCAATGCGATCATTGGCCATTTCGGTTTAGGGTTCTATTCTTCGTTCATGGTTTCGCACAAAGTTGAAGTGATAACGAAATCGTACAAAGAAGGAGCGCAAGCTGTGCGCTGGGAATGCGACGGAAGCCCGGAATACATCCTGGAAGATGCTGAACGTGCTGAAGTGGGAACCGACATCATCATGTATGTGAATGAAGAGTCGGAAGAGTTTCTGGACAAAGCGCGTTTGAACGAAATTCTGAATAAATACTGTAAGTTCCTGCCTGTTCCGGTGGTGTTTGGTAAGAAAACTGACTGGAAAGATGGTAAGGAAGTAGAAACAGAAGAAGATAACCAAATCAACGATGTGGCTCCGGCCTGGACGAAGAAACCGGTTGATTTGAAAGATGAAGATTATACCTCATTCTACCGCCAGTTGTATCCGTTTGGCGACGATCCGTTGTTCAACATTCACCTGAATGTGGATTATCCGTTCGAGCTGACTGGTATCCTCTATTTTCCGAAATTGAAAAACACGGTTGAGGTTCAGAAGAACAAAATTCAGCTGTACTGCAACCAGGTGTTTGTAACCGACTCGGTTGAAGGTATCGTGCCCGACTTCCTGACTCTGTTGCACGGGGTGATCGACTCACCGGACATTCCGTTGAATGTATCACGTTCGTACTTGCAAAGCGACTCGAATGTGAAGAAAATCAGCAGCCACATCACCAAGAAAGTGGCCGATCGTTTGCAGGAAATTTACAAGAGCAACCGCGAAGATTTCGAGAAGAAATGGGACGACCTGAAAATCTTCATCGAGTACGGTATGCTGACCGAAGAGAAATTCGAAGAAAAAGCACAAAACTTCTTCCTGTTTAAAAATGTGGATGGAAAATACTTCACATGGGAAGAATACGAAACGCTGATTAAAGACAACCAGACCGACAAAGACGGCAACCTGGTTTACCTGTATACTAACGATCAGGACGAGCAATACACCTTCATTCAGGATGCGAAAAACAAAGGTTACGACGTGCTGATTATGGACGACGTACTGTCGGCTCACCTGATCAACAAATTCGAGCAAAAAGACCCGAAAAAACGCTTCGTTCGTATCGACTCTGATGTAGTGAATAACCTGATCCAAAAAGAAGAAGAAAGCGATAAACTGAGCTGGAAAGAGCGCGAAGAGCTGAGCCCGGTATTCCAGGCAGTTTGCCCGGCTAACAACGGCGTACATTACCAGGTTGATTTTAAACCGATGGGCGAGTCGGGCCAACCGATGGTGATTACCCGCAACGAGTTCATGCGTCGCATGAAAGACATGAGCAAGCTGCAAGGTGGCGGCGGAATGAACTTCTACGGTGACATGCCGGAAAGCCTGAACCTGGTGGTGAACACCGATCACCCGCTGGTGAAAAAGGTATTGGCTGAAAAGGACGCTGTTTTGGGCGGCGACTTAGGTAAAGTGAACGAAGACCTGACTGCATTGAAAGCAGAACAGGATGCACTTGAAAAAGCCAAAGAAGGTAAAAAAGACGAAGAAGTTCCGGCTGCAGAAAAAGAAAAGCTGGACGATCTTCAAACGAAGATTTCAACACTGGAAAGTGACAAGCGTGAGCGTTTGGAAGCTTTCGGGAAAGACAACAAACTAGCGAAACAATTGGTTGATCTGGCCCTGCTGGCTAACGGCCTGCTGAAAGGTGCCGATTTGGACAAATTTGTTCGTCGCAGTGTTGAGCTGATTAACTAGGCTTCAATTTTACATGTGAGATATTCCTTAGCCATCGGGTTTCGACCTGGTGGCTTTTTTTGTCTTTTGAAAGTCGGTACACGCAAAGTCGCAAAGCCGCTAAGTGCTGCTTTTTTCTCCTATCTACTGCTTTCAACTGTTTTCCATTGCCTTCAACTGTTTCCTGCAGCTTTCATCTTTTTCGGAATACGCTCCATTCGTGGTTTCTAAATTTCAAAATGGGCGCGAATTCTCAATCTGAGAACGATGTTTTTGGGGATTATCAGATTGATTCCGTTTTGTTCGTTTTCTTTGGCTTTGTTTGTCAGTTGTTTATGGCAGTGAGGTGATCCAACTGGCAATTCGTCTTTGCATGGAATGCCATTTGTAATACTTTTGTGTCACTGGATTAACGCAATTTCGATTTAGTTTCCTTTTACATAGCAGGGAATCATTTTCTAAGCAGAAATTGAATCAGCGAACCTGACGGCAAAATGACGTTCAGGATAATTAAGTATTGATAAATTAAAAACAAAAGATATGACAGGATTTAGACAACGTATTGGATTAATGGCTGTGGCGCTGACTGTGGTTTTGGCGTCGTGCAGTACCAGCAAAGTGGTGGTGATGCACCAGGATGTTGCCAAACAAATGGAGGCAGAAGGAAATTATGCTGCGGCAACCGAGTCGTGGAGTGCTTATTTCAATGAGCAAACGACAAAGGGAACTGAAGTGTCTGCAGAGAGTTACGCACAGGCTGCCAAAGTAGCTGTAAAAGCTGACCGGAAAGATTTGGCAGAAAGTTGGTATGTTCTGGCTGCTGCCGGCGGCTATTCCGATCCGGAAATGCAGCTGGAGCTGGCGGAGATTTACCGCGGACAAAACGAAATTCCGAATGAATTGACGGCACTTGAAACCTTCAAGGAAAAATATGCGGCGGCACCTGAAATCAGCGAAGTGAATGGCCGCTTGTTCGAGCTTTACGCCATGATGAAAAAAGATGAGCAGGCAAAAGCTATTTGGTCGGATTTAAACGAGGAACAACGTCACCAGAAAGAATATTTGGACGATTATTTCAAAATCGTGTCGAAAGGTGAGGACAAGGCTGCCATTGAAGCAGTTGCGGAAGATTTGGTAAAAGCTGACCCGGAAAATGTGAAAGCACTGGAATGGTTGGGCGAAACCTACTACCACAAAGCAGAAAACAGCTACCAGGCCGAGATGAAGGCTTACGAGAAAAAACACACGCAAGTGCAGTATCTGCATTTGACGCAGGAGCTGAAAGTGATCAACGGTAATTTTAAAAAGTCGTTGGAATGCTTTTCAACTTTGTGGGATTTGGATCAGAAGAAAAGCTACGCGACTTACCTGACCAATATCTATGCTCGCTTCGACAACAAATCGAAAGCAGATTATTACCGGAAATTTGTGAACTAAGAAAATACACGACAAAATAATTTATACCAAAGAGCCGACTCAAATTTGAGTCGGCTCTTTGGTTTTGATGTCGGTTTTTGTTTGTATTTTCGGGCTAAAATAAAGCAGATGGACGGACGAAAAAGAGCGAATATCAAGATAGAAAGTCACGTTGAGATTGTGCAAAAACAGGATCAGCGGACGGGCGAACTCACCGAGGGTTATGTGGCCCAAATTCTGACCAAATCGCCGACACACCCACATGGCATCAAAGTTCGACTGGAAACAGGCGAGGTGGGCCGTGTGCAGAACATTTTGGAAGATGATTAACGGAATAGTATGAAAGTAATAGCCACCAATATTGGAGAAGCCGTAGAGATTGAATGGCGCGGTAAAAAAGAGTTGACCGGAATCTACAAATACCCGGTTGATCAACCGATCTTTTTAGGAAAGACCGACGTTGAAAAGGATCAGGTGATTGATCGGAAATATCACGGCGGAGAGGAGAAAGCCTGCTATCTGTATTCCATGAATCACTATTCTTTTTGGCAGCAACGCTATCCGGAATCCGATTGGGAACTGGGCTTCTTTGGCGAAAACCTGACGGTTGAGGGCATCGATGAATCCTCAATCCGGATTGGCGATATTTACCAATTGGGTGAGGCGGTGGTGCAGGTTACACAACCACGTCAGCCTTGCTACAAATTGGGCATCCGTGCCGGCAATCAGCAAATCGTTAGCGATTTTTGGGATTCTCCGTTTCCCGGCGTTTATGTGCGTGTGTTGCAGGAAGGCGCCGTGAAGACAGGCGACGAAATGGTGTTGGTCGAATCTGCTTCGGAGAATATGACACTGGCCGAGGTTTTCGCGCTGTTCACGCAGGAGCACACAAACGTTGAAAAGCTCCGCCGAGCAGTGGCCATTCCCGAAATGGCAGCTTCCTGCCGCAAGGATTTAACCAAGCGCCTGAAATTTGCAGAAGGAGAACTGTAACCACCGGAATAGCGATTTTAGCTAATCAACTTCAGTGCTTCGCTTACAGTATCGACAGGCAGCTTACACGAGTTATTCTCGCAAACAAAAATCCGCGTTTTTCCAGGCTGAATCCGGTTTAGCAGCAAGGGTAAACTCTCGCTATTTCCCGGGCAAATCACGCAATTGGGCAGATAGGTACTATGCAATTCCGTGGCAAATCCCAGTGCTTCGGGGCCTGCAATCGCTACTTCATAGTGCGGCATCTCCTGATCGATCGCCACATTCAACCAATTGGCATGCCCCGACGGATAAGTCAGTACGCTGTCACTGACCACCAGTAACATGGCTTGTGCCGTAATCGGGTAATTCTTGCGGTTAATCAAACGTCCCAACCGGTTCAGGTTGTTAGCCATCACCGAATTTGATGCCGGAATCACATTGTCCTGCACCTCAATACTGCGGCTAATCAGGTCGGTTTGCCCGTCGCGGCTGAAGTAGAAAATGGTGCGCTCGGCATTGTAGAAATCGCGGAAGCAGGTTTCGCAAAAACGATCAGCCTGCTTCAGGTAATATTCTTTACCGGTCACCTCAAACAAGTCAATCAATGCCTGAATCAACAATGCATAGTCCTCCAGAAAGGCATCAATTTTAGCAATGTCATTTTTGAACGAATGAAGTAGCATGCCAGGTTCCGGTTGTAATTTCGTTAGCAGGAAATTGGCATTCTTTTCAGCCAGTTCCAGGTATTCTGCGTTTCCGAAAGCCTTGTAGCTTTCTACCAGTCCGCTAATGACTAGTGCATTCCACGAAGTCAGAATTTTATCATCCAATCCCGGGCGTACGCGTTGTGCACGTATTTCCCGAAGTTTCGATTTCCATTTGGTGATCTTTAACTGGAGGATTTCTGGATCCAATGATTTGGAAGCTGCAAAAGCTACGTCGCTTTGTGTGCGAAGAAGAATGGAGTTGTCGTCTTCCCAATAGCCAGTTTCGTTCACATTGTAGTAATCGGCAAACAGATGGTAATCTTCGCCAATAGCCGTTTTCAGCTCCTCTTTCTGCCAAACATAGAACTTGCCCTCCACGCCTTCGCTATCGGCATCCAAGGATGAGTAGAATCCGTTTTCGGGCGAGAGCATCTCTGTTTTCAACCAGCTGATTGTTTCTTCGACCACCTGGCGGTACAGTTCGTTTTTAAATTTTCGGTAAGCCTGCGCGTAAATGCTCAGCAGTTGGCCATTATCGTAAAGCATTTTTTCGAAATGCGGCACTTTCCAATACGAGTCGGTCGAGTAGCGGGCAAAACCTCCTCCAACCTGGTCGTAAATTCCACCGTAAGCCATTTTCTCCAGCGTCTTAAGAACGTGCATTTCTGCGACTGCATCAGTTTGCTGGTGCGCGTAGCGAAGCAGAAACTGAAGGTTAACGGGCATCATAAATTTGGGTGCTCCCTTGCTTCCACCTTCCTGCAGGTCGAAGTTGTTTTGCCAGGATTTCACGGCGGCCTGCACTGCTTCGAATTCCACTTTTCGAACATCGGCAGTCACGGGAATCAGCGAACTTTGGGTGATTCCTTCGGTGAGTTTCTCCGCGTAATCCGTTGTTTTGTCCGGGTTCTGTTTATGGTAGGCAGCTATTTGCTGCAGCGTATTCATCCAAACGTCTTTCAGGAAATAAGTTCCTCCCCAGATCGGTCGACCATCGGGTAGGGCCACCGCATTCAGCGGCCAGCCTCCGCGTTGTGTCATCAGTTGAACGGCCGTCATGTAAATCTGATCCACATCGGGGCGTTCTTCCCGGTCAACTTTAATGCAAACATAGTCGCGGTTCATGACTTCGGCTACCTGCTCATCCTCGAAAGATTCGTGTTCCATGACGTGACACCAGTGACAGGCAGCATAGCCAATACTAATCAGCAACAGCTTGTTTTCATCTTTTGCTTTCTGCAAGGCTGCTTCGCCCCAAGGCATCCAGTTTACCGGGTTGTGGGCGTGTTGAAGTAAATAGGGAGAGGTTTCGTGAATGAGGTCGTTGGTATGTTTTTGTTCGGTCATGGCTGTCTGTGTTCTGTTTTCTCCAAGCTGAAACAGTCGCCGCTGGGAAAAGTTCTGATAAAGAGGGATGAGTTTTAGGAAGCGTCATTTAAAGTCAATCGATGGTCGGTGGGAAGGCTTTATTGGTCATTAATGGTCATTTTGAGGTCAATCAATAGTCATTTATCGTTGAAATTTGTAAAACGAATGACAACCAAATGACAACCAAATGACAACCAAATGACAACCAAATGACAACCAAATGACAATTCCTATAATCGCCCCTGTTGAGTTGCCTAACTTATTTTCAGATGAAAATCTCCCCTCGCATATAGGTTTTCGCTTTTCCGGCAATAAGTACCCGATTCTCGTTGAGGGAGACGTGTAATTCGCCGCCGCGTTGCGACAGTTGCTGTGCGTTCATTTCGGTTTTCCCAAGGCGTTTGGCCCAGTAGGGGGTGAGCGATGTGTGTGCTGAACCGGTCACGGGATCTTCATCCACGCCTACTCCGGGGGCAAAAAATCGGCTCACAAAATCGACACTTTTACCGGGGGCCGTGACGATGACTCCGCGGGCATCGGTACGTGAGAGCTGTGCAAAATTCGGGCAAATATCACGAATCTCCTTTTCTGTTTCGTAAATCAGCATGTAGTCGGTTTTGCCTTTCAGGCATGCCGAAGGAAGTTTGCCAATGGCCTGAATGATTTGATTGGGGGCATCGATCGGGCGCATGGTGTCGGCTGGAAAGTCGAGCTGAAGTAAGTTCTCTTTTTTACTGACGCGCAAAGATCCGCTTAAACTACCAAAGGTAATTTGCTCGTGCGGGTAGTTGGCTTCCTGGAAAATGACATGTGCTGAAGCAAGCGTGGCGTGCCCGCACAATTTGACTTCGGCTTTGGGCGTGAACCAGCGGATTTCAAAACCTTCGGAGGTAGGCACAAAAAAGGCGGTTTCCGACAGGTTGTTTTCCATCGCGATCTGTTGCATGGTCTCTTTTGTCAGCCACTCTTCGAGCGGCACCACTGCTGCGGGGTTACCCTTAAATAAATCTTCGGCAAACGCATCAACCTGAAAAAGGGGAAGTTTCATGGCAAGTATTTTTTTGAACTAATTTACGATAATCACTAGAACTTCATTGATAGCCTCAGGTTAAGTTTACGTTCAGTCAGATAATTAGGTACACCAAACATGTCGCCGTAATTGCTGTACACCCAGAAATAGGAAACGGTATTTTTAATGCCCAGCAGGTTGAGGACTTCCAGGCTCAGAGAAAGTTCTTTAATTTTTTTCAGCAAAGCACTTTTCGGTTCCGCTGAATCCGCACTGATAATGCTTTTGGAAATCCCCATGTCGATGCGACGGTAGGGCGGCATGCGGAAAGTATCCATGTAGCGCTCGCCATTGGGTGGGCCGGTTGGCAGGCGTGATCCGTAAAAGGCAGCCAGATGGACTTTGTAGCTTGGGTTTCCCGGGAAATAATCCTGGAAAAACAGGCTGACGGTAAGGAACTGATCAGTTGGACGCGGAATCCAGCCATGGCCGTCACCATCAATATTTTCTTCGGTTTGCAACAGCGAGATGCTTGCCCACGATTGTACCCCACTGACAAACTCACCGTGTAGGCTCAAGTCGAGGCCCGCTGCATAACCTTTGGCTTGCTGGTCGGCCAGGTATTGAATCTGTACATTGTCGATTTGGTAGGGCGTCAGGCGCGAAAAATACTTGTAATACAGTTCTGATTTGAAGCGGAACGGCCGGTCCCAGGCCTGAAACAGGTATTCGCTTCCGGCAACAACCTGCCACGATTTTTGCGCTTTGGTTTCGGGATACACCTTGCCATCGCGATCTTTCAGCTCTTTAAAGAACGCTGGTTGCACGTAGCGTCCGCCGGAGAGGTGAAAGATGAATTGCTTTTCCCAATCGGGGAAGTAGCTGGCCGATATGCGTGGGCTTAGCAAAAACTCGCCTGAATACTCGCGGTAGTTGGCGCGCAGGCCGGAGGTGAGGAACAGTTTGCCCGACTCAATCGGCACGGCCCATGTATCCTGAATATGGGCTGAAGCTTGCCAGGTTGAAAATTGGTTGTTGGTATTGGTGGTGCTGTAAAGCAAAAGTTCCGAGTCGGAATAGGGGAGCGAGTAGCCGGTGGAGTCGCGCATCACCCATTCGTTTACCCGGTCGTTAATGTCTTCTGTTTGAATCTTGAATCCCCAGTTCAACAGGTGCTCTTCCGAGTTATAGGCTCCTTTGTGCGCCAGACTGTAAACAGTCGCATCCAGTTTGTTTCGGGCGTGGTTCAGGAAACTGCCAACGCCGAGGTTTAGGACCGAGTCACTCGAACCGGTTGCCCAATCTTGCTCCAGTTGGTTTAAGTAGTACTCACCTAAAATATCGTAATTCACCTCTTCTTTGGTTTGAAAGGCCGAGGCAATCAGCTTCAAATTAACGCGTTGGTTGGGGTGAAAATTGAAGGCCAACGCGCCGGTTTGGGTGTTGAAATGATCTTTTTCCTGGCCTTCGAAATAAACCTTTGTTTCGAGTGGTTGTGTCCAGGTTCCGAAAGTTGTAGTGCGGGTTTGCGGAACAAACAGGTAATCGTTTCTGGCAATGTTGCCCAGGAACGAAACATCAAAGGCATCCGAAAAGCGGTAAGTAAGGTAAGCTTGCAAGTCGGTGAAGTTCGGGTTGTAATCGCCCTCTTCGTCGAGGCTGTTCAATAAATAGCGGTTGGTTTTGTAGCGCGCACCGCCGATGAAACTTAGCTTTTGATTTTTTGTTGCATCTTCCAGATGAATTGAACCGCCTAGCAAACTCGCCGAGGCCGACGCGGCAAACGATTTGGGCTGACGGTAACGAATGTCGAGTACCGAGGCCATCTTGTCGCCGTACTTGGCATCGAAGCCGCCGCTGGAAAATTCGATGGATGAGACCATGTCGGCATTGATGAAACTCAGTCCTTCCTGCTGCCCCGACCGAACCAGGAACGGGCGGTATACTTCAATGTCGTTCACATACACCAGGTTTTCGTCGTAATTGCCGCCACGAACCGAGTATTGCGAGCTGAGCTCGTTGTTGGTGGATACGCCCGGCAGTGTTTTGATCAGGGCCTCGACAGCGCCCGACGAGGCATCGGGAATCACGGCTCCAAATTGCGGATCAATTCGAGACATGTTTTGCTGTGCCCGTCGTTGGCGGACTGTTACTTCTTCAATGTTTTCGTTGCTTGGTGCCAGTTGAATGTCGAGCTTGACTTTTTCGCCGGCTTTGGCCTGCATTTGTTGCTCGGTAGTTTCACAACCAATCATCGAAAAGATGATGGTCAACTGGCGATTTGCCGGGATTTGCAGCGTGTAGTGACCGTTTTTATCGGTTGTGGTGCCAATGGGGTAGCCCTTCAAACTAACATTGACTTCGGCCAGCGCTTCACCTTTGTCGGAAGAAACCGTTCCGGACACCAGCGCATTCAGCGTTTGGGCGTGAGGGCTGTGGTGGATAAGCAGGCAGAGTAGGATGGTCAGGAGTACAACTGGTTTCATTCAGCTAAAATAGGCTTTTCTATGTAACTGTTCTTATCCGGCGAAATTGTGTTGAGACTCTATCTTTTTAGTCGGAAAGATTGGTCGCTTGCAAAACTCCAACAGTTGCTGCAATTTTGTCAAACAGCATCAACCTTTGTTGTCCTTGTTTGGTTCTCCCTTCAGGGAGTTAGAGGGTAAAACAAGGACGTGTTCATAAGCTGCGTTTACAGTGAGTTTGTTATTCGTTAGTGATCTAAACTAGTCCTCCGGCCGGACGGGCCAATACTTTTCCAATCGATGAAAAGTATTCAAAAATCTTGTCAAAACGAACCCTCGGCCGGGCGTTTTGACTGCCGACGCACCGCTTCGAGAAACAGAAATACGAATTATGCTACACTGCTGGTGTCTGCTCATCGAATTACTCATTAATGATGTATGGATTTAGATTGAAGGCACACCTGAGATGATGATTGTTTGGTTTGCTCATATGCAACGCATTTGAAAAAAAGCTAAAAGCTGAATCCGTTTTTAATGGAAGTGAGTCGTTTCGTATCGCAGCAGATCAGTTTTATTGGACAAATCCAAATGTTATAACTTATTATCTCTTTGTTGTAGCTTCGTTTTCAGATTCGCACAGCAGATCGCAGGGGAAAAAACTCCGCAGGGCGCGGAGTTTTCTTATCTGGATTTCGTTTGGTATGTGCCGGAATCAATCCAGCTTTCGGTACACAAAATTGTCGTAAGTTACTTCGCCTTTGCCAAAAGAAATGAGTCCGGCGCGCAGGCTCAGAAACTCGCCGAAAACGTTGTGGTTGAACCCGCTCGCTTCGATGCTGCGTTCCACCCGTTCCCAGTTGTTGCCATCGGCACTGAAGTAGAAACTCACTTCGTTCTCTTCGTTCAGGATACGCAGGTAGCCATGTTTGCCCAGCTCGTTGGGAACACTGATCTTGCGTTTGCCGCGGTTGTAAACACTGAAACTCTTCTCATTGACGGCGATGTGCATGTTTCCGGTTTCATTGTAATACAGGCAAAGCCCGCCGGTAGCGCCATCGCTAAGGGTGAATTCAGCTTGAATTTCATACTTTCGGTCGCAGGCATTGACGAGTAATGGAGAGCTGTCTTCAAACGACTTTCCATCGGCTTCGAAAATCAATTTACCTTCTTCAACTTTTGCGCGCTTCGGTTCAAAGCGTTTGAAGAACTGCCATTGCAAGCCTAGTTCATCATGCGCAAAGTCATCGGAAAGTCCGGGATTCGTTAGTGTTGGTTTGCCGGCAGGGGCTGTTTGCTGATCTGCAGCCCCAATGCCTTCAGGTACTCGGAACCAGCCGTCTTCCGTCCACTCAATTGGTAGCATCAGCATTTGACGCCCTAGTGTCCAGAAATATTTTTCGTAGCCATGATATAGAATCCACCATTTTCCGGCGGTGTCTTCAACCAGTGTTCCGTGTCCCTGGTTCCACCAGCGTTCGCTGCGGTCTTTGGTATGAACCACCGGATTGTAGGGCGAATTTTCGAAGGGACCGTAAGGCGATTTGGCGCGAGCCGAAACCACCATGTGGGCGGTTGCAGGTCCTGCAGTTCCACCTTCGGCAGTGGTCAGGTAGTACCAGCCATCTTTCACGGTCGATTTGGGCGATTCGAGGCAGAAACACTCGGTACTCCAGGCTTTGGGGAATTGCCAGCCTTCGTAATTGAAAACCGGTTCGCCATCGGTTGCCAATCCGTCAGCAGTCAGTTTTACCACATAACCCCTCGAAAGATAAAGGTATCGATTTCCATCAGCGTCAACCAGGTGTCCGGGATCGATGAAACCGCTTAGTTTTAAATCGATGGGATCGCTCCACGGACCTTCGGGCGAATCGGCAAAAACCACCCAGTTGGTGCCGCCAGCCGGGAAGTAAATGTAGAACTTGCCATTCACGTACACTAAATCGGGCGCCCATACCGAACCCACATATTCGTTCAGCGCATGCGAAATGCGCTCCCAGTGAATCAGGTCTTTCGAATGCCAAACCAGCAAGCCCGGGTAATAGTCGAAGGAGGAGTGGGTGAGGTAATAGTCGTCGCCGACACGCACCACCGAAGGATCGGGATAATCGCCGCCCAACACCGGGTTGGAGAAGGTTGGGGGCTGTGCCCATGCATTTAACGCGATGGTTATTGCTATCAGCGACAATGTTAGTTTCGATTGAAGTGTTTTCATTGTTCTATCGTTTTCTTGGTTGTCGTTGTTTCTTGTTCCTGGTTTCTTATTCCCGGTTGGCGCAATTCGCGTTTTTCCCCAACCCGAAACTCGAAACCCGGAACTTGAAACTATTCTTCCCATTCAATTTTTAAATCTTTAATCAGGGTCGCTCCGCTGCCAACGGTTCCTGTGTGCTGAAAGCTTAACCCACCAAAGCTGTTCGGTTGAATTGTGGTATCTATGTCGACGACTCGTTTCACTTCCGACTCCTCATGTTCCGAGAAATAGTCGAACAGGTTTTCGGCATGGGCAATCAGTTTGTTGCCTTTTGTTGCCACTGTGATTTGGCAGTTCGGACGGTAGCAGGAAGCTGAAACACCTTCGCTAATTGGGGTGGCCACGCCGTTTTCGTATTTCATGAAAACGAAGTCAATTGCATCACCGTATTTGGTGGTACGAACCAGGCGCAGGGCATATCCGGTCATCGTTTTCACATCCATTTTAATGCCGATATCCATGTATTGTGCTCGGGCCGAACTAAATCCTTGCCCGGCAGTTTTGGATGGCACAGCAGTAAAGCTGATTTTCATGTCGCCGAAGGAATCGCCAACGGGTTCGTAGCGGAGTCGCGCCCCTTTGGTGTTTTGCACCAATCCCGAATCCTGAGCCGCACCGTTAATTCCCGGTCCGTAGTACCAGGGATCGCGGCTATTGTCGGCTTCCCAATACCACTCGTGGGTGTCGGCTGGCGCATAGCTGTCGAGTGCCCAAAAGCCGGGGAGCACTTGAGGCTGATAAGCTGTTGCCATATTTCCCAGATTCGGAATTACTATTTTCGAATCTTGTTTGACGTCTTTCGCGGTGATGGCTTTGGCATAGACGGTTGTCTCCGGCCCTCCCGGATGACAGCGCAGGTGCTTTGGCGAGACGCTGGCCATGAGATACCAGCCAATGTCGCCAGCGGAGAGCTGGAAGCTTTTCATGGGCTTGTTGAAACGCGAAACAGCGATTGGGATCGGGTTGGAACCTTTGGCATCCGAGCAGCGGTACCAGCTAATCAACGACTGGTCCTCGTAGGGCATATCCAGTTTGTAGTTCACGGTTAGCGTTCCGTTGCCATCGTTACTGATGGTTGGTTTTTGTATGAAAGCAGGAGCAGGTAAAAATGATGGTGCCACCGAAATAACAGCAGCCGATTCCAGTCCCGCATCTGTTGAGGCATTCACGATAACTTCAACCGTCTCGTCTTTCTCGTTGGTCGGGATCACAAGGCAAGTGCCATCTTTTTGAACTTCCAGTTTCACGAGGCCTTTGAATTCCGGCGCCAAAGACCAGCTGATTGCTTGTCCGTCCAATTCAAAATCGCCAAAGCGATAAGCGGTAGCAATCAGTAGGAGGCTGTCTTTCCCTGTTTCCAGCTTTTGACGCGTTGGTTTTACCTGCAACATCGTTGGTAGCATGCTGTAGTTTTTTCCGTCTTTTGCGGCTGCTTTTTCTACCAAGTCTTTTATGCCCATGGGATCCCAGCCGTCGTTGCCGCGCAGCAGATTGTAAGTATTGTAGAAGCTTTCTCCGTCCAGGTTGAGGCGATAGGCCTTCAGCACCTCTTTGCCGGTCATATCTACGGTGGCAAATGAGTTGTTCTTGTCCATGAAAACAGAATCGCCATTCAATTTAACCTGGTATTGGTAGTAACGTGCTTCGGTAGCCGGGAGGTCGCGCCAGCCCAAGTAATCAACCAGTTCTCCGTCAAAGCGGCTGTCGACGAGCGCCACGGGGCCGGTTCCTTTGACCAGATATTGAGAGCCGCGAGTCAGCACGTGCATGTCGCTGTTCAGAAAAACGGCGCCGGTGCCTACGGTATGACCGAATGGCTTGCTGCTGTAAAAATCGAGTGTACAGTTCAGGTAAACGGCAGAACCATTCAAGGCATCGTCGGTCGACTCAAAATGACAGCCATCGAAGAGCGTTCGCTTGCTACCCCAGAATGGTCCAGTGTTGAGGCGGCTGATGAAGTTGCAGTTTCGAGCTAAAACTTTGTCGCCATCGGAAAAAATCAGCTGCGCTTGCACAATGGCTGAGCCTCGTTTGGGACGGTTCAACTTTGGGTTGAGCGGATAATCGAGGTCGATATTGCAGTAGTTCCCAAAGGTGATGTTTTCGGCGGTCAGTCCGTTGCCTTTGATGTTGAACAGAGTGAAGTTTCCTTTGGATCCCATCGTTTGTCCACGGTTTGCCGCCAGAACGACGTTGTCAGGAGCGTTGGACAAGCCGTAAAATTTCAACCATTCACACGAGAATTCCATACCAAAAGGTGTGCTGCTCCCTTCTTTCGGAACGCGTACTGCAGGATCATCCGGATCATCAACCCAATACACCCAAGGTGCGATGTAGATGGTCATGGGCTCAGTTTCGGTGCCATCGGTCAGATTATCCACAGCGTCTTGCAACGTATTGAACACATAAGGATATCTGGCCGCTTGTTCGTCTGTCAGTGATCCATCCAGGTAGAACGCTTTAGGGCCCAGTGCAACTTTTTCACCTTTGTAGTTCAGGCTGTTTCCGCCAAAATCTATTTCCGGGTTCAGCGCATTGACTGTTTGTGCTTGCAGTGACGCTGCAAAACCAGCGACAGCCCAGCAAAAGAGCATCGTTTTTAGCAGGTTTTCTATTCGTTGTTTCATGGGGTGTTATTTTTTGTTTTTCAAGTAATTCAGTAGTAGGTACATATTTCGGATGTAGTCGCCGGTCGAGATGTATTCCTGATCTGTTGTGTCGCGGTAGGGCGAGGTGTCGGTCTCGTCACCCACATAGGTTGACGAATACTCACCCGTCGTCTCCGTTTTCGTTCCGTCGCCAATATAGGGGTGGCTGGTCATGGCATGTTTGGTCAGCCAGCGGTTCTGATCATCAAGCGAATTGATAATTTCCAATGCTTGTTTAGCTGATGGGCTGAAGTCAAAATCGACCCGGCTTAAATCGTAGTACGATTGTGGCGTTCCTTCTTGCTCAAACTTACCGGGAAGCAGGGGAGAATCTTTTGTTGCTTCTTCCACCGGGATTGAAGTCAGTCGGGCATATTCATCTTTTAACTCTTGCAGCGGCACATGGGATTTCCCGCCATAGTGCCCAAGCAGGTGTGAGTCGTCTTCGTCGAGATAATAGCTGCCATATTTTACGTTCGATCCTTTGCGGTGAACGAAGATTGGTTTTTGCGTGGCCGGATCAACAAACATCGGGAATTTCCGTTCGCCATCTACTTTGTTAGCTGGGAGTTGAACTGATTCAATCCATTTAATGGCTGCCGGTAGAGGAGCCAGGTAGCGTGTGTCGCCGGTTAGTTCGTAAAATTTGAGCAGGAGGAAAGCATTTCCGCAGGTTGCACTGGGGAGAAGGGCAGCAGGCTCATAGGTTCTGGCCCCGGCGGTCTCCATGTCCAGCGTCAGCTGTTGCGCCCAGGCACCGCTTCCATCCTGCGAGATGAGGTAAAAATCCATTCCTCGGTGGATGGGTTTCAGCAGGCGCGCTTCGCCAAGGGTTTCGTAGCATTGAATCAGGAAGTGGACGTTTTCCCAGGTCACATCGTCGTTGAAGGTGTAATAGGAAGTATAGTCGGGATGTCCTTGTTTGTTGAAATCGTACATCAGCGGGAAACGCTGTGGCCAGCCACCCTGCGGATACTGGCTTTTCAGAATGAAGTCGATCGCTTTGTCCAGGGCTGGTTTAAATTTGGGATCCAGCTTTTCGAGGTAAATGCGCAAGAGGAAACGGGCAGCGTCGGAAGTAATGTCATCGTCGAAGGTGGAGTTGCCGTAGTAGTGTTGAAATTCTTCGAGGCGCCAGCCGTTTTTGCCAATGGTGGCGTACCATTGTTTGAGCGACCGGTCGCCGGCGAAGTCAACCATGTAGTTCCAGCCCCCTTCGTTGCTTTGTCCCCAGATGACTGCGGCCGCGGCTTTTTCGGCTGCCTGGTAGTAGTAATCGTCGCCGGTTTGTTCGTAGGCTTTCAGGAAAAGGTGTCCCATGCTAATGGTGCCGGGATGTTGCAGCCAAATCATGGTGGGGTAGGCTTCCATTTCGCCCCAGCGGCGGGAGAAGTCGGGCAGGTAATTCCAGACATATCCTCCGTTGGTGCTAACTTCTTCGACCATATAATGCGTCGCTTTCAGCATGGTCCCGGTAATTTGTTCGTCGGTTGGTTGATCCTGTGATCTCGCTGTTGAAAATAGCAGCGAAGCTGCGAGTAGCAGTAAAAGTTTGGTTTGTTTCATTGGTTTTGTTTGCTCTGTTTTCAGCTCAGAAAGATTGAAGGACTGAGGGATTGAAGGCTTGAATCAATCTTTTTCCCATTTACATCAATCTTTTCGGGCTTTTTAGGTTAGAAGGCCATAAAGTCAATTGGTTTAATGGCTTGTGGCGTTATTTTGATTTTGTAAATGGCTCCTTTGAACCATGATCTTTTATCGATGCGGGTGCCGATGGAAGTGGCTCCACTTTGAATTGGTAAAAAGGGAAAATCTTCCGTCAGTTCCTGTGTGCCGTTCACAAAGGTTGTCATACTGTTGGGAGTAACAACAAAAGCTACGTGGTACCATTGACCTAGCGGATGGGTTAATTGCTCGTCGATCAGTGCTTTTTTGTTCTCGCCCGATTTGGCATAACCGTCGAAATACCAGTTCCCGTTAACTGCGCGGAGCTCGAGTAACATGCGGTCGCCGCGGTCTTCACCAATATGGAGCATGCGTTGTTCAAAAGGAGCCTGGGTTGAGTCGGGGCAGAAAATCATTTCGACAGTGAATTCTGTCAGTCCCTTCAAAGGCAACTCGTCCAGCCAGAGTCCGTCGTCTTCTCCATCAAACCAAACAGCCTTGCCATAAGGGGATTCTGTAAGTTTTGGGTTGCCGGTTGTCTCCGCAATCAATTCACCCGATTTTAGCAGATCGGTAATAATCCAATTGGTATTTTCTTTTTGGTTGTTGTGGGATGGGCGGTTTGATGCATTCCCAAAGCAGCTGGAAAATAAAACAAGAAATGAAAATATCGTTGTTGAAAGGCTCATTGAGTAGGGTTTTGTGTCATCGGTTTTTCATTAAAACGAATAACCCACCACCAATCGGCGGTGGGTTATTCGTTTTCTAATATAACCTATAAATCAAGAACGTTAATTTTGAGAGAATCCATAACCGTTGCTTAGATCACCGGTCGAAATGATATTCGGGGTATAAGGCCACAAGTAAATAGGTGCACTTGTGTAGTCGTAATCCCAGAATAAGTAGGTATAGTACTCATCATAGTTGTCAAGCAATTCTGCTCCCCAGTCTACTTGAGAATAACCATCAGCTACTAAATCAGCTGCTTCAGTGCTATTCGGGTCAATGTAGGAAAACAGCCCTTGAATAGCCAGGTTGGTATTCGTACTGCTATAGGTAAAGCTTAAACCATTGCTTGAAGCGATACCTTCCCAGTCATCGTTTTGACCTCTCCATGCTGGATAAAGAACAGGGTCATCTTCTTCACCTTCCGGGCATTGAGTTGTCAGACGATAGCCGTAGGTTGCTTTCGCATCAACTAACTTTGTATAAACATAGCTTGAAATCGTGTTGCCATTTTCAAATGTGTAGTAGCCATTTGTTTGCAAGCCGTTCATCATCGCAAGAGTCATCTCTTTGATGTTTTGGATAGCCTCAGGCAGCAATCCGGTACGGATCAGTGTCCAACGACGGTCACCTTCTGCTGCAAATTCAAATCCACGTTCCTGAATAATTGCTTTAAACAAGCTACCGGAAGCACTAATAAACTCATCAACGTTTGCTTCTCCGTCAGGGAATGCACGTTCACGAATCATGGTCAAGTATGTTTTCGCAGTTCCTGCATCGCCGGTAACAGCACAAGCTTCGGCGTAATTCAAATAAATCTCAGACATACGCATGTATGGTCCATGAATACCTGAGGTCCGTTGTTTCAGCACATAAGGTGAAGCCATCCGGTTTTCATCCCATTTGTTGAAGGTAATACCACCACCATTCGCTTTAGAGTTCGGTGTAAACGGAATCAACGTCTCGATACCTTTGCCGGTACTACCGGTTACGCAAGCACTGACGTCCCGGCGTTTGTCTTTCGGATCAAACATCCCGTAGTAGAATGCCGGATTAACACGGCCTTGACCGTATGACTTACAGGGATAAGCTTTGCTGCTTCCACCACTTGAAACGCGTCCATATGAGTAAGGGCGAGAGTCATTACCAACACCTTGCGTCATGTTGTACTCATAAATTGATTCATCGGCATATTCCAGGTCATTCATTTGCTGGAAGAAATACTGGTATGGGTTGTCGAAAACCTGGCCATTTTTTCCGGTTGGACGTGGGTCGCTAGAGTAGAACATTGCACTTCCCGGATTATCGATACAAGCTTTTAAGTATGTTTTGGCAGTTTCGTAAAGTGTCAGGTAATCAGAACGACGTCCGTATTCGCTATTGTTATTGGAAGTTCCCATTGTTTCGAAAGACAATATGTTGCCCTCACCGTCTTTGTAGAAATCGGAACCTAAATCAGTACGGCGGGTTTGGTAACCTGCAGCATCCAAACACATACGTCCAATCAAACCTTGTACAAAAGTACGTGAAAATACATTCTTTGCAACGGTTGAATTTTCTTCAACACGGTACATTAAAGGCTCAACTGTTTTTAATTGGGAAATACAAACGTCATAAATGGAGTCGCGTGGTGACAAACCTACAGCAGCAACGCCGCTTAGGTAAGCGTAGGGAACATCTCCGTAATAACGGATTAATTCGCGGTAAGCAACTGCGCGAAGAGTAACTGCTTCCCCATAAAGTTGACTCAAGTCTGAAGCTTCATCGGCGCTCATAAACGTTTCAAATTCAGCAGTGCTTTCCATGGCATTGATAATGGAATTTGCTTTGGCGACACAGCTAAACAAGTAAGTGTAAGCGTTGCTTTCGGTTTGATAGGACAATAAACCATAAGTGCTGGCATAAGTACCGTTTTGGTATAAACATTCTGGATAATGACGCCCAGGTTGGTTTGAAAATGATTCCGGGTGTCTTTCGATGTCAGAACCGGTAACTTCGGTAGCATAAAACAATCCGTCGCCAAAGACATATTGTGAGGCAGTAGATCTCCATTGTTCATAGGCTCCATCCATTGCAGCACGCGCAGTCTCTATATTTGAAAAAACAAATTCAGCGTCAACAACCGAAGGAGAGCTTGTTTCCAAGAAACTTTCACACGATGTGAATATTGTTACTATTGATATCAATAGCACTTTACATATCGATTTCTTCATTTTTATCATCTCCTATTTTAATTAGAAAGTTAGGTTCATACCAAAAGTATAAGTTCTCGCTTTTGGATAAGGATTGTAATCGTAGTTTGGAGTTGGGAATCCGTTTACACCGTCGGTGTCAGTATTCACGTCAGGATCCAAACCTGAGTAGCCTGTTAGGCAGAAAAGGTTTGTGCCGGTGAAATACAAACGTAAATTCTGAATTCCGACTTTTCCGGTCATGCTCTTAGGAAGGGTGTAGCCGATCGTCAGGTTTTGGAGGCGAAGGTATGAGGCATCTTCAATGAATTCAGAAGAACAGATACCGTATTCTGAGTAGTTCAGTGCATATTTAGCATTTTTGTTCAGCTCGTTCAATGCATCGGGATCGGTTACAAGGTACAAGTCACCGTTTGAATCAATGTCGTACACTTTATAGGTGTCTTTTACAAAGGCCAGGCGGTTTGCTCCAAGACTGTTGTCTTTATTACCCATCATGCTGTACATGGCATTCGCGTTATAAATGTTACCTCCAATTTGATAGGTGAATGCAGCACTGAAATCCAGGTTTTTGTAAGATGCGTTAAATGAAAAACCTCCGGTGTGTTTTGGCATGGTGTTGCCAATCTCAGTTGCATCATCGCTATTTACAATCCCATCGCCGGTAACATCCTTAAATTTAACAGCACCGGGGAAAGCAATTTGTCCGTCTGCCAAGCTAAAACCGCTGGTCAAATTGGCTGGATAGTTTATGATCGTTTCAATATCAGGTATACCATCTTTTAGTGTGTATACGCCATTTGTATAGTTGAAGTCGTCAACAGTGTAGAATCCTTCTGCTTTAAACCCTTGGATTACACCCACTGGTTTTCCTTCGCGGATAATGTAGTCGTAGTATGGAAGGCGCATACTTGAACCCCATCCGGTGTGTGTATCGGCCAAAGCTTCATCACTCAACTTGTCAATATTGTTGTGGTTGTAGTTGTAAGATGCAGTTACATTCAAGTTGAAATCGTTGGTACGGACCAAGTCAATGTTGATTGCCAATTCGATCCCTTTGTTTGATGTCTGAGCTACGTTTTGGAACTGGTACTCGTAACCAGAAGTAGGGTCAACCGGAACCTTCATCAGGATATCTTTGGTTGTATTCCAGTAAGCATCAAGACTACCGTTCACTTTGTTATTGAAGAATCCAAAATCGATACCTGTATTTCGAGAGAGCGTTGTTTCCCATTTCAAGTCAGGGTTGGCTAACACTTCGCCAGGAACGTACGTCGTGATTGTATTACCGTCAACAGTAATTTGTTCGGTTGTCCATGTTTCTTTCCAAAGATCCGAATTGATGTTGTCGGCACCTGAAGTTCCAAAAGAAAGACGAAGTTTCAGGTTATCCAGGAAATTTCTGGTGCTATCCATAAATGGCTCTTCAGAAATACGCCAGGCAAAAGCACCTGCGGGGAAATAGGCCCAATGATGGTTGGACGCGAACTTAGAGGACGCATCTGCACGGAATGTACCTGTGAATAAATAACGATCCAGATACGAGTAGTTTGCGCGACCAAAGAAGGATACGGATCTAGATGCTGTTCCCATTGTATTGCTGAATTCATCAATATTCGCTGCATAGCCGACATTTGTCAAATTAATCTGACCGAATGCATCGTCCATGGTAAATCCACTAGCATATCCGGCACCTTTGATATAGGTTTCATCTGAGTTTGAATTCAGTATTTCATTACCTACAAGGAACGATAAGTTGTGATCGCTGTTCATGCCTTGCACTTCGTAATTTGCCGTTGAAGCCCAACGAACAGCAAATCCGTCTTTTTTGGTGAGTTCTGCAATTTTATAACCGGTTTCCAAACCATTGTCCCATTCCTCTGTTTGACTATAATTACGGCTTAATGATAATTCTGTTTTTAAGGTTAATCCCTTAAGCGCGTTCCATGTTAATGAGCTGTTACTACGAAAATTTTGCTTTTTAGCGATGTTTTGGTAGTTATTGACGACATCAACAACGTTGTAGTATTCATCAACATAAGATTCACCCTGACCTAAACCGGTGGTGTAGGTTGGATCACCCAGTGGATTGTCAATTGGGCGGTACTGGTAGGCTGAAGTTGCCTTGTCAAATTTAGCACCATCTGTTTCTGTTTCCAAGTAACGAATGTCTTCAGCAAAGATTAGTTTGTCGCTGATTTTTTGTTCGACTTTTAAGTTGGCATTCCAACGTGAGTAACCAGAATTAATGCGAATACCTTCGTCGTCCATGTAGTTAATGGATGCGAAAAGTTTGGTTTTCTCAGTACCACTGCTTATGGATAAGTCATGGTTAAACGGCATAGCAGTCCGCATAATATCATTGATGTAGTTGTGCGAACTTACATTCTTGTATTCATCCAAATGATTTCCATAAGAAGAACCTAAGCCAAAGTATTGTGCAACACCATCACCGTATGATGAACCATAAGCTGTTGCATAAGACCAGTTCCATAACACGTAATCGTAAGCATCCAAAACATCAAGTGTTTTGGGGTTTGTTTTGATTTGATAGTACGCATTGTACTTCACTGTTGTTTTTCCGGCTTTAGCACTTTTCGTAGTCACCAGGATAACACCGTTTGCACCGCGTGCACCGTAAATAGCAGTCGATGCTGCATCCTTCAAAACGTCGATACTTTCGATGTTGTCGGCAGGAATATCGTTGATGTTACTTACCTGGATTCCGTCGACAACGTAAAGAGGTTCGCTTGATTGTGTAATTGAGTTACCACCGCGAATACGAACAGACATTGTCGCTCCCGGACGACCGTCCTGTGAAATTACGTTAACACCAGCTAAGCGCCCTTGCATCGCTTGTGCTACGTTAGCCACCGGAACTGCTGCAATTTGCTCTCCTTTAACAGAGGCAACCGAGCCGGTGATGTCTTTTCTTTTTGCAGTTCCATAACCAATCGCAACAACTTCTTCCAAGCCGATTGTCTCTTCTTCCAGTGTAACATTGACCTGCGTTAGTCCGACGGTCGAAATTTCCTGAATTTGCATACCAACAAAAGAGATTTGCAGAATTCCGTCGGCTGGTACATTGGAGATAGAATACTTACCGTCGAAATCGGTAATTGTACCGTTCGTTGTTCCCTTTACAACTACAGTTGCTCCCGGAATAGGCTCGCCATTTGCACCGGTTACAACACCGGTAATTGTTTTCGTTTGTTGAGATACGGCAGATGATCTGTTTGATTCGTTTTGTCCTTTCAGGATTATTTGACGATCAGATATTTCATAATTGATACCTGCCTGTTGAGCAACCTGTTCAAGAATGCTTTCCAACGTGGCATCCTGCGCTTCAATTGTTACGCGTTGTCCTTCAAGGATCTCGTCCTGATATAAAAAGAAGAAATTGGTTTGATCTTCAATTTGCTGAATTACCTGCTGCACAGGTACGTTTTTCAGCTTCAAGTTTAGCATTGAATTCTGGGAGTAAGAATTTCCCCAGCTCGTTACAAATACTAAGAAGGAAAATAGAAAAGTAAGCTTCATTTTTCTTAGAGTTAATCTGGAATCCTTCCATGCGAAAGGATCACCCATTCGTGATTTTTTCATAAGTTTGCTACGTTTAATTATTAGTACAAAGTAATTTAAACAATTCTGGAAGCTGGATCAGGTGTTGCCGCACCTGGCCGGCTTTTTAATTTATCAGATATTCATGTTCATTAATTTTTTTGATTTTAACACCGGAGGTAATCGATAAAACTCTCAGGGTTTCGTCAGCGTCATCTTTTAGTTTAAGTTTTCCGGTAATTTTTTTGTCTACGATTTTCGGATTCTCGATATAAATATTGATGTCGTAGTATCGCTCAAGTTTTGAAATGATCTTGTGAAGGTCAACACTCTCGGAATTGATGTAGCCCAAATGCCAGGCCGTATAATCAGTGGTGATCACCTGTTTCAGGTCGATTGTTTTGGTGGTTTTATTGTAGCACATCATGTCGTTCGGTCGCATGCCTGTTTTCGATTGGAAAATGGAGAACTCGTTTTTGTCGATATTCACTTTTCCCTCGGCTAGCACCACCTCAATTTTATTTTCAGTAGGATAGGCCGACACGTTAAATGTCGTTCCTACAGCGGTTACATTTATATCGGTTGTTTTAACAATGAATGGACGATTGGGATTATGTGCCACCTGGAAGTACCCTTCTCCAATCAAAAATACTTCTCTTGTCTCTCCTTTAAATGAAGGCGGAAAAACCAATCGAGAACCAGCATTTAGGAATGCTTTTGTACCATCAGCTAAGGTTACCGAAGAATTTTTTCCGTAGGGAACGACCAGTTGGTTCATCAAATTATCTTCAGAAAGCGATTGAGAGATGGTGTCGGTGTTGTCGACGATAACAGTACCGTTGTTTTCGTATCGGATCATCGATTTTTTCTCGTTCACGATGATGTTTTTTCCGTCAACCAGAATCAGGCGCGACTCCGAGCCGTTATAATAGGAGATATCGGAAAACTGTCGGTTCATTTCGTCAATAGCCGAGCGGTATTTTCCCTGCGTAATAAAAAGACCAATGCCGAAAAACAGCACGGCGATCGCAGCATATTTGAACGTAGAGATAGCGATCCGCTTGAAGTTGTGAAGCTGTTTTTTTTTGTGGATTTTTTGCAGTATTTGTGGAAATGCCGATTCGATGCGGCTCTCTGCGATATCTTGTTTGGATTTCAGGCGAAGTAGTATCAGCCTGGCTTCCCGAATAATTTCAACTTCAGCAGGATTGTTTTTCTGAAAGTCCTTCCAAAAGTTGTCGTTTTGTTGATCGGGCGCATAAACCCAACGCACAAATTCGGTATTTTCAAGATAGGTTAGTAGTTTTTCCATGGTTTCGTTTTCGTTACCGGCTATATGGTCGCGAAAGGGACAAAACATGGACAGAATTTTTTAACTTTTTTTTACAAAAATGTAGAGTAGTGTTGTAAATTCTTCGCTATCAAGTGATTCTCGGAGTGATTTCAGTGCCCGATAAATTTGTTTTCGGGCCGATTCGACGCTGATTAAAAGAACTTCCGCAATTTCGGGGTAGTCCAATTCTTCCTCAAATTTGAGGTAAATGATTTCTTTTTGCTTTTTCGAAAGCTGGTTGATCGCTTGCGTTAAGCGCACATTCGTTTCTTCCTCAATTTCAAAATTGATCATGTTTTGCTGAGCGTCGTACTCAATTTCAAAATTTAACTCTCTGAAATTATCCAGGCCCAAGGTTGGTATCCGCCGGCTCTTATCGAGTTTTTTAAGGAGGTTGTTTTTTAGTGCGACAAATAAATAGGCTTTGATGTTTTTAATGTTTCCTGCGAGTTTTTCCCGCTTCAAATAAAGGTCGACAAAGACCTCCTGCACGGCGTCGTCCAACAGCTGCTCATCGACGCTGAATTTACGGCCGAAACGGAAAAGGTTTTCGGCATATTGGTGGTAGATTTGCGTGAAAGCGTCCTGATCTCCTCTCAAAAATGCCTGCCAGGTGTAATCCGATGTGTTTTCGACACGATGAACGTTATGGCTGCTGATTGACATGCTGCAAATATAACAATCACAAACGTCTGTTTGGAGGACGAATCGTTAAATTGACGGGTGATTTCGGGTATTTTGAGTCTTTCTAATGAAATCTTAGCTAATTTTAGGAATATTTTAGAAGGTATGGAAAGAAGGGATTATTTGATGGACCAGATCAACGAATTGGGTCTGTTTATCGCGAAACTGTTGGGGCGTCTGCGTAACATGGAGCAGGAACAGGAAGAAGGTGATCTGTTACTGGCGGAAGCAAAAGATGCTTTGGTGGTACAATTTGGATGGGAATTGGAAGACCTGCTTTTCATGGATGATGCGGCTTTTATTGGGCTGATGGAGGAAAATTTGCTGGCCGAAGATCACTATGAAAAGCTGGCAGAAGTATTCCATGTTCTGGGAGACCATGCCTTGGAGCACCAAACCTTACTTCGAAAAGAACTTTATTACGAAAAAGCGTTGTGTTTGCTCAAATATGTCGACAAACAAAGCTCCAATTATTCTATGATGCGCCGGGATAAAATCGTCGCTTTGGAAGTTAAAATGAAGTATTAAAGTTTCGCGCCGTATTTCAATACCGATTCCAATCCTTCCTCCAGCCTGAATTCAGCTGTTTCCGTTCCGGCCTCTCTCAACGCCGCCGTAAAGCCTTCGTTCATCATGCGTCCGGCGGTTAGCGGGAAATCCAGTAATTGCGGGAAATTATTCGGGTTATCCGGGTTTTTATAAAATTCAACACAACTGCTCAACTTCATCGATAAATAAATACGGCAGGCCATTGGCCGGGCAGCGTAGGCCGAGCAAGCACCTTTCTCCAACAAGGGGCAGGGGCTTTTGTATTTTAAAACCTGTTCTTGTGAAAGTGGCGACGTTTTTTGATTTTTCTTTTCAGCTTTCTGCTGAGCCTCGTCTTTCTGCTCGTTGGTAAAATTGCTCTTGATGAAATTTCCCAGGTAATGCAACTCATACGAATTGGCGTATACAGCCTGGTGGCAACAAAATTCACATCCTTTTTTGCAGTCAACCGATATGTTTTGTTTCCTGGCCATGGCAAGGATCGAGTCAATCAGCCCGTCGATTGCTTGGTACATTTCGGATATGTAGGCCAAAAACATCGGTTCGTTTTTGGTGTGTTTTGCCGCTTCTTTACCTAAACGGTAACCATCTTCGAAAAATAACTTTTCGTGTTCTGATAAATTGCCCGGAGCCATATTGAAATATTTTGAGGCAAAAATAAAACATTGATCCTGATAAACAGGATTGGACCCAAAATTTGTTCGACTGCTTGGCGCACACACCGGATTTTGAAATTAAGCTCGAAAATAAATGTACTTTTTACTCAAATAAATTCAATTCTGTTAAAGTATTGTTATGTAGTATTTTATGATTTTATTTTTTTTCGTTGCACGAATTTTTGAGGTAATTCCGTGATTTTTAATTTGCTTTTATAAAATTGATTGATGATATTCGCAGAGAACTAAACTACCGTCGGAAAAGCTTATTGAAAGCGATTTTGACGATGTTGATTGAAAGACAGAATGCTTTAAACCGGCAGAAGTTCGAAAATCAACATGTATATACGAAGTGAGTTTTCGTTGATTTTTGCGAGATATTACTTTAGATATATTAATAATAACTACTACACTACTACTATGAAAAACCTGTTTAAAAGCGGAGTTCCGTGTATTCGGAATTACCGTCCGGTGTTACCTGACATCGGAAAGCATTCCCTTCTGTCGGAATGTTTTGGGAACAATTCAGTTTCCCGAATTACCTCAATTGAAATAAGTAATCCAGAGTTGAAAGTTTAGCCAGCTTGTTTTGTTGAAATACAGGCGTGCTTTGCTGCGATTTTTCGTTTAATCAGTTTTTTTGATTTGACCGACTAATCCGTTGTGCCTTACTTCTGAATCCGGACTCCGTTTTGGTTCAAGAGTTTGGGTCAACTTTGGTATTATTCCCGATTCTTTCGAACGCGCCTGCATTTGATAAAAATTCAAGTTTGCTTCCCTTTTCAGCCTTTGGTTTCTGAATCAGGACCAAATCAAAAATTATAGCTATGCTGATCTAACTATTAAATGCTTATGAAAAGAACAAAAAGTTTAACAAAGATTCTGGGCGTTTTAATGCTTATGCTGGTTTTGTTTTCTTGCGAAAATGAAATGGATAAGCATTATGAGTCTCCTGACTGGTTAAAAGGTAGTGCCTGGGAGGTACTGGAAGGCCAGGGAGATTATTCTATTTTTCTTGAAGGCGCCGAACTAGCCGGTTTTAAACCCATTTTAGAAGGTAAAAGTTTGGTGACCGTTATGGCTCCAAACGATGAAGCCTTCGCCACTTACCTGACAAAAGCTGGTAAAGGTTCCATTGCAGATTTTACAGTTGCAGAACTGCAAAAACTCATTGGTTTCCACATCATGTATTATTCTTACACTGAAGACAAATTGGTGAACTTCCGACCAGGTCAGGGTGACGATGCTACAGAAGATGAAAAGAACGTAGGAGCAGGATTGTACTACAAATTCCGTACACGCAGTTACGAAGCACCCACCTTGGAAATTGATACAGCTGGTAATGAAGTGACAGTATATCACGCTGAAGCGATGTTGCCGGTATTCTCGTATCGGATGTTTGATACGAAAGGTATTGACGCAAAATACAACTACGAGTATTTCTACTCCGGTTCTACCTGGACTGGAGATCAGGGCTTTAATGTTTCGAATGCGTCAGTCGATGAGTATGAGGTGATTACCGGTAACGGTTATCTATATATGGTTGATCGTGTCGTTGAACCATTGAATACAATTTATAACGAGTTGAAAAGTCGTTCAGATTATTCAACCTATTTGAAATTGTACGACAATTACGATTATTACGAATACGATGACCAATTAACCGTTGACTTTGGTAATGGCACCGATTTGTATCTTCACCTGCACGAATTGCCTTTGGCTTCCATTGCATTGGAATGGCCGTCTTCGAACTATCGGAATATTTACACAAATTCGAGCTTGGCTTTCAGTACGTTTGCACCTTCAAATACAGCCTTTGACCAATTTTTTGACGAGTACTGGGCTCCGGGAGGATATGCAAATCTGGATTCAGTTAATAGCATCGCGATGCGCTACTTAATCAGAAACACTTTTTACGGTTCGTCTATTGTTTTCCCTGAAGAGATTAAAGGCGGCGAAGTTGTGAATAGTTACAATACAACAATTTATTTCGATGTTGACGCAGTACCCGCCGAAAACCGCGTGGTTTGTCAAAACGGTGTTTTCTACGGTTTGGAAGAGTTAACTCCACCGGATATGTACAAATCAGTAACCGGTCCGGCTTTCCAGAATAAGGATCTTTCGTGGTATCTGTATATGCTTGATGCAACCAGTTTGTTGGTTGGTTTGTCGAGCGATGAATCCAGTTTCACACTTTTGATTCCAAGCAACGCGCAAATGACAGAAGGTGGAATGGGAGTTGTAGATGGCGAGCTGTGGTCGTCTGACGATGGCGATTATGCGTCGATGAGCAATTCAGCTATGACCGAGACTGTTAACCTGCACACGGTGACTGGAAATAAAACAATATCAACAAGTGGTACACAAGTGCTTCGCACCAATATCCCTTATTCATACTGGTATCTGAAAGATGGTCAAATTACAACGAGCGTCTTATTCAATAGCTATTTTGAAAATCCAAGCAGCACAGTTGAGTTCTACGACTTAACTGAAACAAGTTACAACGGTTTGCCTTGGAGTAACGGTAAGGCTTATACCTACGACAGCCCCGAAATTTTCAGACCAGTCCTTTCTACAGCCTCTGCTGAATATCGTTTGGCGATTACTTCAGATGCTACCTATCCGTATCAGAAGTTTTCTCAGCTGTTGCGGACTGCCGGTGTTGTAAATTCATCTGCAGGAACAATTGATTTTCTGGATGTTGTTCGTGCTGACGAGGCGCATTTTATGGTGTTTGTACCAACTAATGATGCGCTTGACGCAGCCATTGCAGCAGGTAAAATTCCAGGTGTAGATACAGCTGGCGGGCTGACTGACGCGGATGCGTTGGCGGCTTACTTGAGATGCTATTTTGTGCCTGCAGAATACAACGGTCTTACAACTTATCCTTATCTAGGATCAGGTGTAAACGGGAATTATTCAACAATCAGATCCTACCTGTCAGGCGGAAATATTGCCTCTACGTTGACAATCACTGATAACGGATCAAAATTGAGTGTACAATTGAATGATGCAAGCTATGGTACCGGAACGAGTGTAGATGTAGTTCCTGACTTCGATTATTTCCCATTTTCCTATAGTGATGGTGGGGTACACTATATCAACGGGGTACTTTAAGGCTTGTTAAACGATGAAGGATTTAACATTCAAAGCAAAAATCACTCGGTCGTTGAATGATTTAGCTACTGTAAGAAAAATTAGTATTTCTCATGAAACCGATTCACTATGAATAAAATAAAATATTTAATAATCGTCTTTATACTCCTGTTTTCAGGAATGCTTCAGGCACAGAATACGAAGGTTCTGTCCGGTCGGGTTTTTGAAATGGTAAACGGAGAAAAGCAACCTATACCCGGGGCGAACGTGGTTGTTGCCAACAACCAAAACCGTTTCTTAACCGGTGTGGCAACGGGCCCCAATGGCGAATATAATTTCCGGGTTCCTGCCAACGAAGAAGGACTCAATATCATCTTCTCATTCATTGGTTTAAAAAGTAAGAAGATTCCTTACACCGGTCAGCCAACGATTGACGTGGTCCTGGAATCGGAAGACAAAGTTGTGACTGAAGTTGTGGTACAAGGCCGGCACGTTGACCGTGTTACCGGTATCACTGAAAAACAACAGACCGCAGCAACTCAACGTGTTGATATGGATGAGATCATGTCTGTTTCGCCTGTTACTTCACTGGAAGAAGCACTTCAAGGTCAGCTTGGTGGTGTGGATATCATTTCGGGTGGTGACCCGGGTGCGAAAAGTTCAATCCGTATTCGTGGTACGAGTACCTTGAACGCTTCTGCCGACCCACTGATCGTTATCGATGGTATTCCTTACAGCACGACCATTAGCGACGACTTTAACTTTGCAACCGCCAATGCTGAAGACTTTGGTCAGTTGATCAACATTGCACCAACAGACATCGAATCAATCGAAGTATTGAAAGATGCTGCGGCAACCGCTATTTGGGGTACTAAAGGGGGTAACGGGGTTTTGATGATCACGACTAAAAAAGGATCGAAAGGAAAAACCCGCTTTACGTTCTCTTCAAAATTAACAACCCGATTCGAGCCGGAACCAATTCCACTTTTGGATGGTAACGAATATGTAGCGTTGATGCAGGACGCGATCTGGAACGCAGCAAATGCAAAGGGGTTAGCAAATTCGCAGGATTTGGTACAGCTGCTTTACGATACACCTGAAATTAACTACAGTCCAAACTGGCGTTATTTCGACGAGTACAATCAAAATACGGACTGGTTAGACGAAATCGTTCGCACCTCTATTGTTTCCGACAATAACTTCTCTATGTCGGGTGGTGGTGATAAAGCGATCTATCGTTTCTCAGTTGGTTACCTGAATGACCAGGGTACAACGATTGGTACTTCGCTCGATCGTTTTACATCACTGTTGAGTATCAACTACAACTTCTCGCAAAAATTGCGTGTTGACGTTGATTACAGTTTTACGCAAACAGAGAAAAACTCGAACTACGATAGCGGTAGCAGCAGCTGGCGTAACGCCCGTTCTGAGGCAATGGCTAAAATGCCGAACAAGAGTCCGTACTGGATTGGCGAAGACGGTGAGCGTACCGATGAATATTTCTCTCGTCAAAACTCCGACGAATTCCAGGGGGCCTTTACCGGACAAAAGAATTATAACCCGGTAGCTTTGGTAAATGAAGGTTACAATACTTCATCTATTCGGGAAAACCGGATTACTTTCCGTTTGAACTACTATATCACTCCGGAACTGACCTATACTGGCTACACCAGTATGAAGTTGAGCTCGAACCGGAACGAAAAATTCCTGCCACAGGTTGCTACCGGTGTTACCGGTGTAAGCGCTTATGCAAACCGCAGTTCTGATGCCGTTTCGGATGGCTTCAACCTGATTACAGAGAATAAATTATTGTATCGTAAAAATTGGAGCGAGAAACATAACCTGGTGGCGATGGGACTGTTCCGTACCGAACAAGCTCAGGGATCAAGTTACTACAGCCAGATTTCAGGTGCTGCCTCTGCTGGCTTGGCCGATCCGACAACCGGAGGTACGGTAACCGATGAAGGCTCGGGTACATCAGAAACCCGTTCGATGTCTGGTATTGCGAATGCTCACTACACTTTTATGGAGCGTTATATGGTTAACGCAACAGTTAACTTCGAAGGTAACTCCAGCTTAGGCAAATCAGAACGTTGGGGCGCTTTCCCCGCGGTTGGTTTGGCTTGGCAAGCTCAGGAAGAAGACTTTATCAAAAACCTTGGTTGGGTTGATCAGGCAAAGATCCGTGTAAGTTATGGTGTGTCCGGTCGTTCACCGAGTGGCGCGTCTCCTTATATTGGTTCGTTCCAGGCTTTGGATGAAAACTACATGGATATGGCAGCAATTGCTCCAATCAAAATTCAATTGGATAACCTGAAGTGGGAAACTTCGAAAGAACTCGACTTTGGTGCGGACTTTATTTTTATGGAGAACAAATTCAAGTTCACGTTCGACTGGTATAATAAAAAGACAAACGATTTGTTGCAGAAGAATGTGAGTGTTCCGGCTTCGACTGGTTTCACGACAATTGCCTGGTATAACTCGGGTGAAATTACAAACACAGGGATTGAATTACGTGGTGATTACGAAATCTACAAAAACAGAGATTGGCGTATCACAGTCAATGCAAACATTAACCGTAACGTCAACAAAATTGTCGCTTTACCCGACAACCTGACTCAGGAAAGCTACACATTCGGTAATGGCAACTATGCACAACGCCTGGAGACTGGTGTGCCGGTGGGCTCGTTCTATGGTTATAAGTACGAAGGTGTTTACCAAAACGTAGCTGAGACTTATGCCCGCGATGCTGCCGGAAATATTATGAATGATGTGGACGGTGACCCGATCGTTATGCAGAACGGAACGCTTCAGGCATTCCCTGGTGATGCAAAATACAAGGACACCAACAACGATGGTGTGATCAACCAATACGATATCGTTTACCTGGGTAACAGTATGCCGGTATTCACCGGTGGTGGTGGTTTCCAGGTGAAATATAAATCATGGACTTTAACAACATTCTTCCACGGTCGCGCCGGACAAAAGGTGATCAACCAGGGTCGAATGAATACAGAATCAATGTACGGACGTGACAACCAAAGTACAGCAACATTGAGAAGATGGAGAAGTGAAGGTGACGTGACCGATATTCCGAGAGCACTTTACAACTACGGGTACAACTATCTTGGATCAGATCGCTTTGTTGAAGATGCTTCTTTCATCCGTCTGAAAACACTTTCATTGAGCTATAACATGCCTCGCGATTTTGTACAGAAGTTAGGTATGCAGTCGTTGAATGTCTTTTTAACAGGTTACGACTTGTTTACGTGGACAAAATATGCAGGACAGGATCCGGAGGTGAAAATGCCAAGCGCGACAAATGCCTTGGTTAAAGATGAGTCCAGTACACCAATTTCAAGACGTTTTGCACTTGGTGTGAATATTAACTTCTAAAGGAGGATTCGAATTTATGAAAAAGATTAAATACCTATTATTGATAGCAATCCTGGCCTTTCAGTTTACGGCATGTAACGATTGGCTGACGGTGCTGCCTGAAAACGAACAGGTAAGCGATGAATACTGGACCTCCAAGGAAGAAGTGGAGTCTGTATTGGCTGCAGGATACGTTTATTTACGCGATGCTGTTCCTTACCTCGTTCGTTGGGGGGAGCTTCGGGGAGCAGGCATTTACACGACCGTTGGAGGTAATGTGAGCGGAGGGGATTTACAAACATTCCAGGTTACTGCCGATGACACCTACATGTGTACCTGGGCTCCGTTGTATAAAGTCATCAACATGTCGAACTCGGTTATCGCAAATGCAGAAACGGTTCTGCAACGCGATGCGACCTTCGACGAAGCAGTGATGAACTCTTATTTAACTGAAGCCTATTTCCTGAGAGCTCTAAGTTATTTCTATATCGTTCGCAACTGGCGTGATGCTCCGCTGATTACTGAGCCTTATGAAACGGACAAAATCAGCTACGAAAAAGAAAAGTCAACAGAAGCGGAAATTATTGCTCAGATAAAAGAAGATATCTCGACAGCTTTGGCAACCGGTGCAGCAAAAGAGAAATTCGAAGAAGATTGGGCAACCAAAGGACGCGCAACCAAATGGGCATTGCATGCTTTAATGGCCGATGTTTGTTTGTGGAACGAAGAATATGAAACGGCAGTGATGCACTGTAATGAGATCATCGATGCGACTTCTTCTTTCCGTCCTGTATTCGTGACAGACCCAACCAAATGGTACGAACTTTATTATCCGGGCAACAGCAACGGTTCAATTTTCGAAATCAATTGGGACCAGTCAACCTACAGCCAATCGAACAGTTTGGCAACAATGTTTGGAAAATCGGGTAACATATTCCAATACACCGATCAAATGTTGATGGACTGGATTGAAGAAACCGACTTGACCGGAACAAACGATGCTGTTCGTACCATGTATGGTGGCTATGTAACCGATGTGGTTGTGACTAACTACCAAAAAGCGACAACAGGCTATGTTTGGAAATATTCGGGTATTGGTTTGCAGGACCAGGTGAGAGCCTCGAGCACAGAGCAGGACCCTAACTTTATTGTTTACCGTATGGCCGACGTGATGCTGATGAAAGCAGAAGCACTGATTTCAGTTGGTACTCAAAGCTGGCAAACGGCAATTGACCTGATTAATACCATCCGCACCCGTTCGAATCTTCCGGCTTTGGAGCCTGTTCTGGAAGAACTAAGCGAAGCAGATATGTTGGAGCTTGTTTTACACGAACGCAATATGGAACTGGCGGCTGAAGGTAAGCGTTGGTACGACTTGCTTCGTTTAGGAAAACGCGATGGTTTCGCCTACCGCGATAAATTCCTGGTAAACATGGTTGTTGACTACAACAATACAGCTAACCCTGCATGGATTAGATCAGTATTAAACAATGACGATGCGCTCTACTTGCCGATTGAAACGAGTGAGATTGAGAACAACAGGAAGCTCGTGCAAAATCCGTACTACCAAGTATTAAACTAAAAGAAGACCAAGATTATGAAAAAATATTTGCTATTAAGTATGGTGTTGCTGCTCCTGTTCTCATGCCAGGACCCATACGAAAATGACAATTTTGTGGTGTACGATTTGTACCCTGCAGCTACATACCTGGAAAGTCGTCAGGACGAATTTTCAGAGTGGATCGAGATCTTGAATTACGCCGATATGTACAATGCGGTTAACCAGGCCAGCAAAACGTTCACCCTATTTGTGCCTAACAACGAAGCTGTTGAAGCATTCCTGGAGGCACGAGGAGTTTCTGCTGTTACAGATTTGACTAAAGAATACGCCAAGGCGTTGGTGAAATACCATGTTATCGAAGGCGAAATTTCTCAAAAGGAATTCTTGCTTGGGGGTAAATTGACAATGCCGACTTTGTCTGGTGACTATCTTTCCGTGTCGTTCGACGACAGCGAAACATCTGAAGGAGGTATTAATTCAGTCTACCTGAATGACGAAGCCTTAGTTGACGAATTCGCAAACGAGGTAACCAATGGTTATGTATATGCGCTGAAAGGTGTGCTTACTCCGTTGGTGGAAACAATCTACGATCGTTTGGTTGAGAACGATGACTATTCAATCTTTAAAGATGCGGTAGAAGCAACCGGCTGGGATGAGACTTTGAATACCGTTTATGACACCATTCAAAATGAGTACGGTGGAAGCTCGGTTGTGAAAAGAAACTATACTGCTTTTGTGGTTTCAAACACAACTTTTGCTGCCGATGGAGTTTCTTCACTTTCTGATTTGGTGAGCAAAGTTGGAGCTTCAAACGATTACGAAAATTCGGAAAATGCGCTTTACCAGTATGTGGCGTATCACTTGTTGTCGTCAACCAAGTATATCGAAGATCTTTACACGTTCTCAGGTGATGATTCAACTGCCGTGTGGAGCACCTTAGCCGATAAACAGGTTCTTTCAACCAGTGATATTGACGGAAGTTACTACGTAAATTATGACGACGAAACCTCTACAGGAATCAGCTTTGTTACTGATATGACAGATATCCCGGCGAAGAACGGTTTGTTACAGGAAGTGAACGATTATATGCCTGTTTTCTCTCCAAAACCAGTGACCATTATTTGGGATGTTTGTGATTACGACGATGTAGCGTCCTATGTGAACGCTTATGGTGCCAGTAACAGCTTGGGAGATATTTTCCAGATTATTCAGGCAAATGAATACAAAGTGACTTTCGACCCGGATGCGGTTACAAGTTATGAATGGAATGCATTCTCTTCAGCTTCTTCGGGTTCTTACCCGGCATGTGGATACCTGATCACCAAATCGAACGACGGTGGGGTAACGAACACTTACGGTGCATACAAAAACGACATGTTGTTTGTAAACCTGGGGTATTCCGGTAACATCACCATGCAGACACCGGTGGTATTGAAAGGTCGTTACAAAGTTGAATTATTCTACGCAAGTGCAGGTTCATTAAGTGAGTTTGTGTCGGGCGGTAGTTTGTGTAAATTCTCCTTAGACGATACTTCCAATGAAGTTTATGTGTATGACGGAGCTAGCGCTTCGGTTGGAATCTATGGCTTGACTCTTTTCAGCGAAATCGAATTTGAAGCAAGCGATAACCACCAATTGAAGATTGTTCTTTTGGATCCGAGAGCGACGACAAGCAGCGCTTATCGTCTGCAGTTGGATTACATTAAGTTTACTCCTATTAACGATTAATTCGTAGGTTATGAAAAGAAGTTTTTTATATATCGTTGTGGCTTTATTGCTGCTGTCCTCGGCTTGTACCGAAAAGTGGGATCAGCACTACATGCCTGAAAATAAAGAGGTGGCAAGTGACTTAATAGAAGTTGCTAGTATGTCTGCCGAAGAGTACATCCAGTCGAATACCGATTTGACTTCTATCGCCAGCTTATTTACAGAACAAAATGTATTTACAGAATTAGAGTCGAAAGATCAGTTGTTCACCGTTTTGGTTTATTCAAACTCGGTCATGAGCGGCGCGCAAATCGACGATCCTGCATTTTTTGCAAATACCTGTGTGAGCGACCTGGCTTTTACCCCTACCAAATTAGTCGATGGTTTGTCCATCCGGATGTGGAACGGTAAATACCTGGCAGTAGCGGTCGATAAAACAACCAATACGACCGATTATTACATTGCAGAATCAAAGATTTCTAAAATTATTCAGGTGGACAATGGATATGTTTACTTGATGAGCAGTCCGATTTATGCACCGAAATCGATGTATGAAGTGCTGAATGCGCTTGGCGACGATTATTCAATGTTTAAAGATCTGGTGTTCTCTTACGAAGAACAAACATTCGATCGCAGCAACAGTGTGCCTGTCGGAATCGACAACACAGGTAACACCGTTTACGATTCAGTTTTTGTTACGAAAAACCTGTTGATGGACCGTTATAGTTCAGGTGGTAGCGAAAGTTGGAACATGCGTTCTGAATTCTATTCATCAACCATGTTGATTCCAAACAATACACTAGTTGAAGGTGCTTTAACAAAAGCCTACCAGGATGTTCGCGATGCATTGGGACGTGAGCCGAATGCGAACGATACCTTAAAGTTCGAGCAGTATATCATTAAATCAGCATTTTATGATTATGTGATAAGTGCGGATAGCCTGAATGGGGTTACCGATATTTATTCGGTTTCTGGTTATATTGAAGGCGAGTCTTCTTCAACATCAGGTGTACAGTGGAAGCCAACCGTTCAACGCGTGGATACCTCTAACCCGGTTCAGTTGAGTAACGGTGTTGCTTACTATACTACTGCGTTGAAGATCCCTAACAACGTTGTAATCTACCGGATTAAAAACCGATTCTATATTTGGGAATATTGTGATGAGACTCAAAAAGCTGAGTACTTCAAAACTGTAGGCATGCAGAACTTCGATGTAAAAGATGAAGGCGGTTTTGGACCGCTTGGACCATGGCCTTTCATCCCGTACAAAACCTTGCGCGCTTACCCAACAGCTGATGCTATTGCCAATAAAAGTGTTGTTTCAGTTGAATTTACAGGTATTTCACTGAATGAAGACGGAACAATTGCCGTTGTGATGGTACCTCCTGGTGAGTACAACTTAAGAATGGGATTCAGAAATCAAAGTTTCCCGTATCGTGATCAGGTTTATGTGAACGATGTACTTGTTAACGACAATGTAAACCCCAATACACACTACGACCGTACCGCACTGGGTTATCCCGAAGGATATGTTTGGAAGGATTATTATGCTATCAGTAACCGGGCTAATTACTACGACTGCGATGGTTCAGAAGTCGGAATCGTTACGATTGAGGGGACAGAATTACAACCAATCAGAATCAAGGTAGAAAGTAATAGCCTGACAACATATGCTTTTGACGGAAGTAGCAAAGCTTATTATCAGACTTACTGCTGGACATTACGGCCTACTGCGAATAATTATTAATGGATAAAGTATTGAATATGAGACAATATAGAATAGCACTGACAATACTGTTTCTTTTATTGGTATGTGGATTGTCGGCTCAGAATATTTCAGTAAAAGGTAAAGTTACTTCCTCCGACAAGATAGGCATTTCGGCTGCTGTTGTGACCATCAGCGGTACGGAAGGCGTTGTACAGACCAATGAAAACGGCGAATTCGAGGTAGAAGTCGTTGATCCCGAAGGTACCCTGACAGTTTCGGCTGAAGGGTTCTACGAAGTTTCGCAACCTCTTCTGGGGCGAACTGAAGTTTTTGTGGTGATGGTTGATTTGGCCAAACCCAAGTACAATGAGGATTTAGTGTTTCCTTTTCGTAACCTGACATCGGGAACGCAAACATCGGCTGCCAAAAACCTCGCATCAAAGGATTTTGACCAGGTTCATACCATCGAGAATGCTTTGCAAGGCGAAATCTCTGGTTTGAGAGTTACCAATAAAAGCGGAATGCCCGGCGAAGGTGCTTACTTAAACCTTCGCGGTATTCGGTCGATGGTCAGTAAAAATATGCCGTTGATTTTGGTGAACGGTGTACCTTATATGCCCGATACGGAAGAGTCTCCAATTATTGGAGGCTACTCTCGCGGTATGTTGGCCGGACTGAACGTTTCGGATATTCAAAACATCACTGTTTTGAAAGGAGCAGAAGCTTCGATTTATGGCTCAATGGCAGCCAACGGAGTGATCCTGATTGAAACCAATGGCGCTTCCGCTACGGATAAATTGGAAACGCAGATTAGTTTGAATTCTCAGTTCGGTGTGAACTGGAACGATCGGAGACTTCCGGTAATGAATGGTGATGAGTATAAATCGTACCTGACGGATATCGGTTTAACTTATTACGATAACATGGCTGACCTGATCTCGAATTTCCCTTTCCTGGTAGACGATCCTGAATATTACTACAACTATTTGTACAATAATAAAACGGACTGGCAGGACGAGATTTACGCTCCGTCAATGGTGTCAAACAATGTTCTTCGTGTTGAAGGTGGAGACGCTGTTGCAAAATATGATGTTGCTCTTGGATACATGACCGAAGGAGGTGTGGTTGACGGTACAAAGCGTAACCGTTACAACACACAAATCAATACCAGTATCAATGTAAACCGTAAGTTGGAGTTGGTTGCCAGTATTGGTTTGGCATACATGCAAGCAGATTTGCAGGAACAAGGTATGATCGAGGAAACAAACCCGGTGTTGGTTGCCTACAGCAAATTGCCGATGCTGAGTCCTTACAAGAAAGATCCGGACGGAAGCATTTTGGCTGATTACGATGTTTACAGATATGGTGTGAGTAACCCGGTAGCGATCGTCAATACATTGACAGCTGAAGATCGTCAACACAATGTGAACCTTCGTTTCGGAGCAAATTATAAACTAACTTCAGACTTGTTGCTTTCAGGAACCTTTGGTTTGTACTACAACTACGACCAGGAGAATATTTTCATACCGGGACGCAGTAGCGCTACCATTGTAGCCATGAATAACGGATTGGCAGAGAACACCGTTCGTTCGGGAGTTGGTGAAGTCAAAAATCTGTATTACAATGTAAACGCGAACTATAAAAAGATTCTGAGTAACGGAAACTTATTCAATGCATATGGTGGTATTCAAATGCTGACCAGCAAAAAGGAATACGACGCCGGTTCAGGGTACAATACAGCGAATGACTTTTACCAAACGCTGGATTTTGTGGAAAGCGGTACGACCCAATTCTACGGATACATCGACGAATGGAACTGGATGAATATGTATGCTCACGGTGATTACACCATGAATAACTTGTTGAGAGCTTCGGTAAATGTTGCTTTGGACGGAACATCTTCATCAGGCGTTGACGCTTCCAGATTAGGCGTGTTTCCTTCTGCCGGCTTGACTTTCATGGCGAAGAACCTGACTAGTCTTGAGAATTCCTCATTCGTAAATAAATTAAATCTCCGTGTTGAATACGGGTTAACCGGTAACAGCCGTTTCTCCTCAAATTACGGTAAAAACTACTACGAGAGCACACCATTCCTGGTATTGTCGGGCATTGTACGCTCAAGTATCCCCAATACAAACCTGAAGTGGGAAACAACCAAACAACTGGATCTGGGTGCAGATATTTCACTGCTTGATAACAGATTGGATTTAGGAATTGGCTATTTCAATGCGAAATCGTCTGATGTGCTGTTTGCCAAACCAATCAGCTCTGTTCTGGGGTCTTCAACCTACTATGACAATGTTGCAGAAATTTCAAACTCGGGTATCGAACTTGAATTGTCGGCTGCTTTGTTGAAAACGAAAGATTTCGAATGGATTATCGGTGGAAACATTAGCACTTTGAACAATGAAGTTAAGTCGTTAGGCGGTACAACATCTACAACGATGGAATTACCTGACGGAGCCGAGCTGATTACTGCAGTTGGCGAAAACCCATACAGCTTCTACGGTTATAAAGCAGTTGGTGTATTTGCTTCACAAGCTGAAGCCAGCGCTGCTAATTTGAAAGACTGGCGCGGTGAAAGCTACGAGGCTGGTGATGTGCATTACCAGGATGTAAACAACGATGGACAAATCAGCGACGAAGACAAACAAATCTTAGGATCTGCAACGCCTGATTTCTTTGGTGGATTCAATACCTATGTGCGTTACAAAAATATCTCGTTATCAGCTGAGTTCACTTACACTTCGGGCAACGAAGCGTACAACGGAACCCGTCGTTCAATCGAAGCTTTGGACAGCTTCAACAACCAATCGCGTGCAGCCGTTAACCGTTGGCAATTGGATGGTCAGCAAACAGATATTCCAAAAGCTGTTTACGGTGACCCAATGAATAACAATGCATTCTCATCTCGTTGGATTGAAGATGCATCCTATGTGAAGCTGAAATATGTGACTTTGGCTTACGAATTCGATAAAGCTGTTTTGAATTTCTTCCGTTCAGGTAAAATTTATGTAACAGGTGAAAACTTGTTTACCTGGACAAACTACCTGGGACTTGATCCGGAATTTGCATACTCTTATGATGATGCACTTCAAGGTGTCGACTACTCTAAAGTTGTTCTTCCACGAACAGTTAAGTTTGGTTTCAATCTGAAATTCTAACCCGGGAATTTGAAAACATGCAATACAGAATTGACAAAAATAAATAGTGTATGAAAAAGATATTCAAAAATATATTCGTCGTCTTGATGGCACTTTCATTCGCGGGTTGTGATAATTACTTTAACACCGACCCGTCTGATATCATCAATAGCGATGATTACATTGGAGCACAAAGTGAAATGTATTCCGGTTTCCTCGGAATCATTTCAAAGATGCAGGTCATGGGAGATCAAATGGTTTTCATGTCCGACATCCGGATGGATTTCATGGAACCGACTTCTGATGCCCCGGAGGATCTGTGGCAGTTGTATAATTACAACAACACATCGACTAACGAATATGCTGACCCTGCAGATTTCTATGCCGTAATCATTGCTTGTAATGATTATCTGGATAAGATGTTTGAGTACAAGGACAACCTGGGGGAAGCAATGGATCAAACAACTGAGACAAACTTCAATGCGTTGATTAGTAGTACGCTGCGGATTAAAGCCTGGACTTACTTTAAGTTGGCGAAATTGTACGGCAAGGCCATGTATTTCGACGATCCGATTACCGAGTTAAAAGACCTGACAGATGCTGGGACTTTCACCGAAATGAACTTCGATCAGATTGTTACAAAATGCTTGGATTTACTTGATTCGGGTGTGAACGGAATTGACGGAACGTTGGAAATGAACTGGGGAACCTGGCTCGATCCGGAAAACCCGACTGACGGTGCCTATGTTGGCTGGAATTACATTACTCCCGATTGGTTGAGCTTGCGTTGCGAGTTATTGTTGAACACGGATGCGCCTGACTATGCCTGGATTCAGGAACATATTTTAGATCGTCTGGAAGAAGCATTTGCAATCGATTATTATCGGTTCTCGTTGAATGCCGGTTGGACAAACAACTACTACCGTATTTTTGCGGAAGGTAGCTACTACAGCCGTTCTTCAATCTCGTCAATCATTTACGATTACACCAATAATCAGACAAACGATTTAATTACATTCTTCGGTCACCGCTCTCCGGCGAAGTATTTGCTTCGTCCGTCAACTTATGCGATGAGCAAATACAACGAAAATGACAGAAGGGGGACGGCTTGTAACTTTCTGAACCAGGATGGTGATACCGTAATCGGAAAGTACCACAGTAATTACCGCTGGAGAGCTGCTTACCAGAGTGATGCCAGTATCCCGTTGTATCGCGGTCACGACCTGCATTTCTGGTTGGCCGAAGCTGAAAATCACCTGGGGCATTGGGATCCGGCTAAAACGCTGTTAAACGAAGGGGTTTCAAACCGTTTCACCGAGTTAAACGCATTTACCACAAACTCTGATCCGGATCAGTGGGATCCACAGTACACGATTTTCTACACTTACGCCGGGACTTCATACAAAAACCTGGGTATTTGTGGTGTAGTTTCCGCTACTCAGCACGAGTTGCCAACTCCCGAAGACGAGGATTATAATGATATGACAGAAGAAGAACGGATGAAAATATACGATCTGGCGCTGTTGGACGAAATGTTGCTGGAATTCCCGAATGAAGGACGTGTAATGGGAATGGCGTATCGCATGGCGAAACGTTACAATGACATGTCTATTATCGCCGACCGCGTGGTGCCGAAGTATCCGGTTGCGCAACAAGCAGCGATTCGTTCCGCAATTGAAGGAGGAGACTTCTTCATTAAATGGGATTTTTAAGTAGAAGATTCTGTTGCAATACCATATTGTAACTAATTGATAGTGGAGTCCTCCGCACCTGATGGTGCGGGGGATTTTCATTTTTTGACGATTTAATGTTACGATCCTGAATTTTTAGTGGCCGATTGAAATCAATTTACACGAGGCTCGTATAACTTTGCGCACCTATTCCTAAATCAACATTTTTTATGAGTTCTAAAATTTTGGTGCGCGAGGCTTGCGTTGAAACGGTAGCCGAATGCGTATTGGCAGAGAGAAGGGGAGCGAACCGCCTGGAATTATGCTCTGATTTGGCAAATGATGGCCTGACACCGTCGGAGGAGCTGTTGGACGCAGTGATGGCCCAGGTCGATATTCAGATAAAAGCAATGGTGCGCCCGTGTGCAGGTGGTTTTCTTTACACAAAAGACGAGATCAAGCAGATGGAAGAGGAGATTGCCTTTTTCAAGTCGAAAGGCGTTTATGGCGTTGTTTTCGGTGTTACAACGGCCGATAATAATCTGGATATTCCAGTGATCAAACGTCTGGCAGAATTGGCAAAACCAATGAATGTTTGTGTCCATAAAGCGATCGACAGTGTAAATGATACCTGGGCTGATTTCCAGCGCTTGTACCATGAGGTGCCCGAAGTGGATGCTGTTCTGACATCAGGTGGTGAACCAACTGCGAAAGATGGTGCGGCCCTGTTGCGAAAAATGACTGAGCTTGGAGGCGAAAAGCTGAAAGTGGTCGTGGCCGGTAAAGTGACCAACGACAATATCGACGAACTGTTCGAATTGATTGGTTCACCTGAGTACCACGGTAAAAAGATTGTTGGTCCATTGGTTTAATTGCCAATGGAAATTGAATAAAAAGAAAAAGGTTTTAGGCAAATCGCCTAAAACCTTTTTTATTGGTATTGAAGTGTTAATTCGGCTTCGACTATGCTTCAACTAAATCCAGAACTTTTGTATCGGCAGAAACGGTTTCGCCTACTTCAACAAAAATTTGATTTACTGTACCACCAATTTCAGCTGTGATGCTGTTTTCCATTTTCATGGCTTCCAGCACAACAACAACTTGGCCTGGTTTTACAGAGTCACCCGGATTTACCTGGATGTCCAGAATTTTACCTGGCATCGGAACAGTAATTCCTGTTGTTGGTACATTCACTTTAGCGGCAGCTTTCGGTTTTTCAGGAGCAGCTGTTGCAATCGCTTCCGCAACAATGTCCATGATTACGGCTTCTGCAGGCAGGGTTTCACCTAAACCGGCAACCAAATTATTTACATAGCCTTCGTGAGTTGATGTAATGGTGTTTTCCATTTTCATCGCTTCAACAATGGCTACCGGCTGGCCGATTTTTACTTTGTCGCCCGGAGCAACCAGGTAATTCAGCAGACGGCCCGGAAGTGGCGTAACGATGGTCTCACCAACGATTTTCTTCGCTTCGGCTTTTGGTGCTTCAGCAGCTTTTGCAACCTTCGGTTCAGTTGCTTTTTTCGCTTCCCAAGCTGCTTTTTTCACGCCCATCAGGTAATCTTTAGCCACCATCGGGAACAATTCAAGCAACAATACTTCTTCTTCATTTTCAGCCAATTTAACGCCTCCAAACTGGTCCAAAGTTGGGTTTGGTTGCATTTGGTATGTTGAAGTATCGAAAGGACGTTCGTCGCGGTGTCCGCAAATTTGTTCGCGGAAGTCCGGATTTACCGGTATTGGAGTGGTTCCGTATTCACCTTTCACCAGGCTCTTGAACTGGTTCGAAACGTTTGAATACATTGGTTTGCCATTCTTGATACACATTGCGCAGTTTACCGCTTGTGCACCAACAATCTGGCTGGTTGGAGTAACCAACGGAGGCAAACCGGCATCAATACGTACCTGCGGAATCAGTTTCATCGCATCTTCCAGGATGTCTTCCGATTTCAACGCTTTCAATTGGGCAACCATGTTGGTGTACATACCACCAGGCACCTGGGCTGTTTGAACCAGTTTATTTGGTTTTGGGAAGTTGAAGTAAGCTTCGATGGCGTGACAAGCAGCCAACAAAGTTTCTTCGTTTCCTTTTTTGCACTCTTCAATTGCTTTGTCAAACAGAGCGTCAATCTCAGTTGGCAATGTATCTGTAAGAGGATTGAATGGATTCGGGAATTGTTTGCTGGCGTCGATGTCAGCCAATTCTTTACGAATGTTGAAAAGTTCTTTGTTGATCTCTGCAACAGCTTCCATGTTCACATCCAAGTCAACACCGAGTTTCTTACAGAAAATGTAAATCAACTCGATAGCAGGAGCTGCAGGTCCGCCGGCAAAGTTCCAAATGTTGGTGTCCACAATGTCAACACCATTCATGATCGCAGCCAATACGGCAGCCAAACCATATCCAGGCGTACAGTGTGTGTGGAAATCAACCGGAATTTGCAGATTTTTCTTGAACTCCGAAATCAATTTGGCAACGCGTTTTGGCGGGATCAGACCACTCATGTCTTTAATGGTGATCATATCGGCACCCAGTTTTTCCAAATCCATGGCCTTATTCAGGAAATACTCATCAGTAAAAACTGGCTTGAATGCCGGTTCTGCTGCAGGAGCAGGAGCTTCTTCTTTTTTACCGAATAATTTTCCGAAAAGGCCTTTTTTAGGTTGCTCAACAACTGGCTCTTCTTTTTTCTCCGGTTCCGGGTCAATGGTGTAGCAAACAGCACAGTCGGCAATACCGCCGTGTTGTTTCACATACTTGATGGTCGACTTAACGTTGTTGATGTCGTTCAGCGCATCGAAAATACGCATGATACCCAAGCCTGATTCGATCGCATTGCGGGAGAATCCGTCGATGATCTCGTCGGTGTAAGGAGTGTAACCAAACAGGTTACGACCGCGAGACAGGGCAGTCAGTTTACTGACATCGCCAACGGCTTTTTTAATGGTTTGTAACCTCGTCCATGGATTCTCGTTCAGATAGCGCATCACCGAATCCGGCACGGCGCCACCCCAAACCTCCATGGCGTAAAAGTTAGCTGACTTGTAAAATGGGAGAACTCTGTCAATCTGCTCTTGGCGCAGACGTGTGGCAAACAAAGATTGCTGGCCATCTCTCAGAGTCAAATCTCTTATCAAAAGTTTTCTTGACATAGATGAAAATTCAAAATAGTTAATAAAATGAAATTATAGTTGTAACCTTTTACGGTTCTTGTGTCGGCTAAATTACAGTAATCAAAGGAATGCATTTATGACTTTCGTCGACTTTTTAAATTGAAAGTTTTAAAATTTACACAAATTAAATATTGAGCTACATCTCCTTAAAAGTTGATAAATATCCTTAAAATGAGCATTTTGATAATGTTTTACAGCAGGTTTGGCTTGCGTGTTTCTCGTTTGCCTTAACGGCGATTCAAAAGTTGTGCATTCGGGATATTTGGCTGTCTATTTGTTCGTCAGTGATTGAAAAGTTGGATAAAAAGACATTTAAGTCTTTAAATGTTTGACGATTGGACGTTGATCAAGCATTTTTGCCGAGTTGGACCAAATAATTCGATTCGAAAGTTTTTATTTTGAACTAATGATTGATATGGCGAATTTCTCTTAGTTTCGAAAAGGGAATCGGAAACAACTGAATTTGCATATTGATGTTAAATAGAAAATTATTCGTTCCGAATCGATTTGAATGGTAGTCGCGTTCTTTTTATCTTTGATGAGTCTGAAAACGGGAATAGCTGCCAGGGGGTGTTTGTCGAGCTTCTCAAGCTGTTTTCTTATTATCAGGCCAACTACTACTAACTAAATCACACACTCAATGAAGTTTTTTACTACTCAAAAACTGCTGTCCGTCCTATTTTTATTGAATACCTGTTTATTCGGAGCTTCAAATAAGGCTCTGGCACAATCCGAAAGACAAACTTACAATTTCAACCCTGGTTGGAAGCTCTTTGTCGGAGATGCCGAGGGAGCTGAAAAATCCGATTTTGACGATTCAAAATGGAAAACGGTGACACTACCTTATGCCTGGAACGAAGATGAGGCGTTTAAAAAGGATATCCAGGATCTTTCGACCGGTATTGCCTGGTACCGAAAATCATTCGTGTTGCCCGAAAATCGTTCAAAAGGAAAAGTGTTTCTCGAATTTGAAGGAGTTCGTCATGGAGGAGAATTCTACCTTAACGGGACTTTGGTTGGATTGCACGAAAACGGTGTAATGGCTGTTGGGCTGGATATTTCAGATTTAGTCAAACCATATCCGCAAGAAAATGTCTTGGCCGTTCGAACGGACAATGCCTGGGATTACCGAGAACGTTTTTACAACCAGCGCTACCAGTGGAACGACAAGAATTTCAATGCCAACTACGGTGGCATCCCCAAGAATGTTTATCTGCACACAACCGGCAGTGTTTATCAAACTCTACCTCTGTACTCGACATTGGGAACAACCGGCGTTTATGTGTATGCAACTGACTACAATATTCGGGAAAAATCGGCCGTCATCCATGTGGAGTCGCAATTGAAAAATGAAAGCACAACAGCTGTTGTCGCCGGGTTACAAATTTCTGTGGAGGATTTGAATGGCAAAGAAGTCGCCAGCTTCAAAGGAATTTCTCGCATGATTTCGCCAAATGGTTTACAAACGCTCAGTGCGGCGGACAGTATTGTTAATCTGGAGTTTTGGAGCTGGGGTTATGGTTATCTCTATACAGTGAAATCTCAAGTGGTGATCGACGGCAAAGTTGTCGATGAAGTTCCTGTTCGGACGGGTTTCCGGAAAACTGAATTTAGAGATGGCATGGTTTACCTGAATGATCGGGTGATCATGATGAAAGGCTATGCGCAACGTACCAGCAACGAATGGCCAGCCGTGGGCATGTCGGTGCCAGCCTGGTTGAGCGATTACAGCAATAAGCTGATGATTGAATCCAACGGCAATTTTGTGCGCTGGATGCACGTGACGCCCTGGAAGCAGGATGTGGAGTCGTGCGACCGGGTGGGGCTGATCCAGGCAATGCCCGCCGGCGATGCGGAGAAAGATGTGACTGGCCGTCGTTGGGAGCAACGTTGCGAACTCATGCGGGACGCTATTGTTTATAACCGCAATAATCCGAGTATCCTTTTTTATGAAGGAGGGAACGAGAATATCAGCGAGGAGCACATGGCAGAGCTGAAAAATATTCGGAATACTTACGATCCGCATGGCGGGCGTGCTATTGGCAGCCGCGAGATGCTCGATAGCAAAGAAGCCGAATATGGCGGCGAGATGCTATACATTAATAAAAGTGCAGGAAAGCCTTTGTTTGCCACGGAATATTCGCGCGATGAAGGGTTACGTAAATATTGGGACGAATTTACACCGCCATATCATAAAAACGGAGAGGGCGGAACTTTTGCCCATAATGTGAGTGGTAGTAAGGTGAAAGATGCTACGCCCTACAATCACAACCAGGATTCGCATGCTATGGAGGATATTGTTCGCTGGTACGACTATTGGGAGCAACGCCCAGGTACCGGAACGCGTGTGAGCAGTGGTGGTGCCAATATCATTTTCTCGGATACCAATACCCATTATCGCGGGGCCGAGAACTATCGCAGAAGTGGTGAGGTTGACCCGATGCGCATCCCCAAAGATAATTTCTACGCTCACCAGGTGATGTGGAACGGTTGGGTTGATCCGGCAGAAAACTTGTCGCACATCATCGGGCATTGGAACTACGAGCCGGGAATCGTGAAACCGGTTTATGTGGTTTCGGCCGCTGACAAGGTCGAATTGTTTGTAAATGGTCAATCGAAAGGTTTTGGTGGTCGCTCGTATCATTTCCTGTTTGCCTTTCCGGATATCAAATGGGAGGCTGGCGAGATCAAAGCAGTTTCCTATAACTCCGCCGGCGAGGTGGTTGCGGAGGATGCTATTCAAACGGCTGGCGAACCTTATGCGATTAAACTATCGGCAATGCAGTCGCCGGATGGCTTTAAAGCTGATGGTGCCGACCTGGCGCTGATTCAGTTTGAAGTAGTTGATAAAGGCGGACAGCGTTGCCCGACGGCTCTGAATGAAATCAGTTTTGACTTGTCGGGTGAAGGCGAGTGGCTGGGCGGTATTGCGCAGGGACCGGAAAACTGTATTGGAGCAACGAAGCTGCCGGTGGAATGTGGCGTAAACCGTGTTTTAATTCGGTCGACTACAAAAGCTGGCAAGATAAAAGTGAAAGCTTCGGCTGTTGGCTTAAAAGGTGCCGACATTCAATTTGAAACTTCGCCGGTAGAGGTGGTCGATGGTTTGCGCGCTGACTTGGTTGCTGCCGGCTTGCCTTCAAATCTGGAGAAAGGTCCGACGCCATTGACGCCGTCTTATGAAGTAAGCCGAATAACGCTCTCTATTGTTTCCGTAACGGCCGGTGCGAACATAGACAAAGCTGTTTTGAGCTACGATGACAACGAAATGAGCGAGTGGACCAACGACGGACGCTTGTCTACCGGATGGATTACCTACGAGCTCGCAGAAGCGACTCGGGTTGATGAGATTTCGTTGAAGCTCACCGGCTGGCGAACGCGCTCGTACCCAATCGATATTTTGGTCGACAACAAAAAGGTGTGGTCAGGCGAAACGGACCGTAGTCTGGGGTATATTACCATCCCCGTTGTACCGACATTTGGCAAAACAGTAACCATCAAGTTGACGGGCTCGGGTGTTGAAGAAGATGCCTTTCAAAATATGATCGAATTGAGCGGCAACAAAGAACTCGATGGATTTAGAGATCCGGAAGGACTAAAGACCGAAGGACAACTTCGGATTGTGGAAGCGGAGATTCTGCAACGAGTTGAGTAAAGATTGGGCTGTTGCAGGATTTGATATCAGTTTTTTGTCGATTTTTATGAGTTCTTATCATAGAACGGGGGCGTGTGTTTCTCTATCGGCTGTGCAAGTAGGCTACTATGAGTGTAATAGCAACGCTTTTCAGACGGAGAATTTACATTGAATTAAGATAATATATTTATGTTTTCTTTATTCTTTCCAATTCCCTATTTTTGTTAGAAGGGCTTGCTTGTCACTAAACCTACTAGAAAATTGAAATGAACAAGTGTTCTGGATTCGTGATCTTTTTTATTGTTCTGATCAATGCGTTCGATGGCGTAGCTATTACCGCGCGCTACAACACTGATTTGGACTCCAATCCCGGCGTGTCGGTTAGCGGGCAGTCGGCGGTGGCCGACGCGGACAGTTTGGCCTTCGATTTCAGCTTTACCGATGAGCAGTGCTCCGGAACTTCTGTTCAGTTTACATCGACAGAACTGCCGGAAGGAGAAATCGTTTATTCCTGGAATTTTGGTGATGGTTCTACTTCTTCTGAAAAAAATCCCAGTCACAATTTCAACTCTTTAGGTTGTGGGGAGGAGACTTTCAATGTAACCCTGGAGATCACGCATGGTGATAGCATACTAACTCCGGTTACCAAGCCGGTGGTTGTGAAACAGGCTCCCGAGATTTCGTTTTACGATGTCGATCGTCCCTTCAGTCCGTTCAATAATTGTGCCGATGCCTCGGTCTACGAGCCCGAGTTTACGGTCAATCTGGGCAATTCTTCTCCGGTACCCGGTTGTGTCCTTTCGTACCAGGTTGATTGGGGCGATGGAACTTCTGTTGAATCCGGTGTCAGTTTTCCACTAAATCACGTGTACACCAGTTTGGGTGAATTTCAACTTAAGATAACGGCAATTGCAGATAATGGCTGCTCCAACAGTATTACTTATACGGTAAAGAACGTGACCAATCCATCGGTTGGGATTACCAGCCCGGGGACTACCACCAACCTTTGCGCGCCAACTGATGAGCTGGAGTTTGAGATTGCCAAATGGGGATCCAACTCGCCCGGAACTATTTATGCCGTGGCTTTTGGCGATGGCGAAACCATGCAGATTACCCAGGAGGAAATGATGGCCTCGCCCTACTACAACGCCGCCGATCCGGAGAACTCACAAAATTACCCCATTCCGCACTCGTACATCGAGTCCAGTTGCGGCCGAACCGGCGATCAGTTTGTGGTGACAATCAACGCCCATAACGGCTGTAGTTCTACCACGGCTTCGGTCAATAACATCACCGTAATTGCTGTACCCGAGCCCGAATTCGATGCAGACACGATTGTTTGTATGCTCAATCCGGTCAGTTTTGAAAATATTTCCTTTCCCGGTTATAACCCGAATTGTAACCAAGATGCTGAATATACCTGGAATTTTGGCGATGGTACACCACCGGTAACGACCAGTGGTGGTGGCCAAACGCATGTGTTTACCAATCCCGGCACCTATACGGTGACTTTGTCGCTTGAAAACTACTGCGGCGACAGCATCTATTCTATGCCCATTGTCGTGAATCCTTTACCCGAAGGAACGCTGGTAGGCGGCGATACGGTTTGCCAGCAAGCGCCTGCACCGGTTATTGTTTTTACAGGAAGCAACGGGCAGTCGCCTTATACTTTTGCGTATCGGATAAATGGCGGAACGGTTCAAACAATAAAAACAGAGGACGATAGCGATACGGTAAGCATAGAAGTTCCGACGACTATAAGCGGGGTTTTTACCTACGAACTCATCTCTGTTACTGAATCGAGTGAGGCAATGTGCTCGCAGGATCAGGCCGGGGAAGTCGTTATTGTAGTGCTGCCTACTCCTGCCGGAATCATCGAGTCGGATGCGGATGTGTGTTTGAATGATCCGTCTCCGGTAGTCACGTTTACCGGAACGAACGGAACCGGTCCGTTTACTTTTCAGTACACCATAAATGATGGCGCGGTGCTTGAAATTACCAGTAGTCCGGGGAACAGTGCTTCAATCGATATTTCGACATCTGCGGCCGGGACTTTTGTTTACAAGTTGCTGGGGATTCAGGATCGCAGCTCCGAGTCCTGCGATGCAGTTTTAAACGATTCTGTGGTCATCCATATCAATAGTCCGCCTGCAGAGCTGACGCTCGCAGATTATGAATCCTGCAACGGCGACTCAGTTGGTGAGATCATGTTAGCCGATACAGCTCTCGGCGTAACCGTTGAGTGGACCAATTCAAATACCTCGATTGGGCTGGCGGCATCGGGCACTGATTCAATTCCTTCCTTCAAAACAACCAACCTCTCAGCAGAACCCGTTGATGCCGTGATCACCTTGACGCCCTTTGCCAACGGTTGCCCGGGCGCCACACAATCCTTTACAATCAAAGTTAATCCGGCAGTTGATATCAGCTTTTCAGAACCTGACCAGATGATTTGTTCCGCCGATAGCAGCAAGGCCGTTTCGCTCACCAGCTCGGTCAGCAGTGTAGATCTGTTTTGGACAGTAGAACAACCGGCAGGTATTGCCGAAGCGATCACGTTGAGCGGAACAAACCGGATTCCTGCCGAAAAACTTACCAATACAACGATATTGCCAATTGAACTCGTCTATCAGGCAAGCGCGACATTGGTTGCCAATTCGTCCTGTTCCGGGCAGCAGTTCGAGCATCACGTTGTGGTTAACCCGAAGCCGGTCATTACCACAACATTTATCGATTCAATTTGCAGCGGCGAAAGCTTTCAGTTGATACCCGAAAACAATATGACGGATCTCGTTCCGGACGGTACGACCTACACCTGGACAGAACCGGTTGTTTCTCCTGTAATTTCGATTGCTGGTGCGGTAGCTGAAAACATGCCACAAGCCATCATCAATCAGACTTTAGTCAACGAATCCACGCAGATCGCTCAATTGGTTTATACCATTACGCCAACTGCTTACGGTTGTGAAGGCGATCCTTTTGAGTTGATTGTTTATGTGGTGCCAGGGGCACACGTAGACCCGGTTGAAGATTTTACAGTGTGCAGCGGAGATTCGCTTGGGCCGATTATTTTTAACGGGCAGGCAGCATTTTTCTCCTGGACTGCGGACAATGCCAGCATTGGTTTGGCTGGTTTCGGTCAGGATTCCATCGCTCGTTTTGAAGCGATTAATCAGGGAACAGAGCCGATTGTCGTAACACTGGAAGTGACTGCGCAAAATGACCCCGGTTCGTTGGGCTGCGAAACCAACACCGAAGTTTTTACAATCACGGTTAATCCGCGTCCGGTAATCAACTCGCTTTTCAGTGACACCATTTGTTCCGGTGAAACGTTCAGCTTCGGCCCGGTTCATGGCAACGGCGATGTTGTGCCGAGCGGAATTACGTACAGTTGGGATGATCCTCTGGTTAGTCCGGTTATTGCCGTGGCGGGTGCGGAAGCAGGCACTAGTGATTCCGGTACGATTAGCCAGACCCTTTACAACGAATCGAGCCAGATTGCTAAAGTAGTTTATACCGTCATTCCCGCAGCTTATGGTTGCACCGGGGAGCCTTTTGAGGCAGAAGTTTATGTGATTCCCGGGGCGAGTGTCAACCCGGTCGGCGACTTGGTTGTATGTAGTGGCGATTCCATCGGCCCAATTTATTTTGAAGGGAATTCGTTTGTTTTCGACTGGATGGCAGATGCCAACACGATCGGTTTGCCGATGGCGGGAGTTGATTCGATTGCTCCGTTTCTGGCCATCAACAACGGCCAAAGTCCGGTGACGGTCTCTGTATCCGTTTCGGGCAAAAATGATTTGGGAGGTGCTGCCTGCAACAGCAGTTCTGAAAGTTTCAGTATTACTGTCAATCCAAGTCCGGTTATCACAGCTTTTTACAGTGATACCATTTGTTCGGGAGAATCGTTCAATATCAATCCAACGCACGGAAACGGAGAGGTGGTGCCCGGCGGAACAACTTACACCTGGGCTGCGCCGACAATCAGCCCTGCCGTTTCGGTTACCGGAGCCCAGGGCGAAGCAACGCCGCAAACGACCATCAGCCAGTTGCTGATCAACGAGTCCGGCCAATTGGTTGAGCTGACCTATACGATCACGCCGGAAGCAAATGGATGTGAGGGCGAAGCATTCACGGCAACAGTGTACGTTATCCCAAATCCCGTTGCCAACCCGGTTGAAGACCTGGTACTTTGCAGCGGCGACCTCAGCACTGCCATCGAGCTTCAGCCAGCCGGCTCACAAACCACTTTTGAGTGGACGATCGATCGTTCGGATATCGGACTGCAGCCGGTTTCCGGAGTTAACACTATTCCGCAGTTTCAGGCCCTAAATTTAGGGACAGAGCCTCTGGTTGGCGTGGTTACGGTTATTGCCCGAAACGCATTGGGAAATCAGGCTTGCTCGAGTGCGGCGGTGCAATTTAATATTACCGTTAATCCGGCGGGCTTTATCAACAACCCCGGCGAGCTGGCATTTTGTTTTGGCGAATTGGCGGAAGTCAATTTCGGAGCTGGCAGTACGGATGAAACAAACAGCTATAGCTGGACCAATACAAACCCCGACATTGGTTTGCCGGCAAGCGGGCAGGGCAACCTTTCGTTTGAGGCAACCAATACAACAGATAGCATTATCACCGCTCAAATTACGGTGGTGCCGACTTTTCAGGATAGCCTGAAATCCTGCACCGGATCGCAGGAGGTATTCACGATTCGGATATTGCCCGAAATCAATGTGTTCCAACCTGCGAACCAGACTGTCTGCAATGGCCGGTTAACGGAAGCCATCCAGTTTATCAGCAGTTCGCCGCTGGTTCAAAACCTGTGGGAGGTTGATGTTCCGTCCATTGGACTGAGTTCGCAGGGGGAGGGCGATATTCCGGCCTTCACTGCAATTAATGATGCGCTCGATTCGATTGTCGCGACTATTCGGGTGAAGCCCCAAATTGGTTCCTGTTTGGGTGAAGAAAAGACTTTTCAAATCACCGTATTGGCATCTCCGGTTATTACTCGCCAACCCAGTTCGCGGATGGTTTGTCTGGGTGAAGTGCCCGCCCCCCTGGTTGTGTTGCACACCAGTGGATTGACAGCGCCTACTTACCAATGGTATTCCATTGGCTCCAATAATGTGGATAACGGCGTGGCGATTCCGGGAGCAACTGATCCGGAATATCAGCCGGCCTACGATTTGGCTAACACCCGCTACTATTATTGCGTGGTGACCTTCCCTTCGGGCGGGTGTAACACGTTGGTTTCTGAGGTTTCGCAGGTTACCATCAATCCAAATCCCGTGGTTTTTCTGAATGATGGCGAAATCAGCCGGGGAGAAGAGCTGATGATTTGTCCGGGTGATTCGATCCTGGTGGAGTCGAGCGGGGCTGCCAGCTACGAATGGAACGCATCGACCAGCGGAAGTGAGATTCTGCTTGATTTGGAAGGAGACTACCGGGTGATCGGCATCTCCGAATTTGGCTGTCGCGATACGTTCACTTTCAGCCTGGCTTATTATGATCCGTTTAATTACCTGATCACAAGCGATAAAACCGAGGTTTCGGGCAGCGATAATGAAATTCAGCTGTCGGCAACCGACATCTCCGGTTCTTATTACCAGTGGGATATGGGGGACGGAAGTTTTCGTTACGGACAAAATGTGATTCACAGTTACCAGGTTGATCAGGATGGTTCGTACAATATCGTGCTGGAAGTGGTTAATCCGAACGGCTGTCGCGAATATGCTTATCAAACGATTTGGGCGAGTATGGAAGATGTCCCGAATACGTTCACCCCGAATGGCGATGGGATTAACGACCTCTACCTGCAGGGCTGGCGGATTCAAATTTATAACCGAAACGGGATTTTGATGTACGAAGGTTCCGAGGGCTGGGACGGCAGGTACAAAAATAAGCCGGTGGACAGCGACACCTATTTCGTTGTAATTTATGATTCGACCCAGCGCGGAACCGTGAAAAAGACCCAATACGTCACCGTAATCCGATAAGCCCGATGGTAAAAACAAACAACGATATCAACTCAGTAAGTAACCGACTCCAAACAAACGTATATGCGTAGAATCCTCCTGCTTTTGTTTGCCTGCTTTTGTTTGGGTGTCCATGTTTCGGCTCAATCGAATATTCGCATCAATAATTACTGGGAGAATACTTACCAGATTAACCCTGGGGCGATGATAAGCGAGTACCAGTTTGTGGGTAGTGCCGCTGCCCGCAAGCAATGGATGAACTTCCCCGGTGCTCCGGTTACCGAATATCTGACTTTCACGGCGAAACTGTTTACCAACCGGACGCATTCAACCCAGATCGGCCAATTGGGGATCAAGGTTTTTCACGACCGGATTGGTTACACCGATCTAATCAACCTTTCGCCGTCCTATTCCTATTCGGCCCGCCTGAACCTGCGTTGGGCGCTCAACATGGGGGCTGCTTATAAGGTGCAGAATTACTATTACGATTTTGGTGAAGCGACTACGGATGTCACCAATGATCCGGCAATCAGCAATGCCCGTCAAAGCTGGACAGTGCACAATGTTGATGTTGGCGTTGAACTGGTGAGCTACAAGGTTTTGTTTGGCGTTTCGGTGGTTAACCTCATCAGCCTGTTTAACGGAGACGACGAATACCAGTCGAACACGAATTTTGCTTATGCCATGTACAAGGGCAAGCTGGACCGAACATTCAGCCTGTTGAGCGGACTGTGTTTAATCAACAACAAAAATATTTACCAGGCCGAATTTAAATTGTCGGTTTTGGCCGAATCAAGACGTTTCCCCGATGTGGAAGTCGGTGCTTTTTACCGCACCAGGAAAGAGTTTGGCTTGCTGTTGGGGATGGATTTAAACGAGAATCTGAGGCTGGCATTGAGCTACGACTACAATGTCAGCGGTATTATACACAGTTCGTACGGAACCCCTGAGGTACAGTTGATCTGGAAGTTTGGCAAGATCAAAAACTGTGAGTGTGAGGAGTTCCTGCGTTGATTTGTGTTGTAACTTGTACGAAGATAATCAGCGGCTTGGGTGCTGCGATTACACAAAATAGGAATAAAGCAATGAAAAAAATTACGCTATTCATCTCGCTAATTGCCTTGTTGCAGTCGTGCTCCAATGCACGTTTTGGTGAGCTTTCCGGTGTCAAATCCAAAAGCTTTCACGAGCCAACTCCCTACGGAATGTCATTTGTGCGCCAGGGTGCTTTCAACCTTGGGCCCGATGACCAGGAAGTTGCTTTTTCCAACGAAATGACCAAAACGGTTTCGTTGGATGCCTTTTGGATGGACGATTCAGAAGTGACCAACAGCGAGTACCGGCAATTCGTGAATTGGGTTCGCGATTCGATTGCGCGCACCTTGCTGGCGGAGCGATTCCCGGAATATAGGATTACCGAAGACCGGAAGGGAAATCCGTTGAGTAGCCCGCGGCTAAATTGGAAACCAGAGATTGGCTGGGGTGATTTCGATCAGCAGGAAGCCCTGCAGCCTTTGTTTATTCCTGATGAAGAACGATTTGGCAACCGCCGCGAAATTGATGCACGCAGACTTTTCTACAGCTATGAATGGATCGATTTGCAGCAAGCAGCGAAACGAGCCAATTCGTATAATTTCAATTCTTCCGCTTACGACGGCTTTGTTTTCGATGAGAAAGGAAACAGCAATCGCATTGTCAACCGTGCTTCTTTTATCATGAAAGACATGGTGAACGTGTATCCCGATACTTTGTGCTGGGTGCGCGACTTTACTTATTCCTACAACGACCCGCGCACAAGCTACTATTTCTATCACCCCGCTTTCGAGGAGTATCCTGTTGTTGGGGTAAGCTGGAAGCAGGCCAAAGCTTTTTGTGCCTGGCGAACCGAGTTAAAGAATTCGTATATGAGGGCCATTGGAGACGCTGATGTGCAGGCTTACCGGCTTCCGACCGAAGCGGAGTGGGAATACGCTGCCCGGGGACATCGGCTGGCTTCCATGTATCCGTGGGGCGGCTATTACGCCCGAAATCAGAACGGGGATTTCCAGGCCAACTTTAAACCATTGCGAGGAAATTACGTCGCCGACGGAGGAATGGCAGCAGCGGAAATCAGAAGCTATGATCCGAACGATTACGGCTTGTACGACATGGGTGGAAACGTTGCCGAATGGACCAGCAACGCCTACGACGAATCAGCCTACGAGATTATCCACGACCTTAACCCCAATTACGAGTATAACGCCCGCCCGGATGATCCGGCTGTTTTGAAGCGAAAAGTGGTTCGTGGCGGATCGTGGAAAGATGCTGCTTCATATCAGCAGGTCGGCACCCGCAGTTACGAATACCAGGATTCAGCAAAATCGTACATCGGTTTCCGATGTGTTCGCACGACTTTCTGTGAGGATTTTAGTGCGTCTGCGCGATAGGAAAAGAATGACCCAATATTGGTCTAAAATAAAAAGCGAACACTGTTAGTGTGCTCGCTTTTAGGTTGATAGATTTTCTGTCGTGGAGATGCCGGGAATCGAACCCGGGTCCAAACGAGGAAGCAATATGCTTTCTACATGCTTAGCCTCGACTTAATTTTCGAGCAGGAGCTGGATCAAGGCCACCGACCACTGCCTTAGCTTCTAAATTTTCGCAAAAGCTCCGAAGCAAAACTTTCACTATTCCCGATTTACTTGCATCACCGGATCGGGCCGCTTCAGGAAAATAGCACCCGGGTAATGTCTCGTCCCGACACCTAGTGTCGGGATAAAGTGTAATCTACTTAGTAGAATTACGCAGCAAGAGCGTAGTTATTTTCGCCAATTAAAAGTTTGCCCGTTGAGATTATTGAGCCAACAGACAACGCTCAGCATGCTTACATACCTCTTCTACCCGCTGTCAAAACCAGTCATCCCCGGTAGAATGGGGTACAAAACTACACAATTTTCGGAATTTCACGAATTCCCTTTCATTTGGGTTGACGAATTTTTTGCACTGCGGGATTCGTTCTTCCAGTTCCTTTTTGATTCCCGCTGGTTTTTTAGCTATCTTCGGAGTGATACCCCTAATTTACAATTATGAAAATCGGAATACTTCGTGAGACCCGGAGATGGAAAGACAGGCGAGTGGCTATTACGCCCGAAACGGCCGTTTGGATCAAAGAAAATTACCCGAATGTTGAATTGTTTGTGCAGACTAGTTCGGTTCGGGTTCACACCGATGACGAATACCTGAAGATCGGTATTCCGGTCGTTGAGGATGTTTCGCATTGCGATGTACTGATTGGTGTGAAGGAAGTTGACCCTGCAACTATGACCGATGGCAAAACTTACATCATGTTTGCACACGTGGCGAAGAAACAAGGGTACAATCAATCGTTCTTCGCTGCGATGGCCAAAAAGAAAATCACCCTGATTGACTACGAATATTTTACCGACGCGCAAAAGAATCGTGTGGTGGCTTTCGGATTTTGGGCGGGTGTTGTTGGTACCTATTACGCCTTTAAGGGAATTGCCAAACGTTTCGTAAAGGTTGACTTGCCTGGCCCGGACGAGTGCCGCGATTTAAAAGAACTTCATCATCAACTGAAGCAATTCCGCATGCCGGCGCTGAAGATCGTGCTAACCGGTGGCGGGAGGGTAGCCGCCGGAGCATTGGAGATTATTCGCGAGTTGGGAATAGATGAGGTCAGTCCCTGGGACTTTCAAACAAAGACCTACGAGCATGCTGTGTTTACCCGGCTCGATCCGGAAGATTACGTGCAGAAAAAGGACGGCACGTTCAATCAAAAAGAATTTTACACCGATCCGTCGGATTACGAATCCAAATTTCAACCTTATTTGGAAGCGGCTGACGTGTTTATTGCCTGTCATTTCTGGAACAGCAATTCCCCTGTGTTTTTCACGAAGGAGCAGTTGAAAGACGAAAAATTCGGCATTTCGCTCATTGCAGATATTAGTTGCGATTTGGATGGCCCGATTCCGACCACAATTCGCACGAGTTCAATCGAAGAACCTTATTACGATGTTAATCCTGCTGACCTGTCGGAAGCGACAGCATTCAGCAATCCGAAGCATGTTACCGTTATGGCAGTTGATAACCTGCCAACAGCACTGCCTTTGGATGCTTCGCGAACATTTGCCCGCGACATGTACACTTCTGTTTTCCCCGCTTTGTTTGGCGGTGATGCGGACGGAATCATTGAACGGGCGACCATTTTGAAGAACGGTGAACTGACTTCAAAATATCAATATTTAGAGAAATTTCTGCAAGATGCATTAAAAGAATAATATAACGGGATTGGCTTTCGACTGCAAAATAAAGAATGGAAATAAATAGAGCAAATGCTAAAATTATTCCATAGCTGTTTTATTGTTTTTAAATGAAAATACTATTTTTGCATGCCGTAAGCGATCGGGATGTAGCGCAGTTGGTAGCGTACCACGTTCGGGACGTGGGGGTCGCCTGTTCGAGTCAGGTCATCCCGACTAAATGCTAAGAAAGTCCGCAAATGTTGTCATTTGCGGACTTTCTTGTTTTCGCTCCTTTCGCTCCTGATCATTCCTGCATATTTTTCATTTTTATTTGGGGGATTTACCGATTTTGTGCGTCTTAATCGTAGAATCATTTCTGTTGGGATTTCTTCGGATTTGTTCCGGGAATGCAATATTTCTGATTGAATTGATTATTTTGAGAAACTTTTCGACAACCACATTTCTTCAAATAAATAACAGTTTTAAATCTTACTTACAAAAGCATGAAAATAAAATTAGCAGCTCTTGCCTTGATGTTGCTTAGCTTCAGCGTGAAAGCTCAGGAACGATGGCAGGATCCCAAAGTCAATGAAGTAAACAGAGAACCCATGCACAGCGCGTTTTTCGCTTACGAGTCGGAAGATGCAGCGGAGGCTGGAGTAAAAGAAAGTTCAACGAATTTTATGAGCCTGAACGGAACCTGGAAATTTAACTGGGTTCAAAATGCCCGGCAACGTCCAACCGACTTTTACAGTGTTGGTTTGAATGACAAAGGCTGGGGCGAAATGCCTGTTCCCGGTTTATGGGAACTGAATGGCTACGGCGATCCGCAGTATGTGAATATTGGTTACGGATGGCGTGAACAGTACAAAAATAACCCGCCGATTGTTCCCGAGGAAAATAACCATGTTGGTTCGTATCGCAAAGAAATCGAGCTTCCGGCTAACTGGAGCGGCAAAGAAATCTACGCTCATTTTGGTTCGGTAACTTCCAATATCAGCCTGTATGTGAATGGCAAATTTGTCGGCTATAGTGAGGACAGCAAGCTCGAAGCCGAGTTTAACCTGACCAAATACCTGAAGCCCGGTAAAAACCTGATTGCTTTCCAATCTTTTCGCTGGTGCGACGGCAGCTACCTGGAAGACCAGGATTTCTGGCGTTTCTCGGGCGTGGGCCGCGATTGCTACCTGTTTGCCCGCGAGAAAACACACATGCGCGATTTGAAAGTAACACCGGATTTGGTGGATGATTATACGGACGGTACTTTGACTGTAAAAGTTGATTTGACAGGCAAAGCATCAGTCTCATTGAAACTGACAGATCAACAAGGGAACACGGTTGCCGAAAAGCAAGTTTCAGGCTCGGGTGAAGTTACCACAGAAATTGAAGTGGAAAATCCGGCCAAGTGGACAGCCGAAACACCGGTACTTTATAATTTGACGGCAACACTGACGCAATCGGGTTCGGTGAAGGAAGTTATTCCGGTAAAAGTTGGTTTCCGCAAAGTGGAAATGAAAAACAACCAACTTTGTGTGAATGGTCAGCCAATACTGATTAAGGGTGTGAACCGTCACGAGCTGGATCCCGATGGTGGCTACGTGGTATCTCCTGAACGCATGGAGCAGGACATCCAGATGATGAAAAAGTTCAATGTCAATGCGGTGCGTACCTGTCACTACCCGGATAACTCGTTGTGGTACGACCTGTGCGACAAATACGGAATCTATGTGGTTGCTGAAGCTAACCTCGAATCGCATGGAATGGGCTATGGCCCGGAAACACTGGCTAAGAATCCGGCATATGCAAAGGCGCATCTGGAACGTAACGAACGCAATGTGCTCCGCAATTTCAACCACCCGGCTGTAATTATCTGGTCAATGGGTAACGAAGCCGGTTTCGGTCCTAACTTCGAGGCTTGCTATGAATGGATTAAAGGGTACGATACGTCGCGCCCGGTGCAGTACGAACAAGCGAAAGAGAACGACTACACCGACATCTTCTGCCCGATGTACTACGACTACAATAACAGCGAGAAGTATGCCCAATCAGACAAGAAGAAACCACTCATTCAGTGTGAATATGCGCACGCAATGGGTAACTCGGAAGGTGGTTTTAAAGAATACTGGGATTTGATTCGCAAATACCCGCTTTACCAGGGTGGTTTTATCTGGGACTTTGTGGACCAATCCATCCACTGGAAAAACAAGGATGGCCAGTTGATTTATGCCTACGGTGGCGATTTCAACCCTTACGATGCATCCGATAATAACTTTTTGGATAACGGTTTGATTAGCCCGGATCGCAAACCAAACCCGCATTATTACGAAGTTGGCTACTACTACCAGTCTATCTGGACAAGCCCGGTTGATTTGGCCAGCGGACAAGTGGAAATTTACAACGAGTATTTCTTCCGCGACCTTTCCAACTTCTACCTGCAGTGGGAACTGGTTGCCGACGGAAAAGTTATCAAAACGGGTTTGGTAGATAATCTGGCTGTTTTGCCGCACGAGAAAACGAAGGTTGACCTGGGGCTGACAGTTCCGGTAGATCTTCAGGCAAAAGAAGTATTTGTAAATGTAGCTTACAAGCTGAAAGATGCAGAGCAACTGTTGCCGGCAGATTATACGTTGGCTCGTCAGCAATTGGCTGTAAAAGACTGGGCGTTTGAGCCAATTCGATTGGAGAACAAAACGCTGGTCAATCAAAAGACAGCCCAGCCGACACTTGTTGAAAACGATCTGAACTACCTGCTGGTAACAGGAGAGAACTTCCAGATTGACTTTAATCGCAAATCTGGTTACCTGTGCCGCTACCTGGTTGACGGAAAACCGGTGTTGGAAGCAGGAACGGTTTTGAAACCCAACTTCTGGCGGTCGCCGACAGACAATGACCTTGGAGCTGAACTGCAGTTAAAATATGCAGTTTGGAAAGATCCGAAAATTGAGTTGAAATCACTGAATGTCACAACAACATCAGAAGGTTTGGTTGAAGTAAAAGCTGATTACGATATGCCTGAAGTCGGCGGCAAACTGCAACTGATCTACCAAATCAATAATGAAGGGGCTGTGGCGGTTAGCCAAAAGCTGACGGCTGGATCGGGAGACAAAGTTTCGGAGATGTTCCGTTTCGGTATGAAACTGGAAATGCCACAGGATTACCAACACATTAAATATTACGGTCGCGGACCGGGTGAAAACTACATCGACCGCAAGGATTCGGAGTTCATCGGCTTGTACGATCAAAGCGTTTGCGAACAACCTTACGCTTACATTCGTCCGCAGGAAACCGGTACAAAATCCGATGTTCGCTGGTGGGCACAAACAGCAGCGGGTGGCAAAGGACTTTGCTTCAAATCGGATGCTGCCTACTCGATCTCAGCACTGAACTACTCGGTGGAGTCGCTGGATGATGGATTGGAAAAAGATCAGCGTCATTTCCCTGAAGTGAGAAAAAGCGATTTTGTCACGATCTGCATCGACAAGAAGCAAATGGGGATGGGCTGTGTAACCAGTTGGGGAGCGGTTCCTCGTCCGGAATACCGTATTCCTTACCAGGACATGGAGTTCAACTTCCTGATCAAACCGGTGGCGCACGTTTTCACCGTTTACTAGGAACGAATCAATTGGATAAGTTATAAATATAGCGGGGTGAATCTCTTTTCGGAGGTTCACCCCGCTTGTTTATAGGCGCATGAGGAGTCCATGATTTTCGATTCCTTTTTGGCACTATTAAGCAATCATTAAAGCGTCACGTTTTCGTTAACGGGCGCTAATTAAAAATGAAATCTATGGCGACCTTTACGGAGAAGTCAAGCTCAGGTGCGACTTTGGAAAAGATCAACTAACAATCAAATTAAATTTAAAAAACCAGAATATGGGAATGGAGCAAACGTGGCGTTGGTATGGGCCGAGTGATCCTGTAACGTTAACCGACATTAGACAAGCCGGTGCAACCGGAATTGTGACTGCTTTACACGAAGTACCGATTGGAGAGGTGTGGACTGTTGAGGCGATTGAAGAGCGCAAGAAAATGATTGAATTTGACAGTTCTGTCAACCCGGCCAGACCACGCGGATTAAACTGGAGTGTAATTGAAAGTATTCCGGTACACGAAGATATCAAGCAAGGAAAACCGAGCCGTGATGCCTGGATTGAAAAGTATAAAGAGTCAATCCGCAATGTGGGAAAAGTTGGCATTCCGGTGCTGACTTACAACTGGATGCCGGTTGTGGACTGGACACGCACCAACCTGGAGATGGAGTTGAGCGACGGTGCCCGAGCTTTGGCTTTTGATATGAGCGAATTTATCGCTTTCGACTTGTTTATTTTGAGAAGGGAAGGGGCTGAGGCTTGTTACACGAAAGAGCAGATCGACCTGGCCAAGCAAAAGTTCGAGTCAATGAGCTCGGAAAAGCAATACATCCTGCAAAAGAATATTATTGCCGGTTTGCCGGGCGGACAGGAAGGCTACACCATCGAAGATTTCCGCGCGCGTTTGGCGGAATACAAAGAGATTGATTCGCAAAAATACCGCGAAAACCTGAAGTATTTCCTGGAGCAAATTGTTCCGGTGGCTATCGAGTCAGGCGTTCGTTTGGCGATTCACCCCGACGATCCGCCAATTCCGTTGTTTGGTCTGCCTCGCGTGGTGAGCACCGAAAACGACTTGCAGTACATCGTCAATGTTGTCGATTCAATTTACAACGGACTATGCATCTGCACAGGTTCTCTTGGCGTTCGTGGCGACAACGATTTGCCGGGAATCATCGAACGCATGGGAAATAAAATCAATTTCCTGCACTTGCGCAGTACCCAACGTGATGGCGACGGCAGTTTCCACGAAGCCAGTCACCTGCGCGGCGATGTGGACATGTACAACGTCATTGTAGCCGTGTTGAAAGAACAGCGGAAACGCCATGCGATGAATCGTCGCGACGACGAAATTCCGATGCGCGCTGACCACGGTCACATGATTTTGGACGACCTGAAAAAGAAAACCAACCCGGGGTATTCAGCAATTGGTTTGTTGCGAGGACAAGCCGAGTTGCGAGGTCTCGAAATGGGAATCGAAAAAAGCGGGGTCGTTTTTCGTTAAAACAGGAAAGTCTCGTTTTGTAAAAATACGAAGCTCTGATGTCGATGATGTCAGAGCTTTTTGTTTCAGGAAGATTGATCATCTTTTTTATTGAGAGGATAAACTGTATATATTTGTGGCAAACGAAATTTAGCCAGTGACTTCCGAATCAAGCAATACCGATAAGTCTACTTTACTTTTCCAACAATTCAAAAAAGGCGATCCGAAAGCTCTCGAGGAGTTGTTCCATCGTACCTTTCCGCGTTTGGTCGATTTCGCTTCGAAGATCACCAAAGACGCGCAGGTTGCGGAAGATATCCTGCAGGATGTGTTTATAAAAGTGTGGGAAAAGAAGGATGAAATTGAAAGTATCAATATTGAGGGCTATCTTTTTCGCATGGTTCGGAACCAATGTCTCGACTACATCAAATTCATAAAAGTCATCGGCGAAAAGGATTTCGAACTCAATTCACTTCGGAAATTTGAGGAGCTTTACCGGATTGATTTCATCCGCGACGAGCCCTATCTTTTAATCCAGGAGGAACTAAAACAGGAGATTGAACGGACGATCGAATCTTTGCCTCCTCGTTGTAAAGAGGTTTTCCTGCTCAGTAAAATGGATGGCTTGAAGAACCGGGAGATTGCCGAAAAACTGGAGATAAACATCAAAAATGTCGAGCGGCATTTGGCTCGGGCAGCGCAAACTTTCAAGGAACGATTCCCGAATGACGTTCCTCTCGCGATCATTATTCTTGTCCTGAAAAATTTTTTTTGAAAAAAGTGAGTTTTCGATGATGGGTAAATCTATCGTTTGGGAGTTATAAAGTTGTAACACCTAAACTATGGATAGAGAATCGTCTTTTGATGAACTTGCTTATCGTTACCTCGAGGGTAAATTGAAAGGTCGTGAATACGATGATTTCACGGCGCTGTTGCAGGAAAGCGACAAGCTTGCCCGTTTCGATCAGCTAAAGTCCGGCTGGCAGCCCGGCGAAAATCTTTCTTCTGCCGCAAACTGGAGAAGATTGTCCTACCGCATGTCGACCACCAGTGTTCCTGCCAAAGCCAAACCCCGGAATTTGGTGACTTACTGGATTTCAGCTGTTGCCGCAGTGTTGATCATCGGATTGATTATTTCCACTACATTTTTCTATCTGAAAAGCGACCGGTTTATCACCGGTTACACCACCATTGAAACGCCACGCGGCGAAAAGTCAAAAGTCTTTCTGCCCGATGGAACCGAAGTTTGGTTGAATGCCAATTCGTCCATCAGCTATCCTTCTTTTTCAAAAGATCAGCGCGAAGTAAAACTTGTGGGTGAGGCCTACTTCAAAGTAAAACACGACGACAATATTCCTTTTGTTGTCAGCACCAAGCGCTGCGATGTGAAAGTGCTGGGAACCGAGTTTAACGTGATGGCCTACGATCTGCTCAATCGCAACGAAGTGACTTTGTTTAAAGGGCGCGTTGAAGTGAAGGCTGGAACAAAGTCTGCAGTGTTGAAAGTGGGGCAGCGGTTTTTTATTTCCGACGACCAGCAGTACATCGAGTCGGCCAACCTGCAACAAACACACAGTTGGGTTGAAAATAAGCTGAATTTTCAAAAGATTCCTTTTGGCGAGCTGGTCATGCGGCTGGAGAACTGGTACGATGTTGATTTGATTTATGACACCAAGCGGTTTGCGAAAACCGAATTCACCGGAACATTTAAAAACGAGGAAACAATCTGGCAAGTGCTTGATGCGCTGAATGTTTACTTGCCTATTCAATACAAGAAAATTGATAACCGAAAAATCGAACTCTATGTGAAAGAAAAATAAAGGCGAAAGCGGAGCTCCTACCTTCCGCTATCGCCGGGCATAAATAAATTAATATTCAAATGCAAACCAAAATTATGGAAAAAAAAGATGTGAAGCAAAGGCTGCATAAAGGCCTTATGCTGAAAAAATTCCTAACTATTATGAAGTTAACCACCTTTCTTATTTTGCTCACTTTCATGCAGGTGAGTGCAATCGGATTCTCTCAGTCATCGAAAATTACCATGGATTTTAAGAACCAAAGTCTGGAGGAAATTTTCAGTTACATCGAGCAAAACACCGATTATTCCATTCTGTATAAAAATGAGTTGATTGAAAATGCCCGACTGAAGAGCGGCAATTATTTAGATAAAGATGTTCTGGATGTTTTAACCGATGTGTTAAAAGAAGAGCATCTCAGTTACAATATAAAAGGGAAAATTATTCTGATTGTTCCCGACGGCACTGCTCCTGAGACGAACGAGCAAAAAGAGCACAAGGTAACCGGTAGGGTTTTGGATGAGTCGGGTGCTCCGATACCTGGCGTCACGGTAGTATTAAAAGGAACAACGGCGGGCTCCATTACTTCAGTGGATGGCAGTTACTCCCTGGAAGCTCCGGATAATGGGGTTCTGGAGTTTTCTTTTATTGGTATGGCACCTCAAACAATAGAAATAAAGGGACAGCCTACGATTAACGTCGTGATGAAAGAAGAAACGATCGGCGTTGATGAGGTGATCGTTGTTGGCTATGGTACCGTTGCAAAAAAAGATGTCACCACCGCGGTTTCAACAGTTTCAACAAAGGATCTTGAAGAGCGGCCAATTATTTCTGCCGCACAGGCTATTCAGGGGAAAGCAGCCGGTGTAAATGTTTATCAACCCAACGGAACTCCGGGAGGAGAAATGGTTATTCGTGTGCGCGGAACGACTTCTTTCAATGGTAGCAATGATCCGTTGTATGTTGTTGATGGTGTTCCTGTTGATAACCTGAATTTCTTGTCTCCAACAGACATTGCCAGTATGCAGATCCTGAAGGATGCTTCGTCGGCAGCAATTTACGGATCACGTGCAGCGAACGGAGTTATCCTTATCACGACCAAACAAGCAAGTGGAGGTGCAAAAGTCGCGGCCAATGTACAGCTCGGTGTCAGCGAGGTTGCCAATCAAATTCACTCGCTTAACGCAGCACAGTATAAAGAACTGATTGACGAAATCAGACCGGGCGCAATACCTGAAGGAACCACCGATCAAACCGATTGGTTTGATGAAGTATACGGGACTGGCATTACGCAGAATTACCAATTACAGGTTTCTGATGGTAACGAGAAAACACGGTATTTTGTATCGGCAGGGTACCTGAACGAAAAAGGTGTCCTTAGCTCGGCATTCTTTCGCCGGTATAACTTCCGGAGTAATATTGAAAGCCAGGTACGTAAATGGTTGCATTTTGGCATCAACCTGTCGTATTCGGATAATAGCAGCAACGGAGTAACAACAGGAGCCGGTTCCAACCGCGGAGGAGTAGTACTTGCAGTGGTGAATTTACCAACTGCCGCGAGCGTTATCGATCCGGAGACCGGATTGTATAACCGCGTATTTTTTGGACAAAACATTACCAACCCGGTGGAATCAATCGAAAACGGGAAAAATAACAAGAATCTTGAAAACCGTTTGATTGGATCAGCTAGCTCAACCATCACCTTTCTTCCGGAATTAACACTGAAAAGCTCATTTACCTTAGATCGACGTAACGGCAAGAATACTGGTTTTACTCCTCCCGTTCACGGAGCCGATCGAGACGATTGGGGGAGTGCCTGGGACACCCGGAGCATGAATACTTTGCTGGTATTTGATAACGTACTGACCTACAAAAAAAGCTTTGCCGAGAAACACAATTTCGAAGCCATGACCGGTACCTCATGGACCGATTCACAATGGTCGCAAAGTTACATCAGTGGTTCTCATTACAGGGACAGCTCAATTCAAACCTTGAATGCCGCCAATGAAATTGATTGGAGCACTACCGGTTCGAATGCCTCTGCTTGGGGAATTATGTCGTTCTTTGGCCGCCTTTCCTATAACTTCGAAAGTAAATACCTTTTCACCTTTAACGTCCGCGAGGATGGTTCGTCTAAGCTTCATCCAGATCACCGCTGGGGAACATTTCCTTCGTTTTCAGGAGCATGGCGACTTTCTTCAGAAAACTTTATGAAAGGTGCCAGTTGGCTCAGTGATTTGAAAATCAGGGGTGGATGGGGGCAAACCGGTAACCAATCGGGTGTTGGCGACTATGCCTACCTGCAAACCTACAGCATTACCCGTCAGGCATGGTTTGAAACCGGAAAAGAAGACGCACTGCCATTAATAACACAGGCAAACCTACGTACTTCGGATCTGACTTGGGAAACCACGAGCCAGGTGAATGTCGGGGTGGATGCGACACTATTGAACGATCGGCTTACCATTGCCATGGACTATTATTCAAAACATACCACAGATATGCTGATGTACGTATCGTTGCCTTCTGGTGCTGCTGCGGCTACCAGTATTGTGCGAAACGAAGGAGAAATGATGAATAATGGGTTCGAGTTTTCGGCCAGCAGCCGCAACTTAACCGGCCACTTTAGTTGGAATACGGATTTCAATATTTCATTCAACAAGAACGAACTGAAGAGTCTGGAGTTACAACAGATTTATTACGATGCTGAGACAACGGATGCATTCCACCAGACACGTGTTGTGAGAAACGAACCAGGCAGATCGCTTGGCGGTTTTTATGGGTATATCAGTGACGGGGTAGATCCTGAAACCGGCGAGCTAATGTATCGCGACATCAATGAAGACGGTAAGATTACTGCTTCAGACAAAACCTACATTGGTGACCCCAATCCAGTCTTCACTTTTGGACTTACCAATACTTTCTCATACAGAGGATTCAATTTGAATGTTTTTATGCAAGGATCTGTCGGTAACGATATTTTCAACGCTTCCAAAGGAGATACACAAGGGATGTATGATTTGAAAAATCAATCAACAGAAGTGTTGAAACGCTGGCGTACCCCTGGTCAGATTACAGACGTGCCAAAAGCCGGATTCAACATGCAACCGTCCAGCTATTTTATTGAAGATGGTACATATCTGCGTGTTAAAGATGTTACCCTCTCGTACAACTTTAAAGGTGGGATCCTGAGCCGGGCCGGTGTTTCGCGCTTACAACCCTACTTTACAGCAACAAACTTGCTGACTTTTACCAAATATAGCGGGATGGATCCGGAAGTTAACCAATGGGGAAACAGTGGTGCAGTTCAAGGCATCGACTGGGGAACTTATCCGCATAGTAAACGCTTCGTTTTTGGGTTGAATGTTGAATTTTAATACTGTAAGAAATGAAAACAAGATATATTTTTTCTATCCTAACTGCCTGTCTTTTTGCTGCCTGCTCGCTTGATTACGATCCGATTGATACTTATTCAGATGTAACCGAAGGAGTAAGTCAGGACAGCCTACAAGCAGTATTTAAAGATAAAGCAGCTGTATTGTTGCACCGCCAGACACTTCTCGACCTTTTTAAAAACGGACAAGAGCACTGGTATCTGGACATGTTACTTTTGGCTGAGTCTCATTCAGATAACGCTTATGCCGGTGCACCCAGTTCAGAAACCACTCCATTCGAAGTAAACTCCATCGAAGGTTCGAATACCAATTTAAAACGCGACTGGAATGCCCACATGAGCAATGTAGCACAGGCAAACAAGCTGATAAACTATATTGATGACGTGGATGATGCAACGTTAACCGAGACTGAAAGACAACAATATAAAGCTGAAGCCAAGATACTTCGGGCCATGGTATACTTTGATATGGTTCGAATTTGGGGGAATGTTCCTTTAGTTTTAACAACCGCAGGTGATATTACCTCAGAAACAATAGTTGATGTTTATCCGGCCTATTTCCCTCCGCAAACTGATGCACTCACGATTTACCAACAAATTGAAACCGATTTGCTGGAAGGCCTGGAATATGCACCTGATAATAATTCCCAGGATAAAACGCAGCTCTCGAAATCGGTTGCCCGCGCGATGCTGGCCAAAGTATATGCCGAAAAACCCTTGCGCGACTACGACAAGGTCATTCAGTATGCTGACGAACTAACTGCTGATGGGTTTCAACTCGTTTCGGATTTTAGCGATTTGTTTGGCGTTCAGCTAACCGATCCCAGTTTGCCTGCATCGCAAACCAACAAAGCCATCGACGCCCAGGCCCGTAATACCGTTGAAACGATTTATGAGGCACAGTACTTCACCGGAAATACCAACTGGGTAACCTGGATGTTTGGTCGTGAGTTGAACGATTGGACCTTCTATTTTACCTGGGTTAAATGGATTACACCTTCGCGCGATTTAATTAAGGCGTTTAACAGCGAAGTGGGAGACACACGCTATGAGCAGTCTGTTGTTTTTTACCAATGCGATTGGAATATCTATTACCCGGCTGATAACTATGCCTTTATGTACAAATGCCGCAGTGCCTACAATAGTATCATCAAATTGCGCTACGCCGATATTTTATTACTGAAAGCCGAGGCTTTAATTGGTAAAGGTGAATATTCCGCAGCAGCGGCAATTATTAATCAAACGCGTAACCGAGCCGGGTTGAGTAACCTCCCTTCCTCGGCAAGTGCCAGCGAGGAAGCCATTACACAAGCATACCTGAAAGAACGGAGACTTGAATTGGCATTTGAAGGTCAACGCTGGTTTGATTTGGTGCGTCTGGACAAAGTAGAAGAGGTGATGAATGCTGTTTTCAGTAAAGATGAAGGCCGACCAGCTCAAGTCTATCCGTTTACCAGTCTGTCATACATTTTACCCATTCCGCAGGACGTGATCGATCAGAACCCGAATCTCGTTCAAAATCCTGGTTATTAATTATTGAAAGTAAACGCATATAAAAAGACAAGTATGAATTCAATATATAGATTTTTCATTTTGGCAGTGGGAATTTTCGCAATGTTTATTTCTTGCGAAGACGAGTTTGGTCCCCGAAAGGAGTCCACCCCTGTTATTGAGTCGGCAACGATTAGTCCCACCACTTTTACCTTTGGTGATTCAATTACGCTCGATGCTCAAATCATAGATCCTGCAACAACGCTCACAACGCTGACATATGAAGTGGTTTCATCCGGTCGGGTTCTCACGACGGGCGAAATACCGCTTAGCGGCGATAGTTACGATTCATCGGAAACGTTCTTTGTTCCCCTGGTTAAGGACGAAACTGATAACGCGGATGTGGTTGTAAACATTGTTGTTACAAACGTACTGAATGGGGCTGCCTCGTATCAAGTTGAAGGACTGACAGGAAACCGTCCGGCTTATAGTCAGCTATACTTGGTAACAGACAATGGCACAGTCGCAGTGTTGAGTCCTCTTTCCTCTGATGAATACCAATTTGAAGGAGACAATCTCACGTTGGATCCAACAATAAGTTTCAAAATCGCCGAGAAACTGAATGACGACAACACCATTGATTACAGCGGTGATGTGTTTGGTAATGTGAACGGCAAGCTGGAGATGATCGCGGAGGACGGCGAGTCCGGATTTGTTTACACGGCGGACGCCGATTACACAAAGGGTTTTGTTTTTGACAGCTATTCATTCGAAATAACTACTACCGGAAGCACATTGGGTGCCGATGACATATCACTAACAGCTTTTTCCGATGTGGATGCAGATGGCGAAACGCTAATGGCGCTGACACGTACCTTGGAGAATGGAAAAACCTATACCGTGTTCGGCAGTTTGGGTGATCCGCTTAATATTTATAATCCCGATTTTTTTGAACGTATTTCAGATTCGCAGGTAACTTTCCTTGGCGAAACCGGCGAGTACACCATTTATTACAATTCGGTTCGCAAAAATATAATAGTGGGTGTCGATAATCCTGCATATCCGGAATACCTGCTGGCCTGCGGTTACGGATTAGGGTACCCAACCAACGTCAGCTCTGACGAGATTGGTGCTGTATACAGCGGACACCATAAAGTACATACCAGCTGGGGATTTGGAAACGTACTGAATTATGTGCTGCTTCGACAGATCAGTAGTGGTGTCTACCAGGGAACTTTCTTCACTCCGGGCGACCACGATAATTATGCCGGATTCAAACCATTTGAAAATACAGGGTGGGGTAACGAGAAGAAAGCCGGTAGTTTCACCTTTACCGGTGAACAGATTATTACCGGAGATAACGACTGGACCATTGCCAGTGATTCCGGAACTGAATCCGCAAACTACCGGTTTACAATTGATCTGAATACGAATACGGTGAACATTGAAAAAGTAACACTCTAAAAGATGAAGGTATTACTCAATTTAAAAATATTATTTCTATCCCTATTACTCACGAGTTTTGGTTCGTGTAGTAAGGCAAGTGATGACGATAACTCCGGAGGAGATGTTCCGGTAACAGAGGCGGGTGATGTAACTATTTACGTGACAAACGCCACTCGGACCCGGGACTTTGAGAAAACTACGGTTGACTTCAGCAGCAAGAGTAACATGTCGCCGACAACCATTAAACTGGAACCTGCTACGCGTTACCAGACAATGGATGGTTTTGGAGCAGCCATAACGGGTTCAACCTGCTACAACCTGATGAAAATGACGCAGGCAAACCGCACAAAATTTCTGACGGAGACTTTCTCTTCCACCGATGGAATGGGCTATAGTTATGCTCGTATTTCTATTGGCTGTTCCGACTTTTCGTTAAGCGAGTACACTTGTTGTGATACTCCGGGAATTGAGAATTTCGGTTTAACTTCCGAAGAAAATAATTACGTTATACCGATACTGAAGGAGATTCTGGCGATTAACCCGTCGCTCAAAATCCTTGGTTCACCCTGGACATGCCCGCGCTGGATGAAGGTGAATAATCTAAGCGATTTGCAAGCTTACAACTCGTGGACAAGTGGGCAATTGAACCCTGCTTATTATGATGATTATGCCACTTATTTTGTGAAATGGATTCAAGCTTTCACCGAGCAGGGCATTCCGATTTATTCTGTAACTCCACAAAATGAACCATTAAATCGAGGCAATTCAGCTTCTCTATTTATGGGTTGGGTCGAGCAGTACGAATTCGTTAAAGACCACCTGGTGCCGGCGTTGAAATCTGCGTCCTTGTCGACAAAGATCTATCTGTTTGACCACAACTATAACTACGATAATATGGCTGATCAGAACGATTACCCGGTGCAGATTTATGATGCAGGTATGGATGATGACTTGGTAGCTGGTGCCGCTTATCACAATTACGGAGGCGATAAATCTGAATTGGTGGATATTCACGATAAGGCACCTGATCGGGAACTCCTTTTTACCGAAACGTCAATCGGAACTTGGAATGATGGTCATAATCTGGAAGTACGGCTGATAGAGGACATGCGCGAGGTTGCTTTGGGTACCGTTAATAACTGGTGTAAAGGCGTAATCGTTTGGAACCTGATGCTGGATAGCGAACGTGGGCCAAATCGCGATGGGGGTTGTCAAACCTGTTACGGAGCTGTCGATATTGATCGCTCTAATTATTCGTCCATTACACGTAACTCCCACTATTACATCATTGGGCACTTGTCATCTGTCGTGAAACCAGGAGCAGTGCGTATCGGAACATCAGGCTTTTCGGATAGTGACTTTACCATGGCGGCCTTCGAGAATACCGATGGAACCTATGCCGTGGTTCTTCTCAACAGTTCGTCAACATCTCAGCTGATTACCCTCGACGATGGTACGCATCACTTCGCGTATGAAGTGCCCGCCGAATCTGTTATTTCATATCAATGGAAAAAATAAAAACGAATACAATGAAAAACTTTAAATATTTAATACTTATGTTCATGGGTTTAGTTGCCTTCAACGCGTGTACCGACGATGAAGTAAGCGAAATCCAACAATCCGGAAATCCGGTTCTGACAGTTGATGACCAGTTCGCCGATGTTCATTTTGGCGATGTAGTGCCGTTTACCGTTAGCGTAAGCGACGAACTTTCTCTGTCAACCCTTGCGGCCATTCTTTATTTTGGAGAAGAAGAAGTGGAACGAACGACTATCCGTACGAAAGAAGACGGGGAATACTCAGGTACAATTGAAGTGCCCTTTTCCAAAGACATTCCTGACGGAACAGCCACCTTGGAATTCGTTTTGACGAACACAACACTTAAACAAGCGACTCAAACCTTCGATGTGCCAATTACGCGCGCTCAATATCCCTATTTGATATTGGTTACAGCTGATGCTTCGTATCCGATGTTGCCTACCGGGGAGGCAAACGAGTATGCTGCAACTGCAGCTTTCCCGTCAACAGATCTTCCTGCATATATTAAAACTCCGGTGCTCGATGATAAAGGTACCGAAATCGTTTTCGGATGGGAGTCTGGGGCTGTTACCGAGGGTATTACAACTGAAATTCCGTTTGTAAGTCCGGTTGGAGGTACCTACTCAGTGACATTCAATATATTGACTTATGAAGCTGCTCCTTTTTTCGAAATCCTCGTTGACGGCGTAAACATGGAAATGGTTGATAAAGAGAATTATCAGATTGATGTTGACCTGACCCAGGGACAAATATTGACCATTGACGGTTTAGATGATATTGCAGACTGGTGGATTGATGCTGATTACCTGACAAAACAGGAAGACGGTGTGTATACCTTTGTTCCCATTACCGGTAAATACCGTATTTCGGCTAATTTGAAACTGAAATATTTCAGAGTTGAAGTGTTAGACGGTAGTTCAGTTGCTTCGCTTAATTCGGATGGAACCGGAGCGATCTGGGTTATTGGCGACAATGTTGGTAAGCCATCGTTAACCGATAACGTAGTGGGCTGGAATACCGATAACGCTTTGTGTATGGCTCCAATTGCTGACCAAAAATATCAGTTGACTGTTGTTGGAGGTCAAAACATCAGTACCGATGCAATTAACTTCAAGTTTTTCCACCAAAAAGGTTGGGGTGGTGAATTCGGAAGTACGACGATCTCCACAAGCAGCGATCTAGTATTTGTCGGCGACGGTACCAATGGACGCGATAGCGGTAACCTCGGGTTAGTGTCCGGAGTGACGTTAGAAACTGGCGCGACCTATGTCTTTACGGTTGATGTATCAGCAGGTATTGATCAGGCTGTGCTGACAGTTATCAAACAATAGTTAGAAAAGGGAGAGTACAAAGGTCGTGTATCTGCAACTTAAGCGATGCACGGCCTTTGTTTCTTACAATAAACTTCAAAAGTATCCTTCATTGTAAGGTGAAACCATTCATCAACGCCAGCTATTGCAGGCTGGTGAAGTCGGAGCTTTGTTTGGGAATAAAATAAAGCATTAAGAACTACCTATCTATGAAAAGAAAAATATTCATTTTTTTTGCAGGGGCGATGATGTACTGTTGTGCATCGTCTTCGAAAAAGCAGCAGGAGAAGCCTGCATTTAACTCGAATTTTGCGGGTGAGGGAAGGAAAGTTGAAATTTACACCAGTGCAAAAGATTCGTACCTCAGGCTAACCAGAACTGGAGAACAGAACTTTTCTAAAGCTGAACAGCCATTGGAAACCGGCCTTTCCATTTTTGTAAATCCGGCAAAAACATTTCAGTCGGTTTTGGGGATTGGCGGTGCTATAACCGATGCTTCTGCAGAGGTTTTTGCCAAGCTTTCCGACGAAAAGCAACAAGAGTTTTTGGATGCTTATTACGGGAAGGAAGGAATTGACTATTCGTTGATGCGCACGCACATCAACAGCTGCGATTTTAGCAGTGCCAGTTATACCTATATTGAAGAGGGCGACAAGGACTTGAAAACCTTCTCGATTGAGCACGACCAACAATTCCGGATTCCGATGATTAAACGGGCGATGGCTGAAGCAGGGGAGCAGATGACTTTGTTTGTCAGTCCCTGGAGCCCGCCTGCCTTTATGAAAGACAATAATAACATGCTGCGCGGTGGCAAATTGTTGCCCGAATACTACCAGGCCTGGGCCAATTACTACCTGAAGTTTATACAGGAATATGAAAAAGCGGGCATCCCGATTTGGGGATTGACCATTCAGAACGAGCCCATGGCAGTGCAAACCTGGGAGTCATGCGTATATACGGCAGCCGACGAGCGCGATTTCCTGAAAAACTACCTGGGGCCAACAATGCAAAAAGCCGGAATGGGTGATAAGAAAATCATTGTTTGGGACCACAATCGTGATTTGATTGTTGACCGGGCGAATACTATTTTGAACGATCCGGAAGCGGCCAAATATGTTTGGGGCGTCGGTTTTCACTGGTACGAAACCTGGCGTGGTGGAGACGCGATGTGGCGCAACCTGCAGAAGGTACATGAGGAATTCCCGCATGTGAATTTGATGTTTACCGAAGGCTGTAACGAACGTTTCAGTGCCGATGCTTACCAGCGTTGGTCGAACGGGGAACGCTACGGCGAATCGATGATCAACGATTTCAACAACGGCGCGGTTGGGTGGACGGACTGGAACATCCTGTTGGACGAGAACGGAGGCCCGAACCACGTTGGCAATTTCTGTTTTGCGCCAATTCATGCCGATACGAAAACAGGCGAGTTAATCTACACGCCTTCCTACTATTTTATCGGGCACTTCTCGAAGTTTGTTCATCCCGGCGCAAAACGCGTGAGCACAGCCACGAGCTACTCTTCGTTGTTGAGCACTTCGTTTGTCGACTCGGAAGGAAAAATTACGACCATCGTGATGAACAAGTCAGAACATGACGAAAAATTCAGTTTGCTGGTTGATGGCTACGAGGCGGTTTTGGAAATTCCGGCACATGCCATTCAAACTTTGATTTATTAAAAGAACAGACGAACGACAAAATTGGAAACGATGATTAGACAAATATTTGCAGGAGCGGCTATTCTCCTACTTTTTTCGGCTTGTCAACAACAGCAGCAAAAGCCGGTTGACGATATCGACCGGAAAATAACGGAGTTGTTGTCGAAAATGACTTTGGAAGAGAAAGTTGGACAGATGAACCAGTACACTGGTTTTTACGATCTGACAGGCCCGGCGCCGTCGGAAGGGAACGCCAAAAACAAGTACGAACACATCAAACAAGGGCTGGTTGGTTCGATGCTGAACGTGAGAGGCGTTGAGAATGTGCGCAAGATGCAGCAGCTGGCGGTGGACAGTTCCCGTTTGGGAATCCCGATGATTTTTGGCTTCGATGTTATCCACGGGCATAAAACACTTTCGCCGATTCCGTTGGCAGAATCTGCCAGCTGGGATCTTCAGGCAATCGAGAAATCGGCTCGCGTTGCAGCCATCGAAGCTTCGGCCGAGGGGCTAAACTGGACCTTCGCCCCAATGGTGGATGTGTCACATGATCCTCGTTGGGGGCGTGTGATGGAAGGTGCCGGGGAAGATCCTTTCCTCGGAAGCAAGATTGCCATAGCCCGTGTGAAAGGTTTTCAGGGAGACGACCTGAGTGCTGACAATACAATTGCAGCCTGCGCCAAACACTGGGCCGGCTACGGTTTTGTTGAGGGCGGTCGCGACTACAACACGGTGGATGTGAGCAGCACGACTTTGTACAATGTTATTTTTCCGCCGTTCAAAGCGGCGGTGGAAGAAGCTAATGTGCGAACGTTTATGAATGCGTTCAATATTATCAACGGCGTGCCATCTACGGGCAACAGTTTTTTGTTGCGGGATGTGCTGAAAGGTGATTGGGACTTTACCGGTTTTGTGGTGAGCGACTGGAGCAGCGGCGCCGAGATGATTAATCATGGCTATGCCAGGGATTTGGAGCAGGTGGCTGAGCTGGCTGCAAACGCCGGGTCGGATATGGACATGGAATCTTATGCATACGTTTTGCATTTGGTTGATGTGGTGAAAGCCGGTAAAGTAAAAGAAAGTGTTGTGGATGATGCGGTTCGGCGTATCCTCCGCGTGAAATACGAGCTTGGTTTGTTTGACGATCCTTATCGCTATTGCAGCGAGGAGCGCGAGAAAAAAGAGATTTATAGCCCCGATCATTTGGCTGCGGCTTTGGACATGGCAAAAAAGTCGATTGTTCTGCTGAAGAATGAAAACGGCTTGTTGCCTTTGTCGAAAACACAAAAGAAACTGGCCATTATCGGAACGCTGGCCAACGACAAGAACAGTCCGTTGGGCAACTGGCGCATGGCTGGTGACGAAAATACAGCCGTTTCGGTTTTGGAAGGTCTGGAGAAATACAACGCTGATCTGAAATATGCAGAAGGCGTCAAGCTAGTGACCGGCCCGGAAGCTTTCGCAACCGAACTGGAGATTAATACGACCGATCGGAGCAAGTTTGCCGAAGCCATCAATCTGGCCAAACAATCGGAAGTCGTGGTGATGGTGCTTGGCGAAAATGGTTTGCAAACAGGCGAAGCCCGCTCCAGAGCCGACCTGGGTTTGCCGGGTTTGCAGGAAGAATTACTGGAGGCGGTTTACAAGGTTAATCCGAACATTGTTCTGGTGCTGATGAATGGCCGTCCCCTGACCATCGAGTGGGCGCATAATCATATTCCTGCGATTGTTGAGGCCTGGCAATTGGGAACCGAGACAGGCAATGCTTTGGCGCAGGTACTGTTCGGCGACTACAACCCGTCGGGAAAATTGCCGATGACATTTCCGCGAAGTTCGGCACACATCCCTGTTTACTACAACCATTTCAATACCGGTCGCCCCGGCCCCAAAACAGAGGTCTTTTGGCCGCATTACATGGACGAGTCTTATATTCCGCTGTATCCTTTCGGATTTGGTTTGAGCTATTCAACGTTTGAATATTCAGGCCTGGAAGTTCACGAAGTTGAACCCGGTAAATTTGAGGTAACCGTTCAGGTGAGCAATGTGAGCGCAGTTGACGGCGAGGAAGTCGTGCAGCTTTACATCCGGGATCGGGTAGCCAGCATTGTGCGGCCGGTAAAAGAGTTGAAAGGCTTTGAGAAAAGAATGATAAAGGCAGGGGAGACAATTGCGGTAAGCTTTGTGCTTACACAAAAAGAACTTGGCTTTTACAACGGCGAAGGCAAATTTTTGGCGGAGCCCGGCGACTTCGATCTTTGGGTAGGACCGAGTTCGGCCGAAGGATTACACACTTCATTTGAATTGAAATAACCGATCAATACCAACAAACCTTCCCGAAACGACCATGCCCGATTCTTCCGATTCGGGGTGGTCGTTTTTCGTTAAAAGGAGAGGTGTTAATTTTGCATAAAAATGAAAGAGCTCTGATGTCGCCGATGTCAGAGCTCTTTTTCTAAACTATTAAAGTTGAGAATCACGATTTGCTCTTTATTGGTGAAACCGGATGGTTAATGGGCTCTGTATTTTACACGAATCGTTTGCACAATTTTCCAACATTTTGAAAGCTTTTGCAGAAATATGTATCGTTTCCGGTGGCAGGTTTTATTTTTTTATCTCAAATTGCAGGTAGTTTCGTAAATATTATCTTCGCGTTCGAATAAATAATCCAATTGAAAACAATTTCTGATGTTTTTGATTTTATAAGAATTGAAGATTGGAGATTGTTTGATGTTCGTTTATGAAAGTATCCGGTAAAGTTATAGCATATGATAGCCAGGAGTTTAAGCAAATGTTTGAACGCCTGTTTCCGCCTATGTGCATGTTGGCTTCCCGGATATTAAAGGACGAGGACAAGGGCAAGGACGTAGCCCAGGATGCTTTTGTAAAACTTTGGGAGAAAGATCAGGAGGAGTTTAGCAGTGAGCATGCTTTGCGTGCTTATTTGTATGTTTTGGTCAAAAATGCCTGTCTGAATCTCATTCAAAAGGAAAACAAGGTCCAGAATTCGTCGGTGGATGCCGCTCTGCATCTTCCTGAAAAAGAGTTTCTAAACGAGCTTCTTCGCGAAGAAACTTACCAAATACTTCGATACGCCATCAGTGAGCTATCGCCGCAGGCCGTTGAGGTTATGAACCTCATGTTACAGGGGTTTTCCAACCAGGACATCGCCGATCAAATGGGGATTACAATTAATACGGTAAAAACTGTAAAAAAAAGAGCCTATCGTTCACTTCGGGATATGCTTGATGATGAGTTGATTATGATCCTTTATTTCAATCTCATTAACTTCCGTTAAAAAATATTTACATTTCTTGTCACCCGCCTTTGCGGTTGTTTCGGTCTTACATGCAAAAGGTCTCAAATTGTTAGTTAACCTGATCGTGTGATGACAAAAGTAAAGGAACAAATAAAGATCGCAGGATTACTTGCTCGAAAAATGCTGGGAATGCTTACTGAAGAGCAACTGCGAGATTTGCAAAAATGGGAAGAAGCGGGCGATAACCGGAAAGTTGAAGCTGATATTCTTCAACCCGGGGCGTTTGATGCGTGGAACAAGCAAATGGACAATTTGGATGTTTCGACGCAATGGACAATGTACTTAAACCGGATGCAGCGAACGACAACCCGGAAGAAGGTAATCCGTCTTAATATTATCCGGACAGTTTCTGCTGTTGCAGCGATGTTGGTGTTGGCTGTGAGTATCGGTATTGTTTGGAAGTTGACTACTGAAAAGCCGCAAAAGCTGGCATTGGCAGAAGTGAGCATCGAGCCCGGATCGAAAAATGCGCAGTTGTTTTTGGATAACGGGCAGGTGATCGACCTTAAAGCAGCAGACGCCAAGTCAATCGACGAAGGAGATGTAAAGATCGAGAACAACGAAGGCGTGCTGGTTTACAACGACAGCCAGGTAGCCGAAAATAAAGAGACAGCGGCAAAGGCTAAATATGTAACAAACCGCCTGAGCATTCCTCGCGGTGGCGAGTACCAGTTGGTGTTGCCTGATGGCAGCCGGGTTTGGCTGAACTCTGAGTCGGAATTGACCTATACGGTGCCTTTTTCACCTAACGAGCGTCATGTAAATCTGAAAGGGGAAGCCTATTTCGAAGTTGCCCACAACAAGGACAAACCGTTTACCGTATCGACTCCGTCTCAGACAATTGAGGTTTTGGGCACGCAATTTGATGTGTCGGCGTACTCTGACGATGAGAGTATTGTAACTACCCTGGTTGAAGGAAAAGTAAAAGTAGAATATAAGAACTCGGACAAAGGCACTGAGGTGACCTATTTGGCGCCCAACGATCAGCTGGTTTTGAACACCGAAACTTCGGCAGCAAAAATCAGCCAGGTCGATACGCATGTTTACACTGCCTGGAAGGACGGTCGTTTCGTATTTCGCAACGAACCGCTGGAATCGCTGTTGAAAACAGTTGCACGCTGGTACGATGTTCAAATTAAGATTGAAGATGAATCGGTGAAGGCTATTCACTTCACAGGCGATTTACCTCGCTATAAAAACATGAATAGTTTGCTTAAGATATTGGAAACAGAGACTTCTGTGCATGTGGAAATGTCAGATGATAAAATACTTACCGTAACAAAATAAAAAAAGGAAGGTGGTGGCACACCTTCCCGAAAAGCATCCTGTTACGAATACTTTATTAGTTAATTGCAATACAAATCTATGAAAAAAATGAGATTACCTATGGCTCTCCTGGCTACAGGTGTGCCAAAAAAAATGTGGCGTATTATGAGGTTAACTTTCATTCTTGTTTTTTGCGTTGCGATGTCGGTGTCAGCTCGCACCTACTCGCAGAACAAAAGGGTGACCTTGGATGTAAAAGATGCTTCGGCATCTCAATTGTTTGATGAGATCAAACGACAGTGTGATTACAGTTTCTTCTTCAACGAAGATAACCTGTCGGAACTGAGCGAGATCACGCTGAGTAAATCAGATGTCACCGTAAAGGAGGTATTGGACGAAGTTTTTTCGGGCACCAATATCACCTACACCCTGGTTGATGACGTGATTGTGATCAAGACGAAGAGTGACTCCAACCAGGAATCGCAACAAGACACACGAGTGACGATTTCGGGTAAAGTTTCGGATGCCGAAACAGGCGAACCCCTGCCCGGCGTGCACATTGTCATCAAAAACAGTATCCTCGGTGGAGCAACAAACCAGGATGGTGAATTTCGCTTGATACTTCCTGAACGCAAGGAGGCTGTGATTTTCTCTTTTATTGGTTATGTGACTCAGGAAGTTCCGATTGGAGAAGGAAAAGTTGTTGAATTTGATATCAAAATGCAGCAGGATATCCGCGAGGTAGGCGAAGTTGTGGCGACCGGTTACCAGGTGATTGACAAGCGCGAACTGACCAGTTCTATTTCTACTATTAAAGCGGAAGACATGGAACTGATTGGTGCATTGAATGTTGATCAAATGCTGGAAGGTAAAGCAACCGGTTTGATGATTTCAAACATCTCTGCAACTCCGGGAGCTGCTACAAAAGTTCGTGTGCGCGGTGGTAGTACATTCACCGGAAACCAAAGCCCGCTTTGGGTAATCGATGGTGTGATCTACGAAGATCCGGTGACTTTGACTGCTGACGAAATCAACAGTTTCGATAATATCAACCTGATCGGTAATGCCTTAACCGGTATTAACCCAAGTGATATTGAACAGATTGACGTATTGAAAGATGCGTCGGCAACTGCAATTTACGGTACACGCGCTGCCAACGGTGTAATCGTAGTTACGACTAAACGGGGCCACGAAGGTTCTGCTTCAATTTCTTACTCCGGTGGTTTAAGTGTTGTGCAAGCACCGCAGTATTCTGATTTTAAATTGATGAACTCGAAAGATCGTATCGCCGTTTCGCGCGAAATGTACGAGCGTAACCTTGGTTTCGGCTCGAACTACGAAAACATTGACCGCTTAGGCTACGAAGGTGCTTTAATGAACTACTGGGATGGTACTTACGATTTCCAGGCTTTCCAGGATCAGGTTTCGTACCTGGAAACCTTGAACACCGACTGGTTCGGAGAATTGTACCGTCCTTCTATCAGTCAGCAACATGCTGTAAGCGCCAGTGGTGGTAGCAAAACTGCCCGGTATTATTTCTCGATGGGTTACGATGATCAGCAAGGTACTGAGAAAGGTGTAGACTTGAATCGTATCACAGCTCGTTCAAACCTCGACCTGGATTTGAGAAAGAATATTTTGTTGCAGTTCAAAGTGAGTGGCTCGGTTCAAAAAGCAACTTACAACCACACTTCTATCAACGTATTTGACGAAGCTTATTATACTGCCCGCACGGTTCCGATCTACGATCAGGACGGTGAATATTTCTACCAGCAAAAAGCGATTTACGGAAATGACGTGTATGGTCGCTACAATATTTTGCGTGAATTGGATAACTCGGAGCGCAATATCACCAACAAAGATTTTGCGGTTTCAGCCCAAATCCGTTGGGACTTTTTGAAAAACTTCCGTTTGACTTCGTTGGCAAGTTATCGCAACACGACCAACTTAACGGAACAATGGATTACAGAAGATACCTATTACATCGCTCAGCTTCGTACCTATGACGAGTTCGAAGATATGATCGCTGAAAATACGGATGATGCCGGTTACGTTCCTTTCGGAGGAATTTATTCAGGCGGTATGGTAAGCCAGGATACTTACGGTATTACCAACCAGTTGAACTACAACCGTGTTTTTGGCGAGAAGCATGTGTTGAACGTGAACCTGGGGCAGGAAGCCCGTTCGGTAAACTACTGGGGAGCTACCGGTTTCACGGTGCCCGGATACAATCACTACCAGGGCCGTGGATTTATCACGCTGGATCAGCCATCTAGTTCAACATCGGTTGGAGGCTTGGATTTTGCAAACTACGATTACGATGCGGCTTTCGCCTGGTTGACTAACAGCGGTGGCGTTTCTATTTACCCAACGATCACGGACAAGACCAAAAACTCCTTGTCATTCTTTGGTATTGCCAACTATGTGTATGACAATCGCTATGTTTTCAACTTCAACATGCGTAGTGATGGTTCAAATACGTTCGGACAATACGAACGTTACAAATTCAAACCGGCTTGGTCGGCATCTACCCGTTGGAATATCCACAACGAATCGTTCATGAACGATATGCAATTGTTCAGTGAACTGGCGCTTCGTGCATCATACGGGGTTCGCGGAACCATGCCGTCAGCCAGTCCTTATTTGTTGATTAGTGACTACGGACGTTTCAATTCAGTTTATTACCCGGAGAACGTAGCATCTTTGTCGGAGTTCCCGAACGCTAACCTGCGTTGGGAAAAGACGGAAACGCTTAACCTTGGGTTGAACTTCAGTGTTCTGGATAACCGGGTGTCAGGTGCGTTTGACTATGCATACTCGAAAAGTACAGACCTGATTCAAAGCCGTCCGGTTTCGCTGGTTAACGGTAGTTCAGTTCAATACTACAACTCGGGAAGTAAAGATGTAAGCAGCTACGAATTCAGTATTCGTACCGTGAATATCAAACACAATAAATTCTCCTGGAGCACGAACGCCAACTTCTCTTACGACCACGACCGTGTGTTGGAAGGTTTTGAAGACGGAGCAGAAAAATCGTTGACAGCAACGGATTACCTGGCGGGTTCTATTTACCGCAAAGGCTTCCCGACCAATGGATTCTTCTCGTACCAGTTTGACGGATTGAGCTCGGAAGGTTTGCCAACCTTCAAACATCTGGTTGAAGAGAACATGACTCGTGAAGAGCAATTGGAAGCCATGTTGGTTTACGAAGGAAGTCGCGTCCCCTTGTACTACGGTGGTTTCGGAACGCAGGTGAGATACGGTAACCTGAGTTTGACAGCCAACTTCACTTATAAATTGGGTTACAAAACCCGTTTGCTGAAACTTTACAACGGAAACCAAAGCTTGCCGTTGCCCTACCAAAATATGAACAGCGAGTTCAACAACAGATGGCAGCAACCTGGCGACGAAAACTTCACCGACATTCCGGCATTAACTGATAACAACATGACTTTTACCGGATCGAATACAGCAGCGGCTGACGGATACGATAAGGTTTATGTAACCAACTATGGTTATGCAGTACCGGAAGGTAAAAATGCCTGGTGGATGTACGACTACAGCGATGTGAGAACTGTTAGCGCAGACCATATCCGCTTGAAGTCAATCTCGGTGAACTACAATGTTCCAACGAAACTATTGAACGGAACAGGAATTAAAAACCTGAACCTTGGCGTGCAGGGAAGTAACCTGGCTGTTTGGGCATTCGACAAAAAATTGAAAGGCCAGGATCCGGATCAGGTGAGCGGTATTGGTATGCCGAACTTGCCAACTTACAGTTTCAGTTTAAACATGACTTTCTAAAACAAGAGAATGATGAAAAAATTATTATACACATTAATCCTTGTCCCGTTTTTCGGGTGTAGCGGCTTCCTCGATGAAGTTGATCAGGATTTGTTGGTGCCGGAAAAAACGGATCACTACGCCGCCCTGTTATTGAACGAATTCAACTATCAATATCCGATTTTTGACCAAATCGACTACATGACAGACAATATGGTCGAAGATTCGAAAATGACTACCTTGGATAAATTTGACCAGAAAACGACTTATACCTGGCAGCGCGAGATTGAAATTGATGAAGAAGGAAATGAAATAACCTACATCAATGAAGCCTGGCAGTATATGTACGAAGATATTGCCATCGCAAACTACGTCATCGAATTGATCGACGATGCTATGGGTGAGCAATCCGAAATCGATCAGGTGAAAGGTGAAGCCTACTTCATTCGGGCACTGTCGTACTTCAACCTGTTGAACCTCTACGGACAGCCTTTTAATGCTGCATCTGCCGACGTTGATTTGGGCGTTCCGTTGCGCGACGATATTGGTGTTGAAGAAACATACAACCGTAACACCGTAGCCGAAGGTTACGCCTTAATTGAGGCTGATTTGACCGAAGCACGCCAGCTGTTGGAAGCAAGTGGATTGACAACGTCGATCTGGCACCCGGGTGTTGCTGCCTGCGACTTGTTGATGTCGCGAGTGAAGCTTTACCAACAAGAATGGAGCGAATGTATTGAATATGCAGGCCGTGTAATTGCCAGCGGTAGTTTGTCGAAGGTGTCGGCTTCGAGCCCGTTTGTTGACACGTCGAACAAAGAAATTCTTTATTCATACTATGCAACGAATCCCGTGTTTTCACTTTACGACTCGTTTGGTAAAGTTCAGGAGTACTCGTACCACGCCAGCAAGGAGTTAATTAATTTGTATGATGACGAAGATAATCGGAAAGATGCCTTCTTTGATGCAATTGACGATGGTACAGGTAAATACAACTATTTCACGCTAAAATATCAAAAGGGAAGCTACACTTCACTTGGGTTTGCAAACCTGCGTGTTGGCGAGGCTTACCTGAACAGAGCTGAAGCTTACGCCGAGATGGGCGATGTTGCCAGCGCTGTGAGCGACATGAAAGCACTACATGCCGTACGTTACAGCGATCCGTCGGTGGTATCTTACCCGACTGATGCTGCAGAAGTACTGGACTTTGTATTGACTGATCGCCGGAAAGAACTGTGTTTTGAAGATCATCACCGCTGGTTCGACCTGCGCCGTATGGCTAACCGCCCCGAGATTAAACACGTATTTACATTAATCAACGCCAGTGGTGCTAAACTGGGAACTGAGACCTATACGCTGTTGTCGGACGATCCGAACTACACGCTGCCAATTCCGCTGAAGGAACGTGAGAACAACCCTTTGATCCGGAATAATGAACGGTATGAAAAAATACCAACCATTGATGAAGAAATTATTATTCCGTAACGCGTAAAAGCAGTAACCCAAAAAAGTAAATGATTATGACTAAGAATTGGATTTTATATATACTGTTGGTGGGGATTCTGTATTCTTGCCAAAAGGATGAAGATATCCTGGAACCATCCTATGCTGATGTTGACCGCGTTGCTTCACAAGTTGATTTGACCAATGCGACTGTTAAGGATATTTACGAGAAATTCAACGTGGGCGTCCTGTACGAATATGATGATACCCTGGATTTCGCCTATACTGCCCAGGAAGCTGATGTTTCGGCCTTGTGGGGATCGGTTGAAATTCCGGAGATCAAATCAATCTACCTGGACTCGCTGGGAAATATGAGTCCGGATACTGTTGCCTATTACGAAGAATACGTGAACGCGGCGATTGCTTTCGTAGATACGGCGATCTTCCAGCGTTTTGATCCGGCGAGTACAGTGATCACCAGATTCCCAAAGAAGGTGTTGATTGCAGAATCGATCTACGCAGAAAGTAAAACATATCTCTATCCGTTAATTGAGTCTGAATCAAGAAGTTCTCGTTATTATTACGGTGCTTTGTCGATGGTGTACAACAGCCATTCGTTTGTTATTGCGTACAATCCGGATGAAGTGGAACGCGATCTGGATGCCTATATTCTGGACGATTTCTATGTGTTCTTTAACCGTGTCATGGAGATGAATGACCTGTTCTCGCTGATTCCGGAGTCATTCTCAGAAGGTAAAGATGCTTACTACGATCAGGAAATGGATTCGCTTTACCGTACAGACATGGGAATCGATGACGAAACAACGGTTTATGTTGTCGACAAGGATTGGGTCTATTCAAAAGGGTTTGTTGATGCCCAATATTTTTACAATTCTCCGTCAGGCTTAGGTAATGTGTACGACTATTCTACCAGTCCAAGTACAAAGTACACCAAAGCCTTTAAACCATCCTATGACTTTGTAGCTGATTTGGAAACTGATGTTCGCAGTTATGTCAACGAAATGTTGCACCGCGATGCAGACGAGCTTGCAGCTTTCCCGGCAAACATTCAGGATAACATGCGTACCCTGTACAATTTGTTCACCTCATGGGGTGTGGATTTTAAAAGTCTGAACCCGGACTTGGAAGTGTTAAACAGCGAGGAATAACGGTAAAAATCTGAAATTATCATGAAAAAATATTTATATATCCTATTGATTGGCGTCGCTGGAGCATTGGGTTTCCAGTCGTGCCAGGACGACCCTGCTTTCCCGGATCCCGGTTTCGATATCGCTGATCAGCGTGTTGAAGTGCGACGTGATACGGCCGATTATTACAACATTTCGATGGAGATGGAAGTACCAAACGGTGTGAAAGTAATTGAATTGATCAATGCGGTTGACTATACTGTGTTGGAGGAAATCAACGAATTCAATGGTTTGAAGAACTTCCTGTTTACTTACGAGGTCGACCTGACTCAGTTTGAAAACGACACAGTATTGAATTACATTGTAAAAGTAATCGATAACGATTCACGTAGTTTCAACCAGGGAATTCGCATCAGCGTGAAACGACTGTCGTATCCCGAGATCAAACTGGTTGGTGGTAGTAACCTGGCGGTAGCCGCTCCGGCTTATATCGTGAAAGGTTTGGTATCAACTGGTTTGAATGCGCTGGAATCGATTAGTATTCAATTTGAAGGTGAAGAGCAGTATTTCTTCAGCCCGGTTGATACGACCATTTACGAGATGACCCTCAAGCAATTGGTATTTCTCGGTGATATGCAGATAGGGCAGGACTATGTGATCGACATTGTGATTGCCGATCAAACCGGTCAGGTTTCAACAACAAAAATTACCCTGCATAAAACCGACGAAATTAAACACCCTTACCGGATTTATTATACCAACTACAACAGCATCAACTACACCATCAACCTGGAATATGAAGCAGGAACAGATCGCCTGAGTTGGTTTGAATACATTTTCCCAACTGGTTCGTCGTATACAAACAACTTCTATTACAATGAAGCAGGTATGCTCGATTCGATCATTTACAGATCGGTGACTACTGCAGGTACTTTTTCTTACGACAAGCGTTACCGTTTCTACTACACAGACGGAACAACGCAGTTGGCTTCATTGGAGTTGCAGGAATTTGATTATGATGATCTTGGCCAGCTAGTCTCAGAGTCTGATGTTGAAGTGTTAGCTGATGGCTTTGTTTACCGTGAAGATGGTTCTGTAGAGCAGTTCTATTACGAAGGAAAACAAATTGCCGATGTAACTTATTCTGATCCCTTTAATTTAGGAGAGACCATTTTCAGCGAATACTGGCAGTCAGCATCCTATGCCAAGAACAGCTCTCGTCGTCAGCAGTTTGTTGAATTTGACCCGGTATTGATGCCAACCTACGTTGAAGGCTTCCCGCAGTTCTACATGGATAATTCCATCATGTTGAACGTTTATCGTGATCTGTTGTGGAACAAATATATTCCGTTGGAAACGGTTGGTGCCAGCTCATATGCCTATTTGTACACTCCGGTTTATCAGTACGAAACCGACAACGATGGTAACATTACATCGATTGTTAAGACGTATATCGGCGGTGGCTATCCGGCTGCCGGATCTAATGAGACGTACACGTTCTTATACGAATAGAAATCTCAATGCTTAAGAGAGGAATGTAAGATGATGGGGCTGGCTTTTGTCAGTCCCTTCTTTTTTATGAATGAAGTGGAAGAAGCATTTTTAGAAGCCAAAAAACAGAAGACGTGATGAAAACAGTGACAACAGGAATCAAAAAATTTTGCTTATTGCTGCTCCTGGCACTTAATGGAAGCTTGGCCATGGGACAGCAGTTAGCATTACCTAAAAATATTGAAGTTGGAAAACTCGCCAACGGAATGACCTACTACCTCATACCAAACGGTGATCCGGGAAAAGTCGTGGTCAAAATTTACACTAATATTGGTGCTTTCATGGAACGGCCCGATCAACACGGCTACGCGCATATCATCGAGCACATGTTGTTTCAGGGGAGTGAGCATTACCCGAAAGGCGCCTGTCTGGAAGAAATGGAGTTGATGGGGATGCGCATTGCCCTCGATTATAACGCGTTTACCGGGAAGACGGATACACAGTATTTTATGACGATTCCCGAGAACGACAAAGATTATTTCAGCAGAAGCCTGGGGATACTGAAAGACTGGATGTTTTACCTGAAACTGGACGAGGAGGAGCTGGAAAACGAAAAGAAAGTCATCGTTGAAGAGATTAACCGCGGTGGAAATTCGGCAACCTCGGGTTCCGTTAACCTGTTGGGAACAAGTTTGGAAGGACACGATGTGTTGGGAACAAAGGAGTCGGTTCGTTCGGCAACCAGCGAAGGGTTGTATCGCTTTTACAAGGACAATTATGTGCCCGAAAATATGGCGGTCATCGTCTATGGAAAAATGGATCAGAAATTCGCCGAAACGACCATCAGACAGATTTTTGGCGACGTTCCGGCAAATACCAGCCAAAACGGAAATAAGTACCTCGATGTGAATTCGACCACAGTTGTTAGTGGCAAAGCTTCATCCTCAAGAACGGACGATGTTACCCTGGCTGTGTTGTTTAAAACGGCACCGGTTGTTATCGACAACTACCCTGCGTTTAAGCAGGATCTGATCGATGGATTATTGTGCGACATGTTCGGGCGCAGATTGGAAAATGAAATGGCCGGTTCCATTTCGAACGCGTCGGTAAATATTGGATCGATGATCACGGGCAACTCGATCTACAATTTTCGCCTGAAGTTAGCGACGGACGCCAGTTATGAAACGGTTTTGGATCAGTTCTGCCGGGTGTTGGCACAGGCCATGCAGCATGGCTTTTCGCAGGACGAAATCAACTATTACAGTAAACTTCGCATGGATTATTTTAATCGTGCCCGTTTGGATAACTCGGCCGTAGTAGGAAGTGTATATAAGTATTTTCGGACTGGCGACATTCCGATGGATAGTGATCAACGGAAAGAGTTAACCCAACGAGCGATTCAGGAGCTTAGCCCGGACGATTTCAGTCGAACACTCAGCCGGATGCTGGAGCTGAATAAGACAATTCTGTTCGATAGCACAGTAACAGCCTGTTCTCCGGAATTCAATGCGGATTATATTTTGGGGCGGTTGAGCAAGCTGGATACAATCGTTACCGAACCTTTTGTATTCGAACGGCCGCGAGCTGCAATAACGGGCGAATTGAAACCTGTGGCTGTGCAGATTGCCGAAAAGCCCTTGGTGCCGGTCAAAAATAGGCGGCAACTTGATGGCGATCAGTTGGTGGAGCTCTCGTACCCCAATGGTGTAAAAGTTGTGCTTTTCCGGTCTGGGAATGAAAATGCAAAGATCAAACTGATTGGAAAGAATGGGTTGAAACAGGTGCCAGAGGCCGACCGGGAATATTTCGGAAAAGCGATCCGAATATTAAACGGAGCATATGGGAAGTACGATTCGAAGGAAGCCCACTCGTTGGAGCAGAGCATGAGGATGTTCAAAAATGTTGGTTTCGAAGATCAGGATTTTGAATTGAGTATCGGTGGGAAATCGGATTTTCTGGAGCAAATGGTTCAGGTTTTCAACCTGGTGGTGACAGAAACAAACTATCCGGAAGACGAAGCGGTTCGGGAGTTTTTGGACAAGATGGATCGCCGGAATGAATCGAAAAAGTATCCTTCCGAATCGCCAGCAACGGCCGATAGTGCGCGGGACGATCAACTCGTGCAACGATTGTGTCAATATGATCGCCTGTTGAAAGAAAACCTGAGCAATTCGATTATTTATATCGAAGGCGATTTGCCCGAAAATATGGAAGAGCTGGTTTCGAAATATATCGGAAGCCTTGTTGCTTCAACCCCGCCGTTGCCGATGGCAGAAGAAGCGACCACGGCTGCAGTTGATTCGGCGGGAATCCAAATTGAAAGCTGGAAACGTGATTTGGCCAAGGTTGTTTACGCGTTCAACAAAACATCGTCACGCCAATTGACGATGCGCGATGAACTGGTTCTGCAGGGGGCTTTGGAGCATGCACACCTGCGGATGGTCAAGATTTTGCGCGAGAAATACGGCATGGTCTACGCCACTGGCAAACGCTCGGCTATTTCGGTTGATCCGGTTAATTCACGCATGTTGCGCCTCGCCTATATGACCGATACGGCCAATGCCGAACGCTCGTATGAAATTATGGCGAATGAACTTTTGAAACCGCTAAGCAAGGAGGAGTTGACGGATACTGATGTCGCGAAAGTCAGGGCGATGTTGCGCAGTTTGTATGTCATGAGCTTTTATGAAGATGATCGAATCTCGGACGCCTGGCTGAAAAGTTATTTCAAATACGGCAAGCTTTATTCTCCGGCTGAACTGGACGCTATGATTAAGAAACTGTCAAAGAAGGAATTCGAATCTTGTTTGTATCAAATGATTGATTTAGAACATTGTTTTCGAACAACATTTTGGCCTGAAAGATAATCCCGTAATTTACAGAAAGTAAAATATTGAGACGGAAGTCAGTTCATTTAGTTATGAACTGACTTTTTTTTTGATACTGTTGTCACTCTCGGTCCCCGTTTTTCGGTCTTAATAGTAAATAAGTCGTAGAAAAGACTGATTACCGTTCAATTAGAAAAACTTAATCGCAATTAAAAAATAGTTTCATGAACAAATTGAAGACAATTCTAGTCGTTCTTGCCATGTTTTTTGGGGGACAGTTATTTGCAGAAGGAATTGATTTTAAACAGATCACATTTGAGGAAGCGTTAACCCAGGCACAGCAGGAAAACAAATTGGTTTTTATCGATTTTTATACGGAATGGTGTGGCCCATGTAAAATGATGGCTAACAATGTTTTTCCGAACGAACGAGTAGGAAATCTCTATAACCGGGAGTTTATCAATATTCAGTTGGATGCCGAAAAGGAAGGAAAGGAAGCGGCTCGTAAATATGGCGTAAACGCTTATCCAACCACTGTATTTATTAACGGTAAGGGCGAAATGGTGTACAAGAAAGTTGGATACAGAGATATCCCGGATGCCATTACCATGGGCAAAGAAGCCATTGCTGCTGTAAGTAACGGTTATAGCATGGCCGATCTGAAGGCTGAATATGAAGGTAAGAAAAATGACGAGCGGTTTTTAAAATTATACATCGCGAAGATGATCGAGTACCGGGAAGAACCCTACGATGCCATTGAAGCCTGGCTGAAGGTTCAAACCGAGATTAAAGAGAACGATGTGGATATGATGGAATACCTGTTCGATCACCGGAAGTTCCTGTTGATTGATGGCAAAGCTGAGGAAATCCTGAAAACGAACTACAACGAATATTTTGATATTGCCACACGTGCTGAAGAAAAGACCCTGGAAAGTCTTCAGGCAACTATGGTTTACAATACCCGGCAACTCGCGTATAAAACCCGTGATGCCAGACTTATGCGTGCCTTTATAACAAGCTGGAAGGAACTACCGGGCAGTGCGGAGAAAGCTGATGAACTGAAAGGCTATGAGCTGAACTACTGTTTTCTGGCAAATGATGGCGAAGCTTACAAGCAATTGGCTACGGCTTATATGGATAGCATGATGGGAGCTAAGACGTTGGAGCAAATTCGTACTGAAGATCAAGCGGCTTACGACGATTATAAAGCGACAAAATATGCGCCCAGCATTATGGGAAACCTGACTTTGGAAAAAATGGCTGAGGGAGTTGAAGCGACTGCGCAAAAAGACGCCATTGTAAAAATCGGTTCTAAATTTTTGAAATTCACGGAGAACAAGAAAGAATATAAGCAAGTACTTAGCTGGATTGAATACGGCGATCAATTGATGCCGGGCAATTCGGATCTGCAAAAGCTTAGAGCGGATGTGATTCGTAAGAAGGAAAATACCGAGAACTAGTAATGAAAAACGTTAACCGCACGATAAATACAGAAAAAATGAAAAAAATATATTCACTTATTCTTCTTCTGGCTGCACCGATGCTTCTTCTGGCCCAGGGAATTACTTTCGAACACGGTACTTTGGAACAAGCACTGGCTAAAGCAAAGGCCGAAAGCAAACTGGTCTTTATTGATGGTTACGCTGTTTGGTGTGGACCCTGCAAGCACATGGCAAAAACGGTTTTCCTGGAAGATACGGTCGGAAAATACTTCGATGAGAATTTTGTTGCCTTGAAAGTTGATGTGGAGCGCGGAGAAGGGCCTGAAATCAAACGCAAATATGGAATTTCAGGTTTGCCGGGTTACGTTTTTCTGGATGGAGATGGCGTGGTCGTTTATCGATTCGAAGCATCGATGCCAACTGAAAAATTTATGAAAGAAGTAGCATTGGCAGTGGCTTACGGCAAGGATCCCAATAGCGCGGGACGTTTGGCCGAGCGCTACTCTCAGGAAAAGGATAACGAGCAATTCGTGCGCATGTATTTGGATAAGCTGAAAGAAGCGAAGTCGACCGGTTACACCGATATCGTGGAACATTACCTCGACATTCAAACAACAATGCCGGAAGCAAGCAAGGAAATGGTGACGTTCCTGGCCGACCACAGCGGGGAACTGATTTTTGGTGGTAAAGCTGACGAGATTATTCAACGCAACAATGGCTCGGACGCCTGGAAGCTGTGGGTGCGCAAAGATATCCGTGAGATCTTCCAGAAGTTGCCTCGCAGTATGGTTGAAAGCACAACTGATTACGCCATTTTAAAACGCGATACCACCATCCTTGAATATGTTTTGACTCGTGCAAGCGAAGCGGGAGCCAGTGTGGATGAAGCCCAGCGTAAACGCCTGTACATTTTCTACTACGAAAAATCGGAACAGGGCGAAAAATACAAAGCCTTGGTGCACGACGACAACGAAGCCTATATTCAATCTTTGGATGTGGCAAAATTGCGTGCAGATTACGAAGAAAACCTGCGCCTCCGGGCGGAAGGCGATAGCCGTGCACTCTATTCCCATCCATATGCGATTCGTAATAGTACACAGATTTACAGCATGGTATTCGCGTATTCAAAATTTGTAACAACCGAGCAGGACAAGGCCGATGTGGTTCGTTGGATGAAGGCAGCTTACGACATGATTCCGGGCGATGCAACGGTGATGAGCCAGTATGCCAACATTCTGTACAAGTTTGGTGGCGACCAGGAACAGGCGATTAAAATTGCAGAAGAAGCATACGAAATCGCGCAAAAAGAAGATATGAAACGCGGTGTTTCAATTAAAGCCGACCTCGATTTGATGAAGGAAGGCAAGGAAATTAACCTGAGCTAATTTGCACACAAAGAACTCAACGATGATTAAAACAAGAAATAAGCTAGTAGCCGTTTTGCTTTTTGGGGTGTTGTTTGCCGGACAAGCATTGGCACAGGGAATCGATTTTAAGCACATCGATTTCGAAGTGGCACTTGATCAAGCCAAAGAGCAGGACAAACTTATATTTATCGACTTTTACACCGAATGGTGCGGACCATGTAAAAAGCTGGCGGCTGGGCCGTTTAAAGAGCAGGCCAATGGTGATTTCTATAATCAGAACTTTATCAGCCTGAAATTGGATGCAGAGAAAGAAGGCAAAGAGGCAGCCGCACGTTACAAGGTCACTGCTTACCCGACGATGCTGTTTGTTAACGGTGATGGCGATATTGTCCACATGGGCGTGGGCGTAACAAAAGGCTACGACATGATTGGCTTTGGAAAAGAAGCTTTGAATGCTGCAACTGCTAAATACAGTTGGGAAAAGCTGCAAACTATGTATCCGAACAAACAGGATGACGAGGCTTTCCTCAAACTGTATCTTCAGAAGATGGATGAGTTTGGGTCGGATGCTTCAGAGGGCATTGATGCCTGGCTGAAAGTGCAAACCGAATTTGATGAATCGAGTGAAGAGATGCTGCAGTTTTTGATGAAGAATCGGGAGAACATGTATTGTGGAACAAAGGCGGAGGAGATCTTCAATGCCAACTATGAACATTACTTGACCCTGGTGTCGGGTAACCAAAGGATTAATGTTGAGCGTTTTCGCCAAGGCATGTTTGCACGTACATTGAAAAAGGCAGAGAGAAGCGGAAGTGCTTCCTTAATGCAAGTATTGATTGATCGCTATCAGCAATATGGAATCAAGCCGAGAGCAAACGAAAACCTGCAAACCTTTCAGATGGACTACTATCGCTTTTTAAAGGATTACGATACGTTTAAGCAATTAGCGGAAAACTATGTGGATAGTTTAATGAATTTGGAATCAGTTAAGGAGATTCACGAGAGCGATGCAGAGCTTTATAAATCATACTCCAAAGGAAAAGTCGCAGGAAAAGACGCCTATACCGACTTGATGCTGGAAAGATATAAAGAAGGCATGACGGCTGGCGCGCGGGTGGATGCAATAACAGAAGTGGGCCAAAATTATTTAGCCGTGATGGAGGGTAATCAAGAAACGAAAACGCTGAACAAGTGGATTGATTACTGTTACGAATTGATTCCCGGCCAATACTGGGTGGATAACCTGAAAGCCGATTTGCTTTACAAAGAAGGTAAAACAAAGGATGCGATTGCGCTCAAGTCAGCAGCGATTGAGAAAATGCCGTTCAACGTTAAGAAGAAAGTCAATTTTCAGCATGAGTTGGAACTGATGGTGCAGAATGAAAATTGATCCGTGCATCAGTCAAGCCAAACATTTATTGTGGATTTTTTTAACAGCTTCATATCGAGCGCCATCGGGCAGTTTTTAGTTGGAAGATTGGCTCGGGCGCTCTTTTTCTTCAATTGCGGGTTCTGAGGTGAGACATACTTTTTTTCTTCCAGCAACCCGCAAATTCAACATTTCAAGAATATAAATATCAAAATAATTTTCAGCCGAAAATTGAATCAGCTATGAGAAAACTATTTCTTTTGCTGATGGGAGTTGTTCTCATTGGCACGTTGTCGTTCGGGCAACAGTTTACCGATTTGTCGCAGGAAGTTCCGTTTGATTCCTCGATTCGAAAAGGCGTTTTGCCAAATGGCTTGACCTACTACATCAAGCATAACGAGAATCCGAAAGGGGCGGCCAGTTTCTACATCTACCAGAACGTGGGTGCATCACTCGAAACTGATGAGCAGGATGGTTTGGCTCACTTCCTCGAACACATGGCTTTTAACGGGACAACCACATTTCCCGGAAAATCAATGCTGGACATGCTCGAGAAAAATGGTGTGAAATTCGGCCGCGATGTGAATGCTTACACCACCCGCAACGAAACAGTTTATAACATGAGCCGTGTACCGACAGCGAACGAAGGTTTGGTGGATTCGTGTTTGCTGATTTTGCGCGACTGGTGCGACGAACTCTCGCTGGACGAAGCGGAGATTGATGCCGAACGTGGCGTGATTTCCGAAGAATGGCGTACCCGCAGAAATGCTTCATTCCGCGTGCAGGCCAAAACAGCACCAATCATCTTCAACAATACCATTTATGCTGAGCGCGATGCGATTGGCGAGTTGGATGTGATTAAAAATTTCGACCCGAAAGAATTGCGCTCGTTTTACCACAACTGGTACCGCACCGATTTGCAAGCGGTAGCGATTGTGGGAGACATTGATGTGGATACCATCGAGGCAAAAGTAAAGGAACTGTTTTCGGCCATTCCGGCCATTGAAAATCCGATGGCGCGGACGGTAGTTGCCATTCCGGATAACAATGAACCCATGTATGTGCAGGTGATGGATCCGGACTATAAAAATGTGAGTGTCGATCTAAAAATTCGTTACAAGAAACGGAACAATAATAGCTTCGCGGATTTGCGCGAGAACTATCTCAATAGTTTTTTCAATTCGCTGCTGAGTTCCCGCATTAAAGAACTGGTACAGGAATCGACACAGCCATTCAAGCGCGGAAGCGTTGGTTTGGGTAGCCTGGAGCGTGGTTACGGAACCTTCGATGTGTTTGCGAGTTGCGAGCCGGGTAAAGAGCAAGCTGCTTTCGAAGCCGTTTATACCGAGTTGGAGCGGGTGCTTCGCTTCGGTTTTACCGATACGGAGCTCGAACGTTTGAAAACAAACATGTTGGTGAGTGTGGAAAACAGCTACCAAAAGCGCGATTTAATTGGTGCTGAAGCTTATTGCAAGGCGATCAAAACAGCCTATCTGGAGCAGGTGTCAATTCCCGACGCGGAGTTTAAATACCAGTTCGCCAAAGAAATTATCCCGGGAATTACGGCGGAAGAAGTTTCGGCTGTTGCAAAAAAATATTTAACGGACGTGAATCGCTCTTATGTGATCACCGGTCCGGAACGCGAACCAGGTACGGTGTTTATTTCGCCGAAGGAAATTGAGGCAATTATTGCCAGGGTTCAAAGCAGCGATTTAGCGCCCTACATCGACAATGCGCCGGTATCGACCGAGCTGTTGAGCAGCCTGCCGGAAGCCGGAGAAATCGTCTCGGAAAAGAAAATCGAAGAATTTGATGCAACCGAATGGACCTTGTCGAATGGTGCGAAAGTGGTGTACAAGTTCGACGACTACGTGAAAGAAGCGGTGGTGTTGAGCGGACAAAGTAGTGGCGGTCGTTCGTTATACGGAGTGGAAGATATTCCGTCATTCAATGCAGCTGCTGATTTTGTTAGTGGCTTCGGAATTGGTGAGTTCGATCCGATTCAATTCAAAAAAGTAACTACGGGCAAAACAGCATCCTGCGGTTTCGACATCGGTAGCTATTCCGAGTCAATTTCGGGAAGCACGAAGGTTGCCGACCTGGAGACCATGTTGCAGTTGGTGTACATGCGTTTCGAAGAGCCACGTTTCGACAAGGATAACTTCGACCGTCTGATGGAAATTAATTACCGGAATGCGGAAAATGAGGTGAAAACCGCGAAGTCGATCATGCGCGACACACTAAGTTCAATCTTGAGTAACGGCAACCCGAGATCGTTGAAGTTTAGCAAAGAGTACCTCGACCAGATCAATTTTGATCGGATGAAGGAAATCTACCAGGAGCGTTTTGACAACGCCGGCGACTTCACATTCTTCATTGTTGGCGATGTATCGGAAGAGGAATTAAAGCCATTGGTGGAGCAGTATCTTGGTTCAATCCGTTCAACCGGAAAAACGGAGAAGTGGGTGGATACCGGAGATTACTATCCGACAGGCAAGCACGAGTATCGAATTGAGCTTCCAATGCCTGATCCGAAGGCAACCGTTGTGTTGAAATTCAGAAATGATTACGACTACTCGAGAGAAGCGGTGGTGTATCAAAGTATATTAGGTTCAATCCTGAATTTGCGTTACACCGAAAATATTCGCGAAAAGGAAGGTGGTACCTACGGCGTATCGGTAAAACCGAGCTTTACGCGCATTCCGGATGTGAAATACGGATTGAGTATTCAGTTTGATTGCGATCCAACTAAAGCAGACTATTTAAAAGAATTGGTTTATAAGGAACTGAAGGTCGTTCAGAAGAATGTTCAACAAGCCGATTTGGATAAAGTTGTTTTGAACATGAAGAAGAACCTGGAACAGCAGGTTGAAAATAATGGTTACTGGATGTCCGTTCTTCAAACGTACTATGCCACCAGCGAGAATAAGCTGGATCCGGCGTACTACGAAACCATCATCGAAAATGTGACCACTAAAGATATCGCCAAGGCAGCGAAGAAATTTCTGAAAAATGCCGACGTGTTGGATGTCGTCTTCTTATCGGAAGATAAGATTTAACAAGGACCCATTTCTGCTTTATAATTATAAAGTTTCGGTAGAGCTGCCCGGAGTAATCCGTGGCGGCTCTTTTGTTTTATAGGGTCGTCATTTATCCCGGGAGCAATACTATTTTACAAAAAATATCGTTTGAAAAGAATCACTTATAAAAACACCCTAAATGTCAACCTTAACTCTTGAATTCACGAAGCTGGCTCTTTCAAAAAAACGTCGTCGCTGGCAACTCTATTTTGTCATGGTTACCGAACATCCGGACGATAACGATAAAATGCTGGTCAGCTCTTTCCCCGATCCTTATATTCGATTAAAACCCAATCAGGATAATGTGATTTCATTTGAGCCGGAGGGTGGTCCCGGAGCCGATGGTCTATTTGTACTCGAGCGACCGTTACCTGCAGATAACAGGATTAAGACTCGCTTGTACTTGTTTCAAAGTCGAAAGGAACTGCGCCATCTTGGAGAAGCTTTAACTGATTTACAGTCGACATTAGGCGGTGATGCCTTCGAAATTGTAACGGATGCCTTAGGAACCAGTGTCCCTTGGCTGGTGATTGCCAAACGCGCAGTACCTATGGTTGGGAATATTCTTTGCGACATCAAAGACCGGAATATGGGTTTTGTTTCGTTGGACGAATCGTTTGACGAGATCAGTGAAACCAATTCCTGTTTGGTTCGGGCCAATGGATTCAGCACCGGTGAGGCAAAGCTTTGGTGGAAATGGAAATTGCATAAATAATACATTTCCAGAGGAAATTTCCCTCTGTTGGATTGAAAATGAACGTCACACCTTTGATAGTTCGGTGCTCCTGTCCCTTCAAAATATTTTGCGAAATTCTGGTTTAAAGATGCGCTAAATGAACTGCTGCGCCGATGATGCCCGCATTGTTTTCCATTTGCGCCGGAACAACAGGTGTTTCGATGGTAATTTCCTCTTCGAACTTATCCATCTTTTTGCTGACACCGCCTCCCACGATAAACAGGTTCGGGTTGAACATCTTTTCGTAATAGGCAAGTGATTTGTTGAAGCGTTTGCCCCACTCGGGCCACGTAAGTTCTTTTTCCTTCCGCACCGAATCGGCCGTGTAAGTCTCGATGGTTTTACTTTTAAATTCCAAATGGCCCAATTCCAGGTTTGGCACCAGTTGCTTATTGATGAAAATAACCGTACCAATTCCGGTGCCAACGGTCAATAAAAATACCATGCCTTTTTCATCGCTTCCGGCTCCAAAATGAATCTCTGCGATTCCGGCAGCATCGGCGTCGTTAATACCGACAACCTCGCAACCTGTTTGCTCCGAGAATACTTTGTTGATCGGGTAGCCTACCCATTCTTTGTGAATATTGGCAGCGGTAAGCACAACGCCGTTTTTAACTACCCCCGGGATGCCGATGCCCACTTTTCCTTTCCAATTGAAATGGCTGATGATCTCATTAATAACCTCCAAAACCGCATCGGGCTTTGCAGGCTGTGGTGTTTCAATCCTGTGTCTTTCAGTACGCAGTTCGCCTGTGGTACTGTCTACAATTGCTCCTTTAATGCCGGAGCCGCCAAAGTCTATTCCAAGTACATCCATCTTTGTTGTATTATGCCGTAATTTACCAAATATTATTTTGGAATGGCAAATCGAAAGCTGACTAAATTCAGGTATTTGGGCAGAAAGGTATTTTCAGGTTGGACAAACAGGAGAGATCAGAGATTGGTTGGAAAAGTCTTCGCAACCAGTACTTTTCTGATCAACAGTTGCAGAATATTCCCAATTGACTAATTTGTCTCTGGGGTAAATTGTCTGAACAACAGCCGCTATTATTTAAGTGGTCATGTATTCGGCAAATATTCTGTAAAAATCACTTGTTGAAATGTACCAACGCTTTCCATGTTTTTGCGCCGGGATTTTGCCGGATCGGATGTGTTTGCGGACAGTCTTATTGGTCAGGCTTAGTTTGTCGGCGACGGCTTCTACGGTCAGTAGAGTTGTATCTGTGTTTTTCATGACATTAAATTTTATTTGAATACCTTTTTATAAACGTGATTCTGTTTTCTGCTTGATAAGGATTCCAGATGCCTGATTCGTCTCCATGAAAGCTTCAAACGGAAAGACGATGTTTTCAGATCTCTAAAAGGTTATACGCGTATGGAAGGGATTGTTTCCTGTTTGTCTTCATACGTCAATGTGCAAGCATAATTTTGTTCTTCGGTATTCAGTTGCTACCGTTTTCGATATTCCCGGGGAGACAGTCCCATCACCTTTTTAAATTGGCGGGAGAAATAGAATTGATCGTCAAAGCCGATATCGCGGGCAATGTCTGCTATTGATCGGTCATCAGAGTCCAGCAGGCGGCAGGCTCGTTGAATTTTCAATTGGATAAAATAGTCTATGGGTGAGTGTCCGGTCCGGTATAAAAACAAACGTGAGTAGTGAGATGCTGACAGCTTTACGGCGGAGGCCAGTTCATCCAACTTAAATTTTCGGTTGATATTTTCGAGCATGAAGTTGATGCTTTGACTTACCGGATCTTTACTGAACTGTTCGTTGATTGACCGAAATTGGGTGAGGTAAGTGAAAGAAGCAATCAGGCGGGGAAGCGACTGGCTGATATATTCCAGGTTTTCAAAACTGTGACCGCGCTCGAGAATGTAAAAAAGCTCGTTGAAAAGCTCAAGGCGTTCGCTCGTTCGCGAGTTGCTGCTTCGTGGTACGGGTATTGCCTGGAGCCCTGGCTTCCCCAAATGCCTGGCTTTCGGTCCGGCAAAATGAATCCAGTAAATAGACCAGGGATTGTTGGCATCGGCAGAGTAGGCGTGGGGCACTCCTTCGGGGATGATGAAGAAATGATCGGCAGGAAGTTGCATTTTCTGGTTTCCAACGATGATGTTCCCGGTTCCTTCCACATTGTAAATCAAAATGGTTTGGTCACTTCCGGTCGGCCTTTCCCTGAAATGGTGGCGTGCTTCGGGGTAATAACCAATATCAGTGAGGTAGATGTCATTACATAAAGGTGATATTTTTAGCTGGTCGACAATTCGCTCCGGAATAACATAACTTTGTTGTCCTGGAAAACCATCTTGTTTTTTCATTATGTCAGTCTTCGATTTGAATAGTTAATGTTTGCTGGTTTCGCTTTGATCTCGACTTGGCGATTAATGGCCTTAAATATAGCTTTTTGTTTGATTTTTATGCTGTGTTGTTATTCAGTTGTTCTAAATATACAATGATAAAATAATCCATATTTTTGCAGGATAGTTCATTTCCGGGCCAACAGATGAAAGCTATTTTTGAAAAACTAAATCAACTACTGTGAACCACTACAAATTTAATCAGCCTTTTATTTTAGGAATTACCTTGGTTTCTGCCATGGGAGGACTGCTCTTCGGTTACGATTGGGTGGTTATTGGCGGTGCAAAACCTTTCTACGAACGATTTTTCGATATCGCCAATTCGCCGTATCTCCAAGGTTGGGCCATGAGCAGCGCCTTAATTGGTTGCCTGTTTGGCGCCGTATCGTCAGGCTATTTAGCCGAGCGCTTTGGTCGTAAAATTCCGTTGCTGGTTGCTGCGGCTTTGTTCACCATTTCAGCCTTTGGTACCGGAATGGTAGACCAGTTTACCCCTTTTGTTTTTTATCGCTTAGTCGGCGGCCTGGGTATTGGCCTGGCATCTGCCATTTCACCCATGTATATCGCCGAGATCTCACCAGCGGCTATTCGTGGTCGTTTGGTATCGGTGAACCAGTTAACGATTGTGATCGGGATTTTGGCTGCGCAGTCGGTTAACTATTTTATCGCTGAAGCCATACCTGCGGGCGCTACCGATGTTGAGATCCTGAATTCGTGGAATGGACAAATGGGCTGGCGGTGGATGTTCTGGGCCGAGTTGGTTCCGGCATCGCTGTTCTTTTTGCTGGCTTTCATTATTCCGGAGAGTCCACGCTACCTGGTTAAGAAAGGAAATCTTTCCAAAGCAAAAGCAATTTTGAGCCGGATTGGCGGTGATGCTTATGCGGCCGAAGAGGAGAAGAATATAGAACAAAACTTAAAGAATACGCCGTCAAAGGTGGATACGAAAGAATTGCTATCGCCTAAAATCAAACCAATTCTGGTCTTGGGAATTGTGCTGGCTGTGTTTCAGCAATGGTGCGGTATCAATGTCATTTTTAATTATGCCGAAGAAATTTTCACAGCCGCCGGCTATTCCGTTGGCGATATGCTGTTCAATATCATTATCACTGGCGCTGTTAATCTGATCTTCACTTTGTTGGCGATGAAAGTCGTTGACAGTTGGGGAAGACGGAAACTGATGATTATCGGTTCAAGTGGTTTGGCTGTAATCTACTTTATTTTAGGCGGAAGTTACATTCTTGAACTGCAAGGCTTTGTTGTGTTGATCCTGGTGTTGTTGGCCATTGCCACTTATGCCATGACATTGGCCCCGATTACCTGGGTGGTACTTTCGGAGATCTTTCCCAATCGCTTACGCGGCGCAGCGATGGCGGTTGCCACTACGGCGCTGTGGAGTGCCTGTTTTGTGCTCACCTATTCGTTCCCGATTTTGAATGACCTGCTGAAAGCCGGCGGAACATTCTGGTTATACGCCCTTATTTGCCTTTTAGGCTTCCTGTTTATCTGGAAAAAATTGCCCGAAACCAAAGGTAAATCGCTCGAAGAAATTGAATCTAACTTTTAAATATCCGACCTCATGAAACGATCTATCCTGGCCTGGTTATTCCCGCTATTGGTATTGGCAGCTTGTGCTCCAAACTCGGACAATCGCATTGATTTGTCCGGCGAATGGCAATTTGCAACTGATCCTACCGACATGGGAAAAACGGAAAAATGGTATGCTGAAAATTTGAAGGAATCTGTTTTGTTGCCGGGTTCTATGGCCGAAAATGATAAAGGAGACATCCCCGATTTATACACCCCATGGACTGGGACGATATATGATAGTTCGTTTTATTTCAATCCGGCTTTGGAAAAGTATCGCCAGCCAGGAGATGTGAAATTTCCATTTTGGTTGACGCCAAATAAATATTACAAAGGAGCAGCCTGGTACCGTAAAGAAGTTACAGTGCCCGAAAACTGGTCGGGTAAACGGGTCGTATTACACCTGGAACGCCCGCACTGGCAAACCTCGGTTTGGGTGAACGATCAAAAGGCCGGATACGAAAATAGCCTTTCCACGCCCCATGATTACGATGTGACTAAGCTGCTAAAAACCGGTAGCAATTTCATCACCGTTTGTGTGGACAATCGCACCGATTCAATCAATGTTGGCCCTGATTCACACAGTGTCTCAGATCACACGCAGGGCAACTGGAATGGCATGGTGGGCGAGCTATATTTGCAAGCCGGATCGCCTTTGTACATCGCAGATATGCAGCTTTTTCCGAATATCGAAACGAAAACGGTTAAGGCAATCATTCAGTTGAAAACGGAAGATGGCAGCGCTGTTGATGCTGAAGTGCATTTGCAGGCCCGACTGAAGACTGGTGACGCGAAAACATTGCCAATGGTCAGCCAGAAGGCTCAATTTTCAGCTGGTGGAAAAGTGCTGGAAGTGGAATACGATATGGGGGACGACGTCAAACTTTGGGACGAGTTTAGCCCGAATTTGTATGAAATGACCGCAACGCTTGAAGCAGCCGGAATGGAAACCGATGAGCTTCAGCAAACATTCGGTATGCGAAAAGTTGAAATTGCCGATGGCAAAATCCTGGTGAACGGCCGTCCCGTATTCATGCGCGGAACATTGGAGTGCAATACCTTTCCATTAACCGGCTATCCGCCAACTGATGTGGAGTCGTGGAAGGCAATCATGCAAACCTGCAAGGAGAGCGGCTTAAACCATATTCGTTTTCACTCGCATTGCCCGCCCGAAGCTGCTTTTATTGCTGCTGATGAGTTGGGAATGTACGTTCAGCCCGAAGCGGCTAGTTGGCCCAACCATGGCACTTCGCTGGGCGATGGCCGTCCGACTGATGATTATATCGTGGCCGAAACCGAGCGCATCATTAAAGCCTACGGTAACCACCCTTCCTTTGTGATGTATGCCTACTGTAATGAACCTTACGGAAACTATGTGCCTTTTCTGGATAAAGACTTGCAAAAATGGAAAAGTAAAGATCCGCGTCGGATCTACACGGCTGCCGCAATTGGGCGTAGCTGGAGCGTGAACCCCGAAAGTGAATACCTGGTGCGCTCTATTCCGCGCGGACTTCCGTTCAACCTTCAACCCAATGCAACATTCAACTACGACGAGCGCATTGCCGACGAGAGCCGACCCTACGTAACGCACGAAATGGGACAGTACTGTGTGTTCCCCGATTTCTCGGAGATCGAAAAATATACAGGTGTGTATAAAGCCAAGAACTTTGAAATGTTCAAAGGGATACTGGAGGACAATCATATGGGCGATCAGGCTCACGATTTCCTGATGGCTTCCGGAAAGCTGCAGGCACTTTGCTATAAAGCTGAAATTGAAGCCGAGTTCCGGACTACAACGCTGGATGGTTTTCAATTGTTAGGCCTGAACGATTTCCCCGGACAGGGTAGCGCCATCATTGGTATGCTCAACGTATTTTGGCAGGAAAAAGGCTATGTTACCAAAGAGGAAATTAGTCGCTACTGCAATGAAACCGTACCATTGGCCGAGTTCCCGAAATTCGTATTTACAAATGACGAAAGCCTGGATTTCCCGGTTTCAGTTTCGCATTACGGAGCAGAAGACTTGAAAGATGTGATACCAACTTATAGCATTGCAACAGTAAGCGGAGATACTTTGGCAACCGGTGATTTTGGAACACAGACCATTACAATCGGGCAATTGAGCACGTTGGGGACACTTGATTTTCCGTTGGATGAGCTGTCAAAAGCCGTTCAATGCAAATTGGAAGTAGATGTAGCTGGATTCATGAATAGTTGGGACTTTTGGGTTTTCCCAGCCAAGCAATCGGCTCTTGAAAAAGATGATATTTACTATACCGATAAGCTGGATCAAGCTGCGATGGAAAAACTGGATGCCGGAGCTTCTGTGTTGCTCGATGCCTCGGGTAAAATTGAAAATGGGAAAGACATCGTGGCTAATTTCACACCAGTATTTTGGAATACTTCCTGGTTTAAAATGCGGCCTCCGCACACCACCGGAATTTGGGTGCAGGAAGATCATCCGGCTTTGAAAGACTTCCCAACATCCTACCATAGCGACTACCAGTGGTGGGAAATCGTAAACGGCCAGCAGGTGATGTGCATTGACAGTTTCCCGCCTGCGTTCCGTCCCATCGTTCAACCCATTGATACCTGGTTTTTGAGCCGCCGCCTAGCCCAATTGTTCGAGGCCAAAGTGGGGAATGGAAAACTGCTTGTTACTACGCTAAATATCGAAACTACTAACGGGCCGGCGTCAGCTCAGCTGCGTCAAAGCCTTGTGAACTATATGAATTCCACATCATTCCAGCCCAAATATGAATTGGATGCGGCAGTGATCCTGGAACTGTTTGAAAAGAAAGATCGCCAGGGTGTGAATTTGTACACCAAAGGAACGCCTGACGAACTGAAACCTACTACTCAAAAAACTCAGAAGAAATAATGAACGCAAAAGCATCGCTCGAGAAGTTGATCATTCCAACTTACGAGTTAGGAAAGTCAGAAATTAACCCGGTTTTTTTCGAAAAAAGGGTTTACCAGGGCTCATCCGGTAAAGTATACCCGGTGCCTTTTATCGACAAAGTGTACGATCACAAAGTGGATAAAGAGTACCAGGCAGCGATTTTGGAGAATGAGTTTGTGAAAATGGTGATGCTTCCCGAAATCGGGGGGCGTATTTTCGAAGCTCAGGATAAAGCCAACAATAACTACAATTTTTTCTACCAGCAAAAGGTGATCAAACCGGCTTTGGTTGGTTTGGCCGGGCCATGGATCAGTGGAGGTGTGGAGTTTAACTGGCCGCAGCACCACCGTCCAGGAACCTATTTGCCAACAGATGTTTACATTGATGAGGAAGCTGATGGCGCCAAAACAATCTGGATGTCGGAATATGATCCGATGTACCGGTTGAAAGGGATGCACGGAATTCGGATTCGCCCGAACAGCGCGTTGATTGAATTGCGCGGACGCCTGTTTAACCGCACGCCGCTAACGCAAACTTTCCTTTGGTGGGCCAACGTGGCTGTTGAAGTGCATGGCGATTACCAGAGCTTTTTCCCGCCTGATGTGCATTACGTGGCAGACCACGCGGTGCGTGCTCAAAGTAGTTTCCCTTTGGCGGAGAACGATTACTACGGCATTCCTTATCACGAACGACAAGGCAAAAATGATTTGCGTAACTACAATAATATTCCGGTGCCAACCAGTTACATGGTTTGCGACACTAAATACGATTTCTTCGGCGGCTATGACTTTAAAGAAGATGGTGGATTTGTGCATGTTGCCAATCGTCATATCGCTCCCGGTAAAAAGCAGTGGACCTGGGGGAATGAAGCCTTTGGTCGTGCCTGGGATCGCGAGTTGACTGACGAAGGTGGCCCGTATTTCGAGTTGATGGCCGGAGTTTATACCGATAATCAACCGGACTTTACCTACCTGTTGCCATACGAAACCAAGACTTTCTCACAATTCTGGTGGAGCTACAAAAAACTGGGGCCGGTCCAAAATGCGAACAAAGATTTGGCAATCCGTTTGGAAATTCAGCAAGGCAATAAACTGGATTTGGGAGTTGCCGGTAGCCGTAAATTTGAAAATCTGCAATTCATCCTGCTTATCGGAAACGGGAAAAAAGTATTCGACAAACAAAGCATATCACCTGAACAACCCTGGAAAGACAATTCCATCCAAATTGAAGCCGGGCAGGAAAATTCAATTTCCCTGATCGTATTGGATGAACAAGGAAAGGAATTAATTGCCTATCACCATCGTGAGATCAGCAAGGAGCGGAATCGCAAACTGGCGTTTGAGCCCAAGCAACCGCACGAGGTTGAAAGTGCCAACGAGCTGGAATTAATTGGTGAGCACCTGGAGTTGTATCGTCACCCAACCCGCTACCCGGAACCTTACTGGCGCGAAGCGATCAAAAAAGATCCGAAAAGCTACAAATCATACATTGCATTGGGGCGTGTCGAATTGAAGAACGGTAAGTTTGTTGAAGCCGAGCAGAACTTACGAACCGCAATGGAGATCATGACCACTTATCATCCCAACCCGGCATCGGGCGAGGCGCATTATTTCTGTGGTTTGGCTTGCTCGTTACAAGGACGTAAAGACGAAGCTTACGGACTGTTCTACAAATCGACCTGGAATTTTGAGTGGCGTGCAGCTGCATATTACCAATTGGCGACTATAGATTGCCTAAAGGGCGATTATAACACCGCTTTGGAGCATTTGGAAGCTTCGTTGGATACCAATCGTCAAAATAACAAGGCGACTATTTTAAAGGCCATTGTGTTGAAGCATCAGGGAAATAAGGAAGCCGCACAAAGCGCATTGACTGAGCTTTTCAAAACAGATGCGTTGGATCAATGGGCGAAATTTGAATTGGCCAATAAATCTGTTGAATATGCAGACTTTATCCAATCGTCGCGCAATGATGCCCAGACCATTTTGGATATTGCTTTTGATTATGCAGAGGCTGGTTTCTATGCGGAGGCCATAGCTGTGATTGAATTGCATCACGAAAAAGAAATTCCGGCGTGTGCAGTGCCGAATCCAATGGCCGAGTCAGTCATGACAGAGTTCACTCTGGCCTGGTTGTACCAGCAGAATGGCGAATCTTCCAATGCTGCTGAAACGCTTAAATTGGCAAAAACAGCTTCCTGTGATTATGTGTTCCCTTCGCGCATCTACGAGCAATTGGTGTTGGAGTGGGCTTTGCAAGTCGATTCTGAAAATACGGTTGCTGCTTTCGGGCTGGGGAACTATTACTTCAACCTGAAACGCCACAAGGATGCCATTCGCGTTTGGGAAATGGCAGCGGATGCCGGCAGCAGTTACGGAACTTTATACCGGAACTTGGGTATCGCTTACTGGAATACTTTTGAGGATGGAGACAAAGCCAGACAAGCGTTCCAAAAAGCGGTGGAGCTCGCTCCAAACGATATGCGAGTTCGGTATGAATACGACCAGTTGCGCAAAAAATTGAATGATGATCCGAAAGATCGCCTGGAAAGCTTACTGCCGATTCTGGATCAAATTACAACCCGCGATGACTTTTCTGTTGAACTGGCTGCGCTATACAATTTCAATGGCGACTATGAAAAAGCCTTGGATTTGATGGAGAACCGCAACTTCCACCCCTGGGAAGGTGGTGAAGGCCAGGTGTTGCGGCAGTATACTTACGCGTGCCTGAAATTGGGGCAGACAGCGTTGGTTGCAGGAGATGCGGAAGTTGCTTTAGACTATTTCCGGAAGTCGGTGGAAACACCGGATAACCTGGGCGAGAAGTACCACCCCTTGCAGGCAGTGGCACACATCAACTATTGGAAAGGAATGGCGCTGAAAGCCTTGAACTTAAAAGATAGTGCACAAGCTCGTTTTACCGCCAGTACCGAAGAGGAGGGCGACTTTATTGACATGGCCGTGAGTGCTTACTCCGAGTTGTCGTACTACAAGGCACTTTCGCTAAAGGAACTGGGTAAAGCGGCAGAAACAGAAGATTTGCTGAAAAATATAAAAGCATTCGCTGAAGCCAAGCTGAAGGAGAAAGTACAGATTGACTATTTTGCGACTTCGTTACCACTGCTGCTGGTTTTTGAAGACAATCTGCAAAAACGAAATACAACCGATGCGAAGTTTCTGATCGCATTGGCAGAATTGGGCCTTGGAAATCATAAAGCGTCTATGGCGCTGACGAAAGAAATATTGGAGTTAAATTCAATGCATGTTGGGGCAATTGATCTGGCTATGGAATTAGCCGAAGTGCATTCACATTGATTGCCTGAAACAAGCTTTAAAATCTATTCAACCGAACCATTATGAGATACATCTTCTTTTCGATACTACTGATTTTAATTGGATACGGAACCAGCGGAGCACAAAACCTGAAGCGCATCGATGCGTCGAAGGCCAGTTCAAAGGTGGTATCCGGGCAACTAAAAATGGGAAATCCCGGCCCAGAAGGCAAAACGCTGGAAGTGAATAACCACTACCTGACACTAAACGGAAAGCCAATTATTCCGGTGATGGGAGAGGTGCACTACTCGCGTATTCCAACGGAACAGTGGGAAGATGTATTGCTGAAGATGAAGGCTGGTGGTGTGAACATCATTGCGGCCTATGCCCTCTGGAATCATCATGAGGAAATAGAAGGGCAGTTTGATTGGAGCGGTAATAAAAATATCCGCGAATTTGCGAAACTCTGTGCAAAACATGATTTGTACTTTTACCCCCGCATTGGCCCCTGGTGTCATGCCGAGGTGCGCAATGGGGGTACGCCCGATTGGATTCTGACGAAAAAAAATATCAAAGATCGTTCGAACGATCCGGTTTATCAGCATTATGCCGATGAATGGTACAAACAGGTTGGCCTGCAGTTACAAGGTTTGATGTACAAAGACGGTGGCCCGATCATCGGTGTTCAGCTGGAAAATGAGTACCGCAAAGGAAAAGGTGGCGAAGCGCACATTCTATGGTTGAAAGAAACTGCGAAGAAATATGGTTTCGACACCCCGCTGTACACCGTTACCGGTTGGCAAAACGGCTCGGTTCCTCCCATGGAAGTAATTCCACTGTGGGCTGCGTATCCGGATGCTCCCTGGGCCGATAACCTGCGACGCAACGAAGACAAAAAGGACTTCCTGTTCAAAAAATACCGGGATACCGATGCCGTTGGCGACAATGTGCAAAAGGACCGCGAGGCTTACATTGATTACGACGCTTATCCGTACTTCACCTGCGAAATAGGTGTTGGAAATATGAATACCGATCACCGCCGGTTGCAAATCGGGTCGCGTGATGGTTTGGCACTGATTATGGCCAAAATGGGATCGGGGAGCAACCTGCCCGGTTACTACATGTTTGCCGGTGGCACTAACCCGTTGGGGCAGTTAACAACCCTGGAAGAAAACCGCGAAGAAAGTGGTTACTACAATACCAACCCGGTAATTTCCTACGATTTTCAGGCGGCGATAAACGAGTCCGGTCGCTTGAATAGCCCCTACCACGAGGTGAAAAAACTACATTACTTTTTGCATGAATTTGGTGACCGCTTGGCACCCATGGTCCCGGTGTTTCCCGAAGATAATGCGGACTTTCAGTATGTGGTTCGATCATCAGGTGAATCAGCTTTCGTTTTTGGTATGAACTATTTCCGCCATCACGACTTGGAGGCATTGAAAGGTGTTCAGTTCGAAGTGAAGTTGGCCGGTGGAACGGTAACATTTCCATCGAAACCCGTTACTATTTCGGATGGCGCAATTTTTATGTGGCCAATGAATTTTGCCTTGGGAAATATCAGTTTGAACTACGCCACGGCGCAACCACTTTGCCAGGTAGGTGACAAATGGATTTTTATAGAAGATGCCGCTGCATCGCCCGAATTTAGCCTGAAAGCTGCAGGCTTAAGCAGCGTAACTGCCAGTACGGGTAAAGTAAAAGAGAAAGATGGTAACTATGTGGTGAGCGGCCTGAAGCCGGGTGTTGATTGCGAAATTACTATGAAAGGAGCAGACGGAAGCACGCAAAAGATTATTGTGTTGTCGAAAGCGGAAGCTTTGAATAGCTGGCTGCTGGATCTCGAAAATGGTGAAAAAGCTATTTTCGTGTCCGATGCTGATTTGTATGCCAATCAAGGTAAAGTCTACGCTTTCGATACGAACCCGAATATTTCTGTGTTGAAACTGAATGCCGAAGGCGATCAAAACTTCGAAAAATACGAATATCAACTACCCGAGAAAAAGCTACAGCTTGAAGTTGAAAAAGTTGAGCCACTTAAGAACGCGACTTTCCTGAAAACATCGGCTGTAGATGAGTTGGACAGCAAAAGCATCCTGCTTCACCGTTTTTTCCTGAAAGAATTCAGTTTGAATAATCCGTCGGAAGTAAAGCGCGCTGAACTCCTGATTTATGCCGAAACGGAGTGCAAAGTTCAGCTGAACAATCGCTGGGTGAACCAAGTGGTAGTGCCCGGGCAATTAACGGTACTGGATGTAACCGGTTACACGCAAAAAGGCGAAAATAAACTGATGCTGGATTTTCCGTTTGAAGCCGGCGATAAAGCCTTTGCGGCAGAACTGCAGGTGGAACATTTAAACTCGAATCGGGTTACGTTTGCCACGAACCAGGCTTGGTTGATGCGGGATTCGTATATCTATCCCAGTTTCTCAACCGGCTTTGGAGGTTTTTCTGCGCCGGAACAGGTTGATCGACTTGAAATTAGCGGAACGGAACAATTGGCGAATCAACACTATGAATTCAGTTTGCCCGAAGGTTATGCCGATGGCCTGAATAATGTGTACATGCAAATTGACTATACCGGCGACAAAGGGAAGCTGTATTTCAATCAACTGTTGGTGGCCGACAACTTTTACAGCGGCGATTTATGGGAGATTGGGCTCAACCGACTTCACCTATCGCTGGATGGTCAGCCACTGAAATTGGAAATTAGTCCGCTGCCAATCAACGCTCGGGTGTATTTTGATGATGCGGCGGCTAAGGAAGCGGCGACAAACGTTTCTGTGAAATCGGTGAATTTGGTTCCGGAATATTGCGTGGAAGTCGAATTTTAAACGGGGGATTTATCTCGGGTTCGACAGAGCAGAAGTTGAGTGAAAGTCCCGTGAATTAAGGTGTTTGGCATTTGTATTATTGCTTGTCAATATTACCTTTATCGACGAAACTGCAATTCATTGGAAAAAACACCTTCATATCGATCGGATGAGATAACGACCTTTTTGTGGCACCAAATACAAAATGGAGATAAAGAGGCCTTTGAGATCTTTTTCAAGGGCAACTATTTGAAATTTTGTGCTTTTGCTAACCAATACACCCAAAATGTTGATGACGCACGCGAGGTTGTTCAGGAGCTGTTTATTTACCTATGGGAACATCAACAACGGCTTTCTGAAGTAAAGTCGATTAAAACGTACATCTTTTCGGCTATTCGGTACAACAGCATCCGCAAGCGAAAAGCCAGTAGGGAGAAAACACTGGAAATTTCGGATGTACCCGAGGAAGAGGTGATGGTCGATTTTCAAAGTGAGCTGGAATATGCACAGTTGCAGGAGCAAATTCTTGAAGCGATCGACTCGCTTCCACCGCAATGTCAGCGAATTTTTAAGATGAGCCGTTTTGAACGAATGACGTACAAACAAATAGCCGAGGTGTTGAATATATCTCCGAAAACGGTCGAAGTACAGATTAGTAAAGCTCTTCGTGGTCTTCAAAAATCGTTCGATAGTAACCTGCTGGGACTGGTCATTTTGCTAATGACAAAAAAATAATTCAATTTTTTTCATAATCGAATAAGGGTACCCCTTGTTTTTTTACTCTAACTAGTGAAGGGTAATTAAACCGATATCTTATGAAATTAGAAATACTCATTCAATATATTGAAGGTTCTTCGGATGAAAGCGTGAAAACACGCGTTGAAGAATGGCTTGCCAAGGATGAAAGTAATTCTGATTACTTGACGAAAGTAACGAAAGTTTGGTCAAATATCGACGAGCTTAAAGCGCTGGCGGCCATTGATGTTGATACCGACTGGGCGTTTATTGAAAAACGGATTTCAGCAAAAAAAGTCGCTGATTCCGGTACTGCAGTTGTCCGGAAGATGTGGTGGGCTACTCCGATGTTGAAAATCGCTGCATCGTTGCTCATTTTAGTCGCTCTTGGCAGTGCAATTTGGTACATGCTCGGAAATAAGCCGACTACGACGGAAATGGCACAAAATTTCTACGAATTTAATGTGCCAATGGGCCAAAAATCAAGTTTGACTCTTCCTGACGGAACCAAAATCATGGTCAACGCGGGAAGCACATTGCGGTTGCCCAAGCAAGATATGGTTGGGAAACGGGAGATATGGTTGGAGGGTGAGGCCTTTTTCGAGGTGACAAAAAATCCGTCGAATCCCTTTTACGTAAATACTCCGAATATAGAGGTCAAAGTTTTGGGCACGAGCTTCAATGTTCGGGCTTACAAAGATGAACACCTGGTTGAAACAACTTTGGTTGAAGGGAAAGTAAATCTTACAAACCGATACAGAGAAGAAGATGAGGTGAACCTTACGCCAAATCATAAAGCAATTCTGTTACTCGATAAAGACGTGAAACTATCCGCGTCAGTTGGTCGCGACTACAGCCAAAATCTGAGGTTGGGACGGATACAAGTGTCTGATGAGATTGATCCGCAGAATGCAATTTCCTGGACGAAAGGTAAACTGGTTTTCAAAGAGGAAAACTTCGAATTTATCGCCGAGCAGTTGGCGCGCTTCTACGGTGTTCGAATTCACATTGAAGATGAAAGTCTCAAATCAAACAAATATTCAGGAACCATTAAAAATATATCGCTCGAACAAGCTTTGAAGGCTCTGCAGATGATCAGTGAATTTCAGTTTGTGATCAAAGACGATGAAGTGTTTATCAAAAAATAACAATTGCCTATGCGCTAAGACCTAAATAAACAGAAAGCCGAAAGAGCCAAGCTTTCAGCTTTCTGAAACTAGTTAACTCAAAGTAATCGTTCCGCCAAGAATTCAGATTACTAATTGTATAACCAAAAATAGATCGACAATTTATGAAAAAAAATGGATTGTGGTACAGCAATTCGTACAGGATTAATGTGCCCTTAATTTTGAAAAAAATGAAGCTAACTATTCTAATGATTTGTTTGGGAATCATAACCTCTTTCGGGTCTGTGTATTCTCAGAATTCAAATCTGACTTTTAAGCTTACAAACCAAAGCTTGAAGAATGTGCTATCGGAAATCGAGAATCAAACAAATTTCTCGTTTCTGTACCAGGCTAAATCGATAAATCATGAGCAACGCGTCAGTATCGATATGACTAATGCCGACATCACGGATATATTGGATCAGCTGTCGGAACAGGCGCATTTTCAATACAAGATTTTAGATAACTCTGTAATTGTCTTAACCGGTGGAGGAGAGTCGGGGAGTGTGCAGCAACCGACGAAGGTAACAGGAAAAATCACCGACGATACTGGTTTCCCGCTGCCGGGAGTAACAGTAGTCGTAAAAGGAACAACTGTAGGTACAGTAACTGATGGCAATGGTGAATATATTTTGACAGATGTTCCTGCAGACGCCATTTTGATTTTCTCTTTCGTTGGTATGCGTGCGCAGGAACTTCCGGTGGCCGGAAAGTCGAATATTGACGTGGTATTGGAAGAAGAGTCAATTGGTCTCGACGAGGTGGTTGCCATTGGTTATGGTACGGTATCAAAGAAGAACCTGACAACAGCGATCTCGAAAGTGGAAACCGATGATATTCAAAAATCAGCCTCTTCAAATATGAGCCAATTGATGGTTGGTCGTGCTGCCGGTTTGCAGGCAACTGTTACCAGTGCACAACCTGGCGGTGCGGTTGATATTTCTATCCGTGGTGGTGGCGACCCAATTTATGTGGTTGATGGTATTGTTATGCCAAGTAGCTCTCTGGAATCCGGATCGGGTGGTTCCACAACAGTTGTTCCTTCTTCAGTTAACCGTGGTGGTTTAGCCGGTTTGAATCCGGAAGATATTGAATCAGTTGAGGTTTTGAAAGATGCTTCGGCTGCGATTTATGGTATTGGTGCTGCCAACGGTGTTATTTTAATTACGACTAAGAAGGGTAAAAAATCACCGATGAATATCGATTACAGCGGTAGTTATTCATTTGTAAAGAACTATCCGTATACTAAGTCGTTGAATGCGACCGATTACATGGGCCTCGTAAACACCTTCAGTAAAGAACAGTATTTGTATAACCACGATATGGGTGCCTATGGTAACAATGCCTACGACAATGGATGGACCCCCGCGTTTTCCGATTCTGAGATAGCCAATGCAAAAAGCTACGACTGGGTGGATGAAGTTTTGCGTAATGGTGCAGTTAACAACCATAACCTGGTAATCAGAGGTGGTAGCGAAAGGGTTACCTATTATGTGTCGGGTAACTACTACAACCAGGAAGGTACGGTAATGAATTCGAGCATGGAGCGTTTCTCCATGAGAAGTAACTTGTCGCTGCAGTTGACTGACTTCCTGAAATTGTCAACCATCGCCAATGTCAACCGCAACAAATATGGAAACTCCAGTGTCGGTGGTGCCAGTAGCGGGCGCGGATCGCAAGCTGCCGGTGCACTGACTGCCGCATTGTCTTATCCGTCGTATTTGCCAATTAAAGATGAAGACGGCAATTATACCCAGTTCAGTTACATTCCGAATGCTGTGTCGATGCAGGATATTGATGATGCGACAAATTCTGATGGAACGTACTTGAATTTCATTGCTGATATTGCGCTGGTGAAAGACATGTTGAATGCAAAACTGGTGTACGGAAACAACAAGGAAATGACAGACCGTTACGTGTATATTCCTTCCACTGTATATTTCGACCAGATGTACCAGTCGCGTGGTAACATCGCTTACGATGGACGCGAGAACCAAACATTTGAGGCAACGCTGGCTTTCAATAAGGAATTTGGAGAGTTCATGAATATGGATGTTGTAGTAGGTGTTGGTAAATACCTAAACTCGTCCAAAGGTTTAAGTTTTGCTTACGACACGCAAAATGATGTGATTGGTAATGACGATGTGAGCGCCGTAACCGGTAATATGAATCCGGATTCGTACAAAAATGAAGATGAAAAGCGCTCACAATTCCTGCGTGCCAATTTCGATATTCTTGACCGCTATGTAATTGCGACGACCCTGCGTCGGGATGGTACCGACAAATTCTTCCCGGACAAGAAATATGCATATTTCCCATCTGTCTCTGTTGCCTGGAAAATGACCAACGAGAATTTTATGAAAAACATTCATTGGTTGGACCTTCTGAAACTGCGTGCCAGTTATGGTACAACAGGTGACGATAACCTGGGATCAAGTTTGTACGGAACCTATTCGCCCAGCTTAGTTATTAAGTTTGACGAAGGTAACGAGGTTTATTCGTCGTATGTACAGGATGGTGTTGATTATCCGAACGTGACCTGGGAAAAGACTGTCATGAAAAATATTGGTCTTGACTTCTATTTATTCAAAAATAGAATTTCAGGTAGTTTTGATGTATTTCGCAATGATGTAACAGACATGTTAGGTGATGCCAATACGGCAGGACTGTCCATGTTCGGTACTTACCCAATTAACGGGGGCCATATTCGCCGTCAGGGATGGGATGCTTCTTTGACCACAGAAAATATAAAAACAACAGACTTCCTGTGGAAATCGGTTTTAACGCTTTCTAGATACAACTCGCTTTGGAAAGAACGTTTCCCAAATTACGATTACAACGATTATCAAATTCGTGACGATGAGCCAGTCAATGCCCGCTACTACTACAAAACCGCAGGCATGATCAATGCTGATCTGAGCAACATTCCTTCTTCTCAACCAGAAGATTACGCCAAAGCCGGTTTCCCGATTATTGTAGACAATAATAACGACGGTGAAATTACAGTTGACGATGTGGTGATGAGTAACGAAGTACCAAAAATTTATTTTGGCTTTGGTAACACGTTCACGTATAAAAACTGGGATTTGGATGTATTCGTTTATTCTCAGCTTGGCGTTAATAAATACAACTATGCCTGGGAGTGGGCTGATGCCGCATCGTTGGCTAATCAAACCAACAATGAAAACAAATTTGCATTCGATTTGTGGAGTTCTGAGACCAACCAGGGTGGTCGTCTTCCCGGTTATGCCTACGAAGCTTCCAGCGTATCGTTACCCGGGGGCGCTGGCATCGATGTAATGTATCAAAATGCATCTTTCCTGAGGTTCCGTAATATCACATTGGGGTACAATCTGAGTGGGAAACAGTTGGGATCTGTAGTTGGCAAGTGGGTGAAGAATATCCGACTGTATGTTGATGCACAAAACCCTATTACCATCACCAATTTCGAAGGATATGACCCTGAAGTTCGCTCCGGAGGCAGCCAAAAAACTTTCTCCGCCGAATATCCTCAGGCAAGAACCTTCACCATTGGCGCTAAAATCAATTTTAACTAATAAAACTGATCACAATGAAACTTAAGATATTTATCACATTTTTTATCGCTGCAGCCTTCATGTTTACGGGGTGCGAAGATAATTTCGACCCGAAAATATACGGTAGTCTGAGTACAACCAACTTTCCGCAGTCGGAGGATGACTGCCAGGGATTATTGATGTCCTGTTACCAGCCTTTTCACATTTATTGGGCCTATAACTTATCGGGCACATCACAACGTAACTGGTATGTTCCAACCGGTGGTACGCTGAAGATTTTTGATGCAACATCGGATTTGATGGCACCATGGACTATTAAGGTTTGGAGCGGTTGGACTGATTTATCAGAAGCCAATTACGCAAACTGTCACCTTTGGAGTCGTGCGCCGAGTGATGCAAATCCAAACAGTTTGGAAAAGATTCGCGATGTGACCCGTTTTACGGCGATTATCGGAACACTCGAAGATGTTGACTTTTTGTCGGATGAAACGAGACAGCAGTTTGTGGCAGAAGGGCGCTTGTTGCGCGGAATTATGATGTATAATTTATTTCATATGTATGGACCGGTTCCCGTTTTACTTGACCCTGATTTGGTTGGAACGGAAGAAGGCGAACAAAACCTGGTGCGTCCCACGTTGGATGAAATGACATCTTATATTTCTGAGGATTTTGAATATGCGATGGAGTATATGTCAAACTCGCAACCGAATGGGCGTTACACCGCAGATTATGCCCGCTACTGTGCGATGGTACATTACTTGAATGAAGGCTATCACGTAGATGGTTACTATGAAAAAGCTATCCAAATGTATACCGAGTTGAAAGCTTCCGGTTACGACCTGTATACTGATGGTGGTGATGATGCCTATGCTGATCAGTTTATGCAAGGCCACAAATTTAACCAGGAAGTGATCATGGCTGTTTCTGTAAGTTCTTCAGGAAATGGTAGTGCTGCGAACGGCAGTTTTAACCCGATTGCTTACTACTTAGTTCCTGATGACGCGGCAACGGCTGATGCTGAGGGGAATGCAACTCCATTCATGAAAAATGGTTGGAGACAAGCGTTCAACATTTCTACTGATTTCTATGATACCTTCGAGGATGATGACCTGAGAAAAAATACAATTCTGACCTCGTACCTGAAGAAAGATTATACTACGGTTACGCGGGATAACATTGGTGACAAGTGGAATGGCTTTGTGGTGAATAAATATCCACAGGAAATTGATCAAAGTTACCAGCCGACCGACTGGCCTTTAGCTCGTTGGGCCGATGTGTTGCTGATGTATGCTGAAGCTGTGGCCCGTAAAAATCAGTCGGTTCCAACAGGCGATGCACTACAGGGAGTTAACGATGTACGCGCCCGTGCTGGTTTGGATGCATTAAGCGGAGACGCCGTGGCAAGCTACGACGGTTTTATGGATGCTCTGTTGATGGAGCGTGGTCATGAGCTGTTTTTTGAAGGCAAGCGTAAAATCGACTTGATTCGTTTTAATAAGTATCGTCACAACTGTACTTTGTATAAAGGCGAGACGCCAACTCATCAGTATATTCCACTTCCTGATTATGCGATTGATGAAGCTGAAAGCTACGGCAAAACGTTGACTCAAACCTTTGAACGCGAAGGTTGGAGTCAAGATAACTAATAGGTTTTGTTGAATGAATAGTCGGATACCGGGCTGAATATTTTAGCTTCGGTATCCGACCATTTTGGCTTGGGCTGGATTTAGGCGCTGTTGGCGAATCCGGAATCTTTACGATTACGGCTCATGGCATTGTGTTGCTTAAGTGTTCGGATCTGGATCAATTCAATAAAAAAGAATAATTATCGACTATGAAAACATTATTACTACCGTTACTCATTGCATTAATTTGCTTTTCGTGTTCAACAAAACAATCCAAATTAACGACAACAACTATTCAGGTTGAAGCACCTTTTAAGATGCCGGCCGTTACGATTCCTGATTTTACCAATTGTAAGAAGTTTTTGATAACAGACTTCGGCGCCTTAAAAGGTGATAAAGACAAAACTTCAGCGGCAATCGCGGCGGCGATTGATGAAGCCAATAAAGCTGGAGGAGGTATTGTTGTTATTCCTGAAGGAGAATGGCTGACGGGGCAGCTTCACTTTAAAAGCAATGTGAACTTACATCTTGAAAAAGGAGCAGTTTTGCTTTTTAACGACGATCCGAAAGATTACCTGCCGCCGGTTCACACCTCGTGGGAAGGTTTAGAATGTTACAATTACTCGCCGTTAGTGTATGCCTATGAATGTAAAAACGTGGCGATTACCGGTGAGGGCGAGCTAAAAGCTAAAATGGATTTTTGGCGCACCTGGTTTCCGCGTCCTTCTGGACATATGAACAGCTTAAAACGTTTGTATACTATGATGGTCGACGATGTTCCGGTTGAAGAGCGGGTGATGGTGAACGATACGGCAAACTTACGTCCGCACTTTATTCAGTTTAACCGGAGCGAAAATATATTGCTCGACGGAGTGAAAATCACAAACAGTCCTTTTTGGACCATCCACCCTTATTTGTGCAAAAACGTCGTGCTTCGCAACTTGCATGTATACGCCCACGGGCACAATAACGATGGCGTTGATCCGGAAATGACGCAAAACATGTTAATCGAAAATTGTGAATTCGATCAGGGTGATGATGCTATTGCTGTTAAGTCAGGTCGGAACCAGGATGCCTGGCGCTTGAACACACCAACTAAAAACCTGGTAATTCGCAATTGCTATGTTAGAAATGGGCACCAGCTGCTTGCTGTGGGTAGTGAAATGTCTGGTGGAGTGGAAAATGTATACATGGATAGTTGTACTGTTGCCGATGGTGCCAGCATGTTTCACCTGGTGTTTTTGAAAACGAACGAACGTCGCGGCGGTTTTATCCGGAGTATTTATGTGTCCAACGTAAAAGGTGATAAAATGCGTGAGGGGGTTTTTGGTATTGAGACCGATGTTTTATACCAGTGGCGGGATTTGGTTCCAACAGTTGAGCGCCGGTTGACTCCTATTTCGGATATCCATTTGGAAAATGTACACGCCAACAACGCGAAGTTTATTTCCCGAATTTTAGGGCAAAAGGAGCTACCCGTTGAGAATATCTTTTTGACGAACGTTGTGGCAGATACCATCCGGGAGCAACCTTACATTCATGAAAATGTGATCAACTTCCGGGCAGAATAAAAATTAAAGTCTAAATTCTAAAATGCACTCCGAATTTGTTTCGGGGTGCATTTTTTGTTTTATAGGATTCGATTGACCTGAGATTCGATTCGAATGATAAATAAGCCCTGAATATTTCGACGCATCAATTTTTTCACAACGGGAATTCTTTTTTATAGAGTGTAATGATCCTTAGATCGGTCTTTTTCAAAGAAGTTCTTCATCCAATATTTTTGTAAAGGGAGCCAGATGTTTCAACACACATCTGGCTCCCTTTTTTCATATAACCCGCTAATAACGGTGTATTTGACGAATTCGTGATCTCTAACTGACGAATTTGTGATCAAAAAATTGCATGTCTGAAGATAGATTTGCTTTATGAAATTTTCTCAAAAACCTAATCTAAACATGAGACACAGATAGACAAGAAAAGGTGACAATTAATTTGGAGTGGAAGGTGTCAGTCACATCTCCTCATTTGTAAATCAGTAAAAAATTTAACCACTTAATCGCTTAGATTTATGAAAAAAAATCGAATGGAAAGGATAGGGATATCCTATTTCCTGAAATTTATCAAAGTTCTGAAAATTACGATGTTTCTGCTATTTGTTTGTGGCCTCCAATCCTGGGCTACAACCTCTGAATCGGAGCAAAATCAAGTTGTATCTGCAACAGAAGACTCCGGTAACACACAAGCTGAAAATACTATTAAAGGTAAAGTAACCGATACGGCTGGAGTGCCGCTTCCGGGGGTAACGGTTGTTGTTAAAGGTACTACCATCGGAACCATAACTGATGCGGATGGTAGTTATTCACTCACCAAGGTGCCTGCAGATGCATCATTGATATTCACGTTTGTGGGTATGAAAGCGCAGGAAATTAATGTTACAGGTAAAACTGTTGTTGATGTTACGCTGGTTGAGGAATCCATCGGCCTCGGCGAAGTCGTTGCCGTTGGTTATGGTACCCAATCGAAACGGAAAGTGACTACAGCTGTAAGTAGTGTAGATTCTGAAGAATTGACGCGTTCTGCTTCAACCACAACTGCTGGTGCTTTGGCCGGTAAAATGCCGGGCTTGTCAACTCGTGCAAAAGATGCTCGTCCCGGTAGAGGTATCGACCTGGAGATCCGTAACATGGGAAACCCCTTGTACGTTGTTGACGGTATTCCCTATGGCGGTGATGCTTCCAGAGACTGGTTGGGAGTTACTCGTGTTTCGGGTAATGATGTGTTCAACTCGTTGAGTTTGGAAGATATCGAAAGTATCTCCATCCTGAAGGACGCAGCGGCAGCTATTTATGGTTTGCGTGCGGCCAACGGCGTTGTTTTGATTACAACAAAAAAAGGAAACACCGGCGACAAAGTAACTGTCAATGTCAACGGATACTATGGATGGCAAAATTTGACTCGCTTTCCAGATCTGGCCAATGCCGGACAGTATGTACGCGGTAAGGTTGAAGCAGCCCAAAATGCCGGAATTGATCCTGCTACTATTTACTCGCCGGAAGAATTGGCGAAGTGGGAAGCAGGCAATCAGCTGGGCTACAAAAGCTATGATTACTACGACCTTGTTATGCGAAAAAATGTTCCCCAGTACAACATCAACGCGAACGTGAACGGGGGAACAAAGCGCTCAAAATATTACATGTCGCTGTCTCACGTTGGTCAGGAAGCGACAATGAAAGATTTCAATTACGACCGGACCAACTTCCAGGTTAACTTGTCAAGCGAAATTCTGAAAGGGTTCACCCTGGGAACACAAACCGCTTTAAAACTGGAAGAAACACAGGATGTTGGTTTGCAGGGGGGCGACGGATACTTTTCTTCTCTTTTGGCTGTATATGCCAACCGCCCAACTGTTGGACCTTATGCACATGATAATCCCGAGTACATCAATAATACGCCTAACAGACCTGACCTGAACCCGGCGCTTTTTAGCAGAGATATCGTCGGTTATAAGGACACTCATACAAAGGCAGTGAACGTGAACTTATTTGCCGAATATAAGTTCGACTTTGGTTTGTCGGCGAAGTATACCTACTCGCAAAACTATACGAACCTACATTTTGACGGATTTCAATATACCTACGATTTGTATACCTACAACGAAGCGGATGATAGTTACAGCAGAACAGGCGGACAAAGTGCAAGATGGCGGTTTGAAACAAAAATCGAATCGATGTCGCATTACCACCAGTTTCAGTTGAACTATTCTCATACATTCGGTGAAGATCACACGGTTTCAGCGGTATTGGGTTACGAAAGAAGTGACTGGGACCGCAATTTGACCTGGCTTGCTGCTGCACCAACCAACAACTACATTCCGTTGAACAGTCTGGCAATTCTTACCGGTTACGGCGACGAATGGACTTACCAGGCACGTGCCGGTTACCTTGGCCGTTTCAACTATTCCTATAAAGACAAATACTTGCTGGAAGTACTTGGTCGTTACGACGCTTCTTATCTGTATGCGCCCGGAAATCGTTGGGGATTCTTTCCCGGGGTATCGGCCGGATGGCGTATTTCTGACGAAGGTTTCTTCGATGGTTTGAAAAGCACTGTCAGCGATTTGAAACTGAGGGTTTCTGTTGGTCAGACAGGACAGGAGGCCGGAGTTGGTGTATTTGGATATCTTCCGGGATACAGCTTTGGTCGATTTGATAACAATGCGGTAGTCGGTGGATCAGTTCTCGACGGGGAATATGTAACCGGTATGCAGCCGCAAGGTCTTCCGGTAACTAACCTTTCGTGGGAAAAACATACCATGTATGACGCGGGGATCGATGCGAAATTCTTCGACGATAAGTTGTCGCTGACCGCCGACATTTTCAGGAAAGTGATTTCAGGAATCCCGGCCGGACGTTATGACGTTTTGATTCCAAGTGAAGTTGGTTATAGTTTGCCAAACGAAAACCTGAACAAGAACGAGTATCGTGGTGCTGAAGGAATGATTTCGTTTAAAAGCAAGATTGGCGAGTTGAAGTACAACGTAAGTGCCAATGCAACTTATTCACGTTTCAGATATGTTGAAAGCTACAAGCCTCGTTTCGGAAACTCCTATAATGAATGGCGCTATTCAAATGAGGACCGCTGGGGTGGAGTATGGTGGGGCTACCAGGCAATTGGTCGTTTCCAGTCAGAGGAAGAAATCAGAAACTATGCGATCGATAACGACGGACAAAACAACCGTACACAGTTACCCGGTGATATCATTTACAAAGACGTCAATGGCGACGGTGTAATTAACTGGTTGGATGAAACGCCGATCGGCTATCCGGATGGTTGGGCTCCGATGTTAAGCTTTGGAGGTAATATTGGTTTACAGTGGAAAAACTTTGACCTGAACATGGACTTTGCCGGCGCTGCCATGCAATCGTGGTTTCAAAATTGGGAGCTGCGGAATCCTTTCCATGCTGGCGGTAACTCTCCTGCATACCTGCTTACCGATAGATGGCACCGTGCCGATCCTTACGACGCAACAAGTGAATGGATTCCCGGTCGTTACCCGGCAATTCGGAATGGTACCTCTGACAACAATGGACGAAACTCGGATTTCTGGTTGCACAAGGTGCGTTTCCTGAGACTTCGGAATGCCGAATTCGGATATACTTTGCCTCAGGCATGGGCTAAGAAAGCAAGCCTCTCAAAAGCCCGGTTTTACGTAAGCGGATCGAATCTGTTTTCCATCGACAATGTGAAACAATTCGGAATCGATCCTGAAATCCAGTCAGGTTCTGCCGTGGTGTATCCTCAGCAACGCACAATTATGGTCGGTTTTAATCTAACATTCTAAACTTAAACGATAATCATGAAAACTAAAATATTCTTATTACTGGTATTATCAGCAACTCTCGGCATGTTTGTGAGTTGCGACAATGACAGTTGGTTGGAACGGCAGCCTAAAAACCGGATCAACGATGAGCAGCTTTGGGGCGACCCCGAACTTATCCTGAGTTTATTGTCAAACTATTACGATCGTATCCCGGGTGATGTGTTCAATACTTCGGCTGATTGCCAGTTGGACGACGCCATGTTTTCGGGACACAACGATGGTAACTGGGTGAACGATTTCCAATTTGGAGGCGATTACGGCAGATACTGGGATTACGGATTTATCCGCGATATCAATTTAGCGATTGAGAATCTGGCGCAATACTCCACTTTGACAATCGAAGAAGTGCAGCAATATGATGCGGAGTTGAGACTGATCAGAGCCCTGGTGTATTTCAACATGGTTAAAAATATGGGCGGTGTTCCGCTGGTAACTGAGCAGTTAATTTACGATGGCAGCGGCGATGTTGAATCGCTGCAAGTTCCTCGATCCAAAGAGGAAGAAGTGTATGATTTTATCTACGACGAAATTCAGGATATCAAAGAGAACTTCACAAAAACAGAGAGTAGCAATACCCGTGGTAACAAATATATTGCGTTGGCTTTGCAGAGCCGTGCCATGCTTTACGCTGCATCTTTGGCTAAGTACAACAACGAAATGAGTACTCCGATTACCCTGCCTGGTGGCGAAGTTGGTATCCCGGCGAGCAGAGCGACTGAATACTATCAGAAATCGCTCGACGCTTCAACCGAGATCATCGAAAGCGGAAGATATAGTTTGGACGAAGATTTCTATGACCTGTTTATGGACAAATCTTCTTCTGAAATCATCTTCGCAAAAGATTATTCCCGCGATGCTGAAAAGTTGAATGGATTCACTTATGACAATGTTGTCAGAAGTCTTCGGACCGATATTGAAGGTTCCTCAATGGTATCTCCCTCTCTGGGGTTGGTAGAAAGCTTCGACTACCTGGATGGATCTGAAGGAAGTTTGAAAGACGTGGATGCGAATGGTGACTACATCATTTATAGCAGCCTGAGTGCCATTTTTGCCAATAAAGACAAACGTCTGGAAGCAACAGTCGTTTATCCAGGTGCACAATTCCGCTCGAAGGATGTTGATATCCAGGCCGGTGTTGCCGAGTGGAATGGTTCGGGCTATGATTTGAAGACGGGTGATTTGGGGAGCACCACAGACAACGGAGGAAAGCTGACTGGCTTGGACGGTCCGGTTAACGATGCTCAATTTGTTAGTAATTCCGGATTCTATCTTCGAAAGCTGGTTTCTGAAGATCCTGATGCCGGTATCCGCCCAACATTGGGTGAAAACTGGTGGCCTTGGTTCCGTTTAGGCGAAATCTACCTGAATGCAGGGGAAGCTGCTTTCGAGCTGGGACAATCAGATGCAGTGGATTACATCAATAAGGTGCGGGAAGTACACGGTGGTTTTGACGCCAATAGCCTGTCAAGCCTTACCATTGAAACGATTCAAAAGGAACGCCGCGTAGAATTGGCATTTGAAGGCAATCAGCGCTTCTTCGACCTGAAACGCTGGAGAACAGCCGATCAGGTTTGGGATGGCGACAATTCCAACCCGGACGCAATGGTTGTGGGTTTGTATCCGTATCAAATTACGAACAAGGGTAGCGACGATGGTAAATACATTTTTGTAAGAACGGCACCGATCCGATTTAAACAACCCCGGTTCTTCAGAATGGCGAACTACTATGCTTCGATCGATCAAGGCGTGTTGAACAACAACCCGAAACTCGTGAAGAACCCGTTCCAATAGAATTTGAATGGTTAAAAACTTAAAAAGAACACCAATGAAAAAATTAATCATATTATTTGCAGCCGTTTTTAGCATCTTTTTTACGGGCTGCGAAATCGATAACTTCAGTGCTCCTGAGTCGATGCTCACGGGTACGGTAACCTACAACGGGAACGCTGTTGGTGTGCGCACCAACGGAACGCAGTTGGAATTGTGGCAAGACGGCTATGCGCTGAATGAAAAAATAGCAGTTCACATCGCTCAGGATGGTACTTATTCCGCCCGTTTGTTCAACGGCGAATATAAAATGGTTCGCCTGGCAGGTGCACCGTGGGATGCCGAATCGAGCGATACAATTGTCATCAACGTTAGTGGTAATACGGTTCAGGATGTGGAAGTCCAACCATTTTTTACCGTAACTGATGCCTCGTTCGAGGTAAAAGGAAATGCCGTTGTGGCAACTTTCAAAGTTAACCAGGTTGATGTCGCTGCTGTCCTTCAAGATGTTAAACTGTATCTCAGCAAAAACATTCTTGTTGACGAAAATCAGAAAGATTTTGCTTTAAAGGCCGATGTGTCAACGATCGTGTCCGGTGAAGAAGTAACAATGATCGCGACATTACCCCAAATTCTGGATGCCGAATACTATTATTTTGCACGGGTCGGTGTTCGTTCCGACCAATCAAGTGAATTCTATTATTCCCAGGTTGAGGAATTACAAGGTGATCCCGATGGGCCGAAAAACCCAACAGCTGATTTCACATCTGTAGTCAATGGCCGGGAAGTTACGTTTACAACGACTTCAAAGTATGTTGAATCCTTCATGTGGGATTTTGGTGACGGTGACACATCAACGGAAGAGAATCCGACGCATACTTATGCTCAAGGTGGAGACTACACGGTTACTTTGACTGCAATGGGAGGAGAAGGAACGATTACTGCGGTCGCTACTCATTCTGTAAACGTTGGATATGTAGCCGTTCCAATGACGAATGGAAATTTCGAACTTAGCACAGGTGGTAACAGAATTCAGAACTGGGCCGATGTTCTGGGTTGGAATAGTGATTCGCCGACAACAGACTCAGGAGTTGAGAACTTGGGGACCTGGTGGGGAGCCGGTAACGAAAGTTTCAAAGGCGTGCTTTACAATGTTGATGCGTCGGGCTACAACATTACCGATCACATTGTCTTAGACGGTGAAATTTTCAAAATGAATTTGGAAGCCATCAATATCTGGAATGGCCCTAAGATTACTGTTTCCATCATTTCGCAGGCAAGCAACGGAACACGAAACGTGATTAAATCACAAACTTTCGATGTTGTTTCAAATGAATGGACATCGATTGAATTAGTTGGTACTGCTACCGCAACATCTGTTGGCGGAAAATTAGGAGTCGAATTTAAGGGTGTTTCAGGAGACGGCGCTGATAGTTGGACAAGTTTCGACAATGTTGAATTATTTGCGAAGTAGGTTATAATCTTTTAAATCAACGAAAATGAAATATTATAATAGAATCAATTTAAGAGTTTTAGCGGTTATTTCGCTGCTCGCCTTGTTTGTTGCGGGATGCAAGGACGACCCTGCAGATCCTACCGGAGATTTTAGCTTTACGGTTAGTTCGGATAATACCCTATCGGTTTCCTTTGCCGCGTCTGGCGCTGATGCCGATGCAGTGACCTGGGACTTTGGCGATGGAGAGACGTCCACGTCAATCCGCCCGGTGCACACGTATGCCGCAGGTGGAACTTATACCGTTACGCTGACTTTATTTGGAGCTAGTGGTTCAACGCCCGCAAAAGTTACACAGGCTGTTGTTGTGGTCGATAGTCCGGTGGCTGGATTTACCTTTGTAAAGGAATATATGATGATAACCTTTACCAATACAACCACATATGCTGATTCATATTCCTGGGATTTTGGCGACGGTGAAACCTCGACAGACGAGAATCCCGTTCACACCTACGCTGCTGCCGGCGACTATACCGTGACATTGAATGTAACAGGAGCCGCAGGATCTAATCCTTCATCCGTCTCAAAAACCGTTAGTCCGTCTGAAGTTCCGTTTACAGCGATTGCGATTGAGAACGGAGATTTCCAACTTCCGGGAACCGGAAAAATACCAAACTGGGAAACCGTGCCGGGTTGGAGTAGTGATACGCAAGTCAATGATTCGGGTGTCGATGGGCCGGATGGTAATGGAAACTTCTGGGGCTATTTGTGGAATAAAGAACCCGAAGTGTATCAGTTGACAAACCATGTGATTGCTGAAGGTGAGGAATACAAGATTACCCTTGATGCATGGGATGCCTGGTCAGGTGGTGATAACTTTACCGTTACATTGTACTACAACAATGGCGACGGAATCCGCCAGGTTATAGAAACGCACACATTTGAAACCTTGGGAACGGGCCTCGAATTCGTAACCATGGCAACTTCTGCATCAGTGGGAGGGCGCTTGGGAATTCAGTTGAAAGCCAATGCAATTGGCAATTTAGGTTGGCTTAACAATGGTTGGACAGCATTTGATAATGTCAAATTATTCGTTAGATAAATCTCCAATTTCATCATCAAAAAAGGCACGGGTGTGTAAAGCCCGTGCCTTCTACTACTAAAAAGAAATTAAACATCTTTCTGTTTTAAGCCATTGGGGCTTATTTGAATGATTGTCAGATAATAAACAATAAACAACATGTGTATAAGGAAAATCTTTGCCCTGTTGGTCTTTGCGTCAGCAAGTTTTGTGCTTAATGCGCAGTCCGTTAGTTGGGTAAGTAGTACGGAAAACAATACCTGGGAACAAAAGACATTAAAACTTGAAAAAGCAGCAGCGATAAGTCCTGTTTTAGAATTAAACGGCGATGAAGAGCTTTTAACCTTCAAAGCTTGGGGGACCTGCTTTAACGAACGTGGCTGGGATGCGCTGAATCTGCTTCCCCGCAATCAACAAGAAACCATTTTGAGTCAGTTATTTTCGCCCGATGGTGATCTCCGGTTTTCGATCGGCCGTTTTTCCATTAATGCCAACGATTATGCACGCGACTGGTACAGCTGCGACGAAGTAAGCGGCGATTTCCAGTTGAAATATTTCAACATCGATCGCGATAAAACCACACTGATTCCATTCATCAAAGCAGCGCAGGAAAAGAACCCGGATTTGACTTTCTGGATTTCGCCCTGGTCGCCACCGTCGTGGATGAAAATCAATCACTACTATTCGGTGGTGAGCAATGCTGATCACAATAAGTTAGATCCAAAACTAAATTACCTGCTTTTTGAAGACAGCGAAAAAACATATGAGGGAGTATTCCCGGCAAAATTGGCAGTAAACGATTATTTTATCCAGGACCCTCGATATTTGCAGACCTATGCGAATTACTTCTGCAAGTTCATCGATGCCTATGCAGCAGAAGGAATTCCGGTTAACCAGGTAATGTTCCAGAATGAAGCCTGGAGTTACACACCTTATCCAGGCTGTGCCTGGACTCCGGACGGGATTATTCGCTTTAATACCGAATACCTTGCTCCGACCTTAAAAAAGCAACATCCGGAAGTTGATTTGTATTTTGGAACCATTAATACCAACCATTACGAAGTTATTGACGAAGTCCTTTCCGATCCGCGGATGCCGGAAACCTTTAAAGGGGTCGGGTTTCAGTGGGAGGGTGGACAAATTCTTCCTCGTATTCGCGAAAAATACCCGAACTACAAATACGTGCAAACCGAGAGTGAGTGTGGTTGGGGCTCGTTCGACTGGGGAGCGGCCGAGCATACCTTCAACCTCATCAACCATTACCTTGGAAATGGTTGCGAAGAATACACTTTCTGGAATGCGATCCTGGCAGATGATGGCGTGAGCGGCTGGGGCTGGAAACAGAATGCGCTGATCCGTGTTGATTCGGAAGCAAAGACAGCTACCTACACGCCCGAATATTTTGCCGTTAAGCATTACACGCATTTCCTGAGTTCGGGAAGTCGAATTATGGCTTTCAAAAAGGGGAAAGAAGACAAAATGCCGGTGATGGTCGTCAAAAATCCACAGGGGCAGTATGTTGTTTTTGCCGGAAACTTTAATGAAGAAAGCAAATCAATGACCGTAAAACTCGGTGCGCGTTTTTTAGAGGTCTCGCTGAAAGCTCATTCACTAAACACATTCGAAGTGAAATAAATTGAAAATTAAGATACTGTCTTTTCCCGGTTGATTCATTTTGGGACAGCCGGCTAAAGGTTCGTTTAGTTAGTTATGTAGTATTGTTTGCCCCGGAAATGCAGTTTCATTTTCGGGGTTTTTTCTTGGATTGACTAACTTAGGAGAGGATTTTTACAACACAATTACAACTTATGAAAAGATTCGGATTATTGGTGCTAAGTGCACTGCTTTTCACGGCTTCAGCGTTTGCACAAGAACAATCAGTCGACTATAATCAGGTGATTAAAGTCAGAACGCGTGTCATTATTGATAATGACTTCGGCGGAGATCCCGACGGATTGTTTCAGTTGGCACACCACCTGCTGTCGCCGACAGTTGATGTGAAGGCAATTATTGGTTCTAAACATTATGATGGCGGGTTTTATGGTTACCCTGGAGATGCAACCTATTCGGCTAAAATGGCCAGCGAGTTACTGGCGGTTATGCATTTAAGCGAAAAATATAGCGTATACGAAGGTTCCAGTTCCGAGTTGAAGGATACCCTAACACCAATGGAGTCTGAAGGGGCCAAAGCCATTGTTCGGGAGGCTATGCGCGATGATGTAAAGGAGCCTCTTTATGTTGTTTGCGGCGCAGGTCTGACAAATATTGCCAGTGCCTGGTTAATGGAACCTCAAATTGCAGAACGGATTATTTTGATTTGGATTGGTGGTACCGAATATGACGGCTTGGCAACGCCACCACCGGGCGCAACAAAGAATTGGGAGTACAATACCGGAATTGACGCAAAAGCTTGCCAGGTAATCTTTAATCAGTCGAACATACCGATTTGGCAAGTGCCGCGCGATGCTTACCGGCAGGCTTTGACAAGCTACGCTGAGCTCACATACAAGGTAAAAGGTATGGGAGATACCGGACGCTTTCTCGTTAGTCGCCTGGACGATTTGATGAAAAGGGCTGACAAGGGATTAGGCGAAGCTTACGCTTTAGGCGATAGCCCGTTGGTGCTGTTAACAGCCCTGCAGTCGGCATGGGAAGTTGACCCATCGTCCAGCAAATATGCTGTGAAAAAGGCGCCGAGAGTAAACGGAAAAGGCTATTTCGAAGAGAATCGCAACGGCCGGGGAATAAGAGTCTATTACGACCTGGATGTTCGACTCATGTTTGAAGATTTTTTTGCCAAGCTAGCCTTATTCAGTGGATCACCTGGTTAAATTCAACGCCGGATTATTCGTCCCTGCCTGCAATCTTTTTCAGGTAATCACTCGGTGTTTCGCCAAATTCGTCTTTAAAGCACTTCCGGAAATAGTTGCCGCTGCTCATTCCAATCATGTAGGCGATCTCTGAAATCGAGTAGCGGCCGGTAATCAAAAATTCCTCGGCTTTCCGAATCCGAATGGTCCGGATGTACTCATTAACCGTTTGCTCGGTAAGTGCTTTCACCTTACGGTATAAGGTTGAATGACTCATGGCCATTTTCTCGGCCAGGAAGTTGACGTCGAGTGCAGCCGAATCCAGGTTATCTTCAATGATCTTGGCTATTGACTCGATAAATTCCTTGTCCAGATTGTTCAGAGACTCATTCATGAAGCTCTTCTTGTCAACAGATTCTTTAAACTGTTCGGCAATCTTTTTCCGGGTCTCCAGGATGTTTTTTATTCGACTAAGCAGAAGCTTGGCCGTGAACGGTTTGGTGATATACGATTCGGCACCCAGTTCGTACCCGGTCGTTTTATCGGCAAGCGAATCTTTGGCGGTTAATAAAATCACCGGAATATGGCTGGTTCGGATGTCTTCCTTCAATTTGCCGACCAATTCAAATCCATCCATTTCAGGCATCATCACATCCGAAATAATCAGGTCGGGGCTGTATTGCTGTGCTTTCTCGAGACCAATGGTGCCGTTTAAGGCTGAAATAATCCGGTAGTTTTCGGATAATGATTCAACGATGTAGTTGTTGATGTCTTTATTGTCCTCAATTACCAGTATGATTTGTTTGTTTTTCTGGCTGGCCAGTTCTGCCGTTTGGTTTTCAGGATCCATCTCAACATCGGCGGCGATGGCAAGCAATTCTTTGTCCAGTTCAGATGCTTCCTCGCTTGGAATAACATCGATGATTTCGTGGCGTGCGTCGGGGTAATTGTTTGCCTTTTGCAAAATAACATGGAAGGTTGTACCGGTTCCGGGGGTACTTTCTACCTTTATCTCACCTTGGTGCAAGGTGATCAGATTTTTCGCCAAAGCCAATCCAATTCCGGTACCGGAACGTTGAGCACTCTTCTTTTCCTGGAAGTACCGATCGAAGATTTTAGGCAATGCGTCGGCGTGAATGCCTTTGCCCGAGTCTGCGACAGAAATTTCGGTGTAGCTCGTTCCGTTTTCCTCGAAATTGTGCAATGCGATATTGATAATGCCGGAGTCGGTAAATTTGAAAGCATTCGAAATGAGGTTATCCAGAACAACTGTGATGGCCTCCTGATCAAAATACATGCGGTAATCACCGTCGGCGATGTCAACACTAACCTTCAGGTTTTTATTGGTGTTCAGATCCTGGTATTTCAAGCCAATTTCAGTTACTAAACGATCCAGCATTCCTTCGCGAACAGTCAATTGTCGGTTCTGTGTTTCCGTTTTTCGGAACTCCATCAACTGGTTAATCAGGTTCAAAAGCCGGTTTGTACTTTTCCGGATAGCATTCAGTTTCCCGCTTTGTTTTTGTGTTAAATCCTCATCGGAAATCATGTCCTCCAATGGTCCCATAATCAAGGTGAGCGGTGTTCGCAGTTCGTGCGCAATATTGGTGAAAAAGCGGAGTCTTTCGTTATGAAGCTCCTGATCTTTTTGGTGGTTACTTTTCTCAATAATTAATGAATTTTCCAAATCCATTTTGCGCTTGTAGAAACGTAAGGTGTACCAAACAGCGATGATGAAAAGGATCGCGTATATACTTTTTGCCCACCAACTCAGCCAAAAAGGAGGGTGGATGTAAATACTCCAGGACGAAAGTTCTCCAGATCCTTCCTGGTTTCTTATTTTTGCTTTAATGTTGAATTTGTATCTCCCGTAAGGAACATTACGGAAGGTGATTGAGTGATCATCGCGGGCATTGTACCATTGTTCTTCCAAACCCTGGAGCTGGTAGCTGTATTCCACGAGGTCGGTCGTGACGACATCAAGTACGCTGAAGGATACCTTGAACGTGTTTTGCTGATAGGATAAGTTAATATGTGACTTCACCGGAATTGAGTTCTCTTGTTCGGATAACCGAACTTTTTTGTCGTACACACTGAAGTCGGTCATTACAACCGGGGGAAGTGTCAAATCAGAGGGCAGGCGCCTTGGATCGAAAAAGCAGAGACCGTTTTCAGACCCAAACATGATCCATTCATTGTTGTCATTTATAACAGAACCTGAGATGAAGCTCCCTAATGGAATGCCTTCGTACTGCCGGGGGAGATAATTGTAGAATTTATTTGAATTTTGGTCGTAACAAATTATACCGCTTGTAGTACTGCACCAGAGTTTATTATTCGCATCTTCTGCAATTGCCCGTATGTGCGGATCACTGATCAGATTCTTATCATTAAAAATGGTAAACTGATCCGGATCTTCGGGATGAAACAGAATTAAGCCATCTCCGGATCCAGCCCAAACATTACCCGAACGATCGTAAAAAAGATGATTGATTAAATTTGAAGGAAGTCCGGAGTTTGTATCAAAACTCTTCAGTAATTCCAGGTTTTCATTAAAAACAGCTACTCCCGCACCAAAATACCCGATCCACATTTGCCCGTTGGAAGTATGGCAGATACTTCGGAGGTAGTCGCCATTTAACGGAGAATTTGTCGAGTTAAACGCATTTACTTTGTCAGTTTGCGGATCGTATTGGTAAAGTCGGTTCGAGCTACCGATCCAAATTCTTCCGTACCTGTCTTCCGAAAAACAACGCACATCGCCAATACCCTCGATTGGAAAAGGTTCTACTTTTGTCGAATTTTGTTTTAGGATCGAGACTCCGCCAGCCCAGGTTCCAAACCAAAGATTGCCTTTCGAATCACGATATGCTGCAAGTACCGCATCATCGGTGAGTTTCGAATTGGACTCGTTTATCATCTTAACTTTAAACCCGTTTTCAAATACATCAATTCCGCCTCCGTCTGTTCCAACCCAAATACGACCATCTTCATCTGTGCAAATCCCGTAAGCTGTTTTGTTTGACAGCCTGTTGGCGACTTCCGGGTTCGAAGAATACGTCCATTGGTTGAAAAAAGGCGCTTGGTGGCTGATGATATTGATTCCTCCGCCATAGGTTCCCATCCAGATGTTTTCAAAGCGATCCTGATAGATACAGTGTACCGTTTGGTTGGACAAGGAGTTATCGTTGTAGCCGGATGTTATATTGTCAAAACTTATCTGATTTCCGGAACGCGATACGTATTGCGTTGTATTGAGAATACTGATACCTCCGTTTTCGGTTCCAATCCACAATTGGCCGTTATGGGTTTGTGTGATGCTGAAAATAAAGTTTGAAATCAACGAGCCGGGATCTCCTTGTCGGTGTCTAAAGACCGTGAAGTTGGAGAATTGTCTGTTAAACAAGGCCAACCCATTATCGGTGCCCAGCCAAATATTTGAATGCTGGTCAATAAAAATTGTATTGACTTTATTCCCGGGTAAACTGGTGGGATCGTTCGGTTTGTTTTGAAAATTTTTGAGGGCTCCGGTTTTGGGATCGAAAACGCTAAATCCGGTGCTTTCGTGCCCAAGGTAAATGGTACCATCCTTTTCTTCGGCAATTGACCAGATTGTATTGCTGGCTAAATCCGGGATGGTTGTCTTGTTGTAAGTTGTAAATGATGCTGATTCTTTATCGAAATAAGCGAAACCCTGGTGGTAAGTTGTAATCCACAGGTTGCTGTCCCGCGAATTGATGATGTTGGTAACATCATTCGTTGGGATACTAGTTGGATCCAGGGGATCGTGTTTGTAGTGCTTGAATTTACCGGTATTGCAGTCGAATGAATTTAAGCCTTCCCGCTGAGTCGCAATCCATATTTTGTTGTCGTATTGATCGGCACAAACTACGTTCAGTTCATTGGCACTAACGGAATTCTCATCACCTTTTTTAAACACTTTAAATTGTTCTCCGTCGAATCGGTTTAAGCCGGATTCAGTCGAAAACCAAAGAAAGCCTTCTTTGTCCTGGGTGATCCCCATGATGAAACTATTGGACAGGCCGTCTACAATACCAAGCTTTTTAATTTGACGGTACTGAGCATTTGTACCCAAGCAGACCAACAGGAATAGCAATGATAATATCGGTTTCATAAGGATAGGTTCTTCTGCAAACATAGTAATTCTGCGGGAAAAATGTCGTTTGACGAATTTGTGTAGCTCCTCTGCTGAATTTATAGTCGTCAATTTTATAGTCTTAAAATAGTTTTGTAGTGAGGTTCATCAACTGCGATTCAAAATGAGTTTGAATGGACGTCACAAACCAGTAAAACTAAATCGATACTTGTGAAACGGATCATTTACTTCCTTCCAATTTTCGCCTGCCAGGGGAACCGAAAGGCATCCAAAATTCAAATTAACCTCGATGATTTGGGGGAGCATTTCAGGAACCGTTGGTTTTGTACGGTGCAAGGGAAAATCGGAATCCTAACACGTTCGTTCGCCGCGATTCAGAAAGTAGTCCAAATGTCTTTCCACGAATTCGCTGTAATTTTGCAAAGACCCTTTATTTTCAATAATCGGTTGTCGGAAGTTCGTCCAATTCCGGTTCGCAGTTTTCCATCAACTAAAATGACACGAAGCTTTTAAAGAACTTTATCTATGAAAAAATCAATAGACCTTCTGATTTGTACGTTGTCTTTTGTCTTCCTTTTGGGGGCTTGTACTCCGCATAGCAACCAGGCATCCGGAAATATCGAAAGGAAGCAAAGCTTTGATTTCGACTGGCGGTTTGCTTTGGGCGAACAGCCGAATGCCGAGAATTCGAATTTCGATGATTCGGGTTGGAGACAACTGGATTTACCCCACGATTGGAGCATTGAGGATAAGATTGCACCGGATAACCCAACGGGTAATGATGGAGGGTATTTCCCTGCAGGGATTGGCTGGTACCGGAAAAGTTTTACGATTCCCAAAGAGTGGAATGGAGAAAAAATCGGAATCTATTTCGAAGGAGTTTACATGAACTCGGAAGTGTTCATCAACGGCAAATCGCTTGGAGTGCATCCTTATGGGTATACTTCATTCGATTACGATCTGACTTCTTTTATCCGTTTCGGAAAAGAAAATATACTGGCGGTTCGGGTGGATAATTCATTGCAAAAAAACTGCCGTTGGTACAGCGGATCCGGTATTTACCGTCACGTTTGGCTGACAGTGAACACTCCGGTACACATTGCACATTGGGGCGTAGCGATCACTGCTCCGGCGATTACAACGGATAGTGCTACCGTCGAAATAAAGACGATCGTTAAAAATGAAACGGGAAAACAACAAACCATCCGGTTGGTGACAGAACTGATGGATAAAAATTCGGATAGGGTTGGAAGTGGCGAATTGAGCATTGAGATGGCCTCGAATAGTCAGGAAGAGGTAACACAAAGTATTCTTGTTCATAATCCGATGCTGTGGACGCCGGACAGTCCTGAACTTTATACGGCAAATTCAATCATTCAAAAAGACGGGAATGAGATTGATAAAGTAGCAAACAAATTTGGCATTCGCACCATCAACTATTCGGCCGAAAAAGGATTTGAACTCAATGGTAAAACCATCAAGTTGAACGGAGGTTGTGTTCATCACGACAACGGTGTTTTGGGAGCTGCGGCTTACGACCGGGCTGAAGAGCGGAAAGTTGAATTGTTAAAGGACGCTGGTTTCAACGCGGTAAGAACCTCGCACAACCCGCCGTCGGAAGCATTTTTGGATGCTTGCGACCGACTGGGGCTCCTGGTAATTGACGAAGCATTTGATGGCTGGAGACAGGCCAAAGATCCAACACCGCATGACTACTCCACTATTTTTGATGAAAATTGGCAAAGCGATCTGGAAGCTATGGTTTTGAGGGATCGCAATCATCCGTCGATCGTGATGTGGAGCAGTGGAAACGAAATTATGGAACGCACGTCGCCTGAAGCGGTTAAGACTGCCCACATGCTGAATAGTCATATTCGCGAGCTCGATCCCACGAGGCCAGTCACTTCGGCCATGTGCAGCTGGAATCAGGGCTGGGAAATTTTCGATCCACTGATGGCCGAACACGACATTTGCGGCTATAACTACATGATGCACGAATCTGAGTCCGATCACAAACGGGTTCCTAATCGGGTAATTTTGCAAACCGAGTCGTATCCGAAAGATGCTTTTTACAACTGGCAGATGGTTCACAATAACGATTACATTATTGGCGACTTTGTGTGGACGGCAATGGACTACCTGGGAGAATCCAGCATTGGTCGTTACTACTATCCGTGGGAGCCGGAAGGGCAACACTGGGAACGCAACTTTTTCCCATGGCATGGTGCGTATTGCGGTGATATTGATCTGAATGGATGGCGCAAGCCGATTTCGCATTATCGCAATCTTTTGTGGAACGACACGGAAAAACTTTACCTGGCAGTTCGTGAGCCCAATCCGGCCAAAGGAGCGATAAAAACAACCATGTGGGCCGTTTGGCCAACTTGGGAAAGCTGGAACTGGCCGGGCTTTGAAAATGAAAATATTGATGTTGAAGTGTATTCAAAATATCCAATTGTCCGCTTGTATTTAAACGACAAGTTAATCGGTGAAAAACAGACCGGATTGGAACAGAAATACAAGGCAACTTTTAGTGTGCCATATGCTCCAGGTACCTTAAAAGCAGTCGGTATCGATGGTGGAAAGAATGAAGTTGAAACAACCGTTTTGAAAACCGCGGGAGAACCATCGCAGCTAAAATTATCAGCTGATCGTCAATTACTAAAAGCAAACGGACAGGATTTGTCGTACGTCACAGTTGAGGTGACGGACGCAGAAGGCAACCTTGTACCCAATGCTGAAAATAAACTTGAATTTTCGATTCGTGGAGAAGGTGTTATTGCCGGAGTCGGTAATGCCAACCTGAAGAGTACAGAGCAATATGTTAGTGATCAATGTACGGTTTGGAATGGCCGTGCGCAAGTAGTAGTTAGAAGTCCTAAAAATCCGGGGGAACTCGTTCTCAATGTAAGTTCGCCCGGATTGGAGGGGGCCGAAATTCAAATTCGCTCAAATTGATTTCACATTCAAATTCGCCTTATAGCATAAAACGATAACCTACATAACTATGAAATACATCTTTACTTTGGGAATTACCTTGCTGATTATTGGATTCAGCCAATTCTTGGCCAATGCTCAAACTGCCAGTACCGCTGACAATTTGGTTACTCAACCGATTCCTGACCGCACAGTCACCTATAGTTTATCGGCCCCGGGGGTCGAAAAGCCCATTATCTGGGGATTGGACCTGGCCTGGCTCGATCAAAACAACATTATTCGCGGAAGCAGATTCATGGGAAAAGACATCGTTGATGTGGTGCGTTCGTCATTTATGCCAACAGATCCGGTCGTGGATGGGGCGCTTACAGGCACTGCACTCACAAATACCAATTTACGGATTAATATCATCAACACCTGGCTCAATCCATCGACTCAAGTGGTGTTGAATTCAGATCATCCGTCCATCGATCCAACGCTGGCTCCGTCAAATCCGGACCAGGCAAAGAACTGGGCTGAGCTCCTTGATGTAACCCGGGTGATGCACGTAGCTGCAGGGCGAACGGTAGTTACAGTTTCACCCTTCAATGAGCCGGATTATTCGGCTACCGGTCAAGGAACAATCGACGACTTTTATGATATCATTTTGGAGTTGAAGAAGAATTCGAATTTCAACAATATCCGCATTTCCGGAGGGAACACGCTGAATGATGACGTTGCTTTGGAATGGTACAATTACCTGGATCCTGCGGGGTTGGACGAGGGAAATACCCACCAGCTCGCAGGTGATTTCGATCATTACGCTGCATTTTTTCAGGCAGTTAGAGCCAACGGCGATCACGCGACAGCCGATGAGTTGCACAATGTGATGGAAGCGATGGTTGGTGTTGAATACGGCATGCAAACCGGCATTTGGTGGGGCTGGGCCGAATATGCACGGGGCGAGTTTTGCAAAGCCAGCAGATCTGGCGGTGCCCGATTGGGCTATGCTGAACATCGTCCGAACTGGACAGCAGCATCAGTTTATCGCGCCCCCGACGGAAAAGTACAAGCCTTTGTTGGAAGTTCAGAAAGACAAGCGGTAACCACAACTTACCGTTTTGTCTCGGAGGACGAAAAAGTTTACTACGATGGAAATGGCCCGCAGCGTCAATTTACAGTAGTGATGCCGGGAGGAACCGGCTATCAGAATGGACAGACCAATGCGGAACGTGTTGTCAATATCACCAGGGGCGAGGATGTACAACCAGCCATTAACGGCAAATATATTCTGGTGAATAAAGCCAGCGGAAAGGTTGCCGAGGTAGCAGATGGCTCAACAACTGCAGGTGCGAACTTGCAGCAAGGTACATACGCAAACGCCACCTACCAGCAGTGGAATGTGGCACCTGTCGATTCCCGGATTGGGGGCGATTTCAGTTATTACACGATGACAGCAGTACACAGTGGTAAGTCGCCCGATGTTTATAACTGGTCGCTGAATGATGGCGACAACATTGCGACCTGGGATTATACGAAAGGCGCAAATCAACAGTGGTATTTGGAGTATGCCGGTGATGGTTGGTTTTATATTCGAAGCCGCCATAGTGCCCTGTGTCTGGAGGGATCTTCGGATAATAATATTGTCCAGCGGGAAAAAAACATTAATGATAATATACTCTGGCGCTTTTTACCGGTTGATGCGACCGTTGAGTTTGCTGCTCCAGCCGTTCCGACGAATTTGACTGCAACAGGAAATGCAAGTTCTGTAAAACTGGAGTGGACAGCCAGTACGGATACAGATGTCGCTGGTTACGATATTTTACGTGCCAGTTCATCAGGTGGCGACTACAAAACGATAGCCAGGAATGTTGATGCGACATCCTGTGTTGATAATACAACGTTAGCTGGTGTTTCGTACTTCTATAAAATCAGAGCTGTAGATAAGGCTCTCAACCGTTCCGGTTATTCTGATGAAGCGTCAGCTGCTTCTACTGGCGAGAATGATTTGGTTGAATACCTCAAATTTGAGGGTGATACCAAGGATAATTCGCTAAACCTTAACCATGCCGTCGCCAAAGGAGGGACCTTTATTACCGGCCGACAAGGTACGGGAGCGTTATCACTTAATGGTTCAAGCGATTTTGTTCAGCTTCCCGAAGATGTTGCCAACCATCCTCAAATTTCGGTTGTAGCTTGGGTGAAGAGAAATGGTTATACAGTTGATCGACATATTTTCGAATTTAGTTCAGTCAACGACGAATACATGTATCTGTCGGAAGCAACAGGTGGTCAAATGCAATTGGGAATCAAGTATAATGGCACAGAGCAAACCTTGACAGCTCCGACTTTGCCAGTTGCTGAATGGGCCCACTTGGTTGTAACTCTTGGAGACAACGGAGCCTCCATGTATGTTAATGGTGCGTTGGTTGCGGAGTCAGCAACGATGACAATCAGGCCATCCGATTTTAACCCTTTCATGAATTACATTGGAGTCAATTCGTCGACCAAAAAATTATTCGGCGGAGCAATTGACGATTTTAGAATATACAATTATCAGTTGTCCGGTACGCAAGTAACAGAATTATACAACGACCTCACAACCGATGTGTACGATATGGTGATGGAAGAGAGCGACCTTTCAGTATGGCCTAACCCTGCGAATGATATCCTACACATCAACTACATGGAATTTAGTAAACGTGACTTCTCCACCTTGCAACTGTTAAGCATGAGTGGTGCAGTGGTGATGAATATCGATATTCAGTCGAGTGGAAATACCGACTTGAATGTGTCGAATATTGCTACCGGAGTTTACTTGCTCAGATTAACGACAAGTGAAGGAACAATCACAAAGAAGATTGTGATAAAGCATTAACAGGCACGAGACCTGTATCAACTTAGCTAGGTTACTTTATTCTGACTGCGATGAAAACAATGAGATATTTTATACAACAAGTGAAAGCAAAATTAGGCCGATTTGCAGATCAAATCAGATCCATTAGAACAAGTCGGAAAGATCTGGCTTTGAATTGGATTCTTCGTGATTTGGATTCAGAAAACAAATAAAATAAAAATGAAAAGAGTTATTTTTTTAAGCACGTTTTTAATAATTATACTTTCTCTGTTCTCTTGTTCGAATACGAAAACGCCAGGAGATAAAACAGATTCCTTTCATCAATGGGCGATAACGCCGCCAATGGGGTGGAACAGCTGGGATTGCTTTGGCCCTTCGGTAGTTGAAGATGAGGTAAAAGCGAATGCAGATTACATGGCTGCCAACCTGAAGGATTACGGCTGGGAATATGTTGTTGTGGATATCCGTTGGTATGTTGATAACCAGACGACAGGGCATTACAACGCCTACGACAATTCAACCTTTATTCTGGATGAATACGGACGTTATATGCCGTCGCCAACACGGTTCCCTTCGGCAGCGAATGGAGCAGGATTTAAGCCGCTGGCTGACTATATCCATAGCCTTGGACTAAAGTTTGGGATTCACATTATGCGGGGTGTACCGAAAGAAGCCGTTTTTAATAAAATGCCAATCAAAGGAACAGATAAAACTGCAGCTGATATTTATTCGATCGACACGGAATGTACCTGGCTGCAGGATAATTACACCGTTGTTGCCGGTAAAGAAGGAGCACAGGAATATTACAACTCTATTTTCGATTTATATGCTTCGTGGGGATTGGATTTCGTCAAGGTTGATGATCTTTCGCGCCCTTACCACGCAAATGAAATTGAGATGATTCGCAAAGCCATCGATCAAACTGGACGTCCGATTGTGTTCAGCATGTCACCTGGTGCAACTCCCGTTGAAGAGCATGAACATGCTACAGCGCATGCAAACATGTGGCGCACCATCGACGATTTTTGGGATAACTGGGCGCAGCTGAACTATTCATTTGAAAAATGTGCCGAATGGGCACCCTACATCCAACCCGGTGCCTGGCCTGATGCAGATATGCTTCCCATGGGGAAATTCATTCGTGGCGAACGAGCCACCGACCGTTACACAAAGTTCACTGCAGACGAGCAATATACGTTGATGACACTTTGGACGATGTTCAAGTCGCCATTGATGTTTGGTGGTAACATGCCGGATAACGATGAATTCACAAATTCACTATTAACCAACCGCGAAGTTCTGGATGTACATGCCCACTCTGTGAACAACAAGCAATGGTTTAACGAGAATGACCTGATTGGCTGGACGGCAGACGATCCGGATACCGGTGATAAGTTAGTAGCCGTATTCAATAGTGCCGGCGATGGTTTTATTACAACAAAAGATTTGTTGTATCGCAGCGGCACCGTTTCGAGGCTGACCGACGGATATGGAGAAAAGATCGATATTGATCTTCCTAAAGGAAGTACTCAGTTATACCTGATTGTGAATGATGGCGGTGACGGTCATGCCTGCGACCACGCCGATTGGATCAACCCAACAATCTACCAGGATAACGGTGATTCGATCAGCCTGACCAGTCTGAACTGGGAGTTCGCTTCGGCTGGATGGGGAGAGGTGGCTTTGAATAAAAGTCTATCAGGTAATCCACTACAGGTCAAGGAAACCACTTACGAAAAAGGAATTGGAACGCATTCGCAATCGATTATCAAATACAAGATTCCGGAGAACACGGTGCGATTTAAAGCTTTTGCCGGCTTGGATCAGGGAGGTACCAGCCAGCACGGAGGAGCCACAGTCGAGTTTATGATCTCAACAGAAGACCCGGCTCCCGGAGAGGTTGATGCGGTTGCTATTCCGATTAACATGGAGGAGCTCGGGTTTACAGGCGAATGTAAAATTCGCGACCTGTGGGCGAAAAAGGACTTGGGTACCTATTCCGGTTCAGGATTTGCTCCTACGATTAACTATCATGGTGCCGGATTGTATCGCATCTCGCCTTTGTCGAAATAAGAAATTGTTGAATGAAGGATTCGGTAGAATAGCAACGAAATACAACTGGGATTAGAACCATCGACCTTTAAAAGCGGACATTTCCGTTTTAGTGTTGAATTTGTTACCTATTTTGACAAATCAGTGACCTTGCTGATTACATCTGTTGAATAACTTTGAGACAATCATGAAGTTTAAATAAAGAATAAATACAAATGGACAAATCAAAGACCGGATTAATAACTGCAATTACAAAATGTTTCCTGGTTTTCGCGGGACTTATTTCGTTTGTTTCGTGCAAGACACAGCCCCTTCAAACTGATGCTTACTTATTTGTTTATTTCACCGGAAATGGTCCGGGTGAGGAAGCGATCCGCTATGCGGTTAGTACCGATGGCTACAACTACCGGGCATTAAATGACAATCAACCAGTATTGGATTCAAAGAAAATCAGCACCTCGGGTGGTGTACGCGACCCGCATATTCTGCGCGGTGCCGATGATAAAACCTTTTACATGGTGGCTACCGATTTGTACGTGCCGGAACAGGGCTGGAACAATTTTGCCATGATCCTGATGAAATCGACAGACCTGATAAACTGGGAAACGTCGGTGATTAACATTCCGAATACTTACCCCGATCAGTTTGCTGATGTGGACCGTGTTTGGGCCCCACAAACCATTTACGATGAAGTTACTGGCAAGTACATGGTTTACTTTTCGATGAAAGACAAAGGCAATCACCCGGATATCATTTATTACGCTTATGCCAACAAGGATTTTACAGGCTTGGAGGAAGCACCCAAACAGCTGTATTTCCCACCAGTTGAAAGCAATACCAAAGCGTGTATCGATGGCGATATCATTCCTTATGAAGGTAAATTCTACCTGTTTCACAAGGCAGAAGATGGAGACCCCGGAATTAAACTGGCTATTTCCGATAAGCTGACGGAAGGTTACCAGCTGGTAAGCGACAAACGTGTAGATAGCCAAACGGTGCCTGTTGAGGGTAGTGGTATTTTCAAACTGAATAATACGAACGAGTACATTCTGATGTACGACATGTACACCAGCGGTCGCTACCAGTTTACAAAGAGTGCGGATCTGCAACACTTTTCTGTAATTGACGAAGAAATCTCGATGAACTTTCACCCGCGGCACGGCACGGTATTGCCGATTACTACGGAAGAATACAACCGGTTGATGACAACTTATGGCAAAGCGGACGATTTGTTTATCGCAGCCACTTCTGATCAATTGAAAAAGAACAATGTGGCAATCAACGGCGAGAAAAAGACCATTCACCTTCCGGTGAAAGTTGGAACCGATCTAACCGCGTTCGACCCAATGATCACAGCCTGGAAAGGCATCACTGTTGCACCGGAAGGTCCGCAGGATTTCTCCAAAGGTCCGGTTGAATATACCTTCACCATTGTCGGACAGGATCCGGTGACCTACTTGCTTACAGCTGCAGAAGATCATAACCCCGCATTGGTTGGCTTTTATGCCGACCCGCAAGTGTTGTACTCACAAAAGACAGGCAAATATTACATCTATCCAACTTCTGATGGTTTTACAGGATGGTCAGGTTACTACTTCAAGGTGTTTTCATCTGATGACCTGGTGAACTGGAAAGATGAAGGTAAAATCCTGGATATGAAAGCTGGCGACGTGCCATGGGCTGATGGCAGCTCCTGGGCGCCAACCATTGTTGAAAAGAAAGTGGGTGACGACTATAAGTACTACTATTATTTCAGTGGGAACTATGTTGCGGGCGGCGGGAAGCAAATTGGCGTGGCAGTAGCCGACAATCCAACTGGTCCGTTCGTGGCTGAAAAAGAGCCTATGATTACCGAATCTCCTGTTGGTTGGGGACAGCAAATTGACCCTTGCGCCTTTATCGATCCGGCTTCCGGAAAGTCCTATATTTACTGGGGCAACGGTTACCTGGCAGCAGCTGAGCTGAATGACGATATGATTTCGATAAAGCCAAAAACAATCAAGGTTTTAACGCCCGACGGAGGTACACTCGAAGACTATGCTTTCCGTGAAGGAGTATACGTCATTTACCGCGAAGGAACTTACTACTTTATGTGGTCGGTTGACGATACCGGTTCCGCAAACTATCATGTGGCCTACGGTACTTCCAAATCACCAATGGGGCCAATTAAAGTAGCAGAAAAACCAATTGTGTTGATTCAGGATGCCGCCAATGGCATTTACGGTACTGGTCACCACTCCGTCGTAAAGGTTCCCGGTAAAGATGAATGGTACATCGTTTATCACCGCATCAATAACAAACATTTAAGTGATGGTCCCGGATACCACCGCGAAGTTTGCATTGACAAAATGGAATTCAATGCCGACGGTACAATTAAACAAGTATCACCTACTGTAAAAGGAATTTCTCCTGTTGAATAAGAAACTAGATAGACGAAAAGATATGAAGCTGAAATTAATATTCCCGCTTTTGCTTTGCCTGCTTGGCATTGGCTCGTTGCACGCTCAACCCGGATTTGGCGAAGCGATGCTCACAAACAAAGATTGGAAATTTGTGCTGAAGGATGTCGAAAACGGGCAGCAGCCCGGTTTGGACGATAGCCGTTGGCAATCCATTGATCTGCCTCACGACTGGAGCGTGAAAGGACAGTTAAGTCCGACATTGGCCAGTGCTACCGGCTATTTACCAGGAGGTATTGGCTGGTATCGCAAGCACGTGGAAATTCCCGCCGATAAAAAAGGTGAAAAAGTATACCTGTTTTTCGGGGGCGTTTACAATAGAAGCGAGGTGTTCGTGAACGGTGTATCGCTGGGCAAGCGGCCCAACGGGTACATTTCTTTCATGTACGATGCAACGCCTTACATCAATTTTGGGGAGGAGAATGTGATTGCTGTTCGGGTGGATCACAGCCAGTCGGCCGATTCGCGCTGGTACACCGGCTCTGGTATTTATCGCGACGTTTGGGTGGTGTATGCCAACCCGGTTCATATTGCCGAGTGGGGCGTTTATGCTTACCCGGAGCAACTAGGGAAAGGCTATCAGCTGCAGGTTGAAGTGAACGTTGACAACGGTTCTTCTGAGTCCTCTGCTTTGACAGTGAAAAACGAACTGTTTGACAAAGCAGGCAAACTGGTTGCCAGGTCATCCGGCAAATTGAAGGTTGACGCCAGCCAGTCGGGCAAAACTCAAACTGCATTGAAAGTGGCAAGCCCTGAACTTTGGTCACTGGATACACCGAATTTATATACGCTGAAAACATCCGTTTACCGCGGAAAAGATTTAATTGACGAAACTAAAACAACAACCGGTTTCCGCCATTTTACCTTCGATGCGAATAAAGGTTTTGCGTTGAATGGCGAATCGATGAAAGTGAAAGGTGTTTGCTTACACCACGATGCCGGTGTGTTGGGATCGGCCGTTCCTCGTGAAGTATGGAAAAGAAGACTGATCACCTTAAAAGAAATTGGCGTAAACGCCATCCGCACCAGTCATAATCCACAAGCTCCGGATTTATATGAGTTGTGCGATGAGCTTGGTTTACTTGTTTTAGATGAAGCATTTGATGAGTGGGAATATCCGAAACGCAAATGGCTGCAAGGCTGGAATGTTGGTACTCCCGGTTTCGAGGGAACGTTCGATTTCTTTGATGAATGGGGTGAGAAAGATTTAGTGGATCAGGTAAAACGTGATCGAAACCATCTTTCTATCTTCGCCTGGAGCATTGGTAACGAAGTCGATTACCCGAATGACCCTTATTCGCACCCGGTGCTGGCCGGCGGTGCGGAAACGGGTTTCACCCAACCAATTTTCGGAGGTTATAAGAAGGATGCACCCGATGCCATGCGACTTGGAGTTATTGCCGAGCGCCTGGTGAAAGTGGTGAAGCAGTATGATCAATCGCGCCCGACGACTGCCGGTTTAGCGGGTGTGGCCATGTCAAACCAAACCGGCTACCCATTTGCGTTGGATATCACCGGATATAATTACACCGAAAGTTTGTACGATCACGATCACGCCAAATATCCGAACCGCGTGTTGTTTGGAAGCGAGAACCGTCATGATTTGGCGGCGTGGAAAGCGGTAACATCTCGTGATTTTGTGTTTGGCCAATTCTTGTGGACAGGAATCGATTACCTCGGCGAATCCGGCAGTTGGCCGTCACGTGGTTTCTATTCAGGACTGCTCGATTTCGGTGGTTTCATTAAGCCTCGTGGTTATTACCGTCAGTCGCTATGGTCGGACAAACCCATGGCTTACCTGGGAACCTACCCAACACCGGGACATGGCAGCAAGAGCCAGATGAAAGATGTTTGGTCGCAACTGGATGCTGAAAATGTGAGCGGAGATTACGAAGAGAAAGTACCTTCGATGGACGCCTGGCCAATCTGGAACTACCCGAAAGGCGAATTGATTCGCGTGGTTTGCTATACCAATGCAGCACAAGCCGAACTACATCTGAATGGTAAAGTTGTTGGAGAGAAGAAACCCTACAATTCCGAAACCGGAATCATTTTCTGGGATATTCCTTACCAGGATGGCAAGCTCGAAGTGATTGGTTTGGATGCCGATGGCCAACAAGTGAGTAGCGATGCAATTCAATCTTCAGGCCGGCCATATGCCATCAAAGTTATCGAAGGAGATAAAACCGTCGGCAAGAACGGTGTAGCCCAGATTGCCATTCAGATTGTTGACGAAAATGGCGTCCCTGTAATGTTGTCGGACGACGATGTTACTTGCCAGATTTTGGGTGATGCCAAACTACTCGGTCTCGAGGCCAGTAACAACGAAGATATGGGTGATTACACCGATAACAAGCAGCGTGTATTCCACGGACGCTTGATTGCCTATGTCCGTGCTGGCGAACAACCGGGTGAGGTGAAATTTAAATTCTCAGCCAATTGGTTGAAGGCAGCTGAAACACAATTTACAGTGGAATAGAATAGACAAAGAGTAATAACAAGGTTTTAAAAGTAATCTTGTTATTTTTTGTTGTATAGTCTAATTCGAAGATGAATTCTATTGTTGTTAGGGCTGTTAATATGTGATGTTGTCAAGTTTATTTCTCTTGTTTATCCCCAGTGTAAACTAGATTAACAATTGTGGTTAACAATCTGTCTTCAGAAGCGATTTTGATTAACACTTTTCGGACGATTTTTATTCACTTTTTTTGAAAAAAACTCGTTTTCAGGTTTTTGTGCATTTTGAGTCATTTTTTTTCAAAGTAGTGTTAAGCAAAAGTCCCTATTGGGTAGTGTTTTCGCTGAGAAACAGTGATATTAGAGGCTGTCATTAGTTTTACGAAATAGCCCTCAAAACGCCCTCGTGCAAAAAATAAAGGAGCTAAAGCATTGCTTTAACTCCTTTATTTTTAATTGTCGGGATGACAAAATTTGAACCCGACTTGTAAATGGTCTATATATCAAATATTTATATTCTTGTGAATTCTTTGGTTCACCGTTTTGTTCACATTTAAAGAACGTCTTATTGTTTCCGCTCAAAGGTACAAAAGTTAGATCATTTGAATGTTATTTTCAAGATGGAGACAAGAATTTTTCAGCTCAAAATAAAGCTTCAAATGTCAGCGGATAAGGTGAATACATGCAGTACTATTCTTCAATGCTGATTTTTTATTCATTTTGTCGCGACTGTCAATGTCATCGCTAAAATTTGTTGATGCAGTGTTGATTAACTAATTAGTATGCGGATGTTGGATGGTTTTGCCTCTTCTTTGTCAAACGTGTAATTAGTCTGAATTCCAGATTTATGCGTCTCATTCTGCATGAACTTATTGCAAAACTGAATCGAATTTACGATCTCAATTAGTGCGAATATTATCAATTTTTTAATGTGGAGTAGGGGAAGTTTATTTCTCAGCCGTCTAAATAATTGAATCGTTGAAAAAGAACTCACTGAATTGACTAAGAAAAAGCGTCGACAATGTATAATGAACGTAATCTACTGGAATCTTTGGCTAAAGGCGATCGACAGGCATATAACTTACTTTATTTAATGTATGCACCTAAAGTTGAAGTTTTTGTCGAGAAGTTGGTGAAGAATAAAGAAACTGCAGAGGATATTACCCATAATGTTTTCCTCCAGGTTTGGGAGAAGAAGGACATTATATCAAAGGTAAATTCATTTAATCAGTATGTTTTTAAGATGGCTCGGAATTCAGTATTTGACCTTTTTGATCATAATTTAATAAAAATGAGGTATAAGAAGTCAATTGAGAGCAAAGGTAGTTTCTCTGTTCTAAGAACTGAGTCAGAAGAAGAGATTCATACAAAAGATCTGTCAATGTTGATCGATTTGACAATTAACCGAATGCCTCCGAAGAGGAAGATTGTGTTTTTGATGAGCCGCAAGGAAGGTTTATCGCACAAGGAGATAGCTGAGAAACTGAATATAAGTACGAGAACAGTCGAAAATCATTTAGCCCAGGCTAGAGAAGAGATTCGTAGGGTGATATCTTGAGATCGGGTGTTTGCAAAGATCAATATCATTGGTTTTACTGCATACTAATCGATGTTGGCTGGGTGTGTGAAATTAGAATAAAAAGAAAATATATCAGAAATGGCCGAAGAGAAAATAATTGAGAATATTGTGAATGAGTTCCTGGATCATGAATACCCGGAGGAGATTCAACTCGAATTTCAGGAGTGGATTTTGAATTCTCAGAACAGGAAGGAGAAGGATGATGCGCTGATGAAATATGCTACTGGATTAAATCCAGAGTTTGATCATCAGTTATTTAGTGAAAAGTTGCAAAAGGTTAATGAGACTATTGACCGGAAAAAAAATCGTTATAACAAGCGCTTGTTTATTCAGATTTCATCCATTGCTGCTGCATCCTTGGTGTTGATTGTCTCCACATACCTTTTAACTGTTAAATATGCAGCTGTAGCCAACAATGAAGTTTTTATAACCTCTTCCCATTCAAAAGGAGAGTTCCAGTTACCAGATGGTTCAAAAGTCATATTGAATGCTTCCAGCCGTTTGGAGGTGCCAGCTGATTTCAGCGATAATAACAGACACGTGCATCTCGATGGCGAAGGATATTTCAATATCAAAAAAGATCCGGATCACGCGTTTAATATCGCTTCAGAGCATGTTGATATTAAAGTTGTAGGGACAATTTTTAATATGAAATCTTATTCGTCGAGTGAATATGCTGAAGTGGTTCTAGAGCGTGGACTGGTTGAAGTTACCGGGAAAAGTATATTCAAGCCAATTCGAATGGTTCCAGGTGAAAGATTAGTTATTGATAAATCAGTTGAGTTAAATGAGGTCTATGTGCCCAATTATACCAGTTGGACGGGTAAACAATTGCTCATTGATAACCTACCTTTAAAAGATATTCTTGTGAACCTTGAGCACTGGTACAACGTGGAGTTTGAGGTAACCGGCAAATTTGACCCGAGTCCCCGTCTTACATTTGTGGTCTATAATGAAAGCTTGGATAACGTGTTAGAGCAGATTGCGATGTTGACTCCTTTTAAGTACAAGATTTCAAATAACGTTGTTTACTATCATTCAGAATAGAAAATCTATATACAGAATAATCTAAATAGTACGCCGATGAACATAGTCTTTACAATTCACTTACCTAACCATTCCAATTAATAAATTTAATAGTATCTAAACTATGAAAATAAAACCTAATTTAATCTGTATGAAAAAAAACGTTTTATTCGAGGCTTTTACAGCTAAGAAGCCGGGGAGGATTTTATTTCTATTATTCATTTGTACCATACTCTCTTTAAACGTTATGGCGCAGGAAATAAAGAGTGTAACAATAGATAATGATAATATATCTATAAAGGAGTTATTGCGGGAAGTCGAAAGGCAGAGTGGTTGTGCTTTTTTTTATAACAATAGTGACATCGATGTCAATAAGCAAGTGTCAGTCAAAGTTAGTAACCAGTCCGTAGAGAACTTGCTTAGAGAGATTTTACCTGATGATCTAACCTTTAAAGTAAACGGCAAAATAATTACGATTTTAAAGAGGGGAGATAGTTCTAACCAAGAGAACCTTTCAAAGAACATCTCAGTTAAAGGGACGATCACAGACGGCGTAGGAGATCCGTTGCCAGGTGCGACGATTATTTTAGAGGGGACGACTATAGGAACAATTTCAGATGCCAATGGGAAGTTTAATTTAAGCAATATTCCAGGTGCGGGGCGGTTATTCGTAAAGTTCATTGGGTATAATGATCAATTGGTCTTAGTTGAAGGTCGAAAAGAAATAAATATTGTTCTTGATGAAGAAATTAATGAACTAGATGAAGTTGTTGCCATTGGATATGGTACACAAAAGAAAAGTAATGTCACGGGAGCGATCGCATCGGTAAAAGCAGAAGCTTTGGAAAATAGGTCAACAGGTGATGTTGGACGTGCGATTCAAGGTAAAGTTGCTGGAGTTCAGATTATGGCTTTGAGTGGAGCTCCTGGATCAGGTACAAGCTTTCGAATCAGGGGGTATTCAAGTAATGGTTTATCTAATCCTTTATTTATTGTTGATGGATTAAAAGTAGATAATATTGATTTCCTTGATCCTGAAAATATCGGATCTATCGAAATATTAAAAGATGCTGCATCCGGTGCAATCTACGGAACCGAAGCAGGTAATGGTGTTGTACTCATAACAACTAAAACCGGTAAAAGGGGAACAAGTCGTGTTTTCTATAATACGCAGTTTGGCATTCAATCTATGACAAATAAGGTTGACATGATGGATGCGGATGAATTTAAACAGTTTTGGTCGGATGCAGGTGTTTCTCAAGGTGCTTTTCAAAGTGCTAATACAGATTGGCAGAACGAAGTTTTTGAAAATGGAGAAACACAAAGTCATATAATAGGATTTGAGGGAGGTAACGATGATGGTTTGTTTTTCGCATCTGTTAAATACAGTAAAAACGACGGTATGGTTGTTGGCGATAAGGATGTCAACAAAAGATACATTGGACAGTTAAACGCTTCCTACAAAATAAATGATTGGATAAAGGTAGGGACAACAAACTCCATTGAGCACAGCACTACGATATCAGTATCTCAAAATGCCTATAATTCTGTTAATAGTGTAATCGGAAGTGCCTATTTTTTCGATCCGACTGTACCCACTTTCTATGAAAATGATGCCGACGCACCTACGGAAAACGGCTACAACTTGTTGGAAGCGGAAGCCGCAGGTTATAACGTTCTTCGAAATGACAAGAACCAACTTTACGGTACTTCCCGGTTTATTATAGAACCACAGAATCCCTTGGGGATGATACATAACTCCGATAATTTGAAGCGAAATTCTTCATTAGGCGGCACACTTTATGCAGAATTGACTCCTTTTCAAAATTTCTCTTTTACCTCAAGATTGGGGTATGGACTGGGATCTACACATACAAAAACCTATCGGGAGCCTTATTGGTGGAGTGCAACAAAATACCTTATAAATCCAGCGCTCAGCGAGAGCATGTATCAATCCACTTATTACCAATGGGAAAATTTTGCGAATTACAGTTTCTCCAGAGGCAATAGTGAATTCACGACCATGGCAGGTATGCAGTATACTCAGAATCTTATGGAATACATGTCGGCAAGTACGGACGAATTAGTTAGTACTTTACCGAATTTCCATAATTTAGACAGTTCATTTACAGATGCAAATGATGCTATTGGTGGAAGTTCCGATAAAACGAGCAATATATCTTACTTTGGGCGACTTGGATGGAGTTATGCGGATCGATACATTCTTCAGGCTAACTTCCGAGCGGATGCTTATGATGCTTCCAGACTTTCGAAATCTAATCGTTGGGGATATTTCCCTTCAGTGTCTGCCGGCTGGGTTGTTTCGAATGAAAATTTCATGCAGGAAAAGAATCAGGACATACTTTCCTATTTAAAAATTCGCGGTTCATGGGGGATAAACGGTAACGTTAATTCACTTAGTAATTACAGGTACACAACATATGTCACTCTAGCAAGTGATTATTATAACTTTAATGATGCGCTTATAGCCGGATCTGCACCATCAGATGTTCTTCCAAATGAGGATTTAACCTGGGAAGAGTCTAAACAGTATGACATTGGTGCTGATGTTAGATTCTTTAGCGATCGTTTGTCTTTTTCATTCGACTATTACAACAAAATAACAACGAATTTACTTACCGAGATGACTGCTCCTGCAGTTTCCGGAACTTCAAGCCAATGGGTGAATCTCGGTAAAATAAAAAACTCAGGTTTGGAATTTGAACTCGATTGGAAAGATCGAATTGGTAAATTTAGCTATGGAATACAAGGAAATATTTCCACACTTCATAATGAGGTTTTGGAAAGTCCTTATGAAGAAGGTCGTTACCCTGGAGGTGGTGGTTTTTTCACAGAAGCTACCTATTTTGAAGTTGGTTATCCGATATGGTACCTCAGAACAAATATTATCGACCACATCGACTATTTGACCGGTCAGCCAATTTATAAGACAAGTGAGGAACTCGGGACAGATGATGGAAAAGATTATGTCGGATCAAGCATTCCAGACTATACATACGGAATAACGTTAACTGCAGAATATAAGAACTTCGATTTGAAAGTTTTTGGTTCTGGTGTTCAAGGATCAAAACTGTTTTGGGCTATAGCACGTTTGGACCAACCCAAAGGCAATTTACCGACAGCAATTACGAAAGATCACTGGTCGATGGATAACATTGACGGAGTACACCCCGCTCCAAGTTTATGGAATAATACGACGAGCTTATATTATTACGGCTCATCGAATGACTTCGTATTTAATTCATCATATTTTAAGATTAAGCAAATACAGCTGGGCTATACCTTCCCAAGGAAGTTGATCTCTAAACTAAAGATGTCGTCACTTCGAGCTTATTTGTCAATGGATAATTTCTTCACGTTTACGAAATATCCAGGTAATGATCCTGAAGTTATGTCTGGCCTTTCAAAAGGAGATGAACCAAGAAGTTCAAACGGTATGTCTCAAGGTGGAGGAATGGGAGTTGACAGGGTGCGCTATCCTGCAATGAAACAGGTGTTATTTGGTCTTAATGTATCATTCTAATTTAAGGTATTACAACAATGAGAAAATTCAATACAATAGTAGCACTACTGGTTACCGGGTTGTTATTTACCATGTGTAACGAGGATCTTTTGGATATTGATCAGCAAAGTGTTGCCAACTTAGACAGTTATTATGCAAATGCGACTGACGCCGATGCGGAATCTCTAATCGCATATGTCTATGCAGATGTGTATAATGTAACCGGATATTTTTGGGTGAACTTGTTAAACTCCTTGTCTGATGATTCCCCTTCAACAGGCGGACTCTACTCTAACATTAATGTTAATGCGTCAAATCATACAGGCAACCAGTATTTTACGAACTTTTACAATATCAATTATCTCTGTAACCTGATAATTGAAAAGCTGGAACCAGATTCAGAAGTTAAGACGCAGATTATTGGTGAAGCATACTTTTGGAGAGCATATGCCTATACTAACCTAATCCGCTTATGGGGTAACCCTCCATTGGTAGATCATGTTTTGACCGCTAGTGAATTGACTCCTGAGAATGGAACTACGGAAGAGCTGTGGAATTATGTAGAAACAAGTTTGCAAGAGGCAATCACCAGGCTGCCTGAAAAATCAGGACTTGGTGGTCAACAGGAGATTGGAGGCCGGGTAACCTTGCATTCTGCTCATGCACTTTTGGGTAAAGCACAATTACTTAAAGGAGATTATACCGGTGCAATAGCAAGTCTGGAAAAGGTTATTAGCTCGGGGAAATATGACTTGATAGATGATTTTACGGAGTTGTACCATATGTCTGCAGATTTTTGTGATGAATATATGTGGGAGTGGAATGTTGACGATAACTCCACGGCAAGCACTTATATGAATGAAGGAGACTTCAGATTTATGAGATTTACTTGGAATACTGCCAATGTTACGGTTCCTGGAGGTATTACGGAGCAGGGGGTAAGCGGAGCTGACCTGAATAAGGACTTTTATGACTTTATGGTTGCCAGGGGCGAAAAAGGAAAATCTCGCTACTTCGGGACTATTTGGGATTATGAAGATATTCTGCAGAGATTCGTTGATCTTGATTTAGCCACTGACGCAGAAGACGCAGTTTCTAAATTTTGGAAGACGGATGCATCGATGATTAATTGTCAGGGATATTTCAGAAGTAAGATGCTTGCCTGGTCCGACGAAGTGGTGCCTGATTCAAGAGAAGCTGGGCTACCTTATACCTATACCAATTGGCCGGGAATGAGATATGCAGAAGTACTTTTACTCTATTCCGAAGCATGTACTGAATCAGGAACAAAAATCTCCGAAGGATTGGCAGCACTGAATCAGGTTCGTGTCCGTGCCGGCCTTAGTGCGCTGGGATCTTTGGATCTTCAGGACGTAAAAGATGAAAAGAGAGCAGAACTTGCCTTTGAGGGAGAACGTTATTTGGATCTTATACGTTGGGGGGATGCACCCACAGCACTCGCAAACCGAGGAATTACAACCTATACTTTTTACGGATATGTTTCGGGAACAAGCGACTACGATGTCGATGCAGAGGATTTTGCAGGAGCTTCGGGTTTTCAATCAGGGCGTGATGAGCTTTTCCCTTATCCGTATTCCGAAACCCTTCTTAATCCCAACTTGGTACAAAATAATGGTTGGTAATAAGAGCCATTGTTAAACAATTATGAGATGCTTTTTAAGTATATAGTTTTAACAAATCAAACTGAACATAATGATAAAAATTAAAATAATATTAGCTGTTTTAATAATCTTTTCATCAGCCTGTGTTTTTACCTCATGTAGTGACGATGACGAAGTAATTATTAAGGCCACCCTTGAATTGGAGACATCAGAAACAATAGTTCCGTATACAACCGGAAGCTTTACCATAGGTGTTTCAGCAAATAACGAATATACTGTTACCGTTGATGAGACCGGAACAGATTGGTTAACTTATGAAATAATTGAGAGCGGAGATTCCCTTAAGGTCTCATATATCCAAAACGATAGCACTCTTGTGAGAAAAAGTCGTCTGATTATAATAAATGATGATGTTATGAGATTTTTATATGTGGAGCAGGACGGTTTCCCATCATCGAGTGTAACCAAAGTCGATTTAAATTATACAGTAACTACAGGTGGAGGATATACTATTCTAAGTGTGCCAGACGAAGATTGTGACCAAATTCCAATTGGCTCGACAATCGTTTTTGAATGCGGAGAATCAGGATCAATTTCATTCCTTGATGCAAGCTATGCTGAATTTGCAGGAGGTGTTCCTGTAGATGGAACATTCAGTTTTGTTTGGACCCAGGAGATTGCTAATATAACCGCAGGGAGCGGAATAACAACAGGCGTCCTTCGTGACGGATTTGAGATTTCAGGTGCTTATGCCTTGTATTCGAAAACCAGCCTCGAATACACAATTACTTCCGGAGGAGGGTATACAATATTCTCAGTTACTGCTGAAGAATGTGAGAAAATACCCGTTGGTGCAACGGTTAATTTTTCTTGCCCGAGCGACGATGGATCGATTTCACTACTGGATGCTACATACACTCAATATGCTGGAGGGAGTCCGGTCAACGGCAAATTCAGTTTCGGCTGGACAAATGAGATTGCAACAATTACTGCTGAAGGTGGGATATCGACAGGAGTTATTCGAGACGGTTTTGACATTTCATCCCTATTCTTTATTGACATGAATACAGATCTTGAATATTCGATAGTTGAAAGTGGTGGTTATACTATTTTTTCTGTATCGCTTGAAGAATGTGCTAAAATTCCTATTGGAGCAACAGTTGTTCTTGAATGTCCAAGTGATGCCGGCACCATTTCGTTACTAGATGCAACCTATACCGAATATGCAGGAGGAAGTCCTGTCAACGGAGAGTTTAGCTTTATTTGGACCAAAGAAATAGCTACAATCACTGCGGCCTCAGGAATTACTACAGGCATCCTTCGTGATGGCTTTGATGTAAGCGGCATGCATTGTCACAATTAACTGTCATAAATTAAGAGGTGGTCGAATGGCCACCTCTTTTCAAAAGTGCTGTTAAGTTCTAAAACACAGAATTTAACAATCCAATGTCAAATTTTATCATTAGCCAGAAACCAAACGGTTCTAATCCATTATTCGGAGCTGACTTGGAGGCTGTTTAATCTTACACTTAAGAAATGAAACGATTCAAATTGATGATAGCCGGTCTTTGTTTGCTTACAGGTAATCTAGTGCCTTTTGAAAACATGTACGGACAAGATGCCTCAAACCTCTCTCAATTGGGGAAATCAACAATTGAAGATGTAATTGCTTCGATGACGCTAGAAGAGAAAGCTGCACTTGTTGTTGGTACTGGTTTAAAAATGGGGGAGAAAGAAAAGAATATGGGTTTTCAGATTCCCAACCAACCGATTCCCGGTAGTTTAGCTGATAAAACAAAGGTTTATGTTTCAGGAGCAGTGGGAAGAACCCTGGAAATACAACGCTTGGGTGTTACAACCATTGAAATGGTTGATGGTCCCGCTGGCCCTAGTTTTGGCTCACGGACAACTGCATATCCGATAGCGATTAACTTGTCCTCAACATGGGACGTCGACCTTGTCTGTGAAATTGGGAAATGTATGGGCAATGAAGTCTTGGAATACGGACTTGATTTATTGCTGGCACCTGGTATGAATATTCATAGAAATCCGTTGGGAGGGCGAAATTTTGAGTATTATTCTGAAGATCCGTTACTCTCCGGCAAAATAGGTGCAGCGATGGTAACCGGAATCCAATCGCAAGGTGTTGGAACTTCGGTTAAGCACTTTGTAGCAAACAATCAGGAATCTAACCGTATAGCGGTAGATGCTGTAATTAGTGAACGGGCTCTCCGTGAAATTTATCTGAAGGGCTTCGAGATTGCATTAAAAGAATCAGATCCTTGGACTCTGATGGCTTCTTATAATTCGGTGAACGGCGTGACAGCAACTGAAAATTACGATTTGCTGACAACTATCGTTAGGAACGATTGGGGATATGAGGGAATAATCATGTCGGATTGGGATACAGGCAAAGATCCTGTCGAACAAATGAAGGCAGGTTTGAACCTGATAATGCCCGGTCCATATCAGGATACGGTAATCATTCAAGCAGTTAAAAGTGGAAAACTGCAAGAAGAAGTGTTGGATAAAAATATCGCATGGATTTTGAAAAATACAATGAGGTCACCAAAATTCAGGGGATACAACTATTCGAATAAACCTGATTTGGACAATAACGCTAAAATAGCCCGCAACGCTGGAGCAGAAGGGATGGTTTTATTGAAAAATGATGTCAACACTCTGCCCTTAAAAGACAAGGACAAAGACATTGCATTGTTTGGAAACGGATCGTATGTTACCAATGTAGGAGGTTCAGGTAGTGGATTTGTAATGCGTGCAGGCCCAACAGTAAATATTATTGATGGCCTGATAAATAGCGGTTATTCGATCGAGAATGTATCTAAACAGGCATATACCAACTTCATCCAAGAAAACACACCCAAGCAAAACATGATGGATGCTATAAGAGGTCGGATAAAAAGAGCAGCAGAGATGCCTGTGACCAAGGAATTTGCAGAGATGATTGCAGATAATGCAGAGGTAGCATTAATAACCATTCGTCGTAATTCAGGCGAAACGGAGGATCGAAAAATTGAAAGAGATTTTAATCTAACGGAAACAGAAGTAGGCAATATTGAAACCATAACGAAAGCTTTTCACGCAAAGGCGAAGAGAGTAGTCGTTGTGTTGAATGTCGGCGGTGTGATTGAAACAACAAGTTGGAAAGATATGCCGGATGCTATTTTAATAGCCTGGCAGCCCGGACAGGAAGCAGGAAATGCTGTCGCAGACATAATAAGTGGAAGAATTAATCCATCGGGAAAGCTTCCTGCTTCATTCCCTGTCAAATATGAAGATGTTCCTTCTGCAAGAAATTTTCCCGGATCACCAGCCTATAAGCCGGAAGAGGTTGTTTATGAAGAAGGTATTTATGTCGGTTATCGATATTACAATACGTACAATGTAGAAACTGCTTACCCCTTTGGGTATGGGCTAAGTTATACCGAGTTTAACTACAGCGGTTTAAAATTGAGCTCTCCAAAATTTAAAAATCAAATTGAGGTCAGTATTAAAGTGAGCAACAACGGTAAAGTGGCTGGTCAAGAGGTTGTTCAGCTGTACATTAGTGCCCCGAAAAATAAACTCGATAAACCAGCTGAAGAGCTCAAAGGTTTCGCAAAAACTAAATTGTTACAACCTGGTGAGTCACAAACTATTTCCTTCAACATCGATGGAAATAAACTGGCGTCTTTTTATTCCGAGAAGTCTGCATGGATAGCTGATGCGGGAGAGTATACTGTGAAAATCGGTGCTTCATGCGAGGATATTAGATTGTCACAAAAATTCAATCTGAAAAATGATATTCTGATTGAGGCGGTAAGCAAGTCACTCGTGCCGAAAGTTGAAATTAACGAAATGAAAAACGAACTGTAAAAATCTGAAAAATGAAAAACCTACAAATACTAATATTTCTGTTTTCCATGTTGGCTTTTTCAAACTGTACAAATGCTCAACAATCGAAACCAGAACAAAAAACGAGTCAACCAGCAATATCGGAAGAGGTTAAACAATATTTGAAGCAGCAAGGAATTGATATAAATGCACCCATTGTGCCAATGCTCGCAACCCGCGAGACAAATGCAACGGTGAACGTCAATTGTGCGAATTCAAATGGTGAATTCTTGCATGCAGAAAGATATAATAACTTTGAAAGTAGCGGCGTGTTTGTCGAGCAGCGAGATTCAGATGTTGACTTTTACAACAAAAATGGATTACACGGAACGATCTATCGTGTTTGGTTTATTGGGAACAAGTACTACAATGATACGACGGGTAAAGTTGATATTCGTGAAATGTCGGACTACTTATCAGATGCCTGTAGAATCTCGGATGATGTGATGGTCAATTGCAGTCATCTTGGAGTCGTGCGTGGATGGGACGTTAGTGATGATGAAAAAATCGAACGTCTGGCTCGAATTCTGAAGGAATTAAAAACGAACTTCCCTAAGATAAAATATATTGAGGCTACTAATGAACCAGATTATGCCAACGAGGGAGTGACCCCCGCAAACTATTATCAGTATTATAAAATCTATTATAAGGCCGTAAATAAAGTTAATGCAGACTTGAATCCTGAAACCCCATTGTTGGTTGGAGGACCGTCAATTTCACAATTTTCGCTTACATGGCTGCAACCTTTTCTTGATGCCTATCTCGAAGATCCATCGTCCGATAAAAGGATCGATTTTATATCGTTTCATGGGTATTATACAAAACCGGATGCAGCGTATATTCTGTTTAAAGACGATCCTTCACTCGTAAAGGATCAGCGTGCAATCTTGAATCAAGAACTTGCGAGCAGGAATATCAGTGTTGATATTCCCGTATTTATTACAGAAATGGGGATGTACCCAGGCCCGGCTTTCGACGATTTTACTTCCATGAAAAACGATCATCTCCGTCAGGCGGCGGGGATGGCGTCAATCCTGTATTGGTATATGGAAAGTAAAAATACTTACCCTTTCAATTGGGTAATGCGCCATCGCAGTGAAGGTAGGAAGGACCAATTGGTTACAAGGACTGATCTTGGACTACCTTTTGTCCAAACAGAAAAATTCACCCCTTATGGTAATATGATGGTTATGCTTTCTAAAATGAAAGATACGAGGGTCGCTGCGGAGATTTCCTCTGAACCGACAGAAGGGAAAGGGCTGTATTCAATGGCGTCTTTGGATTCTTCAGGTGTTGCTGTGATGGTTTGGAATTATCAAGGTAAATTGACGGAAGGATTTAAATGTGAACTAAATATTTCGAATTTGCCCGAATCATTAAGAGGTAAAAAATTAACGGTTAGAAATTATCGAATCGACCGAAATACGAGCAATTATCATGCAAATCCGGATAATTGCAATCTTCAATTGGTTCAAGAGGGATATCTCAACGGAGGTAAAGATTATAGCATGTCTTTGGAGTTAGAACCAAATACATTACAGCTTGTCGTGCTTGAGCAGTAGAAATATTTGTCTATTAAAGGAGAGTCGTCACTTTTTTGTCCGGATGCCCGGACGGAATAAGTGGCGACTAACATCTACGAACCATGGATGGGGCTAAATAGTGATTGCAATTTGGTTTACGAACATTCTTTTGTACATTCGTGTCTGCTAGTTGGTCTCACTTTTTATGGCAGATAAAACACTGAAAGATAATATGCATCGCGTTGACGAATCTTTAGTCAGAAGATTTACTCTCGGAGATATGCAGGCATTTGATGAAATCTATTCAATGTTTAATTACAAGTTGCAGAAATTTATTTTTTCTCTTGTCAAGAATCCTACAGATACAGAAGATCTTGTCCATGAGGTTTTTGTGAAGGTCTGGGAAAACAAAGAAAAGTTAAAAGCGCATTCTGCATTCAACTCCTATTTATTTACGATTGGCTATAATACGACGATCAGCTTTTTAAGAAGAAGGGTGCACGATACACGCTATGTCGAATACGTAAAGTCAGTACAAGTTGAGACAGATGAGGTTGATCTGGTGGAGCAATTGGATACCGAAGAAATGAGGGAAGCACTGAACGTTCTAGTGGAAAAAATGCCGGAGCGTCAACGTGAGGTATTTAAAATGAAACATTTTGAGAATTGTTCCTACAAAGAGATTGCTGAAGCCCTCAATATATCTGTAAATACAGTCGAAAATCACATCGTGAAAGCCCATCGCTTTTTGAAAGAGCATATGGGCAAGTCATATTTGGCGATGCTATTCTTTATTCATCTTTTTTTATAAAAAAATCACTAGTGGAATAGTGGTTTTTTAAGCTTGGACGTCTAACCATTAGTTGACCGCAGAAATCATCTTTGGATTTTCTGTTTAGTCAAGTGATTTTAATAGCTTTATTAAGATCAATTGAAAATGAATGGCTATGACAAAAGACCTTTTAAATAAATTCCGATTAAATAAATGTAACGCGACGGAAGTTGATGAATTCTATGCTGAAATAACTCAGGGGAACACCGATGTCAATTTGTTTCGCAGCGTTTGGGATGAAATTGGCGTTGAATTGAATCCAGATCTCCAGTTAGCACAGTCTCGGCTAGATAAAGTTCACCACACCATAAATCTAAATCAATCAAAGAGACTAGCAGAAAGAAAGCACACTCTATCCGGAAAGACACGGCAATTAGTGCGGCTGGTTTCAAAAGTAGCAGCAGTCCTGGTGCTCCCAGTGTTAACTTTGTATGTTTACATTCAGTTTTTTGAGTCAGATCGCTTTGATTATTTAAGCGACTCTTCGAAATATGAAGTTGTTGCTCCCCCCAATTCGAGGACACAGTTTGAATTATCTGACGGAACTGTCGTGTGGTTGAACCAGGGGAGCAAACTGACTTATCCTCATCATTTTGTTGGAAGTACGAGATCTGTTCAATTAGATGGAGAAGCTTATTTCGAAGTTGCGACAAATAAAGAAATTCCTTTTGTCGTACAGGCCGGAAATTTAGCGGTTAAGGCTGTTGGAACTTCCTTTAATGTAAAGTCATTTAGAGAGGATCTTAAGTTTGAAACTTCGCTGGAGTCAGGGAAAGTGATCATTTTAAATGGCTCCAAAGATGACGCAAAAGAGGTCTGTGAAATGATTCCAGGTGAACATTTTGTCTTTGATGAGAATACGAATAAGTATTCACTTCATGCGGAAGATCTTACTGCTTATGTATCTTGGAAAGAGGGTAAATTAGTGTTCAGAGAAAATCCGTTGGATGAGGTAGTTGAGCGCTTATCCCGTTGGTATAATGTCAAAATACAGTTAGAAGATCCTGGATTGGAATATCTGACTTTTACTGCAACTTTTGTTGACGAACCATTAGAACAGGTTCTGGAGATGATGGAAAGCATCGCTCCAATTTCTTATACGATAATTGCCCGAAGTAAAAAAACCGACGGGACATTCACCGAAAAGAAAGTTTTAATTCATAAAAAAGGAGGTAATCAAATAAACTAAATAAAGCATGGAACGTAACTGCTGTTGAACTTAAAAAGCAGAGTAATGCGCCACATCACTCTGCCTGAGTTTTAAAAAAACAACTCTCAGTGAAAGAGTTATTTCAAACTAAAAACTAAACAAAAGTATGAAAAAAACGATTTATCTCACCAGTGAGGTGGGAAATGCGTGTATTGCGCGAAAAATTTTATTGGTAATGAAACTAACAGCCTTCTTCTTATTGGTTACGATAATTCAAGTTATGGGACTTGAATCGTACTCCCAGGAAACAAAGTTGACTTTGAATTACAAAAGCACTTCTTTGAAACAGGTTTTAGAGAAAATAGAGAACGAAACTAATTTCTATTTCCTATATAGTTCTGAAGTTATTGATGTTGACCGTAAAGTTGATGTTGATGTCGATAATGAGAACATTACTGAAGTTCTCGATGTAATCCTGAAGAACAATGGGATTCACTACGAGATTAAAGGTCGGCAAATTCTTCTTTCAGGAGAAGGTAGCCAGAATGAATTTTGGGAAAATTCCCAACAAACTGTTACCGTTAGTGGGAAAGTGACTGATTCCACGGGGGCTCCATTACCCGGAGTTACGATTTTGGTGAAAGGAACAACCCAAGGTGTGATCACTGACTTCGACGGAAATTATTCATTGAGTAATGTGGCTGCTAACGCAACATTGATTTTTTCTTTTGTGGGAATGGAATCCAAAGAAATCCCAGTAAATGGACTAAATTCAATCAATGTAACTTTAGATCAAAGTACGATTGGTCTGGAAGAAGTTGTTGCCGTTGGCTACGGTGTGCAGAAAAAAAGCGATGTTATCAGTTCTGTTACTTCGGTAAAGGCAGACGAACTGGTGAAAACAACCTCATCGGATGTAGGAGAAATGCTTAGAGGTAAAGCTGCCGGTGTTCTCATTTCTACTGCCGATGCGAGTCCCGGAAGTTCCTCAACGATTCAGATAAGGGGAAAAAGATCGATAAACGGTGGTAATGACCCATTGGTAATTGTAGATGGCGTTCAAGTTTCCAGCCTAAATGACGTCAACCCCAATGATATAGCTTCCATGGAAGTACTCAAAGATGCAGCTGCGCAGGCAATATATGGGGCGCGTGCATCAAATGGTGTCATATTAATAACCACTGCAAGAGGGAAAGAAGGGAAAATTCAGATTAATTTTTCAGGTTATTCCGGAGTGCAGAACCTTCAAAAGCATTTTGAAACCTATAACGGTGATGAATTTATCGCGTACAAGCGTGAAGCTTTTAGAGCATCTAACGGAGGGGTATTTTTACCCGATGATCAAGTCTTTTCGGCTTCAGAACTTGAGACCATAGCCTCGCGTGACTACATAAATTGGGAGGACAAGATTATTAACAGCAATGCTAATATCACGAATGCAGATATTAGTGTTGCTGCAGGTACAGAAAAGACGAAGATTTACAGTAGTTTTAATTTCTTTAGACAAGAAGGACTTATTAAAGGGTCAGACTTTAAGAGAGGTCAGATTCGTTTAAATCTAGACCAAACAATTAGTGATTGGCTAAAATTGGGTGTAAATACATCCTACCAAATTTCGAATAAGGATAATCCAGGGGTTGCTTATACCGATGATGCAGGGTCAATGTTGTTAAGGTCTATAACTACTTCTCCTTTAGGGCAAGTGTATAATGAGGACGGTAGTCTAAAAATACATCCAAGTGATGTTCAGGATAGTTTCAACCCCTTATTGGATTTAAATGAAATAACCAATACAATTGATGATAAGAGAGACATCATAAACGTGTTTTTAGATGTTAAACCGTTCAAAGGATTCAGCTATAGATTTAATGCCAGCAGAACGACTGTAAACAGAAAAAGCATCATTTACAACTCTTCTAAATCATTGTTAGGTATTCAGGCCGGAGGTCAAGGGTTGGGCTCAATCACTTATGATGAGAATAAATCATGGCAATTGGAGAATATCGTTAACTATGATTTTGATTTTGATAATGAGGATCATAAATTAAATCTAACATTTGTACAAAGTGTTTTAAATACAAAGACCTATTATTTAACCAATGAAGCAAAGAATTTTCCTAATGATAATTTAGGGATTTACGCGATATCAGCGGCAGGTACAAATCAAACTTCGATTGGGGGATTAGATAGAAATCTGGTTTCCTTTGTAGGTCGGGCTCAATATAACTTTGCAGGTAAGTACTATTTGTCAGCTTCAATGCGTGCAGATGGCTCCAGTGTGTTTGGTGCTAATAACAAATGGGGATATTTTCCGGCAGTAGGAGGTGGATGGAATGTTCATCATGAAGATTTCATGGCTAACAGTGGTATCAATGTGTTAAAACTAAGGGCTAGTTACGGTAGTGTTGGTAATGAGGGGATAGAGCCCTATCAAAGCCTCAGTACTTTAGTGCCCAGGGATTATATTATTAATGGAGTTAAGACAGGAGGTCTTTTGCCCGGCGCCAGCCTTCCTAACCCTGATCTTAAATGGGAGACATCTACGACGCTAAACTTAGCGCTTGATTATGGTTTTCTTGATAACAGGTTAAGTGGGACGGTTGAATTTTATAATACCAGAACTAAAGATTTACTTGTAGATCGTGCACTCGAGGCAGTAACAGGTTACTCTGTTAGCAAAACCAATGTTGGTGAGATCGAAAATAAAGGTATTGAGGCTTCGCTAAATGCTGATATCATTAAAAAGGAAGATTTCACCTTAAGCGCAGGCGTTGTTATTAATAGTAACCGAAACAAAATAATCAGTTTGTATGGCGAGGACAAAGATGGTGACGGAAAAGAAGATGATGATGTTGCCAACCGTTGGTTTATTGGAAAGCCAATTGATGCTTATTATGACTATAAAATGGTTGGTATTTTTAGTTCTCAAGAACAAATAGACAATTCGAACACACCTAATGCCGAATTGGGAGATATTCAAGTTTGGGACAGAGATCCTAATGATGGTGAACTGAATGCTGACGACCGGGTTATTACAAGCCAAACTCCAGACTGGTACGGTACGTTCAATTTGAGTATGGAATACAAGAATATTGATTTCTCAATGAGTCTGTATACAGTTCAAGGTGTTACCAAGTTTAATCCGTTTTTAGTCGACTATCAGACTGGTGGTAATCCGAGAGGTATCTTGTCGGGGGTTAAAGTAAATTATTGGACACCGGAAAATCCAACAGGAGATCGCCCTAGACCATTGGAAGCCAGAGGTAGACGATTTATGGATTTGGGTAACGTAACAGCCGGTTTGGAGGACGCTTCGTTTTTTAGACTGCAAAACGTAACACTAGGTTATTCATTATCAAAGAAAATTATTGATAAATGGAGCTTGAGTAAATTTAGAGTCTACGTCACAGGGCACAATTTAATTACGGTGACAGATTTTCAGTCTTTTAGTCCCGAAAACAATGCCTATTCATATCCTGAGTCGATTTCAGTAACTGCAGGTATTCAAGTTGGATTTTAGTAGAATTTAAAAATTGAAGAAAGATGAAATTAATTAATAAATTAAATAAATTCAAGAATATCTATATTCTGTTATTGTCGTTCTTGTTAATAAGCTCATGTGATAGTTTATTAGATGAAAAGCCTATTGACGTTATTGATGCACAGTTTTTATACACCACAGAGGCTGGTTTAGAGTCAGGTGTAACTGGACTTTATAATTTGATGCGAGAGTTGTATTATCCTGCAGGAACAGATGCACCTATACAAGCAAGTGCGTTTTTCAGAATCGCCACTGACTTAGGCGTTGCTCGAATTGCGTCAAGTTGGGCTTATGATCCGAATCAATATAACCCTGCGGCAATCGGACCTACAGGCAAATGGGATCAATTGTATTTAATAATTGAACGATGCAACGCTCTCATTGCAAATGCTCCAAATATTGATATGGACGAAACGAAAAAAGATGTACTTGTAGCTCAGGTGAGAGCAATGCGGGGTGAAGTATACATGGAACTATATACTATTTATCACAACATTGTACTTAAGACGGAACCAAATGAAGACGTGGAATATGCGGCGGCAGAACCTGCCGACATTTGGGCTTTGGTAAACAGTGACCTTGATTTTGCAATATCAAAACTTGATTGGGTAGTCGAACAAGGACGTTACGGACAAGGTGTTGCAAGACAGCTAAGAGGTAACGCTGCGATGTGGCAGGAAGATTGGCAGGAAGCTGCAGATCAGTATGATGCTATCGTTGAAAATGGAACATATCATCTAGTAGGGGTGGATGAGGTATTTTCTGGCGACAGAAATAATGCAGAATCATTATATACTTATCAATTCAGCCAAGAGTTGGCAAGTGGAAACGAATCAGCAGGTGGTGGAGCAACTGCTTACGCAAGCTTTTTCAACAATCGTTATTACGAAGCTGGAAGTGGCGAAATGGTTCAAGCAGTTGAATACGGTGGAAACGCATTTGGATGGGCATTTCCTAACGATTATTTGCAGTCCTTGTATGATCAGACAAACGACCAGCGATATGTTACTTATTACTATGATCAAAGTGCATATGTTGTGAATAATCCAGATAGTCCGAATTTTGGGCAACCATTTGTTTCAACTGAAGACAACTACAGACGGTACCATTGGAGTCTTAAAAAGTTTCACGACGAAAACAAACCGGCAACATCTACAGATAGTTACCAAAATTATATCCATTATCGCTTTGCGGAGACACTACTCTTCGGAGCAGAAGCACATTGGCGATTGGGCGGAGACACAGATGCTACGGCCTTGGAATACATTAATATGGTTAGACGTAGAGCATTTAATAATGACTCGTCCTTCGACTATACATCCATAAGTTTAGATTCTTACCTCGAGGAGCATGCAAGAGAGATGGCCTTTGAGCATTCTCGCTGGTTTGTGCTGAAGAGGCTAGGTTTATTAGCTGAACGAGTGAGCTTATATTTTAAGGTCGGCTCAAATTCCACGAATGTAGCAGGGAGAACTATGCAGCCCTATATGGTTAATTACCCTATTCCTCAATCAGAAATAGAGTTAATGGGGACATTCCCTCAGAATTCAGGTTATTAATAAATAGCAGTTCCTATTGATCTAAGGAAGGTATTTTCAGAAGAAGATACCTTCCTTAGATATCTTTCATCGTATTTCTTCTGGTTCATTTTAGAGCTGGAATATCTAGCTTATGTCCAGTCGTACAGAGCTGGCATTCTAAGTCATTTTTTTATTCTCTTAAAACCTGTAATACTAATCAAGATGCACCCCCAAAAATATTCATCAATCTTTACCTTTTTTCTACTTGTATTTCTACATACATCAGTTGGCGCTTACGCAACAACTCCCAAACCAATAGATCGTCATGCTTTGGTGACAAGACATAACATCCGGTGGCCATGGGAGGAGCGAGGGCAGATCCCGATGGGGAACGGTGAGTTTTGTATTGGTGTGGATGGAACAGGACTTCAGACCTTTGGTGGTAACACAATGTCTCATTGGGGATGGCATTCATTTCCACTACCTCAAGGCATTAGTCCTGACCAAATTCCACCAACCGGTTCATTCATCAATGTGAAAAATGGAGATCATTACATTGGGCCAGATACTATTCCGACGGGAAAACAAGCGATTGCAAATTGGATGTATGATAATCCCCACATTGTAAATTTGGGGCGCTTACGTTTTGTCAGATATGATGGCGCTGAGTTAACCGTTGAGGATATCACAAGCAATGCCAAAAGAAGCATCGATCTATGGACCGGTACACACACCACAAGTTTTGTCGTGAGCGGTGAATGGATAAACAAAGGAGTTTGGGTCAATCCCGCTGAAATGGGAGGAAGTGGTCAACAAGTGACGGTAACAACTTATGTGCATCCGCATACCGACCAGGTTTCAGTGAGAGTTGAGTCTGATTTAATAGCAAACGGCATCATAAAAGTGGCATTGGATTTTCCTTATCCGACGTTAAACAATGAAATTGAATGGGTCGGTGATTTTAAGCGAACCGAAAATAACTTAACAACCCTCACTCAAACCAGTAAAGTCAGAGCTGACTTTACAAGACAGGTGGATGATTTCACTTATCATGTTGCGATGAGCTACTCTGAAGGGGCTAAAGTGACTTCCTCGATTTTTGATGGGGATAAGGTTTGGTATCTTGACGGAAATGGACTGTCAACCTTAGAATTTAGTACCACGTATTCACCTAATCCAATTGGTGATATAATTGCTGATTTTGAATCAACACGAGAGGCTAACAAAGTATACTGGGAAAACTTTTGGATGAATGGAGGAGCTATTGATCTCTCTGAAAGTACTGATCCAAGGTGGTTTGAATTGGAACGTCGCATCGTACTTTCGCAATATTTAACCGCTGTTCAAGCTGCAGGTAGTTGGCCCTCATCCGAGAGTGGTCTGATGAATATAGATCCCTGGCGGGGACAATTTCATTTTGAAATTATTTTCTTTCACCAAGCACATTTCGCGCTTTGGGATCGTTGGCAATTGACTGATGAGGCGGTACGAGCATATCAACATTTTGTGCCAACTGCGCGAGCTAGGGCAAAGCAGTTTGGGTTTAAAGGTTTAGAGTGGCCAAAATCAGCTACTCCTTCAGGGCGCAGTGCTCCGTGGGAGGGAAATCAGGCATTACTATGGAAACAACCTCAACCGCTACATTTTGCAGAACTGGAATACAGACTAAACCCAACAGGCGAAACTCTTGAGAAATGGGCCGAAGTCGTTTTCGGTACAGTGGATTATATGGTTGACTTTTTGACGTTGGACAAGGAGACCGAGACTTATCACATTGAATTAAATATGGGAAGAGGAGAGTGGGGAGAGTCTCGAGATAATCCACAAGTGTTGGCTTTCTGGCACTGGGGAATTGAACAGGGACAAACCTGGAGAGAACGTATGGGGCTTGGTCGAGAACCGAACTGGGACAAGGTCCTAAATCATCTTGTAAAGTTTCCAATTAAAGATGGTATTTATGTCGACAGTCAAGGACGGCCATTGCGCCTTACTGGTATTCTTGGATTAATGCCTCCATCGGAGGCGATCACACTCGAAACGGCCACTCGAACTTATGCTAAAATGAAAGAGATGATAAGCCAATCATCAGAAGGCGCTTTTGGCAGCAGAAATATGGGATGGGGAGTTGCGATGGGAGCTGTAGGGCAGGCCAAAATGGGAGACGCAGAAGGGGCTGTTGAATCCTTGCTTGGAGGCTTGGGGACAGCTTTTGATATTGCCGGGATCAATCGGGGATTAGGAGGTGCTTATCTGCCTACAAATGGCGCATTACTTTATGCTGCAGCGGTGATGGCTGCAGGATGGGATGGCGCACCGGATCGGAATGCTCCCGGATTTCCGGATGATGGTTCTTGGATTGTTAGATGGGAGGGGCTTAAGCGAGCTCCTTAGTGCCCGAAATAACGAAAATACAAGAAGTATCTCGATATGACTTTTATCCATGACAGGAGTTTTGTCAAATAAAATCGGATAATATTCAATTTTTGAATAGTGGATGATGTCGACTGAACCGTCTAGTATGTAAGTCCTCAAAACCATTAAGTTTTAACTGAACTGATCCTTGTTTCTTTCTTTTCAGATGATCCAGCCAATTTCTGCGGACAGATAGATTCGGAGAGAGGTATTCAAAGAAAGAAAACACGGGTAAGATAAACTACTAACCAATAAAAATGAAAAAACTATTTATACTAATCGTATGCACGCTTTATTTAAGCAGTGGGTGGACACAGGACGGCGGCTTCATACAAAACCGGTCAAAATACATTGAGAATACCGAGGTATTTGAGCTCGGGCAGGAGGAAGGGAGAGCATTTCATATACCTGATCAAAACATATTACTTAACGGCAATTGGAAATTCTTTTATAGTGATGTTCCCGAAGGTATACCGTCCGATTTTTTCGAAATGGATTTCGATGATTCTGAATGGGACTTAATTGAGGTACCTTCTAATTGGGAAATGAAGGGTTACGGCGATCGAATGTTCCGTAATATCAGTTTGGGTTACCAATATGCGCAATCGGAAGCAGCAAGGCAAAATGCAGGAGAATTTGCGGTTGTTCCTCCGAAAGTTCCGAAGGAATACAACCCTACTGGAGCATACAGAAAGTCATTTGATTTGCCGGCTGATTGGCAAGGGCAGGAAGTATTTTTGCATTTTGAGAAAATTGCTTCAGCTTCCTTTGTATGGGTAAATGGTCAGGAGGTTGGGTATAATGAAGGTGCACAAGAGCCCTCTGAATACAATATCACATCCTATTTGAAACCCGGAAAAAATGAGATTGCTGTTTTCGTGTTGAAGTTCTCTGATGGATACTATTTGGAAGGCCAGGATTATTGGCGTTTAGCTGGTATTTTTGACGATGTATGGGTGTACGCATCACCTGAGGTTCGTCTCTTTGATTGGCAGGTAATTACCGATTTTGATGAAAGTTATACAGATTCGAAGCTATCGCTTAATATCGATATCAAAAACTATGGAGAGAGTACAAAGGATTATAAGCTGAATGCAACATTGGAGAGAAGTGGCCGGAAGATTGCCAGCTTTGGCAGCTCAAAGTTCAGTGTTAAAAAAGGTAGGCAAACGATCAATCTTTCCGAATTAATCAAACAACCGGAAAAATGGACTTCTGAAACTCCAAATCTTTATGATTTGAAGATGGAGTTGCTTGATAATGAAGGCAAAATCATCGACCAAATTCAAACTAAAGTTGGCTTTCAAAAGACGGAAATCATTGGGAATGTTTTTTACCTCAATGGCGTACCGGTAAAACTGAATGGTACGAATACGCATATGCAACACCCGGAAATGGGGCATGTTGTGGATGAAGAGACCATCCGTAAAGACATGGAGCTTCTAAAGCAATTCAACTTCAATCTGGTACGTATATCCCACTACCCACCCGTTAATAGGTATTTGGAATTGGCTGACGAATACGGATTGTTTATCGTTGATGAGGTGGGTAATGAGTGTCACGCCACACAGTATGTGTCGGATATGCCTGAGTACACCGAAATGTATAGAGATCGGACTCGGAAGGCAGTGCTTCGGGATCGAAACCATCCAAGTATTTTATTTTGGAGCGCTGGTAATGAGGCAGGTGAGGGTGAAAATATCACAGAGGTCGTAAAGGAAGGTAAGCGGCTCGATCCTACGCGTTACTGGATGTATGGCGGCAATGATATGGTTCATCCTGCCGAAGACATAATCGGTCCCCGTTATCCGTCTCCGTTACAGGAAGAAGTTAATCTGGGACTTGACACAACTGATAGCCGGCCATCGTTCATGGACGAGTATCTATCCGTGACCGGTAATGGAGGAGGAGCGCTTGATGAGTACTGGCGCGTTATTTATAGGCACCCAAGAATTATGGGTGGTGCTATATGGGATTTTGTGAGCAACGGTTTAACCGACTCGGTTCGTATTTTGTCGGATAAATCTCCTTTTGAAACACCAACCTACGCAATGGGCAATTCAAAATTGGTAAATGGAGTTAACGGAAAGTGCCTAGATCTTAACGGACATGATGAGTGGGTTGAAGTTTATAGAAGTAATAACCTTGAAATATCGGGAGATCAGTTGTCAATCATGATGGATGTATTTCCCCGCTACCTGAATAGTAGCGCTGGCTCCTTTTTGACCAAAGGAAGTAACCAGTTCGGGGTGATACAAAACGGGAAAGATTCACTGGATTTCTACATTTTCACCAAGGAAAAACAAACTTTAAGTGTACCTCTGCCTGAAATTTGGGAGAACCATTGGCATAACATTTTAGCGACTTATGATGGTGCTCAGATGAAACTTTTTATCGATGGTGTTGAAGTTGGATCGGCGAAAGTGAGTGGGAAAATCAAAAATTTGCCGTTTCCTGTGAATATTGGTCGAAACGCTGAAATTCACACGCAGGATACGAAAGACTATGTCTGCGATTCGAAGATTGACAATGTCAGGTTGTTTGCAAAAGCCATATCACCTTCCAGCAACCTCAATCCTTCGGATGCCGTTTTATGGTTGGATTTTGAAAAAGAAACTAATGGAGGTGCTTTTTATAGTAATGGAATGGGGGCCAGAACTTACGGTAGTATTTGGCCAGACCGTAAACCTCAGCCAGAGTTATGGCAAATGAAAAAGTCAGCACAGCCACTCTCTTTTAGGCTATTGAGTACTGAAAAAGGTGTACTGGAAGTTTGGAACCGGAGCGATTTTACAAATGCTTCCCACTGGGAATCGACCTGGACACTGACAGAAGATGATAAGGTGCTTCAGCAAGGTGTTTTGGAATTGAATGTCGAGCCGGGAAATCGTTCTAAAGTGATGGTCAACTATAAAAAGCCTGAGATTATTCGTGGTAAAGAGTATCGGCTCAATATCAGTTCCTCATTAAAGGAGGATGAAATATGGGCAAAAAAAGGCCATGAAATTTCATGGGACCAGTTTGAGTTAACTGGCTGGAACGATCCCTTACCCCCCAGGGTTCCGACCAATCTGGCGGCAACATTATCAAACAGAGAGGGGAACCATATCATTACAGGAGAAGGATTTTCATACACTTTCGACGAAAATTCAGGCGAACTTAAATCCATGTTGGTCGATGGAGATGAACTGCTAAAGGCGCCAATCAAACTAAATATTTGGCGAGCGCCGGTTAACAACCAAAATGACAGGTGGGCAGGCTACAGCTTCAGACAGCCTAACTGGAAACCGGAGTATGGACGAACTATGGCTACGGATTTGTATTCCAATGGAGTGGATGAGCTCCAGTTTATTCCGCTTGAGGTAAGAGCGGAGGAGGCAGAAGGAGTCGTGTGCATTTATGTCCGGGAAGTGGCTCTCTCAAGACAAGACCAGAATGCGGCATCCCTCGATTACCTAATTGAAGGAGGAGCTGCCGGTGCAATAGGCGGATTTGAAAGTATCTATGAATACACGGTATATGGAGATGGGACTATCGAGATTAATCACAATGTAATGCCGCAAGGTCAAATGCCCCAATTGCTACCTCGAATCGGAATATGTCTGATGTTGGATAATGAGTATGACCAGGTAGAATGGTATGGAAGGGGACCTCAGGAAAATTATCCCGATCGCAAAAGTGGTTACAGACTTGGGATTTATAATTCGACAGTAGATGACATGTACGAGCCTTATCTAGTTCCTCAGGATTACGGTCTGAGAATGGACAACCGCTATTTGAAAATGACAAATGGAGAGGGTAAAGGCCTTGAGTTTTCGATGGATCAGCAATTCAATTTCAATGTTCATGCATACACGACGGAAAACATAACCAAAGCACTCTATACATTTCAACTGGAGAAGGCCGATGGAATCACGCTTAATTTGGATTATAAAACTACCGGTGTTGGCGATACCTCCCAGCCGGTGTTGAATTCATACCGGGTGTATCCGCAAGAGTATTCGAGAAAAATTACGATAAAACCAGTTAAATAGTCACTTCGACATTTTCAGTTGTGACAGAATAATAAACCCAGATAAGGTCAATTTCAAATGAGATTAAGCACGAAAAAAGATGTAGTTATGGATACTGGAAATACAATAGCAAAAGAAGGGGCGTATTCCAGGTTTCACTCGGCTATGACTTACTATCCATTGCTACTTCTTTTTTTAACTATTTCGAATTCAACATTCTGCCAAAATCCGATTGTTCCGGCTGGGGTGTATCTGGCTGATCCTTCAGCTCATGTGTGGCAGGATGGTAAATTATACGTTTACGGGTCATTGGATGAAAGTACGGAGTATTACTGTTCTTATGATTATCATGTACTCTCCACCTCAGACTTGCTTCACTGGGATATGGAGGAAAATGTTTTTGCATCGAGAGGCGAAAACGACGAAGTCCTTTATTCTGATAAGGAACTTTATGCACCCGACTGCCAATTCAAAAATGGATTGTATTATCTGTATTATTGCCAGCCAGACCGTAAGGCTGCAGAAGGGGTTGCTACGAGTAAATCCCCAATAGGACCGTTTAGCTCCGGGGCCCCAATTGCACTCGGAGGAATAGAAGAGATCGATCCGGCAGTGTTCATTGACGATGATGGACAGGCCTATTATATCTGGGGTCAATTCGATGCGAAAATTGCCAGATTGAAGCCTAATATGACGGAGATCGATTCCTTATCCATTGTTCCCGAATTAGCTACTGAGAAGGAACACTTTTTTCACGAAGGCGCTTTTATGTTTAAAAGAAACGGAATCTATTATCTTGTTTATTCCGATATAAGCAGGGGAAACCAACCAACCTGTATTGGGTATTCTACCAGTGATTCGCCTTGGGGGCCTTTTAAATATGGTGGAGTTATAGTTGATAATGACAATTGTGATCCGTCAACATGGAATAACCATGGTTCTGTGGTAAAATTTAAAGGTCAATGGTATGTCTTCTATCATCGATCCACACACAACAGTAGAATGATGCGAAAAGCATGTGTTGAGCCCATCACTTTTAATATGGATGGTAGCATAAATGAAGTGGAGATGACTTCTCAGGGGGCTGGACCTCCGCTAAAATCGCTGGATAAAATTGAAGCAGAACGCGCCTGTTTGCTTTTGGGTAATTCGAGGATTGAATTATTTGAAACGATGAACGAAAAACTTGGAGGCATTCAAAATGGAGATAAGGTGGCCTACAAGTATATTGACTTCAAAGATGGAGCAGATCAAATTCAGTTTAGGGTAAAAGCTCTTCAAAATGGAGGAAAAATAAGTGTGAGGATTGATCAGCCCTGGGGGCCTGAAGTTGGAGTCTTGAATATTTCTGGAGACGAGTCCGGCGATTGGGACACAGTGACTTCAAAAATGAAAAAGGTTGAGGGTGTTCATGCTGTCTGGTTGGCCTTTTCCGGTGATAAGAACGAATTGTTTGAATTAGATTGGTTTGAATTCGCCAATAATTCTGAAAATGAATAGTAAAGAAAAATGATATGAACCGAAAAAATAGTTCTATAATAACGATCGTAATTCTCTGCCTAGTTGCAGTTTTTTGTATTCAGTGTAATGCTGATAAGCCTGCAAGATTAATTGATCGACATGCATTGGTAACCAGGCATAATATTGAGTGGAATGATCTGGACGGACAAATTCCGCTTGGTAATGGTGAGTTTTGCTTTAATGTTGACGGAACCGGATTACAGACCTTCGGTGGGAATACGATGGCACACTGGGCCTGGCATTCGTTTCCTCTTCCGGAAGGTGTAACTAAGGATCAGATTCCTTCTACCGGTACTTTTCAGAATGGACGCAATACCGGGCCAGATATTTTCCCCGAAGGAACTTCAGCTATTCGTCAGTATATGTTTGACAATCCCCACAGCTTTAATCTTGGGCGAATCCGTTTGGTCAAATCTGATGGCCAATCGGTAGCTACGGAACAAATTCAGAATTTATCCCGGACGATGGATTTATGGACCGGGATTCAGACTTCTTCTTTTTCAGTGGAAGGCAAACCGGTGCAGGTAGAAACCTGCGTAGATCCCTCTGCGGATATGGTTTCAATTCGGATTGAATCACCACTTTTCGAGAATGGAGAGTTGGGAATTGCAATCGATTTTCCTTATCCTGCGATTCAACGGAATAAACCTTGGGTGGGCAATTTTAAACGAACTGAGGGGAACTCCACAATTCGCATGAATGATCAAAGGAGTGATAAACGTGCTGATTTTCGTAGGGAAATAGATGATGTGGTTTATTATACGACTTTAAACTGGAGTGATGGTGGTATACTGAAGGCACCGGTAGAATCCGAACCAAATACGTGGCGTCTAGAGGCTAATAGTGTATCCTCGATGCAATTTACCTGTGCTTTTTCTTCTAATCCATTGAAAAAGAGTCTCCCCGGCGTTCAGGAGACAGAACAAGCAAACAAAGAACATTGGCCTGCCTTTTGGGAAAAAGGCGGCGTAATAGACCTATCTGAAAGTAAAGATGAACGTTGGGAGGAATTGGAGCGTCGCATTGTTCTTTCGCAATATTTGACGGCAGTACAGTCTGCCGGAAGTTATCCGCCTGCCGAAGTTGGATTGATGGGAATCGATTCATGGCGGGGACAATTTCATATGGAAATGATTTGGTGGCATTTGGCGCACTATGCCTTGTGGGATCGTTGGGAAATGGCAGATAGTGCTTTGACAATCTACGAGCGTTTCATCCCAACGGCACGTGAACTGGCACAGCAGCTCGGGTACAAGGGTTTCCAGTGGCAAAAATCAGCAAGTCCGGGAGGAAGAACAGCCCCGTGGGAGGGGAATCAGGTTCTAATTTGGAAACAGCCTCACCCCATCTTTTTTGCAGAGTTAGATTACCGACTTCATCCGACAAATGAAACGCTTGAAAAGTGGGCAGAGATTATTGAGGGAACTGCAGAATACATGGCAGACTATCCTGTTCGCGACCAACAAACCGGGATCTTTCATTTGGATCCTGTTATGCCGCCGAGCGAACAGGGAGTCACGAAGGATGACATATTTGATTTGGCCTATTGGAAGTGGGGCTTGCAACAAGCTCAACTTTGGCGGGAACGTATGGGAGCTGAGAGAAACTCTCATTGGGATGAAGTCATACAAAATCTTGCAGAACTACCGGTGAAGGACGGGCTTTATTTGCATTCGCCGGAGTGGGAAGATACATACACAGAACGTAACTGGGAACACCCTAATACGGTTGGTGTTTTGGGGATGCTACCTCCTCAAAAAGATATGGATTTTGATACAGCACATCGCAGCCTGCTAAAAGTATGGGAGACTTGGCAGTGGAAGCGTTGCTGGGGCTGGGATTTTCCATGGACAGCGATGGCTGCTGCGCGCCTTGGAGAACCTAAAATGGCTGTTGACGCGCTATTGTTGGACGCTGGTACTAAAAACCACTATGATGAACGTGGGGTGTGTACCGGTGGGCCTTGTCCGTATTTACCAGGTAATGGTGGGCTGTTATACGCCGTTGCAATGATGGCTGCAGGCTGGGATGGTGCGCCCGATAGAAACGCCCCCGGATTTCCAGACGACGGATCGTGGGTGGTAAAATGGGAAGGGCTCAAACCTGCACCATAAAATTTAAAACCTACAATTATGAAAAACTTAAAGATAAAAGACATTCGAATAATCGTATTGGCGATCCTTTGTTTATGCGTATCGGTTGTAAAGGCTCAACTTCCACCGGTTTTTGATAACCAGGATCTTCAACGAGTGCGTACATCGGATTTAAGCCAGGCTTTTATTGTTCCACAAGGAATTGTCTGGACTTCGGATAGTACCGGAAAATTCGTACAAAACACCGAAATGTTGTTGAACCCTTCAACCGGGCAATCGGATTTAAGCAGGGGGGATGTATTTACCATCAAGAATGATGGAGTAATGCAACATGGAGTTGTTCTTGATTTTGGAAGAGAAATTCAGGGTGGAATTGAAATTGTTACTTCACGTGGAAATCCAGGTCCTCCGGTTAAAGTGCGCATACGATTGGGAGAGTCGGTGGGCGAGACCATGACTGATGTAGGAGTAAATGGGGCCACAAACGATCATGCGATGCGCGATTTTGAAGTTGCCCTGACGAATATGGGGCGCCTGGAAATCGGTGAATCCGGTTTTCGCTTTGTCAGAATTGATTTGGTGGGAGCTGATGCAAAAATACGGATCAAGGAGATAAGCGCTATTTTCAGGTATCGGGATATTCCATACCTGGGCTCTTTTACATGCAATGATGAAAAACTAAATACAATATGGATGACCGGAGCATACACCGTACATCTGAATATGCAGAATTATCTCTGGGATGGAATTAAACGTGACCGACTTGTGTGGGTAGGCGATATGCACCCCGAAGTGATGACCATCAATTCTGTTTTTGGACACAATGATGTCGTACCCAAAACGCTGGATTTCGCCAAAAATCAATATCCACTTCCCAACTGGATGAACGGCATAAGTTCATACTCCATGTGGTGGATAATGGTACAACGGGATTGGTATAATTACCAAGGTGATCTGAGCTACCTCAAGGAACAGAAAGAATACTTGGTTGGTTTGCTCCACCAACTTGCAAAATATATTGATGAAGACGGGAAGGAAATATTGGACGGAGAACGATTTTTGGACTGGCCTACCAGTGAGAATAAAGAAGCAACTGATGCTGGTTACCAAGCTATGATGATGATGGCCTTTAACGCTGGAGCCGAGTTGTGTAGGATTCTGGATGAAACCGGAACCGTTGCACTTTGTGAACAATCAATAGCGAAGATAGAGAAATATGTACCGGAAATGGCAGGCACCAAGCAAGATGCTGCTTTGCTTGCGATATCTGGTTTGATTTCCCCTCAACTGGCAAATGAAAAAGCTCTGAGCCTGGATGGGGTTCATAAAATGTCAACTTTCTATGGTTATTATATGCTCACTGCTCGTGCAATGGCTGGAGACTATCAGGGGGCAATTGACAATATCCGGGAGTACTGGGGAGCTATGCTTGATTTGGGAGCCACTACTTTTTGGGAAGATTTTGACATCGACTGGATGACAAACGCTGCCCGGATAGATGAACTGATCCCCGAAGGGAAAATTGATGTGCATGCTAATTATGGCGATTACTGTTATGTTGGATATCGTCACAGTCTATGCCACGGCTGGGCATCCGGGCCTACCGCTTGGTTGACTCAATATGTGCTGGGTGTCAATGTTGTTGAGCCTGGTTGCAAGGTAATTAAACTATCTCCTCATTTGGGTGATCTGCAATGGGTCAAAGGTACTTTTCCGACGCCTCATGGAATATTGACGATTGAACATCAGAAACTGCCTGATGGATCAGTTCGGACAACCTATGAGAAACCTGATGAAATCACGGTAATCGTTGAAAATTAAATTCATTAAAAAAATACCCCATGGTGAACAAAACATTACAAATCTTTTCCTTGCTCTTCTTTAACCTAATAGCAGTGGTTTGTCAAGCACAAACGGTTATTCCTCTATATGATGGTGGGGTTCCTCCAGGATCTGAACTATTGACAAGGGAAGAAACAGCCCGCCGTGATGAGAATGGAGAGATTGTTACGATACGGAATGTTTCTATGCCTACGTTGACAGTCATCCAACCTGAAGAAGGCAAAAAGAATGGAACTGCCCTTATAATTTGCCCCGGTGGTGGCTTTCAGGGCCTGGCATTTCAACACGAAGGTGCCGAGACGGCTAAATGGTGTGTAGAGAAAGGGATTACAGCATTTATTTTAAAATATCGATTGATGCCTTTTCCCTATCCGGAATTAGATAAAGCAGAGCAATCACAACGAGATTCAATTTTTATCCCATTTGTTCGTCTTGCGGTTGCAGATGGACTTGAGGCGATTAGGTACGTTAGAAGCCACGCAGCTGAATTCGGAATTGATCCGGCAAAAATAGGAATCGTCGGCTATTCGGCGGGAGGGACTGTTACGGGTTCTGTTGGACGGACTTATACGCCGGAGTCCCGCCCCGATTTTGTTGCGCCAGTCTATGCTTATTGCGGTGCCATTCTGGGAGATCGTGTTCCTGAAGATGCACCTCCGATGTTTCTTGCCTGGGCAACTGACGATCCGATTGCAAAAGGAAATCCGGGTCTTTATGAGCAGTGGAGAGATGCGGGGAAATCTGTTGAAATGCATTGCTTTTATTCTGGTGGACACGGATTTTCAGTCGTCAAACAAAACAAACCCTCAGACCAATGGCCTTCCCTTTTCGAGGAATGGATGATTAATCAAGGGTTTCTGAGAAAATATTAGTCAGTAACCAGAAAAACTAATAAGAAGGATAGATGAAACAACTCAATGTTTTAAATAATAGAAATGTCTTCGCTCGCAGGGCCGCTTTGTTTATGCCGTTTGTGTTCTGTTCCTTGTTTTTGTTTGTTTCTTCCTCTGCGTTCTCTCAGGAGGTGATGTCAAAGAAGACTTGGATTATTACAGATTTGCTGAAAGAACGAGAAGATGTCACGGTTTTGGGTGATCCTAAAATAATTGATTCTCCTTATGGCAATGCTGTCCAATTTGATGGTATGGATGATGGCTTCCTTCTGGAAGAGATGCCGTTGAAAGATCATTCAGAATTTACCATTGAAATGCTCATCCGGTTTGATCGTGGTGGCACAGAAGAACAACGTTATTTTCATACAGGTACGGTTAAGCAAGATCGTGTTTTAATGGAGATGCGATCGGATGACACAACGTGGTACTTGGATGGAATGTTCGATTCGAACGAGAAATGGGTCGTGTTAATGGATTCGGTGCTGACACATCCATTGGACAAATGGTATCATATAGCATTTACGGTAAAGGATGGTGAGCAGGCTACCTTCGTTAATAGAAAAAAAGAATTGGAAGGTTCTGTTGATTTTTCACCAATAGAAGAGGGAAATACGTCTATTGGTGTTCGACAGAATAAAATATCCTGGTTTAAAGGAGCAATTTATTGCGTTCGAATTACCAACAAAGTATTAATGCCTTGCGAGTTTTTAAATTTTGACTAGCTATCTCTTGACGATCGAAATCTAACAACCTGTAAAAACTAAACCTATGACAAACAACAGACGAGATTTTTTAAAGACTCTAGGTGTTGGATCTGCGACACTGGGATTAAGTGGCGTTGGAATAACATCTTGCTCAATTCCATCCGATAAAAAGCCATCTCTGCCGGAGCAGGTAGTGGAGATATCAGAAAACGGAGCTATTGTCGAAACCAAGTTCGGAAAAATAAGGGGCTACCGGCGAAACGGGATTTATACCTATAAAGGCATACCTTACGGTGCTTCAACTGGGGGTAAAAACAGGTTTATGGCACCGCAGGAACCTGAAGCATGGACTGGAGTACGCAATGCTTTAAGTTTTGGGAACGCAGCTCCTCAAGGTGGAGGATTGGGAGACCCGATGCGTCCTGATTTCAGCCATTTTAGTGATTGGTTTACTTATGATTGGGCCGAGAAAAGATATGATGAGGATTGCTTGTCTGTTAATGTATGGACTCCGGAAATTAATAATAATACGAAGCGACCCGTACTCGTTTGGTTTCATGGTGGTGGTTTTGCCGGGGGCTCATCGATCCAGATCGAAGCATACATCGGAGAAAATCTCAGTAAAATAGGTGACGTGGTTGTTGTTAGCGTAACCCACCGCCTGAATCTTTTTGGATTTTTGAATCTTGGGGCTATTGGCGGAAATAAATACAAAGATTCTGCAACGGCAGGAATGCAGGATTGTGTAGCAGCTTTAAAATGGGTAAACGAGAATATTGCCAGTTTTGGAGGTGATTCCGGTAACGTTACCATTTTCGGGCAATCCGGTGGTGGTGCCAAAGTCAGTATTCTGATGGCTATGCCTGCTGCTAAAGGGCTCTTCCATAAAGCTGTGACCATAAGCGGAGCAATGTTGAAGGTAGCTTCATATGATTCCCAGGCTGAAAAAGCCCATGCTTTTCTTAAAGCAGCAGGAATCAGTCCTACAAACATCGATAAAATTCAGGATATACCCTGGCAGGAGCTGTATCGAATCACCCGGGCAGATCGTGCCTTGGGCTCAATGGTTTACGCTCCTTGCTTGGATAATCTACACATCCCAAGACATCCTTTTGATCCGTCAGCGCCCCCAATATCAGCAGGCATTCCTATGATTATTGGTAGTTGTACAGGCGAACAATCCCACAGTGGTGACAATCCATCACTGGAGGATATCACTTTTGAGGAGCTTGTAGAGAGGATACAGAATGGTCGGGGAGGTAGTGGACTATTTGTTGGGAACCTGGCTTTTGGAAACCGAACTAAGGATGTGATAGATGCTTATGCCAAAGTATTCCCAGAGAAAAAACCTGTCGCGATTTGGTCTTTGCTAGGCGGGCGAAATAGTCAGCTAAAACAAGCAGAATTGCAAACGGCAAATGGCGGGGCAGTTTACAATTACTGGTTTGACTGGGCTACTCCGCTTTATGACGGACGTCCAAGGGCTTACCATAATAGCGATTTGCCATTTTGGTTTAGTACAACTGATGTGATGGATACAATGACCGGAGGAGGGGACAGACCACGCAAATTAGCTGAAAAAATGAGTTTGGCACTGGCTAGTTTCGCCAGAACGGGCGATCCTAATCACGAGGGAATTCCGTATTGGCCGAAGTACGATAGGGAGCAAGGAGCGGTAATGATTTGGAACGATGTATGCGAAGTGAGGAACGATCCCGACCGCGAAGCAAGGGAATTGGCAGACGAAATCAGAAATTCAAATTCCTAAAAATCAATCATGAAACCGATAAACAGAAGATCCTTTCTTGTTGCAACCCTCTCGGCAATTCCTGCGGTTGTTTTGGCGGGAAATGGACTGATGAGCTTTACATCAGCCGAGATTGAAACCGAAACAATTTATGGTAAGGTAAAAGGATATGATTTTAACGGAGTTAAAATCTTTCGAGGTATCCCTTATGGAGATACGACAGAAGGAGAAGCCAGATTTTTACCACCTAGAAAACCTAAAAGCTGGACAGGTACCAAAGATTGTACATCCAATGGCCCTCGCTGTATTCAAGGGGGGCGTAGTATTTTTGAAACCGATCGGCTTGGACCTTATTTCTCCGGTGGACGTTCAGATCGGTTTGAACTGTCCAAACAGCCCAGTGGCGAAGACTGTCTGAATCTGAATGTTCTGACCCCTGGGATAACAGGCAAGCGCCCGGTGATGGTTTATATTCATGGTGGAGGCTTTCAGGATGGTGGTGGTTTACTGGCGGTTTTTTCAGACCAGCATGTGCGTGAACAAGATGTCGTACTGGTAGGGATCAATCACCGGCTGAATGTTTTTGGATATACTTATTTTGGGAGCATTGATAAAAAGTATGAGCTTGGAAATCCCGGACAATTAGACTTAGTTGCTGCGCTGGAATGGGTTCGTGACAACATCGAGAATTTTGGTGGTGATTCCGAAAATGTTACGATTTTTGGTGAGTCAGGAGGAGGGGCGAAGATTTCAACACTATTGGCTATGCCTGCAGCAAAAGGCTTGTTCCACAAGGCTGCCATCCAAAGCGGTAGTTTTGTTGGAAAAGCCATGGATGTTGACGCCGCAACAAATTCAGCCAGAGAGCTAATGTCAAAATTAGGTGTGACATCTGTTGATGATCTGCAGAAAATTCCAGCGAACGAGTTATTCCGGTCAACCATGGGGCGAGGAATGAGACAGGGACCGGTCGTTGACGGTCTTTCATTACCAAGGGATCCCTGGTATCCCGATTCACCGGAGATATCGGCTAACATACCATTGTTGATTGGAAATGATAAAGATGAGGCTACACTTTTTGCCTTGAATAACGAATCTCTTTTCAGTCTGGATGGGGCCGGTTTGCGTAGTGAATTGTTGAAGGCAAAAATTCCTGAAGACAAGCTCGATGAAATGCTAGCGTTGTATCAAAAAGCCCACCCTTCGGATAGCCCAAGTGATTTGTATTTTAGGATTTCGACAGATCGTGGTGCCCGTTACAACGCGGTTAAGCAGGCTGAAATGCAGCTTGAACGAGCTCAGGCTGATGTATTTATGTATTACTTCCGGTACAATACACCAGTGGATGGAGGGAGACTTAGGGCATTTCATACCAGTGACTTACCTCTAATAATGCGTTTGACACTCTATCCTGAGTCGGAACAGCTTTCCCGTCAATTGAGTGCTGCCTGGGCCGCGTTTGCGAGAAATGGTAATCCAGGGACTAAGAATCTACCTTGGCCGGGTTATGGCAAAGACAGCAGGAGCACAATGATTTTTGATGTCGATAAAAGTGAAGTAGTAGTTGATCCTGACAAGGATATACGGGAAATACTACTGAATATGCCATCTGGATCCCTTCTATAGGGCATTATTCGAAGATCGTTCGTCGGCTCGAGAATATTAATTAGAACACTAAACTAAAAAATCAGAAATGAAAAAATCGTTTATTATCGTCATACTTATCTCTTTACTGTTCGGAAATGCTTTTTCCCAGAATATTGTGCATTTGTATGAGGGAAAGGCACCCGGCTCTGAGGATTGGGATTATCAAGAGGTCGAATTTAACAATCCGGGGACGACTACGAAAATGCTGCGCAATGTTGTTGATCCTACGCTCGAGGTGTTTATGCCGGATAGGTCAATTTCAACAGGAACTGCTGTGATTATATGTCCGGGAGGAGGGAATGTCTGGCTTTCCTACGAGAGTGAAGGGACAGCGGTCGCAGAATGGCTGTCAAAAAGGGGAATAACAGCGTTCGTTCTCAAATACCGGCTAAATAAGACCCCGGAAGACCCGGAGGAGTTTAAAGATTTTTGGAACGGATTTGGGGCAAGAATTAGAGCCATGAGGAAAGCGGAAGAAAAGGGTGACACGAAAGTTGTAAATCAGTCGGAAGCAAATCAACATTACTATGGCGGAGATGATGGTATTCGAGCTATTCTGTATGTAAGAGAACATGCAGGAGACTATAATATCAGTTCTGACAAAATTGGGATGATCGGATTCTCTGCGGGAGCAGGAGTTACAATGCATACTATTTTGAATAGTGATCCGGGTAGTATGCCTGATTTTGCTGCTACAATATATGGTGGTTGGCTCCGAGGAAAAGAAGTCCCTGATAATGCTCCGCCCCTGTTTATTTTATGTGCTGCGGATGATCCAATCGCATCCGGGAGCCCGGATTTATATGCGGCCTGGAGAGCAAAAGGGTTATCGGCTGAACTTCATATCTTCTCGAAAGGGGGGCACGGATTTGGCATGGATCAACACGGTCTTCCCGTTAATAAGTGGATTGAAAGATTTTATGAATGGATAAAGATTTCAAGATTTTAGCAAAAGCACTAGAGACATGACAAGCATACAGACGAATCTTAAATTGTCCGTCAAATCTGTTTTCTATAAAGGATTGTTCGTTCTCGGTATTTTTACATTATTGATCCTTTTCGGATGCATTTCTTCTGGAAATAGGGATGATAAGTTTCCTGTTTACAAAGATAAAAATGCGCCGATCGAAAGCCGGGTTCGTGATTTGATGGGAAAGATGACACTTGATGAAAAGATCTATCAATTAATGCAAGTGGCATTTGGGAAAAATATGACCGTAAATAATTTGGGTGGAGAGATGGATCAAATTCCACCGGAAATAGGTTCTTTGATTTATGTGAATCAAGATCCGATTGTTCGTAATGCGTTGCAAAAGAGGGCTGTTGAAGAGTCGCGTTTGGGTATACCTATACTTTTTGCAAATGACATTATACATGGGTTTAAAACAATCTATCCGATTTCACTAGGGCAGGCCTGTTCCTGGAATCCGGAAATTGTAAAGCAGGCTTGTACAGTAGCAGCCAAGGAATCCAGAAGTTCCGGAATTGACTGGACTTTCTCACCCATGGTTGATGTGGCCAGGGATCCCAGATGGGGACGAGTAGCAGAAGGATATGGGGAAGATCCTTATACGAATGCGGTTTTTTCGATTGCTTCAGTGCAAGGATACCAGGGAGACGATCTTGCTGATGAGAATTCCATAGCGGCCTGCTTAAAGCACTACGTAGGTTATGGTGCTTCGGAAGGGGGACGGGATTATGTCTATACTGAAATTTCGAAGCAAACACTTTGGGACACGTATTTACCTCCTTTTGAGGCTGGCGTAAATGCTGGTGCAGCGACGATTATGAGTGGTTTTCACGATATTAGTGGTGTTCCTGCCAGCGCCAACCATTATACGTTGACAGCGGTTTTGAAAGAGAAATGGGGATTTAACGGCTTTGTGGTTTCCGATTGGAATTCTATTAAGCAACTGAAGTCACAAGGAGTAGCCGGTTCAGATAGTGAGGCTGCTCTCAAATCCATTACTGCAGGAGTAGATATGGATATGGCCGATGGGCTTTACCTGGGGAATTTAGCGGAATTGATCAAGGACGGCAGTCTTCCTATTGAACGTTTAGATGATGCTGTGAGACGTGTACTGAGGCTCAAATTTCAATTGGCTCTTTTTGATCGTCCCTATGTGGTTGAGGCTTCGGAGGAAGAGCGCTATTTGCTCGCGGAGTATCTGTCAATAGCAGAAAGATTGGCAGAGGAATCATCCGTTTTGCTTAAAAATGAGCATAAGACGCTTCCGATAAGCAAGAACGTTGCTTTGGCGATCATTGGCCCAATGGCTAAGGAGCAGGAAAGCCTTTTAGGTTCCTGGTCGGCACATGGTGAAGCTGAGGATGTAATAAGCATTTATGAGGCAATGAAGCAAGAATTTCCGGAGTCAAAGATAACTTATGCCAAAGGATGTGATTTTGAGGGCATCGATAAAACTGGTTTCTCGGAAGCATTAAACGTTGCCCGGAAAGTAGAAGTAGTCATATTATGTCTCGGAGAAAAGAAGTCGTGGAGTGGTGAAAATGCCTCTCGATCAACTATTTCCCTTCCTGAAATTCAGGAAGATTTGCTTTTGGAATTAAGCAAGCTGGATAAGCCTATTGTGCTGTTATTATCAAATGGACGTCCACTTGCTTTAGGTGCTATTGAGCCTAATTGTCAGGCTATTGTTGAAATGTGGCAACCTGGAGTTGTTGGAGGCACACCTGTTGCTGGTATTATTTCTGGTCGAATAAATCCATCCGGTAAACTCGCCATGACTTTTCCTTTCTCAACCGGACAAATACCAATCTATTACAATATGCGGCAACAAGGCCGTCCAAGGTCAGGTAAATACCAGGATATTACCAATAAACCACTTTATGAATTTACCCACGGATTGACTTATACATCATTTAAGTATGGAGATTTAAAAGCGAATAAAGATACGATCCAAAAATCCGAAAAGTTGGTTGTTGAAATCCCCATTGCTAATATGGGTGATAGGGATGGCGCAGAAACCGCACATTGGTTTGTCACTGATCCTGTATCTAGTATATCCAGACCCGTGAAGGAATTGAAATATTTCGAGAAGAAGAATATTAAGGTGGGCGAGGTAACGGTTTTTCGTTTTGAAATAGACCCCATGCGTGATCTAAGTTATGTAGATGAGACTGGAACTCGTATCCTGGAATCTGGCGAATATTATATCTCGGTGAAGAACAAGAAGCTAAAAATTACGGTGGTTGATTAATCCGAAATGGTTTTTAAATGTAAAATTCCTCTCTCATGCAATTTGGGGCTCTTGGATTTGGCGAAAACAGTTTAGTCAAGAAACGCCAACTACTGGTGTTTTTTTTGCAAAATATAGTTGCTCAATTGAAGAGTCATGCTGTAATAGGCAGATAGTCAATGTCCTAAGGAATGTTTACGAGTGTCGTTGCGGTAGTTGTACGTCAATTTGCTTGTCCCAAGGTAGATTGACGTACATAGTGGATTGCATTTACTAATTTGGTGTAGAAATAGAATTTCAGATTGACAGAAAGGTGATACACTCATATACTTAATACGAACTAATTAAACCAGAAGAGCATGAAAGTTCAGAATAAGAACATTGTTGTTACCGGCGCTGGTGGAGGAATGGGACGCCAGTTGGTGTTAGCGTTGCTAAATAAAGGTGCTGGGGTCGCGGCTATTGACATTAATAAAGAGGCTTTGGATGAAACGGCATCACTTGCAGGCAAGAATGGTACGAATCTGAGTTGTTATGTACTTGATATTACAAATAATCTTGCTGTCATAGAGACGGTTGATGTTATTTTGAAACAGTTTAAAACAATTGATGGCTTGATCAATAATGCAGGTATAATTCAAGCATTTGTTGGTGTAAATGAGCTTGATTACGATAAAATTGATCGTGTTTTCAATGTCAACTTCTGGGGCACCCTTTATCTCACGAAGGCTTTCTTACCCCATCTGTTGACAAGGCCTGAGGCTCACATCGTGAATGTGTCGAGCATGGGAGGTTTTATGTCGTTTCCAACACAAACGATCTACGGAGCTTCAAAGGCGGCAGTAAAAATTCTTACTGAAGGACTATATGCAGAGTTAAAGGATTCAGCAGTCAGGGTGACTGTTATACATCCGGGAGCAATTGCAACCAATATAACAGTAAACTCAGGGTTAGCTGGGCCTGCCGTTGATGCCGGGAATTCCAAGAATGAAGGTATGGCTTTATCACCCGTGATCGCAGCTGATCTTATCATAAAGGCAATGGAAAAGAATAAATTTAGAGCTACCATTGGGAAAGATGCTTGGGTATTGGATAAGCTTTATCGTCTATCCCCCAAAATAGCCACCAATTTTATCGGTAAAATGATGAAGAAGAGCCTTGCCCGCCAAGGATCGTAATTGCTGACTTGTTTTGAGGTCATAGCGGTTAGACCTAAATTGTACTATTGGCAGTAGGGAACGGGGCTAATTTGTTTTAGAAAGTGCTTTGTGTTTTGTTGGGGCTTTCATAAATCTAAATAAATCAGAAACTAATAAACAATTTAACAATGGAAGGATTAAATGACAAAGTAATCGTGTTTGCAGGTGCTGGCGGAATCGCTGACGGGACCGCTAAATTTTTGGGTGCAGGTGGTGCCAAAATAGTCGTTGGTGATATTGTGAAGGAAAACGCAGAGCGTTGCGTGCAGATCGTAAAAGATGCAGGCGGAGATGGTATAGCGGCGGCGCTTGACATTGCCGATGAAGAACAAGTAAAAAATTTGATCGATCTGGCGATAGCGAAATTTGGTAAAATCAACGGATTGTTTAATGTTGCCGCGAATATTCATCCGCAAGAGGTTGCTAAGGATACGAATCCGGTCGATATTGATCTGGATGTGTGGCAGCGTAACATCGATATCAATCTAACGGGATATATGCTTACTTCCAAATATGCTATTCCTCATATTTTGAAAGCAGGTGGTGGTTCGATTGTCAACACAATATCTGATGCTGTATATGCAGGAATGCCGGACAAGCTTACCTATTCGGTGACAAAGGCGGGTATTGGAGCATTGACGCGAAATATAGCCGCCAGGTTCGGAAAACAAGGTATTCGGTGTAATGCTGTTTCTCCTGGTTTAGTTTTGACCGAGGCTGGCCTCCAAAATTCTGGTCATCTGGTGGAAATGGTCCTGCAAATGATGCCGGCGCCACGTGTAGGCAAGCCGGAAGATATGGGGTCAATGGTATCGTTTCTTCTTTCAGATCTTTCAGAGTGGATCACTGGACAAACAATCTGTGTTGATGGTGGTGCAGTGATGAGAACTTAATTGTGATCTAAAACTTAGTCATTTTAAGCAGACAAATTGGTGTGAAGCCAGTTTGGTCTTCGTTAATGATATATGAATCCGGATTTCCAATCTTGCAAGATTGGAAATCCGGATTCCCTTTTTACCAACTAAAGCGATCAGATTCCGCTTATATCTTTTCGTTTATTTTTTTGCTTGTGGGATTTGCTTTTGGGATTGGAAGAACTCGGGATGCGGCTTGAATTAAGGAAATACACCAGTTGCGAAAAATTATATAAAAGTGATTAGTGTATGGTATTGATAATTAGGTTCCTAAATAATGTGTACATTCATTTTGAATAATGATGTACGTCAATCTGGCTTGGGTTTTTTAAGTAGTCTTTATCAAGGATTCCAACTGTTAGGTTTGCCGGTAAAAATATCGCAAGATGACGTTCAAAAAATTAAACCTAACTATCTCACTGGTACTGCTCGTTTGTTTTCATGCGTTCTCTCAGGATTTGCAGAAGATGGATATTAATAGACTGCTGAAATTTGCTACCGAAAACAACTACGAGCTCAGGGAAGCAAAATTCAAGAAAGTCCAAAGTGAATTGACCGTCAAGGAAACCAAAGCTAACGGTTTACCCAAGGTAGATGGTGAAATGGACTACAAGAATTACTTAAGTCTTCCTACCATTATTCTTCCAGGAAGCCTTACTGGAGTGGCTGGAGCCCCGGATATTGAATCCCAGTTCGGTAAGATTCATAATCTGGATGCTTCTATTCAGTATTCGCAGCTTCTGTTTTCACTCAAGTATATTGACGCCGTAAAGACAACAAAAAAAGTACTGCAAATAAGAGAGCTTGAAGTAGATAAGTCTGAAGAAGAACTGGTACAGCTACTCTATTCCGAATATTATAACCTACTGGCAATTTATAAAAACCTGGATATAATAGAGGGGAACATGGAGTCTCTAAAATTGAATCGGGAAAATGTTGCTGCCCTCGTTTCCGGGGGACTGGCTTTGCAGACTGACTTAGATAAAATTGACGTCAATTATGCGAATCTCGAAGCTAGTCGGGAAAATGTGCTGGCCGGTATCGATGTCCAAACCAATAATATCAAATATATTATTGGAATGGAACCAGACATAGCGCTGGAAATAGATACAACTGGGTTTGAACAGCAATTTAGTAATGCAAAATTTATTGATCGTTATGGTGAGGACTCACTTGACGTGAACAACTTAATCGAAGTTGAGCTACTAAATAAGAATTTAGAATTAAACGAAGCTCAGATAAAACTGGCCAAGGCAGAAGCAACTCCGACGATTGCATTTTATGGCAGTTATATGTATCAGGCTCAAAGAGATGAATTTAACCTGTTTAATTTTGATGAAAAGTGGTTTAAAGTGAGCCTGATTGGGGTCCGTGCTACGATACCAATTTTTGCTGGATTTAGTAACCGGGCGAAAATTAGTAGTGCCAAAATTGATATGGAGATAACGCACGATAAACTGGCCAAAGCAAAGCAAGGACTCAATCTACAGTACCAAAATGCTTTGATGAGCTACCATACCAGTATCAAGAATTGTCGCATTCAGAGTAAGAATGTTGCGTTATCCGAACGGGTTAAAAAGCAGGAAGAGGTCAAGTACAAAGAAGGAATCGGAACGCTTACAGACTATTTAATTTCAGAAAGCGATTATCGCAACGCACAAATCAACTTCGTCCAGAATTTCCTCAATATGAAAAAGGCAGAAATTGACCTTTTGAAAGCAAAAGGACTCTTGAAATCATTCGCTAACATCGACTAAAAACGCGGGACCAATATTCGCACAATAAAGAAAACCTGTACTTATCAAAACAAAACAAATAATTGCAAAATGAAAAATATTATAAAAAAGACCCTTTACCTACTTGCGACCATACTGATTGGTGTATTCGTGTTTTTTCAATTGAGATCCAATAAAGCAGAAACCGCCAAAGTCACAGAGTTAGCCACTCAAACAGGTAGCTTTTATCCTGTAAAGGCAATGATCGTTCAAATGGGAACGATGGAAACACAAATTCAAATTAATGGTTTTCTTCAATCGGTAACGGACCTGGACGTACTTGCGGAGACGCAAGGGGTAATTAAAGAAGTCTTCAAAGAGAAAGGCGATTTCGTTGTCAAAGGGGATATTATTGCGCAGGTGGATGATGAACTATTAGCAGCACAGCTCTCGGCTAGCAAAGCAGCTTACCAACAACTTAACAGGGAAGTGGAGCGCTTTACGAAACTTCATGCTCAAAACGCCGTGACAGATCAGAAGCTGGAAGAGATTAAGCTTAATTTCGAATCAGCAGAAGCTTCCTATATTGCCGCAAAGAGGCAATACGATGATACCAAGATTAAAGCCCCTGTAGGGGGATTCATTGAGAATGATTTTATCGAGAAAGGACAGTATATTTCAAGGAATGCGCAGATTTGTAATATCATTGATGCCAAAAAACTGAAACTTAAAGTATCCGTTTCCGAGCAGGATTATCAGCATATTCAATTGGGGCAGAAAGTTAAGATCAGCACCTCTGTTTATTCGAATATCGAATTTGAAGGGGAAATCAGCTATATCGGTAAGAAGGCAGGCTTCGGAAATACCTTCGATGCCGACATTACAATTATCAATGACGAAAGGAACCGTTTAAAGGCCGGGATGTTTGTTACCGCCACGTTGACCCTGATAAATAGTACTCCAGGCATTTATATCCCAAGAAAAGCGATTAACGGGTCTCTGAAAGATGCCTCTGTTTACACAATCAAAGATGGCGTTGCGAATCTAATAAGCGTAACAACCGGGAATATCGAAAATGATCAAGTAGAGATAACTAGTGGTTTAGTTTCCGGTAGCCAGATTGTAACACAAGGTAATTACAGCATTTTTGATGGTGCGAAAGTTAAAGTCATGGACTAATCACCTATTAACATCGGACCTATAAATTAAAAATTGAATAGATGAAACTCGTCAGCACATCGATAAAAAGAAGCACAGTACCTATCGTATTGTTCACGATATTGATCCTTCTTGGGTTATTTTCAGCCACAAAAATAAAATACGCTTTAATGCCTGAGATTACTACTGCAACAGTGGTCGTATCAACGGTATATCCTGGGGCCGGCCCAAATGAAGTGCAGCAATCAGTAACGATTCCAATAGAAGACGCTGTTGCTTCCTTGAGTGGGATTGAAGAAATTGAATCCAATTCGCTTGAGAACTTATCAATTATTACGCTTTCTCTAGCTCTGGATGCGGATGTAGATGTGGCGGTTCAAGAAGCCACACAGAAGATTAACAGCATTGTTGCCGATTTACCCAAGGAAATTCGGACTCCTTCGATCGAAAAATTTGACCTGAGTGCGCTCCCAATATTCGTCGCCGGGGTGAAGTCAGACCTTTCTGAGACTGAATTTTTTCAGTTCGTCGATAAACAAATAAAACCGGAACTAGCAAGTATTCAGGGAGTTTCAAGGGTTGAATTAGCTGGTGGACTTGAACGTGAAATCAAAATCATGTTGGATCCCCGTAAATTGGAGGCAGCTAAACTCAACTTACTGGAAGTATCTAAGATGATTGAGTACGCCAATATGGAACTTCCAACCGGGAAACTCAAAACTAACGCGAATGAAATGACTATTCGCTTGTCCGGCAAAATCAGGACAATTCAGGAATTGAAGGAAATTATTGTCGGTGGTTCGGAAACAGGGGTCGTTATAAAATTGGGGGATATCGCAGATATCTACGATGGAGTTAAAGATCCGGAAAAAATTACCAGACTGGATGGAGCAGAAACTATTGGTATTGAGATAAGTAAGCAGAAAGATGCTAACTCAGTCGAAGTTGCAAAACTAGTTCGGGAAAAGTTCGCCGAGCTGGAAGCTTCTTACAAGGCCGATAACCTGAAATTTACAACAGCTGACGACCAATCTCGATTCACAATTGCTGCTGCTGATGCTGTCATGCACGATTTGATTCTGGCGATCGTACTTGTGTCTCTGATTATGCTGGTCTTTCTGCACAGCATGAGAAATTCGATTTTCGTATTGGTTGCCATCCCAACCTCATTGATTTCAACCTTCACAGCAATGTATCTTTTCGGGTTCTCTTTCGACCTGATCAGTTTAACTTCACTCTCGCTCGTGGTGGGGTCGCTGGTGGACGATGCTATTGTTGTGATCGAAAATATCTACCGCCACATGGAAATGGGGAAAAATAGAATCCAGGCGTCTTATTTCGCTGTCAAAGAGCTTGGGATGACAGTTACAGCGATCACTTTAGTATTGGTTGCCGTATTTCTTCCGATTGCCTTTGTAACGGGGATTGTTGGAGATATTCTTCGTGAATATGCAGTGACTATTGTCGTTTCAATGTTACTCAGTTTGTTGGTTTCCTTCACGCTGGTGCCTTGGATGACTTCGAAATGGGCAAAATTGGCTACTCCGAAAAATAACTTACTGGGAAAACTGTTGGCTATCTTTGAATACGGAATAGAACGCTTTAACAAAGTTATTCATAAAGCCATGCTTTGGGCCCTCAATCACAAAGCTGTTACACTAGTTGCCTCTGGTCTTTTATTTTTTGGAACATTTACGCTGTTTCCTGCTGGGTTTATTGGCGCTGAATTTGCATCTGCAGGTGACCGTGGATCTTTCATGTTAAGACTTGAATTCCCTCATGATATTAGCTTAGCAGAGAATAATAATGAAACCCGCCAGGTTGAAGAATTTTTAATGCAACAGCCGGAAGTAGATATGGTTTATACGACTGTAGGTAAGAAATCCGGCATCATCACAACTTCGGCAACACCATACTATACAGAAATTAGCGTCAATATGGTTCCCCTGGATCAACGTAACATCTCGACCAATATTTTCGCTCGGAAAATTCGGTCTAAACTAGAGGAGATGGTTATTGGTGCTAAGATCAAAGCAGTTGCAGTAAACCTGATGGGAAGTGAAGACGTGCCCTTAAAATATTATATCGTAGGTCATAACATCGATAGCGTGATGGTCTATTCTCAAACGGTGCTGCAAGCACTCAAGTCAATAGATGGAACAGTTGAAACCGAATTAAGTGTTGATTTAGCGAATCCTGAATACAATATTGTGGTCGATCGCGATAAAATGACAAAACTCGGGTTAAACCTGGCAATGGTAGGAGGAGTTCTAAGAACGTCTTTTGCTGGAAATACAGATAATAAATTCAGGGACGGAGAAGAGGAGTATGATATCAATATACAACTCAATGCCGCAGATCGACGGACCAAAAGTGATCTGGAAAATATTTCTTTTGTGTCCATGAGTACGGGGAAGTTGATAAAGCTCTCTCAGTTTGCAGAAGTTCGAGAAAGCACCGGACCGTCCAACCTGGAACGGTACAATCGTTCTCCCTCCGTTCAGCTGACTAGCCAGATTATTGGTGTGTCGCAAGCAACGGTTCAGTCGGAGTTTACTGAAAAATTGAATGCACTGAGGGCTCCCAAATCAACAAAGGTAACTACATCAAAACTGACGAAGTTGATGGCAGAATCGTTCTCGGATCTCGGACTTGCGTTTTTGGCTGCTATTATTTCGATTTATCTGATTATGGTGGTCTTATACAATAGTTGGGCAGATCCGTTTATCGTTATGTTTTCTATCCCATTGTCGATTACCGGAGCGATTTGGGCGCTTGCTCTAACAAATCTGACACTGAATATCTTTTCTATTTTGGGTATGGTTATGCTTGTCGGGCTGGTTGCCAAAAATGCGATTCTGATAGTAGACTTCGCCAATGAGTTGATGAGTAATGGAAAGGAGCTGTCAACAGCAATTTCGGAAGCTGTAGAATTGCGTTTTCGACCGATTCTAATGACCAATGTTTCTATGATTATAGGTTTGATTCCTTTGGCTTTTTCTCAAAGTGAAGGTGCGGAATGGAAGAATGGTATTGGCTGGACTTTGATCGGTGGTCTAACTGTTTCAATGGTGCTGTCCATGATTATTGTTCCGGTAGTTTTTTACCTGGTGAAACGAATTCAACAAAAGATGGGAGTTTTCAATAAAACGAAAATTCAGTTTGAAGAGTCATAGTTAGTTTTTTATCAAAAATAGTCATTGGTTAATGCAGCTATAATTTCTGGACGCAGGTTTTATAGCTGTTTTTCATTTAATAAAACATCAAATGCGGAAGAGTAAACGGTTATCCAGAATTATTTTTAGCGGAGCTTTGTTCATTTTACCAACGCTATTTGTAAATGTAGCAGCACAATCAAAATCATCAGGCGAGAGTGCCCGGGAGGCGATGGAAAGAGCTTATTGGGAAAAGATGACATTGAAAAACCCGTCTTTGCGATCTGTCCTGGTGAGTTCAGAGTTCATCCCGCAACACCGAATCAATTCTAAGTTAAATGGATCACCTTATTTCACGGGAGATGCTGATCTGTTAAGAAACTCAGTTCAAATGAGGTTCCCGGTGATTAAATGGAATAACAAATCGATTGATTTAACCGGAAGTGCTTTGAATCAAAGAACAGTTTTGACGGAAGTTGAGAATTTCTATCCTGGGAATATAGATTTTGAACACAAGGTGAGCCAAACTAGTTTAGGGATTGTCGCTGGCTTTACAATGAGATCGATGCTATTTAAAAAGCGGATAATTTATCGGATAAATTTTAGTAGTCTTTTTGATTCCGATTTTTCACAATCACAACACTCTCTTGTCGGAGTTGGGCTTATAAGCCTCAAGAGCAATGCCTATACAAGTCTATCTGTTGGTTTAGCGATAATTGCTAGTCCAACTGTCAAAATACCTGTATTTGGGTTAGTAAGTTACGAGCATACTTTTGCTACTTTAGGACTTGAACTTTCTGCAAATCTTCCCTATCGATTGAGTTTGCGGAAAGAATTGACAGCCAGAAGTGCTCTGTCGTTTGTCAATGAACTGGGAGGGCCGATGTTTTTCTATCAGACTACGGGGGGGTATACCGTAAATCAAGCTCGTTTAAATATGACAGAATTGCGAATAGGATTACTTTGGGAAAGAAGACTTGGCAAAATATTGGTCTGTGGAGCTTCCTTTGGTTGTGTTAACACATTTAAATCAGAAATTCACAATGTCGTTGCTTTTAGAGATTTGGGAACAATATTGAAAAATGAGGCTGCATTTGACTATTATTTCGGTTTGAATTTTTCAGTGTTGTCTTTTCGTTGATTTTTATTTCGGATTGAATGTGATGTGTTTAGGTGCGATTGTGGGTTTATTCCTCAAAACCATCAATCGATTTTTCAAAAAGGATACCTCCTTTAAACATTCCCTTTAATACGGGATGAATTTCTCGACCAAGTTTTGTCAAACTATATTCAACTCGTGGTGGAACTTCAGGAAAGACAGTTCTATTAATTATTCCGTCTGTTTCCAATTCTTTCAATTGTTTAGTCAGCATGCGTTCGCTAATGTCAGGCAATAATTTAACTAACTCACTATACCTCTTGTCTCCTTGATAAAGGTGTAAAATGATTGTTCCTTTTCGTTTTCCCTTGACCACGTTTATAAATGTATCAATCGGACAATAACTTTTTTTCATTTTTTTCTCCCTTTAAGCCTCTAAAATATTAAAACAGAACTAACAGTTCGTATGACTTGATTTGTGAGGTGTTGGTGTCTGGTTATTTTGTGTGGGTGATTATACAAAAATACGTAAAAATAAGGGTAGGACACGCAATAAACAAGTCCACCCTCAGAATGTTCGGTGCTGAAGACGAAAATGGATGCTACTTCAGCGAAGTGAAAGACAGGAATTTAAAGATAGACACCGTTACAGTGTAATACTGTTCCTTAGATGATAAAGATGTTTTATTTGCTTCTGTCAACAATTTGGTTACGTAATATTATTGTGCTTTTGGTATAGCTGTTGTTGGGGTAGATGAGGAATCAAAATTGAAACCATCCTTTGTTTGAAAAGCATTTTTTTTGCCAGCTATAACCTGGGGGTTGAATACTGACGTTGACCTTGCGTAGATAAAACAAAGATCCGAATTAATATTTAGGGGAAATATAAAAGGAAGAACTGTTGAAAATTTGACGAGATGAATTATCAATGTGCCGTTATTCATGGTGATAAGAAGATTGTAGTTGATTTGTGCTGTGTGAACAGGTGTTGGATATTCTTTTATTTTGAATCGTCAGTTTAAAATCATTTTGTTGATCTTAATTATTTGCTGCTTGAAAAATATTTTAGATTTGTAAAATGGAAAGTACGGTTTATTACTTGGGAATATCCCAGTCATTATTCTCTGCTATTTTTATCCTTTTCCGGAAAAGATTGAAATTAGCGGATATTATGCTCGCTTCCTGGTTTTTTTATCTAACTGCTCTGTTTGTCTTTAATATTGTCAAACTAAAGGCTGGTTATCACGAGGATTTGTGGCCAATCTCTCTGATTTTGTATATAGGCTTTCCAATTAGTCTTTTTATGTATTCTAAATACATAACCAAAGATTATGAGCATTTTCAACGCAAAGATTATTTATTTCACCTGCCTCAGATCGTTGTTTTTCTAGCTATACTGCTCGCTTATGACTTTGGTATCGATAGTATTGGATCATTTGGAGATTATTTTAACAGCCTAAGAGGGTTAAAGTATTCAACCGGTATTTTCTTTCACATTTGTTTGGTTTTTTATTCAATAGGAGCTTATTACAAGATCCATAAATATAAGAAGCAAATAGGGAATGCTTATTCTTTTGAATCTCAGTCGATAAATCTTAGTTGGCTTCGATTTGTTGTGATATCGTTCTTTGTGGTATTTAATTTTATAATTGTCGTTAGTGCCTTCAAGACGATTGACTCAGCATTTAGGAACGTTGAAATGTTTCGAAGTGGAGCTTTACTTGTTTTTGTTTATATCCTCAGTTTTTTTGGACTTAAGCAGCAACAGCTAATTACTGGCGAAGATTCGATCAGCTTGAACGAGAATTTGGAGCACACAGAATCCTCGTCCGATCGTTATAAAAAATCAGGATTGAAAGACCAGAAAGCCGAGGAATATCTGAATTTGTTGATCGAATATATGAATCAACACAAAGCATGGAAAGATCATGAACTTACAGTTGCTAAACTCTCTGACGCGACAGGCATCCCCAAATATTATATCAGTCAGGTGCTCAATGAGAATCTCCAGAAGAACTTCTACACTTTTGTGAATGAATACCGGGTTGAGTGCGCAAAAAACATGATTGTTTCTCCCAAATATAAAGACTGGTCAATTGTCGCGATTTCTTTTGAATGTGGATTTAATTCTAAAGCTGCATTCAATAACTTTTTCAAAAAGTATACAGAAATGACTCCAAGTGAGTATAAGAAATCAGTTATTGGTTCTTAAATAGAACTATTACAATTGTATCGTAAATATCAGAATCAAAGACTTGGACTTGTTGAGATTCCTTCTTGTCTAAGATGTTCTTATCCGAGAACTAAAAAACACGTTATCTCCCGGCGAACAAACCTTTATCAAGCCAGTTTTTACCATCCTTTCGTTCTCTCGTTGGTGATTCCGAAGAACACAATTCAACGCCAATTATTCAACGTTTTGGATCGTCTTCAGTTTTGCTACTTGATCCTTTATCTACATTTCAACATTAGCTAGCTCTTTAAAAAGGGAGAGTATATCCAATCTCTTTATTCACGATGCTGGCGGACGGTTAAAGGGGAGAGATCGATCGTTTTATCGAATATAAAAATCAAATCCAAACAATTTTTCTTTGCTCTTTTTTGTGTTTAGATAATCATGTAAGTGTCAGAAATAGAGAATCCTCAGGAATCTGTACTTGTCAATGCTTGATTAGATATACGTCTATTTTCTTGGGTCAGCATAGATAGACGTTTGATTAAATATCATTGTATAGGTTTGAACGAAAATGATTACCAAACTAGATCAACAAAATTGAAATGGCATTCTGCTAATCATTGATTTAACGTTTAAACCTAATAATATAGAAATGAAAAAAACATTTTTTTATCTCTGCTTTTTGACATTGTTGCTCACTCCGAGCGTATATACTTTTGCTCAGGAAGCAAAGATTGATACCGTTATTGTGTTGGAGAGCTCAATTGCTCACCGGAAGGAAGAGAAGAATCGTAATGTAATGCTTAACGCCGATGCAGCAACTGGTCCGCGCGAGGTGAATATTGGTTTGCCGTTTCGAGGCGATATCGTTATTTTGGAGAATGGTGTTCCTGTCGTATTTTCTTTTTGGCCGACGATGCCGACGTTTGCTTGGAATGTTGATAACAGCTTAGGTCGGATGGGGCTCCTCTCTTTTGAAGAAGGTGCCTTATTATATGGTAAGGTTGGTTTTGCTGTTCAAAGTTACGATAGAGATCCTGGTCGTAAATTTCAAGGGTATGCATCTTCTTTTATAAGTAGTGTTGGGTCTTCCAGATTTGATATGACAGTTACCGGACCTCTTGGTAATAAGGGGTGGGGATATATGGTCAGTGCGTATCAATCATTCGACCGGGGCTACGGAACCAATCTCATGTATACACCTTGGGATAACAAAACATCGAATGCTAAATTTGCCATTAGTAAAAAGTATAAGAAAGGTAGCGTAAAGTTACTCTATAAATACGTTGAAGCTCAAATCGGAGCTACGGCTTATTTCCCGGTAATCTACAAAGGAGATGGAGAAGTCGAAGAATATCCTGGATTTAGATTAGGGAAAGATTCTTATTTCCCCAGAAACGGTCTGATTCCTTATCGAGATGTTATGGGGGATGCACAGTGGGCTGATCTGACGAAAGATGAATTCTCTAAGTCTAAATCACATAATATTTACTTAATGGGAGATCACCGTTTTGACAATGGTTGGAAACTCGATTATTCGGCTCTTTATCAGAACATGAAATCTCCATTGATTATTGAATTCCCTTTAAGTTTGATGATTTGGGATACGCAGGAGTCACCCTATTCTTATATGAATTTCTATAAAGCTGGAAGTTCTGATGTGTATGAAGGTCGTCACGTGCAAATGATGTATAACCAGTTGATGCCGCAGTCCGACTGTGAATATTTTGTCACCAGACTGGAGATGAACAAAAAAATCAAAAATCATAGTGTTCGAATTGGTGCAACGTATCAGAATAACAATAGAGAATATACGACTTACGGAGGAGCATATTTAATGTCGGTAGAACCAAATCCGGTGTTACTAAGTATGTCTCCCAACGATGATACTGTCGTCTTTAGTGGCGCATGGGGAACTATTAGTCATGACAAATATAGTCGGACAGCGCTTTACGCATCAGATGATTTCAATTTTGGATCGAGATTGGAGTTGAGTTTGGGCGCAAGACTTGAACATCAAAATTATACCGATTATCACAATCCCTATGTGAACAATGAAGGGCAGGAGGATAAGGAACCAATCAAAAAGGAATTTAATAATAAATTCAATAAAGTAGGTTACGCCAAATTTGTGTATAAATTGACAAATAGTTTCGGCTTCGTGGGTGATATTAGTTATAACAGCGAAAATAAAGCTTACTGGGATTACACATACCGGGACTCAGAAGGTAAAGCTGTTGACGAAAATGGTTTGACAGCATCAGAAGGTGGTCATCCCAGGACAACTGAACCAGGAAGTTACGAAACTGCAGTGACAAAAATGGGAGGTGGTGTCTATTTGAATATTGGCAAACAAATAAGCCTTGTTTCGATGTTGACATCCATCAAAAAGAATGAAGTACCAGGAGCTGCGACTTTGGATGATCCGTCAGGAAGTGGGTTACGTGCCGATTTTGGACCGGAATTCTACAATATCGAAACGATGGGCTGGTCAACGGATATCACCGCACAACTGTTCAGAAATTTCAATATTCACTATCTGTTGACTCTACAAAATCCACAGTACAAAGACTATGAAGTTAGTGGCTTCGGGCAAACATTGTCCTACAGTGACAAAACAATTCCAGCTCTATCTAAAGTGTTGATGGAAATTGATCCAAGCTACATGTTTGCTCAAGGCAAGTTGAAGGCATGGGTTAGTCTGCGATATTTTGGAAAGCAATACTCAAATGAAACAAATGCTTTCTCATGGAATCCGTGGTGGGAGAATTTCGGAGGATTAGATTATATGGTGAATAGAAAACTAACCCTCAAATTGCAAGTGGTTAACTTCCTGGATCAATCAGGCGTTAAAGGAGCAATCCAAGGTGGCTCTCAGATAGACTCTGATGAAGATTATATTGGCAAGCCAATTGTTGCAAATGCTATTCGTCCAAGAACGGTCGAATTGAAAGTAGATTTTAAATTCTAATTACACTTAATAATTCTATTAATTTAAAAATTTGAAGTTATGAATAAGGTTTTTTCAATTTTGATGGGAATGTTCTTAATGCTGACTGTTTTCGCGAACAACGTACAAGCTGAAGGTGAATACTTTCTCGGTAAATGGAACATTATGGTAATGGGAACACCTAACGGAGATTCTCCAATGAAAGCGGAAGTCGTTAAGAAAGACGGTAAGATCGTTGTGTTAATGCAAAGCGAAGAAGGTGGTGAGTTGAAACCGGTTGATCGCTTCGAAATCTCCGACACAGAACTGACAGCTTATTGGGTTGCAGGTGGATACAATGTTTATTTGTTCTTGGAGAAAGTCGATGAAGATAACGTTGAAGGTTCATTGATGGATATGTTCGATGCTACAGGTGAACGCGCTAAGGAATAATCTATAAATCTCAGGGAGGATAGGTATTCTATCCTCCCTTTTCTCTGAGAGAAATAAACAAGCTTTCTAAACTTAATTATATCAGGCGATCGTATTGAAGTAGCGTGCTGAATTCGATTTTTAATTGTGGGTTTTTTGTTGAATATCAGTATTTATAGTAGCCTGAAATCCCATTGGGGTATAGTCCCATTGACTAGACACTTGCTTAACCTAATTTAAACTTATGCCTATGAAATTGAAATCTACATTTTTATTGTTGTCTCTTTTAATTGGAATGGAGATGTTTGCCTCAGATTTTAAAATTGCAGATCCTAAGGATATTGCTCTTCGACCAATTCAAAATAGCCAAAGGAATATTCTGGACTTATCCGGAGTTTGGAAATTTAAAAAAGATTCCACCAATATTGGTGAACAGGAATATTGGTTCAAGGGACTAACCGACTATCGTTCAATTGCAGTACCTGGCAGTTGGAACGAACAATTCTCAGACATGCGTGATTACATGGACTGGGTTTGGTATGAAACTGAAACTTACGTCCCTTCCAGTTGGAAAGGACAACATATATTTATCCGCGTCAATGATGCAACTTATGCTGCCAAGATTTGGATTAATGGCAAACCGGTTGGTTATCATGAAGGATGTCATCTTCCTTTTGCATTCGATATTAGTTCTTTTATAAATTGGGATGAATCCAACAGGATTGTTATTCAAGTTGAAAATCAACTTTCACCGGACCGTGTCCCGACCGGAAATGTTTCCGGAGGGTCATTCGAAAGCTTCCCAAAAGCGAATTACGACTTTTTCCCTTATGCAGGTTTGAATCGCTCCGTATTACTTTATTCTGTCCCAACAGATCGAATCAAAGATATTACTGTAATCCCTGGTTTGGAGGAGAAAATGGGCTTGATGGATATCGTAGTTGAAACGACCGATAAAGCCGCAAAAGGGAAAGTGATCATATTGGGAGACGATAAGAACATAGAGGCTCCCTTTAAAGTGAAAAACGGGAAAGCAGTAGTGAGTATAAAGATTCCAAACGTTCGAATGTGGGATTTGAACGATCCCTTTCTTTATTCGGTGAAAGTTATCTTGGGAGATGATCGTGATATCAAGGATCAGTATGAGTTGAAAACCGGCGTTCGTACGGTCAGCGTTGATGATAAACAAATTCTACTAAATGGTAAGCCGATATTTTTGAAAGGGTTTGGGAAGCATGAAGATTTCCCGGTATTAGGTCGTTCCAGCTCAAATTCACTTGTTGTAAAAGACTTGGAACTGATGAAGTGGGTAGGTGCCAATTGTTATCGAACAACACATTACCCATATGATGAAGAGAACTACTACCTGGCAGATCAAGAAGGTTTCTTAATCATTGGAGAAACACCAGGAGTTGGTTTATACTTCACGGGAGATAAAGAACAACTAGACAAGAGACAAGCGGCGATGAAACGATACATTGAGGAAATGATCCTTCGAGATAAAAATCATCCCTCCATTGTTATGTGGTGTGTCGCTAATGAGCCGAATGAGATTGCTCAATTAGGACAGGCAACGATCATCGCGAAAGAAGAAAAAGAGCAAGCATATCTTGAATTTGAGAAATTGTTTACCCAGGTTCGCGAGATGGACAAAACTCGTTTGGTGAGCTATGTCGGTGTAATGATGGGACCGACCAATTGGTTTGCACTGACAGATGTAATCTGTATTAACCGTTATTGGGGCTGGTACTCAACACCCGGAAATATTGAACAGGGGGCGAAAACCATCAGTTTAGAAATTGACAGACTCCACCGAAAGTTCAACAAACCGGTTATGGTAACAGAATTTGGAGCTGATGCATATGCCGGATTTCATAGTGACCAACCGGAAATGTTTACAGAGGAGTATCAAAAGGAATTGATAAAAGCATACCTGGATGTGGCAGATTCCAAAGATTTTGTTACCGGTATGCTTGTCTGGAACTTTGCGGATTTTAAGACCAGCCAAAACTTGATTCGTTTTGGTGGCTATAATCTCAAAGGAGTGTTCACACGGGATCGTCGACCCAAAATGGCCGCTCATTACTTAAGAGAAAGATGGACAGAACATAAGGATTAAATTGATCCTGTTAGGCTGAATTAGATGCGTAATTGATCCAGCTTCCGAGCTGTTTCAATACGCTTTTAATCAGGCTTTAAGGGCGATGGAGCCTTTCTTTTATTAAAAGTCTTTCTGATACAATAAAAAAACAGAATCAGAACTAGTTTCAACGAAACATTAAGACCTCAATCTATGAAAGCAAATTTTTCTGCGTCATTATCGGCAGTTGTGTTACTAATCTGTTTTGCCTCTTGTGTTAACGAACGAAAACCGCAGGACAAAAAGAACGAGTTCATCACGGCGTTAATGAATAAAATGTCGGTTGAAGAGAAAATCGCTCAACTAAATCTGGTGACGCCTTCTGCGGGAACAGGACCTTTTAAAACCAAGAGAGTCATGGAAAAACTAAAGGAAGGATCTGCTGGAAATATTTTATCAGTGATGGGATCCGTCGAAAGGATTCATAAAACAGCATCTCTCGCTGATAGTACCAGATTGAAAATTCCCTTCTTCATGGCTCTTGATATAATTCATGGCTATAAAACAATCTTCCCGATTCCCCTCGGGTTGTCTTGCTCCTGGGATACCGTTCTTATTGAGAAAACTGCTAGAATCGCCGCTATCGAGGGGACGGCAATGGGCTATAATCAAACCTATTCTCCCATGGTGGATATTACCAGAGATCCTCGTTGGGGGCGTGTAATGGAAGGTGCAGGTGAAGACCCTTATCTGGGAAGTCTCGTTGCGCGGGCAGTTGTTAAAGGCTATCAAGGGGATGACTTGACTGACGAAACCTCGATGATGGCTTGTGTAAAGCATTTTGGTCTGTATGGAGCTTCTGAAGCGGGACGAGATTATAATACTACGGACATGAGCAGGCTAACCATGTTTCAATCTTACCTTCCACCATACAAAGCCGCTATAGACGCAGGGGCTGGTAGCATCATGTCATCGTTTAATGATATTGACGGGATCCCCGCTACAGCTAACAAGTGGTTGCTTACGGATTTATTACGTGATAAATGGGGCTTTACTGGTTTTGTTGTTAGTGACTACAACTGTGTTCAGGAATTAATTGCCCATGGCATAGCCGGTGATTATAAAGACGCAGTAAAAAAAGCAATAGATGCTGGTCTGGATATGGATATGGCCAGCGAAGGTTATTCGACCTTTTTAAAAGAATTATTGGATGAAGGTGAGATTAAAATAGAGGAAATCGATCAGGCTTGTAGGAGAGTTTTGGAAGGGAAATATGATCTGGGACTATTCGAAGATCCGTATAAAAACTATGATCCGGAAAAACCAGCAAAAGTCACATTGACTGACGAAAATAAAGAAGTCGCAAAGCTGGCGGTATGTAAATCAATTGTCTTGCTGAAAAATGATAATAACACGTTGCCTTTAAGCAAGAATGCTAAAATCGCATTAATCGGACCCTCTGTTAATGACCAGTTTGAAATGTTCAGTATGTGGTCTCAAACAGGGGACAAGCAAAGCGTTATAACGATATTTGACGGGATTCAAAAACTGAATGAAAAGGTAGTTTGTGCAGATGGTACATTTTTTACCGATGATCCGGATTATTTAAAAAACTACGGACGGTATGAGGATGCAGAACAGCTGCAAATGGAAAAAGACGCCATTCAAATAGCCCAAAAATCAGATGTTATCGTAGCTGTATTAGGAGAGTCTATCGCGATGTCAGGAGAAGCGAAATCAATGACCGATATATCGCTTCCCGGTTGTCAGGTAGACTTGTTGAAAAAATTGAAAGCTACCGGAAAACCAGTCGTCCTGGTGTTACTCAATGGGCGGCCGCTTACATTGGGAGATAACCTCCAATATGCAGATGCTGTTTTGGAGGCATGGCGACCAGGAACAATGGCCGGAGCTGGCTTGGCTGACGTATTGTTTGGCAATTATAACCCCTCGGGTAAGCTAACCATGACGTTCCCGAGATCACTAGGACAGATTCCTATTTATTATAACCATAAGAATACAGGAAGACCATATACAGAAGGAGAGAAAAGTGCTTTTAAATCCCGTTATCTCGATGAAAAGAATGATCCGCTATTTCCTTTTGGCTATGGACTCAGTTATACAACTTTCGATTACAGTGCCATTTCTTTAAGTGATACATTGATTGCAGGGGAGAATAACAATTTGGTTGTTAGCGTTGAAGTTTCAAATGTTGGGGAATATGCAGGAGAAGAAACGGTCCAGTTGTATTTAAATGACCCGGTTGCTTCAGTTGTTCGCCCAGTGAAGGAACTGAAAAAATATCATAAAGTATTTTTAGAACCAGGGGAAACCCAACGGATTAACTTCAAAATATCTCCGGATGATCTTAAGTTTTATAACTCTAATCTACAGTGGGACTGGGAATCTGGAAAATTTATTGTTTACGTCGGAACGGATTCGGAGGAAGTAAAAACTGCATCCTTTGTTTGGAAAAAATAAAAAGTTCATTGGTTTTAGTTAGTTAGAAAAGAGGTGGGGAATTAAAATGACTCATCTCTTTGTACTCTTTTTGAAAACATTCTTAGCCATAAAATGAAAAGACAGTTGCTCCTACTTATCGGAATTATTTCGAACCTCTATGGTTTTTGTCAAAGTACAGGTTATCTGCATAATTTGTCAAACTACATTGAGAATATTAATGTGTTAGAGGAAGGTCAGGAGAAAGCTCATGCGTACCATATCCCCAAAGCACATTTACTTCTCAATGGAAAATGGAAATTTACCTACAGTGATACACCTTGGGGTATTCCGGACGATTTCTATAAAATGTCTTTTGATGACTCTGCATGGGACACGATTAAGGTACCCTCTAACTGGGAAATGGAAGGGTTTGGCGACAAATTCTTTCGGAATGTGGGGACTGGTTTTCCCTTGGGACGAATGGGGCGTCGAACTTCAGCCGATAGCCACAAGTCGACAACATTAGATGACGACTATGTTCCGGTAAAACCGGGAGAGGTACCTTACGAGTGGAATCCAACTGGTGCCTATCGAACCTCTTTTGAGATGCCCTTAGATTGGGATGGTAAAGAAGTATTCTTGCGCTTCGAAAAAGTTGCTTCGGCTTCATTTGTTTGGGTAAACGGGAAACAGGTAGGGTATAACGAAGGATCTCATGAACCCTCCGAGTATAATGTTACCTCTTACCTGCAAAAAGGGAAAAACACGATTGCCATTCTTGTAACCAAGTTTTCAGACGCGTATTATTTAGAGGGGGTTGATGCCTGGAGATTAGCAGGGATATTTGACGATGTTACCGTTTTTGCAACTCCGAAGCAGCGGATATTTGACTGGCAGATTATTACTGACCTGGATGATTCGTTTATAGATGCCGATTTGTTGCTTGATGTAGACGTTAAAGGTTATGATACTGCGAAAGAGAAATTTCAAATAAAAGCAACATTAACAAGAAACAATCAGGAAATTTTTTCTTCAGCCAGCTCGCTATTTGTTGTGTCAGAGGATAGTATCCAAACAGTATCGTTTAAAGAGTTTGTTACTAATCCAAGGAAATGGACATCAGAAACGCCTGATTTGTACAACTTGACGATCGAACTGTTTGATCAGTATGGTTCTATGGTCGATGCATTGGATACCAGGATTGGTTTCAAAGAAACACAAATTGTAGGAAATACATTTTACTTGAATGGGGTTCCTTTGAAGGTAAATGCTATCAACTCTCATATGCAACACCCGGAAATGGGGCATTACGTCGATGAAGAGACAATTCGCAGGGATTTAGAGCTGTTAAAGCAATTCAATTTTAATGCTGTTCGTACATCACATTACCCTCCCACAAATAAATACATAGAATTAGCTGATGAGTACGGGCTCTTTATTATCGACGAAGTCAGTGATGAGGCTCATCAATCTCCCTATTTATCGGGAAAGAGTGATTTTGTTGAGATGTACAGGGACAGGACCCGTAAATTAGTTCTTCGTGACAGAAATCACCCTTGTGTATTATTATGGAGCGCTGGAAATGAAAGTGGTGAAGGCAAAAATATAAATGAAGTAGTCAAACTAGGAAAGGAACTTGATCCCACCAGGTATTGGATGTACGGTGGAAATGCACCGGTTCATTCAGCGGAAGATATTATTGGTCCGCGCTATCCAACACCAATAGAGTTGGAAATGCACATCGGCTTAAATAAAGAGGATAACAGACCCTCGTTTATGGATGAGTATTTGGCCGTTACAGGTAATGGCGGTGGAGAACTTGACGAGTATTGGAGGGTTATTTACAGCCATTCAAGACTAATGGGCGGTGCCATCTGGGATTTTGTGAGTACAGGTGTAACTGAGCCGATTCGTCGCTTGGATGACCTTTCAGAATATAAAACCCCAGTGCACATTATGGGAAATGCCAAATTGGTAGATGGCAAGAATGGTAAGGCGATTGACCTAAATGGTCATGACCAGTGGATCGAAGTTTACCGGGCCGAAAATACGGAGATATCAGGCGATAAATTGTCTCTCACACTAGATGTTTTTCCTCGAAATCTCGCCCGATTAGGTGGCTATTATATTACCAAAGGAAATAACCAGTTTGGAATAAATCAGAAAGGGAAAAATGAACTGGAGTTTTACTTATTTAATGGAGAACGGCAAGTCGTTACAGCACCATTGCCAGATGACTGGGAATATCATTGGCATAATATAACTGCGGTATATAACGGCACCGAAATGAAACTTTATATCGATGGTGAGGTGAAAGTTTCCAAAGTTACTACCGGTGCTATCGTGAATTTACCTTTTCCATTAAATATTGGAAGAAATGCAGAAAAACACGGCGACGGCACTTCTGAATACATCTGTGATGCGTTGATTGATAACGTGGGTGTTTTTACCAAGGAAATAAATCCGTTTTCTACGATAGACAAGAGTGATGCTGATTTATGGCTGGATTTTGAAAGCGAGTCTCGTGAAGGTAATTTTTATAGCTATGGAATCGGGGCTAGAACATATGGTGCTATTTGGCCCGATAGAAAGCCTCAGCCAGAGATGTGGCAGATGAAGAAAACCTGTCAGCCCTTGGCATTTGAGCTGATAGACAAAGAGAAAGGCGTTATTCAGGTCTGGAACCACAGCCATTTTCTAAATGCTTCGCACTGGGAAACGACCTGGACACTCACAGAAGACGAGAAAGTATTGCAATCAGGGAAACTGGATTTGAATATAAGGCCTCAGGAACGCGGAAATATTACCGTTCCCTTCAAGAGACCGGCTGTAAAAGCGGGAAAGGAATACCGCCTGAATATCAGTTCTTGTTTGAAAGAAGATGAACTCTGGGCACCCACAGGCTTTGAAATTTCCTGGGAACAGTTTGAATTTAAGGATTGGTACCAAAACAATGCTGTTGCAAAAAAATCGCACCATGAAGTTTCGCTGATTTCAGACTCCACTTATTTCATTGTTAGGGGGAAAGATTTCAGTTACAATTTTGATAAGAAATCAGGGGAACTGGTTTCATTGAAAATAAATGGTGATGAACTTTTGAGGTCTCCACTCCGGCTAAATGTATGGCGAGCACCTATTGCCAACGAACTGGACTCATGGAATAGCTCCTCCTTTAAGAATTCAGGGTGGAAAAGTGAATACGGTGATGTCATCGCGACTGAATATTATTCGAACGGGCTTCATAACCTGAAGCATTATCCACTGGAAGTTAGAGCTACAGAGAGCAATGGAAATGTGTATATCTATGCGCGTGAATTTGTTCTTCTAAATGGGGGTACATTGGAATTTGCACAACTGGACAAGTATATCATGGGCGCAAAATACAACGGTTTCGAGAATATCTATGAATATCGAATCAACGGCGACGGTGAAATAAATATCGAACATAGCTTTCTGCCTCAAGGAACGATGCCTCAATTTTTGCCTCGTGTCGGGCTTACACTAAAATTAAACAATCAATTCAGTCAGGTGGAATGGTATGGCCGTGGCCCTCAGGAAAACTATCCGGATCGCAAAACTGGATACAAAGTTGGTATCTATAGCTCGACGGTTGAAGATATGTACGAACCCTACCTCATTCCGCAGGAGAACGGGTTGAGAACAGATAATCGTTGGCTCGAAATCGCTGACGAAAAAGGAAATGGATTGAAGTTTTCAATGGATCGGTATTTCAACTTTAGTACCTCAATTTATTCCACCGAGAATCTTACTAAAGCGTTGTATACCTATCAACTTGAAAAAGATAGTGCAGTGACTGTGAATTTAGATTATGCCACAACCGGTGTTGGAGGAACAGCCAGGGGCATTTTAAATGCATACAGGGTTTATCCTACAGGGTACCACCGGGAGATTACAATAAGCCCTTTGAGAAAATAGTACGAAAACAAAAATAGAATAGTTAAATGTTGGTGGAGGAAAAATTATGAAGATAACAAGCAAAAGTGTATGGCTCCTTGTCGTTTGTTTATTGATTGGTATTGTTAGCCGAGCACAACAGCCTGATTGGGAAAATGAACAAGTTATTGGGATTAATAAGGAAGATGGTCATGCATTTTATGTGCCTTTTGCAGATGTTGACGGTGCATTAACCGCTTATGCAGAGGCATCTCCGTATTACCTGAATTTAAATGGTACGTGGAAATTCAATTGGGTAAAAAGCCCGGAGTTAGCACCGACTGAATTCTATTTGCCCTCTACCAATGTAAGCTTTTGGGACAACATCGACGTGCCTTCAAATTGGCAAATAAAAGGTTACGGAATCCCGAACTATACAAATAGTACTTATCCTTTTGCACATGATTTTAAAGTTAATCCTCCCTATGTAATGGGAGCAGACTTGCCTGCTGAATTCACGAAGAACGCGCTGCCAAATCCAGTAGGTTCCTATCGAAGAGACTTTGAGTTGCCGGAGAATTGGTCTGGACGTCAAGTTTTTATTCATTTTGATGGCGTGCAAAGTGCAATGTACGTTTGGGTAAACGGTCAAAAAGTCGGTTACAGTGAGGATAGTATGACTCCGGCGGAATTTGATATTACCAAATATTTGAAACCTGGAAAAAATACCCTCGCAGTTCGAGTTTATCGTTGGAGTGATGGTAGCTACCTGGAGGGTCAGGATTTTTGGCTATTATCCGGTATTTACAGGGATGTGTTTTTATATTCGGTTCCGAAAGTTCATTTGTGGGATTTTTTCGTGAATACCGATTTTGATCCTGAATTTACAACAGCAACAATAAGTTCTACACTTCAGTTTCGCAATTTTGGTGGAAAGGGAGATTATCAGTTGGATGCACTGCTGCTGGAGAAGGGACAACCAAAGGAAAAGGCAAAAAAGCTGTATTCCACGCCAGTAAAAAACGTATCGTCAAAAAAGGGACTGACAATCCAATTGACAACAGACTTCAAGGATTTTAAGCTTTGGTCTGCTGAAGTCCCTAACCTGTATGATTTACTCTTTGTTCTAAAAAATACTCAAGGCGATACAACAGAAGTGTTAGGCACAAATTTGGGCTTCAGAAAGATCGAGATCAAGGATCAGCAGCTGTTTGTAAACGGCAAAAGTGTGCTGTTGAAAGGGGTCAACCGGGTAGAGACCAACCCCTGGGGAGGACGGACAATGAGTAAAGAATTGATGTTGACGGATATTAAACTCATGAAACAGTTTAATATGAATGTGGTCCGAACTTCACATTATTCTAACGATCCGCAATGGTATAACCTGTGCGATGAATATGGAATGTATGTTGTCGCTGAAGCAAATGTGGAATCTCATGGTATGGCTCGTAATGAGGAGGACAGGTTAGGAGATGTGGCCACTTGGAAAAAAGCTCATGTTGACCGCAATGTGCGTTCTGTTCAACGCGATAAAAACCACCCGTCCATTATCATGTGGTCAATGGGGAATGAGGCAGGACATGGACAAAATTTTGCTGCATGTTACCAAGCGATCAAAGCGATCGATCAATCCCGGCCGGTCCACTATCAAGGAGATAACGAGCATGCAGATATCGAGTCGGAAATGTATCTCACCTTGGGAACACTTAAGCGGAAAGCGAGGGATAAAGAGACGAACAAACCGTTCTTTCTCTGTGAATATGCACACGCCATGGGCAATGGTCCAGGTTCAGTAAAAGATTACGTTGATCTCTTTGAAGAATATCCGCGACTCATCGGCGGTTGCATTTGGGATTGGGTAGATCAAGGAATAGCAAGACCGGTTCCCGGAAGTCCGACACAAGAATATTTCGCCTATGGTGGTGATTACGGAGACCGCCCGACTCGCTGGAACTTTTTGATGAATGGTTTGACAACACCCGACCGTCAGGTGACACCTAAAATGTATAATGTCAAGAAATGCTATCAATATATTGGTATAAAACCAGTCGACTTGACAAAAGGCACGATTGAGATTACAAACAAGTACCAGTTCCTAAACTTAGACCAGTTTAAGGGCTATTGGGAATTGACAGCTGATGGAGTTGTTATTCAAAGTGGGGATTTGCCTGCTATTGATCTGGAGGGTGGTAATCAGACACATGTGTCAATTCCGGTTGAAAAACCAGCGATCAGACCGGGAGTAGAATATTTTTTGAATGTCTATTTCGCATTGAAATCTGATGAATCCTGGGCTCCTAAGGGACACGTTATTGCATGGGAGCAAATGGAGTTACCCTATGAGAAAGCGAGTCCCGAAACGCTTCGTCTGAAGGGGTTTGGAAGCATTCATGTCACAGAAATGGGAGATGACGTCATTGTAAATGGGAAAGTGTTCTCAGTGACATTCAATAAAGCAGTTGGCACAATCACACAATATTGGTACGGGGCTACAAACTTAATTGAAACGAAAGCCGAGGCAATCTATGGAGTCCAACCGGAGGCTGAAGTAATTTATACGGACACAACGACGGATGAACTTGTGTCCGGGCCTCAATTAAATTTGTATCGAGCTCCGACCGATAATGATTTGTCAAATGGCAGGGGAATAGCGAATTCCTGGAACAAAAATAAGCTTGAAACTCTGAAGCCTAAAGTTGAAATGTTTGCTTACACCCAGGTAGATGATCAACAGGTAGAAATACAAGCCACTGTAAACTATGAGACAAACGCGGGTTATAATGCGCTGACAAAAACGACTTTCACCGTATGGGCCAATGGATCAATCCGTGTGAAATCGCACGTTGAGCCTGATAACAGCGGAAAACTGAATTTACTACCGCGAATTGGACATGTCCTGCAAATGCCGAAAGGATTCGAAAACGTTGGTTTCTTGGGAGCTGGCCCATTTGAAACTTATAACGATAGAATGGAAGGATCGACTGTGGGGCGCTATCAAATATCTGTAACGGACATGGAAGAATTCTATGCTCGTCCTCAAGAGATGGGGAATCGATCAGATGTAAGGTGGGCGACATTCACGAATAGAGATGGTGTTGGTTTAATGCTTGTTGCAGACAGTGCTAATTTCAATTTCAGCGCTTTGCACTATCGTGCAACAGATTTGAACAAAGCAAACTACCCTTATCAATTGCATAAACGACCGGAGACAATAATTACAATTGATGTCGCACATCTTGGATTGGGAAGTGCGGCTTGTGGTCCTTCTACTTTGAGCCAATTCCAGTTAAAACCCTCACCACATGATATCGTCTATGAATTGAGACCATATGATGTTCGAATGGGAGATGCTGATGATTACGGCAGATTGAAGATTAAGTGATTGATTAATTCGTTTGAACGACAGTTGATTGACGCAACTTGGAACTAAGTTGTTCCTAAAATAGACCAGGTGATGAAAAGAAGAGATTTTATAAAGTTGACAGGTAGCGCAGGTGCTGTTTTTTGCCTGTTGACACCCCAATCAATAAAGGCCCTTACTGATGGTGACTATGCGGGACTTGAAAATAGTTTTATCAATCCACAGAGGTCAGTCGGACCCTGGGTGGTTTGGCATTGGACATCGGCCAATCAGACCAAAGAAGGTGTTATAAGCGACTTGCAAGGAATGGCAGAGGCAGGTATTGCTGGTGCGACATTATTTAGCTTTCCTACTGGCGGAATGGGATCAGGTGGTGGCACAGTAATCGATAATCCGGCAGAGCCGTTAACTCCTGAATGGTTTGATTTGATTGACTTAGCCGTTAATGAAGCGGATCGCTTAGGATTAAAATTAGCCATTCAGATTAGTGCAGGATGGGCAACCGCTGGAGGTGATTGGATTCCTCCTGAGCTTTCTCAACAGCAAGTTGTATGGAGCGAAACCCTGATTCAGGGAGGTCAAACGTATTTAGGTTCACTGGAACGTCCTACCCGAGGCGAACCAATCGGTGGACACGGGATAGCCCAACCAGAGATACCAGATAGTTGGAACAATTACTACCGGGATTTGCATGTTTTGGCTTTTCCGGTACCACAGGACTGGTCGAAAACAAGCTTTACCGAAAATGCTAAAATAACATCGAACCTGCCGGTAACTGATTTTGAAAAATTAGGATCGCCAGACAATCGGTCTGTCGTCCTGAAATCGGAAAAAGAGGGATACATTCAATTTGAATTTGAAAATCCTTTCACCTTGAGGGCAATTAAAGTCGAATCAGGTAGTTATAACTTGCCAGCTCACACGATGGAGATCCAGCAAAGTAACGATGGCGTTACCTTTGCAACAATTGGTAAGTTGGATGCTATGTTGAGTGGCTTTCAGACCCAATTGACAGAATTAACTCATGTTGTTCCTCAGTCGACTGCAAAATTCTATAGACTGGTTTATACCCCGAAGCCTCCAATTAATTATGACGAACACATGGTCGGCGCATCATTCACCTCCGGTGGTTTTGGAGCCAGGCCGTATGGTGAACCATCCGGATTTGTTGATCTTTCAAAAATGGTCGATGACTTGAGTATTGCCTCTGTTTGCTTATTGAGTCAAGCAACAGTTCATCATTGGGAGGCAAAAACAGCGATGACCTGGGGCAAAAGTCGACGCGTCGCCAATGCCGAAATGCCTGCTAGTGCTTGCATCCCACTTGATGCGATTATTGATTTGACAAATGAGATGCAGGAAGACGGAACGCTTAATTGGAAGGTACCTGATGGTGAGTGGAAGATTATGCGTTTCGGTTACACAACAATGGCACGAACCAATGGACATGGTGTCGGGCAGGGGCTGGAATCAGATAAATTTAGTCGGGAGGGAGCACGAATTGCCTTCGAAGGGTGGTATGGACGAATACTTGATCATGTTGGGCCACGAATGGCCGATAGTGTCGTTAAAATGCTCAACATCGACAGTTGGGAGTGTGGTTCACAGAACTGGTCTCCAGTATTTAAAGAAGAATTTGAAAAACGTCGCGGGTATAAAGTGACAAAATACTTACCGCTGATGACCGGTATCCCGGTGGAGAGCGCCGAAGTTTCAGAAGCTTTTTTGTATGATATTCGTCGCACGATTGCCGATTTAATAAGTGACAATTTTTTCGATGAAATGAGGACTCTGGCACATGCTAAAGGTTCCCTGGTGAATACCGAAGTTACGAACCCTACCATGACATCAGATGGAATTCTGGCATACAAAAACGTTGATGAAACTTCCAGTGAGTTCTGGTGTGAGAAATGGAACTGCTGGAAGCCGTGTGATATCCGGGATGCGGCATCAGGAGCTCGTGTTTACGGTAAGCAGATCGTTATTGCAGAAGCCTTTACCGGAGGAGGAGATTGGCGAGAGCATCCCTATGACCTGAAGGCGTTGGGCGATATGCACTATGTCGATGGCGTTAACCGAATGATGATTCACCTTTGGGCAGCACAGCCATATCCGGATCGGAAGCCCGGAGCGACAGGAGCAACGGGATTGTATTTCAATCAAAATACAACCTGGATCAAGCCGGGGAAGGTTTGGCTCGACTATATGAGAAGAGTACAAGCTTTGCTTCAATCCGGAGTTGCCACCTGCGATGCACTTTACTTTATTGGTGAGGAAATACCAGCCCGAGCATTAATTCCCCCGAAATACGGATCTTTTTTTGTCACAGAACCGGCCTTGCCAGACGGATATGATTATGACTCGATAAATCAGGATGCGTTATTATCGCGTGCCAGGGTCGAAGAAAATAATATTGTTTTACCCAACGAAGTTCGCTATCGGGTTTTGGTATTACATCCTGATACGAAGTTGACTCCTCAATTGGCAAGAAAAATCAAAGCCTTGATTGCAGAAGGTGCACAAGTTGTTGGACCCAAACCAACTGGTTCCATTACGCTGGAGGGTGGAGTGCAGGCACACGAAGAGGTGCTGTCTATTGCAGATGAAGTCTGGGGCGATCTGGACGGTGTCTTACGTCAGGAACGGACCTATGGCTTAGGGCGTATCTTCTGGGGAATGCCAATGGTAGATGTGCTAGACCGGATGAACCTTTCTCCCGATGTGTTATTTCTAAATCAAACAGAGACGTTGTCGGGGAACCCGTTTCGGGCGACAGCGAATCAACCGGTTGGATACAATCCAACTGCATATGGGGAAGATCGTAAAGGTTGGGGCCTCATGTGGAACCACAGAAGCAACGACGGGAAGGACTTCTATTTTCTATCCAACCAGGAACAGATGTTGATTTCGACAGAAATCAGCATTCGTCAGTCGGGGAGAATTCCCGAGTTTTGGCATCCGGATTCCGGTCAGATAGAAGATGTCCCGCTTTGGCGTGAAGAAAATGGAAGGACGATTATCCCACACATATTTCAACCGGCTGAATCTGTTTTTGTGATGTTTAGGCATTCGTCAGCTAAGACTAATCAATTGGTTGATATTATTAGCCCGAATCAAGGAGCTAAAACTAATCTACAGATAGATGTTCAAGCTTCAAATATCAATGTTTGGGCGAAAGAAAGTGGAAGCTGGATTTTGGAAAAGAAAAACGGAAATCAACATGAAGTCAAAGTTAATAAGATAGATACGCCTGTTGCTGTTGAAGGAGAATGGGAAGTTCGGTTCCCATTGTTAACAGGAGAGGAACGTGTTACAGAACTAAACTTGGGGTCGTGGACAAATTCGGAAGATGATGAGATTAAACATTTCTCAGGAACTGCGACCTATCATAAAACGATCGATTTAGATGAAGCTTTATTCCGAAAAAATAAACGCATTTTCCTGGATCTTGGAGAGGTTCGTAATTTGGCTCGGGTTAAGGTGAATGGTCAAGACCTGGGGGTAATCTGGAAGCCACCCTATTGTATTGAAATGACAACGACAGCTAAGCCTGGTCTAAATATTATCGAAATCGAAGCTACGAATACCTGGCATAATAGGCTGGCTTATGATGCAGGCCTACCTAAAAAGGAAAGACAAACCTGGGTTGCCTGTGGAATCCGAAATGGTGGGATTAAAAAGAATGCCGAATTAGTGCCGGCGGGAATTCTAGGGCCGGTCAAAATTAGTAGTTGGATTAAGGCAAAGTAGTCTGAGCCTGTAGTCAGAAAATAAGTTTGCAAAGAGCAATAAGAACAAAACCGTCAGTAAAATGAATAAACTAATCCTATCAATAGCATTAATCACATTTAGTGTGATCAGCGCTATTGCCCAGATTCCTCCGGTTTTTAACCAACAGGACTCATTGAGAATTCGAAAATCAAAATTGTCTCAACTATACATTAGCCCGAAGAGAATTGTTTGGACTTCTGATCCGTCAGGCAGAAAAGTTAAGAACGCTAATTCATTGCTCAATACCGGCGTTGGACAAGCCGATCTGAACAAGGGTGACTTTTTAATGCTTGCCAATCGGGGCGTCGAAACAGAGCAGGGATTGATTATTGATTTCGGGAGAGAGATACAAGGAGGTATTGAAATTGTCACGACAATAAGCAATTCAAGTCCTGCCGGTAGAATTCGAATAAGATTAGGCGAATCTGTTTCCGAAACAATGTCAGAAGTCGGGATTGATGGGGCGACAAACGATCATGCAATTCGTGATTTCATTGTTACAATTCCACGACTTGGAAGGACGGTGGTTGGGGAATCAGGTTTCCGCTTTGTACAGATTAATTTGGTTGATCCAAATTCCAGGATACAGATCAAAGAAGTGAACGCTGTGATGAGTTATCGGGATATTCCATATAAAGGTTCATTTACTTGCAGCGATGACAGATTGAACGAAATCTGGATGACCGGTGCCTATACCGTACATATGAACATGCAAAATTACCTGTGGGATGGTATTAAACGAGACCGGTTGGTATGGGTCGGGGATATGCATCCGGAGGTAATGACTATTAATTCGGTTTTTGGTTATAATGAGGTTGTACCTAAAAGTCTGGACTTTGTGCGAGATGGAACTCCTTTGCCCAAATGGATGAACAACATCAGTTCGTATTCTCTGTGGTGGATATTAATTCAACGCGATTGGTATTATTACCAGGGAAATCTGGAATACCTGAAAAAACAGGAAGACTACTTGGTTAATCTGCTTGGTCAGTTAACTCGGAATGTTGATGAGAACGGGGTTGAACAAATGGAATCAGAACGATTCCTGGATTGGCCTTCCAGTGAAAATACTCAAGCGATTCACGCCGGTTTGCAGTCCCTGATGTTGATGGGTTTTAAGGCAGGAGAGCAACTGTGCAATGCTTTGGGGAATAAAGAAACCGAAAAGCTATGCCAAGAATATGTTGCGAAATTGAAGCAGCATGTACCCGAAATGGCGGACTCGAAGCAGGCCGCAGCCCTCTTGGCTATCTCTGGATTAGTATCTCCATCGAAGGCAAATCGTGAGATTTTATCACAGGATGGCGTTCACAAAATGTCGACCTTTTATGGATACTATATGCTCATCGCTCGTGCAATGGCTAGTGATTATCAAGGGGCAATTGACAATATTCGAGAATATTGGGGAGGGATGCTTGACCTCGGAGCAACGACCTTTTGGGAAGATTTTGATATTGATTGGATGGAAAATGCGGCCCGAATAGACGAACTTGTTCCTGAGGGTAAAATAGATGTTCACAAAACATACGGTGGTTATTGTTACAAACAATTTCGTCACAGCTTCTGCCATGGGTGGGCATCTGGTCCTACTGCCTGGCTTACAACATACGTACTTGGAGTAAATGTTTTAGAGCCAGGTTGCAAAACAATTAGGATTAGTCCACATTTGGGTGACCTCCAGTGGGTAAAAGGGAGCTTTCCAACGCCTTATGGTGAGTTGTACATCGAACATCACAAAACAGCTAATGGAGACGTGAAAACTACCTATGATAAGCCAAAGGGCATAAAAGTGATTATTGAAAAAGAATAAAACCTCACATGAAATATCTGATTTCCCTTTGTGCCCTGCTTTTTATCGGTGCAGCAGTTAATGCTCAAAATCCGATTGTACCACCTGGCATTTATATTGCTGATCCCTCTGCGCGGGTTTGGAAGGACGGTAAATTGTATGTCTATGGCTCTTTGGATGAAAGTACGACATATTATTGTTCCTATAAGTATCACGTGCTGTCAACTTCAGATATGGAGAATTGGGAGATGACACCTGACGTTTTTAATTCTCGTGGCGATAGCGACCAGGTTTCCTATTCGGACAAAGAGTTATATGCACCTGACTGCGCGCATCAAAATGGAAACTACTATCTCTATTATTGCCAACCGGATAGAAAGGGAGCAGAGGGGGTAGCTGTGAGTGATTCTCCGACCGGCCCTTTTGTGGATGGGAATAAGATGGATTTGAACGGAATTGAACAGATTGACCCGGCAGTTTTCATTGATGATGATGGACAAGCCTATTACATGTGGGGACAATTTGAGGCAAAAATTGCCAAACTGAAAGATAATATGATGGAAATTGATACATCGACCATTGTCGAGAATGTATTGACCGAAAAGGAGCATCATTTTCACGAAGGCAATTTCATGTTTAAGAGAAATGGAATCTATTACATGGTTTATACAGATATGAGCCGTGGTAATCGCCCAACATGCCTTGGCTATTCAACAAGCAGATCTCCAATGGGGCCATTTAAATATGGTGGCGTAATTATTGATAACGATCATTGTGACCCGGCAACGTGGAACAATCACGGTTCAGTGGTCCAATTTGGAGGGCAATGGTATGTCTTTTATCACCGATCTACCCACAACAGTCGTATGATGAGAAAAGCCTGTGTCGAGCCCATCGGATTCAACACGGACGGGAGTATCAATGAGGTAGAAATGACTTCGCAGGGAGCAGGGGCCCCCCTTAGTGCATTTGAACAGATTGATTCAGAAAGAGCTTGTTTGTTGTATGGAAATGTACGTATTCAGCTGTTTGAACCGGGTAACGAAAAATTAGCGGAAATACACAACACGGACAATGTAGCGTACAAATATGTTGATTTTCAAGATGGAGCTGATGAAATAACACTTCGGGTTAAACCTTTAAAAAACGGGGGAACTGTTATTGTGCGTTCCGATCAACCTTGGGGGCCGATAATCGGGATGGTTAAAGTGCCCGGAGAACTTGATGGCCAATGGCAAACAATTACATCAAAAATGAAAGGTACTAGTGGAGTACATGCTATTTGGCTCGGGTTTTACGGGGAAGATACTCAATTGATGGATCTTGACTGGCTAGTATTTAATAAGCATTGAGTATTCGTATCTGGTTGTATAAGATACAGATGCTTTGCTTCTATGACCCTTTTTCGTCGCAATAATCTTATACACAAAATAAGCGCGAGGGGCATTGTCTTGACTGCGATGTTGCGCACTAACTGATTTATATGAACAAGAACAAAAAAAAGAAAACAATTGCTTTGGTTGCACATGACAACCGCAAGGCGGATTTGGTAGATTGGGTCGATTACAACTGGAAAGAACTGATATTCCATGACCTTGTCTGCACCGGTACTACAGGAGCGATGGTTGAAAAAGTACTACAGGAGAATTGCATGCTGGCGAATACAGTGCCTCCCCAAGTAACTCGGTTAAAATCGGGTCCACTCGGTGGAGACCAACAACTTGGAGCATTAATATGTGAGCAAAAGGTAGACATCCTGATTTTCTTGTGGGATCCGATGCAGCCTCAGCCTCACGATGTTGATGTAAAAGCACTCCTTCGTATTTGCGCACTGTACAATATTGTAACAGCAACCAACAGATCGACAGCGGATTTTGTTATTTCTAGTGAATTGTTTCACCAGGAATATAAACCATTGGTTAAAGATTACTCCGCTTATATAAAACGAGTCATTAGTTAGTGAAGATGACTTAGCACCTTCTTGATTGTATTCTGGAAGGTGCAACCGGATGCAGTGCCGAACTTCATTTTGCTACAGATAAAAATAAGAATGCTACGCTAGTGACACAACGGCATTAACACGCTTAACTAGGATTGTGTCGCAAATATTTCACCGATGTAAAGGGAGAGATGGCGGATTCTAAAATCACGAATCACGAATATCAAATCAAAACTTCTTTAAATGAAAATAATAAAATACCTTTTCTGTTTTTGTTTTATTTTGCTGGCTTTGAGTAACTATGCTCAATCACCTGTGTTGAAGCTTATCGTTCCCAATGTCGAATCAGCACAGGGGGATTTGCAGGTTAGTATTTTTAATAACGACAAAACTTTTTTGAAAGAAAAAGAAGAATACCGGATTTATAGGTTTAAAGTAGAGAAAGACAGTGACGTATTCACAATTGATGATTTACCTCAAGGGGAATATGCAATGATAATATTCCACGATAAAAATAGCAATAAGGATCTGGATCGTTCATTCCTGGGGATACCGAAAGAGGGATACGGTTTTTCAAACAACATCAAACCTCATCTTTCAGCTCCCGATTTTCGGGATTGTTGTTTTTCCTTAGTCAAAGACACGAAAATAGAAATTGAACTGTTATATTGATTGGTAATGTCTTTACAGTGTGCTCCATTTCTTTTGGATCTCTTTTTTTTCCTTTGTTATTTCGTCAAATGGTTTGGGGATCTATCTGGCGATGACGTTTTGATTCATCCGATATCAGCCTATTTCTATTTTTAGTTTTGAGTAAAGGGCTTCTTATTTTGTCGTCCGAAATTTGATCTTCCATTTAGCTTTGTGAGGAGGTGTTAACTTTTCACATATTGGTCGTGTTCAGAGGTGAAAATGAAATTGATATGTTCTATTTTTGATTCTTTACAAATGATGAAAAAATCTGGATAATGTTCGATAAGCTTCTAAATTCGATAAGCGAAGATAGATCGATGCGGGATCGGTTGCAAAATATACTTGTTGAAAAAAAGGTGCCTCCGAAAACAGTTTTGTTACATGAAGGAGACATTGCTAATGAGATTTATATCGTCAAAGAAGGCTGTCTTCGAGAATGGTTTAATAAAGATGGGAAAGATATCACCTTCCAGTTCTTTTTCGAAGGAAAGCCCGTTGCATCCATTGACAGTTTTGTCAACCAAAAGCCTAGCCTGTTTACAATTGAAAGCATTGAACCATCGACCCTTATTTCATTAGAACAGAAAGAGTTTAATAAACTGTTGGTTGCATCCCCGGATTTTAAAGACAGGTTTCAAGAGTTTATTTTTCAACGATTCAGTGACTATGGACAACTTTTCCTTTCAAGGATAAAAGATTCTCCAACTGAACGATATGAGGAGTTGATTAAAACGCATCCAGAAATAATCAGACGCATTCCCCAACATTATATAGCATCTTATTTAGGAATTACTTCGGTATCACTGAGTCGAATAAGAAACAGACGATAATGACTTCTTAACAATTGTTATCGTCCAAATTTTTTGGGGAACTGATCTTTGTGCTGTAATTTTTAAAATAACAGCATTATGAAACTATCGTTATTACTATTGGGTTTGTCGATAAAGATGAAAATGGCAAATAAGAACAATGATCTTTTTCGTCAACGACTAAAAACCAGAACCGGATCAATACTAATTAGAACGGCTGATCGTAGCGTCGGACGACTGTTTACATTTAGCAAAGGGCACATATTCACTAAAGCAGAAAGGTTCGGAGATGCAGATGTGCAAATGGTGTGGAAAGATGTTAACGTCGCTTTCAAAACCATGACCAGTAGCGATCCGCAAGCATTATTCAGGGCAATGGATAATGGAGACGTAAATATGGTGGGGGATTTGTCAGTAGCACAGTGGTTTAGCTTGTTAATTAAGGCACTTAAAGCCGGTGAAACGAAAGCAAGGGACGAGAAATCCCCAAGAGTAGCCATGATTGGGCTCGGTAAAATGGGGAAAGGTATAGCCGCTAATATTCAAGCAGCAGGATTTGAGCTGGTGGTTTATAATCGTACGAGCAATAAAGCCATACCTTTTGTAGAAAAGGGAGCCATATTGGCAAAAACGCCGTCTGAGGCGGCCAGTCTTGCAAATATAGTTGTCACCTCTCTGATGGACGATGAATCGGTTCGGAATATTGTCAATGCAAAAGATGGTATCCTGGCGGGTTTAGCAAAAGGAGGAATTCACCTTTGCGCAACGACTATATCGCCGGAACTATCCAGGGAATTGGAGGAAATCCATCGTAAGCATGGCAGCCATTTTGTTATGGGGGCAGTCGTTGGAAGACCAGATGCTGCAGAATCCGGAGAACTGCTTACTTTAATGGCAGGTGAAAAAGAATGTATTGATCAATGTAGGGAGGTATCTTCAGCGTATTCAGCTGCAACACTTGTGATTGGAAATGACCCTTGGCTTGCGAACTATGCGAAATTATCAGTTAACTATTTTGCCGTATCTAATATGGAGTTGATGGGGCAATTATATGCTATGGGGGATGCAACAGGCATCGGTCGGGCATTTTACAAGCAAATATTTGAATCCAGTTATTCAAACCCGATACTCAAATTTTATGCGCAAAAGATTATGGATCGTGAATATCAGGAAAATGTTGGTTTTGAACTTTCGGGAGGGCTTAAGGATGTAAAACTGATGCTTAAAGCATCGAACGCAACGTCTTGTTCTTTGGACTATGCTCCCATCATCATTTCTAAAATGGAGCAAGCTATCGAGTCGGGCAATGAACATTGTGATTGGTCTGTATTTACGAATATATAGACAAGAAAAAGAGAATGATTGTCGTATTTTTGGGCGTAATTTCACTCTGTAGCCTTAGCTGAAAATAGGACAGTTTAAAATTAGACAAATTAGTAATTTTAAGCAGTCGAAAATCAAGATGAAAAAAGTCAGATTTACAGAAAGTCAGATCTCCAAGGTCTTAAAGGAGTTTGAAAGCGGCATTGATACCCAAGTGCTGTGCAGAGAATATGGCGTCTAGAAAGCCATATTTTACAACTGGCGCAAGAAGTATGCAGGTATGGATTCTTCACAACTCAGGCGTTTAAAAGAGTTGGAAGAAGAGAATCGCAAACTCAAGCAGATGTATGCGGATCTGAGTCTGGATAACGTCATGCTAAAAGACTAGTTCATCAGCGATCTCATTGGTGTATCCCTTCACATAGGACAGTTCTACTAGTTTCTTCTCATATCCTTTGTCAAACATCATTCTATTAAGACATAATGTAGGTAAATAGATTCTACTTAACCTACCGTCCAGTCAAATGTAGCAGTTCCAAAAGCCCAAAGAGAGGGTAGGCCGACTGATGAAATAATAAGATAGGCTCAGTGGCGGAAAGAAAATTTCATTAAACGATAAATTTCATTATTATTTTCTGTTTGGTTAGCCAAAGAAAAAAAAGCGAGCTATTCAAGTTTCTCGCTTTTAGGTTGATACATTTCTTAAAAGTGGAGATGCCGGGATTCGACCCCTTGTCCATACTCACAATCGTACCATACAGGAATTGAAATGAGCTTTCGTTGTAACTTGTCACAACCTATACAGTTTTACAACAAGCCGAGGCTTTGGCTGAGTTTTGGAATTAGCGAATTCTTACTATTCGGATTGATACCGAGAATTGATTTACTGGGAATTCGTAAATTAATGATCTGACTGTCGTGGTGGTCGAAAGCAACTGTTATTACGAAGTAACCTTATTTGAAATGAAATTCGAGTCCTATCGAAAAATTCAATCCACTCCACTTTGGATATTGGGTTGCTTTCCAATCTTTGTTGTCTTTGTAATGATACTTTGGATCCAGATCAAAAGCATATGCAGCAGCCGCGGTCAGTGAAATCTTGGGACCAAGTTGGTAAGCACATTTGATTGCAGGGGAGACGTGCCAGCTGAGTCCTTTGAATTCATCAGTACTTTGTTGATTTTCGTATTGTCCGTTATCTCCCAACTCGAAATCAGTGTCCATTTTCCAAGAGCTGAGGTTAACGCCGCTATTTAATTGTATACAAGCCTCAATCCTATCGGAAGAAACTAGTGCATAGTCTATTTTCAATGCGATCTGATGAGTATGAATATACTGGTCGAAAATGAATTGCCCTGAATAATCGCGACTTCCAACTCTTGAGCCGGAGTAGTGATATTCATAGGAAGGACCAATGTCGAAGTGATTAAAAAGCTGGTATTGAAGATAGGTGCCGAAATAAAATGATGGTTTATAATCATTGATAACCTTACTCTCGAACGGCAACGAATTCATTACGCTGGTGTTGACTGCTTTCAGTTCATCCTGGGCGAAAAAGTCATAGCCGCCCATTATACCAAACTTCAGGTTTTCAGCTAACGTTTGTGCTGATAATTGGCTGACGGCAACCAAGGACAGTATGAATATAAGTTTTATCTTTTTCATGGAATTGTGTCTTGTAAATAGCTCTATTCAGATAAATACTCGTCAATAGGTATTGATCTCCCGTTGCCGGCAAATACAGTCCCGTTGTGGAAGAGTAATGGTTCTCTGCCGCTAAAGAATACAGCTTTGGTTTTTTGACCTGTTTTGAGGTCGAACAAATAGGAATACTTTTGAACTGGAAATGCGTGATATTGAGTAATAGCACGTTCCGTAGTAAAATCATAAGCAACCGGAACAAAATGCGTGGGAACACTTGCAGAATAGATCAACTCAAATGTCCGGGAATCTCTGATTTCAATCAGGTAATCGTACATGTTGTTCCAGTGCGATACAACCAGTTGGTTGGTCTCCGCAGGGCCATACATCTGTACTTCCCAGCTGTCTTCCAGTACCCCGGATACACTTCCTAATTCGGTTAATTGGGTGCCATCGAATTGGTAGTAGATTAAATCTGTGGTGTATTTACTGTAAACATTAGCCATGACAGCTAGATTTTTTCCATCGCCAGAAATAAGAACTTTTCGGGGATAAAGATCAGAGCCATATTCCTTCTCCAATAGTTTTTGTCCTGTTGAAGCATCGTAAAGGCAAAAGTGTTTGAAATAATCGGTCGTTCCAATTAATCCATTGTTGGATATAGAGATTCCGTTTAACTGGAGATTGTACCCGTCAAATCCATCAATCGCAGTTTCACTTAGAATCGAAAAGTCGGAGCTTTGACGAATAACCAACTTGTGATTCTCCAGGTATCCAAAGCAATTGCCATCAGGAGAACCATAAATCATCCCCGTGTAGCCATTTCCCTCAAGATTGATTGTGATTGGTTCTGAACTTTCACCAGTTTCAAGCGCATATTTAAAGATGGTTTTGTTTTTGTAGAGGATGAGGGAATTATCAGCAACAACCCGGAAAGCTTCTTCAAATCTGGGAATGGAATCTCCCAAAGCGAAAGTAACTACTCCTCCTGAGGTGTTCAGAACGGAGTGATAATTATCATAGCCTTTGGGGATATAGCGAAGTTGAGCCTGGTAGTCTCCGGCAAAACCTATCTTTTGATCCAACGTGATTGTTGTGTCATTCAAATCTTCCAGATCATATTCTTCTTTCGTCCCGTAGTTGGGGACAGATGTCATGATACAGTATTGGCTGACAAAAGATTCGTTTTTTGAGCGGTTCCACTGCAGGTCAACGGTGCAATCCGGATTAACCTGCACTACTGGTGGCTCAATTGGCATGTTGAAGCCGGCAAAATCAATGTTGAATCCGGAATTCTTATCAATAAGTTTGATGGTGTAATTCGAATAAATTCCCTCAATATAATTCGAGTCTATGTAGTAGTTTATCGCCGGATCTTCGATGTTTACTATTTGTCCGGATGATCCATAATTTGAGATACTTAATTCATAATGATCAAAATCTGCATACGGGTATGCCGTCCAGTTTATTTTGATTCCTTCCGGAATAGCTTCAACAGTTGTGAATGCAAATTCCCGTTTGGCTTCTTTATTGATGATTACCGGCCAGATCAATTCGTACCCATAGGCTTCGCTGCCGATTTTATCAGCAATACTTCCCGAATTCGTTGAGGTATACGTGGTAATTTTTAACTGGTGAATCCCGTCGGACAGGGAAGTAGCCGGAATATAGGCTCTCACTTTTTGATTGGATTCATAGTTCACATTGCCGATTTCGGTATTGTCTAGTGCAACCTTAATTTGATACAATTCCCTGTCGCCGGTTTCAACTTCGTAGCTTATCCAGGTATTTTCAGAAAGCTTTAGCGTATCCATTTCAGGGTTGAGCTCGAAGAAGATCTCTGGAGCGATTTCAGGCGGTTCTTCAATATCGGATAGTGGAACTTCAGAAGGCGAAAATTCACATGCGAATAGAGCTAAAAGAAGAATTAGCGCAGCGATATTCCTTTTCATAGGTTGGTTGATCTCTGGTTTAGCAAGAGTAAATATAATAAATTTTGATTGATTGTCGTCTTTTTGAATTTTTCGTTTTTGGCGATTGAAAGCTAGCAGAGTTCTCTGCTGGAGTGGGTTACGGTTACTCCTCAAATTTACCGCAAGATATTGATCGCTTCCCGGAACAAATGTAAAAGGCTACAATACATGGAATAAAATAAATTCGATTAACTAAAAGAGAAATGAGTGTTTTCGATAAAAAGACAACTGGAGATCTCTTTCGTTATGAGAACTCCAGTTGTTCACAGCTAAAACTCTAGCGAATCACATAGAGCCTTGTCTTTTCGTTTTTAGTCTTGATTTCTAAATCCCCTAAACGTTAATGCAACTTTATCGATGGTATGTTCCGGATATTTGGATTGGTAGATGTCAGTTAAATCTTGAGTAAAAAGGAAATATTTCCCATTTCCGTCTTCTTCCTCGATCAAGTTGTAATTGAATGTTATGTCATTGTATATGAAAGACAAATCAGTCAGGCTATAGGTGTCTGTTGAAGTGAAATTTCCACTGTATATTTCTCCGGATGTATCTTTTAATTGGTATGTTCCACTAGTTAGCGTGCTACTTGCCAGCGTTAACGGTCGCAAGCTTAGTGTATACTTTGTTTCTAATTCGTCGGTAATTTCATTTTTCAGAGCATCATCGTCTACATCAATGGTGTATGTTGGAGTTTCAAGTGAAATAATTGTGTAGTCTATTGTTGGGACGTTGATGTAAATTCCCGCAAGATAATAGTCTAAATCAGCACTGTAATTGTAATCGTCTCTTCGGAAACTTACAAATACCCCAATGCCAAAGATACCGGACTTATTCGTTGAAAACAGGTATTGATATTCTCCTTTATCTTCGAAATTGAAAGGGTCGATCCCTGTCTCCGATTTATCTACGGAATAGTCTAATGAATAGTCCAATACTTTAGAAGTGTCTGAAATATCGACATAGAATTGAAAGGTATCTGCCAGGTTAATCGTAATCGTGTCTAAATCTGTAAGCGCTTCTCCGCTTATTCCATCAGTAGAGTAGTACAGTTGGACGGTATTGGTGTCATCTTCCGGATCGTCCGGTTCATCCGTGCTTTTATTGCAGCTCGACGTAAATGCTGAGACTAAAATAAATGGGAGAATTTTGAGAAAATTGTTCATGGCTTTTCGTTTAAAGAGTTAACAGAAAGTAGAGATCTTGAGAACCCTGTTATGTTGAAAAAGTTAAGAGTCTCTAAAATAAGAGAATACTGTCTTAGTCTTAAAGGCAGTATTCTTAAGGAAATTTACCTAGTTTCTATATTGCATAGAATCTCCATTGCATGTTATTCCTGTAGTCAGCATCGTAATTAAAAGTAGTCGGTATTGCAGGGATCCAATAAACAATATCATTATTGGTTGTGTAAGCAATACCGTAGATATAAGTTGTGAATTTATACAGGGAATTCGAAACGATGGTATCCACATGATATCCTCTTTGGTCTGTATCATCGGGACTTGCTCCCATTACATCTGTATTCAAAATTTCGGGATAAACATCAAAGCCGCCTGTTGAAATGGTTGCTGTTATTGCTTTGCAGGTAATGTAATAATTGCCTGCGGTAAAGTTAAAATTTGATGCCTGGGTCGCATTAATGCTTGCGTAAACCCCGGAGTAGAGTGTAGAATACGTTGTATACCCGGTAACTACAGTATAGGCGTCTTCCGTGCTAGTTGTTGTTGATTTTGTTTGTAATTCAATAGAAGAATCCGACACTGAAATAGAAATATTTTCAAACCCCGGAATTAAATTGTCAATTGGTATTGGTGAATCTGAAGACGACGTATCAAGCATTGCAATGATGCTTCTCATTTCTTCCGAAATGTAAGGTTCTGAATCTACTCCTGATATTAGGCCGACGTAAGTAGATTCTTGGCCCTCCTGTATTACCTGTTCGTTGCTTTCAGAGCAGGAGTACATTACAAAAGCTGCAAGAACAGCAGCAAAAATTGAGGTTGTTTTTTTCATGGTGTTTCATTAATTAAATTGATAAAATTTTACATCGTATTTTAATGTCTATCTAGTGATATGTGAAGAGTGTAATTTTTGAAATCAATCTGTGTTGGCTTCTTCGTTTAAGTATGTGTAAATAGAGATACACGGTTGACGAACGTTGACTTTCGAATTATAAATCAGAGAAATAAGTAGTAATGTTTTAGTCAACTAACCCCTTTTCATGGGGTGTAAATGATATGAATACCTCAGCTATCAATTCGGAGCTGAATTTTGCAAGTGTATCGCTGTCAGTCCACTTGCATGCGGCTAATTCTGAAATTTGTTTAATACACGACAGTTAATAACGCTGTGCCATACGAAAACCGTCCGCTTTCCGGCACCAAAAGCAAAATTTTATCGTTGATCTTCAGTTGTCCGGCTTGCAGTAAATCATCCAAGGCGGCAAAGATTGACGCCGACGCAATATTTCCGATCTCCGTCAGGTTCGTGAACCACTTCCCGGTTCCAAGATCGAGATTTCTGGCTTCAATTTCCTCTGCTAACTTCCCGTAGAAAAACATGGATGAAACATGCGGAATGACGTAGTTAATTTCAGAGCTGTCAACGTTGTGTTTTTGCAAACATTCTTCAATATGGTCAACCCAATAACGGATGATATTGGGTTTCAAAAGGCGAATATCTTGTTTGACAGTAAAGACTGAGCGATTAATTAATTCCTGACTTTCAAATTCCTTCCAGCTTTTTAATTCACCGTCATTTCGTAATTCTGCGCCCATAAACATGCAGGTAGGTAGCTCGTTGGCATAGGAAGTCATTTCAATCCATTCTACTTTTAAAGAAAGACCATTCTCATTTTTCTTATCCGAGAGTAATACCGCGCTGGCTCCATCGCTGAGCATAAAGCGTAAAAAATCTTTCTCAAACGCCATGTAAGGATCTGTTCCAACTTTAGTACAATATTCGTATTCTTCCTCGTAGTTCTTAGAAAGAAGGGTAGGAGATGCCAGTTCTGAGGTGGAGCAGATCGCTTTGTGAGCTTGTCCGGACAGAATACTCATGTAGGCAAGCTTCAGCGCCTGCAGACAGGTCAGGCATACTCCGGCACTACTGTAGATCTCCATAGGCCTGTTTTTCATTAGCCCGTGAACCATTGACGCATGTGACGGTAACAACTGATCCGGATTTCCGGTCGCACAGGCAAGTACATCGATATCGCTCTGGATTTTTCCATCAGGGAAAAGGCCTTTAATGGATTCTAAGGCAAGTTCCGCGTTTGTATGCGTTGTCTGTTGGTTTTTATTCAGCGCATAGTACCGGCATTTGATACCGTTTTGTTTCAGGACTATTCGACGAACCCGGGATGGTTTTCCGTTAACAAGACCTAAATATCGTTCCATGTCCTCGTTACAGACCGGAGCGTTCGGCAAAAATTTGCTGCTGGAAGTAATATAAACGGGTGGATACATAACAATAAAACATACTAATTGGTATGTAAAAGTATACAAAATTACTTAACAATGCACGGTTAAATTGTTAATTAAAGTTTAATTTGCTTGTAAATGTCTAGGTATAGTTGAAGTAATTCTTCCGTGTTAAGGCCATGGGTAAGGCATCGATCAAAAGCTAAGCCAAGAAAACAACTTCGAAATAAAATGGCATACCGATTGGTATCTATCTTTTTTATTTCTTTGGATCGAACAGCGTTCAATAGCACCGTCTCCCACATTGCGAGTTCCTGAATGGAGTTTTGGGTCATGATTTCCGCAAAGTTAGGATAGATGCGCGCAGCCTGCAGGTATAAAGCAAAGTAGTTCTTGTAAATATTTATGACGGAGAGAGATAGCATTTTCGACATGGTCTCGTTGATCCCGTTGACGTAGCGATAGATGAATTGTTCAAGCGAGATACCATCGCAATAGTTGAATTTTTGATGGGGATTTTGGGTTTTGATAATATAGGTATCGATTACCTGGTTAAAAATTTCTTCTTTATTCTGAAAGAAATAAAATATAGCTCCTCTTGTTTTCCCAACAGCCTGCTCTAGATCAGCGATGCTGACTTTTTCAAAGTTGTTATTGAGAAATAATTTGAAGGCCTCAAGGATGATTCGGTCTTTGGTGTTCATTTTTTGTTGTTGATGCTTATATTACAAACTTAAGCAAAAACGATGATTTTTACTGGGTTGTATTATGTATTATAAATAATCCATTTTTAAACTTGATCTGATAATCGATTCTTTCCCAATGTCTTCGTGTAGTTTACTTTGTTGTTTGTGATCATTTCTTTACCAGTCTGTAAATTGTTTTTCAGCATGTTGTGTATGAGTAAAACTAACATATGTTTCAAAAATTAGTGATTTTGAGATCAAAAAGATTTTAAAAGTTAAATAAAATTGCAATTTGTGTAATAATAGTTTAATTTAGAATACCGTATGTACGGTTTTCGGTTGAATTTGCTAACTGATGTGCCTTCGGCATGCTTTCTTAGGACTGGGAGCGCCGATGGCAGTCTCACACTTGGCCGGTGAAAAGGGGATGTTTCATGGCCCGGTGAAAACAGGTGTCCTTTATTTTTTCCTGTTCATCTGTCAATCCAGTTAACTGGTAAATAGCTTGGAGCAGTTTACCTGACTGGTGTTGGTATATCCGGACCTGAATTGAATCAAACAATTCAGCGTATGAGTGGAAGAAAGACAATATCCCCGAAGCGAAATAAGAATGGTGTTATTGCTCCTGTTGGTTCTGTCCCCAAACGGTGGTACCTGTTTTACTTGCGTTCGAGAGCAGAGAAGTCAGTGTGCGTTGAGTTAGAAAGACGAGGCTACGACGTTTACTGTCCAACCTTCAGCTCACTTAGGGTATGGAAAAACAGGCAGAAGAAAGTGGTTGAGCAGCCGCTTTTCCCAAACTATATCTTCGTTTATACCTACGAGTATGAACTGCATACGATTAAATCCTTACCAAGAGTGGTGAATCTTGTTGCCCTGGACGGAAAACCAGCAATTGTTTCGGAGAAAGAGTTAGCAGGAATTAAGCAGATGATAGAATTGGAGCAGGAAATTACAGTGGAAGCGAAGTTCAGTCAGGGTGAGCATGTACGAATTATCTCCGGACCGTTGTCTGGCCATGAAGGAATCCTGACCCGAAAGAATGGCAAAAACAGGTTTGGAATCGCCTTAAAATCGATCAGTCAAACTGCTTTTGTAGATATCGATGTTTCCACCTTGGAGAAAATTGACCGGAAATTATGAACCTTTAAAATAGACCCCCGTTTTGAAAAATCACAGTTTGTTTGATGTCATTTTTCGGCTAAGACCAATGCCTGAAAAATTGACTGATAAGACTTACGCCAGTCAGCTTATTGATGCTGTGAATGAGTGTTTAGTCGTAACCCGCCATCGCCATCGCTATCTACTACTGAACAGCGGTCACATATCAGATTACATGTATTTTGTTGAGCAGGGAACTGTTCGTTGCTTTCATATTGGAGAAAGCACTGGAAGGGAAGTCACGTCGATTATTTGGACGCAGCGGGCCATTGTCTGCGATCCGGTGAGCTTTTTTCAACGTAAAGCCTCAGATGTGAATATTGAAGTGATGCCGGACAGCCGTCTGTTATCAATCTCCTACAGTCACCTTCGTGAGATTTTTACAGCCTTCCCGGAAGCAGAAGTCTTTTCCCGTTGTATTTCGCTCCAGTATGTGTATTATTTCATGCAGCGAAACCGGCAATTATCCGATTGGTCTGCCTGGGAAAGGTATTTGCATTTGTTGAAGACTTATCCGGGAATCGAATTGAGGCTTACAAAAGAGATCATTGCTTCCTATCTGAATATCACGCCGCAATCACTCAGTCGGATGGTACGGGAGAATGGTCATCCATGAACTGGTCTCTTTAGTTGAATTATCTGGTGATTATGAAATCTTTATCCTAAGATAAATTAATATGAAACTTAGGATCAGGTTGTTCTGAATTCAGGACAACAAAAAGGGGAGGCTACTTCCATAATTTTACAAATGATCAAATCTGTAAAGTTATGGACAGTGCATCAACCATCTTACATTATTTCAAATTACTTGTTGTAAGTAGCCGGTATGTGCTGAAATGTCAGATTAAGCCATGGTATTTCCCTCAAATAAATACTGGTAACCCGAGCATTTGGCAACAGGCATTGTTCCGGCGGGGATTCCCGCTGCTAATCTTTCCTGTTTGTGACGGTTGGTCAGATGAATGACCGTCGCAGGCCTTTCCCGCCAAAGCGGAAAATTAACCCCGATTTAAAAACAAAAAAGAATACACGTATGAAAAAGTATGCATTAATTCTCGTAGCTGTAGTTCTGGTGATGAGCACCAGTGCTTTTGTCGTTGCCAATCAAAGCAGTTCGCAACAACAGGCAACCTACTGGTTTTTGATGGATGAATCAGGTGAAAACCTGACAAACATCTCTTCCCAAAGCCAACCTTCGTCCTGTACGGAGAGGTTGGATGAACCGGACTGTGCCCGGCAATACCTGGAAAGCCAAACCGAAATTGTTGGTGGCATACGCCAGGTAAAATCTGCGGAAGTTGATAATTTCATCGACTATCTATCTAAAGATGAGTAAAGAAAGATGCCCGTTAAGCGGGCACCTTCTCAGCTGTTTAATTAGACCCGGGAAACCTGTTCCCGGGTTTTGTTTACGCTACTGTCGTGTGTTCTGGGGAAGATTGGAGAGTTGAAGGACATCATCGGCAATAGGTAAGGTGTAGTTCGGACTGTTTGGCTCCAGGGAGTAAATAGTTCCGTCCAGATACCGGTAAAGTGTTTTGGCTGTTGACGGATCAAGGTTTAAACGCCTAAGATCGGCCCATCGAATACCCCGGAACAGAAGTTCCTTTCGTCGTTCCAGTAAGATCTCCTGTAAAAGCTGCTGCTGATCAGTCAGTGTGACGGGGCTGAATGTACCCTCCCTAAAGCGGGTGACAAGCAATTGGTTCAAGGTGTTGAGAGCCTCCGGTAGAGAACCATTACGTGCCAGACATTCTGCCTTTGTGAGGTAACATTCGTCAATGGCCAGACCGTTAAATATTTGCGTTGAACCATCATAACTACCTTTGAAGGTATAATTTCCACTGACTGTTCTAAACCAGGCTTCTTTACGGATATCATCATTGAGGTACGAATCGTACAATGTTGAGTCGATAATCAGCCGGGAGCTGTTAAGGGGCGTGTAGCGGGTCATCTGGCTATGGAAAATGACTTCACTGTTGTACCTCTCCATGGGATACGATGCCGAAGTATTTAGAGCGTTAAAATCAATCAATTCGTAATTGAAAGCTATTGTCGAGTCGGCAAATGCCAGCGCGTTGTCGTAATCCTGCATCACCAGGTAAGTTCGTGATAACAGCGCATAGGCTGCAGCCTTTACCGGTCGTGTTTTGTAGCTATCCGACTCGGGAAGTACCCGGACCGCTTGCTCCAGGTCGGCCAGAATCCGCTGGTAGGTTTCCTCAACTGTCGCGCGATCGAAGTGAACATTCAGATCAGAAGTTGTTCGCAGCGGCAGTCCGTAGCCGTCGTTGTCTGAATCTGAGTCATAAGGCGGACAGAAAAGCTGGGCCAGCTGATAGAAAGCATGCGCCCGATGAAACAAGCCGCTGCCTTCAAGCTGATCCCACCATTCGGGGTCTTCCGCCCGGTTTATTTCTTCCAGTCCTTCAAGTACATAGTTGGCATAAAATACCTGTTGGTAGCGGTTGTTCCAATCCAGTGAGTTGTTTCCTTCCCAGATTTCTTTGGCCCAGACATAGGCATTTTTTTGGTAAGCTGAAGACAAAGCATTCCAGCGGTCGTATAAAATATAGTAGTCGTCAGAAGATAGTTCGCCCATGCCGGGTAGACTGGCATTATGGATGTTGTAGTAGTCAATCAAGGCTTGCAGATCTTCCAGTGTGGACGGTACCACGAGTTTTGTATCCGGTTTGGTTTCCAGAAAGTCTTCGTTGCAAGCTGTAAGGGCTAAAAGGAATAACAGTAATATCGATGTGTAATGTTTCATAGCTGTTTACAGTGTTAGGTGAATACCCAGTGAATAAGTTCTTGAAGCCGGGTAACTTTGATAGATATAATCCGGATCGAGACCGGACTTGTTTGCCCGCCAGATGATCCCGATGTTGTTGATATAGCCATACAAGGAAACTTTGGCAAACGGTAGCCAGGGGTGTTTGGAGCGGATCAGGTCATAAGAAAGGTTGATATCACGTAACCGGACATGGTCCCCTTTTTCTACGTTGACATCAGCGTTGGCATACACATTATCTCGGTAGGAGTTGGTGCCAACCACGGGCATAGACGGGACATTGGTATGTTGCTCGTCACCCGGAGACAGCCACCGTCTGCTGAATTCTTCGTGTCCTGTCCAGGAGTTGTAAAGGGCGGAATAACTCAGCGAAGGCCTGCGAAAATAGTATCCAAACTTATAGCTGATGTTCACACCGATAGAGAAATCACCAAGTCGAAAATCCTGGCGCAGGGAGCCGTAGCTTGTTGGCAGGGCCGAACCTTCACAAACCAGGTCATCCAGCGTGAGGTTGGACGCAATGTCACTGTAATCACTGGTGATCTCTCCTCCCATGTAAATCTGCGGATCGCCGTTCTCCGGGTTCAGCCCGGCCCACCTAAGGCTGTAGATACTGTAACGGGGATTACCGGGAACAGGGACAGGAACAGAGGTGAAGTAAGCTGATATACTACTACTTTCATAGTCATAGCGGGTGATCCGGTTGGTCTGGTGGCTGTAGAGGAGTCGGCTAGTCCAGTTGAAGGAGCCGAAGGTTTTATTTAGGGTCAGTTGAATATCCAGACCTTGTCCTTTTAGGGCAGAGTTATTACCTGTGAACTCATTGCGACCACCGACCGCAAAACCAATGGTTGGGTCAAGTGGTGATCGGCCGATCAAATCAAAGCCCCGCTTTCGGTAATACTCGATGCTACCCGAGAAAACCCGGTCTTTGCTTGCAAAATCGATTCCGAAATTAACCATCCTGACCTTTTCCCATCTCAGGTTCGGGTTTGGGGGAGTGAGGATCTGCACATAGGGAAGGTCGGTTTCACTATTGGAGTAATAATAGCCGGTAGCATAGGCCGTCAGCGATTTGTTCACGTTTCCGGAGTATCCGTAAGTGGCCCTGAGTTTGAGAACCGGGAGCCACGAAGCGAAAGGGTAAAACTCTTCCGAACTCAGTAACCAGCCCGCACCGGCAGACCAGAGTGGAACACCTTTGTTGTTGGCATCGACCCCGAACAGGTTCGATTCATCCTTTCGGGCACTACCCGAAAGCATATAGCGTTCGCGGAAGGTGTACGATAGATTTCCATAGTACGACCGGTTACGGTCGGTTAGTTCGCTGAGAGAATTGCCGTCTGGAACTCTGTCGGTATAGCCATCCGGATTGAGAAGGAATTGACTGACATAATCCACTGAACTAAAAGTCATCAGCTCCTTGTTGTACCCGTAAACCCGGCTTGAGATCCCAGTTGTGCGTGCCTGCCGGATTTCAGTTCCGGCCAGTACAGTCAGTTGGTGACCGCCGTTCCATGTTTTATCCACATTAAGCTGAATTCGGCCCGAATGCGAATCAATAGCAGTATCACTGTTATCCAGTATCCCTCCTTCAGGGACCGGAAATTGGATGAAACCATCGTCATCCGTGTAGGCGAAGCTGTTGATCAGGTCACGCGTATAGTACATCTCTGTGCTCTGAAGGTGGTGGATGTGGTTGTTCTCGCGCTCGTATTGATAGCGTCCTTCTACGTTCAGCCAATCAGTCAGCTGGTATTTCAAGCCCGAGTTGATTCGTAAAGCATCTGTGGCAGAAGTATAGTCGTTCGCCTCCAGATCCTGCAAGGGACGGTACGACCAGTCCAACAAACCATTATCTTCTGCCTGACTGACAAAGTCCGCATTGTAATCCCGAACGATCGCCAGGGGATTCCCGTTATCATCGGCCAGCCGGGCATAGGGGTACAGCCCGTAGGTTCCACCACTGGTTACTGAGGACATACCACTGTTGTTCCATGATTGCTTGCTGTGGGCATAACTGATGCCGGTTGACAGCTCCAGTGATCTTGCCAGGCGGTAATTCATCATGGAATTGATGGTCACCCGGGTTAGTCCGTTGCGCACCAGAGCGTCATCGTTGCGGTCCAGACCGGCACTCAGGTAGTAGTCCATATTGGTGGCACCACCTGTCAGCGATAACGAGTATTGCCTGTTAACACTCGTTCGGTAGAAATATTTATCAAAGTCGCGGCGCACGTCACGGCTTCTGTATTCATCCAGCTGCGCTTCAGCTTCTTCATAATTGATTAACCCGTCTCTTTGAGCAATTAGCAGCTGTACGACAGGTGACATAGCCGGCTGGGTGTAATAACCTTCCATCCAGCTGTAATAGCCCTGTTCAAACAGCGACTGTTCCACATCAATAAAGTCAGATGAGTTTAGAAATTGCGGGCTGTAGAATAAATCGGGCTTTTCGCCCACCGTGACATTGGCATTAAACCCAATGGTTGGTGCGTGTCCCTCTCGTCCTCGTTTGGTGGTAATAACAATTACCCCGTTACCAGCCCGTACGCCCCAGATCGATGCGGCTGCCGCATCTTTTAAAAGGGTGATGCTCTCGATGTCGTTGGGGTTGATATTGTCGATATCGCCCTCATACGGAAAGTTATCGACCACAATCAACGGACTTTCATCCGAGCTGATGGTGCTTTGTCCGCGGATACTCAGTGAAGGAGAGCCGTCAAAGCGCCGGTCAAAGAGCAGGGAGGGCGCGATATCTTCCAGTCGGCTTAGAATGTCTGTACTTACTGAGCGGTTTAACAACTGGTTGTCAACAACCGAGTAGGATCCCGGTGTTTTGTCTTTCGAGAGGGTCTGATAGCCGGTCGAGACCACCACCTCTCCAATGGTCACTGTTTCCTGCTCCAGGTGGATGGTCAGCGGAGCGTCATCATCGGGGACATGAACTGTTTTGCGGGCATAGCCTATATGGGAGACCTGCAGAACGACTGTCTGGTCAGGAACAGTTATTTGAAAATGTCCCAGACTGTCGGTAATCGCGGACGCCTTCAAGTTGGTGGTGGTAATGTACACACCTGGAAGGGCCAGCTCTTCAGTGTTAAGTACAGTGCCCGATAGCTGCCTGTACTGGGCCATCAATTTGGACGTAAATCCTATAGCAATGATAAGTATAGTGGTAAAAATGATTTTTTGATGCATAATAGGGGTTATGGATTGGGTTTACTATTCAATTTGTTTGATCACCAGCATATCAATCGTACAAGGCTCGCGTTGCAGGTACAGCCCGTAGCGTTCGATGTAGTCAGAGAATCGGCTGATATCTTCCTCTTTAGTCGGATAACTGATGTCAATCTCTCCGCTGATACCCGTTTGGTCAACCACCGGAAAGGGGAGCTTGTGGTAGAGGTAGCTCACAGACCGGACAAAGTCATCAAAAGCCAGCTTTCGGCAGGTGCGAATGCCGGACTTATCGAGTGAATTCTCTGGTTCCGGGCTATGGGATGCCAGCTTTTTCTCAGCTCCCGGCTTTTTTCGGAGTACCCAACATTCGACGGTGCGTTTCTCAACGGTTCCGCGGATATGGTACAGCGCCCCGAAAAAGCGGTTCAGGTCTTGGAGCATCAGCTCGTTGGCACGGTCTTTTAGGGTGGGAGGCACAATCAGCTCATAGCTGAAATACTTGTCGCGCACCTCTGGCGCGTAAGCCGGGATCGTCCCCGGCGGAAGTACTTTGGCAGTGTCCAGCTCAAGGATGCAACGATTAGCACGGGCCAGCGGATCAAATCCTCCCAGGCGGAAGACCGAAGTATACAGCTGCCTCACATTGGCATTGAGCGCCCTTAGTTTGTATCGTCCCAGGCTGTCTGTACTGACTCCGCCGGCACCGATGCCGTCTATATAGCCGGTAATCAGAGATCGGTATTGCAGGTCTGATGCTTGGCCCCCGTTACCTTCCAGTAGTAAGGGTTTGGCAGGGTCATAACTAAAGTCGAACTTCTTTTCAGCCAGAGAGCTGAGCTTACCAGAGAGCACGCCCCGTATGTTTTCAGATGTTGCTGCCTGGTGCGCAGTAAGGGCAAAAACCCTACGGTCTTTGATCCAGACCTGGTAGGGGACGCTCTTGTGCGGGAAGAGCTTGTTGAGATATTCACTTTCGGTGACCGAGGGGAGAGAGATGTTGTTTTTCTGAAGAAAGGCATCGATGGTAGCCTCTTTTTGGGTACTTACCAGCAGTACTTGCAGCTTCCCGTCAAACTCTTGTTGTAACTGCTGCATATGTGGCAGGCTTTTGACGCATGGTGCGCACCAGGTTTCCCAGAAGTCGATGATGACAAGCTTTCCGTCAAAGTCGGAAAGCCTGGCAGAACCGCCGGGGTAATTAACGATATGGTCCAGTAAAAGATCCGGAATCGGGTCGCCGATTTCGAGTTGTTGAGCCTGGGTTTGGAAATAGAATTGCAGGGACAGGACACATATAGCTATGCCTGCCAGGTATTTGGTTAATTTCATAGAATTATGGAATTAAGTATTACGGATTAAGTGAATGTATTTTTCAGCTGTTACCAGCTGTTGTTAGTGGCAAGCCAACCAACTCACTCAGGCGACTTAATCTTTTTAGTGTACAGGATCTGACGGTGACGAAGGGAATACACGTCCCAGCATTTAAAAGGCCCGAAATATTCCAAACGTAAGATTAAACCTTGTCGGGGCAGAACAAAAATATATGAGTTAAAGCTATCGAGTCGGAGCATGATCTCTCATTTTATCGGATGTTTAACGCATAAATGGTGGTGTCGTAGTACGAGAAGGGGCGAACCGTTTTGACGGCTGTTCTCCATTAGAGCAGGGCATGCAGGTCGCAGCCCCATGAAAAATGAAAAGTTTTTCATATACTTGGGGTGTTAATTGATTTGAGAAAATGATTAACGATCAGGCCTGCTACACGTCGCCAAACAGTTGTAGCGGGCTTTTGCTTTTATCCTGTTTGATTAAGAATAAATCGCCATAGGCAACACTTTTTATAGTTTAAAGTATATACAATTATCATCAAACCTATTCACAGGTATGATGTAAGCCGGTAAGTAGAGACATTTAAATTGAAAGCGCCTGAAATAAGAAGGGCGCGGACTCAACTTACCGAACTGAGGTACTGGTATACCTGTACACGAATAAGAGAGCCCACGCCCGGGTCGTGAGCCTTTCTAACTTATTATCTCGTGTACATTAAAAATTACCAGTTTTCAGTCCGAGATTCTAAGCGAATGCTTCTAATATTTTTCAACTATTGAAGAAGTCGCAAATGTAATATTTAGGAGCGAAGGTACTAAAAAATATTTAATGGTACATGTACCGTTGATGGAAAATGAAAAAATCTTCCAATTTGTAGTTAAATAGTCTTGCTGTTGGCGACAAAAATTGAAGAATATATAATTGATAGAGTGCGAGAGATGAGGTTGAGCAAAGGACTCTCGCAAATGGCTTTATCCCAGAAGATAGGCATGAGTAGTAGTTTTGTGTCTCATGTTGAGTCTTCCAAAAGAAGAGCTAAGTATAATATTAACCACCTTAATGAGATAGCCAAAACTTTTAATTGTTCGCCCAAAGACTTTTGGCCAGATGCCCCGATCTCTTAATCAACGATCTGATAATTTTGTAACAATTTATCACTGCCGTTTGCTACTATCTGTTTCTTTTGACCACTAAGCTGGTTTTCTTACCTTTGTCGTTCGTCTCAAATGGTAAAGAAGGCCTGTGTCGATGGTTGCGTCGTATCGGGCTTTTTTTTATCACTTGCATTTCAACTTCTTCTTCTGTTCGCCCCGTTGATTTGTTTTAACTCAATTCTTCGATTCATTCATATTTCATGAATAATGCTCCGTGCCTAATAATGGCTGGATGCATCCTACGTTTTACACTAGTAAATTGGAGTTTATTCACGTTCTCGGGAATGTCACCAAAGTAGGGGAGAGTCCCGAGATTCAAATTCGGCACATTAATACAATCAATGATATGCTTGGGAAGAATCGTATATTTGACAGAGGGTATCCCTTGAAGGTAGATTACAACCGCAGCTTGATTGGTTTCTTGAGATATTCCTGGAGCGCGTTTGAGAAATATACAAGAACCAGGAGAACTTCGCGGTTATCGAACTACCGAGGTTTCCGCGGTAGTTCGGAAAGAAGGTAAATTATAGAGTAGGTTTACATTTCAAGTTCGCCTAAAGTTGTTAACATCATTGTCAAAGAAGGTGAACTTGAAAAAAATGGTTTGTGCAAAATCTGCACATACCACTCTTGTGTTTTTGAGATACTCGATGGAAAAGACAATTGATAATTACGCGCTTGCTACTCTAATCTTGCGCTCCATTATTGGTGCAAGTGAGGTAAATGAGATCTCGAACCTTTCCATGCTCTGTATTTTTAGTCAAAATTACTCGCGGGCTCACTATCGTCAGTGAAGATTAAGTGGAAGTATGGTTACTCCTCAAATTTGCCGAAAGTTATTGATCGCTTCCCGGAACAGACAAGGGTATATGAATCCCGCTCTCGCGTTCCCCTTGCCTTAATCCGCGACAGCTCAATGGTAAAAACTCAAAATTTGAGTTTAACCGGCGAGCATGGAGCACCCCACCGTAGCAACAGAAGCCAGGCCAATGTGAATCGGTGCATAGCCTTTTTATTTAGCTGCCTTTGACATGAATTTCTTCGACAGCCATTTCCGAACCGGAACATCATAGAATTTAAAAAGTCCATGTGCCAGAGCAACGGTCACAAGGAGCAAAGCTGCAGATATCAAAACTAAGGTTGTTTTAGCGTAAGGTGAAGTATTTATAAACTCTTGGTTCTTAGCAATCCATGCCATATAGATATAGATGAAAGGGTAATGAATGATATACAGCGGGTAGGAAATGTCGCCAAGGAAACGACTCAGCTTAGATGCCAGTTTTGTTTTCAATTCCCCGCTAGCACCAATGTATACGATAAGGGGAAAAATCAAGATAATCGTCACTGAATCATAAAGTCCATTCATCCAGACTGTCTCGTGTGTCCCAATTCTTGGGATTGCCAAAAAGACAAACAGGACTAAGCTGGCCCATGTAAACGCATTTTTGATTTGCCCCGGTTTTGCAATGCGCGACAGTAATAGACCGGCAAGAAACGGATAGAGCAGTCGGGTAAAGCCGATTCTCAATTGAACAGGATCGATGGACCAGCCGCCTATTACGTCTCCATGAGGACTGGTTACAGCAAGATGAATAAGTGCTGCTCCGGCGATGAATACCAGGATTGCCAAAAATGTATTTGACAGTTTGCGAATGAACAGCGCATACAGAATGTTTCCGATGTACTCAAAAAACAGTGACCAGGCTGGGCCATCCAGAGGGTGCATTTCAGTCCAGCCTCGTATATCCAACGAATGACCAACTGGAATTAAGGTAAAACCGATTACCATAACCAGTAACATTTTCCAAACTGGCGTTTGAGCGATCGCAGGGAAAAAATAGGAATCTTGCAGATAGAACGTTGCCGCACCAATGAGCATACCCACAATAATCATCGGGTGCAGGCGGACTAAACGTCGCTTAAAGAAATCCCTCAGGCTCATTTTCCCCCAACGGTCGTCATAGGCATAGCCGATAACGAAGCCGGAGAGCACAAAGAAGAAATCGACAGCCAGGTAACCATGGTTAATGATTTGTTTGGTGTGGTCGCCGCCGGTAAAGGTTTCGAGGATGTGAAACAACACCACGATGATCGCTGCAACACCACGTAATCCATCCAGAATCTGGTAGTGTTTCTTTGTATCGGAAAAGTTGTTTAAATTCAGAAAACTCATAATCATTAGGTTGTTTAGTTTATGTGTCAAAAATACATTAAGCAGTAATTGTTTATTTGTCCTATTTTTGGTTTTTATTGTCGGATATTTATATTTTCAGCTAAAAGAGAGCATGGATATCGATAAAGATGTAAAATATTGTCATGTTTCGTTTAATGATGGAAAGTCATTTTACTTTGATCATGTGCGTATTTCGTGGGATGAGCAGATTGGCTTCCACCGAAGTGACACCTGGGAACTGTCGTATGTCATCACCGGTAGCGGTACGCGGTTGATTGGAGATACCCTAGAGGTATTTAGCAGGGGGGAGGTTATTTTGATTCCGCCTGATTTACCACACGGTTGGTTTTTCGATCAATTTGACCATGACGAAACGGGGAAAATAGAAAATATTACCATCATCTTTCCAACCAACTTATTGGAACGCTGTGCCCTTGCTTTTCCGGAAATTTCAGAGATGGTGCGTAAGTTGCAACAAATTGACCGCGGACTTAGCTTCGAAGGTGATACTTTATCAAATGTGCAGCAATTAATGACCCTAATGACTCGGCAAAATGACATCGAGCAGCTGGGCTCCTTGCTGTCTATTTTTCAGCTCATTGGTGCAGAAGACCAGCCCCGGGTTGTCGGTTTGATGGATAAGAATACTAAAAGCAAACAAAAGCTGCATGAAGTGACCCGCTACATGGTGCACAACTACCATCGAAGCATTTCTCTAGACGATGTCGCCAGTTTTGTTGGCATGAACCGTTCCTCGTTTTGCAGTTTTTATAAGCGAGCGAAAGGAAGGTCGTTTTTTACAGATTTGACAGAATACAGGATTGATTGCTCGTGCCTGATGCTTCGGCAAACAGATATCACGGTCGCCGATATTTGCTTTGCTGTTGGTTTTAATGATATCCCTCACTTTAATCGTACGTTTAAACGATTTAAAGGTGAAAGCCCCAAAAATTACCGGTTGAGAATGAGCCCAAGTGTTACCTAGCCTTGGTATATTCCAGGACTCAACTTTTTCTAGCCGAAAGTAGGGCGTAATTAAGGCGTGAGAATGGCGAATAATTATTCCTCAATTTATCGAAAGTTATTGATCGCTTCTCGGATCAGGTAGGGTATAAGAATCCCGCTGCCACGTTCCCCTTGCAATCTATTCAATAAGAGTAAGCAACAAATGAATATGTCTAGGTTTCAATGTAGATTAAGTTGCGGTATCGTGATTCTTTGTAAGTCTGAATAGTTATTCGATCGATGTCTGCTTTCATTTCTTACAAATATGTTATTTTGCAGAGAATAGTAAACGATCTTTTATCTTCTTTTTGTCAGTATAATATTCCTCCCACCATGCTTTTTCGTTTTCAACTTTAGGAGGCTTTTGCAAGAATAAGATATTTCCAGATTTTTGTGATTCTTTTGCAGCAACCCTAAAGTGGTAGTGATCAAATATCCTCAATGCTTCGATCATGTATGATACAGCTATTCGCTGATCTTTTATCAATAAGAGATTTTCTCCGTTCTTAGTATCAGCTGTAGGGGAAAAATTATAAGAACCAAAATAGACTCTTGCCGTAGGTCTGTCAAAGTCTATAACCACAAACTTGTGATGCATTCTGGTGCCACGTCCGCCAGTCGGTTCTGATTTAAATGGCTCAGGCAGGTTTTTAGATAATACAGACGGATAAACAGGTAATACACTGCCGTCAGGCTTTTGAAGGTCCAGCCCACCGACTTCTTTGTCCGAGACTCCATAAATAAAGGTCTCTCCGCTGTTTGTTAGTTGTGTCACGGCATTTCTGATGGAACCTGATGTTTGATATAGAAATGCGAGCGAATAAAATAAGCTGGAGTTTGTATTGTGCTCGATGTCATGGGCAATTTCGTCCAATAAGGCATTGTCTTTCGAATGAGGAGAGAAGGAAACTTTCACGTCCACGTTATTTAAAGCAATATCTGTCCACTGCGCTGACTGAGTTTGCCCAAAGTTTTTTGCTTTGTCATATTGCCAATAGTATTCGAAGGCTTCCATAAAAGGTTTAATCGCTTTGGCTCCCCGCATGATTACAGCGTTGTTTGCTTGTACATAGAAGCCTCTCCATGTAAAGTTAGTGGAGCCGCAAATCACAGCTTTCACTTTTGGTCCGTCAATGACAATGGTCTTATTGTGTTGAAGACCGCTCATATGATGTCTTTTTACCTCGGCATGAGCAGACTCCATCAGAACGGTCATCGCTTTTGTTTCTGCAGAATCATCTTTGCCGTGCTCTCCACTGTTATCAATAATGATTTTTAATCTTGGCCCCAGTTGGATTAATCTTTTTAGTACATCTGGTTGATTGATATCGTAAGCTACGACTCTCACTTCTGCATCTTCATCATCAATCGCATCGTCCAGAAGCTTAAGTATTTCTTCTGTTGCTTCAAATCCCATCCAAGCTAATGCTTGTTGCGCTTTTGGGTGTGTTGGTGTGAAATCAAGCCCAATTTTAGAAGAAGTCGGAAGCAGTGCCGGAATTCCGCCTTCAGACTCATATCTGTTGACAAAAGCTTGAGATGATACAAATCCTCTTGTAAAGGTCACGTTAAGTTTGTTGGGATATGTTTCATTACTCAGAGAAATAGAAACAATCTGCGGTTCACCATAGCTTAATTCATTGTTGATGTTCATGAAGACAGGGCTCACCCTGTATGTAAAGTTACCTTTCATATTTGCGTTCCTGGGGAAATGAATCCAACGAAACTTTTGAAAAGGGGCAAGAAGTGAGGAAATACTTTCTTTCGAAGGCTTTCCGTTTTCCTCCAGAAATGAAAGTCGGTTTTTTAAAGCGTAATACTTATAACCATTTGGTTCTTTGTATTCAATTGAGAATCCAACAAAATCTTTCGGAGGTTCTCCAGCTTTCCAGTTCATTGCCAATAAGAGCATACCTTCTCCCCGGTAAGCAACCAACGTAAAAAGAGCATGCGGGTTGTCAGCTTTCACTTGGCAGTCTGTTGTGCTAGTGTTTCCCATTGATGATAGTTTTATTCGGTGATTTCAAGTGTATCTCTTGAATTAAAATCTGTCAATGTATTGTATTCTAATTTAGTGCCGGAAAAAAGTGCAGAGGTGTAAATGATTTTCGGTTAGGGAATGAACTTATTAAAAATAAATTTGCTGTATCGTATTCACATATAGTGTAATATATGAAATAATTTTAGTATTTGACGTGCTTCTTTTGTATTTAATATTTTATTAATCGGAGGGCGTTAAGAGCCTAGCATCGAATGATTGGCAGAGATCTTCGTGGTTGTTAATATTCAAACTGGTCGAAAGTTCTGGATTGGCTGGAGGCAAATCATAATTCCCCTTCCGGGACATAATTTCAGGTGTGCAGATAGTCTAAAGTCATATCGAAAAATAACCAAGGATGTCTTGATTTTCTGTGGTTCGCTTTTGTCCCGATTCCGTAGAAGTTTTCAGCTTTAATTGATTTAGAATAGTGTAAATAGAAAATTTTGGATGGATAGCTTAATTGTACGTAATGCTTTAGATATATGTGATTCAACTGTTTTTGTTGAAATGTTTAGCTCACTTGCGATTTGCTTTTGGGAATATCCCTCATTTCGACTCAGGTTAAAGACCAATTGACATTTCTCCGGTAGGGTTTTTACAGATTCTTCAATAGCCTGCCTAACCTGATGAAAGTTGAGCCATTCTTCCGTCGTATTTCCAGATGATGCAAATAGGGCAGCCGACTCCAGGTTCAGATGAAGCTCTTTCTGTTTTGAAGCCAATTTGGAATAGATTTCATATTTGATACAAGACGCAATGTAGGTATGGAATGAATTTTTCAATTCAATCTTTCCTCTTCTTTCCCACAAGCGGATAAACACTTCCTGAACAATTTCTTCTGCTTCTTCTTCTGATTCCAGCCGTTGCACAGCGATAAAAATTAATTTTTCCCAATAACGATTAAAGAGTTCAGTGTAAGCTTCAGAATCATCCTTTTTATTGAAAAGGTCGAAGAGTACCTTATCTGTATCGTGTTCATAGTTTCTTCGAATAACCATAATTCCCTCCCCCAAAGAAATACTAAATCACAAAGGAAATATTTTTCCACGGATTGAGTGACATAACGATTGACAAGTGTGATTGTTCTGATTAAAATGTTAAGATTTTCGACAATCGACTGTCTGAATGATTATTCGAATTTGGAGTCTTCGTTGTCGCAAAGTGCTCTCCTATAGTGGTCTATCTGTAACGATTTATAGCCAACGAAATTTTTTTTAAAAAAAGTGGGAAGGCGAGTAAGGGATTATCTAAGTTTTGCACGCTATTAGTTGTATTCAATACATGAAGGTTCATATGAAAACTAAAAGGGAAATACAACAACTCGCATACAAGTGGAAGAATAATACAATTTCTCCGCACGAAAGAGAAGAGCTCGAAGACTGGTATAATCAAAATCCACAAAAAGCAATTGAATGGACCAAGGATCTTGATTCTGACGCGCTAAGAGAACGGTTGTTGGGGAACATCATCAGCACCAACCGAAAGAATGATGTGACGAAAAAGGCTAAGAAATCCTTAATTGGAGTTTATAAATATGCCTCGGCAGCTGCAGTGCTGATTATTGCTTTAGGCTTATGGTTTTTGCTGGACAATAGGAAGTCGATTCCTGACTCACAAGTTGTGACTGAAGCAGTGATTGATATTCCACCAGGAAGGCAAGCGGCAACGCTAATTTTAGGAAATGGGATGAAGGTCGAACTGGATACAATGAGTAGTGGTGGTGTGTTGGCTCAAAGTAACGTATTGATTAGTAAAGCCGGGACGACCATCAATTATCAAGTCACCGATGCTATGCCACCTGAGAAAGGGCTCGTTGATTTTAATACAATTTATACGAATCGGGGAAATCAGTTCCAATTGACACTGGTTGATGGTACGAAAGTCTGGTTAAACTCGGAGTCATCAATTACTTATCCTGCGCGATTCGATGGCGTTATTCGTAAAGTCGAATTAACGGGAGAAGCTTTTTTCGAAGTTGCCAAGAATCCGAATCAACCTTTTGTCGTGACTGCTCGTGGGGTTGACGTTAAGGTCCTCGGAACTCATTTCAACATTTCGGCTTATAACGATGACCAGTTCATAAAAACGACACTGGTTGAAGGTTCTGTGCAGGTTTATAATCAGGCCCATTCGGTGCGTATTATTCCTGGAGAACAGGCTTCGATTGGCAATTTGCAATCGGAAATTAAAGTTTCGCAAGTTGATGTCAACCAGGTATTGGCTTGGCAACAAGGATTTTTTGAGTTCACCAATGCCACTTTGCCTGAAATAGTTAAGCAAATCAGCCGATGGTATGACGTTGATATTCGGGTAGAAGAAGGCGTTTTGGACAAGCGTTTTGGAGGCCGGATCAGTAACCGCTTAAGTTTAACTCGCTTGTTGGACCTTTTGGGGGGAAGTGGAATTTACTACGAGAAAAATGACAGCGTTTTAGTGATTAAACGAGTCCGAAAAGAGACCCTCTAGCCAGGGGCTCGGATCAGCAAATTATAGAAAATAACGAAAAAAACTGTCGGGATAGATGCGACCCTATCCCGACATAAATCTTGTTTTAGTTGAATTTCAGATGATTATTAACCAAAACCATGCAAAGTTATGCATTTAAAAAAGAAGAATTATTGCCGTTGGCTGAAAATTTTAGTGAGTATGAAACTATCTTTCGTATTGATAGTTCTGTCGTTTCAACTTAGTGCTTCATCATTGGCACAGAGCGTGACGCTTAGAGTAGAGAATGTAACTGTACAGGAGGCGCTTAATCGATTGTCTCGTGAGACCGGGCTTTCGATTGTCTATGATGAAGCTTTTTTTGAGGGTGCAAACCGAATTAGTGTTGACCTCACAAATGCCACCATTGAGACGGCACTTGAGCGTTGCCTCGAAAATACCGGTTATCAGTATCAGGTCGATCGCGACATTATCTACATCCGAAAGATTGAAGAGCAACCGCAGGTGTCGTCGGATGTAAGAGTAAGCGGAGTGGTTATGGATAGCGAAGGTCTGGCCCTTCCCGGTGTCAATATTTTAATCAAAGGAACATCCAGGGGGATAACCACAGATGGACAAGGACGCTTTGCTTTGAATGTACTTGTTGGCAAAACACTTGTTTTTCGTTTCGTTGGCATGAAAAATCACGAGATAACAATTGGCGATAAGCCGATGGATGTTAAAATTGTGATGGAACAGGAAGTTTCGGAGCTAGGCAATATTGATGTCATCAGTACTGGATACCAAAAAATCAGGCCGGAACATAGTACCGGTAGTGTTGCCGCAATTCAGATGAAAGAATATGACAGCCGGATAAACACGGTAGATTTTTTAGATGGTTTGCAGGATAAGATACCTGGTCTGTTGATAAATGACGATGTGACTTTTGAAGGCAATAGCCTTTTCCAAATTCGGGGAATCTCGACCATCAATGGAAACAAAGACCCGTTAATTGTAATTGACGGCTACCCTACAGAGCTTTCGCTTGAGTCCATTAATCCGAATGAGATTGAGTCCGTTACCGTTTTAAAGGATGCTGCAGCAGCCTCTATTTATGGGGTAAGAGCATCTAACGGCGTAATCGTTATTGAGCGGAAAAATGCCAAACCTGGAGAAGTTCGGGTTGATTTTCGATCAACACTGAGCGTAAAACCGAAGACCAATTACTCTCGCTATCGTTGGGATGATGATGCCTCTGCCAATATTATCGATTTTATGGAAGAGACAAGAGGATCTTTGGCTGCCGGTTATTGGTTCTCCATGAACTTTCCTGCGTTGTCAGCTCAGGTAACTTATCCTGAACCCATGGTGATTCTGGCTCAAAAAGCGGGTGGTGCTATCACGGCTGAAGAAGCAGAAGAAAAACTGAATGCACTAAAATCATATAACAATACTGATGATTACAGTCGTTTGTTTTTGCAAAATGCGGTTACCCAGACATATAATTTGAATATCTCGGGCGGTAACAAGAAAACGCTCTATTACCTGACAGCTAATTACGCCAAAAGTGATTTGGAGTCGGTTACAAACAGCAACGAACGTTTTAGCCTTTCGGGAAGGGCAACTTTCAACTTGTCCGATCGTCTCTCGCTTTTAGTGGATAATACATTCTCAAAAAGCAGTGCAATATCGCATCCAGTCCCTGATATTTCTACGTTCTATCCCTACGAGCGATTTGAAGATGAAGATGGGAACGCTCTGGCTACTTATTCCGGCTCTTTGGCTAATCCCTACTACAATGACTATCTGCTGGGGAAAGGATTGATGGACAATATGTATTATCCGCTCGAGGATATGAAAGATATTTCTGATAACACCAGTGCTTTAAGCCAGCGGATTAATGCAACATTGAATTATAAGATATCAGATGCAGTCAGTTTGAATATCGGCGGTGTTTTCGAAGCATCAAAAACCGATACCAGGCATTTGGCGAATGAAAATTCGTCAGAAGTGCGCGAATATGTCAATCGATATACAACAACCGATAACGATGGTCTCTTGGTTTACAATTTCCCAAAAGGCAGTTTCTTACAGGAGAACAAAGCTTCGACCAACGGATTTACATTACGAGGGCAAGTAAACCTTAATAAAGAGGTTGTTGAAAACCATACCATCAATATGATCATGGGGGGAGAAATAAGGAAGCAAGTTTCTGAATCCAGCTTGGCATCTTATATGGGGTACAATGATCAGACCCTGTTGTTGCAAGCGGTTGATTTTTACTCTTTACTGACCGATTTTCCGACGGAATATGCTAATGCAAACCCGACTCTGAGTTTAAGTACATTATTTAACCAGGCCTATACAGAGAATCGGTTCTTATCATTCTATTCGAATCTGGTGTACTCCTTTAAAAGCAAATATTCATTAACCGGAAGTATTCGAGTTGACCAGTCAAACCTGTTTGGTACAAATCCAAAGTATAAATACAAGCCATTGTGGTCGGTTGGTACGGCGTGGAATATTCATCGCGAAACTTTCATGCAGGATCTTGACTGGATTAAATCCTTGAAACTAAGAGCCGCCGTTGGTTTTAATGGGAACGTGGCTAAAAACTCTTTGCCTCAGATTATTGCTTCAAGCTCATACAACAGTGATTATGCGGATATGGAAACGTTGGATCTTTCGGCTCCTGCCAACAGCAAGTTACGTTGGGAACAAACCCTGAATATCAATTACGGATTGGACTTCAGTATCTTCAAAAATATCTCAGGAAGTCTGGAATACTATATCAAGAAGAGTACGGATGTTTTAGCGAATAACAAAATTGACCCAACAAGAGGTGTGAGTACAGCGATTGTCAATGAAAGTTCTTTGCGCAATAATGGTTTTGAGATCATGCTCCACGCAGACTGGATTACAAGAAAGCGCTTTAACTGGAATACTGGCTTCGTGTTTTCTTATAACACCAGTAAGATATTGGAAGTGTATGATAATGAGATTACGTCGACTAGTAAATCTTATACCTACGCGATGGGGAATACCAATTATTTAAAAGGTTACGCCATCGGGTCTGTCTTTAATTACCGGTATGCAGGCTTAGACAGCGAAGATGGAACAGTGCTGATTTACGATGCAGATGGAAATACAAAGCATTTTGATGAAAACGACAAGGGGAAAAGTGATGTCGTATATCGGGGTACGACTATCCCTAAATACAACATTGGTTTAAGTAACCGGGTTGATGTTGGTAATTTCTATTTCTATGCGATGTGTCGTTTCTATGGTGGCTTTGTAACCAAAATCCCGGTTCCAACCCCAGGAGGAACCAGACCTTTGGCTGGTGCCTTTAATTTTTGGCGCGAGACAGGTGATGAACTGGATCCGGATATGCTTCCGGCATACAACGCAGGGCATGATAGCTACTATGCCGCAACCGATCGGTATACGGTAAACGGAGCTTATTTCACGTTGGGCGACCTTACTGCAAGTTATAGCTTATCAGGCTCTGAATTTGTTCGCAAACTTGGAGTCTCAAGCCTTGAACTGCGGGCGCAGGCACACAACGTTTATACGTTTGCTTTGAATGATCAGAATTATAGCAAGGCAATGGGGAGCTATGCCAAAAAGTATATTACCCCGACTTACACATTTGCCTTAAACTTTAGTTTCTAACAGTAAAAATTAAAACAATGAAAAAGAATAAGTATATGGCTATTGTGCCAGCCGTTTTCCTTGTTTTTCTGTTGTCATCTTGCGACAAGTATTTAGATATTGAACCAAAGGGACAGCAGTTATTGGAAACCGTTGAAGACTATGATTTGTGGTTAGATAACGAAACCCTCCATTTTTCGGGAATTATTGAGCTATCTTATTTCGCTGATCATCGGGACTATTATGATATTGATGATGATATCAATACAATTTATGAGCGAGCCTATGTTTGGGCTGATCAGTTGACAGACAATACAAATTCATCGCCTATTTGGTCGGAGGCCTATAGTAAAATTTACTATTACAATGCCGTAATCCAAGATGTGGATGATGCAACCGAAGGGACGGATGCCGAAAGAGAATCACTCAAAGCAGAGGCTTTGCTGGGGAGGGCTTTGATTTATCTGGATTTAACCAACCTCTACGGGAAAGTGTACAATGAAGAAACTGCGAGTGAAGATCTGGCAGTGCCGTTTGTTACGTCAGTTGATGTAACGGAAGCTACTCCTGATCGAAGTACGGTTCAAAAGATGTATGATCATATTTTAACCGACATAACGGATGCGTTGCCCGGTTTGCCGGATGACAACAGTACCAATCGATATCGGGGAAGCACTGCAGCGGGCTATGCCTTGTTAGCTCGCACGTATTTGTATATGGGAAATTATACGTTGGCCGAAGAAAATGCTCAACTGGCTTTAGACAATGGCCCGAATGAAATCTATGTGCTTGATGAGGGGAATATATCCGATCTGTTGCGGAGAAGGGATGCCATTTTATCCAGAAGACCCAAGAATGCGTCGTCCTCAGCGACTGGAATCACGCCCTCTCTTAGCTTGTTACAGGCCTATGATACAACTGATTTACGCTTATCATTTCGATATGAAGGCTATAGTGATTACTCCTTCACAACTCGGGGACAAGTTAGCTACGACCCATTAGGAGTTGAGACCGGGGTTAACTTCTATTCCAATTGGGGGATTGATGTTGCTGAAATGTATTTGATTATTGCTGAAGCTGATGCACGAAATAACAAACTGACTGAAGCTTGCGATAATTTAAATACCGTGCGCGAGAAACGTTTTGAAGCAGACGATTTTGTCGCTTTCGAATCAGTTGATCAGGAAGAAGTGCTTGAGAAGGTCTTACTTGAGCGCGAATTGGAGTTCCCGTTTAGCGGTCTGCGCTGGTTTGACATGAGACGGATGGCTGCCGAAGGACGGATGGAAACAGTCTATCGCTACAACGCAGCCGAAGAACTCATCAGTACCCTGGAACCAACTGGTGATCGCTACGTTTTGCAGGTCCCGAATCAAATTCTATCGTTCAATCCCGGTTGGACGCAAAATCCATAACATGAAATAGTCCCGGGTTTTGTGGAATTTATTATCCCTCGGGAACTTAAATTTTCCGGTGGATTGAATTCTGAATCTCCGGATTATAGTAAGAGTTTCTCCCTTCCCTTTCTCGAATTGCTGGGTGAATCTTTTCACTCAGCAATTCTATCTGTTTCTTCTTAACCGAAGGAAGATACATGAATCGTGGGAGTTGGGCAGGGAAGCAAATATTAATTTTCAAATCAAACTAAATGAAGAGTTTCATTCCATTGATGTTTTTAGCTGTCTTTTTTAACCTTTCAGTGCAGGGCGGATCATATAAGATTGTTGGAAAAGTTGGAATGCTGTCTGCGCCAGCGAAAGTGCACTTGTTCTACCTAAGTCCCGATAGTAAGATTGTTTTTCAGTCGCTTGGACTCGATAAGGGGGCTTTTGAATTTTCCGGTGACTTGGAGAAGGCAGTCAAAGTAAACTTATTTGTCGATAAAGAAGGAAAAGGGATTAACCCGAAAAACGCAGATCAACTGGAAATTTATTTGATGCCGGGAACAACGGAAGTTGTTAGTCTGACAGATTCAATCTCTCAGGCGGCGGTAAGCGGTGCCCAAGCAACCATGGATTATGACAGATTGAAAAAACAGTTGAAACCACTGATCGACCAGAAAGAGAAGTTTCATGCCAGATACGATGCTTTGCCTCGTGACAAGCAACAGGAAGATGCCGCAGTAGCTGCTATTGACCAAGAGGATGAAGAGAACTTTGCCAAACAGAAAAAAATACTGGCTCAATTTATTCGTGAGAATCCCAGTAGTATCATAAGCCTTGATGCTTTGACGACTTTTGGTGGTGAGATTCCTGAGTATGGAGAAGTTGCGCCCTTATATGCGGGATTATCATCGGAGATAAAAAATAGCCCCGAAGGAAAAAACTATGCAACGCTGCTCGAAAAATTGAAAAGTGCCAGTTTGAATAGTGTTGCAAAGGATTTTACTCAGAGTGATGTGAATGGACAACCGGTTAGTCTTTCTGATTTTCGTGGAAATTATGTGCTCGTTGATTTTTGGGCATCGTGGTGTGGGCCATGTCGTCGTGAGAACCCGAACGTGCGTGAAGCCTACAGTATCTATCATCCCAGAGGATTGGAAATCCTGGGAGTGTCTCTAGACAACGACAAAGAAAAGTGGATGAAAGCGATTAAAGATGATCAGCTGCCATGGACGCAGGTGTCAGATCTGAAAGGTTGGCAAAACGAAGTGGCTGCCCGCTATAACATTAAGTCAATTCCGCAGAATTTTTTAGTTGATCCCAGAGGGCAAATTATAGGTAAGAATCTCAGGGGGGAAGAGTTGCAGGCCAAATTGAAAGAGATTTTTGATTGATCGGACGTAGTAATACAGTAGATAGTTGAATACGAAAGTACTTAAGAAATGAAGAAAATCCTGATTATTGTTATTCTTGTCGCAAGCCAGCTTTGCTCGTTTGCGCAGAGCAATGATGGCATTGCATTCATCCATGGAACGTTGGCTGATGCGAAAGCGAAGGCAAAGAAAGAAAAGAAGCTCATTTTTATAGATTGCTACACGGTTTGGTGCGGCCCCTGTAAACGTTTATCATCCGAAATATTTACCCAACAGGACGTTGCCGATTTCTTTAACGATAATTTTGTCGCTATCAAAATTGATTGTGAAAAAGGAGAAGGAATTGATTTGGCCAAGCAGTATCATGTTGGTGCCTATCCCAGTTTACTTTGGATCGATGCCAAAGATCGATTGGTTCATCGGGTGGTCGGTTTTCGCACAGCTGAAAAATTGATGGCAGAAGCCAAAGAAGCGTTAAGTGGCGGCAACTTCAACAAGGAATTGGAAAAAAACTACCAGAACGATAAAACCAATTCCAAAGCCGCAAAGGCTTTTCTTGACTACTTAATACAAACCGCAGATTCGCGCTCCAAAGAGGTGGCCCGACAATATTTATCTCTTCTGCCAGAAAGCGAATACGAGAGTCCCGAAGTGTTTCGTCTGCTTCAAAGCGAGGTGGACGATCCGTTCTTACCTGCTGTTGAATATTTGGTTGAAAACAAGACTTCATATATACAGAAGTTTGGGCAGCCAGAAGTAGACCGGGCGTTCAAAAACATCTATTTCCGATATTCCAATAAATTATTAAGCGATGTGAATCCAGGGAGTGGTATCGATGAACATGTGCTTTTAACGTTGCAACAGCAGATGGAGGAGATTACATTTGATTCACCCGAACTGTATGTGGAGAAGCTGCGAATAAGTGCGCTGAGGCAACAAGAAGATTGGCATGAATATGCGCGAAAAATTGATGCATACATCGAAAGAGCTCCTGTGGAACGTATAAGCGCACAAGACCTTTTCCTTTGGTTTAAGCCGGTTGTTGATAGCAATTGTATCGACCCGGTTGTTTTGGAGAGTACTGTTCGATGGATCGACCTGGCGTTCGACAAACGATTAACGAATACTGTTGATGTTTTAATACCTTATTGGACCGATAAGATGACTGTTTTAAGACGTTTGCCCGAAAAGGGAGAGGAGTTTAGTCAGACCGAAACTGAGTTGAGACTAATGCAGGTTCTACAAACCAAAGAGCAGGCTTACCAAAAGCAATTGGAAGAAACGAAACGGCAGTTGCGCGAACGCTTGGGGCTGGCTAATGAGAAATAGGAAAAGTGTCTAAAAATGATTTGAGCGGATGAAAAGGATTTTCTGGCTACTAATGGGGATGCTGCTAAGTTTCACAGTTTGGGCAAGTAGCTATGAGCTAACCATTGAAGTAACCAATATTAAAAAACACCAAGGCCAAATTCGTGTTGGAGTGTTTGACGGTGCCCGGTTCTTTTTGGAAAAGGGGCGTGAATTTAAAGTTGATACTAAAAATGTGGAGGGTGATACTGTTGTTTTTGTCTTTACCAATATGACATCCGGTGAGTATGCTGTCTGTTTGTTTCATGATGAAGACTCCGACGGTGAGTGTAATTTGAATTTTTTAGGCATTCCAAAAGAGCCATACGGCTTCTCTAATAATATTCGTCCAACATTATCCAGACCCTCATTTGAAGAATGTAAAATTCATTTGGATCAAGATAGGAAGGAGAAAATAAAGTTACTTTATTAATAGCTTTTAATATTTTCGATCTGTCTATTCCTGATACCAAATGATATAAATATAGTAGGTCTTGGTTGGTCAATAAAGATTTCACAATCGGTGAGGACAAGAGCTCTTTGGGGATTGAGCTGTTGAATTTTGTGTTGGAAAGAATCATCAGGATTTGGATGGAAGGTTGCGGGATTTGTTGTTTATGTTCGCCGTTCAGGCTCGAAAATCAAAAGGCGGAGCATTATTGTTTTTCAAGGTACTGTTCCAGCTTCCGGCAGGAATGAGTTGGCTGGATAATGAGAAACGGGAACTCCAACCGGAGCCTGAAACCCGGTTGGTTACGTTGAAGGCTGTTGTTTCAGCCCATGATATTGATAATCCAGCTCCAGCAATTTTTATCATGCTGCCAGGGGAAGATTGAGTGAAAGGGGAATTTCCCCTTTTTTTATTCGTATTTTACAACTAGTTGGAGAATGATTTTTTAGGGCGTTAGTTGCCTGGCAGATGATTTTCGATTTAATGACAATGATTCCCAGCTTTCGTTTTTTCGTTAAGTTCTTTCCATGATTTTGTGAAAGTCAAAGACGCTGTTTTTCATAGGTATTCTTCTTGTTGGTTTATTACACTCAAATTTCTGACAAAGTTATTTACGCTTCCCGGAACGGTAAAGGGGAACTCGCCCGTCTGACCGCGCAAGCCGGGCAGGCTTTTCGTGGCTCGTTTCCTTCGGATGCGTTCATTCCGATAATTATCGGAATGACATGCACCCCGTTGACCTAATCCGGGACAGCTCAATTGAGGTACGCCAAAAATTTAAGTTTAATGGCGTGCCAGAGATTCCCTTGGTTCAAGAGGGTGCCAAAATAAGTCCGAAGGGCATCGGCGCTTTCCTATGAAATCTTCATTTGATATTTATGAAATGGTTACCAACCTGATTATTGAACGTTTGGAAAAAGGTGTTATTCCTTGGCAGATGCCATGGAAGGTAGACAACGGTTTACCGCAGAATATGATTCACCGTAAACTTTACCGGGGATTCAACTTCTGGCTATTACTGACCGTCGCAGACAAATTCGGATCACCGTATTTCCTAACCTTTAACCAGGTCAAAGAACTTGGAGGTCATATTTTGAAAGGGGAGAAGGGCTTCCCTGTTGTTTTCTGGAAAATATTGGAAAAAGAAGAAAAAGATGGGAGTATTGACCAAGTTCCGTTTCTAAGGTATTACACCGTTTTCAACCTGAAGCAGACCGGAGGTATTGACGAAAGTAAGATACCGTCATCAGAAGCTCATGACCATGATTTTGACCCGATTGAGCAGGCAGAACAAGTTATCGAGTGTTGGACTGATTGTCCTGAAATCAGGTTTGACCAGTCACATGCTTTCTATTCACCTTCCGGGGATTATATTGGAATGCCCAATCCACGAACCTTTTTTAAGGATGAACAGTATTACGCCGTTCTATACCATGAATGTTGCCACGCAACGGGGCATATCAACCGAACCGGAAGACATGAAAAACTACCCGATCATCGATTCAATTCCAAGGGCTACAGCCAGGAAGAACTTGTAGCCGAGATGGGAGCGTCCTTTCTATGTTACCTGACAGGTATCCAAAATGCTACGATAGATAACAGTGCTGCATACATCAAAAGCTGGATTCGCAAGTTTAGGGAAGATAAGAAGATGCTGTTGATTGCGTCCTCCATGGCTCAGAAAGCTGTCGATTACATTTTGGAACATCAATCTGGCGAGAATAGTTGGATAAAAACACGAACAGGTAACCAATTAACGGAGGCTGATTAGCCTCCGTTTTTTTAATCATGCTTTAGTGCCTATTTGCTTCGGATTTTTTTCTCGTTGGTTATTTGTCAATCTTTCTTGAAGCATAGTCATATCATTGCTGATTTTCTTTTCCACGACCTTGGCATAAATCTGAGTAGTTCTAAGATCTGAGTGTCCTAGCATTTTACTGACAGATTCAATAGGAACCCCGTTGGATAAAGTGACGGTTGTCGCAAATGTGTGTCGGGCTACATGAAATGTAAGGTTTTTTGTTATTCCACACAGATCCGCAATCTCCTTTAAATAACTGTTGAGCTTTTGGTTGGATATCATCGGAAATAAAGTGCCTTTGGATATTGCTTTAGGATCGTCTTTGTATTTGTCGATCAATCTTTCAGCTTGTTTTAGAATTGGTATTCTTACCGGGTTTAGCGTTTTCTCTCTTTGAGTGAATATCCAGTTCATGCCGTCGGTGCTCGGATGGATGTGACTGGGACCTAATTTCATTACATCGATATAAGCTAGTCCGGTGTAACAACTGAATAGAAAAATATCTTTCACTTGTGCCAGTCGTTCAATCCGGAACAGTTTTTCTTCGATTGATTTTAACTCGAGCTCTGTTAAAAATTCGCGTTCAACTTTTTTGAAGCGAAGTTTGTGTGCTGCAAAGGGATTATGGTCTAGCCATTCCATTCGGATCGCCAGGTTAATCATCTTTCGAAATCGCTCAAGATGCTTCATTACTCCATTGTTCTCCATCGGTCGTTGATGATCTGTCGGTTTATTCTTTCTCAGGTAGTATTCGAAATCAACGATAAATTTGTAATTAAGGTCGGAGAGGTAAATATCGTCCTTGTTGTATTTCTTCTTCAGAAAGGCATCGATATACTTGGCGGTTGTGAAATAGTTTTTTAGCGTTCCCCATTTTAGGTTCTCATCCTGGTAGGAGTTATGGTATTCTACTAGCTCTTTCAATGTTTTTTCGGAGTCACTAATTCCCATAAATCTATTTTTAATTGTCTCGGCGGTGACTTCTTGCTTACTGGCTATCAGGTCTTGATAGTGGTTTGTAAGATGGGAACGTACTTGCTCCAAATAAGAATTAAGCCGGGCAATGTCGGGATCTTTGCCCTTGGCCATGCCTTTACCGTTGCTCCAATTGTCTATGTTGACTCTTCTTTTGACTGACAGCTCACAACGGCTTGTATTCACCGTGATACGCGCATAAATAGGGGCTTTCCCGTCTTTGATCCGATGTTTTCGAATGACGAATTGGATACCAAAAGTGTTGATCTTGTTCATAGCTTTTAAGTTTATTTAATTCATGTTCACCTTTTTGTTCACAGAAACCTGCTCAAAACGTCTTCAAAATGAACCAAATCGAACCAAAAACTATTTCTGTATATTGCAGTAGTACAGAGTGTTAGTATGTTTCTGGTGAACCAAATCTAAATTTTTTTTTGGTTCACCGTTTTGTTCACATTTACATTGGTTTTTTATGGGTTATATTGACCTATGTAAAATAGAAAATGCCTATAAATCATTTGATTTATAGGCATTTAGTGTTTTTTGATCTTTCAATCTGTCGGGATGACAAGATTTGAACTTGCGACCCCTCGCCCCCCAGACGAGTGCGCTACCAGGCTGCGCTACATCCCGATTAAAGTGCTGCGAAAATAAACATTCCGAACATGACTTCAAAATAAAAAACAAAAATAGATGGCTTCATTTTTTGATAACCAAAATCTATGGACATGTTAGTATTATTGAATAACTCGATATTGTAAATAGCTAATTGAAGTGTATTTTTGCATCAGAAAATAAAAATATACAAGTCATGTTCAAATCATTAGATCTTAGCGGCAGCGAGAAATCGAATACTCCGGAAGGGGATGCGGAAAAGGTGAAGTGTTTAATCGTTGGTTCAGGACCAGCAGGCTATACTGCTGCGATATATGCAGCACGTGCTAATTTGAGCCCGGTAATGTATGAAGGTCTGCAGCCGGGAGGACAATTAACTACAACCACTGAAGTTGAAAACTTCCCGGGCTATCCGAACGGTATCACTGGGCCGGAAATGATGGAAGATTTGAAAAGTCAGGCAGCTCGATTTGGAACAGACATTCGTTTCGGTTTGGCAACAAAAGTTGATTTTTCGGGTGAGATCCATAAAGTATGGATTGACGGTAAAAAATTGATTGAGGCGGAAACGGTGATTTTGGCTACCGGAGCTACAGCGAAGTATCTTGGACTTGAAGACGAACAAAAATATGCCGGTGGTGGTGTTTCGGCTTGTGCAACCTGCGACGGTTTCTTCTATCGCGGAAAAGATGTTGCGGTAGTTGGAGGTGGCGACACTGCTGCTGAAGAGGCAATGTACCTGGCAGGTCTTTGTAACAAAGTATATTTGATCGTTCGTCGCGATGAGTTGCGTGCTTCGAAAGTAATGGCTGATCGCGTGGCGAAAACGCCAAATGTTGAGATCCTTTGGAAACACCAGACAAAAGGTTTAACTGGTAACGGCGTTGTTGAAGGTGCTACACTGTGGAAAAACAAAGGTGAAGCAGATGAAGAGGAAGTAACGATTAAAATTGACGGATTCTTCCTGGCAATCGGACATAAACCAAACTCTGATTTTGTGGCTGAATATATCGATACAGATGAGGTTGGTTATATCAAAACCAATCCGGGTACTTCAAAAACCAACGTGGCTGGTGTATTTGCCTGTGGTGATGTTCAGGATCCGCACTATCGCCAGGCGGTGACTGCTGCTGGTTCTGGTTGTATGGCTGCTATTGATGCAGAACGCTATTTGTCGGAAAAAAATGCATAAGCTCGACAGAGCACAAACAAAAAAGCATCTGCCAAATGGCAGATGCTTTTTTTATGAGGTAATAATTCTGTTTCGAATTACAGAGCACCCATTTGCTGAATCGCTTCGCCACGGTATTCACCGTTAGCCAGTTTTTCGCGAATGGTTTTGAACGCTTCGATTGTGTAGGCAACATCCTCGACAGTGTGCATAGCTGTTGGGATCAAACGCAGGATGATTTCACCTTTCGGGATTACCGGGTAAACCACCACTGAGCAGAATAAACCGTGATTTTCGCGCAGGTCGACAACAACGTTGGTTGCTTCAACAACGCCACCTTTCATGTAAACCGGAGTTACAGGGGTGTTTGTGCGGCCAATATCGAAACCGGCTTCTTTCAAACCACCTTGCAGTGCATTTACAACAGTCCACAATTGCTCACGCAATGCAGGCGTATTTTTCAACAACTCCAAACGCTTCATTGCACCAATAACCAATGGCATTGGCAACGATTTGGCGAAAGTTTGTGAACGCATGTTGTAACGCAGGTAGTTGCAAATGTCGCGTTCGCAAGCCACAAAAGCACCGATCAGCGCCATTGATTTTGCGAATGTGTTGAACAGGACGTCTACTTTGTCCATCACGCCGAAGTGTTCTGCTGAACCGGCACCTGTAGCACCCATGGTTCCGAAACCGTGCGCATCGTCAACCAACAGACGGAATTCAAATTCGTCTTTCATAGCTGCGATTTCGTCCAGTTTACCCATGTCGCCTGACATACCGAATACACCTTCAGTGATCACTAAAATACCACCGCCTTGTTTTGCGGCCAATTTAGTAGCGCGTTCCAATTGTTTGCGCAGTCCGTCCATATCGTTGTGTTGGAAGACGAAACGTTTACCCATGTGCAAACGAACACCGTCCAAAATACAAGCGTGAGCTTCACTGTCGTAAACAATCACGTCATTACGTCCACAGAGCGCGTCGATGATTGACACCATTCCCTGGTAACCGAAGTTTAACAGGAAGGCATCTTCTTTGCCGACAAAGGCAGCCAAGTCGCGTTCTAATTGTTCGTGCTGGTTGGTTTGTCCCGACATCATACGAGCACCCATCGGATAGGCAAGCCCCCAGTCAGCTGCTGCTTTAGCGTCAGCTTCACGGACTTCAGGATGGTTGGCCAAGCCGATATAGTTGTTCAAACTCCAGTTCAAGACTTCTTTGCCCTGGAATCTCATGCGAGGCCCGATTTCACCTTCCAGTTTTGGGAAAGCGAAGTAACCGTGTGCCTGCTTCATATACTTACCGATTTCTCCTTGATTGGCTTTAATTTTATCAAAAATATCCACTTCTGAATGCTTTAAAATTAGTGGCTACAAATGTAGCTTTTTTTGAACACTCTCCAAATCTGTTAAAATATACTAAAGCTTTCGAATCAACGACTTTTCTTATTTAATTTACAACTCAGTTATGAATAAAAATGTATCTTTGCAGCCATGCTAAAAAGTATGAGGAAATACGGACCTATTGGGCTGTTGTTAATTCTGTTAACAACGGCATGCAGCGATTTCAATAAAATCGTGAAAAGTACTGACTATGAGTTCAAATACAAGAAAGCACTCGAGTATTATGAAGATGGTGAGTACGTACGTTCATCAACCTTGTTGAAGGAACTGGTAAACATCTATCGTGGTACCAGCAAGGCTGATGAAATTTATTATTACTATGCGAAAAGTTATTTCGGAATGGGTGATTACATGATGGCAGGACACTGGTTCCGCACATTGATCAACGAATTTCCGAGAAGTAAATACGGTGAAGAAGCTCAGTATCTGATTGGATATTGTTTTTACGAAGAATCGCCGAAACCACGTTTGGATCAGCAGGTAACTCAAAAAGCGATTGACGCGTTGCAGCTTTTCATCAACCTTTACCCGAACAGCGATAAAGTTGAAGAGGCCAACCGTTTGATTATTGAGATGCGTGATAAGTTGGTTTACAAGTCATACCTGACTGGTAAATTGTATTATGACCTGGAAAACTACAAAGCTGCAACAGTGGCTTTGACTAACTCATTGAAGGATTTTCCGGATACAAAATACCGGGAAGACCTGATGTTTATGCTGCTTCGTGCAAAATATTATCTGGCAATCAGATCGGTAGAAGATAAAAAAGAGCTTCGTTTGAGTGATGCTTTAGATGAATATTTTACCTTTGTCGACGAATACCCGGGCAGTAAGTACCGGAAGGAAGCCGAAAAGTTCTATGAAACCTTGGCTGAAGAGTTACATTACAACGAGGATATTAATTAAATTAGAATATGGATTTCAAAAAAATCAAAGCTGAAGGTACGACCGTTCCAAGAGACTTGACAGAATTGGAAGCTCAAACCGGAAACGTTTATGAAACTGTTATGATTCTTGCAAAACGCGCGAATCAGATTTCTTCTGAAATGAAAGAAGAGCTGAGCCAAAAGTTGCAAGAGTTTGCATCGTACTCTGATAATTTGGAAGAGGTATTTGAAAACCGTGAGCAAATTGAAATTTCAAAGTACTACGAGCGCTTGCCTAAGCCAACTTTGATAGCTTGCGAAGAATACAAACAAAAACAAATTTATCACCGTAATCCTGCCAAAGAAAACCGCAAAGGATTATAATTAAAATACACAGCCTTTATGAGGCTTGAAGGAAAACATATCATTTTAGGTGTGACCGGAAGTATAGCTGCCTACAAGGCAGCTTATCTTTTAAGGTTACTAGTGAAAGAAGGAGCAGAGGTGCAGGTTGTGATGACACCTGCAGCCAAAGAATTTATTACCCCGGTTACGATGAGTGCCTTGTCGACCAGACCTGTTGCATCGGAATTTTTCGCTGCAAACGACGGTACCTGGCATTCGCATGTCGATATGGGACAGTGGGCCGATTTGATGCTCATTGCACCGGTAACGGCAGCAACCATGGGCAAAATGGTGACTGGTATTGCCGACAACTTGTTGGTAACAACCTACATGTCGGCCAAGTGCCCGGTAATGATTGCTCCTGCTATGGACCTGGATATGTTTCAACATCCTTCGACTTTGCAGAACCTCGAAAAACTGCAATCGTTCGGTAACATTATTCTCGAACCCGGGGAAGGTGAGCTTGCCAGTGGCCTTCACGGAAAGGGGAGGATGCAGGAGCCCGAACAGATCGTTGAAGAAGTTGTCACTTTCTTCAACGGAAAAAAAAAACTTCTGAATAAACATTTCCTGGTGACTGCCGGGCCTACGCACGAGAAAATCGACCCGGTTCGGTTTATCGGTAACTACTCTTCAGGCAAAATGGGTTTTGCTTTGGCCGAAGAATTGGCCGAACAAGGCGCAAAAGTAACCTTGGTTAGCGGACCGGTTAGCTTGAAGTGTTATCATCCGAATATCAAGCGTGTTGATGTGGTGTCAGCCGAAGAAATGAAGCAGGCTGCATTGGATGTTTTTTCTGAAGTTGACGGCGCCGTGATGTGCGCTGCCGTGGCCGATTACCGACCCAAATATCCAGCCGATCAGAAAATAAAACGTACGGCCGCCGACATGACCATTGAGTTGGAAGCAAACGACGATATTGCTGCCTGCCTTGGAAAACTGAAGACTGAAAACCAGTTGCTTGTTGGTTTCGCTTTGGAAACCCAGGATGAAAAGTCGAACGCGCTGGATAAAATGAAACGCAAAAATCTGGACTTTATCGTGTTGAATTCGCTTCAGGATAAAGGAGCTGGTTTTGGCGTGGACACCAACAAAATTACCATCCTCACAAAAGACAATAAAGCCGTTGATTTTCAGTTAAAGATGAAGACGGAAGTGGCTCGTGACATTGTAGCGCAAATTACAGCCAGCTTGTAAAAAGCTTTACGACTTCCGGTTTTTATTTTAATTTTACTTCATCGCCTTAATATTCTGCTATGAAGAATTTGAGTTGTCTGCTTGTTGTGTTTTTAATCGGTATTTCTGATGTTTCGGCCCAGGAACTGCGCTGCAATATCAGCATTTCGTCGTCCAAAATTCAGGGCGCAAACCGCAATGTTTTCAGAACAATGCAGGCTGATTTGTACGAGTTCATGAACAACCGCAAATGGACGGATCATGTTTATGACATTGATGAGCGGATCGAATGCAACATCTTCATTCAACTGGACGAGCAAGTTTCGTCGGACGAGTTTAAAGGTTCGATGACTGTGCAGTTGCGCCGGCCAGTCTATGGTGCTTCCTACGAAACGACACTACTGAATATTAAGGATAAGGATTTTCACGTTCGCTATGTCGAGTTTCAACCCATGGAATTCAACGAAACATCGAACAGTGACAACCTGACCAGTTTGATGGCATACTATGCCTACATTATTTTGGGTATGGATTACGACTCGTTTGCGCCGGAAGGTGGCACTGAGTATTTTCAGAAGGCTCAGCAAATTGTGAATAATTCGCAAAACAGCATTTACGAGGGCTGGAAAGCTTATGAAAGTGAGCGCAACCGTTACTGGTTGATCGAGAATATACTGAATCGTTCTTATTCCGGTTTCCGTCAGTGTATTTACCGCTATCACCGCCTCGGCCTGGACAAAATGGGCGATCGGTTGGAAGAAGGAAGAAGTGAAATTGCGGAGTCATTGCGCTTGCTGCAACGTTTGTTCCGCAATCGGCCAAACCTTTATATTTTTCCGATTTTCTTTGATGCCAAAGCGGATGAGTTGGTGAATATTTTCTCCGGTTCTTATCCGGATGAAAAGAACCGTGTGCTGGCCATCCTGAATGAGATTGATCCTTCGAACGGAACGAAGTATGAGAAGATTAAGGAGGACAATACCTTCAATTTAAATAACGAATAAAATAAACACCCCGTGCTTTTAGAACTGCATATTTCTAACTATGCTCTTATCGACGAACTGAATATTCAGTTTTACAAGGGCTTCAATATTATCACAGGTGAAACCGGCGCCGGTAAATCGATCGTGTTGGGCGCTTTGGGACTGGTGATGGGGCAGCGTGCCGACCTGAACGTGTTGCAGGACAAGGAGCGCAAATGTACTGTAGAGAGTATTTTCAATATAAAAGATTACAGACTTCAGGACTTCTTTGAACGAGAGGAGCTGGATTACGACGACCAAACAATTTTGCGTCGCGAGATTAGCCCTGCCGGTAAGTCGCGCGCATTTATCAACGACACGCCAGTGAATCTGAAAGTGATGCAGGATTTAGCATTGCGCTTGATTGACATCCACTCGCAACACCAGAATCTGGAGTTGGGAAACCAGTCGTTTCAGTTGAATTTGGTAGACCTGGTTGCTGATAATAAAACGTTGTTGGTTGAATACGCGAAAAGTTTCAGGGCGAGCCAGAAACAGGCAAAGGTGTTGCGGGATTTGCAGGAAGAAGCCGAAAAGGCGAAAGCGGATTTGGATTATTTCCAGTTCCAGTTTCAGCAACTGGATGAGGCCAAGCTGAAGGAAAACGAGCAGCAGGATCTGGAAGCAGAGCAGTCAACACTGGAGCATGCCGAGGATATTAAAATGACCTTCGGGCAATTTGCCGAAGATTTGGATGGTGAGGAATTGGGCTTGTTGGTGAAGCTAAAAGACAATGTGAGCCAATTTAGCAAGTTGGGCGGAGTTGTGCCAAAAGCGAAAGAAGTGGCTGAGCGGCTGGAGTCGTGCTATTTGGAACTAAAAGACCTGGTGGCTGATTGTTCTGATGTTGCAGAGCGTACAGAGCACGATCCGGATCGCATTCAATTGGTTTCAGAACGCCTGGATCTGTTGTATAATTTGCAGCAAAAATTCAGGGTTGGTTCAGTGGAGGAGTTGTTGGCGCTGAAAGAAGACTACGATCAAAAGATAAATCAAATAGCGTCGTTTGACGACGAGATTGAAGCGGCAGAGCAAAAGCTGGTAGCGCTTCAGGAAGACGTCAACACGAAGGCTGCAGAGTTGAGCGAACGTCGTCAGGCGGTGGCAGGACGGATTACTGAATCGGTGGAAGATGTGTTGCAAAAGCTGGGAATGCCCAATGCTGTGTTCCGGTTGAGCTTTGAAACCATGCCGCAGGCTGGCCCGTCTGGAACCGACGATTTGTGCTTTACATTCTCCGCCAATAAAAACGGGCAACCGCAGGACATCGCCAAAATAGCCTCGGGTGGTGAAATCTCGCGGGTGATGTTGGCTCTGAAAACCTTGATTACCGACAGCAAGGCACTACCGACAATTATTTTTGATGAAATCGACACCGGAATTTCCGGAGAGGTGGCGTTGAAAATGGGTGTCATCCTGAAGCAAATGGCGTCCAATGTGCAAATTATCAATATTACCCACTTGCCGCAGATTGCCGGTAAAGGAGAGCATCACTTTAAGGTGTATAAATACGATGAAGCAGACCGCACCTACACGTCAATTCGCCAATTGGGAGTTGACGAACGGATCGACGAACTGGCTCAAATGCTGAGCGGGTCCAACGCTTCGGAAACAGCCCGTAAAACGGCGCGAGAGTTATTGGAATAAGATTTCAACCAGAATAAAAACAAGAGCGGTGAAGAATCAATATCTTCTCCGCTCTTGTTTTTGTTAGGCTCCCGATTTCTTGTGGAGGCTCAACAAAATCAGCAAACACACCGTTAATACAGTTGAAACCGTTAATTTTACCACAAAACGAAGATTATGGATTTCCCAGAGAAAGAAGAATTGGTAACTCGCTATAAGAACTACTCAGACGAAGAATTGCTGGCAGTTTTGCAGCACCCCAAAGATTACCAGGAAGCGGCTGTTGATGCGGCCCGGGAGGTGGCGTTTGAGCGGGGACTTGAATGGGCGGAGGTGCCCGCCGACAGCCCCAAAGCTGGATTTGCATTCTTCCCACGTCTCTCGAAGCCGGAAAATGCCCTGAAATTGATTAAGAGCCTGCAACGTATTCTGTATTTCGTAGCCTTGATTCCTTTGATTGCCGGTGCTCTGAGTTACACCGATGGTTATCCAACTCTGGCTTTAGCATACGGCGGAATTGCAGTGGTTTGGGGAGTTTTGGCCATGCTTACCGTGCGCCGTAAACGACATCAGATGGTTCTGCTTATGTTTTTGTTGCTTGTTTTTGTGATGGTGCTGCGTTACATCACCGCGGGATTGCCGGTCGACATGAAAACAGTGGATTGGACCATTTGGGGGATTGCTTTCGTTGTGCTTGTATACACATTGTTGTACTTCAAAATTCTTGTTCGCGACTACATGTCGAGAAAATCGTGATTCCGAATCCCGCCATTTACCTTTTAATTTCCTTCATTCATCGATTGACTGAACAATCAGCCGTTGCATTCGCTTAAATTTGACGTGTAATTGATAAGCTTATGCGACGTATTGTTTACATCATTATTATTTCACTGGTTTGCTATTCCTTCGTGGCTTGCCACTATTCTAAAGTTGCAGAAGAGGAACAGCGAGAAGTCCCGGTCGAAAGTTTCGACAAAATCTATGTGAGGGGCAACTTCAGCATTCTGCTAGAGCAACGTAATGAACCTTTTCTGCAGATGAGAGGCTTGCCCGAAACACTGGAAAGTGTTAACGTAAAAACGGACCCGGTGACCGGTTGGTTGGAGCTGTCACGCGACAAGTTTAGCATGAGCAGCCCCAATTTGGTTATTGGCTTCAACGATCTCAGCCGGGTACGAATTGAAGGCGGTGCAAGCATTCACTCCGATGGATTTCTCGATATGGAGGATTTGGACATTCGGGTTGAAGGTGGCGCTAACATTAATTTAAAATTGAAAGCTGAAACGATTCACCTCAGAGGTGAAGGGGGAGTTGTTTACGATATCGAGGGGGTGGCTAACAGGTTGGATTCTGAATTGTTCGGGGTCGCTTATTTGAAGGCTTCGGCATTGGAAACGGATACCGCAGTGGTGCGCATCGAAGGTCTGGGAGTCGCGTCGTTAAAGGTGAATAAGCTGTTGAAGGCAGATATGCAGGGCATGGGAAAAATCAGTTATCAGGGTGATCCGGAAGTGGATCAATCGATTGAAGGACTGGGGAAGATTAGTCGGGAATAGGCAGTTGATTTACGTTAAATAGTTTTTTCAAGGGGAGGTTTTCATATGGGAAATCTCCCTTTTTTGTGCCCTAAAATGCCCCGCGGAACAATTTTTAACTTAGATTTTTAAATCATTATTGCTATTTTTGGGAATCAAGCTCAAAAAACAAAAAATATTAATAAATAAAGTAATCTTAAATATCTAAAAAAGAATTGTTTATGAAGCGTATTTTATTAGGAGTTGCATTCTTGTTGGGGACTATCGCTGGATTTGCGCAGGATGCAGCCGAATTGATTAACCAGGGGAATGAAGCATTAACCGCAAAGGAGTATGCAAAAGCTTTCGAATTGTATGACAAAGCAATGAATAACCTTGGCGAGGTACAAGTGGATGATGCAATCAATTTTAACATTGGCTTTGCAGCTTTCCAAGCAGAGAAGTATGATGCTGCCGTGAAGTATTTTGACAAGGCTATTGCTGCCGATGCAAACACGGCTTCAGCCAAAGAGTACAAAGCGAATGCTTTGGCAAAATTGGATAAGACAGATGAAGCGATTGCAGCCTACAAAGATGCTATTGCTGTTGCTGAAGATCCGGGTGCCTTGAATTACAATGCAGGTATCGTTGCTTACAAAGGTAAAGAGTATGCATCAGCTGCTGAATTTTTTGCTGCTGCAGATGCAGCTGGCTACAACAGCGAAAACGCAATTTTTTATCAGGCTATGTCATTGAAAAAAATAGACAAAGACGATGAGTACAAAGCGGTTTTGGTGGCTGGTGCTGAGAAATTCCCAAGCAACGACAAAATTACCGGTGCTTTGGCTAACGTTTATGTGTCGGAAGGAAATGTATTGTACAAAAAAGGTGTGAAAATCCTGAACGGTGCAAACCAACAAGTTCAAGCCGGAACAATTAAAACAACTGATGATGCTTACACAAAAGCAGTAGCTGATTCAAAAGTTGAGTTCCAGGCTGCTTACGATGTGCTTCAAAAAGCGGCTGCGTTGGATGCAGGAAATGCAAACGCACAAAAGTTGATCGAAGCTTGTAAGACTGTTTTGTAAGTAAAAATTCTTAACAAATAGTTGAGGGTAGGCATTGAGTCTACCCTTTTTTATTTTCATAACTTTAGAGATACCATATTCAATTAAGAATTTCGTTCCTGAAATTCTGGTTTTCCTGTGCATTACTATTGAACGGATGTTGGTCATGAAGAAACTCTTATTCCTGTCTGCTTATTTACTTCTGCTGAAAAGTCTTTCAGCACAGGAAAGACGTGACTTTTATCTGTGGGCTAAGGTTGCCTTCGATGTGAAGTTAACTCAAACGAATGACATGGTTTTTAGCACGAGGACCGATTACCGTACAGATGATTCCTTTCGCGAACTAACCTATTTTGACTTGTCCTTCCAGCATAGGGTGAACGATTGGTATCGCTTTGCACTCGCTTTTCGGTATGCGCAGAAGCCGGTGCTGGGAACTGATATTTATGAATACCGGCCGCAGATTGCGAGTTTCTTTACTTGGGGGAAAGGTCGTTTGAATTATTTGGGAATGGTGCGTATCGAGCAACGTTGGTTTAATAAAGGAACAAATCATCAACGCATTGTACAGCAGTTTTTCGTTCGGTTCCCGGCATTGAATGAACGTTGGTTACAGCCCATTGTAGGTGAAGAAAGTTTTTGGAAGTTAACCAGTGAGGGGCTTCATCGGGCTCGTCTTTACCTGGGGGCTCAGATCTACGAAGCCCCGCAGTGGAACGTAAATCTGTTCTATGTTCGTCAAACAACAAAAGTTTTGGGAAGTTGGTATCCGGATGATATTCTGAGTCTGGATTTGCGACTTCGCTTGAATTCAAAAAAGGTATTTAAGTCGGATTGAGCCGGCAAAGTTGCGTGGCAGTCCCGGGTAGTAATAGCGTGGAGACTGGTTTCCGAACGAACTTGCGTTGATTAGTACCATGGAGGCGTAATGCTCGTCCGTGAGGTTCAGTGCTGATGTTGTCACATTCAGCTCCAAATTATCCCACCGTTTTTGGTAGCTCAAAGTCAGATTTACCAATTGGTAGGCGTCGGTATAAATTGAGTTGTCGTCACGTAAGGGAATTTCACCGGTATATTGGAACTGAACTAACAGCTGCAGGTTGCGAAAATGGGTGTCTGATACAATATTCAGCCTGGTTTTTGGACTCCCGGTTAAATCGTTGCCACTGTAGTCATTTTCACCATCAATAAATTCATTGAACTTGTAGGGGCTGTAATTCCCTGCAAATCGAAATGCAGACATCAATCTGGCCTGATTGAGCCATCGGTAATTCAATGCCAGTTCAACGCCCGGGTGTCGTGTTTTCCCCGCGTTGACACCCATATAAGCGTCTTCTGCAGTTCGTCGGGCAACGAGCAGGTTTTTAATTTCCATGTAGTAGAAGGACAAGTCGTAAAAGAGCCGGTAGGCAATTGTTCCGCGACTTCCGATTTCAGTATTCCATCCCGTTTCGGGTTTTATGTCGGTATTGCGCTGGCCATCCGGTGTCAGGGTTTCTTCCAGGCTCGGGGGCGAAAAGCCATGGCTGATGTTTCCGTACAATGATGCATGGCCTGTTAACGAGTAACTAAGAGCCAGCCGCGGTGAAACAATCGGGTTAAAACGGTGGTCTGCCGATTGATTTCCATCCGACAGGAAGTGGTCGCGGTAGTCGTATTTTGTTTGGTTCAGGTTGATTCCTGTTGAAACCCTTAGTTTATTACTGGTGTAGTTTAGTTGACTAAAGAAATTGAAGTATTTTCTTTTTTCCGCGTTATCGGATAGTTGGAAGTTGTGATCATCAGTCTCCGAAGTTTGCCAGTCGTAGTTCTCCCAAAAGCTTTCGTTGCCGAAGCTAAGGCCAAATTCACTTTTGGGGAAGTACCATTTTTTCTCCGCGATAAGGCGGAATCCTTTGTAATTGGTGTCTTCTTCCAAAAAATTGAAAGGGCGAAGTTCTTCAGCCGCCTTGCGCTGCCCGAAAATACTGATCCGGCTACTGTAGTTATTGCCCCAGTCAGATTGAACCGAAAGGCCGGCCATTTGCTTTTGATAGTCTTCATAGCCCCTAACTTCGGCCCAATTGGCTGCTGCCTGGCGTGGATTGTTTTGGAAATCCTCCCAATCGAGCGAACTGGGTATGTAGGCTTTCATATCCGTTTGTATTAAGATCAGGTTGAACTGGTGGTTGCCTGCATCGTATTGGCCAGCGTAGCTTAAATTGGTTCGGTTTGTTTCGTTGTTTTCCCGATAGCCGTCCGACTTCAGTCTATTTACATACAGACCATTGCTCCATTCTCCCGCAGTGAGTTGAATATTGGCCCGGTAATTTCGTTGATTGTAACTGGCAAAACTCGTCTCGGCGCCAAAAGCGTTTCGGTTAACCGGTGGCGCGTGCAGTAAAAGTGTTCCGCCAAGTCCTGAACCATAGAAACCCGAGGCAGGCCCTTTAATGACTTCAATATTATCAATGAGTTGTTGGTCGAGATCTTCCAGGCTTGTTTCGCCGGTTCCGTTGGTCAGTGGAATATCTTCGAAATAGGCTCTCACTTTATTTGATGCGTAGGGCGAGCGTCCTCCGATACCTCGAATGGTGAGGCGGCTGGTATTCAGGCTGCCACTTTGCATGTAAACACCTGCAACCTGGTTAAGTGTAAAATCGATTTGCTGAGCCGGTACTTCCTCCAGTTGGTTGGCCGGAATAATTGCAATAGCTCCGGGGGCTTTAACCAGATCTTGGGCATAACGAAACGCCTGCACCCTGATTTCTTCAATCGGGATACTGTATTCAGCAACAAGTGAATCTGTTTGAAAGTGGTTGTTTGCAGGCTGTGCCTGAAGCAGGGGTGGGGCAAAAATCAGCGAGAGCCCAAGGCTAAGAATAATTAGTGTTTTCCAAACTAATCTTTCAGCTTTTTGGGTTTGCAGAGTTTGTCTTCTTTTTTGGCTTTGCTTCCACACTTTTTACAGTAATATTTGGGGTTTTCCGGTTCTTTGTAGTCGTCCTTTTTACAAGCTGTTTTTCCCATTTCTTTTATTCAAATCTTTAACGCGGCGGTCGGTTCACTCCGAACAGCGCCATCATAATCTCTTTACGGAAGGATTAGAAATCCTGTTCCCGGTGTGTAAGAACAACGTTTACCTTGAAATTGTTTTTCAAATGTTTAGCCATGTGTTCGGCAGCATAAACCGATCGGTGCTGTCCGCCTGTACAACCAAAGTTGACGCTTAAATTGGTAAAGCCCCTTCTCAAATAAGTATTCACCGATTGATCGACCAAACCGGTTACGTTCTTCAGGAATTCTGCCATTTCAGAACGGGTTTCCAGAAATTCGATTACTTCAGGATCTTTGCCCGTTAACTGCTTGTATTCATCGTAACGGCCGGGATTGTGAATTGCCCGGCAATCGAACACAAAACCGCCGCCATTTCCCGAAGGGTCGTGCGGAATTCCCTTTTTGTAGGAGAAGCTGGTGACACGAACGGTCAGTTCTTCGCTTTGCTTGCCTATCTCGCGCAGGTACTCCGATTCTGAAACCGATCTCAGCACTTTAAACAGCTCATTCAACTGAACGGGGATCGTGTGATTTTCGATCAGGTACGCCAGGTTATCCAGTGCAAACGGAATACTCTTTAGGAAATGCTCTTTTTTCTCGTAGAATCCGCGGAAGCCGTAAGCACCCATCGCTTGCATAATCCGGATGAGAACATAGCCGGAAAAGAAAGCTTTGAAACGATCGCGGTTAACTTCTTTGTATTTCTCCAGTTCATCGAGGTAGAACTCGAGCAACTCATTTCGGATTGCCTGTGGGATGTCGGCCTTAGCATCGTATAACAAGGATGCAAGGTCGTATTGCAGCGGCCCTTTCCGGCCTCCCTGGTAGTCGATAAAAGCGACTTTGTTGTCGCGGAGCATGATATTGCGTGACTGGAAATCACGGTACAAAAAGTAATCGCTTTCCGCTTGCAACAAGTATTTGGTGAAGGTCTTGAAATCGTCTTCCAAAGCTTGCTCGTCAAATGGAATTTTGGCCAGCTTTAAAAAGTAGTATTTGAAGTAGTTCAAATCCCACATCATCGACTGCTTGTCGAATGCCGCGCGTGGGTAGCAAAACGAGTAGTCGATTCCTTGTCCCGCCGTAATTTGCAGTTTAGGCAGTTCGCGTAAAACCCGCTTGTAAACCTGAACAATCTTATTCGAAAAACCTTCCCGTTCGCGCGTTCTACTCAAGTAATCAAAAAGGGTGAGGTCACCCAGGTCCTCCTGGATATAGCAGGTCTCCTCCGGATTGACCGCGTAAATCTCGGGAACCGGCATCCCTTCCGCAAAAAAGTGATTGGTGAACGAAATGAAAGCCTGGTTCTCTTTGATATCGGCATTGTGAGCTCCAATAGCCTGAAAGTTGGCGCTTTTTATCCGGCAATATTCGCGGTAGGAGCCCGACGCCGGCAAGAGTTCAAAAACAGTCATTTCTTCCTGAAAATGCTTTTCGTACAAGCGAATAATATCTTCTTTAATCTTTAAATCCACGCGGACAGGGTTTTATGGTCGGTGACCCGTTATGAAATTCAGTTGCTTAAAATCCAGCGAAAATCGATAGAAACTCTGATTTTGACTGAGGAAAGCAAAGATAACAGATTTTCCGAGCCGAGTCGAGAGAATGTTTGAGCGATGCGATGTACTTGTATTTTCGGTTGTTTTTAGAATTTTGATTGAGATTAGTCGATTTCAAAGATCAAAATTGAAAAATATGCTGCTCAGCATGTTTTTTAACATTGAGGTAACAGTGGTTTGTGTTTTTCAGCATATCTTTGTCGTAGATTTTATTTCATAAGTTTAGGTTTGATTAGTTTTATTGGTTTAGTTAGGTTTGAAAAGGGTAGATAGAGATCTACTCTTTTTTTTTGCTCTAAACTGAACTATTTGGTGTTCCATTGATTCAACTTTGGAATTCATTAGTCATTGATTTTCAAAGTAAAAGCTTATAATTTCAAACGGGTAAGTTTAAAATTACAAGCTTCACAATATCGACTTTAAATCGTTTTTACTCGTCCTTTTCTTTACGTTCCTTGCCCCACACTTCAACTTTGGCACGTTTCGTCACGGCTACTGCTCCAACCGAGTCATATTCTATTTCAAGGTCTTTCAGTTTGGTGTCTTTCCCGGGCAATTCAAATGCGAACGACGACATTCCTTTAGAGAACACACCGGTTCCTTTCGGATCGTATTCTTTTTTGGTTCCGTCGGACATTTCTACCCGAATGTGTTTCAATTTTACAGTTCCCTGTACACAAGTCAGCTTAATTTTAGACAAGTTTGTTTTTTTGCCAATCAGGCTAACGTTGTCCGTTTCTGCTTTGTACGAAACGGTCTTTTCAGCCAGTCGTACCCAGCCGTCTTCGTCAGACTGCGCAGCTAATTGCAGACTGAAGGCCAAAATAAGGCATCCCAAGAGTAGTATATTTTTCATGAATTTAATTGATGTGAATGAAGCAGTTGGTCGAATCGCAATTTCCGCTTCAATCGGGTTTTTAATCTGTCTTTTTTAAAATTATCAGCGTTTTATTTTGCTCATCGAGCAGGGTGAGTTTTAAGTTGGCAAGTTTATAAGCCCTGACAAGCGGAAGAATCTGGTTGAATTTTTCCGGAATTTCCATATCGGGACACACTTTTCGGGTTCCGGCCAGGGGGCCAAAAGTGAGCTCGGAATTGGTCAGTTTGGTTATTTTGCCGGTGAAATTGTTGCATCCATCGGTACCCATCGCTATCATTTGAGAGCTGTTGATCTCCAGTCGGGGCGCGTTTGTTTTGTCTTTGACGTCTGTACCGTCGATGAATTCAGCTACCCAAATGTCGTTCAGCAAAACATTTGCTTCTGCAGCCCGGGTAAATTCGAGTAGTTCTGTTGCAGTCTCGTCAAGGAAGCTGAGTTTGTCACCTTCCAGCCGATACTGTTTCACTTCGTTAAATGTTCGGCTAAAAGCGTTCGCAAGAGTCATGTCCGGACACATTTTGCCGGTAGCTGCCAACGGACCCCATTCGACGGAAGAATCATCGATTGACTTGATTTTGCCGGAGAAGTTGTTGCAGCCGTCCACCCCGCTAATCTGCATATCGAGGTAATCGATATGGATTTTCGGAAGAATGGCTACTGTGCCACGAAATTCGGGCAGATCAAACGGCTCACCGTTCATTTTCACCAATTCCCAGTCTCCGGTTAGCGCGACTTTCGGATCTGCTTCCTTCTCCAGTATTTCGATCAGGCTGTATTTGATGGATGAAGCGTCGGCGGGGACATTCTTTAGCTGTTCCTCCTTTACTTTCAACTTATAAATAAAGCCGGGTTCGTACTCAAATCCTTCTATCCTGGAATAGAAATTTAGCCATTCTCCCTCGTTTAAATCAGCTCCTTTTTTGATTAACATGCATTTCATGGGGCCAACACCAACGCAGTCCACGCGATAGCTGTTTACCCAGTAAATGGATTCGTGATTGGAACCGTAGCATGCGGCAAAAATCAGGATCAAACCGTATAAAAATGTGTGTTTCATCGTTTACAGATTGAAGTTTTAGAATCTTCCGCCACTGTAGAGATCGACGCCAACATGCGGGTCGAGTTTGGGACCATTGGGGCCGAAACGAACATCAACACCAGCATCGGCTCCCCAACGTAAATTGGAACAGGCGCTCAAAGCCAGTCCTGCAGCCAGGACAAACAAAAAGATTGTTGCTTTTATCTTGTTTTTCATGTCGCTGATTTATTTTAAGATCCATTGTTGTATTGTGAATTGACCGCCGGTTGGGTCGGTGAGGACAGCTACAGTGCCTTTTCTGATCGAAGGGGAGGGCTCCATCATCACATGCGCGCCTGCCGCCTTTGCCAGTTCCAGGGTTTCGTTAACATCTTTCACCTTAATGTACGGCATCCAGGAACTCCTGGCACCTTCCACCGGGTTGCCGATAGCCCCGGAATAAACCTTGTTTTCACTTTTGAAAATAATGTAGGGTGCTTTTGCGCCTGTAACTGCATCCGATTCGTAGCCAATCAGCCCTTTGTAAAAATCAACCGATTCCGTCAGGCTGGTTGTCCAAAGCTCATTCCAGAGCCAGGAATTCATAGCGATATCTCCCGGACGCTTTGGCAAGGGGTCGCCGCTTTCGGAGGTCAACAGAGCGATAAAGGCTCCTTGTGGATCTTTTAACATGACGGTTTCACCACGTCCGGCGAAGGCTGCCTTTTTAAAGATGGTGTTGCCGCCCGAAGCTTCATTGTAGCGAATGGCAGCATCCAGATCGGAAACAGACATGGAACCAATCCATTCAGCCGCTTTACCATACTTGTCGGCGAGTTTGAAGAGGCCACCAATTGGCACGCCATTGTTTTTAATGACATAGTACAGATTGTCGCCGGAGCCTAAGGTTTCAAACTCCCATCCGAAGACTTTAGAATAGAATGCTTTGGCTGTAGATGGATCGTAGGTTGCCAGGTCGTGCCAGACAAACTGACCGGTGTTGTGAAGACCTGTCGGACTTTGTGTTACGGACGGAAATTCGATGCCTGTGGTGCAGGCCGTTACGATTAATGTTAAAACAATAACCGTAGAGAAAGTTTTGAGGTTTCGTTTCATCACATTATTTGAATTATTTGGTATTTGAATGAACGAATGGTTTCCCCAGTAACCGATAGGGTTTGGTTTATCTTTCTCTTGTTAACAATATAAGTCGTATTTGCCACAAAACCAAGCGTTCCGGGCTTTTTATTTCAAGGCTTTTTTCATTTTCGAAATGATATGATCTTTGTCGGGATTTGATTTAATCCGTTTATTTTTAATCGATTGTGAGATCTTGTGCGCGCCGGTTAAATACGCGTTTGTTTTTCTTTAATGTTTGTTTAATCTTCAGTTAACGCACACGTGTACGTTCGACATTACCTTTGTCGTAGATTTTATTTCATAAGTTTAGGTTTGATTAGTTTTATTGGTTTAGTTAGGTTTGAAAAGGGTAGATAGAGATCTACTCTTTTTTTTTTGCTCTAAATCCAAGGTTTCAAGTTTCAAACAAAAAGCCCACTCTAATTTCCTTTGGGCCTGTCGCGATGTCGACTCAATCTCAATTCCCTGTTATCCGTTACTTTTTGCTTACTAAATTTCCAGGCTCACAGTTCATAGCAGGCAACCAGTGATTTTTAATTTTTACATTTGCGACCGAGAAACAAGCCAGAACAGTGTATCCAAATCATTTTGCAGCTTTCAAGTCCAATATTAGTTCTGTTACTGTACCAGGGCGATTTCCGTTTGTATTCAACAGCGAACCGCATTTGTTGTGCCGTATTGCTGCCGACGAGCTACAGAAAACCATCAGCGAGCAGGCAGGATGGAATAGCATCTTTGGCTTAGATGGACAGGGAGGAGGTGTTGGCAAAATGTTTGGTGTTTTGGTGGTACAGGCTGAAGATGGAAAGTTAGGCTATTTGGCAGGTTTTTCCGGGGCCATCGACGGACGAAATGAGTTTCCCGGTTTTGTGCCCCCGGTTTTTGACTTGTTAAATCCGCAAGGTTTTTTCAAAGTTGGAGAGCAACAACTGAATGAATTAAATACTGCAATTCGGAAGTTGGAGAAAAGCAAAGAACTGGAAGAGGCCACGGATAAGGTTAGGTTACTGGAGGACGAAATGCGGTTGGTGCTCACAGATTGGAAGGATAGGATGAAAGTGGGTAAGAAAGAACGAAAAGAGCAACGGACTAGAGCCGAGGCAACACTCACTGGTAAAGATTTGGAAGCTCGGTTGGAGGAACTAAACCGAAATAGTCAGCTGGAGAAAATAGACTATAAAAAAGCGGTGTCAGCACAAGCAAAGAACGTTGATCAGGCAAAAGAACTACTGGATGGCCTGTTAAATCCTATTTTGACATTAAAGCAACAACGCAAAGAACAATCGGCACGTTTGCAGTTGGAAATCTTCGATCAATTTCGGTTACTGAATTTAAAAGGGGAGGTGAAAACTGTTCCTGAGATCTTTCGGGCGCTGGGACAAGAGGTGCCACCTGCAGGTGCGGGCGATTGTGCCGGCCCCAAGTTATTGCAGTACGCTTTTCAGCAGAATTTAAAACCCATTGCCCTGGCCGAGTTTTGGTGGGGCGTTTCACCAAAGTCGGAGGTTCGCAAGCATAAGCAGTTTTACCCGCCTTGCCGCAGTAAGTGTGCTCCTATAATGACGCATATGCTGAAGTATTTGGATATGGAGGCCGATCCGTTAGCAGAGAAAATGAAAACACCTGTGGAGTTGGAAATTCTGTTTGAAGACGAATGGCTGATGGTGGTCAACAAGCCCGCACAGTTTCTGTCGGTTCCCGGTAAGGAAGTAGTCGACTCGGTTCAACAACGAATCAGACAAATGCATCCCGAGGCTGAAGGTCCTTTGTTAGTACATAGACTGGACATGGCTACTTCCGGGGTGTTGTTGATTGCCAAAGACCCGGTGACACACAAGGAATTGCAAAGTCAGTTTATCAAACGAGCAACCCTGAAGCGCTATGTGGCTGTTTTGGATGGTTTGTTGCAAGAGGACGGGGGTGCGATTGATTTGCCGCTACGCGTTGACTTGGATAACCGACCGCAGCAGTTGGTTTGTTTCGAACATGGAAAATCGGCCCGTACCCGGTGGGAAGTCATTGACCGCAAGAACGACAGAACGCGCGTTGCTTTTTATCCCGTTACCGGGCGTACACACCAGTTGCGTGTTCATGCGGCTCATCCCGAAGGATTGAACACCCCAATTGTGGGAGACGAGTTGTATGGAACCGCGGCCGATCGTTTATACCTCCATGCCGAGTATCTTGAGATTGTCCATCCTCAAACCGGCGAGAAAATTGGCTTTACTGCGCCACTGCCTTTTTGAAGGGATTGAGAATTCCTCCATCAACAGGTAATCGTGTAATTCTCTATTTCAACTTTAGCAATTGTGTAAGCTAATTTTGGCATTTTTTTAGATCGAAGAATTTCCAATTGGCAATTTCTGTTTTAAATATCAGATTATTAGTGCTTTGTTTGATTGTTTCATGGGCTGAAAATAAAAGGTTTTTGTCCGGATAACAATTTCTTTAAAGTTTCCTTAATCTTCAGTTAACGCCGACATATGTTTTTGAGCATATCTTTGTCGTAGATTTTATTTCATAAGTTTAGGTTTGATTAGTTTTATTGGTTTAGTTAGGTTTGAAAAGGGTAGATAGAGATCTACTCTTTTTTTTTCTCTAAACTGAACGAAATCGACACCAATTGATCCCAAACTTCACTTTCCCATGGTGATTATTCAGAAACGTTCCGGTTCGAATGTACGCTAATCTCGTTTCCCCGAAATGTTAAATCCTTTCTTTTAGCTCCTGAGATTTGTAGTATAACAGCGGAAAAATAGTAACTAGCAGATCGAAGCTTGTACGATCTGGGCTCAACCAAGTCCTCCGTTTTTCTGAATATCGCTAAACTACCACTGCCTACCGGCCTTTTTTATACACCTTAATTTCAAAAAAAGAGATCTCATGAAAATGCATGTGCTAACGGCTTTTGGCCTTTTCGTTTTAATTGTCAGTTCCTGTCAGTCGAAAAAGGAGCAGGCGAGGAAAAAGATTTATTCCGGGAATCCAATCTTGCCGGGGTGGTATGCCGATCCGGAAGGAGCCATCTTTGGCGATGAGTACTGGATTTACCCGACTTATTCCGATCATTACGGAACACCTGATACTTCAACCTTTGTTTCGGATGCACAGTTGGCGATGCGAAAAAATGCTATCAACAAACATTATTTTGTCCCGACTTTCTTTAATGCTTTTTCGTCGAAAGATTTGATCACCTGGGAGAAGCATCCGCATGTACTGGATATTAAAGATGTGGATTGGGCATCGTATGCCTTGTGGGCGCCATCGATAATCCACGAGAACAACCAATATTACCTTTTCTTTGGGGCCAACGACATCCAGAATGAAGATCAGCTAGGAGGTATCGGGGTTGCTGTAGCCGATAGTCCTGCCGGACCTTTCCACGATGCAATTGGTAAGCCGCTGATCAATGAAATTAAAAATGGAGCTCAGCCTATCGACCAGTTTATTTTCCGCGACGACGACGGACAGCATTACCTTTATTTCGGTGGCTGGGGACATTGCAACGTTGCTAAACTCAGCCAGGATTTGTTGCATATTGAGTCGTTTGCCGATGGCGAACGTTTCAAGGAGATTACCCCGGAGCATTATGTCGAAGGTTCGTTCATGTTTAAACGAAATGGCAAATACTATTTCATGTGGTCGGAAGGTGGATGGATGGGGCCTGATTACAGTGTAGCTTATGCGATCGCTGATTCGCCGACAGGCCCCTTTAAACGAATTTCCAAGATATTGCAACAGGATTCGACCATTGCAACCGGCGCGGGCCATCATTCCGTGATTCACATTCCCAATACCGACGATTATTACATCGTTTATCACCGTCGGCCTTTGGATACCACAATTCCATATCATCGCGAAACTTGTATCGACAAGATGACCTTTGATAAAGATGGTTTCATTAACCCGGTTAAAATGACCAATGAAGGAGTGGAACAGCGAACATTGACTATCAACTAGATTCTACTTTCTGCCCTCGTTTCTGCATTGCACAGACGAGGGCAGGGAGAAGTTTTTTTTGTAGTTTTGGGATACCCGCCATAAAAAACAAAAAATCCGGCTTCGAAGAATGAGTAACGAAAAGCAATACGTTTGGTATGCCAGTTATGGCTCCAATTTATTGGAAAGTCGATTCAGGTGTTACCTGCTTGGTGGACGTCCGGAAGGTGCCCTGAGATCTTGTCGAGGATGCTCCGATCGGTCGTTGCCATTGAGTAGTAAACCCGTTGACATCAATCGTCAGTTGTATTTTGCACGAGAGTCGCAAACCTGGGCTGGAGGCGGTGTTGCCTTTATCGGGAAACCGACAAATGGCTCTTCCAAAACTTACGGCCGAATGTTCCTGATTACTGAAGGACAGTTTTGTGAAGTAATGGCGCAGGAAATGGACACTGACGAGAAAATTCGGATTGATTTTGATCGGATCGAAACCAAGGGGAGTGACTTGTTGAAAGAAAACGCCTGGTATGGCCGCATTCTCTGTTTGGGCCGGCACGATGGCTTTCCGATCTTCACCTTTACTTTTGAAAAGGATGAACAACTACTGAGGAAGCCCGGGCATGCATACTTGCGAACTATCATTAAAGGCTTGAAAGAAACCTACAAATTCGGAAACGAGGAGATTGCCACTTATCTTGCTGCTCAGCCTGGCATTTCTGGCAATTACACCGTCTCCGAATTGAAGGAATTAATGAATTAGAGCAAATCTGCTTGCCAAACGGCGAGAAACAGAAAACAGCACAATCGCGTCTCATTACTCATTACACATTACTTCCTTATGCCGGAAACAACCCACCAAATGATCGTTGACCATTCCGGTGGCCTGCATGTGCGCATAAACAATCGTGGATCCGACAAATTTAAATCCCCGCTTTTTCATGTCTTTGCTTATTGCATCTGAAATAGCCGTTGTTGCCGGGACTTCTTTCAGGCTTTGGAAGTGATTAATGATTGGTTTGTGATCGACGAATCCCCAAATGTAGTTCGAGAAGGAGCCGAATTCTTCCTGGACTTTCAGAAACTGTTGGGCATTGGTAATGCTGGCCGCAATCTTCAGTTTGTTTCTGACGAGTCCCTTATTTAGTAAAAGCTCTGCCACTTTAACTTCGTCGTAAGTGGCTACTTTCTTGTAATCAAAGTCATCGTAGGCTTTGCGGTAGTTTTCTCGTTTCTTTAACACGGTATGCCAGCTGAGACCGGCTTGCACGCCCTCTAGAATTAAAAATTCAAACAGAATTTTATCATCGTAAACGGGAACTCCCCATTCCTGGTCGTGGTAGTCACGGTACAAATCATCTTTCAAACACCAATCACATCGATTCTCCATTGTATTGAGTTGTTAAAAAATTGAAATCAAGATAAAAATACTTAAAACAGGTGATACCGGGCTAAAATATTATTTTTGCTCTTCGTAAATTGGCCACCCTATGAAATTCAGATTGTTTATCATACTTGTTTTGTTGAGTTCGGTTGCTTCGGCACAGCTCAATATCAATCATTATATCCGTGTTGGGCAAACCCGGATTTCGACTGCGAATTATGTTGGGGCGATTGAGAATTTTAATATTGTCATCAAATTTAAGCCTCAACTTCCGGAGCCCTATTTCTTGCGGGGACTTGCCAAGCACCAGTTGGATGACTACAGGGGTGCCATTGCCGATTACGATAAAGCGATCGAAATTAAGCCCTATTACCCGGATGCTTACATGAACCGGGGCCTCGCGCATTTGTCGCTGCACGAATATGCCAATGCTATTGCCGACTACGATAAAGCGTTGGAACTTTCGCCCCGAAACGCAGCCATCTACAATAACCGGGGGATTGCGAAAATCTCGATGAAAGATGTTGACGGAGCGATTGCCGATTACGACGCCGCACTGGAGGCCAACCCTAATTTTGTGAATGCCTACATCAATCGCAGTAATGCGAATATTGTCAAAGGAGATTTAACAGAGGCAATCCGTGACTTGAACAAGGCGATTATTATTCGGCCACACTTTGCCAGTGCATACTTGCTGCGCGGATTGGCCCGCTTTGAAATGAATGATTTTGCTTCGGCATTGCGTGATTTCGATCAAACCATCAAGCTCGATCCGCAAAATGCCTACGCTTACAATAACCGCGGGATTGTCAAACAACGGTTGGAGGATTTTCAGGGTGCGATCATGGATTACGACCTGGCACTGCAACTGGACCCGACGATGCCGAATGCTTATTTTAACCGGGGAATTGCCAAGGAAGTGTTAGGCTTACCCGGTTTCGAGGAAGATTACCGCATAGCGGCCAAACTGGATCCGAAGCTGGATGTCAAACGGCGCCCAACCGAAGAGGAATACTACGCTCAGCTGCAAAAACAACAACAGCAACAACAACAACAACAACAACAAGGTGGGCAGTCGCAAACTCAGAGCCAGAACCAGAACCAGGGACAAGCACAAACACAGTCTCAAGCTCAGGGGCAAGGACAGGCATTGGCTCAGAATACACAGCAACAAAAAGCGAACGATCAAGAGAAGGATGACGATCAAAAAGCGAAAGATGAGCAAGCCGAGAAGGATCGCCGACGCTTCCGCCTGTCGTTGGCGGATACCCGCGAATTGCCGAATTACGAAGAGGACGTAGAAGACGGACGAATCCAGAATAAAAACGTGATTATCGAGCTGCAACCGATCTTCCGGATTGCATCATTCAGCGAGAACTCGGTGAATTACGAGCGTTTGCAGTATTACAACCTGGCGCTGGAAGAGCTGAATAAATACAACAACTACAGTCCGCAGATGACTATTACAAACCATGAAACTGCCGACTTTGCGGATAGTTTCAAGAATAATATTCTGTATTTCAACGAAAAAATAAAAACAAACGAGTCGTCGGAAAACTATTTGAGCCGGGGGATCTTCAAATTCCTGACCAATCAGTATAACGACGCCATCGAGGATTTTAATAAAAGTTTGAAGCTGGACAGCAAAAACCTGATTGCCTTCTACAGTCGAGCCAATTGCCGGATTAAGATGGTTGAAATTCTGGAGGCTGTACCGGATCTGTCGCAGGATATGACGATCTCGATTGGAGCGGACTCGCCGAATAATCAGACGGTGAAGAAAGAAAATCTGAACGATTACAAAGAGATTTTGGCAGACTACGAGCGCTGTATTAAAATCAATCCGGCATTCCCGTTTGTTTACTACAACAAAGCGTATGTTTTGTGTAAGCTGGATAAATATGATGAAGCGATGAGCAACCTGGACAAAGCCATTGAGCTGCAACCCGATTTTGCGGAGGCTTACTTCAACCGCGGGTTAACAAAGATTTACCTGGACGATGTTGAGGGGGGAGCGATGGACTTGAGTAAAGCAGGGGAACTTGGAATTGAAGACGCTTACAACATCATTAAACGCTACTGTAATTAATTTGAACTATATTTTGACCTATGGAAGACGTAAAAAAACTGAGTAATTCGGATTTGCTGGATAAAATGGCCAAGTTCCGGCCGATTGCTTTTTTCGGGGTTCTTGCTGTATTTGCCGGAATGGCGATAATCATTACCTACAAACTGCATTTTGCTTATATTTTGGTTGTCGGTATTCCGTTTATTTTTGTTGCCCGAAAGTTTTACAAGTATCATAACGAAATTCAACGTCGTCACCTTTAAGCATGAGTTTACAGCCTTTGGCAGAGCGGTTACGTCCGAAAAAACTGGACGATTACATCGGGCAGGAGCACCTTGTCGGACAGGGAGCTGTTTTGCGCAAGATGATCGACTCCGGTAATATTTCTTCACTCATTTTATGGGGACCTCCAGGTGTGGGAAAAACCACTTTGGCCAAAATTATTGCCAACACGCTCGATCGGCCTTTTCATATTTTGAGCGCGATTAGCTCGGGGGTGAAGGACGTACGCGATGTGATTGATAAGGCTCAAAAACAACAGTTCTTCAGTCGTGCCAACCCGATTTTATTTATCGACGAGATTCACCGCTTTAGTAAAGCACAGCAGGATTCATTACTTGGGGCTGTTGAACAGGGCGTCGTGACCTTGATTGGTGCGACAACCGAAAATCCCTCGTTCGAAGTGATTTCGCCATTGCTGTCGCGCTGCCAGGTTTATATTCTCAAACACTTGGAGAAAGATGATTTGCTGCGACTGCTCGAGAATGCTTTCGAGAAAGATGTGGAGCTGAAGAACAAGCAAATCGACCTGAAGGAATACGAAGCATTGCTCCGTTTCTCAGGAGGTGATGCCCGTAAGTTGCTGAATGTATTGGAGCTTGTTGTAAATGCCGAAGAAAGCGATACGATTGAAATCACTAACGATAAAGTAACCAAGCGACTTCAAAACAACCTGCGCACTTACGATAAGAATGGCGAAATGCACTACGACATCATTTCGGCTTTTATCAAAAGTATCCGCGGAAGCGATCCGGATGCGGCTGTGTATTGGCTGGCGCGCATGATTGATGGTGGTGAAGACGTCAAGTTCATCGCCCGACGGTTATTGATTTTGGCAGCCGAAGACGTTGGACTGGCTAATCCGAACGCCCTGCTTTTAGCTCAAAGCACCTTCGATGCCGTGCACCAGATTGGTCATCCCGAATCGCGGATTATTTTATCGGAATGTACCATCTACCTGGCAACGTCGCCCAAGAGTAATTCGGCCTACGAAGCTATCAACAAAGCGCTGGCAACGGTGCAACGTACTGGTGATTTGCCGGTGCCGCTGCACATTCGCAATGCGCCAACCAAATTGATGAAAGAACTGGGCTACGGCAAAGAATACAAATATGCCCACGCTTACGACGGCAATTTCGCCGAGCAGGACTTTCTGCCCGAGCAAATGAAGAAAGAGCGCTTTTATATTCCGCAGAATAACGCTTCCGAATTGAAGATATTAGAGCGTTTAAAGAATTGGTGGAAAAAGCGTTATTAGCGTTTTCGTTTCGTTAACTGTATTCTGTTTTGCAGGCCTTAGAACACCTGTTCCTGTGAAATCACTATGGCTTCGGTACATTATATTTTGCATAGTTTTTTTGTGGTGGGGAATATCTTGAATTGACAAGGAGTGCAGATTGAAACACGATGAGATTCTGTTGTTAAGTCGAAGCACCCGGTTCCGGGCAAAATATTCTTGAAAACTGTACCTAAAAATTAGACACTGTAAGTTTAGGTGTCTCTTTGTTTTCTCAATTCTTCTTTCATCGAAGCGGCAATTCGCACAAAATTTAAATTTTTTCTGATTTTCCTTTGGGGGAGAATGTCAACTTCTTCGTAATAATATCGAGCATCGTTATTTGAATTGATGATTCGCGATCTTTGTTAAGTGCTGGAATGACAACGTCAGAAATAAGGACTTGTTCTAGGGCAGATTTCTTCGTAATTGATGTGTCGTTATAGAAATGAAGGGCTATTATGACTTTGCACAGTTGGCGCGTATTGCGCACAAGTTTTAATCCTTGTTTTTCCAGCCATTTGAATGATTGTGAACTATCGACAAAGTAGAACAGCTTTAATGGCAGGGAATATTAGTCGGAAGATTTATCTCTGCAACGAGGAACTTGTTCGCTCAAATTCCCATTCGAAATAACCATGAAACTGACGATAAAACCAATATTTATGAAAAAGATAAGAGCACACATTTTATTTCTGTTTGTGGCAATCGGATTGACTGCTTGTACAGGATCGCCAAAAAAGCAAAATTCCGAACAGCCGCAGTTAATCACCAATCCAATTATCGATGGCTATTTTGCTGATCCCTGCGTCATCAAGGATGGAGATACCTTTTATATTTATGCGACAATCGATCCCTGGGGCGGCGATGAACTGGCCGTTTTTTCAACCAAAGACTTTCTGACTTTCGATCGGCATCATTTAAACTGGCCAACGAAGACGGCTTGTACAAGTCCGAGTTCCAATAGTTCGATGGTTTGGGCGCCTTCTGTCCGAAAAGCGGCCAATGGCAAATACTACATGTACGTTTCGGTTGGTAGCGAAATTTGGGCGGGTGTGAGTGATTCTCCGCTGGGACCCTGGAAGAATGCCAAAGAAGATGACTCTCCGTTGGTGGCTGCCGCAGATTTTCCCAAAGTGCACAACATCGATGCAGATTGCTTTATCGACGACGATGGTCAGGCCTATCTCTACTGGGGATCAGGCTTTCATTGGATCAATGGTATTTGTATGGCGGCAAAGCTGAATCCCGATATGATAACTTTTCGGGAGGAACCGATTGACGTTACGCCACCGGACTATTTTGAAGCGCCTTATATGATTAAACGCTTCGGAAAATATTACCTGATGTATTCGTCGGGAAAAGCCATTGATGCGACTTACAAAGTCGGCTATGCTGTTGGAAATTTGCCTTTGGGACCATTTGAAACGGGCGTCAACAGCCCCATTTTGGAGACTTCAGCCGATAGCACAACATACGGCCCCGGTCACCATTCTGTATTTCGCGAGGGCAATCAGGATTACATGTTGTATCACCGGATTTTCCCGCAGGATTCAGCCTATGTTTTGCGTCAGTTGTGTGTCGACAGCCTGAATTTTGATGTAAATCTCAACATCTTGAAAGTACGGCCAAGCGGCGTTGCAAACTTCTGATTTCACACCATATAATCTTAAAAACATGCGTGAAAGCTTAAGAAAGATTTTATTAATTGGAGTAGTCGCCCTTTTGTATGTTGGGTGCCAAACGCAGAAGGCGGAGGTAAACGAATCCAGTCCCGAGCGAGAGTTGATCCAACGCATTATTCCGGGTCGGGCCAATGAATTTGAAGTTGAGATTCTTGCTTCCGACTCTACCGACTGGTTTGAGTTGGAATCGAAAGGGGGCAAAATCGTGCTTCGAGGAAACAACGGAGTTTCAGTTGCTTCGGCTTTGTATTTTTACCTGACGGAATATTGTCATTGTCAGATTACCTGGAACGGCACGAATTTGAATTTACCGGAAACATTGCCGGTTATTCCAGAAAAAGTACACAAAGACAGTCCTTACGAATATCGCTATTATTTGAATTACTGCACCTTCAACTACACCATGAGTTGGTGGGATTGGGAGCGCTGGGAGAAGGAAATTGACTGGATGGCGTTGCATGGCATCAACATGCCGCTGGCCATTACGGGAGAAGAGTCGATTTGGGATGAAGTGTACCGTTCGTACGGGTTTACCGACGATGATCTGGATCCGTTTTTCAGCGGACCTGCCTATTTTGGTTGGTTTTGGATGGGCAACCTCGATGGCTGGGGAGGACAGTTGCCCAAAAGCTGGAAAGACAGCCACCGCGAGTTGCAGAAAAAGATCTTACAGCGCGAACGCGAGTTGGGAATGAAGTCCGTTTTACCAGCGTTCACCGGGCATGTTCCGGCTTCCTTCAAAAAATATTTTCCTGATGCGAACTTGAAACAGACGAACTGGGGCAACGATTTTGACGATACCTACATTTTGGATGCCGATGATCCGTTGTTTGCCGAAATCGGCAAGAAATTCCTGGAAGTTCAACAAGAAATTTACGGGACCGATCATTTGTATTCAGCCGATACCTTTAATGAGAATGAACCTCCTTCGGACGATCCGCAATACCTGTCGGAATTAAGTGCCAAGGTTTTTGAAGGAATGAAGTCGGCCGATCCCGATGCGGTTTGGGTAATGCAAGGCTGGTTGTTCTACAGTCACCGCGATTTCTGGAAAGCCCCGCAAATTCAAGGCTTGTTGGGCGCTGTTCCCAACGACCGGATGATTATTCTGGACCTGGCTGCTGAAATTGAACCGGTTTGGAAACGCACCGAGGCCTTCTACGGCAAAGAATGGATTTGGTGTATGTTGCATAATTTCGGTGGTAATATCAGCCTGTTTGGACGGATTGAGAATGTGGCCGAACATCCTGCAGAAGCGCTGAAGGATTCAACTTCAGGCCAGCTAAAAGGAATCGGTTTGACGATGGAAGCGGTTGAGCAAACGCCCGTTCTTTACGAGTTGATGACCGACAATACCTGGCGCGATACTCCAATTGATTTGAAGGAGTGGTTGCAGAAATACATCCGAAACCGCTATGGCAGTACGAATGCCGATATCGAAAAAGCCTGGGATATTTTAGTGCAAACCGTATACAACGGGCAGGTGATCCGTGATGGAGCCGAGTCAATCATTGTTTCCCGTCCAACCTTTGAGGGCTATCGACGTTGGGCACGCACCAAACTAAATTATGCTCCGGTGGATCTTTTGTCAGCCTGGGATTTGTTTGTTCAGGCGAGTTCAGACTTTGGCACATCTGACGGTTTCCAATATGATTTGGTCGATGTGACCCGACAGGTGTTGGCGAATTACGCGCTGCCGCTTCAGCAACAGATAACAGCCGCTTACAAGAACAATGACAAAGAGAAATTCGGCCAATACAGGCGTGAGTTTTTGGAGCTTATTGATGATTTGGATCGTTTGCTGGCTACCCGAAAGGATTTCCTGTTGGGGCCCTGGATTGCCGACGCGCGCAGCTGGGGAACAACACCGGAAGAAAAAGCCCTGTACGAGCAGAATGCCCGGGATTTGATTACCCTTTGGGGCGGAGCTGACAATCGCTTGCACGAATACAGTAACCGCCAGTGGAGCGGCCTGCTAACTGATTTTTATAAGCCACGGTGGGAGCAATTTTTCACGGAAGTGAGCAAGCATTGGGGCAACTTTGATCAGGAGGCTTTCGATGCAGAAATCAGGCAATGGGAATGGAATTGGGTGACAACGCAAAAGGAATTCCCACAAGAAGCAAAAGGTAGCTCAACGGAAGTTGCCATGGAGTTCTACCAAAAATACCGCGATCGGATTGCACCGATGACGCAAACTTTGCCGGTAATTAACTACAACTATTGATAATGGAAGATGCAGCCAAATATTCCGCGGGGCGTTTTCTGTCGCTCGATGTTTTTCGGGGGCTCACCATTGTATTGATGATCTTGGTGAACACACCCGGAACCGGCGCCAGCAATTATGCTTTTCTCATCCACACAAAATGGCTCGGCTTTACACTGGCCGACCTGGTGTTCCCGTCCTTTTTATTTGCCGTAGGAAACGCGATGAGCTTTTCGATGAAAAAGATGAAAAGCATGTCGACAGGCGAGGTTTGGACGAAGATCATCAAACGAACAGTCATTATTTTCCTGTTAGGCTACCTGATGTATTGGTTCCCGTTTTTCAAGTTCGGCACTGATGGATCGTTCCTTTGGAAACCGATTGCTGAAACCCGGATTATGGGCGTATTGCAGCGGATCGCCCTCTGTTATTTCTTCGCATCCATCATTGTTTTATACTTGTCGGAGCGAGCAGCGATTACTATTTCGGCAGTAATCTTATTAGCTTACTGGGGGATTTTGTACGCATTCGGCGAACCCGGGGCTTGGTTGGACATGGCGACCAATGCTGGCAGTCGCTTCGACCTGTCAATCCTGGGAATCGGGCATATTTATAAAAAAGATGCCATTCCCTTCGACCCGGAAGGTGTGCTGAGTACGCTACCGTCAATTGTCAACGTACTGTGGGGTTACTTGGCTGGTGTTTTCATCCAGAAAAAAGGAAAGTCGTTTGAGGGACTCGCGATGCTGTTGATGACTGGCTTCCTCATGTGCTCGCTGGCACTTTGGTGGGATTTGGTTTTCCCAATCTCTAAGAAGCTGTGGACAAGTTCCTTTGTATTGTATACCGTCGGATTGGATCTTTCGATTATGGCGGTGCTGATTTATTGGATTGAAATGAAGAGCATTCGGGTTGGAGTCAATTTTTTTGACGTCTTTGGCAAAAATCCACTCTTCATATACCTCTTTTCAGAACTGTTTTATGTGGTTCTGCGGATGATCCCGGTTATCCGGAATCTGGATGCATTTGAGTGGGTGAGCGAGGCCGTTTTTCAACGCGCCTTTCCCGGATCTTTTGGTTCGCTGGTAACCGCTATTGCCTACGTTTTGCTCTGTTGGGCGCTTGGCTGGTGGCTGAACAGAAGAAAGATCTACATCAAAATCTAGTTTTTAAAACCATTTCGGGAGAATCCATTTCGGTCACGATGAAAGTTTGTGTATTTTCAGGCTTTTCAATTACTCTACAATTACCAAGAAACTATTCAACATGAAAACAACATTTTTAAGTTCCCTTTTTCTAATTGGTTGCCTGTTTACACAATTGCAGGTAAATGCCCAGAAGAAGGGGGAGATGAATACCTTTCCAATTTCACAAAACAAAAGCGCTACACCCATTTTGATCTCGGCCGATGAGGCGAAAGTCGTTTCAATAGCTGCTGAATTGTACGCAGGCGATGTGAAGAATATCACGGATCAACAACCCCAGATCATTCATAAACTTCCGGAGGCTGCTTCGGAGCTGATCATTGCCGGGACGATTGGCAAAAACGCGCTCATCGATCAGTTGATTGCTGATAAAAAAATAGATGTTTCCGCCATCGATGGCAAATGGGAAAGCTGGTCACAACAAGTGCTCACGAAACCATTCCCCGGCGTCAAAAAAGCCTTGATCATTGTCGGGAGCGATCGTCGGGCAACGGCCTATGGGATATTGGAGTTGTCGCATAAGATGGGCGTCTCCGCCTGGGAATGGTGGGCCGATGTTCAACCCGCCAAACGGAAGGAAATAAGCCTCGATATCGAAACAAAAACCTACGGATCGCCTTCGGTGAAATACCGTGGTTTATTTTTAAATGACGAAGATTGGGGGCTTCAACCCTGGGCTGCTAAAACTTTTGAACCGGAAACCGGCGACATTGGCCCGAAAACCTACGCCAAAATCTTCGAACTGATGCTGCGTCTTCGCGCAAACACCGTTTGGCCAGCCATGCATGGTTGTACCAAAGCTTTCTACACCATTGAAGGCAATGCGCAAACCGCCAACGATTATGCGATTGTAGTAGGAACTTCGCATTGTGAGCCGATGCTTTGTAATATAAATGCCGAGTGGGATCATAACTCCATGGGTGAGTGGCGCTATGACAACAATGCTGAGACGATTCGAGATTTGTTTGAGGCCCGTACCAAAGCAACGTCAAACTTCGAAAGTATTTATACCATTGGCATGCGTGGTGAGCACGATTCGCCCATGAATGCCAAGGATCTGACCAAGGAAGATCAGATTAAACTACTGGAAAAGGTGATCGCCGATCAGCGTGCAATTATGCAAAAGGAAACCGGAAAGGAGCCGGAATCGCTGCCGCAAGCTTTTATCCCGTACAAAGAAGTACTCGATTATTATCAGAATGGCTTGAAGGTTCCGGAGGATGTGACGCTAATGTGGACCGATGACAATTACGGGTACATCCGTCAGTTGAGCACACCTGAAGAACAAAAGCGTCCGGGCGGCGGTGGAATTTATTACCACGCCTCGTACTGGGGACGCCCGCACGACTACCTGTGGCTGAGCTCGACCAACCCGATGCTGATCTGGGAAGAGATGTTTAAAGCATACCAGTTCAACTGTCACGATATGTGGATTTTGAACTGTGGAGATATTAAACCCTTGGAATACAACATTGAGTTGTTTATGGATATGGCCTGGGATATTGATAGGTTTGCCGGGACAATGGATGTTCAATTACACATGGAAGACTGGTTGAGTTTCTTGTTTGGAGCTGAGAAGGCGCCTGAGATGACGAAACTGATGATGGATTACTATCACTTGTGTTTTATGCGTCGTCCGGAGTTTATGGCCTGGAGCCAAACCGAACCAACCACAAAGCCGGGAGCAACCGAGTTGAATCAGATATTGTACAGCGACGAGTTAACGATGCGGCTGGATGCTTGGGAAGCTCTCTCCTCGCAGGTTGAAAAGCTAAAGGCTGAAATTCCGATGGGCATGCAGGACGCTTTTTATGAACTGGTATATTATCCGGTAACAGGCGCTTCGCTGATGAATCAAAAATGGCTGTATCATTACAAAAATGAATTGGCTGCACGTCAGGGAAGAGCCAGTGCCAAAGAGTTTGCTGACCGGTCGAAAGCTGCTTATGAGCAGATTAAAAGTGAAACCGATTACTTCAACAATAGACTTCAAAACGGCAAGTGGAAACAAATGATGAGCATGTCGCCCCGTAACTTGCCGGTATTCTCGAAACCTTCATATGCGCTACCGGCAACGGATGGAGAGGCCGGCCTTGGGCTAGCCTTGGAAGGTTATGAAATGGAGGCTAACAAGCAAATCGAAAACAACTATGCCGATGTGCTGCCGGTATTGAACGCCTACCTGAAGGATTCGGCTTTTGTGGATGTGTTTCTGAAAGGGGAAGGAGAGGTCGCGTGGAAAGCTGAACCGAAGCAAGACTGGATCCGTCTATCTGCAGATCATGGAAAATTGACTGCAGCGGACGGAGAGCAGGAGCAACGTTTGTGGGTAAGCATTGACTGGAACCTGGTGCCGCAAGGTGAAAATACGATAGAGCCACCGCTTGGTCACGATTACCAATTGATACCACCTGCCTATAAAGTGAATGGAGCGATTGAATTCAGTTCAAAGGATACAACAATAACGATCGGTGTTTCAGCCTACAATCCGAAGTTCAAGGAATTGGAAGATTTTGAAGGTTTTGTTGAGGGCAATGGCTATGTGTCGATCAATGCTGAAAATGCCTCATCGCGAACAGTCGGTGAAGGAGCAGAATGGGAACTGTTTGGTGGTTTAGGATACAGCGGTAGTGTTGTAGTGGCTTTGCCATTTAATGCTAAACCCGTAACAAATCCGGCCGAAATCAAAGCGCAAAGCCCGATGTTGGCGTATGATTTTTATACGTTCAATGCCGGAGAAACAGATGTTCGTATTCAGGCTGTTCCGACTCATCCGTTTTATGAGGGAGCAAGTGTGCGTTGCGCTGTGGCAATTGACGATGCAGAGCCCGTGATTATCGATTTCAAAACCGTTGGTCGCAGCAGCGAGTGGAAACAGAATGTGCTGAAAAATGCCGCCGTGAAATCAACAAAACAAACAATTAAAGAGCCTGGAAAACATCAATTGAAAGTTTGGATGGTTGATCCGGGTGTGATGCTGGATCAGATCTTAATCGATTTGGGAGGTTGGAAAGGCAGTTATGCTTTCCCGGCTGAAACCCGAAAAAAGTAATTGGAATAGTGAATTGCAAATATTCATAAAACGCAGCATGGCATAGTCATGCTGCGTTTTTAATGAGCGAAGCTGGTTGATTAAATAATTTGGCAGAGCTTATTGCTGGATTACGGATTGGCTATGATTTATCGGTGATTCGTTATCTTAGCGGTTCTACTCAAAAAAACTGTAAATAAACCATGAAGAGAATTTTCTTAGTACTGTTTTGGCTAGTGGCGGCAGAGCTTGTTTCCGCTCAGCAAATCGATTTCAACCCGTTTATTCCGGACAACCTGGCCGATCCGACAATCGTTCAGTTTGGCGATACGTTTTACTGTTATGCCACCAGTGATGTCGGAGATATTGAAACCGACCTGGCTTTTTCAGGAAATCCGGTCGTGTGGAAATCGAAAGACTTTGTGAACTGGAGCTTCGAAGGGATTTGCTTCCCCGGAATCGACTGGCACGAGCACAAATACTGGGCACCGGGGCGCGTGTTGGAGCGCGATGGAAAATATTACCTCTTTGTAACTGTTGATCATGTGACCCAATTGGCGGTTGCCGATTCGCCAGAAGGACCTTTCAAATTTATTAATGGCCCAGAAAACTATACGGGAGAAGAAAAACCTTCGATGGTGATTGATGATATCGACGGTTGTCCGTTTATCGACGACGACGGGCAGGGCTATATTTTCTGGCGCCGTAAAAAGGCCTCGAAACTCAGTGTCGACTGGACCAAGCTGGAAGGGGAGACGATCGACATTCCTACGCAATGGAACGGTTATTCGGAAGGTCCTTTCATGATTAAGCGAAAAGGAATTTACTATTATTTCTATACCATGGGCGGTTATGCCGATTACCAGAATGGTTATTTGATGAGCAAAGAATCGCCGCTCGGGCCATTTGTGACTCCTGAGAATGATGTGATCATTTCTTCGGATTTGGAGAAACAGATTTGGGGGCCTGGCCATGGTTTTGCGTTTTCACCGAAAGGAACTGACGATTGGTATTTCGTTTATCTCGAATACGGAATTGGAGGTACCTCGCGCCAGGTGTACTGCAACAAGATGGAGTTTAACGACGACGGCACGTTAAAGCCAATCCAATTGGATCGAAAAGGTGTTGGCGCTTTGGCCAAGGTGAAGACGGAGAAGCCAATGGACTTATCGAAGGCGGTAGCGACCGCTTCGTCGACTAAAACGCCGATGGAAGTTGAGGCGCGTAAATGGGGCGACCCGAAACAATTGAAATATAACTTGCCGGTGGAGCCGGTATACCGCCATCACGAGTTTAATCCGCAAGATGCTATCGATAATTCGAATTACACCCGCTGGTGGGCTCGTCCGGATGATACCGAGAAATGGTGGCAGTTGGATTTGGGGAAAGTCGAAAAGCTGGATCACCTGGATCTTTTCTTTGTCCACCCAACTTTGGGACATGCGTTTATTTGCGAAAAGTCGGTTGACGGCGAGAACTGGGAAAGCGTGAAAGAGCAAAAAGAACTTGCCATTCGTTCGCCGCACAAGGTTGAAAAAATTGGCAAAGCCCGGTATTTACGGGTAAAGATTTTGGAGGGTCAAGCCGGAATCTGGGAAGCCAAGCTGTATCAATAGAAAAGTAATATTTACCAAATAAAAATGAGGTCGCGAGTTTTCGTGGCCTTTTTTTATGTCAATGTTTTTGAATACCAGCGTGCGAGTTTTGACTGTAAAGTGATTGAAAGGCTGAAAAATAAATAGAAGTGCTTTTTGCTAAGTTCAAGGGGCAGTAACAATTGAGATCATGCTTATGCCAGCAGGGTGATAGTCGTGTTTTTTGGTGTTTTGAACTTTGGTGTTTCCGTTGGAATTTAGAACCTGAATTTTGGAGCTTTCTTCAGTTTAGAGCAAAAAAAAAGAGTAGATCTCTATCTACCCTTTTCAAACCTAACTAAACCAATAAAACTAATCAAACCTAAACTTATGAAATAAAATCTACGACAAAGATATGCTGAAAAACACAAACAACTGTTAACCCAATGTTAAAAAATGTGCTGCGCAGCATATTTGTTGTTTTTCTTTTCTCGTAAAAAAGCCCTATCTGAGAAAAGACAGGGCTTCAGTTTATTTACAATCAGTTTATTAAGCTTGAAAAGAGAACTTTTCACCGGGAAATTACTCTTTCGATTTACCTCGATTCTGATTTTGATCTTCTCCGGCGATTGACGAGCGCATTTGCGTATCAGCGTCAATATTTTTGTATTTCATATAATCCATAATTCCGAGATTGCCGCTTCTGAAAGCTTCCGAGATAGCCAGCGGGATTTGCGCTTCAGCTTCGATTACTTTCGCTCGGGCTTCCTGTGCTTTTGCACGCATTTCCTGTTCCAAAGCTACGGCCATCGCGCGACGTTCTTCTGCTTTCGCCTGGGCGATGTTTTTATCCGCATCAGCCTGGTCGATTTGCAGACCGGCACCGATGTTTTTACCGATGTCGATGTCGGCGATATCGATGGACAGAATTTCGAAAGCTGTACCGGCGTCCAAACCTTTATTCAACACCAATTTGGAGATTGAATCCGGGTTCTCCAATACGGATTTGTGCGTATGCGACGAACCGATTGACGATACAATACCTTCACCAACACGGGCAAGAATGGTTTCTTCTCCGGCACCACCAACCAATTGCTTGATGTTGGCACGAACGGTAACACGGGCTTTGGCAATAAGCTGAATACCATCTTTAGCAACGGCAGCTACCGGGGGAGTATCGATGACTTTCGGGTTTACCGACATTTGTACTGCTTCAAACACATCGCGTCCGGCCAGGTCTATGGCAGTTGCCATATTGAAGCCAAGATCGATATTTGCTTTTTCGGCAGAAACGAGCGCGTGAACAACCATGTCCACTTTACCACCGGCCAGGTAGTGTGCTTCCAGTTTATCTCGGTCCAGCTTGATACCGGCCTTTGTTCCTTCAATTAGTGCGCGCACAATAATTGATGGCGGAACTTTACGGAAACGCATCAAAAAGAGTTGAATCAATGAGATTCGAACGCCTGAAACAAGCGCAGAGAACCACAGTCCAACAGGGATAAAATATAAGATGATAATTACGAGGACAAAAACTCCTACAATGAGACCAAAAGTTCCAAAATATTCCATTTTGATTAATTTATAGGTTCTACAATAACTTGCGTTTTCAAGACTTCGACCACGCGGATGGCTACTTGCTGATCAATGAATCCTGTGATTGCTTTGCCTTCCATGGTGTGATTGTTGATTCGCACTTTGCCGGTTGGAGCAAGGCGGCCAACGGTAATACCTTCATCTCCCGGGTGAATGTCGTTCTCATCAATCTGGTCAACACGACCTGAAATTTCAGATTCCAAAACCATTTTCTTGCCGGTTCTGCTCCGGAAGAAACGGAGCACAAGCAGGGGAGAGGCGATTAGTACGAATGCTGCAGTAATGATGCCGGCAATAATTCCATAGGTATTAAAAGCAAGATAGATACTTGCTCCAAGCAGAAGAACTCCTCCAATACCAGCGATCGTGATTCCGGGTACAACTGCAAACTCGAGTAAAAGTAAGACGATACCCAGGAAGATGAGGAACAGGATGATTAGTACGGTCATATTCGAATAAGGTTAATCGATCGTAGCCTTCAGATCTTTGGCGATCAGGGCTTGCTTCATTGGTCTAAGGTAACTAAAACTTCCTTTCTTGACGTCACATTTGCCTTTATAGTGCGTTAATAATGTGCATTGCACGGCTTGTTCCTGTTCGTGTTCGCAAATAAGCATCAGGGCTTCAATTACATAGTCGAAGGAGTGGTAGTCGTCGTTGTGCAGAATCAGGGAACGTTCCTGCTTGGTGTCGAGATCCTCCTCTTGTATCGGTTTGTTTTTATAATTTTCGTTAGAGTCCATTTTGCTGCAATTTTCTGGCTTCGGTTACGGGAATGCGTTCGTTGTTTTTATAGGCTGCTATGGTAGCAGTGCTTACACCTTCTAATTTAATTTGTTTTAGCATTTGTTGTGCATCTTCATAGCTTTTTAATTCGCCAACGGTGTAAACCGTAACACCTTGTTCATCTGTATATTGATCGATACGCCTCAAAACCGACAACTTTTTAAACAGACGCTGAACCCAATCGGGTGGATCATTGCGGTAAGCCCCGATTTGGATCCGGTAAATAATCTCATCCACAGGCTCGATTTCCGCCTGAAGGGTATCAATAGCGATCGAGTCGTTTGCTTCTACGACAATGATTTCGGCTTGTTGCATCGCCTCGATTTGCGCTTCACGCCTCGCTGATTCGATGCTGTCCTGCAGTTGCTGGTTCGTTGCTCTGAATTGGGCAATTTCATTCATACTTGCTGAGCTCCAGTAACTGGCCTCTCGCAAATTGGCACTTTGGTCTTTCTGTGCAATTTCCTGGTTCAGTTTATAGCTGTCTTGTTCCAGCTGCAGAATTGAATCAGCCAGTTGCATTTTAACAAGGTCGTCTGCAGCTTCATAACGTTCGCGAAGTTCCTTGCTTGTTTTTAGCTTTTCATTCAGTTCCTGCTCCAACGCACGAGCATCCAGGAAATCCTGACGCGCTTCATCCGTTTTAAATTGGCTGACCTTTAAATAGCTTATTTGAGCGTTTACCGGGAACGAGATCAGGGTATCAGCATACGCCGCTTCTTCATTTTGTAGTTCTGGCTCAACGAAAGCGACTTCTGTAGAAACGGCGGCAGGCATTGCAGTAGGCTCCTCAATGATTTGGGTTGTATCTGCGGGGCTTTCTTCGTCAGCCACTTTATACGGGTTGATTTGCTGAGCACACAGCGCCATCATTTCATCCAATGACGAAACAGTGTTCAATTCTTTGGAAGAAGCATTGCCTTTGAATTGCTGGTAAGCTGTCATCGCTTCCGCCCACTGGTCATTTGCATGATAATATTGAGCCAGGTACCAATCCGATTTTTGCTGGCTACCCGCTAGCTTCAATGCATTGAGCGCCGATGCATCGAAATGACCGGTTTCAATTAAACAGGCCCCGTAGTAATAATTCAGATTTGGATCCGAAGGATACAAGCGGGTCAGGTCTTCGAAAACCGGGAGCGCTTCTTCATACTTTCTACTCTCAAAAAGTTGTTTTGCTTTGGTTTCCGGATCGGATTGTGCATTGACACCTCCGTTGTAAAGGAAACTTGTGCAGATGAATAGGTAAAAAAACAGACGTGAGAAAAGTGGTTTTTTGATTTTTGATTGCATAAATCGAGTTTGTTTACCGCCCTTAAAAGTACAAAAAATGTTCCATGAAACAGGGATGAACCGGGCAATCCTGCCGTATTTAATTTTTGTTTGATGTTTCTCTTTTTCATACAACCAATTGGGCTGCGAGTTGTTTGATCAGGTAGTTCGAATACATTTTATGAGGAGTAAAAATGAAACAATTTGACTGCCAGTTAATTCTGATTTATTGTTCGTTAAACTCCTGCATTTCGGATTTATTCAAGTATATTTGTGTAATTAAACAATAAAGAGTTATGGCTTTATTAAACAAAGGAGATCAGGCTCCTGATTTCAGTGGATTGAATCAAAACGGTGAAACAATTTCTTTAAAAGATTTCAAAGGGAAGAGGTTAATTTTATACTTTTATCCCAAGGACAGCACACCTGGTTGTACTGCTGAATCGTGTAATTTGAGCGACAACTACGAATACTGGTTGAAACAAGGCTATGAGGTGGTTGGTGTAAGTCCGGATGGCGTTTCTTCGCACAAAAAATTTGCTGATAAATACAGTTTGACATTCAACCTGATTGCAGACACCGAGCAAGAGATTCTGAAGGCTTACGGTGCCTGGGGTGAGAAAAATATGTACGGCAAGAAATACATGGGCGTTTTGCGTACCACTTATGTGATAGATGAAAACGGAGTTATCAGCGAAGTTTTCGAAAAAGTAAAAACGAAAGAGCATACAGATCAAATAATCAAAGCTTTAGATTTAAAGTAAGCTATGGCAAAAGAAGAACAAAATAATGTGAATAAGGAAAAGCTGAAAGCCCTTCAGCTGACCATGGATAAAATTGAAAAAAGTTACGGTAAAGGCGCCATCATGAAAATGGGCGATAGAGTTGCCGAAGAGGTTCCTTCTATCTCAACAGGTTCTATCGGGCTTGACATTGCGTTGGGCGTTGGTGGTTTTCCGAAAGGCCGTATTATTGAAATTTACGGACCTGAATCGTCTGGTAAAACAACCTTGGCTATTCATGCCATTGCTGAAGCTCAAAAGGCAGGAGGTATTGCTGCGATCATTGATGCAGAGCACGCCTTCGACCCATATTATGCCAAAAAATTGGGCGTGGATACTGACGAATTGCTGATTTCGCAGCCCGACAACGGAGAGCAGGCTTTGGAAATTGCAGACAACCTGATTCGTTCGGGTGCAGTGGATATCGTTGTGATTGACTCTGTAGCTGCTTTGACTCCGAAAGCGGAGATTGAAGGCGATATGGGTGACTCGAAAATGGGTTTGCAGGCACGTTTGATGTCGCAGGCGTTGCGTAAACTGACTGCCAACATTAACAAAACAAAAACCTGCTGTATTTTCATCAACCAGTTGCGCGAGAAGATTGGTGTCATGTTCGGTAACCCCGAAACTACAACCGGTGGTAACGCGCTGAAGTTTTATGCTTCGGTTCGTTTGGATATCCGTCGTATCGGCCAGATTAAAGATGGCGAAGAAGTGATGGGTAACAACGTTCGTGTGAAAGTGGTGAAAAACAAAGTGGCACCTCCGTTCCGTAAAGCTGAATTTGATATCATGTATGGCGAAGGTATTTCCAAAACCGGTGAAATCATCGATTTGGGTGTAACCTACAATGTGATTAAAAAGAGCGGTTCGTGGTTTAGTTACGGAGAAACAAAATTGGGACAAGGGCGCGAGTCGGTTCGTACATTGTTGAAAGACAATGTCGAGTTGGCGCAAGAGCTCGAAGGTAAAATTGTTGAATCTGTAACCATGGGCACGACGACCGTGAGTTAACGATATTTCTGTGCAGTATAAAATCCGGAAGGCGTACTGCTTATCCGGATTTTTTTTGCGTGAAACTTTAGCCTTCAGGTTCATCGGTCAATCATTGCTTTTTCATTTTTTAAAAGGTTGAAAAATGGAATTTCAGTAAAAGAAAACCATTAAAAAAGAATCGCGAGTTTCTTTCAAATTGAAGTTAAACAATGGTTGCAAAGTTGAATTTTGGAGCTAATAATTAGAAAGTAATAATAAATAAGCATATTTTTGCCGCTTGTTGAAATACCTGATCATTGTCAGGTTTTGAGCTGAAGAAATTGGTATTCAAAAATGCTGCGAATGCGCGGGTAACAAACTTCAGAAAAGCGGCTATTTTTTGAATAAATCTTATTAATTGATGCCTAAAATGAAAGTGTTGAAATTTGGCGGTACTTCGGTGGGAAGTGCCGAGAATATCCGAAAGGTAAAGGAGATTGTAAAGAGTCAGAGCGACGATGCGGTCGTGGTGGTTTCTGCTTTAGGCGGAATCACGGACAAGATCTTGAATGCAGCCAAAATGGCGATCCTCGGAACGGATTATTTCAACACGGAACTCACGGCCATTCGCGAACGTCACGAGGCAGTTGTTGAGCAGCTCTTCGAAGGCGAACGCAAAGAAGAAGTGAAGGAACAAGTCAGCCAGCTGCTTGACGAGCTGGAACGTGTGATAATCGGAGTTTCCATGATCGGCGAGCTGACAGATAAAACCCTCGATAAAATCGGTGGATTTGGCGAGCGTCTTTCTTCTTACATCATCAGCGAATTTATTGAAGAAGCCAGTTGGATAGATTCTTCAAAACTTATAAAAACTGATAGCAACTACGGCAAAGCTCAGGTCAATTTCAGCCTGACAAATACATTGATAAAGGCTGCACTGGGCGAATTTAAAGGTGTTTGCATTGCCCCCGGTTTCGTCGCCAGTAATGCCGAAGGCGAGTACACAACGCTTGGGCGCGGTGGCTCGGATTACACGGCGGCTATCTACGCGGCAGCGCTGGACGTTTCGGTGCTGGAAATCTGGACCGATGTGGATGGCTTTATGACGGCAGATCCACGCGTGATCAGCAAAGCTTACGTGATTGAATCGTTGAGCTATGCCGAAGCAATGGAGTTGTCGCACTTTGGTGCCAAGGTAATTTATCCGCCGACAATATTGCCGGTTTACAAGAAAGGCATTCCGACTTATATTAAAAATACGATGAATCCGCAGGCTCCCGGGTCGTTGATTACCAGTAGCCAGGCAAATGGGAAGGATCATCCTATCAAGGGGATTTCGTCAATTTCCAACATCAGCCTGATCACTGTTCAGGGATTGGGGATGGTTGGTGTGACCGGTATTTCGATGCGTCTCTTTAGCGCGTTGGCTTTGCAAAACATCAACGTCATTCTGATTTCTCAGGCATCATCCGAGAACTCAATCTCGATTGCTGTTGATACTGCGAAAGCCGGGGTGGCCGAGCATGCCATTCGTGCTGAGTTCGAGCGTGAAATTCAGAACGGAAGAATCAATAAAGTTGAAGTTGAAAGCGACTTGTCTATCGTTGCGATCGTTGGCGAAAACATGAAACACTCGACCGGTATCGCCGGGAAACTGTTCAATACCATCGGTAAAAATGGTGTTAACATTATCGCCATTGCTCAGGGAGCATCCGAGTTGAATATTTCGTGGGTTGTGAAAAACAGCGATCTGCGCAAGACTTTGAACGTGGTACACGAGTCGTTCTTCCTGTCTGAAAATGTGGAAGTCAATGTCTTCTTGTTGGGAATTGGTTTGGTGGGTGGAAACCTGTTGAATCAAATTCAGCAACAACAGGAAAAACTGTTGAAGCAAAATCACCTGAAAATAAAATTAGTTGGTGTCGCCAACTCCCGGAAAATGCTGTTGGATCGCGAAGGTATCTCGATCGAAGGATTTAAGGAGCGACTGGATGCTGAAGGCTTGTCTTCCGGTTTGCCGGCTTACAAGGACGCCATCATCGATATGAATATTTACAACTCGGTTTTTGTAGACTGTACGGCTTCCAACGATTCTCCGATCGTTTATGCCGACTTACTGAATGCCAACGTGTCGATTGTAACGGCTAATAAAGTGGCTGCTTCGTCTGACTACGACAATTATAAAAAGCTGAAAAGCATCGCTCAGAAAAAAGGCGTGAAATTCCTTTTTGAAACGAATGTTGGTGCTGGTTTGCCAATCATCAATACCCTGAATGATTTGGTCAACTCGGGCGACAAAATTTTGAAAATTGAAGCTGTTCTCTCGGGAACATTGAACTTCATTTTCAACACGATTGCTGCAGATGTTCCGTTGAGCAAAACAATCCAGTTGGCGAAAGAGCAAGGATATTCGGAACCGGATCCTCGCATTGACCTGAGCGGTATTGACGTGGTCCGCAAGTTGTTGATCCTGGTTCGTGAGTCGGGTTATAAAATTGAAAAGGAGGATGTGAAGATCAATACCTTCATCCCGGATGAATACTTCAATGGATCGATCGACGATTTCTGGGCTAACATTTCCAAGGTCGATGCTGATTTTGAGAAGCGTCGCCAGGTATTGGAAGCCGAGAACAAGTGCTGGCGTTTTGTTGCCAAGTACGAAAATGGACATTCGGAAGTTGGTTTGCAGGAAGTCGCGCAAGGCCATCCGTTTTTCGATCTGCAGGGAAGTAACAACCTGGTGATGTTTACCAGCGAGCGTTACAACGAGTTCCCGATGATCATTAAAGGATATGGTGCCGGAGCTGCGGTTACTGCTGCTGGCGTATTTGCCGACATCATTCGGGTATCAAATATATAGGGGAGACGTGAGTCGTGAGTAACGAGAGGCGAGTGGAGAGAACTGAATATTTAGGCTTTCGGTTAAAACTCAGATCTCAGGACTCAAGACTATTTGGAGTTTGAAATTTAAATAATTGGGATTTTTACCATGAAATATATAATCGTTTTAGGAGACGGCATGGCTGATGAGCCATTGGAAAATTACGGAGGAAAAACACCGCTGCAAATGGCCGACATACCGGAAATCGACCGGTTGGCAAAGTTGGGAAGAACAGGTCTGTTGCAAACCGTTCCTGAAGGAATGCACCCGGGTAGCGAAATCGCGAACATGGCCGTTTTGGGCTACGATGTTCCGAAAGTGTTTGAAGGTCGCGGAACGCTGGAAGCAGCAAGCATGGGCGTTGTGTTGGAGCCCGGAGATTTGGCACTGCGTTGTAACCTGATTTGCCTGGCTGGAGAGAACATTAAAAACCACTCGGCAGGACACATTTCCAACGAAGAAGCGCACGAGTTGATCGACTTCCTGAATGAGAAGTTGGGAAGCGAGCGCGTGATTTTCCACAAAGGAGTTTCTTATCGTCACTTGTTGGTGATAAAAGGAGGGAAGAAGCAAATGGCTTGTACACCTCCGCACGATGTTCCGGGCAAACCCTGGAAGGACTATTTACCAAAAGCAAAAGAAGAAGGAGCCAAAGCGACTGCAGAATTGCTGAATGAGCTAATTCTGAAATCGATGGAAATTCTCCCGGAACATCCGGTTAACCAAAAGCGGAAAGCTGCCGGTAAGGATGTTGCCAATAGTATTTGGCCCTGGTCGCCCGGTTACAAACCGGAAATGCCGACATTAAAAGAAATGTATGGCGTTGAAAAATCAGCTGTGATTTCAGCAGTGGATTTGATCCAGGGAATTGGTGTTTACGCCGGTATGAAGGTCATTCACGTTGAAGGTGCAACAGGCTTGTACGATACCAACTACGAAGGAAAAGCACAGGCAACGATCGACGCGCTGAAAGAATGTGATTTGGTTTACCTGCACATTGAGGCCAGCGACGAAGCCGGTCATGAAGGTGATGTTGAATTGAAAACGAAAACCATTGAATATTTGGATCACCGGGTAGTGAAATACCTGGTTGAAGAAACAGCCAAGATGGACGAGCCGGTGGCAATTGCCGTCTTACCGGATCACCCGACACCTTGCGCGACAACCGTTCACACGAAAGATCCGGTTCCTTTCATCATTTACAAGCCCGGCAATGTGGCTGATGAAGTGGAAGCTTACGATGAGTTCACCGTGAAAAAAGGAAGCTATGGTTTGCTGCACGGACCTGAGTTCATGGAAGCGCTTTTGAAGGATTAGTGATTATTGATTAATTATTAATAAAACTCAGTTTGTAGTTTCGAGGTCTGAAGCAAAAGTTGACTCAAATGTCGCTGGAACGGACTTGAAACTTAAAACTTGAAACTTGAAACTAACATGCAATACTACAGTACCAATAAATCTGTTCCGAAGGTATCGCTGAAAGAAGCGGTAACTAAAGGATTGGCGGATGATAAAGGCCTTTTTATGCCGGAGCGTATCAACCCGCTTCCTGCATCTTTCTTTGAAAAGATCAATCAGTTGTCGTTTCAGGAAATCGCCTTCGAAGTGGCGAAAGCTTTCTTCGGAGAAGACATCCCCGAAGCAGATTTGAAAGAGCTGGTTTTCGACACCTTGCAGTTTGATTGCCCGGTTGTGCCGGTTCAGGACAACATCTACTCGCTGGAGCTTTTCCACGGGCCGACGCTGGCTTTTAAAGACGTAGGTGGCCGTTTTATGGCGCGTTTGCTGAGCTACTTTTTGAAAGGAAACAGCGAGCATGTGAATGTGTTGGTTGCGACATCAGGCGATACCGGAAGTGCCGTGGCGAACGGTTTCCTCGGCGTCGAAGGCATTCATGTTTATGTACTTTATCCGAAAGGTTTGGTGAGCGAAATCCAGGAAAAACAATTTACCACGCTGGGGCAGAATATTACGGCGATCGAAATTGCCGGAACATTCGACGATTGCCAGCGTTTGGTGAAAACGGCTTTCCTTGACGAAGAATTGAAAAGCAACTTGACCCTGACTTCCGCCAACTCCATCAACGTCGCTCGTTTCCTGCCACAAGCGTTTTATTATTTCAACGCTTACGCGAGATTGAAGGAGAAGGGCTTGCAGGATGAATTGGTGATCGCGGTGCCTAGCGGTAACTTTGGTAACTTGACAGCTGGTTTATTCGCTCAAAAAATGGGCTTGCCGGTGAAGCGTTTCATCGCTGCCAACAACGAAAACGATATTGTCTACAAATATTTGCAAACCGGCAAATACGAGCCTCGTGCGTCGGTAGCAACCATTGCCAACGCGATGGATGTCGGTGATCCGAGTAACTTTGCCCGTATTCTGGATCTATACGATCATTCACACGAAGTAATTTCGTCAGTGATGAAGGGATTCCGGTACAGCGACGACGAAATTCGTGAGGTTTTGTTTAATGTATTCACAGAAAAGCAATATTTGCTTGATCCGCATGGTGCCTGCGCTTATAAAGCGTTAGCAACAGATTTGGCGGAAGGTGAAGTTGGTGTCTTCCTGGAGACAGCACACCCCGCAAAATTCACAGAGACAGTTGAGTCGATTATTGGAAAAGGCAATGTTGCACTACCTGAGAAATTGGCGGAGTTTATGAAAGGTGAAAAGCTTTCTGTCCCGATGGACAAGGAGTTTGAAACGTTCAAAAAGTTCCTGCTGCAAGAAGCAAAATAAACGATCATTTGATCACGAGATATTAGACGTTAGATCGGAGGTTCGACAGCTTTGATCTAACGTCTTTTTGTTGAAAGTCTATCACGCAAAGACGCAAAGACGCAGAGGCGCGAAGTTATCTTTTGCATTGAGGGCATGATCGTTTTTTTCAAATTCGGGTTGCCCGGCTAGTGTACTATCTTTTTTCTACAGCCTTCAAGTACCTTTCGTTAGTTTTTGTTGATTCAACATCTGAAAAACTGGTGATCCGATGTCCGGTAATCTGAATATTTGTTCTAGAAATCTTTCTTTAAAGTTAGTCCAAGTCCGAGTTTTTTTCCGCTTAGATCTCCGTAATCAATTCCAGCCAAACCGGTGATCGTAAATTTTTGTTCCGGAATCAACCAGTTCAATTCACCCATTGTATACCATTGGTAGCGGTAGGGTTCAAGCCGGCGAGAATAGGTTCCAAAATTTCGTGTGTAGGTTATCAACGTTCTCCAACTTAGGTTGGCTAGAATGTACCCGTTAGCCCCAACATGCCAGGCAACCACCCGGTTATTGGCAAAGCCTTTTCCCGAACTCATCGGATAGATAATTGGTGTAAATAAAGGCGTTCCCATGCTGTAATCTTTGTACACGAAACCACTTTTATAAACACCATGGTTGAAGTAATTATCCAGTCCTCGCATGCGTTGGGATCTGGGGCCGGTTAATTGGTGTCGATCTCCACTTTGGTCCTTGGTGTACATAAATTCGAACAGAAGAGCATCAACAGGACGCCCTTTCTTTTTTCGGTTGATGAACAAGGTGATCAGGTTATCCCGCCAATTGTCGAATTCCATTCCGGAGTGATCTTCAAAGGGATGTGTCATGCGGAATTCAGCGTCCCAAGCTTTAAATGAATGTCTCAGGCTTAGTAAATAACTACCCAGCTGGTTTCCGGCAACGTTATCCCGGTCGGTCTGCAAAAACTGGCTGTCACCACTGCGACCAGTTAAATAACGAACATAGCTTTTAAAGTCGCTTGGGAGTTGCTCTCCATCGGGTTGTGTACCTCCCCAAAAAATGTAGCGGTTGACACCGGCTGTTACGGTTAACTTTTGTGAAGCTCGGTATCTGATGTACAGCTGGTCGTGATGAAGCATCGCGTTGCGGATATAGCGGTCGTTTTCAAGAAAACCTTCTTCGTAAGCGAATTTGAAAGAGAAATATTTCTTCCAAACAGGTGAGGGTATAAAGTCGTTGCTGGTCAGGCTAATCTTTGGAATTGGTCTGTAATTGACTGAACTCACAATATCACCGTTTGACGTCGATAGGTTGTCAAATTCAATGTCGTTGGCAAATGCCCCGATACGAAATATTGCAAGGCGATTGGATAGGCCGGCGTAGCCTTGAATAATCATAAAACGGCTTGAATAAGCATCGTATGAAACTGCGCAATCAACGCCAGTTACAACATTGAAATTCTGGTCGATTGGATAAATGCCGGAATAATCGACTTCTGTTTGAAATTGACTTCTGACTTGTTGCTCGTATTTCCCGAATTGGTTGTGTGTAAACCAGAACGGCACTTCACTTCCTTTTTTTCCTAATGTTGTCGCACTAACCGAAACTTCGCTGAGTTGCGAAAAAGCAGTCAATGAAAATAACGACAAGACAAAAAGGAACGGTAAGGTTCTTTTCATGGCTTTTTTTCTTCTCTACTCTCAATGATACACAGGGCAGTTCGAAGATCGCAATTATTTTACAAAATATTTACGATTGAACTGTTTTTTTTGAAAGCTTTTTTTGTCGATGGAGCGATGGAGCAGGTCTGAAGAATGGAGATTAAACGAAGCCGTCCTGAAACATAAATAAGAAGAAGGATGTGTATCTTTTGAACAAGATAAATCACATTACTTATTAATGTTGCCGCTTTTCTTTTATTAAAAAATCGGATTCAAAAACAAGACGTTTAGCCATAGTGTGGCCAGGATCAAAGCCGATATATAAATACCTGTATGTCCAATCAGGGGAAGCGGTTTTTGGCGGTATAGCGCATAACGGCTGTAGCTTAATATACCGGCAAGGCTGCCAGCCAAACTAAAAGCCAGAATTGCCCAATATTGAACATTAGCTGTTGTACCGAAGTAAAGGCCAAGCCCAATTGCATTCACTAATCCCAAAAGTAGAAAAAGGGTTTTTCTGGCTTTGGTTAGGCGATGAAAAGCGAACATAAAAACGACGATAAATCCTATTTGCAGAATAACATCCATCCATGTGGGGAGCATCGAAAATAGAGGCTGTGGACCTTCGTGAAAACGAACAACAACCAAAATTGCAGCAAGCATTTTTACGGCGAAACGGAAGTATCGGAAAGCCAGATTTGTATCCATCAGGAAGCCGCTGAAGAACAAAACGATAAGAGCTGCAAGTAAGTCGTGCATGCTAACGAAGCCTGTACGGTTGCTAATCAAGGCAATCGAAAGATTGATCCCGATAAACATGGAGACACCGCCCAAACTTAACAAGGGAATGCCTGGTAGTTTGTCTTCGGGCTCTGCAATAAAGTTTTTGGCAAGGGCTACTTTTGCGACCGATGGCTGAACAATATAAACAGCAATGAGCGGGATCAGGAAAGCAATGCTTGCAGCGATATATTCGGACATTAAATTTGTTTTGGCGCAAAAATAGAAAAACTATCCGGATGAAAGGCTCCTATGATCCGGATAGAAGTGATTTGATAATATCTTTATGGAAAGACGTTGAAGTGTTGATTCGTTAAATCGCTCTCAGCTCGTTGAATTCCTACGCAAAAGATTGAACCGTTTCAAATTCCAAGTTTTAAGTTCCAAGCCGAAAGCAGCAACCAGTTCAATAATTCAACACCTTTCAATAAATTACCCAATCTTTGGATAAACTTTTTCTTGTTTAAAATCGTCGTAGTTGAAATGTTTGATTGAGCTAAATACGGGTTGTTTCTGATCTTTGTCTGATAATCGAATTTCATCAGCTGGTACCAGCCAGTCGATTCCAAGTTCGGAATCATTCCACAATAAGCCGCCGTCGTATTCCGGAGCGTAGTAGTTATCACATTTGTAGGCGAAAACAGCAGTATCGCTTAATACCACAAAGCCGTGTGCAAATCCCTGTGGGACCCATAACTGCCGCTGGTTTTCAGCCGAAAGTCGAACGGCTGCGTGCTCACCGTAAGTTGGTGAACCAACCCGAATATCAACAGCTACGTCCAAAACTTCGCCTTCCATGCAACGTACCAGTTTTGATTGCGTGAAAGGAGGGCGTTGAAAATGTAAGCCCCGTAAAACACCATAGGACGATTTCGATTGGTTATCCTGCACAAAATGGATTTTACCGACTGCTTTTTGAAATACGTCTTGTCTGAATGACTCAAAAAAATAACCTCTCGAATCCCCGAAGACTTTTGGTTCGAAGATTAAGACATCGGGTATATTGGTTGGGATGATGTTCATTTTTTTCGTTTTAGTACGCTAATTAATTGTAGTTCGCGAGTGAAGCGAGTTATCACTCTCCATTATATATTCGTCATTGCGAGGAGTAACGACGAAGCAATATTTTCATCGAAGCTAAAAAGAGATTGCTTCACTACGTTCGCAATGGCATTTATTCGAAGAGGAATATTGCAGTAACGCTCTACCTCGTTCTATGTCTCTATTTCGCCAGCTTAATCAAATATTGACCGTAGTCGTTTTTCTTTAACGGTTCCGCCAGTTGGAGCAGTTGCTCTTTGTTGATGTAGCCCATTTTATAGGCAATTTCTTCGATGCAGGCAATTTTCAGGCCCTGGCGGCTTTCGACAGTTTCGATGAAGGTACTTGCATCCAGGAACGATTTATGAGTACCGGTGTCAAGCCAGGCATAACCACGGCCCATCAATTCTACTTTCAATCGTCCTTCAGACAGATAGTGTTGATTAACTGTCGTAATTTCGTATTCGCCACGAGGAGAAGGCTGGATTTCTGAAGCCACTTTAACCACGTCATTGGTATAGAAATACAAGCCAATTACCGCGTAATTCGAAGCCGGTTTGGCAGGCTTTTCTTCAATTGAAGTTACGTTGCCTTTTTCGTCGAAAGTGGCAACACCATAGCGTTCCGGATCGTTCACATAGTATCCGAATACTGTTGGTTTCTTCTCGACTTCCACATTTTTACGTGCTTCTTTGAGTAAGTCTGTAAACCCATGACCGTAGAAGATGTTATCTCCAAGAACCATGCAAACATCGTCATCACCGATGAATTCGGCTCCTAAGGTAAAGGCCTGAGCCAACCCATCAGGACTGGGTTGCACTTTGTAATTGAAGTTTAGTCCGAGTTCTTTGCCGCTTCCCAATAGCTTTTCGAAGTTGGGAAGATCTTCGGGAGTCGATATGATGAGTATATCGCGAATACCTGCTAACATTAAAACCGACAGCGGGTAATAGATCATCGGTTTATCGTAGATCGGCAATAACTGTTTCGAGATGCCTTTGGTGATCGGGTATAGGCGTGTGCCGGATCCGCCGGCTAGTATGATTCCTTTCATATGTTGGATTGTTGAACTGTTGAAAGATTGTTGAACTGTTGAAAGAATGCTGAATTGTTTAACTGTTGAAAGAAGTTGAACTGCTGAATAGAGTTGATTTTTTTCAACGATTAAACACATCAACAATTCAATATTTCTTCAACATCTTTTTAACGTTTCTCGTATTGTTCTTCGTAATAGAGCTGATAATCACCGCTGGTGATATTCAGCATCCATTCTTCGTTGGTCAGGTACCAATCGATGGTTTTCTCCAGTCCTTCTTCAAATTGAAGACTTGGAACCCATCCCAGTTCCTTTTGTAATTTGGTTGAATCGATGGCATAACGCAGGTCGTGACCGGCGCGGTCTTTCACGTAGGTGATCAGTTTTTCCGATTCGCCAGCTTCGCGTCCCAGTTTACGGTCCATAATCGAGCACATCAGTTTAATCAGGCTGATATTGGTCCACTCATTGTGACCACCGATGTTGTAAGTTTCTCCGATTTTCCCGCTGTGGAAAATCACATCAATCGCGCGGGCATGATCCTCGACCCACAACCAGTCGCGGATGTTTTCGCCCTTGCCGTAAACCGGCAGCGGCTTGTTGTAACGAATATTGTTGATGAAAAGCGGAATTAACTTCTCCGGAAACTGGTACGATCCGTAGTTGTTGGAACAGTTCGACACCAGCGCGGGTAATCCAAAGGTATCGCAATAGGCGCGAACAAAATGATCGGAACTGGCTTTGGATGCCGAGTACGGACTGTGAGGATCATATTTCGTGGTTTCGGTAAACATCCCTTCTGCCCCCAACGAACCGTAGACCTCGTCGGTTGAAATGTGATAGAAAAGTTTATCCTCCGAATTGTCTTTCCAGATTTCTTTCGCCGCATTCAGCAAGTTCACCGTACCGATCACATTGGTAAACACAAATTCGGTTGGGTTGGCAATCGAGCGGTCGACATGCGATTCAGCAGCCAGGTGAATCACGCCATCAAACTGGTACTGTTGAAATAAGCTCATTATTTTGCCGCTGTCAACAATGTCAGCTTTTACAAACTCGTAATTCGGCTTGTCTTCGATGTCTTTTAAATTCGCCAGGTTACCGGCATAAGTCAATTTATCAAGATTGACGATTTGATAGTCAGGGTACTTATTGACAAACAGGCGCACCACATGTGAACCAATGAATCCGGCGCCGCCGGTAATGAGGATTGTTTTCATTCATTGTAATTTAATTATTCTATATAAACTCGACTCACAAGTTATGATGTTGAGTAGAAACGACATGTATTTAGTTGTAAAGATTCAAAATATTACATTGAAAATTAGCATTTTCATCATGAAACAAGTTTTTCAGACTAACGATATTTTATGCAAATTGATAGGGTAACTTTTAAATTTGTGTTATCGCTTAAAAAACTGTGGAATCTTCGATAAGTTTTTACAGAATAGAGTCCAAGCGGGAAAGCCTAGTCCGTTTTTTTTCATGGCTCTGTAATCTTCCTTCGATTTTTGAATAATATTACTAACGCTCTTATTACTAGCGCCACCAACCCGCATACGAGTAATGACTTCAGGCAGATATGTATATTTTAAGCTTGAATCTTTAAAAATTCGAAGCATTAGATCGTAATCGGCTGCAATTTTAAAGGACAAGTCAAACAGCCCGTGCTTTTGGTAAACTTCACGTTTTGCAAAAACGGTAGGGTGAGCGGGCATCCAGCCGCGTTTCAATAATTCCGTTTTAAATGGCTGGCTCTTCCAGAAACGGATAACTTTTGAAGTATCTTCTTTGTCGACATAAACTAAATCGCCATATAGCACATCTGCACCGGTTTCCTCAAAAGTCAGGGCTATTTTTTCCAGAATGGTATCTGATGCCAGCAAATCGTCTGAATGCAGTACGCCTATAATGTCCCCACTGGCCATTTGAATACCTTTGTTCAAGGCATCATAGATTCCTTTGTCTGGCTCCGATATATATTTTGCAATAATTTTGGCTGTTTTAACTGTTTCGAGTGTTTTATCGTTACTACCGCCATCGATAACCAGGTGTTCCGGTTTTGCTGTTTGATTGGCGATGCTAGCGATACAATCATTTATGGCTGGGTAGCTGTTGTAGGTAGCTGTTATGAGGGAGATTTTCATTAGTTGTTTTTTAACCAGTTTAACGTTTGTCTGATTCCCTCAATTCTGTTAAAGGGAAGATTGGGAGCAATGTGCTTCATATTCGATAAATCCACAATATTTTTAGTTGTCATATTCTTTAGTCTGAAGGATGACATTGGAAATGGGAGTCCCACCAGTTTTAAAAAGTCACCGGCAAATGCAGCACATTTTACCAAGGGATAAGGGATAGTTTTGATTTGATATTGAAGTTGTTCTGCTATTTCATTGGCCCAAATCTGAATGTTTGTCGGTTCATAATCACCCAGATAAAACACTTGTTCGTGAATATCCTCTTTGGGGGCATTTAATATCGAGTCAACTTGGTAAATAACATTGCCGATGTAACCATATGTTTTTGTACTTGCTTTGTTGCCGATGTGGAAATAAGAATGCTTAATTACCAGATCAAAGAAATCCCGGTAGGGTACGCCAAAACCAGGCCCCCAAATAGAAGTTGGCCTTACAATTGCCCAAGAATAGGGATGGTTGTATTTACGAATGATTTTTTCCATCTCAACCTTGCTCTCACCGTAAACAGTGGTTGGGGCATATTCTAACGGGTGTTTGGGGATATGACCGGGACCACAAACCAACATGGAAGAGGTAAATATGATTCGTTTCAAATTTTTGGCCTCTCTGGCTGCCAGGATTAGGTTCTCCGTACCAGTGGTATTGGCGTTATAGTCTTCCAGTGTCTTTCCTCCCAAATCTGTTCTGGCCGCGAAGTGGAGAATGTAATCTGGCTGAAATTCAGTAATTATTTGAGTTAGTTGCTCAATATTGGTAATATCCGCATTCTTCCAGGCAATTTCTCCACTTATTGCATCAGCTGGTGATTTGAAATCGATATTTAAGACATTATTACCTTTAGAGGAGTAATATTTTGATAGATTAGAGCCTATAAATCCGGAAGCTCCTGTGATAAGAATTTTTTCGGTTCCCATACTTATTCATTTCGAGTCAACGGTGATCAACCGACTCAATTGTGGTTAAAGCTTTCAAATAAATCAATAATTCGCCTCTCAAAGGCAGACGGAGAGTATTTATTTTGGGCATGTTCCATATTGTGACGTTGGATTGCCCGCATCAATTCGGGATTGTCGATTAGATGTTTGACCGCCTTATAAGTTTCTTCCGTATTTTGAGGCTCTACTAATATACCTTCTTCTTTCGTAACGATGTCAGGTAAAAAGTTATGATTTGTTGTTACGACGACATTTCCGGTTCTCATCGCTTCGATATTGACTAAACCAAAGGACTCTGTTTTGAAGAAGGTTGGGAATAGAAATATGTCGCAGCTCTCGAAGAGTTTTATTTTTTCCTGTCCTTTTACAACTCCGTGGTAGATAAACCTGCCTGGGCATGCTTGTTTTAGGACTTCAAGCCTCTTCTCAAATGCTTCTTTTATTACAGCGGTTGCCATGTATTCGTCGCCGAGCGGTTCGCCCGCTATATGAAATGAAACGTCGCTATATTCATTGGCAATGAGTTCAAATACATCTAACGCCACGAGAATACCTTTACTCTTCATTAAAAAAGAGACAAATAAAATGTTTATTTCGCCAACAGTTTCTGGTATGCGACGTTTTACACTTTCCAGTACAGGGTCGTAGCAGTTGGGAATCACACACTTTTTCATTTCCGTTAGAGAAGATGGCATCAACTCTTGTTGCCTGTTTGTAACGAAAATTGTGGTGTCTATTTGCCGGTAGGCATAAAGAATAATTTTTGAAAATAAGCTATTATCAAACAAATCCATTATTTCATTCCCGTGTAAATGATTAATCACTTTTACCTTTCTTAATCGGCAGAGTAAAAGCAGAATGATATCCTTTACGGCACCAACCTTACTTCTGGTACAGGTAAAGTATACTAAATCAATTTTGTAGAATAAGAAATAATATAACACCTGGGCAATTGCTCTTAAATTATCCAGGTACTTATTTTTCATATTGGTGTTAATCAATATGGATGGTTTAATTAGCATATAAACAATCTCCGATATCAGAGCTTGTCCTCCGATAGGGGGAGGTAGCGGACAGAAAAATAATATTCGGGAAGTTCTATTCTTCTTCATCTGTTCTTTTCAATTCAATTTGCAAAGTGGCTAATTTCAAAAACTATTTTCCAGCTGAGTTTTAAATCGTTCAGATATTTTTTTGATGGATAAATCCTGTTTCGCTTTTTTAAGATTGCTAAGTTGTTCGTTGTAAATGGTTGAATCTACCTTTTGAAGGTAGTCACTAATCTCGGTCAGGTTTTTCGCCAGGAATCCAAGGTTACCATACTTTTCGAAGTAACTTTCAAAGAAACTATTTCTTAAGGCAATAATTGGTTTTTCAAATTTTATAGCGTCAAAAAAGGCACCGCTGGCAATGTATTCATACATGGACGAAGGATAGAAGAAAATAATGTAGTGAAGCGCCATTATTTTTTGTTCATATTCGTTCCTTGACAGAAATTCTTTATTTTCGGGTGTCTCCACCAGATTATTTTGAAATTCGCGCATGCCGGGTGAAACATGTCCGATGATTTTTAATTCAAAGCTGTTTGCGAGTATTTCCTTCTCCTTTAGTTTAGCCAACTCAAAAATTTTGTGCGATCCTTTAACAACAGCAGCATGCCCCACTGTTCCCAGTCTTACCGGGTTGGAAAATGATAAGGTATTCTCTCTATTGTTGTAAAAGTATGGATGATCGATTGTTAAAAAGTTAGCTTTTGCAAAATGAGCAGGAGCCAGTGATTCTAAATTAGCCTTAATGCTGGTTCCCAATAAAATGTAATAGAAATTTTTCGACAAGAATTTCCAGAAAAAAAAACGATACCATTTGCGTAATAAACGAGTTTGGAGTTTCAAAGATCTTTCATTTTCACGATTTAAATACTCTAATTCTCCATGAATTACAACACATACTTTTTTCTTGGAAAGAATAGTCAATAGTTTGACGAAAGGTAATGACAGCGGATTTACTGTAGTGAAGAAGAAGCTTTTAGAGCGACTCTTTAGTAGTAGTTTCAGATCCTGAATTGTTGCAATGAAATATGATAAGAATAGACTGGATGTACCTGTTTTACTGTCTATCCCTTTCACCTCACAATAGCTTCTGTTTGATTCGTTAGCTTTGTTCTGTTTTTGGATATTTTCGATTGCCGAAAGGTGGTCTTTCTGGGAAAAGATCTTAATTTCTTCGGTTTTAAAGCATTCAGAGATGACCTCAATAAATGCAGCATTAAAGGGAGCATGCTCTTCGCCGTGTCGAAAGGAATCGATTAATGTAATCATTTCGTTTGTTTTATCTTATTCGATTTACATATTTCGCGTTTGTAGCTTTGCAATCGCATTGACAATTAGGCATAGTAAACCAATTAAGAATGGTGTGAAAAATAGGGCAGCATATTCATTTGCGACTCCACTCATTACCGGATATATTGCGATTAGTAGGGATATCTCATTTGCTGCTTGAATTTTAAGTAATCGTACTGTTTTAAACGTTAATACCAGAAGGAATACTATGGACAAGAGATTAAGTAAAAATATGGACGGTGATTTTAGGAAAGATAGAATTAGATTTCCTTGAGTTCCAGTCATATAAGAGCTATTTGATACTTTCCCACCCACCTTACTTTCAATCAACATATTTTCGGGAGTCTTGTTAGGAAGAAATTTACCACTAATGAGTCCGCCAAATGCTTGTTTCTGAAAATAAAAGGGTTCGATGTCTTTTAGACCAATCAAAAAGATACCAGGCTGTTCAAATAGTTGAGCTGAATTAGGGAAACTGGATAAACGTCCAACCAATACACCTGTCATTAAGTTTCTATTTTCGGCGTCAAAACCGGTGCCTCTTAAGTTACTACGAATCTGATAAGCGGTCTCAACGAAAAATGGGAATATTAGGAAAATTAGAAATACAGCTAATTTGTTTTTCTTCGCAAAATTTATGAACAGATCATAGTATTTTATTAATGCGACTAACGAAATGAAGAGGAACCCGCCTAAGCTTGCTTTACTGAGACTCAGAAGAATCATCAAAAAGGTGATGAAAATATATTTGATGTTATTTTTTGACGACAGTGATAATACAGCATACAAAAACGTTAAAGATATTCGGTTTGTGATTTGGATTAATGGCGTTAAAAAAGGAGGCGCGGTATAAACATCACTACCCATTTTCCCAACTTTAAAAAGCAAAATCATGAATAATTGCCAAATAAAAAAGAGATAAAACAAGGCTTCTATAAACTTCAAGTTTATAGGTATAGTTTTGTTTACTTTCTTCTTCTTGAATTTTTTATAGATATACCAGATAAATGAAAATGGTATTAGGCTGATAATTAGGTTGATTGATAATAGGAAATTCGAGAGGTGAACAGGAAAACCAATGAAGTCACCGTTGTATGTACCAGTAATGATCGCATAGATATAACTTATTATAGCAAAACTCGCAAATAAAAGAACCAATGCTTTAGCCGGCTTATATAAAGGATATTCGCTAAAATTCATTTTTTAAATACCTCAAGAATAGTTTTAAAGGCAGATAGAAATACAAATATACAATCATCGAGAAACTGGCTAGAAGTACGGTTAGTTGATTTACGTTTTTATACTTTTTGTAAAAGTAAAACTCACTTTTAGCCATCATCGCAATTTGTTTCTTTTCTGACAAGAAGTTTTTTATCGTCGAACTTTGTTGATGATATATTTTACAAGTAGGTAAATAGTAACTTACTTTTCCTATTTTTCTAAATTTTTCGCTCAAAATCAGTTCCTCACCATAAAGGAATGTGTTGTTATCAAACATATCAACTTCGAAAAAATCACACGCCCTAACCAAAAGAAAGCATCCCATTAATCTGCCATATTCGCCTTCGGGGGCATTATTTACTATCGGGGATATCTTTCGTGTAATTGGGTAAAACAAGAAGCGAGATATATAGAGCTTCCAAATCGATATTTCAATCATGGGGCTTTGATAGTTAAAATTTTCATCAATGATCATTGGGTTGATCGCAGATATGCGGTCATTCAACCCCAATTTTTCGATTAACGGGGAAAGCACATCTTTTTTATCGAAGTGAATGTCAGAATTTGAAAACAAAATGTATTTGCATTCGAAGTTGTCCTTTAAAAACTGAGCTCCAAGGTTATTAGCCCTGGCATATCCCAAGTTTCCTTTTGCATCAATCAGAAATAAATTCGAACTTTTATCAATTCCGTTACTAATTTCGCGAATCGTTAGTTCTGACTCCAGTTTTGAAATGCTACTTTCATCACAGCTGTTGTCAACGATCACAATATTGTGAGGTAACTCAATACCGGACAGTTCGTGTTGGATGTAGTGGATAATTTCCTCCTCATTCTTGTAATTAATAAGTACGATTCCGAGCATGAGTTCTTATTCTTTAGTTCTGCTTATGATTGTCACTAATTGATCGACGCGAAGCGTTTTCGTAAAATGAAGTATCGCTGCAAATACAGCGAACCAAATTAAACTTTTACTGGCAACTTGCAAGTATAAATTCGGAAGTTGGATGTTTAGCATCCAAACGCACCCCAGGGCTGCAAATCCGATGCTAGTCGGGATAACAAATGATTTGAAAACTTTGAGCGAGTTTAATTCCAGTATCTTGTGATTAAAATAGAAGTAATAAAAGGCCATTTGAATGACAATATAAACAAGATACCCGATAACTGCGGAACCTACACCATAATATGAACATAACAGCGCGTTCAATATAATTGAGACGGTACAGGCTATAGCAGAACTATAGACCAGCATTCGTGTCTTACCTGTTGCGAGAACCAGGCTTGCGCTTGGGCTGCCATGAAGAAAAAGAGTAATTGTAGCTACCCATATTGAAAGCCACACAGAGAGATTTGTATAAGAATCACCAACATATAGCCTAATTATTTCTGTTGAGTTAAGGATAATTGGTAAGCAAAGAAGGATTACGATAATACTTGTATATTTTGTTCCTTGATAAGCGATTCTTTCGACTTCTTTTTTGTTTTTTTCTTCGATGGCTTTAGCTGTTTTGGGCAATAAAATCGAGATTAATATACCTCCGATAGAGATGATAAATATAGGGAATACTTCAATAATGCGATACTCCGCAAGAATTGATAATCCTTCTTTGGAAAACATTCCTAATACCAATGGACGCGATTGGGTAGCTGTAAATTGGAATAAACTCATTGCAAAAATAGCCATACTGTAACGGAATACAGCTGAGAATTCTTTCCAATGAAAACCAGGGATCAAGCTTTTTAGCAGTTGATTTTTTTTACAGGTGATATAGTAGGGCAAGAATAATATGATATTGATAAAACAGAACAATGTGAAGTACTGGATCAGTGATAATTTTAGTTTTAATGTTAGGAAGACAATTATCAAGTTAGCGATTGCTTTAATTGATAACCACTTTTGAGTGTAAGCGATTTTTTCGTCTGCAATAAGGAGTTGGTTAAAAACAAAGGTCACCCAATTGAATAAGCTAAATAGAGCCATAATCAAAAGGAGCTTTTGGAAAATGTGAAACTGGTCAAGTGATATCTTAAAAATATCAGCACCTATAGTTGCCAAACAGATAAGGATAGAGGCGTTGATGAGACCTATAATTAAATAGAAGGTGTAATTTGTTCTTGCAACTCGATCAATCAAATCATATTCCTTTTTGACAATCCATTGAGAAAAGAATTTGACAGCTCCAGTATTCATCCCTAGATCTAATAGCTGTATGTAAGCGTTTGTTGCAATGGCTAAGGTTAAAAGACCATAGTTCTCATCGCCAAAGTAGTTTAATAGCAGGGGAATAGTTGCAAATTTAATCAGAGCATCGATAATTTTTGCGACAACCCCCCAAATGAAAGAGTTGGCAAAATATGTTATTTGCTTATTTTTCATTGACTATTTTTTCAAGGGACTCTTTTTTCTGGAGTAATTCGCTTTTTCTCCATTCCCACCATTTAGTTGCTTCTAATTTTTTTATTTTTTCGTCAGAAAATCTGATCTTAATGACTTTGGCTGGATTTCCTGCAACTACAGAGTAGGGAGGGACGTCTTTCGTAACAATACTTCCCGCTCCAATAACGGCACCATTTCCAATTGTTTTGACCGACGGTAGAATGATTGTGGATTCTCCAATCCATACATCATGTCCAATCTTTAAAGTCGGCCTATCTAGTTGATCTGTTTTTACATATCCAAAAAATGGATTGTAAAACAGCGGGTGTAGTGTGAAGTAATTTAGTGGATGGTTTGCCCTGAATATTTTTACATTTTGGGCTATCGAACAATAATTGCCAAATACGGTCCCACCAGCTATATTGACGGAGTTAAAACAACCACCGTAAGTCCCATATCCAACATGAATATTGTAGTGGGAAGAGTAAAACCTCCTGATCGATTCTGAGAATGCCTCACCTCCCTCTCGCTCAATTTTCTTGTTTAGAAGGAACATTCTCATTCTATGAATAACTCTTTTCATTACAAATCTTTTATCAGTCTTTTCATGGTTCCCAGCAAATTATTTAGCCCTGTGATATAATTGGCTTTTAGAGCCAACTTAAATAGAGATAGTTGTTTGAAAGATAGTAATCCTCCCGTGAAAATTTGGACGGGGAGAATTCGATAGCCCGCCAATAGTCTCCTTAGATATTGATAGTTTTGAATCTCTTTGATTTTGCTTTCTTCCAGGCTTTCTGAGATAATTGCTTTTTCTGCTAAAGCTTTTTGAAACAATTCTGTTCCTTTTGTATTGCGAATCAATACAAAGCTTCGACCGTCACTTTCTGTAAAATCAGGATACCCGTCTTTGGTATTCCATGAGTCTCCTGCTACAATATCGGCTAAAAGGCCAATTCCATCCGGGCATATTTTACATCGCATACCAAGGTGTTTTCCTAGCACGTTTCCCCAGCTATCGTTATAGGATACCTTAAATGACGGACTTTTTTCAAATTTCACTTCAAAGAATCCCGGCCATCCATCGCCTCTGTATTTCAAATTAATTGGCTTATCTTGTATTCCGGAGTTCTCAATGATCTTTTTCGTTCCGTTGTAACTTGGCATCCCTGCGCAGAAGATAGCTAAATGGTAGATTATTCGATTTTCATATTGCGAAAATTCCCGAACAAAGTTTTTTATTCCAGCAATATCACATGGCTTACCTATAAAAGCGTACTTTTCATTATTTTGATCGAGTATCAATTTTATCTGATCAAAAACTAAAGCTGGAGCATATCTGGAAGATGCATTTTCGATTACCTCTTCCCGTGTTCTTGAAATTTTTAATTCATTGTGTAAGTAGTGAGTTGCACTTTTCCCTACTTGTAAAATGCCATCAACTAATTTATTTTCAAGTAGAAATACAGCTAAAGCAGTGAGTATGCCTCCAGAAGATCCCTTTTTTCTTATTGTCGGGTCTGAAGACCAAGCATCTTTGATTTCTGCGACTTTACCCCAAATATCGTTATTCTCCCGATGGTTCCGGACAGATATGCCGGGGCAACATTTGGCAATAGATTTGATTGTTTTTTGAGATACCGGTTGCGTGAATCTTGGACGATAAAACCCATTTTCTTCCAAAATCATCGAACATTTCTCTTTAGTGGCAATCGCTTCACATAGTCCACACCCCAAACATAAATCTGTTTTTACAACTTTTTCTATTTTATTCATCAGATATTTACTTGTTTGGGAGGAAAAAATCAGAAAGTTTCTGTCTTAATAGCTGTCCTCGTTCTTTCACAATTGTATTCATGCGTTTAGTAATGATATCCACTAATTGATTTCTATTTTCAAAGGCCGATTTGAGGTCTGCTAATATGATCGCGTCAGTTTGATTAAGCATATCTCCTCCTGTTGAATAGTCTAATGTCTCAGAAAAAAGGCCGTTAAACTTCCGGCTGTATGCCATCGGGAAGACAGGAACGGTTGCCGAGAAAGCTGCGATACAGGCGTGCATTCTTGCACCGGTGAAAAAGTCTAATCCACTGATATAGCTTTTGGCTTCAATTGGAGTCGCAAAACGAGGAGCAACAATAGCGTTTGGCGAAATCGTATTTTTTATTTCCATAGCTACTTTATGGTCATCTTCCAATGGGAAATCATCTGGCACAACATGCGGTATCAGGTGAATCTGCACATTTTCAATCGATTCAAAATAAGATAAGACAGCTTTTATCAATTGTTGATAGTCTACCTTCAGATTGAATTGATTGGATTGAGTATATCCTCCATTCCAGAGTAACCCAGATATGTTGATTCCAACGTTTATTTTTTCATGTGATAATTTCTTTTTTGTATAGGGAAGAAAAAAGGCAACATCAACCATCTCGAATATATTCTGTTGTGGGAGATGCGCAAATGTGTAATCAAAACTTGTTTTATCTCGACAAAAGATGTAGTCGAGTTTTTTCATTACCTTAAAAGCCTTTTTCTCATGGCCACTGTCATTGAAAGGGCCTATGGTTTGCGGCAGTAACAATTGTTTTTTCCCCAGAAGAGTAAAGAAGCTTTTTGAATTTAAAATTCGGTTGAATCTTTCGTTTCCGTATATGTCTGAAAAACTGTCACCTTCGCCAATATCTATTATGAAATCCAAACCAACTAGTTTTCTAAGTTTGAATTTTGACGGATATAGTAAAAACTTTATTGGTGCTTTCCAATCGAGAAAATTGATTCTAAAGGAATTTGTAATATTTATCTGAGAATCATTTATTAGGATTTTGTCTTCTATCGATTTGGAACTACCAACAAATACCAATTCATATTGAAGTTCCATTTCTGATAAAATATCAACTATTATTGCAGTAGTTGAATAAGATAATGCTGCAACTCCGAGATTACGATTGTAGGGATCCGCCCATGTAATTCCGATTTTTACTTTAGTTTTCTTCATCGTTGTTCTATTTTCCAGCAGAATTTTACTACTGTTGTTTTAAGAAAGCCGTATTTGAGGCAATTGACACATGGAAAATTTTTGCTTCGCAAATTTAAACTTTTAAGTTTAGTAGGGCGTCCTTTTAACTAGAGTTTAAGGAAAGTTTTAAACAAAGGAGAGGGGAGGCTAGAGGGCATGGAGTATCAATAATGGTCATTGACAGTCATTAAGTCGTCATTTGTAGGTGAACGTTCAGTGGTTGAGGTGTTGAAGTGGTTAATTGTTGGAAGAGATTTGAACTGTTGATTTGTTGAGCGTAAATTTGCGTTGTATCTTTCTGGCGTTCTCTGCGGTTGCTCGAAGAGAGAATGAAGTTCTGGGGAATTGATGATGGGAATCTTCTAAAATCATGCGGGTGCTGAAATTGATAAGAGCCTGCTTTCCCTCGGAAGCAAGCTCTTATCGAATGTATGGTATCTAAAATCTTGTTCTTCTGTTCTTATCCTTTTCCGATAGAATGCAGATTAAATCCGATCTCGGTCAATTTAGTCCGATCCAGGATATTTCTACCGTCAAAAACGAAGGCGGGTTTCAACATGGTATCATACACTTTTTGCCAGTCGTAGGTTTTAAACTCATCCCATTCCGTCAGTACGGCAATGGCATGTGCTTTTTCCATGGCGCTGTAGGGATCGGTATGGACGACTACCAGCTTTTTAATCTCTTCCGACGTAATTTCTTCGTATTCGTAGGCTGTTGCTTGTGAGCGGCGATGTTTTTGCAGATAAACCAAGTCGCTGTGGACCTGTTCTTCGGATACCTTGGGGTCGAAAATATGAATTTCCGCGCGATCCTGTAACAATTCGTCAGCTACATAAATGGCAGCAGACTCACGTGTATCGTTGGTATCCTTTTTAAATGCCCAGCCGAGGAAAGTAATTTTTTTGCCAGACACCGTATTGAATAGTTTGTCGATTATCCGTTTGGCAAAACGGTGTTTCTGGTAATCGTTTAGGATTACGACCTGTTCCCAATAGTTGGCTACTTCCGGCAAGTTAAAGTGGTGACATAGGTACACGAGGTTCAGGATATCCTTTTGAAAACAAGATCCACCAAAACCAACCGATGATTTTAGGAACTTCGAACCAATGCGGGTATCCATTCCAATGGCGCGGGCTACCTCGTCTACGTCGGCTCCGGTTTGTTCACACAGAGCAGAAATCGAGTTGATACTTGAAATTCGCTGTGCCAGGAACGCGTTGGCCGTTAATTTGGATAGCTCAGAAGACCACAAGCGAGTGGTGATAATCTTTTCCCGAGGAATCCAATTAGCATAAACATCAACCAAGGCTTGGATCGCGATTTGACCATCTTCGTCTTCATCGCCACCAATCAGCACACGATCCGATTTATATAAGTCTTCGATGGCCGTTCCTTCCGCCAGGAATTCCGGGTTGGACAGTACTTTGAATTTAATACCTTTAGTTTCTGACTCTAAAATTGTTTTGATGGATTCGGCGGTGCGTACAGGTAGGGTTGACTTTTCCACAATGATTTTATCCTCATCGGCTACCCGGGCAATTTGACGGGCGCAGAGCTCCACATATTTCAGGTCGGCAGCCATACCTCGTCCCACTCCAAATGTTTTGGTGGGGGTATTGACAGCCATAAAGATCATTTGTGCCTCATGAATGGCTTTATCCACATCGGTTGAGAAGAAAAGGTTTCGGCCACGTGCTTCGCCTACGACTTCATCGAGTCCCGGTTCATATACCGGTAGTTTAGATAAGTCCGGATCATTCCAGGCTGCAATTCGCTGTACATTTAAATCAACGACAGTGACCTGGATATGAGGACACTGTTGTGCGATTACTGACATGGTCGGGCCTCCGACATAACCTGCTCCGATACAGGCTATTTTGGTAATTTTAGATGGTATCATATTGAATGGAATTATACAAAAAGTGTGAATTTCACGAACAGTCCTGTTTATTTTTTCTGTAAGTTAAGGCTGTGTTCTGAATCGGGAACTCGCTTTGATCTGATATCTCTCGTGTGTTTTTAATTATTTAACAATGGATCAATTGGTCTTTTATTGAGGAGTCGATTTGTTGATCCCGAAGTATCGGGAGTTCGATCGTTTAACTGTCATTCGTTTTTTGAAACGTCGCTGGAGCATTAAGCCTGTTTGTAGGCGAAGGCTCAGCTGGTTCCTCAATAGCGTAGATCCCTTATCTAGTCTTTCGTCTAGTATCTGGTGTCTAATTTCCGGAAATCTGTAATTTACTCTGCACTCCAGCGTTCTTTAACCGCGCTGTAGAACTCCCGCCCAAAAACCGTCCCGACGCCGATAATACCACCCAGAAAAATCCAAATAATCAGGATGAGTGGTCGGTTTGGTTTCGATTTTTCCAAGGGCACACGAACCGGCTCAATAACAGTCAAAATAGGTGTGTCTTCTTTTACTTGTATCTGTGCTTGTTCGACTTGCTTGGCCAGTTCAGAATAGACCGAATAGGCGAGGTTGTATTGACTCTGGAGTTGTTCCTGCTCGGTCATGGCGATGGCAGAGCTTACATTTTTGTTGCGATCACGGAAGAGAGCCAGGTCCTTTTGGGCTTCCTCAAATTCTGCTTTTTTCTCCTGAAAGCGCGCTTCAACAAAACGCAACTGGTCGGCTGCTTTTTCCAATTTGTATTTCGTGATGTATTCCTGCAACATGCTCTGCGCTTTTTGAGCTACCTGTGCAGCAAGCAAAGGATCATTGAACCTAGAGCTTAGGGTGATATAGCCATCCTTATCGTTAATATCTAAACTAATTTGTTCCGAAATTTTTTTGCGAACTTGATCCTGATCTTCCGTTAAACTCAATAGGCGCGAAGAATCACCCAAGGCTGGTTGCTGGTCGGGTTTCCCTTTAACTGCTTTGAGAATTAAGCCGGGAAGTCCAAAGGTGTATTTCTTAACTGTTCCCAGTAAACCCGGTTTTTCGTATTCGGTGTAATAGTCGAACAAGCTGACAGGTTGATCCACATCCGGGCATTTGAATTGGCTGTCCATTAGCTCGAGCTGGAATGGAATGGACTGCATAATTTGCGGGTAAATCATCGGAGACAGAGACTCAGCTGTACTTCCACTACCCAAATTTACTCCTGCCATTGCGGCAAGAGAGGAGAGTCCACCTAATTTATTGGTGCTACTACTTGTTTGTGGAACCATAACGGTACTAGCGATAAACTCTTTTGGGGTAATTAGAGCAAAAACCAAGCCTAAGACCATGCCTATGAGAATGAATTTGATTACCGTTCGCCGGCCATTCCACAGCGTTTTTGCTAAGGCGATCAAATCAATCTCATCATCGCTGGTTTTGTTTTCCGTTTGTGCCGGCTTTGTATCTGGAGTATTCATTTTTTAAATTCTATGGATACGAATTATACGTATTAAATTACTTAACGACTGCAGCAATAGCGATCGCGAGCGACGATAAAGTGCTGGCGATTGCTAACCAAGTTGTCACCTCTGCTCTTTGTTTTTCAGGCTTTTGCGGTACAACGATCTGGCTTCCTTGTTCAACTTTTGGATACTTGCGGAAAATAAAATGCTTGGTTGAGGACGAGGTACCATTTGCGTAGACGACATACATTTTGCCTTTCTTAGCATTGCCCGTGAAACCTCCACTGGCATTGATATAGTATTTCGCTTTTTTACTGTTGAAGGATAAGCCGGTGGGGTTCATTACCTCGCCATTTACCCACACTTCTTCAGAACGAACAGGCACGTAGATTTCGTCGCCCATTTTTAAGGTATAGTCGTTGTCAGAACCAGGCTTATTTAAAATATCACTTAATTGAAGTTCCAGCGTCTTGAATTTTTGCTCCTGAAGTGCCTGTAAAGTTGTGTCGTTGCTCAAGCGCATTTCATTTGCTAGTTTGATCTGTGCTTTCAAATCGGCATCTACCATTCTTCTCATTCTTGCACCTTCGGTGAACGCATAAGGGGTCAATCCACCTGCACGTTCCACAAGGTCTGAAATACGCTCATCTTTCGAAGAAATACTATATTGACCGGGGTACTTCACTTCCCCAAGAATTGTAACTGTGCGTTGAGGATCATATGAAGGAGCTTTACGCACATAGACCTGGTCAAATGGTTGCAGGATAAAAGCGGCGTCTTCATCAGAGAGATTTAAATCGCGGCTAACGGCGAACGTGTAAAGGCTAACCATTTTGCTGTTGATGTCGGCTGCTTCCTGGTAGCTGTTGCGGCGGGCCACCTCGATGTAGGATTCGCTGGCAGCTTCTTTCATACCACCAGCCAGAAAGATTAGATCTTTCAATGTCATGTTGCGATAGAAACTGTATTCTTCCGGTTTCATCACTTCACCCAAAATGCGGATTGTTTTCCGTTCACCAATACTGAAAATATCGCGAATAATAATTTGGTCTTCTTTCTGCAGAACGGGATCATTTGTTCCGCTCAATACCTCATTCACATCGAATGGGATAGTGGTAGGATAGAGTTGTTTATCGAGGCGAATAATCAATCCACGCTCAGAAAAATAATTCGGAACAAGGCCTCCGGCTTTTGTCAAAAGCGCAGACAGTTTCATGTTGTCGTCCAAAGCATAAGTACCGGGGCGGTACACAGCGCCATCAATACTAACCCGGTTTTCAAACATATTGATGACTTCCTCTGCGCGGATGACGTCACCGTTTTGTAGTGTGAACGATCCAAAAGCATCGCGTTTGACGTCCTCTAATTTGTAGCCGTCTTCTGTAAAGCGGGTAATCAGCAGGCGTGCCTGTGATGCTTTATCGGTAAAGCCTCCCGTGTATTTTAGAAGTTGGTTAATGTTTTCACCTTCTTTTAGTTCGAAGATCGCATCGCGTTTAAAAGCGCCAATAGCTTCCACTCGTTTGTGGTAGGTAGGAATGAAAATAATATCCTGATCGCGCAGGGCAATGTTATTAGCGGTGTTGTTATTCAACAGATAGTCGTAAACATCGATCTCGCCAGCCACTTTGTTGTCGCGCATGATGCGGATTGAACGGAAAGATCCGTTTTCGTTCGGACCTCCGGATAGATAGAGTGCATTGAAAGCCGAGGCTGTAGCCGGGAGCGTGTAAGTGCCTGGATTAATGGCTTCACCAACTACATTTACTTTGATTGAGCGCAGGTTGTTGATGCTGACTTCAGCAAATGTATTGGGATTTCCACCGGTCATTCCGCTGTAAATAGCAGAAAGCCGTTTCAATAGACTGGCTCTTACTTTGTCGAAGTTTTGGCCGGCTACTTTTACAGGGCCAAGATCTGGGATGTTAACCGATCCGTTGCCATCAACCTGCAAAAGATAAGTTTGTTGACTGGCACCCCACACATTGATTGATAATTCGTCGCCAATACCGACAACGTAGTCGGCCGGTACGGGAATATTTACTGATGGCTCAAAGCTCAACTTGTTTTGATTGAATAATTGATATCCGAAAATGCGTTGGTTTTTTGTTGTGGTCGGTGTATTTCTTTTGCCAGCTCCGGTTTGGGAGCTTGAAAAATTGGCCTCGGTTGGAGTTTCACTACTTGCCGCAGATACGGTAACGTTAGAACTTGATCCTCCCATCTGAACTTGTTGGATCCGCGCCATCAACTGGTCTATCTGTTGTTGTGATGCACCTCTTGCGCGTGCCAGTTCAGCTGCTTCATTGGGTGTCAACCCGCGGTCCTGAATTTCCTGAACAATTTGTGTGACTTGTGCGTCGGAGAGGTTTTCCACATTTACTGATGAGACGTCTGTTTGCGCCTTGAGTAGCATTGGTGCTCCGCTTAAGAGAACAATTAGCGAAGCCATCACAAAGGATCTAAACATGTTTGTTATTTTTCAATTTACTGCTGTAATTATCCTGACCTTTGAAAACGGAATGAGCCGGTTAAAATTATCTGAAATTACCGAATTTTCCGCGGCGATGTGTTCGATTGGTAACATCTGTTTATTTTGTTCAAAAGGCAGAGCAAATTTAAATAATTAATTCGATTACTGAATTAATGTGCAGTCCTTTTAATTGAAGGGGGTAAATTGAATTAGCAGCGATGATCTAATTCACGGGATCCGAGCTAACGGGGATGTTTCGGATGTTTTGCAAAGCGGCGATTGAAAGAACTACTTGAGGTGTAATTTCAGAAACGTTTGATGTTCCAATGATTTGAGTTCTTCGGTTAGTATGTTTGCTACGCGAATTTGCTCTGGGTAGAATGAATAGTCTTGAGTTTGCCGCGTTAGCATATTCGCGCGGTGAATTTCAGCGATCGGAGAGAATTCAATGTTATTGTAATTCCATTCCTGGCGAAGGTAGTTGAAAACCATGTAGTCGAGATGAGGTAATTTGGATTCGCTGATGACCAGGAAATTCTTTGATGCCAGTTGGCTGACTTCTTCGAGGATCCTCCTGTTGTATTCGATCCAGACGTCCAAAAAAGACTGGGCACTATTTTGTTGAAAGAACTGGTATTTTGCTTTCTGGATCGCTTTCTCAAATGGGTTTTGGAGAGATTGGATTGCTTTCTGCTTTCTGCGGATGAATGAATCAACGACCTGGTGGTAATCTCTGTAGACAATTAGGCAATTGTAAGATGGAATAATTTCTTTCCATAAATCCATCGTTAAGCATGTTCTTGGTTCCTTCCAGCCCCAACAATCCTGACTTTTTCGTCTGTTGTAAATCGCTACGGCTTCGTTCCGCAGCTTAGGGGGGTAGTTGAGCGAAACTGGTTCGCTGAGTTTGTAGTTTTTATTGTTTCTGCGTAAGATTGTTTCGTGGAGTCTATAGAAATGAAGATCCTCAAAATGACCATTGACGTTACCGTTTCCCGGGCCAATCATTTCTTCACCGAGGTTGAATCCACAGTTTGTTAACCAATGAGCCAGTAACGACGTGCCGGAGCGGTGCATGCCCAGGATAATTAATGGTTTGTGGTTCGTGATTTTCAAATTAGACGGGAAGATTGATGGTTGCTCGAACATGGAACTGTTTGTTAAATGGTGATACTTGGAAGAATCGTTTGAAGCATTCGGTTGAGGGAAGCCGTTGCTGGCTCTTGATCAGTGTTAATGACTAAGTCGGGTGACGAAGGGTGTTCGAAAGGGGCATGGATGCCGGTGAAATTTTTAATTTTTCCCATCCTCGCTTTGTTGTACAACCCTTTCGGATCTCGTTGTTCACAAACCTGAAGGGGGGAGTTGGTGAAAATCTCGATCACATCTTCTTTGCCGATAATTTCATAAGCCATCTGCCGAATCTCTTCGGTCGGACTGATGCAAGCGCAAATTGTGATGACACCGCAGTGAAGCATAAGGCGGGAAACCTCGGCTACCCGGCGAATGTTCTCGACCCGGTCTTCGTGCTGAAAGCCTAAATTGTTGCTAATGCCATTGCGAATATTGTCACCGTCGAGCACTTGCGAGAGAAAACCCATGGATGACAACTCGCGTTCCAGTAACGTTGACAATGTCGTCTTTCCCGATCCGGAGAGTCCCGTCAACCAAATAACCTTTGCCCTTTGCTGGAGGCGGTTTTCCTTATGCTGCCGGCTGTTCACAGATTCAGCTACAGGATAGATATATCTGTAATTTTCGAGGAACATAATCTGGCTTTTTACGAAACGATGAAAAACGGATTTGTCAGGTCTTGTTTGTTATATTGGAGAGGAGTTGCGTGGTCGAGTAATGTCAGGCTTTTGCCGGCTGCCGTTACAATCGCTTGTCCTGCAGCGGTGTCCCATTCCATAGAAGGGCCAAGCCGGGGATAAACATCCGCTTTTCCTTCTGCAATCAGGCAGATTTTGAGTGAGCTGCCCATGGTGATGAATTCAATCTTGCGGTTTCCTGATCGAAGTTCGTTGATGTATTGCTGTGTCTCGGCTGTTTTGAACGAGCGACTTCCAACGACCCGAAGGCGTTTCGACTTCTCGTTAAGCGGAAGACGTTGCGCCGCCTGAAGGAAATCGTTTAAATTATCGGGACAATCAAAGCAGTTTGCTTTCCATGCGCCGATGTTCTCGCCACCCCAGTACAGCTCGCCTGAGATGGGGGCGTAAATCACTCCAAGTTTAGCCTGGCAATCTTCAATTAATGCGATATTTACAGTGAATTCGCCGTTGCGTTTAATAAATTCTTTTGTTCCATCCAGGGGATCGATGAGCCAAAATTTTTGCCAGTTTTTGCGAACGTCGTAGTCAACATTTTCTCCTTCTTCACTCAAAACCGGTAAGCCGGTCGACTCCAAAAGTTCGGTAATCGTTGCGTGACTCCTTTTGTCAGCGTTAGTTAGCGGCGTAAGGTTCGCTTTGAATTCAACTTGTAACCGTTGGTGACGACTATTGTAAATCGAACGGATTTCCTGGCCGGCTTTTATAGCGGCTTCCAGGCATATTGATAAATACTCTTGCATAACGAGGGTGTTTTCTGATTTCTTGAGTTAAATCCAAAATTCAGAAAGGACACCCTACTTCTGAAACTAATTTTTTTTGTGCATACTTTTCATTTCATAAGTTGCAGAAGAGAATTAAATGGGTGGAAGATTGATCGTTTGCGGCAAAAAAGAAGGGTGCCGTTTTTGAAACAACACCCTCTGAATATTTTGATTGATATCGAAATTACTTTGCGTATTTCGCTTTTCGGTTCTCTTTAATCTTGTCGTCGGTCAGGTAATCCTCGAAGTCCATGTATTTATCAATCGTTCCATCCGGTGTCAAATCGATCACGCGGTCACAAACCGACTGAATAAACTGGTGGTCGTGAGAAGCCATCAGCACCTGTTCCGGGTATTCTTTCATGTTGTTGTTGAAAGATTGAATCGATTCCATGTCCAGGTGGTTGGTTGGGTGATCCAAAATTACAACGTTCGGGTGTTCCAGCATCATGCGAGAAATCATGCAGCGCATCTTTTCACCTCCGGAAAGTACTTGTACGTTTTTCTGCAAATCGTCGCCCGAGAACAGCATTTTACCCAGGTAGCCGCGAAGGAACGATTCACTCGTATCATGCGAATATTTTCCCAGCCACTCGTAAAGTGTCTCTTTGTTCAGGAAATATTCCGTATTGTCCATCGGCAGGAAAGCTTTTTTAATGGTAACGCCCCATTCGAACTCACCGGCAGTTGGTTGCAGCTCGCCCATGATAATGCGGAAGAAGGCTGTCATTACACGGTTGTCTTTTCCGAGGAAAACAACTTTTTCATTCTTCTCGATGGTGAATGTCGCATCTTTAAACAGAACTTCACCATCAACCTCGTAAGATAGTCCTTCAACGCGCAAAATGCGGTCTCCGGCCTGGCGCTCCGGTTGGAAGATAATTCCCGGATAGCGTCGGGTTGACGGTTCGATTTCTTCAATATTTAATTTATCGAGCATCTTTTTACGACTGGTCGTCTGTTTCGATTTGGCCACGTTGGCACTGAATCGGCTGATGAACTCGAGCAATTCTTTTCGTTTTTCTTCAGCTTTTTTGTTGGCCGCAGCCTGCTGGCGAAGCGCTAACTGACTCGATTCGTACCAGAAGGTGTAGTTACCCGAGAAGGCACGGATTTTTCCGTAATCAATATCCACTACGTCGGTACAAACGTTGTCGAGGAAGTGACGGTCGTGCGATACAACGATCACGGTATTTTGTGAATTGGCCAGGTAGTTTTCCAGCCAAAGTACGGTTTCGAGGTCAAGGTCGTTGGTCGGCTCATCGAGCAGCAGGTTGTCGGGGTTACCGAAAAGTGCCTGTGCCAGCAAAACACGAACTTTTGCTTTGGCATCCAAATCACCCATTAACGAATAGTGAAAATCTTCCTTGATTCCCAAACCGCTCAACAGCATGGCTGCATCACTTTCGGCATTCCAGCCGTCCATGCCTGCAAATTCGTCTTCCAGTTTGGCGGCCAGCATCCCGTCTTCTTCCGTAAAATCAGCTTTCGCGTAAAGAGTTTCTTTTTCTTTCATCACTCTCCACAGTTCTTTATGCCCCATTAAAACGGTATCCAAAACCGGGAATTGGTCAAACGCGTGGTGATCCTGTTTCAGCACCGATAAACGTTCGCCCGGTCCCATGGTTACCGATCCGCGGGTTGGGTCAAGCTCTCCCGAGATCAAGCGCAGAAACGTTGATTTTCCGGCCCCGTTGGCTCCGATAACGCCGTAGCAGTTTCCGGCAGTGAACTTTAAGTTTACATCAGCAAATAACGGTTTTTTGCCAAACTGAATGGCTAAATTTGATACGGTTATCATTGTTGGAATTCTTTCATTATCAGTTAAGGGGCGCAAAGGTAATAGTTTTGACCGTTTTAACCACGAAAACGGATTAATTAATCCTTAAGTTGAGCTGGTTGCCGGTTTTTGGTTTTTTGTTTATTGCGACTTACCACTTTTTACAGGTTTCTGCTTGTTAATTGCGCTAAAGTCTGTTGTGTAATATCTGGTGTCCCAAAGTTCAATATCCGCAAATCTCATATCTAACTTCTGTTTTAATTTTCAGAGCCGGGATTTGTTCTTAGCAATTTAGCCTTAACTTTGAGGCTTGCCTGTAAGAATTGAAACATTCGAAATGGCCTGTAAATTGAATTCAGATATGAAAAAGTTGGAAAGTTTAAATCCGAAACCACTTTGGCACTACTTTGAAGAAATTTGTGCAGTACCAAGACCATCAAAAAAGGAAGAAAAGATACGAGCGTTTTTGCTCGAGTTTGCGAAGCAGGAGGGTCTTGATGCTGAAACTGATGAGATTGGAAATGTATTGATACGTAAGCCCGCAAGTTCGGGGATGGAAAAGTCGCCAACAGTGATCTTGCAAGCACACATGGACATGGTTTGCGAGAAGAACTCGGACAAAACTTTCAATTTTGAAAAGGATCCGATTGTGCCGATTATCGACAACGGATGGGTAAAAGCAGATGGCACAACACTTGGTGCTGACAACGGAATTGGTGTTGCAGCGCAGTTGGCTGTGTTGGCTGATAAAAGCTTGGTGCACGGCCCGCTGGAATGTTTGATTACGGTGGACGAAGAAACCGGCTTGAGCGGTGCATTTGCTTTGAAACCTGATTTTTTGAAAGGGAAGATTCTGCTAAACCTAGATTCGGAAGATGATGGCGAATTATTTATCGGTTGTGCCGGTGGAATTGACACCTTAGGAGAACTGGAGCTTCAGCGTGAAAAAACACCCGGCAAATCATTCGCTTTGAAAATAATGGTTCGAGGCCTTTGGGGCGGTCACTCGGGCGACGATATTAATAAAGGACGCGGGAATGCCATCAAAATTCTGACACGATTCCTGTGGCAGGCGATTCGCGATTTTGGCGTTCGGATCGTCGAATTCAACGGGGGCAACCTGCGAAACGCGATTGCCCGCGAAGCATCTGCAACGATTATTGTTCCTTCCGTTCAAAAGGAGCAATTGGTTGCCGAGCTGAATATTTTTTCATCGGATGTTGAATTCGAATACCAGCGCACCGAACCCAACCTGGTGGTTGACCACGATTCGACTAGTTTGCCAGCGACAGTGCTCACGCAGGCCAGCCAGGAGAAATTTCTGAACTTGCTGATGGCTTGTCCGCACGGTGTGTTGGAGATGAGTACCCGCATGAAAGATATGGTTGAAACCTCGACCAATTTGGCTTCGGTAAAATTTGGAACGTCTACGAAAGTCCAAATTACCACAAGTCAACGAAGCGAGTTGGAGAGCCGAAAGTTAATGGCCGCCCAAATGGTTCGTTCGGTTTTTGAAATGGCAGGAGCCGAGGCGAAACATTCAGAAGGCTATCCCGGTTGGACGCCAAACCCGGGCAGCTACATCGTTGGGGTGGCAGCCCAGTCATACAAGCGCCTTTTTGGGCAGGAGCCGATTGTTCGCAGTATTCATGCTGGACTCGAATGCGGCTTGTTTCTCGAAAAATATCCCGAACTGGATATGGTTTCTTTTGGCCCCACAATTCGGAATGCCCATTCGCCGGATGAACGAATTCATATTGAATCGACCGAAAAATTCTGGGTGCATTTGTTGGATGTCTTAAGAATGGTTGTAGTAGGAGAATAGCGGCTGGAACATGCCTGCAACTGTTTCATGGACAAATAGGTGGTGTACTATTCATTTTGAGGAAAACTCGAAAATGAATCTGACAAATTAATATTAAATCCTCATTTTTTGTGTCATAAAAACAGTTGATTGGTCAATAAATCAATAAGTTTGTTGGCTAGTTGATTTTTTCATTCTAATTTCGCGTTCGTTAAAAACGAGAAACTAGATAAGCTAAACCGAAGAAGCGGGTAAAAATCTTCGGTTGAGTTGTTTTTGGGCAAGTGGCTGGTTGCTGTTTTGTTGCATGTTGCTTGGAAGAAACTTTGCCCCTATTTTATCAAATTATCGAATATTTATTTGTATCCGGGGAAGGCTTTTCGGTTATAGATGATGCTTTTCCTTTGGATAAAACTGAAGGTTTTGGATATGCAAATAGAGGGGAATCATGATTATTTTCTGTGGAAGAGAATAAAGTCCGGTGACGCTGAGGCGTTTCAGGAGCTTTACAATCTCTATGCGGACATCCTGTTTTCTTTCGGAACAATCTTCACGCGCGACCACGAATTGGTAAAAGATTGCATGCACGATCTTATTTTCGATTTGTACAAATACCGTAAAAACCTCTCAGACAACGACAACATCCGCAATTATTTATTTAAGTCGCTGAAACGAAAAATTCAGACTTCCGGGAAAAAAAGTCTTCGATTGGTTTATTCCGAGAACTTGACCAGCGAATCAGATAATCTGCATGACAATGTAGATCCGGATGAATTGGATGAGCAACAAGCACAAATGTCGAAAGTAAACTGTTTAATCAACGAATTGCCGGAGAAGCAACGGGAGATTCTGAATCTGAAATTTCAGTTGGAGATGCCTTATCACGAAATAGCGGTAATTATGGATATTTCGGTTGAATCAGTCCGCACTTCGGTGTACCGGTCAATTAAGACGATTCGGGAACAAATGGAAGGGCAGGAACTGATGTTTTTGTTTATTTTCATGAAGAAATCGGGCAAAATAGTTTAATATTGAACATTATTAGAAATAAAATTGCGTTGTGTTAAAAAGTGGTGAGTCACAGTACTCCTGAATTTTTAAGTCAACGTTTAATGAACAGATGAGTAGCAGAGATTTAAATAAAAAAGCTGAAGATATTTTGACAGAAGACGCGCTGATAGATAAGCTCATGAAAAAAAGTTTTTCTGTTAATGAACGTTCTGCTGATTTCGAATTGGCCGGTAATATTGTTGATGCACTCAAGGCGGGTAAGCAGGAGTTCGCGGGACCAGATAAAATCCTGGTTGGACAGCGAATTCAGGAATCAATTAAACGGGAACGAAAGAGTCGGTTAATCGTTTGGACAAGTTCCGTTGCAGCTATAGCGATTTTGTTGGTTGGCTTGACTTTTTGGTTGAACTCGCAGAATCAGTCACCGATACGACAATACGCTTCGATGGCGGAAATACCCGTCAATACTAAGTTCACGAGACTGGTTATTCCCGGAGCTGAAGATGTACAATTAATGTCGACCGAATCTTCGGTTAGCTATTCTGCTAATGGAGAGGAGATTCATATTCAGGACTCTATGAGTACTGAAACAACATTGGCTCAGCTGGCGCAAACTTACAATACCTTGGTTGTGCCCTACGGCAAACGCAGTCATGTAGTATTGCCCGATCAAACGGAGGTTTGGCTAAATTCCGGATCGAAATTGACTTATCCGGTGAAATTTGGTGCCGACAAGCGGGAAGTTTTCCTGCAGGGCGAGGCTTTATTTGATGTAACTCATGATGAACAACGTCCGTTTTCTGTGTTGACAGAACAGTTGGATGTTCGTGTATTGGGAACAAGTTTCAATGTGAGTGCTTATGAAGATGATTCAGTCGTTCAAACCGTACTTGTTCGGGGATCGGTAGAACTGGAATATAAAAGTAAACTTTGGGGGATTTCGGTAAATCAGAAAATGGTGCCGGGTACTTTGGCGGTTTTTGATGCAACTGAAAGATCGGTTGAGCAATCGTTGGTTGATACCGATCAGTTTACATCCTGGAAAGATGGCTATTTGATTTTAGAGAACAGTCCGTTGTCGGTGATTGCCAAAAAGTTGTCTCGGTATTACAATATGCGAATTTCGTTTGTAGACCCGGCCCTGGAGGCTGAAACTTTTTCAGGTTACCTTGATTTGGGTAATTCAGCCTTGGAGGTTATGGGAATTATTTCAGAAATCACAGGAAATCAAGTGGAAGAAACGAGCGATGGTATTTTGTTTAAAGGGAAGGATGTTCATTCCTAAAATCCGCGTCACTGCAGGCAGATTAATTGCAGGCCTGTGAAATTCCTCAAAAATTATAGATTACAGCTCCGAAAGGCAACGATATTGACGAGCCTTGACGATTAAAACGCAGTCAGTCAATAATATTTATTGGATTGGCTGAATAAAAATAGCGGTTCTGTTGTTGTTATAAAAGATGAAAAAGAGACTCCTGCTGATAATTGTTTTGGTTGCTTGTGCTTGCTTGTCCGGAAGGGCTCAGGAGGGGAGTGTTACGGTTCAATTAAAACAATCAAACCTGAAAAAGATATTTGAGCTGATTCAGTTGCAAAGCGAGTACATCATCTTCTATAACGACAGCCAGGTTGACTCAAAACGCAAAGTGTCCGTTTCGGTCGAATCGGGAACAGTCAACGAAGTGTTGGATCAGGCGTTAAAAGGAACAGACCTCAGCTACAAAATTTTCGATCGACAAATTATCATCCTCAAGGAACAAGATTCCCAAGCGTTATCAGCGCTTCAATCCGATAATCTCAGCCAGGAAAATAGGATCATAGAAGGAAATGTGACGGATGAAAGCGGAAATCCGATCTCGGGCGTTTCCGTGTTTGTTTTCGGAAAATCATATGGAGTTACGACAAATTTTGGAGGTCATTACCTGCTGAAAATACCTGCAGACACAAAACTGTTAACCTTTTCTTTTGTCGGAATGAAGACCATTCAGGAGAGTTTGGGCGCAGATTCGGTTCTGAATGTCGTTTTGTTGCCGGATAACTTCGGTGTTGAGGAAGTTGTCGTATCTGCTTTGGGGATTCAACGGAATGAAAGATCCTTGTCATTTGCTCAGCAGACGATTGATTACGAGGGAGTATCCAGTCGCGAATACAGTTTTGTTTCAGGTCTTTCCGGCAAGGTTTCCGGCATGCAGGTTACCCGAAGTGCATCGGGTGCAGGCGGATCTTCAAAAGTTTTGCTTCGGGGGAATAAGTCGTTGAGTACATCCAGCGAACCGTTGTTTGTCATTGACGGGATTCCGATGGTCAACAGTAAAGGCAGGCAGCTTGGACTTTTTGATGGTGGCGACCAGGGAGACGGACTATCGCAGGTTAATTCAGACGATATTGAGAGTATCACCGTACTGAAAGGCGCAAATGCGGCAGCGCTTTACGGCAGTCAGGGGGCAAACGGGGTGATTCTCATCAACACGAAGAAAGGTGAACCTGGAGCTCTTAAAGTTAATTTGAGTTCGTATTTCACGGTTGAGACAATTAAAGATTTGCCGGAGCTTCAGTTTGACTACGGTAGTCTAAACGGCGCATCCGAAAGCTGGTCCTACGAAAAAGGAAATTATAAGGACAACTACGTTAAGGATTTCTTTCAAACCGGAACCAACCTGGTAAATACACTCAGCCTGAGTGGAGGTAGCTACCGAACGACTTCCTATTTTTCGTTTGCACACACGTCGTCGCAAGGGGTGATTCCGAAGAATAAATATGAGAAAATCAATTTGACTTTTAAGCAGTCGAGTAACCTACTCGAGGGACGGTTGATACTTGGCTCAAATATCATGCTGACCGAAGAACAGGTCAAAAATAAATACATGGCTGGTTATTACCTGAATCCGCTTACGGGACTTTATTTCTTTCCGCGCGATCGGGATTTTTCGCAATACAAAGAGAATTACCAGGTGTTCAATGCAGACAGAAACTTGTACGTTCAAAATTGGTTTGTTGAAGACCATTTTCAGTCGAACCCCTACTGGATTATAAATAACGAACCAAGGGAAGACCAGATTAAAAGAATTATCGGCAATGTGAATGCCGCTTTTCGGTTCAACGATCATTTTAATTTGAAGGTACGTGGCAGCTACGATTACGCCGTTAAAACCTATGAAGAAAAGCATAAGGCCGGCTCTAATGTGACGAACGTACACCCGAACGGGCGCTGGGTTTACACCAAGGTGGATGATCAACTCATCTACGGAGATGCCATTCTTTTTTATAATGATAATTGGGAGAAGTTCAGTGTCAGTGCGATACTCGGAACAAGCTACCAAAAAAGTACAATCGGGCAGGGGCTTACGGTTGATACAGACACAGACGGACTTCTTTATCCGAATGAGTTTTATTTCCAGAATATCGAAGATAACGTGATTGTGTACTCGATTTTGTCGAGTCGGTTAATCAAAGAGGCTGTTTTCGGAAACGTTCAGCTTAATTACGATGACAAATTGTTTTTGGATATTTCCGGTCGAAACGATTGGGCTTCAAGTTTGTATGGCACAGGTAATGATTCTTATTTTTATCCATCGGTTGGATTGAGCGGTATTATCACCGACTTAGTTACATTACCTGAATTTATTTCCTACGGAAAACTGAGAAGTTCATTCTCGCGGGTATCCAACGAAGTACCGTTTAATCGGGTCAATCCACAACATTCCATCGGACCGGTTGGTGTGGTTTTTAACACGACCAAATCATTCGAAAATTTACGACCTGAAAAAATACAGAGCTACGAGTTGGGAACGGAATTTAAGTTCTGGAAGAATCGCTTTGGCTTCGACTTTACGTATTACAAAGTTGTCAGCCTGGATCAGTTTATTGAACTTCCGGCGCCATCGGGATCGGGTTACACCACTTACTATGTGAATGCCGGTAAAATAACCAACCAGGGAACAGAGTCAACCGTTTTCGTTTGCCCGATTCGAACGAGGAATTTCGAGTGGACGGCAACATTCAACTATTCCGAAAATCAGAATAAGATCGTCAAGTTAAGCGATGAATTGAAGAATCCCATTGTGCTTTCCGATAACGAAGGATACCAGTTGATCATCGACGAGGGCGGCTCGTTTGGCGATCTTTATGCGTATAAATTTGAGCGCGACGAGAGAGGACGAATTTTGTTGAATGAAAACGGAACCATACGTAAAAGCGAACGACAGGAATATATCGGTAATTCAAATCCACGCTATAACCTGGGGCTGAATAATCGCATAGCCTATCGAAATTTGTCGTTGGATTTTTTGATTGGCGCCAAATTTGGCGGAAAAGTGATTAGCCAAACCGAATCGATGCTGGATGGTTATGGTGTCAGTAAGCGGACGGCCGTAGCCCGGGATAATGGCGCGGTGAACATCAATGCTGTATTGCCCGACGGAACACCGGTTAACGAGATCGACCCGCAGGTATATTATACCTCGGTAGGTGAGCGCAGTGGTATCAAAGAAGTTTACAGCTACAGCCGGGATAATATTCGTTTGTCTCAAATTCGTTTTTCTTATTCTTTTTCTCCGGAAAACCTGGGCATAAAAGATATTCAGCTTTCGCTGGTTGGGCAGAACTTGTTTTTCCTTTACAAATCCGCTCCGTTCGATCCTGAAATTACCCTGAACACCTTGATTCAGGATCAAGCTATTGACAGTTTCAGCGTTCCTTCTACCCGTTCTTTTGGGTTAAATGTCAAAGTGCAGTTCTAAGTTTCCTTTCTTTTTTATAAAAAATCAAGAAAAAATAAATTTTTAGATTGTTGTTTTTCAGTGACTTGACTGTTGGTCGTTAAAATCTTGTAAAAAAAGTTACAATTTCTTGTCTATGTTTTAGCCATACCGTGCTTATGGTTTGTAAATGCGCAGAAATAAGCAACTGCAACTTTTCTTGATTAAGCACGGTAATGAGAAACGATAAGGTTAAATATAACGTTGAAGACATCCTGATAAACGATCACTTGGTTGAGGAGCTAATAGGAGATGAGAAGGGTAACAAAGGAGGACGAAACGACCGTTCGTTTAGCCTTGCCGGATTGATTTACCGTGCCTTGATCGGAAACAAAAACTGGTTTAAGCCAAAGCAAAAACAACAGCTCGGCGACAAAATTCAACACTCTATTGTTGCCTACCGCCGGAAACTAATAATCAGTCGCTTCACCGCAGCGGCAAGTTTCCTCATTTTTGTGAGTGTTTCTTACCTGTACCTGTCAAATCAGGATTCAGCCGTGAGATCTTATGCCGAGAACTGGGAAATGGTTCCTGTGAATGGCAACACGCAATTGATCTTATCTAACGATGAGACCATCGCCATCGATTCGAAAGAATCTGAAATTGGCTATTCGGAAACAGGTAATGTAATAGATATTGATGATTCGGGAAAAGTGAACCAGGACATCGATTCTCAAAAGCCGGCCATGAATACAGTGGTTGTTCCTTTTGGGAAACGAACTCACGTAACGCTTAGCGATAACTCATCAGTTTGGTTGAATTCAGGTTCCCGCCTCGTTTTTCCTGCTCGCTTTGATAAAGGGAAAAGAGAAGTTTACCTGGAAGGAGAGGGGATGTTTGAAGTGTCTCACGACAAAGGTCACCCGTTTCATGTTTTAACCAAAGACCTGGAAGTTGAGGTTTTAGGCACCGTATTCAATGTGAGTGCTTACCGAGACGATAAAGAGACCAGTGCTGTTTTGGTTGAAGGATCGGTCGAATTGAGTTACCAGGGAACGTCGTTTGTTGGTAAAAGCGAGGAGAAGATGATTCCCGGATATCTTGCGTCCTACAATCCGTTGAATTCCAGCCTGAATCAAAAAGCAGTAAATACCGACTTGTACACATCGTGGCGAAAAGGCTATCTCATTTTTGAGCGAGAGCCGTTGCCCGAGATTGTTCGCAAAGTGTCACGTTATTATAACGTGGATATTCAACTTGCCGACCCCGAATTGGAGAAAGAGACGTTCTCCGGAAATCTTGACCTAGGTAACTCGGCGCCTGAACTCTTGCAGATCGTTGCTGAAATAGTCAGCGCACGGATCGAGCAGCAAGGAAATCAAATTATCATGTCACGAATTTAATTGGTATGAAAATGAAGTAATCATCAATTTGATTTTTTCGCAAAATGTGTGCGGTAACAAAAAGAATAGAAACAGATCAGTTAATACTTATACTCAGTGAATCTTATTGTATTCATCTTTTAAAATTGAACAAACTATGAAAAAGTTGTCCTTATTATTTTTCGTACTCGTCCTGCTAGGTACCGTGTCGGCAATGGCACAGACCGTGACTGGACGTGTTGTCTCAGAGGGAGACAATGAACCGCTGCCGGGTGTGGCCGTGTTGGAAAAGGGTACCAACCACGGTGCGGCTACTGATTTTGATGGTAATTATACCTTCAATCTTCAGAATTCGGAAGGTGCAGTTTTGGTATTTTCATTTATGGGTTACGAAACCCAGGAAGTATCTGTTGACGGAAGATCATCAATTGATGTAGTTTTGAAGAGCAACAACATCGCTGTAGATGAGGTTGTGGTTACCGCTTTGGGTATCAAACGTGAATCTAAAACGTTGACTTACTCTTCGCAAGAGGTTAGTGGCGAGGAAATGATGAAAGCAAGAGACGTTAACTTCATGAGCGGTTTGAGTGGCAAAACCGCCGGTTTGGAGATTCGTAAAAGTAGCTCTGGCGCCGGTGGTTCTACCCGTACTGTATTGCGTGGTAGCAAATCCGTGAACTCGGTAAGCGATCCGTTGTATGTTATCGATGGTATTCCAATGGTAAACAACAAAGGTGATCAAGCTGGTATGTGGGGTGGTACTGACGAAGGTGACGGTCTTTCTCAGTTGAACCCGGACGACATTGAAAGCATCAGTGTATTGAAAGGTGCAACTGCTTCTATCCTTTACGGTAGCCAGGGTGCTAACGGTGTAATCATCATTACAACTAAAAAAGGAAAAGAAGGAAAAACAACTGTTTCTTTCAACTCAAGTGCAATTTTCGAAAGCGTAATCGAGACTCCTGATCTGCAATTCTCTTACGGAGCTGACGGTGGTACAGCTGAAAGCTGGTCATACACAAAAGGAAACTACGAAAGCGACTACGTTGACGATTTCTTCGAAACAGGTTACAACCTGATCAACACTGTTTCTGTGAGCAGTGGTAACGAAAAAATGTCAACTTATTTCTCATACGGAAATACAGGTGCTGGTGGCGTTGTTCCAAACAACAGCTATCAAAAACACAACGTTACATTCAAGCAATCTGCTAAAATGTTAGATGATAAATTGACTTTGACTTCTAACGTAATGTTGACTTCTGAACGTTCTAAAAACCGTCCTGGTGCCGGTTACTACCTGAACCCATTGACTGGTTTGTACCTGTTCCCAAGAAGTGGTGCAACTCCGTTGTCTGATTCAAGCTTGGGTGCACAGCCATTCTCTTACTTCAAAGACAATTACCAGTACTTCATGACGTCAAGAAATATGAACTGGCAAGAATGGCATATCAAAGCGGATAACCAATCAAACCCATATTGGTTGATCAACAAACAGCCAAAAACTGACTTGACAAAACGTGTTATTGCCAGTTTGACATTAGACTATCAGATTACTGAAAAATTGAAATTCCAGGCTCGTGGTAGCTACGACTATGCGAACAAAACATTCGAACAAAAATTCTATGCCGGTGGTAACACTGTAAATATCTCAGAAAACGGGCGTTGGAATTACAAAAAATTTGCTGACAAGCAGTTGTATTCTGACGGTATTTTCTCTTACCAAAACGAGTTTGGTGATTTGAGTTTGAGCGCTGTTGCAGGTGCCAGCTACCAGGAATCTGTTTATGGTGATGGGGTTAGCGTTGATAACGGAACAAATGACTTGTTGTATCCTAACGAATTTTATTTCCAAAACGTTCCGGATAACGTAGCGATTAAATCAATCTATGGTGGTAAAATCATCAAAGAAGGTGTATTCGGAAGCGTTCAGTTAGGTTTCAAAGATATGTTGTTCCTGGATTTATCAGGTCGTAACGACTGGTCTTCTACTTTGGCTGCAACTGGTAACGAATCTTATTTCTACCCAGCTGCCGGTTTGACTGGTATCCTTAGCCAAATGGTAACAATGCCTGAGTTCATCAGCTTCGCTAAAGTTCGTGCAAGTGCTTCTCAAGTGAACAACGAAGTTCCATGGGGCTTGATCCAGGTAAACCACAGCATCAACGCAAGTGGCAGTGTTGACCGTAACACTGTGAAGCCGTTTACCGATGCAAAACCAGAACAATTAGTAACTTGGGAATTGGGTACTGACTGGAGATTCTTCAATGGCCGTTTAGGTCTGGATTTCACATACTACCACATTACAAGTACAAACCAAGCGCTGTCTAAAACATTGTCGGGTAGTAAACAAGACAACTACTACACAAGCATGTACTTCAACGCTGGTGAAATCGTGAACAAAGGGGTTGAAATCGTATTGAACTCAACACCGGTGAAAACATCAGACTTTGAATGGAACTCATCTTTGAACTTCTCTAAAAACAACAACAAAGTTGTTGAGTTGTACCCAGGTGAGCCATCAAAATACATCGACTTAGGTAGTTCTGAGGGTTATATCAACCGTATTTACACAGGCGGTTCAATCGGTGATATGTATGGTATCCAATTCAGAAGAAACGACGCTGGCCAAATCTTGTTGGACGAAGATGGTACTCCGTTGAAAACTGCTTCTGACAGCCCGGTTTACCTGGGTAACCTGGAACCTGACTTCAGCTTAGGTTGGAACAACAGCTTCGATTACAAACGTTTCACATTGAGCTTCCTGATCAACGCTAAAATCGGTGGTAAAGCATTCAGCCAAACAGAATCAATTTTGGATGGTTATGGTGTAAGCCAACGTACTGCTGATGCTCGTGATAAAGGTTATGTAGCTGTAAACGGAATTACCGAAGAATCTGGTACTGTTATGACTCAAATTGATCCACAACTGTATTACTCAACTGTAGGTGGACGTAACGGTATTGCTGAAGCTTATGTATACGACAGAACTAACATTCGTTTAACACAATTGGCACTTTCATATGATTTGGACGTTAAATCATTAGGTTTGCCATTGCAAGCAGCATCATTCTCAGTGGTTGGAAATAACTTGTTCTTCTTATACAAGAAAGCACCGTTCGATCCTGAATTGAGTATGAGTACAGACTTGGGATCACAATCGTTGGATAACTTTAATGTTCCGGCAACCAGAACTTACGGATTCAACCTTAAATTTACATTCTAATACAGACGTGTCATGAAAAAAATACTATTCATATTTATTGTCGCACTCTTCGCCAACGCTTGTACAGATGGCTTTGAAGAGGCAAACGTTAACCCGTACGAGATTACTGATGAGTCGTTGACTCAGGATTTTAACCATATTGGCTCATTCTATCCAACTTTGTTGGCTAACATTTTCGGACACCAGGTTGAGGAAAACTTGGTTTCAGAGTCGTATTGCGACTATATGGCGACTCCAACTCCGTTCGTTAGTGGTGTAAACAACACAACTTACTACATCACTTGGAACACTTACTGGAACCGTATTTATAACAACTTGATGTCTCCTGCCAGCCAGGTAATTGACATAGCACAAGAAGGTGGTTACGACGTGTTCGTTGCTTGGGCAAAGTTGATCCGTATCTTAGGTGTGTCTCGTTTGACAACTTACCACGGTCCGGTAATCTATTCTACTTATGGTTCAGAAGATGTGAGCTACGATAGCGAAGAAGTACTTTACAATGCCTTCTTTGATGATTTGGATGATATTCAGGCTGTTTTTGCAGCTAACAGTGACTATGAAGGTTTGACTAGATTCGATGCCAGCTATGCAGGTGATGTTGCAAGCTGGGCAAAAGTGGTCAACTCTATGCGTTTGCGTTTGGCAATCCGTATCTCGAACGTTGCTCCTGATTTAGCTCAAACTGAAGGTGAAAAGGCGATCGCTGATGCTGCCGGTTTGATTACTTCAAACGATGATAACTTCAATATCTCACTGTATGGTTCAGATCTGTATTTGTCAGTTATCTGTTTCAGCTGGGGTGACACTCGTATGTCTGCAGGTATGGAATCGTTCCTGGTTGGATTGAAAGACCCACGTATTGCAGCTTACTTTGAACCTGCAACAACTGCTGAGTCTGTTTATGCTGACCACCCTGACTTCCCTTACAAAGGTATCCGCAACGGTGCGCAGTTGACAGCAAAAGCTGACCACTCAGATTATTCAACGATCAACGAAAGCTTCCAATCAGTTACTGAAAGACCGTATTTGACTGCGTCTGAAGTTTATTTCGATTTGGCTGAAGCTTCTCTGCGTGGTTGGACTGGTGCCGGCGATGCTGGTTCAAACTACGACGCTGGTGTTCGTGCTTCATTCTCTCAATGGGGTGTTGGTGGTGCCGATGATTATTTGGCTGATGCAACAAGTACTCCGATTGATTATGATGATGCTGTTTATAGCGGATCTATTAACGATTTCGTTTCTCGTTCGACTGTGACTGTTGCTTGGGATGAAACAGCAACTAACGAAGAAAAATTGGAAAAAATCATTACTCAAAAATGGATCGCAGGGTTTACAAACCCGAATGAACCTTGGGCTGATTTCCGTCGTACCGGCTATCCTAAATTGCCTCTTGTATACAAAAACGACAGCAACTCTGACTGGGGTGTAATTCCTGATGATGAATGGATCAAACGTATGCCGTTCCTTGATTCAGAGCGCTCTGACAGCCCTGAATTGATCTCTGCTGCAGTCGCAACAATGAAAGGTGACGACTTAATTAGTACTCGCTTGTGGTTTGATACTGGTAGTGGTTCAAACTTCTGATATATAACTAATTTTTAGAAAGCTCCCCTCGGGGAGCTTTTTTTGTTTCCAGCCCATTTTCAATTTAAAAATATTTTAAGCTTGGTGTTAATTAAGTACAACAAGACCGTTCTCTGATTAGCTTTGGAGTTGTAAAACAGGACGCAGGTAGAAGCACAATCGTGCCCCTGCTTTAAAGTTTAAGAGACTCTTGAAATGAATAAACTTAGATTGACCAAACCTCTTTGTGCATTAATCATTTTAATGTGCATCGTGCCCACTTTTGTTTCCGCTTCGGAAACTCACGCTAGTAAATTAAGTTCAGTTGAATCTTCTGTACAAACGTTTGCGGATGATAGTCTTAAAGCAGATAGTCTGCATTTTCGTGTCGATTTGTTGGATTTGAAAGAATCTTTAAACGAGGATGTTCTTCGTAAATTTCCCCAATTGAACGTTGCTGACTTTTTACAAGGAACTGTTGCCGGGCTGGAGGTTTTAAACAGTACATCCGGCGTTGGTGGATCGGTTGCCGTTACTTTGCGCGGTCAGCGATCTCTTTCCGAGAAAAGCACTCCTTTATTTGTGATTGATGGAATTCCAATGGTGAACAACCTTGGCGAACAACCTAATATGTGGGGAGGATTGGATGAAGGCGACGGACTTTCGCAGATTAACCCGGATGACATTGCTTCGATTGAATTTATAAAAGGAACGAGCGGTGCGGTTTTGTATGGGAGCCAGGCTGCAAATGGCGTTGTTTTAATCACCACCAAAACAGCAAAAGATGAGCAGCTGCGTGTCATTTTAAATTCGACTACTTTGTTTGAGAAG